>NZ_FMZU01000001.1 GCF_900101545.1 Variovorax sp. CF079 | reverse complement strand
TTGACGTTGGCGATGTCCACACCGGTGCCGTCGCTCTTGACGCGCACCTTCACGTTGAAATCGACGACCCGCTTGACGGGGACCAGGACCTTCATTGGCTTGACTCCATTGAATTGCGAAACCGGGGGTGCAGGGGAACCGGAGATTTTAGGCGCCGGCCTCCGCGCGAGCTGTTCATTTCAATCACCTGGCGCGGGGCGCGAAGAAAAAGAACGATCGTGCTTTTTTTTGCGATTATAGGCGAGCCGCCTCAGGCGCCGAAACGCCGGGCGGCAGCGATTCGACGCGCAGCACGCGCTGGGGGTACGGAATGTCGATGCCGGCGGCACGCAGGCCCTCGAGGATCGCGATGTTGATGGGCGAGCGGACGTTGTCCTTGCCCTTGTCGGGATCGGCGATCCAGAAGTTGAGGCTGAACTCCAGCCCGTCGGGCGCGAAGTTGACGAGGAATGCGACCGGCGCGGGATCGCTCAGCACGCGCGCCTGCGCGGCGGCCGCATCGCACAAGATGGCCTGCACCTGCGCCACGTCGCTGTCGTAGCCGACCACGATGCTGGTCGTGATGTTGAACTTGAGGTCGGACACGGAAAGGTTCTCGACCCGGCTCGTGATCAGCGATTCGTTCGGCACGATCGACTCGCGCCCGTTGCCCTGCCGCACCAGCGTGTAGCGTGTCTTGATGTCGGTGATGCGGCCCTCGAAGCCGTCGACCTTGACGTTGTCGCCGATGCGGATCGAGCGCTCCAGCAGGATCACGAAGCCACTCACGTAGTTGGCGGCCAGCTTCTGCAGGCCGAAGCCGAGGCCCACGCCCAGCGCGCCGCCCAGCACCGAGAGCGCCGTCAGGTCGACCCCCACCGCCGACAAGGCGAACAGCAGGCCGATCAGGAGCAGGAAGGCGCGGATCGCGTTCGACGCGACCTTGCGCATCGACAGGTCGGTCACCGAGGTGCGCAAGATGCGCTTCTCGATCGTCGAGGCGATCCACAGCGCGATCACGAGCACGAGGCCGGCCGACAGGATGCCTTCCAGGATGGTGCGCAGGCTGACGCGGGTCTTGCCGAAGGCCAGCGTGATGTTCTCGAGCTCGGCCAGCACCGCGGGCAGCAGGCCGACGATCCAGAGCACCGCCGCAATCCATGCGATCCACGAGATCGTGCGCTCGACCAGGCGGATCAGCGCCGAGGTCGGGAACACCGCCCTGAGCACGCGCGCGAACAGGCGGATGGCCGCGAGCGAAAGGAACACCGGCACCGCCATGCGCAGCACCAGCACCGGCTGGAACTCGAGCACGAAGCGGCGCGCCAGATCGGTCAAGAGCAGTGCGAGCAGCGGGAACAGCAGGCCGTCGAAGGTGCGCTCGCCGAACCAGATCGAATCCTTGGGCTGGTCGCGGCCGAACCAGCGGCAGACCGCCCAGGCCAGCGCCACGCAGCCGACCAGAGCCGCAAGTTCGATCCACAGGCTGCGCGCGTCGATCTGGCCGAGGCGCTGAGTGAAGGCGCTGAGATCCATCCTAGGGGCTGCCCTAGAGATCAGCCAGCACGCGCAGGTGCGTTTCGACGCTGCGCGCGAGCGCATCGAGGTTGTAGCCGCCTTCCAGCATCGACACGATGCGGCCCTGGGAATGGCGTCGCGCCACGTCGCGGACACGCTCGGTGATCCACGCGAAGTCGTTCTCGTTGAGCCGGAGCTGGCCCAGGTCGTCGTCGCGATGGGCGTCGAAACCCGCGCTCACGAAGATCATCTGCGGCTTGAATTCGTCGAGCCGCGGCATCCAGCAGGCCTCGATCAGCTCGCGCACGTCCATGCCCTTGGTATAGGCCGGCACCGGCAGGTTGAGCATGTTCGGCGCCGGATGGTCGGTGCCGCTGTACGGATAGAAGGGATGCTGGAAGAAGCCCACCATCAGCACGCGCGGGTCGTTGCTCAGGATGTCTTCGGTGCCGTTGCCGTGGTGGACGTCGAAATCGACGATCGCGACGCGTTCCAGGCCATGTTCTTCGATCGCATGGCGCGCCGCGATCGCGACGTTGTTGAGGAAGCAGAAGCCCATCGCCTTGTCGCGGCAGGCATGGTGGCCGGGCGGCCGCACGGCGCAGAAGGCGTTGTCCAGCTCGCCGGCGATCACCGCGTCGGTCGCGGCGATGGCGGCGCCGGCGGCGCGGCGGGCAGCGAGCACGGTGAAGCGCGTGAGCGCGGTGTCGGGATCGAGCTGCGCGTAGCGCGGGCCGCCGGCCGGGGCGTCGGCGATCAGCCGCTGGCTCAGCGCCTCGAGGAGTTCCAGGTGTTCGACGCTGTGCGCCCGCGTGATCTGCTCCAGCGTGGCCAGCGGCACCTCTGCGCGTTCAAGCGCGTCGGCGACGCCGGTTGCAAGCAGCCGGTCCTCGATCGCATCGAGCCGCTCCGGGCATTCGGGATGCCCCGCGCCCATCTCGTGTTTCCAGCAGTCGCGGTGGGTGAAATAGCCGGTTTTGCCCATGGATCGATCACGTCGTAGCCTCATGCAGCGTAGGGCCGCAGGGCTTTACGGTATTGTTTGCATATGGATACAAAAATGGACGTTGCCGCGAAGCTCGCCAGTTTGCTCGGCCAGCTTAACACGGTGATCGTGGGCAAAGAGGCACAGGTGCGCGACTGCGTGGCCTGCCTCCTGGCCGGCGGTCACCTGCTGATCGAGGATGTGCCGGGCGTCGGCAAGACCACCCTCGCCCACGCGCTTTCGCACACCTTCGGCCTGCAGTTCTCGCGGGTTCAATTCACGGCCGACCTGATGCCGGGCGATCTCTCCGGCGTGGCGATCTACGACCGCGGACAGCAGGCCTTCGTGTTCCACCCCGGGCCCATCTTTGCCCAGGTGCTCCTGGCCGACGAGATCAACCGTGCGAGCCCCAAGACCCAGAGCGCGCTCTTGGAAGCGATGGAGGAGAAGCAGGTCACGGTGGAAGGCGAAACCCGCCCTCTTCCCACGCCCTTCTTCGTGATCGCGACGCAGAACCCGCACGATCAGTTGGGCACCTTCGCGCTGCCCGAGTCGCAGCTCGACCGTTTTCTGATGCGCATCTCGCTGGGCTACCCCGACCGCGCGGCGGAGCGCGAACTCTTGGCCGGCGCCGACCGGCGCGAAATGCTCGCGGGTCTGCCGGCCTTGTTGACAGCGGGTGAACTCACGGCGCTGCAGCAGCGCGTGCTGCAGGTGCATGCGGCCGAGCCGCTCCTGAACTACGTGCAGGACCTGATCGCCGCGACGCGCTCGGGCCGCTGGTTCCTGCAGGGGCTCTCGCCGCGCGCCGGCATCGCCGTGCTGCGCGCCGCCAAGGCGCAGGCGCTCTTGGCCAACCGCGACTACGTGGCGCCCGACGACGTGCAGGCCGTGCTGCCGCAAACCATCGCGCACCGGCTCACGCCGCTCGGCGATGCGGGCCGCGGCGCGGTCGAGCAGGTGCGCGCCATGACCGCCGCAGTCCCCTTGCCGTGAAACTGCTGGCGCCGCTTCGCTCGCGCATCGACGGCTGGTTTCTCTCGCGCCGGCCGCCTTCGGACACGCTCGAGCTCACGCAGCGCAACGTCTATATCGTGCCGACGCCCGCGGGCTGGATGCTGGGCGCCACGCTGCTGCTGCTGCTGATCGCGTCGATCAACTACCAGCTCAACCTCGGCTATCTGCTGACCTTCCTGCTGGCCGGCAGCGTGGCGGTCGGCATGTATGTGTGCCATGCCACCCTGCGCGGGCTCGCGCTGCGCCTGATGACGCCCGATCCGCGCTATGCGAGTGCGGCCGCCGTGTTCCGCGTGGTGCTGCACAACGCCCGGCGCAGCACGCGCTACGGCATCGGACTGGCCGTGCGTCACAGCGGGCAATGGTCGTGGAGCGACGTGCCGGCCGAGGGCAGCGCAACGGTCGAGGTCGCCTTCAAGCCCGAACGCCGCGGTCTGCATCCGGTGCCGACGCTCACGGCCGAAACCCGTTTTCCGCTGGGCACCTTTCGCGTCTGGACGGTGTGGCGGCCGGCCTCGCAGGTGCTGGTCTACCCGGCCCCCGAGCCGAACCCGCCGCCGCTGCCGCCCGGCGAACCCCTGGCCGGGCAGGCGGCGGCGTCGATGCTGCGCGCGAACGTGGCCGGCGAGTACGACGGGGTGCGCGCATATCGGCGCGGGGACCCGCTGAAGCTCGTGGTGTGGAAGCGCGCGGCGCGGGCGCAGGCCACGGGCTCGGAAGAACTCGTGAGCCGCGACACGCAGCAGGCGCAGCGGCAGGAGCTGTGGCTGGACGCGCAATCTGCCGGCCTGCCCGGTTGGGAAGCGCGGCTGTCGCGGCTTTGCGCGTGGGTGCTGATGGCGGACCGGTTGGGCGTGGATTACGGGTTGCGGGTGGGCGGCAAGGTGGTTGCGCCTTCTCAGGGGGAGGCGCACAAGCGGCGGTGCCTGGAGGTGCTGGCTTTATGTTGACCAAGCTCCAATCGCTGCCCCGGGAAGCCAGAGACACCCTCTTCCTGCTCGGCGTGATCGCGCTCATCCTGCTGCCCCAGGTCCCGAATCTGCCCTGGTGGTGCAGCACCCTCACTGCCATCGTCCTGTTCTGGCGCGGCGTCCTGGCCGTGCAGGCCAAGCCGCTGCCCAGCAGATGGTGGCGCGCCGGCCTGCTCGCGGTCACGCTGGTCGCCACCTACGCCACGCATCGCACGCTGCTGGGCCGCGACGCCGGGGTCACGCTGATCGTGATCCTCCTTGCGCTCAAGACGCTGGAGCTGCGTGCCAGGCGCGATGCCTTCGTGATCTTCTTCCTGGGCTTCTTCACGATGCTCACGAACTTCTTCTACTCGCAGTCGCTGCCCACCGCCTTCGCGATGCTGCTGGCACTGCTGGGCCTCCTGACCGCGCTGGTCAACGCCCACATGCCGGTCGGCAAGCCGCCGCTCATGCAGGCGGCGCGCACCGCGGGCTGGATGGCGCTGCTCGGCGCACCGATCATGCTGGTGCTGTTCCTGCTGTTCCCGCGCATGGCGCCGCTCTGGGGCACGCCCAACGACGCGATGACCGGCCGCACCGGCCTGTCGAACACGATGCGCGTGGGCAGCATCGCGCAGCTCGCGCTCGACGATGGCATCGCGGCGCGCATCAGGTTCGACGGCAACCGCATCCCGGCGCAGCGCGACCTGTACTTTCGCGGCCCGGTGCTGTCGCAGTTCGATGGCCGCGAATGGACATCGCCGCCGTTCTTCTCGCGCGGCTTCCTGCCGCAGAACCTGCGTGTGCGCGGGGACGCCATCGGCTACGAAGTCACGCTGGAGCCCAGCAACCGCCCCTGGCTGCTGACGCTCGATGCCGCGCCGGCCAAGCCGGAGTTGCCGGGTTACGAACTGTTCGGCACGCCCGAGCTGCAATGGGTCGCGAACCGGCCGATCGGCGACCTGGTGCGCTACCGCACCCAGAGCTTCACGCAGTTCCAGAGCGGCCCGCAGCGCCGCACGGCCGCGTTGCAACCCTACGTGGCGTTGCCTCCGGGCTCGAACCCGCGCACGGCCGAACTGGCCGCGCAGATGAAGCGCGACCCGGCCCTCGCCGGCGCGGCCACGCCAGCCTTCGTGCAGGCCGCACTGCAACGGCTGCGCACGGGGGGCTACAGCTACACGCTCGAACCCGGTGTCTACGGCAACGACACCGCCGACGAGTTCTGGTTCGACAGGAAAGCCGGCTTCTGCGAACACATCGCCTCGGCCTTCGTGGTGCTGATGCGCGCGCTCGACATCCCCGCGCGCATCGTCACCGGCTACCAGGGCGGCGAGATCAACGGCGTCGACAACTTCTGGACGCTGCGCCACAGCGATGCGCACGCCTGGGCCGAGGTGTGGCAGGAAGGCGCGGGCTGGATACGCGTCGATCCGACCGGCGCCGTCTCGCCGGACCGCGTCGGCCAGTTCCAGCGCCTCGCGCCGCAGCCGGGCCTCTTCGCCGGCGCGATCAACGGGATGAGCCCCACGCTGGCGCAGAACCTGCGCGCCGCCTGGGAAGCGGTCAACAACGGCTGGAACCAGTGGGTGCTCAACTACACGCAGAGCCGGCAGCTCGACCTGCTCAAGAACCTGGGCTTCGAAGCGCCGAGCCTGCAGGACCTGGCGACCGTGCTGCTCGTGCTGCTGGTCGTGGCCAGCCTGGCGGGCGCCGGCTGGACGCTGTGGGAACGCAGCCAGCACGACCCGTGGCTGCGCCTGCTCGGCCAGGCCCGTGCACGCATGAAGAAGGCAGGCATCGAGGTGCCCGACGCGATGCCGCCGCGCCAGATGGCGGCCCGGCTGGCCGAACGCTTCGGCGCCGGCGCGCAGGCGGCTGCGGACTGGCTGCTCAAGCTCGAGGCGCAGCGCTACGCCAGAACGCCCGGGCCGGCGCTGGCCGCGCTCAAGGCCGAGTTCCGCCGCCTGGCCTGGCCGCGCTGAAACCACATGTGTCCCGCACGAGCGCGCCGGGCACGGGCGGCACAATCGAGGCCATGCGCCTCCTTCTTTCGACCGCTCTTCCGCTGGCCCTCCTCCTGCTGACCGCCCCGACCCCCGCATCGGCTCAGAAAACCGTGCGCGGCGAGACGCCCTATGCCACGCGCGACGACGCGATGCAGTTCGCCGACGACGTGGCCGAACGGCGCAACCTCGATCGCAAATGGGTGCGCGCGACCATCGGCAACGCACGGCTGCTGCCCAACGTGCCGCGCCTGATGCTGCCGGCACCCAGGGGCACGGCGAAGAACTGGCGCGTCTACCGCAGCCGCTTCATCGACCCGATCCGCATCGCGGCCGGCGTGCGCTTCTGGCGCGCCAATGCCGACACGCTGGCGCGCGCCGAAGCCGAGTACGGCGTGCCGCCCGAGATCATCGTCGGCATCGTCGGCGTCGAGACCATCTACGGCCGCAACATGGGCAACTTCCGAGTCATCGATGCGCTGGCCACGCTGGCTTTCGATTTCCCCCAAGGCCATCCGCGCGCGGCCGAGCGCCAGGCCTTCTTCCGCGGCGAGCTCGAAAGCTTTCTCAGCATCGAAAGCCGCACCGCGGAAGATCCGATGATGCCGGTCGGCAGCTATGCGGGCGCGATGGGCATGCCGCAGTTCATGCCGAGCAGCATCGCCAAGTACGCGACCGACTTCGACGGCGACGGCCGCATCGACCTGGTCAACAACCCGGCCGACGTGATCGGTTCGGTGGCCAGCTATTTCAGGGCCTTCGGCTGGCAGCCGGGCATGCCGCCGATCTACCCGGTCGGCTTCGACGAGGCGCGGCTCAAAAAGGATGTGCTGATGGCGCCCGACATCCTGCCCAGCTTCAGCGCCGACGCGTTCGTGGCCGGCGGCGCCGTGCTCGAAGGCGAGGCGCTCACGCACAAGGGCCTGCTCGCGCTGATCGAGCTGCAGAACGGTGCCGACGCGCCGAACTACGTGGCCGGCACGCAGAACTTCTACGTGATCACGCGCTACAACTGGAGCAGTTACTACGCGATGTCGGTGATCGATCTCGGCCGCGAAGTCCGCACCGCGATGGGACAGTAGCCATGGACGCCGGCGTGCGGCGCGCCTCGTGGATCGATGCCTGGCGCGACCTCGGCGTCGCTGCGCCCGACGAGGTGCTGCTGGCCAAGCTGCTGGCGCACTACAGCGAGCCGCATCGCGCCTACCACACGCTGCAGCACCTGGACGAATGCCTGGCCGGTCTCGCGCGCGAACGCAGCCATGCAGAGCGCCCGGCCGAGATCGCGCTCGCGCTGTGGTTCCACGACGCGATCTATGACGTGCACCGGCGCGACAACGAGGCGCGAAGCGCCGACTGGGCGCAAGCCGCGCTGCTGGCCGCCGGCGTCGCGGGCGATGCGGCCCGGCGCGTCCATGCGCTGGTGATGGCCACGCGCCACCACGCACAGCCCGAAGATGCCGATGCACAGTTGCTGGTCGACATCGACCTCTCGATCCTCGGCGCGCCTGCCGCGCGCTTTGCCGAGTACGAGCGGCAGATCCGCGCCGAGTACGCACATGTGCCGCCCGACGTCTTCGAGCTGCGACGGCGTGAAATTCTCGGCCGCTTCCTGGCGCGCGATCCGCTCTATCTCAGCGCATCGATCCGGGCGAAGCTGGAAGCCCAGGCGCGCATCAATCTGCAGCAAGCGATCGGCTGATCAGCCGCCAAAGCCGCCGCGTGCCACGACCTTGGCCGCGCGATCGACGACCACCGCGTCGCCCATCGCCACCGACTCGCCGGTGAAGGCCGTGATGTTGACCTGGTGCGTAACCCAGACCTCGAAAGTACCGGCCGGAATGCGCGCCAGTCCGTCGAGCAGGAGTTGCCGGTTGTTGGCCGAGATCTCAGTGCTGCCGAAGGTCGAGTTGAGAGGCGCCCACAGGGAATGGGCACCGAAGGCCAGGTCCGCCGTGTCCTTGCAGCGGCACCACGCGCTGGAACGCACGGCGCCCGGTGCGAGGCCGCGGGCACGCAACCACTCGCCCGCCGCGCGGGCCTGCGTACGGCCCGCCTCGCTCAGGTTGCGCTGCGTGCTGCACTGGTCCAGCCTGAAGCCGGGCGGATCGCCGACGCCCTGCGTCGTCTGCGCGTGGCGCCACAGCAGCGCGCACCGGCCGGCACGCAGGCGCTCGGCCATCGCATCGGCACCCGTCTGGGCATGGGAACGGCCCAGAAGTGCCGCTGCAAGCAGGATGAATTCGCGTCTTCCAGGCATCGCGCGAGGCTAGCAAAGCGCGGTCGACCCCAAAGCAAAAAGGGCTGCTGCGCCATCGCACAGCAGCCCTCGACTTGCGCTTCAGGCGCTCAGCGTGCCTTGCCTTCCTTCCAGGCGCTCAGCAGCTTGTTGTAGTCGATGGTCTCGCCCTTCGGCTTCTCGTTCGCCAGCTTCTTCCACGGCGCATGCTGGTCACTCAGGTACTTGTTGGGATCGCCCTTGGCATTGAGCTTGGGCGCGCACTTGGCCATACCGGCGCGCTCCAGGCGGCCCATCACGTTGTCCATCTCGTCGGCCAGGTTGTCCATGGCCTTCTGCGGCGTCTTCTCGCCCGTCACCGCCTCGGCCACGTTCTTCCACCAGAGCTGCGCCAGCTTCGGATAGTCAGGCACGTTGGTGCCGGTCGGCGACCAGGCCACGCGCGCCGGGCTGCGGTAGAACTCGACCAGGCCGCCCAGCTTGGGCGCCATGTCGGTCATCGCCTTCGACTGGATGTCGGACTCGCGGATCGGCGTCAGGCCCACGATGGTCTTCTTGAGCGAGGTGGTCTTGGAAGTGATGAACTGCGCATAGAGCCAGGCGGCGGCCGTGCGGTTCTCGTCGTGCGCAGAGAAGAAGGTCCACGAGCCGACGTCCTGGTAGCCGTTCTGCATGCCCTGCTTCCAGTACGGTCCGTTCGGGCCGGGCGCCATGCGCCACTTGGGCGTGCCGTCCGCGTTGACCACCGGCAGGCCGGCCTTGGTCATGTCGGCGGTGAAGGCCGTGTACCAGAAGATCTGCTGCGCGATCTGGCCCTGCGCGGGCACCGGGCCGGCTTCGCCGAAGGTCATGCCGGTGGCTTCCTTGGGCGCGTACTTCTTCATCCAGTCGATGTACTTGGTCAGCGCATAGACGGCCGCGGGCGAATTGGTCGCACCGCCGCGCGACACGCTGGCGCCCACCGGCGTGCACTTGTCGTCGCCGACGCGAATGCCCCACTCGTCGATCGGCAGGCCGTTGGGCGTTCCGATGTCGGCGGTGCCGGCCATCGAGAGCCAGGCATCGGTGAAGCGCCAGCCGAGCGACGGGTCTTTCTTGCCGTAGTCCATGTGGCCGTAGATCGGCTTGCCGTCGATGGTCTTCACGTCGACGCTGAAGAACTCGGCGATGTCCTCGTAGGCGCTCCAGTTGAGCGGCACGCCCAGGTCGTAGCCGTACTTGGCCTTGAACTTGTCCTTCAGGTCGGGGCGCGCGAACAGGTCGGCGCGGAACCAGTAGAGGTTGGCGAACTGCTGGTCGGGCAACTGGTAGAGCTTGCCGTCTGGACCGGTGGTGAACTTGGTGCCGATGAAGTCCTTGAGGTCGAGGCCCGGGTTGGTGTATTCCTTGCCCTTGCCGGCCATGTAGTCGGTCAGGTTCATGATCTTGCCGTAGCGGTAATGGGTACCGATCAGGTCGGAGTCGGAGACCCAGCCGTCGTAGATCGACTTGCCCGACTGCATCGAGGTCTGCAGTTTCTCGACCACGTCGCCTTCCTGGATCAGGTCGTGCTTGACCTTGATGCCGGTGATTTCCTCGAAGGCCTTGGCCATCGTCTTCGATTCGTACTCGTGCGTGGTGATGGTTTCGGACACCACCGAGATCTCCCTGACGCCCTTGGCCTGCAACTTCTTGGCGGCGTCGATGAACCATTTCATCTCGGCGGTCTGCTGGTCTTTGCTCAGGGTCGACGGCTGGAATTCGCTGTCGATCCATTTCTTGGCCTCCGGTTCTCCGGCCCAGGCGCTCTGCAAGGCAAAAGTCGCCGCTGCCAGTGCCAACGCTGTGTAGCGAATCTTCATGGATGTCTCCTCATGGTGCTTCCCGGTGTTGTGCAGATCCCGGCCCCGGGAAAGCGAAGAGCCGGACAGCTGAAGAAAGCGATTGCCGTCAGCCCTTGCGCATGATCAGCGCCAGCGCGAGCATCGACAGCACGAAGCTGATCCAGATCGACGGTTCGACCTCCAGGCTGAACCACTCCTGGAACAGGCCGGCCAGGCCGATGAAGGCCAGATTGATGTAGGCCGCGATGAGCAGCCCGATGAAGAGCCGGTCGCCGCGCGTGGTTTCCATCGGCAGCCAACCGCGGCGCAGGGTGGTCGGCGACTTGAATTCCCACACGGTCATGCCGACCAGCATCAGTGCGATGCAGCTGAAGAAAACGGCCACCGGCGTGGTCCAGACCATCCACTCGAACATTTTTCAGTCTCCTTAGACGCGTCCCATCGCGAAGCCCTTGGCGATGTAGTGGCGCACGAACCAGATCACGATCGCGCCCGGCACGATGGTCAGCACGCCCGCGGCCGCCAAGGTGGCCCAGTCCATGCCCGAGGCGCTCACCGTGCGCGTCATCGTGGCCACGATCGGCTTGGCATTCACGCTGGTCAGCGTGCGGGCCAGCAGCAGCTCGACCCAGCTGAACATGAAGCAGAAGAAGGCCGCGACGCCGACGCCGGCCTTGATCAGCGGCAGGAAGATGGTGAGGAAGAAGCGCGGGAAGGAATAGCCGTCGATGTAGGCCGTCTCGTCGATCTCGCGCGGAATGCCGCTCATGAAGCCTTCCAGGATCCACACCGCCAGCGGCACGTTGAAGAGCAGGTGCGCCAGCGCCACGCCCAGATGCGTGTCCATCAGCCCGACCGTGGTGTAGAGCTGGAAGAAGGGCAAGAGGAACACGGCCGGCGGCGTCATGCGGTTGGTGAGCAGCCAGAAGAACACGTGCTTGTCGCCGAGGAAGGAATAGCGCGAGAAGGCATAGGCCGCCGGCAACGCGACCGTGAGCGAGATCACCGTGTTGATGCCGACGTAGATCAGGCTGTTGATGTAGCCCGAGTACCACGATTCGTCGGTGAAGATGCGCGCGTAGTTGGCCCAGGTGAACTGCTGGGGGAAGAAAGAGAAGCTCGAAAGAATCTCCTCGTTGGTCTTGAAGCTCATGTTGACCATCCAGTAGATGGGCAGGAGCGCGAACAGGATGTAGAGCAGCAGGAAGACGCTGCGCTTGCGGAAGCGGCGTTCGTTCATTTCGTTTCCTCCACTTCCTGCGTGCCGACCCGCTGCATCCAGTTGTAGAGCACGAAACAAAGCAGCAGAATGATCAGGAAATAGATCAGCGAGAAGGCGGCCGCCGGACCGAGGTCGAACTGGCCGACGGCCTTCTGCGTGAGGTACTGGCTCAGGAAGGTGGTCGCATTGCCCGGACCGCCGCCCGTCAGCACGAAGGGTTCGGTGTAGATCATGAAGCTGTCCATGAAGCGCAGCAGCACCGCGATCACCAGCACGCCGCGCATCTTGGGCAGCTGGATGTAGCGGAACACCGCGAACTTGCTTGCGCCATCGATGCGCGCGGCCTGGTAGTAGGCATCGGGAATCGAGCGCAGCCCGGCGTAGCACAGCAGCGCGACCAGCGGCGTCCAGTGCCAGACGTCCATCACCAACACCGTGAGCCAGGCATCGCGCGCGTTGCCGGTGTAGCTGTATTCGATGCCCAGCTTCTGCAGCGCCCAACCGAAGAGCCCGATGTCGGCACGCCCGAAGATCTGCCAGATGGTGCCGACCACGTTCCACGGAATCAACAGCGAGAGCGCGACCACCACCAGCACGGCCGATGACTTCCAGCCGGTCGATGGCATCGACAGCGCCAGGCAGATGCCCAGCGGGATCTCGACGACGAGCACGGCGAGCGAGAAGCCGAGCTGGCGCCACAGGGCTGCATGCAGCTCGTCGTCGCGCATCACCGCGGCGAACCATTCGGTGCCGACGAACACGCGCCGCTCGGGCGAGATGATGTCCTGCACCGAGTAGTTGACCACCGTCATCAGCGGCACGATGGCCGAGAAGGCCACGCACAGCAGCACCGGCAGCACCAGCCACCAGGCCTTCTGGTTGATGGGTTTCACGGTTCCGTTCATGCGACCAGCTCCTCATCGCGGTAATAGCAGGTGTGCTTGTCCACCACCTTGAGCCAGACCGGCTCGCCGACCGACGGCACCTGCGCATCGGAATGCAGCCGGGCCTTGAGCACGCTCTCGCCGATCTGTGCGCTGAGCATCTGGTGCGTCCCGACGTCCTGCAACTGCGTGACCGTGGCCCTCAATGCGCCGGGCGACTGGAGTTCGGCCAGCGCGAGGTATTCGGGCCGGATGCCGAGCTTGAGCGCGCCGTCGGGCAGCGCCCGCGGCAGCGCGAGCCGGTTGCCCGCGATCTCCAGCACGCCGCCAGCGCACTGCGCCGGCAGGAAGTTCATGCCCGGCGAACCGATGAAGTGGCCGACGAAGGTGTGGGCCGGCCGCTCGAACAGCGCCTCGGCGCTGCCCACCTGCACCGCCTTGCCGCGCGTCATGACGACCACCTCTTCGGCGAAGGTCAGCGCCTCGACCTGGTCGTGCGTGACGTAGATCAGCGTGAGCTTGAGCTCGCGGTGGATCTGCTTGAGCTTGCGCCGCAGCTGCCACTTGAGGTGCGGATCGATCACGGTCAGCGGCTCGTCGAAGAGCACCGCCGACACGTCGCTGCGCACCAGCCCGCGGCCGAGCGAGATCTTCTGCTTGGCATCGGCCGCGAGGTTGGCGGCGCGCTGGTTGAGCTGACCGCTCATGTCGAGCATCTCGGCGATCTCGCCCACCCGCCTCTTGATCTGCTCGGCTGGCAGCTGCCGGTTGCGCAGCGGGAAGGCGAGGTTCTCGGCCACGGTCATGGTGTCGTAGATCACCGGGAACTGGAACACCTGCGCGATGTTGCGCTGCTGCGGCGTCTCCAGCGTCACGTCGCGGCCGTTGAAGCGCACGCTGCCCTGCGAGGGCGCGAGCAGGCCCGAGATGATGTTGAGCATGGTGGTCTTGCCGCAGCCCGAGGGGCCGAGCAAGGCGTAGGCGCCGCCGTCGCGAAAGCTCATCTTGAGCGGCAGCAGCGCATAGTCGCTGTCCTCCCTCGGGTTGGGGCGATAGGCATGGGCCAGGTCGAGGTCGATACGAGCCATGTCAGTCTCCCTTCCGGCGCCAGGCCGGCGCCACCGCGAGCCGCTCGCCGGCGTCGAACACGTAGGCCTGCGAGGCCGCGAAGTACAAGGTGATCGCAGTGCCGAGTTCGAAGCGGTGCACCCCGGTCAGTTGCGCCACCAGTTCGCCCACCAGGGTCTCGGCGTGGACGAAGGTGTCGGAGCCAGAGATCTCGGCCAGTTCGACCTTGCCGGGCAGGGCGATGTCGCCCTCCCCCGCGTTCACGTTCAGCGCACTCGCGCGCAGGCCGATGGTCACGGCGCCTTCGACACCCGCCGGCAGCGCGATCGGCAGCAGCGGCCCGCCTTCGAGTTGCACGCCGCCGGCGACCACGTGGCCGGCCAGCAGGTTCATCGGCGGGTCGCTGAAGGCGCGCGCCACGCGCAGCGACTGCGGCGCATGGAACACCTCGGCGGTCGGCCCGTACTGCAGCAGCTCGCCGGCATCCATCACCGCGGTGTAGCCGCCCAGCAGCAGGGCCTCCCCAGGTTCGGTGGTGGCGTAGATCACGGTCGAGTCGCCGGTGGCGAAGAGCTGCGTGAGTTCTTCGCGCAGGCCTTCGCGCAGCTTGTAGTCGAGGTTGACCAGCGGCTCGTCGAGCAGCATCAGCGGCGCGTTCTTGGCCAGCGCGCGCGCCAGCGCCACGCGCTGCTGCTGGCCGCCCGAGAGTTCGGCCGGATAGCGGTCGAGGAACATGCCGATGTGCAGCTTGTCGGCCAGCTCGCGCACCTTCGCATCGACGTTCTTCTCGCCCCGCAGCTTGAGCGGCGAGCCGATGTTCTCGCCCACCTTGAGCGAGGGGTAGTTGATGAACTGCTGGTAGACCATCGCCACGTTGCGCTCGCGCACCGGCACGCCGGTCACGTCCTTGCCGTCGACCTGCACCTTGCCTTCGGTCGGCGTGTCGAGGCCGGCCATCAGCCGCATCAGGCTGGTCTTGCCGGCCTGCGTGGCGCCCAGCAGCACGGTCACCGCACCATGCTTCGGCGCGATGCTCTGCGGGTAGAGCCAGGTCTGGGCGCCCACCTTCTTGGTGACGCGCTCGAGTGTCAGTTGCATGCAGCAATTCCTTCTTGCGAACTCGTGTTGATCTCCATCCAGGTACCGACCTGCTCGCGCTCCTGGCGCGTGAGGTGCAGGCCCAGCTTGGAGCGGCGCCAGAGCACGTCGTCGCCGCTGCAGGCCCACTCCTCGTTGTGCAGATAGCGCAGCTCGCGCTCGTGCAGGCCGGGTGCCACGGCGGCGCCGAGGTCGGCCATCGATTGCGCATCGCCGATTACGTTCGAGATGCGGGCGCCGTAGGCGCGCGCGAGCCGGCGCGCCAGCGCGGCATCGAGCCACGGGTACTTCGAGCCAACCGCTGCCACGAAGCGTTCGAAATCGTCATCGGGCCGCGCGGCGGTCCCGATCCAGCCCGACAGGTCGCCGCCCGCGAGAAAGGCGCCTTCGGTCCATGCCGGCCGCGCATCGCCGAGCATCCGGCCCACCTCGTCGGCCGCGTCTTCGGCGAGCTTGCGAAAGGTCGTGATCTTGCCGCCCCACACAGACAGCAGCGGTGCGGCACCGGTGTTGCTTTCGAGCAGGTAGTCGCGCGTGACGGCCGAGGGGTCGCCCGAGTCGTCGTCGAGCAGCGGCCGCACGCCCGAGTAGGTCCAGACCACGTCGGCCGGCACGATGGGCTTCTCGAAGTAGCGGCTGGCCTGGGTGCAGAGGTAGTCGATCTCGTCCGCGCCGATGCGCGCCGCGCCAGGATCGTCGCCGTTCAGCTCGATGTCGGTGGTGCCGATCAGCGTGAAATCGTCCTGGTAGGGAATCGCGAAGATGATCCGCTTGTCGGGGTTCTGGAAGATGTAGGCGTGGTCGTGCTTGAAGAGGCGTGGCACCACGATGTGGCTGCCCTTGACCAGCCGCAGGTGCCGCGTGGCCAACGCCTCGCCCTTGGCCGCGTGGGCCACGCCGCGCAAGAAGGATTCGGCCCAGGGCCCCGCCGCATTGACCACGGCGCGCGCGCGCACGGTGCGCTGGGCGCCGCCCGCGGATTCGAGCAGAGCGGTCCAGCCATCGACATCGCGGCGCGCGCTCACGCAGCGCGTGCGGGTCAGCACCTCGGCCCCCTTGGCGCGCGCATCGAGCGCATTGAGCACCACCAGCCGCGCGTCATCGACCCAGCCGTCGGAGTAGACGAAGCCGCGTTTGAACTGCGGCTTGAGCGGCTCGCCGGCCGCGTGGCTGCGCAAGTCAATAGCGCGCGAGCCCGGCAGCACCTCGCGCTTGGCCAGGTGGTCGTACATGAAGAGGCCGATGCGCACCATCCAGGCCGGCCGCATGGAGGGATCGTGCGGCATCACGAAACGCAGCGGCCACATGATGTGCGGCGCGCTCTTGAGCAGCACCTCGCGTTCCTGCAAGGCCTTGCGCACCAGCGAGAACTCGTAGTACTCGAGGTAGCGCAGACCGCCGTGGATCAGCTTGGTGGACGACGAGGAGGTGTGCGCCGCGAGATCGTCCTTCTCGCACAGCAGCACGCGAAAGCCGCGGCCCGCCAGATCGCGCGCGATGCCGCAGCCATTGATGCCGCCGCCGACGATGAGCACGTCGCAGTCGGTGATGGCGGCGGAGGTGGACGGGGGGATGGCGCTCACAACGGACGGAGGGATGGACCCGTGAATTTGTTCACTTATTTCGCCTGAGGCGTTTTCGTATTCTTTCATTTTGATTCCTTAATGCGCGATTTTCCTTGGCGTTAACCCTTAAGTCCATTCGTTTTCTTTCGCTTTAAAGTAACGCGCCCCGCGCTCTCTTCCATGTCAGTGAACTCCAACCCCCGCCAACTCAAGCTGCTCAACACCGTCCGCGCCCGCGGCTCGATCACGGTCGAACAGCTGGCCGAGATGCTCGAAGTGACGCTGCAGACCGTGCGCCGCGACGTGCAGCGACTGGCCGACGAAGGCCTGCTGACGCGCTTCCATGGCGGTGTGCGGGTGCCGAGCTCGACCACCGAGAACATCGGCTACCAGCAGCGCGAAACGCTCAATGCCGAAGGCAAGGCGCGCATCGCGCGCGCCGTGGCCGCGCGGGTGCCGAACGACTGTTCGCTGATCCTCAACATCGGCACCACCACCGAGGCGATCGCGAAGGCGCTGCTGCGCCACACCGGGCTGCGCGTGATCACCAACAACCTCAATGTCGCGACCATCCTGAGCGACAACCCGAACTGCGAGGTGATCGTCGCGGGCGGCTCGGTGCGGCTGCGCGACCGCGCGATCGTGGGCGAGGCGACGGTCGATTTCATCCGCCAGTTCAAGGTCGACATCGCGCTGATCGGCGTTTCCAGCATCGAGGACGATGGCACGCTGCGCGACTTCGACCTGCGCGAGGTGAAGGTGGCGCAGACCATCATTGCGCAGGCGCGCGAGGTCTGGCTCGCGGCCGACGCGAGCAAGTTCAACCGCCCTGCCATGATCGAGCTGGCGAAGCTGTCGCAGATCGATTGCCTTTTTACCGACGCCGAGCCGCCGCCGCCTTTTCCGGAGCTGCTCGAGCGCGCACAGGTGCGCTGCGAGATCGCATCAAAGGACCATTGAGATGACCTACCTGCTCGCCCTCGACCAGGGCACGTCGAGCTCCCGCAGCATCGTCTTCGATCGCGAAGGCCGCATCGTCGCCATCGCCCAGCAAGAGCTCACGCAGATCTACCCGCAGCCCGGCTGGGTCGAGCACGACCCGGTGGAGATCTGGACCAGCCAGCTCGCGACCGCGCGCGAGGTGCTCGCTAAAGCGAAGCTCACAGCGAGCGACATCCACGCGCTGGGCATCACCAACCAGCGCGAAACCACCGTGCTGTGGAACCGCAAGACCGGCCAGCCGGTGCACCACGCCATCGTCTGGCAGGACCGGCGCGCCGAGCCGCTGTGCGCACGGCTGCGCGAAGACGGCATGACCGACACCATCCGCGACAAAACCGGTCTCGTGATCGACGCCTACTTCTCCGGCACCAAGCTGCGCTGGCTGCTCGACAACGTGCCCGGCGCACGCGCCGCGGCCGAGCGCGGCGAGCTGGCCTTCGGCACCGTCGACAGCTGGCTGATCTGGCAACTGACCGGTGGCAAGGTGCATGTGACCGACGTAAGCAACGCCTCGCGCACCATGCTCTTCAATGTCCGCAGCAACCAGTGGGATGCCGATCTGCTGAAGGCGCTGGACATCCCCGCCTCGCTGATGCCCGAGGTGAAGCCTTCGAGCGCGCACTTTGCCGACACCGACGCGGGCCTGTTCCAGCGCAGCCTGCCCGTCGGCGGCGTGGCGGGCGACCAGCAAAGCGCCCTCTTCGGCCAGGCCTGCTTCGAGGCCGGCATGGCCAAGAACACCTATGGCACCGGCTGCTTCCTGTTGATGCACACCGGCGGCGCCTTCCAGCCTTCGCAGAACGGCCTGCTCGTGACCAGCGCGGCGCAGACCAGCGCCCAGCCGCAGTACGCGATGGAAGGCAGCGTGTTCGTCGGCGGCGCGGTAGTGCAGTGGCTGCGCGACGGCTTGAAGGCCATCCAGGGCAGCGCACAGGTGCAGGCGCTGGCCGAGAGCGTGCCCGATGCGGGCGGCGTGATGATGGTGCCGGCCTTTACCGGCCTCGGCGCGCCCTACTGGAACGCCGACGCGCGCGGCACCATCACCGGCCTCACGCGCGGCACCACCGTCGCGCACATCGCGCGCGCGGCGCTGGAGAGCATTGCTTATCAGAGCGCCGCGCTGCTGCAGGCCATGAGCCGCGATGCGGTCGCCGCGGGCGGCACGCCGGTGGCGGAGTTGCGCGTCGACGGCGGCGCGGCCGTCAACGATCTGCTGATGCAGTTCCAGGCGGATCTGCTGGGGATTCCGGTGGTACGGCCGGAGGTCATCGAGACCACGGCGCTCGGTGCGGCTTACCTGGCAGGACTCTCGACCGGCGTGTACCGCGACCTGAGTGAGTTGTCGAAGCAGTGGCGCGTCGAACGGCGCTTCATGCCTACCCTGAGCCGGGTGAAGGCTGAGGAGAAGATGGAGCGGTGGGAGCTGGCGGTGCGGAGGGCGACGCTGGTTTGATGCCATGACCCCGATCGAGAACACCGAGGACCGCTATGGCGCTGTTGCGATCCTGCTCCACTGGTTGATGGCTTTTCTTGTCATCGGACTTTTGGCATTGGGCATCTACATGGTCACGCTTCCAGATGTCGGCTTCAATACAAAAAAGATCACGCTGATTCTCTACCACAAGGAGCTTGGCTTGCTGGTACTCGTCTTGCTCGCGGTGCGCTTGGGCTGGCGTTTGACGAATGTGCTCCCGCAACTGGTTGCACACCTGCCTGATTGGCAAAAAATCGCCGCCCGATTCGTCCATCTCTCCTTTTACGCACTGATGTTCGTCTTGCCGATGACTGGTTGGCTCATGTCTTCCGCCGCTGGCATCCCGGTATCGTTCTTTGGCTTTTTCACGCTGCCTGATTTCCTTCCTCGCGACGACCATCTGTTTCAGCGACTCATCGATGTCCACAAGTGGCTCGCTTATGTGCTCGTGCTTGTCATATTCGTCCATGTGGGCGCGGCACTGAGGCATCATTTCGTATTCAAGGACGATACTTTGCGCAAAATGCTGCCCTAACCCGCTTTCTCGACCACGAACCTGGCGAGTTCCCGCAATACTTTTCCCGCAGCCTCATTGGCCGCCGCGACCCCGGCGGAGGGATTTCTCTCCCGCAAGGGTTCGCGCACCGACACTTCCTTGGTCGCGATAACCCGATTCATTGCCTCGCGACTTAGATGGAAGCGTATCGTGAGCTGCAGTATCGCCGGGTCTGAAGTGAAGTCCTGCTTGAGCTCCAGGATTTCGGTGCGAAGAGCGAAAGTGTGGCGACCAAAATGAGGAGGCGACCGGACCTCGCTGAAATAGTGCGTATTCGAAATTGTCTTGACGATCAGAGGCAGCATCATCTGCGCTGGTGTTTCCGCCCATTCATTCCGACTGAAATACGCGATTTGATGGACCTGGGTGGTATAGGCCATTTGCGTCGTGCCATAGACCGGATGGGTCTCGGGAACCAGAACCAACAGGGTCGCGGAGCGAGTCCGTTCGTTGGGCAGGTCGAGTGGGATGCTGCTCAGCACATGTTTCTTGGCGGCAGTCTCGACCGGCGACAACAGGGCACAGCCCGAAAGCAGGATGGCACATAGCGCAACCAGCGCCGCCCTCGCCATACTTCCCTTCATTTTTCTTCCCCGGGCCCAAGCGGTGGAGGCCTGGTGCCGCGAATCAAGATCGACGGGTCTCGATTGATCCTGGTCGCCACGCCGGAGAGGGAACTGGACAGCGCATCGAGATTGGACAGAGTCTTGTGAGCCTCAGGCAGGATTTGCGTCTGAAGCGCTCTCACTGTGTCATGACTCGATTCCAGCAGAGGCTCCAGACGATGACTCGCGCGCTCGGTATTGGCAACGATCGAGTTCAGCTTCCTGGTATTTTCTGCCAGTACCTTGGTTACTTGCTGCAAGCTGTCGACCGATTGCTTCAGCGATGCGATGGTCTTCTCGTCGAATGTCGATTGCAGCAGCTCAGTGACGGCTTGGACATTCTCATTCATCTGAGTCAGCGTCCCATCGAGCGTCATTGATTTCGACGGCGCCGTCGGTATTGTCGGATAAAGTTCGCCCGGCCGTGCTGCCAGCGGCCGCGAATCGATGCCGACGTCTTCGATAGCAATGTAGACGTAGCCGGTGAATCCTCGCGAAGCGAGTCCACGCGAGGTGATCGTGGCGACGCTGGCCGAGGTAATCGGAGCGGTCTTGTCGATACTCAACAAAATACTCACTGAATTCGACCGGACCAGCTTGACGCTTTTCACCCTTCCCACATCAACGCCGTGGAATTCGACAGGAGCATCGGCAATGAGGCCGGAGACGGACTCCTCGGTAGAAATCTGATAGTTCACATAATCGCTTACGGAAACAAAATACCAGATTGCCCCAGCGAGAATCGACACAAGCAGGAACGCCACGAACGCAAGTCGCGCCTTCGTGTTGACATCGTTTTTCATCGCGCATTGCCTCCATGGCTAGCCCGCACATCGCCGGCCAAATAGGCGCTTGGGCCGGTGCCAGCCTAGTCCGTCATCCCTGCAATTGCCACGCGATGCGAAGATTGCATTTTCGACCTGTTGGCGGGCGAGCCTCAACCCCTCGCCACGCAAGGACATCCCCTACCTATATTCCCCACCCGCGATCCCGACCGGCGTGACCAGTGAACTGGTCCTTGGGCCCTCGGATCTCGACATCTCCGGCGGCGATGCGCTCACAGCGGATCCGTCTGGCATTCGACAAGCAGCCGAAGACCGGCAACTTCTCGCACCGAAGCGCGTACTGGCGGAAAGTCAGCCAAGCCGGCTATCGCCTGGTCGTTGATGAAACTCCATACGGATGGAGAGGCGATCAGTACGCGATCTTCGCGGTTCCGGAAGCAACGAAGTCCGACGATTTCATCGCGCAGGTAAGCGACGATGACCCGCGAAACCAGAACACGATTCGCCCGATGCGTCGCTCGCCGACTGGGCGCGAAAGGAGCCCTATAACCACGAACTGCTCGGTCAAATTCGCAAGCAGTACCGTTTGGCTGAGCCGACGATGGCCGCGTACTATCAGGGCCGCTTTGGCCGCTCGAAGGTAGAGTCACGGCGCATGGCGGCCTATGCGCCGGACATCATGTTCCGTTCGCCCTATGTGTTTCATAGGGAACGGCACGATGCACCCAACAATGAATCACCATCGAATCCGTGGCGGACCGGAAAGTCTGCTTTGAATCGCCCATCGGTGTTTAGAGTCGGTCCTACAGGTCGATGAACTTGCGCCCACAGCGCGCCGTAGTCGCCGACTCGCAGTCGAAAAATGCTCAGTGCCCAGGCACCAAAAAGTCCTGACTGATCCGCCACCCCAACTCATTCACCCGATCGAGAAACTGCGTCAGATAGGCATGCAGTCCCGTCGCCAGAATCTCATCGACCCGCGCGTACTGCAAATCGGCAAGCAGCTTCCCCGCACGCCGCTGCGTCTCCGCGCTCTGGTCGTTCTGCACCTTCGCAAGATTGCTCACCACTTCGACCAGGCTCGCATGCAGCGAACGCGGCATGTCGGCGCGCAGGATCAGGAGCTCGGCCACGCGTTCAGGCTTGATCACGTCGCGGTACACCTTGCGGTAGACCTCGAAGGCCGAGACGCTGCGCAGGATCGCGCTCCAGTGATAGAAGTCGTACTCCTGGTCTTCCTCGGTGGCGGTGCCGAAGAACTCGCTGTTGAGCGCATGGAACTTCACGTCGACCAGGCGTGCCGTGTTGTCAGCGCGCTCCAGGAAGGTGCCCAGGCGCGAGAAGTGGAAGGCCTCGTCCTGCAGCATGGTGCCCAGGGTCACGCCGCGCGAGAGGTGCGAGCGGAACTTGACCCATTCGAAGAACTGGCCCGGGTCGCGCTCGAATTCGCCGGCGCGCAGCATGCGGTTGACCTCGAGCCAGGTCGTGTTCTGCGTCTCCCAGGCTTCGGTGGTGAGCGCGCCGCGCACGGCCCGCGCGTTCTCGCGCGCGGCTCGGAGGCACGAAAGGATCGACGAGGGATTGGACTCGTCCTTGACCATGAACTCCATCACCTCGTCGGGCACGATGTGCTCGTGCTTTTCGTTGAACAAGGGCAGCAGCTCGCTGATGGAGAGCAGGCCCTGCCAGCCGTACTTGGCAACCTCGGCCGATTGCGGCAAGAGCGAGGTCTGGTAGTTGACGTCGAGCATGCGCGCGGTGTTTTCGGCCCGCTCGGTGTAGCGCGACATCCAGTAGAGGTGATCGGCGGTGCGTGACAACATGCTGTGGTGCTCCCCTGATCAACCCACTTGGGTTTGCGATTGCGATTGCGACTGCGATTCCGAGCGCGGCTTGGTGCGGCGGTCCCCTTCGAGAATCCAGGTGTCCTTGGTGCCGCCGCCCTGCGACGAATTGACGACCAGCGAGCCCTCCTTGAGCGCGACGCGCGTGAGGCCGCCGGGCACCATCTGCACTTCCTTGCCCGAGAGCACGAAGGGGCGCAGGTCGATGTGGCGCGGCGCGATGCCGGCCTCCACGAAGGTGGGCGAGGTCGACAGGCTCAAGGTGGGCTGCGCGATGTAGCCGTCGGGCTTGGCGAGCACGGCTTTCTTGAAGTCCTCGATCTCGGCATGCGTCGCCGCCGGGCCGATCAGCATGCCGTAGCCGCCGGCGCCGTGCACTTCCTTGACCACCAGGTCCTTCATGTTGGCCAGCGTGTAGTCGAGTTCCTCCTTGTTGCGGCACATGTAGGTGGGCACGTTCTTGAGGATCGGCTTCTCGCCGAGGTAGAACTCGATCATCTTCGGCACGTAGGGGTAGATCGACTTGTCGTCCGCCACGCCGGTGCCGACCGCATTGCAGATCACGACGTTGCCCTCGCGGTAAGCGCGCATGAGGCCGGCGCAACCGAGCGTCGACGTGGGGCGGAACACCTCGGGGTCGAGGAAGTCGTCGTCGACGCGGCGGTAGATCACGTCGACGCGCCGCGGGCCGCGCGTGGTGCGCATGTAGACGAAGTCGTCCTTGACGAAGAGGTCCTGCCCTTCGACCAGCTCCACGCCCATCTGCTGCGCGAGGAAGGCATGCTCGAAGTAGGCGCTGTTGTACATGCCGGGTGTGAGCACCACCACGGTGGGCTCGGCGGTCGCGGGCGGCGCGGAGGCGCGCAGGGTTTCGAGCAGCAGGTCGGGATAGTGCGCCACCGGCGCGACGCGGTTCTGGCTGAACAGCTCGGGAAAGAGCCGCATCATCATCTTGCGGTTCTCCAGCATGTAGCTCACGCCGCTGGGAACCCGCAGGTTGTCTTCGAGCACGTAGTACTCGCCATTGCCGGCCGCGTCCGGCGCGCGCACGATGTCGATGCCAGAGATGTGCGAGTAGATGTCGTTGGGCACCTTCACGCCCACCATCTCGGGGCGGTACTGCGCGTTGTTGAAGATCTGCTCCGAGGGGACCACGCCGGCCTTGACGATCTCCTGCCCGTGGTAGACGTCGTGGATGAAGCGGTTGAGCGCGGTCACGCGCTGCACCAGCCCCTTCTCCATGCTTTCCCACTCGTGCGCGGGAATGATGCGCGGCAGCAGGTCGAAGGGGATCAGGCGCTCGGTGCCCGAACCGTCCTCGTCCTTCGCGCCGTACACGGCAAAGGTGATGCCGACCCGGCGGAAGATCATTTCCGCCTCCTCGCGCCGCGATCGCATCACCTCGCCGGGCTGCTTCGCGAGCCATTGGTCGTAGCGCTTGTAGTGGTTTCGGACCGCTGCGCCATGGTAGGGCAGCTGCTCGTACATCTCGTCGAATTTGTGCATGGGACGACCAATCTCCTTGGGCGTAGCTTAGCAAGTTCAGGGCCAGTGCTTCTAGGGAACAACGTGGTGCCAGTAGCGTTTCGCGGTCCGGCGCTGGCATTCGCGGGGGCACGCGCGGCATGCCGCGGTCGTTACCGCCGGCCCAGCGCGCCGATTCGAGGTCGAAGAGAAAGCGCACGGCGCCATCGCCGCGCTGCGGCATCTGCGAAACGATGCCCACCACCTGCAGGTCGCGCCCCTCGAGCGCGGGCGCCAGCGCATCACCCGCATAGGCGGTCGCGCGCCAGCCCGCAAGGCCGGCGCCGGCCATCGCGCCGAGCAGCAGCATGGCCAGGGCCGAGCGTCGCAATCCCCGCAGCAACAGCCCGCCAGCGACCGCGGCCAACAGCACCCCGGCGTAAACACCACCATGTCACAGCGCCGCCTGCTGCAACTGCAACTGCAACTGCAACTGGAGCGCAGCGCCCAGCACCGAGCCGGCCATGGCGGCAAAGAAAGCCAGGCCGCGCGGCTCCCCGCCCGGCGTCACGCAACGATCCCTGATGACATGCTGCAATCGCTCCCTTACACGCTCTCTGTGGCGCGCTAATTGCTAACCGTGTGGGCTAGTATGCGTCTCACTCCGAGGCAACCTCGACGTTCCGAGAAAAAATGTCCATCCACGCCGCTCTCCACCACGTCACCCACTACAAGTACGACCGCCCGGTGCAATTGGGACCGCAGGTGATCCGCCTGCGCCCCGCGCCGCATTGCCGCAGCAACGTGATCTCGTATTCGTTGCGCGTCGAGCCCGAGCAGCACTTCATCAACTGGCAGCAGGACCCGTTCGCGAACTACCAGGCGCGGCTGGTGTTCCCCGAGAAGACGCGCGGGTTCAAGGTCACGGTCGACCTCGTGGTCGAGATGGCGGTCTACAACCCCTTCGACTTCTTCCTCGAGCCGCAGGCCGAGAACTTCCCTTTCAAGTACACCGAATCGCAGGCGCAGGAACTCGCGCCCTACCTCGTGGCCGACCCTGCCACGCCGCTGGTCGCGGCCTACCTCGAGAAGATCGACCGCAAGACGAAGCGCACCATCGACTTCCTCGTCGGCCTCAACCAGCAGGTGCAGAAGGACGTCGGCTACCTGATCCGCATGGAGCCCGGCGTGCAGACGCCCGAGCAGACGCTGGCCAATGCCTCCGGTTCCTGCCGCGATTCGGGCTGGCTGCTGGTGCAGCTGTTGCGCCATTGCGGCCTGGCGGCGCGCTTCGTTTCGGGCTACCTGATCCAGCTCACGCCCGACGTGAAGGCGCTCGACGGCCCCAGCGGCACCACGGTCGACTTCACCGACCTGCACGCCTGGTGCGAGGTCTATCTGCCCGGCGCCGGCTGGATCGGGCTCGACGCCACCTCGGGCCTGATGGCCGGCGAAGGCCACATCCCGCTGGCCTGCACGCCCACACCTTCGAGTGCGGCGCCGATCGAAGGCGCGGTCGACGAGGCCGAGGTCGACTTCGCCCACGAGATGAAGGTCACGCGCATCCACGAATCGCCGCGCGTGACCAAGCCCTATACCGACGATCAATGGGCCGAGGTGTTGGCGCTCGGCGAGGCAGTCGATGCTCGCCTGAATGCCGGCGACGTGCGCCTCACGATGGGCGGCGAGCCGACCTACGTCGCCACCAGCGACCGCGACGCGCCCGAATGGAACACCGATGCGCTCGGCCCGACCAAGCGCGGCTACGCGACCGAGCTCGTGCACAAGCTGCGCGCCGAATACGGCCAGGGCGGCTTCCTTCATTTCGGCCAGGGCAAGTGGTACCCGGGCGAACAGCTGCCGCGCTGGGCGCTGTCGATCTTCTGGCGC
Organism: Variovorax sp. CF079; assembly: GCF_900101545.1. Lineage (GTDB taxonomy): Bacteria > Pseudomonadota > Gammaproteobacteria > Burkholderiales > Burkholderiaceae_C > Variovorax. Next base: position 446,101 of record NZ_FMZU01000001.1, on the reverse strand, counting down.
GCCGACGGCCAGCCGCTGTGGCACAAGCCCGAGCTCTTCGCCGACGAACGCACGCCCACCCACTACACGAGCGAAGACGCGCGCCGCTTCACCAGCGCGCTCGCGCACAAGCTCGGCCTCACCGACCGCTTCGTGCAGCCCGGCTACGAAGACGTCTACTACTACCTCTGGCGCGAGCGCCGGCTGCCGGTGAACGTCGACCCCTTCGATTCGAAGCTCGACGACGAGCTGGAACGCGTGCGCCTGCGCCGCGTGTTCACGCAGAAGCTCGATGCAGTGATCGGCTACATGCTGCCGATCGAGGCCGCGAACGCCGACACCGATGCGCCCGCGCTCGCCGGACCGGGCTGGAAGACCGGCCCCTGGTTCCTGCGCGACGACCGCATGTACCTGGTCCCCGGCGATTCGCCGATGGGCTACCGCCTGCCGCTCGATTCGCAACCCTGGGTCAGCAAGGGCGACTATCCCTACCTGGTGGAGCGCGACCCCACCGCGCCGCGCGCGCCGCTGCCCGCCTCCACCCTCTTCCGTGCGCGCTATGAAGGCGGGCTCGCCGGCGCGCCGGTCGATCTGGGCGCCGTGCCCTACGACTTCGGCGTACCGCAGCAGGCGCCGTCCGCGCTGCGCTTCCAGGCCGCGCACGGCAACCCGGCGGCGGCACGCGCTGCCGCGGCCTCCTCCGATCCGACCGCGACCCGCGAGCCGCGGCGCGGCGAATCGGCCCACTGGATCACGCGCAGCGCGCTGTGCGTGGAGGTGCGCGACCCGCGCCGCGCCAACGGGCCGGCGGCCGAGAAGGTGGGGAGCGCCTCGGGCGTGCTCTACGTGTTCATGCCGCCGCTGGCGCGGCTGGAGGATTACCTCGATCTCGTCGCCGCGGTCGAAGCCACGGCCGAGCAGCTGGGCGTGCAGATCGTGATCGAAGGCTACCCGCCGCCGCGCGATCCACGCCTCAAGATGCTGCAGGTCACGCCCGACCCCGGCGTGATCGAGGTCAACATCCATCCCGCGGCCAACTGGCGCGAGCTGGTCGATCACACCGAGTTCCTCTACAACGCGGCCTTCGAGACGCGCCTGTCGGCCGAGAAGTTCATGACCGACGGCCGCCACACCGGCACCGGCGGCGGCAACCACTTCGTGCTGGGCGGTGCCACGCCGGCCGACAGCCCCTTCCTGCGCCGGCCCGAGCTGCTCGCGAGCCTCTTGCTCTACTGGCACAACCACCCGTCGCTGAGCTATCTGTTCTCGGGCATGTTCATCGGCCCGACCAGCCAGGCGCCGCGCGTCGACGAGGCGCGCAACGACCAGCTCTACGAGCTCGAGATCGCGCTCAGGGAAATCGCGCGCAACCGCGAGATCCACGGCCAGAACATGCCGGCCTGGATGGTGGATCGCACGTTGCGCAACATCCTGGTCGACGTCACCGGCAACACGCATCGCAGCGAGTTCTGCATCGACAAGCTCTACTCGCCCGATTCCGCCACCGGCCGCCTCGGCCTGCTGGAGCTGCGCGCCTTCGAGATGCCACCGCACGCGCGCATGAGCATCGCGCAGCAGCTGCTCCTGCGCGCCTTCATCGCCCGCTTCTGGGACGAGCCCTACAAGGCACCCGCCACGCGCTGGGGCACCGAGCTGCACGACCGCTTTCTCTTGCCGACCTTCGTCAAGATGGATTTCGAGGACGTCATCAGCGAGATGCGGCAGGCCGGCTTCGCCTTCGATCCGGACTGGTTCGCGCCGCATTTCGAGTTCCGCTTCCCGCTGGTGGGCCAGGTCCAGGCCATGGGCGTGGAGCTGTCGCTGCGCAACGCGCTCGAGCCCTGGCACGTGATGGGCGAGGAAGGCTCGGCCGGCGGCACGGTGCGCTATGTCGACTCCTCGCTCGAACGCATCGAGGTGCGCGTGACCGGCCTCAACGAAAGCCGCCACGTCGTCACCGTCAACGGCCAGGTGCTGCCGCTGCAGCCCACCGGCACGGTCGGCGAATTCGTGGCCGGCATCCGCTACAAGGCCTGGAATCCACCCTCGGCGCTGCATCCCAGCATCGGCGTCCATGCGCCGCTCACCTTCGACCTGGTCGACACCTGGATGAAGCGCTCGCTCGGCGGTTGCCAGTACTTCGTCGCGCATCCGGGCGGGCTCAGCTACGAGAGCTTCCCGGTCAACGCCAACGAGGCCGAAAGCCGGCGCCATTCGCGCTTCTCGCGCATGGGCCATACCCCCGGCCTGCTGCGCACGCCACCGGCGACGATCGAACTTGCTGGAAGCCGCGAGTTCCCGTTCACGTTGGATTTGAGACGAGGATGAGCCCACCCCCAGGCTTCGCGCACTTCGTGTCGCTCTCGCCAACCCCCTTGCAGGGGGCAACACCAGCGGCCCGGCAAAGCCGGTTCCGCGGTGTTCCTGGAATCATCGCCCACCGCCCCATCGCGATGACGCCGATGTGACAATCGGCACATCTTGGACCCACTGAACGAATCCCTTTTCGACGCCCAGGCGCTGGAAGCGCCCGCCGAGCTGGCCTCGGCGCTCGCCCCGCCGGCAGCGCCGGGCCACTTCGACGAGCTGCGCGGGGCCGCGACGCCGGTCGCGGCCCCGCGCGTTGGCGGGCCCTCCCAGCCGGCGCCGCTGTACGAGGCTTCGTCCGCGCCACCCGCGGTGCATGCTGAAGAGGCCTCTGCGCGCGAGCGCCCGCCGCTGGCGCCCGCCTGGGCCGATTTCTTCGAGCAGCTGGGCGCCACCGGCTTCAACGACCTGCCGCGGCGCGCGGTCAGCCTCGAGCGGCAGATCCGCGACAACGGCGTCACCTACAACGTGTACGCCGATGCCGACGGCCCGCAGCGCCCTTGGTCGCTCGACCTCTTCCCGCTGATCGTCTCGCCCGAGAGCTGGGCCCAGATCGAGGCCGGCGTGCTGCAGCGCACGCGCCTGCTCGACCGCGTGATGGCCGACGTCTACGGGCCGCAGCAGCTGCTGGCCGAGGGCCTCTTGCCGCCCGCGCTGGTGCACGGCCATCCGGGCTACCTGCGCGCGATGCACGGCGTCAAGCCGCCCGGCGACACCTGGCTGCACATCGCCGCCTTCGACCTGGCGCGCGGACCCGACGGCAACTGGTGGGTGGTGTCGCAGCGCACACAGGCACCCTCAGGCCTGGGCTACCTGCTCGAGAACCGGCTCGCGATCGCGCGCCAGTTTCCGCAGGCCTTCGAAGCGCTGCACGTGCAGCGCCTGGCCGCGACTTACCACGCGATGATGGAAGGCCTGCAGCACATGTGCCCCGCCGGCCAGCCGCCGCACATCGCGCTGCTCACGCCCGGGCCCTACAACGAAACCTATTTCGAGCACGCCTACCTCTCGCGCTACCTCGGCGTCACGCTGGTCGAAGGCAGCGACCTCACGGTGCGCGACCAGCGCCTCTACCTCAAGACGCTGCAGGGCCTGCGGCCGGTGCACGGGCTGATCAAGCGGCTCGACGACCAGTACCTCGACCCGCTCGAACTGCGGCCCGACTCCACGCTCGGCGTGTCGGGCCTGCTGCAGGCGATCCGCGCCGGCAACGTGCTGGTGGCCAACATGCCGGGCTCGGCTTTCCTGGAGTCGCCCGCCCTGCTCGGCTTCCTGCCGGCGCTGGCGCGCCGCCTGATCGGCGAGAAGCTGCGGCTGCCGGCCCTGCCCACCTGGTGGTGCGGCGAACGCGCCGCCATGGAAGCGGTGCTGCCGCAGCTCGACAGCTGCGCGATCAAGTCCACCTACCCCGGCGACGATTCCCACACCAGCTTCGACGCCGTGCTCGGCAGCCGCATGGGACGCCGCGCGCTCGACGAATGGGCCGGGCGCATCGTGCGCCAGGGCGACGAGCACACGGTGCAGAGCTACCTGCCGCTGTCGCAGATGCCGACCTGGACCCAGGACCTCGGCCCCGGCCACATCGCGCCGCGCTCGGTGCTGCTGCGGGTGTTCGCGGTGAGCGACGGCGCAAAGTCGTGGCGGGTGCTGCCCGGCGGCCTGGCGCGGCTCGCGGGCGCCGATGCGCAGATCGCCTCGATGCAGCGCGGCGGCAGCAGCGCCGACGTCTGGGTGCAGACCCACGGTGAGGTCGACCGCACCACGCTGCTGCAGTCGCATGCGACGCCGGCCTCGCTCGCGCGACACCGTGCGCCGGTCACCAGCCGCGCGGCAGAGAACATGTTCTGGCTCGGCCGCTACACCGAGCGTGCCGAGAACGCGGTGCGCCTCGCGCGGCTCACGCTCGACCTCCTCGGCGGCGAAGACCAGTCCTCGCCGGCGCTCCTGGCCTGGCTGCATCGCCTGGCGCTGCGCAATGCGCTGGTGCCGCGCGATGTGCCGACCATCCCGAAGTCGCGCCGCGTGTTCGAACGCGCATTGATCGCGGAGCTGGGCGACGTCGAAAAGGGCGGCAGCGTCGGCTACAGCCTGCGCTGCGTGCGCGAGGCCGCGGCCGCGGTGCGCGAGCGGCTGTCGCAGGACAACTGGAACCAGATCGTGCGCGCCGAAGCCGAATTCCTGCGCCGCTCCGCCGAGCAGGCCGGCGAAAAGGGCGAAGGCAGCTACGCGAGCGCCGGGGCGCTGCGCATGCTCGAATCGACCAGCGCCGCGCTCGCCGCAATGACCGGCGCCCAGACCGATCGCATGACGCGCGACGACGCCTGGCGGCTGCTCTCGATCGGCCGCCACATCGAGCGGCTCGGCTTTCTCTCCAGTTCGCTGGCGGCCGGTCTCGAGATCGGTTCGGTGCACGAGATGAGCGGCTTCGAGGCCATGGTTGCGCTGTTCGACAGCACCATCACCTTCCACGCGCGCTATCAGCAGCGGCGCGATGTCGCGACCCTGGTCGACCTGCTGGTGCAGGACGGCGACAACCCGCGTTCGCTGGCCTGGGTCACGCAAACGCTGCGCGGCCGCATCGCGCGGCTGGCGGGCAGCGCGCCGGGCAAGCTCACCGCCCTCTCGCACGAGCTGCCCGATCCGGCCACGTGGACACTCGAACATCTCTGCGAAGCCGGACTCGACGGACGCCATCCCGCGCTCGAGGATGTGCTCGAAAACTGCGAGACCGCGGCCTACCATGTGTCGGACGCCATCGGCATCCGCTACTTCACCCTCACGTCCGAGTCGCTGCGTTCGGTCGGTGCCTGATCATGTTGCTCCACGTCACCCACGAAACGCGTTATGCGTACACGCCGCCGGTCGAGACCGCGCAGCATCTCGCGCACCTGAAGCCGTTGGCCACCGGCTCGCAGCGACTGGTGAGCCATGCGCTGGCGATCAGCCCCGAGCCCGCGCAGCGCGGCGAGTCGCCCGACGTCTACGGCAACACGCGCGCTTTCTTCGCGCTCGATTCGACGCACGAGGAACTGGTGGTCACGGCCGAGAGCGTGGTCGAGACCGGCCCGCCGGTGCTGTCGCCGGCGGCCTCGCTCGAGCTGCCCTGGGAAGAGGTGCGCGAGCGCTTCCGCTACGCCAAGGATCTGCCCTTCGATCCGGCCTCCGAATTCGTCTTCGCTTCGCGCTACGTGCCGCGGCACGACGACTTCGCCGCCTACGCGCGGCCCAGCTTCGCGCACGGCCGTCCGGTGTTCGACGCGGCCATGGACCTCACGCTGCGCATGTACCGCGACTTCGTCTACGACACCGAGAGCACCGAGATCAGCACGCCGGCGATCGAGGCGCTGGCGCAGCGCCATGGCGTGTGCCAGGACTTCGCCCACATCATGATCGCCTGCTTCCGCACGCTGGGCCTGCCAGCGCGCTACGTGAGCGGCTACCTGTTGACGCAGCCGCCGCCCGGCCGCCCGCGGCTGGTCGGCGCCGACGCCTCGCATGCCTGGGTCTCGGTCTACCTGCCCGGCGCCGACGGACCCGGCGACTGGGCCGAATTCGATCCGACCAACGGCCGCCAACCCGGCGAGGACTACGTGGCGCTGGCCATCGGCCGCGACTATTCCGACGTTTCGCCGATGCGCGGCGTGCTGCACGGCGGCGCGCGCCACACGCTCGACGTCGGCGTCACGGTGCAGCCGCTCGAAGAGCTGCGGGCCGAGGCGCAGCAAGCGGCGCTGTCGCAAGCGCAGACACAGACGCAATCACAATCGCAATCGCAATCGCAATCGCAATCGCAATCGCAATCCCAACAAGACGAGGATCCTTCATGAGTGTTTACGACAAACTTTCCAGCCTCGGCATCACGCTGCCACCGGTCTCGGCCCCCGCCGCCGCCTATGTGCCCTATGTGCAGACCGGCAAGCTGGTGTTCCTCTCCGGCCATATCGCCAAGAAGGACGGCAAGCCCTGGGTCGGCCAACTCGGCGCGACGCTCGGCACCGAAGAAGGCAAGCATGCTGCGCGCGCGATCGCGATCGACCTGCTCGGCACGCTGCAGGCCGCCATCGGCGACCTGAACAAGGTCAAGCGCATCGTCAAGGTGATGAGCCTGGTCAACTCGGTCGGCACTTTCACCGAGCAGCACCTGGTGACCAATGGCGCCAGCGAATTCTTCGCCGAGGTCTTCGGCCCCGAGAAAGGCGCGCATGCGCGCAGCGCCTTCGGCGTGGCGCAGATCCCGATGGGTGCCTGCGTCGAAATCGAGTTGATCGCGGAAGTCGAGTGACGCCGCGGGAGGCGGCGCCCTCGCCGTCAAGCCGCTGACCGTACCTCCGGCCGCGGCCCGCGGCCCAGCATGGCGACCACGGCCGTGGCCACCACCACCAGCGCGGCGCTCAGGAGCATGGTGCTCGAGATGCCGTAGCCGTCGACCGTCACGCCACCGATCAGCGCGCCCGACGCGATGGCGACCTGGAATCCGCTCACCAGCAGCGCCTGCCCGGCCTCCTGCGCGTCGGGCACGGCTTCCATCATCCAGGCAGTCAGCGAGACCGGGATCAGACCGAAGGCCACACCCCAGACGACCACCACGGCTGCGCCGGCCACGATCCCGCTGCCGGCCACCGTCGACAGCAGCAGCGCCGCGGCGAGCAGCACCGTCGCCAGCAGCGTGGTGCCGCGCACGCTGCGCGCCACCAGGCTGCCGCCGACGAAGGTGCCGATGAAGCCGGTCGCGCCATAGACCAGCAGCAGCGCCGTCACCGCGCCCGGCGCCAGCCCGAAGGTCTGCTGCAGCAGCGGCGTGAGGTAAGTGTAGGCCGCGAAATGCCCGGCGATCAGGAACAGCACCGCCAGCAATCCGACCTGCGCCATGCGGCGCGTGAGCGGCGTCAGCAGGTCGCGCGGGCGAATGGCGCGCGCCGGCGGCATCGCCGGCAGCAGCCAGATCTGCGCTGCCAGCACGACCGCCGCGAGCAGCCCCGTCACCGCGAAGGCCGCACGCCAGCCAGCGAAGTTGCTGATGAAGGCGCCGGCCGGCACGCCGAACACGGTGGCCGCCGAAACGCCTGCCAGCACGAGCGACATGGCGCGCGCCTTCGAAACATCCGGCACCAACTGCGTGGCGGCGCCCGGCGCAAAGGTCCAGAAGCCGCCGATGCAAAGGCCGAGCAGGAAACGCGCGACCAGCATGGTCGCGAAGTTCGGCGCGAAGGCGGCCAGCAGGTTGGATGCCACCAGCAGCGCGGAGAGCGCAATCATCACGGTCCGCCGGTCGAGACGGCCCGAGGCGACGATCAGCGCCGGCCCGGCGAAGGCGGCCAGCACGCCCGGCATCGTGACCATAAGGCCGGCCGTGCCGTCGGTGACGTTCATGCCGGCGGCGATGTCCGTCAGCAAGCCGATCGGCAGGAATTCCGTCGTGACCATCGAGAAGGTGCCGACGGCGATGGAGCCGACCGCGAGCCAGGCGGAACGGGGGGTTTCGGTGGTTTCAGAGACGGAGGGCAGCGCATCGGCGCATGAGGTGCAGGGTGCATTCATGGATGGGGAAGCCTTGGAAGGAGCCGCGGCGCGGTGCGTCGAGGCTTGTTGCAGTGCGAGGTGGCGAGTTTGAAGCCGCATCGACGGCGTCAAAGGCCCCCAGGGGAAGTTCTCCGTTTCCCCTTTGCCAACAATCGAAAACGTCAGGCCGAACCCGACGAACCTCGCACAACCAGCTCGCCAGGCAGCAGCAGCTGCCGCGGTGGCCCTTCGAGGCCGCGCAGGCGTTCGATCAGGCAGGTCGCCGCGGCGCGGCCGATGGCGTCGGTGGGTTGCGCGATGGCGCTGAGGCCCGGTCCGATCAAGGGCGCCCATTCTGGATCGTCGAAGCCCACGAAGCCGAGTTCCTCGCCGAAGCGCCAGCCCAGGCGCGCCATGGCCGAGGCCACACGCAAGGTCACGACCGCATTGCCGGCCAGCACCGCCGCACGCCGCCCGCGCTTGGCTCGCTTGTGCAGGGCGCGCAGCGCGGCATCGAGCGCATCGCCGTCGTCGCCGGTGCTCTCGAACACCTGGCCCGCGACGCGCGGCTCGTGGGCCGCGATGCAGTCGCCAAAAGCGGCGGTGCGCTCGCGCCGCGAGCTCACGCCCTTCAGCGGCTCGGTGATGTAGAGCAGCTCGCGGTACCCGCCCTCGACGAGGTGGCCGCAGGCGGCCTGCATTGCGGCGGGGTTGTCCAGCGACACGAAGTCGGTGTGCATGCCGGCATGGCGGCGATCCACCAGCACCGCGGGCTTGCCATGCAGCGCGTCGGCATCGATCAGCCCTGCGCCGCGGCCCAGCGTGTTGAGGATGAAGCCGTCCACCTGGTAGCCCGCGAGCGCATCGATGGCCTCGCGCTCGCGGTCGATGTCGTTGCCGAGGTTGAACAGCATGACCAGGTAGCCGGCGTCCTGGCAGACCTTCTCGGCGCCGCGCAGCACCGCGACCGAATAGGGGTTGGTGATGTCAGCCACGATCAGGCCGATCAGGCGCGAGCGGCCGTGGCTCAGGGCCTGCGCCATCGGGCTCGGCGTGTAAGCCAGCTGGGCCACCGCGGCCTCGACGCGTGCCGCGATGTCGGGGCTCAGCAGGCGCTCGCGGTGGTTGAGAAAGCGCGAGACGGTGGCCTTGGAGACGCCCGCCGCCTTGGCGACGTCTGCAATCGTTGCTTTGGCCGGGCGCTGCATGGGCGGTCGCGCGTTCAAGCGAAGGCCGTGTCGTAGACCGCCGCCGGCCGCTCGCCCGCGAGCGCTTGCAGCAGGTAGGTGGTGGCCAGTTCGGCCATCGCATGCCGCGTCTCGTGCGTGGCGGAGCCGATGTGCGGCAGCGGCGTCACGCGCGGATGGGTGGCGAGCGGCGAATCCACGGGCAGCGGCTCGGTCGCGAACACGTCGAGGCCGGCGGCGCGCAAGCTGCCCTGGTCGAGCGCGGCGAGCAGCGCGTGTTCCTGCACGGTGGCGCCGCGGCCGCCGTTGATGAAGATGGCGCCCGGCTTCATGAGAGCGAACACGCGCTCGTCGATCATGCCGCGCGTGCTGTCCGACAGCGGCAGCATCGCGACCACGAAGTCGGCGCGCGCCAGCAGATCGTCGAGCGGCGTGTGCATCGCGCGCCCCAGCAGCTCCGGCGACTGAGCAGCCAGATCGACCGGGCGCCTCGCGTGGTAGAGCACCGGCATGCCGAAGCCCAAAGCGGCACGGCGCGCGATGGCCTGCCCGATGCGGCCGAAGCCCAGCAGGCCCAGCGTCTTGCCGTGCACGTCGAAGCCGAACAGATCCTCGCCGATGTTCCCGGTCCAGCGGCCCTCGCGCACGAGGTTGGAGAGCTCGACCACGCGGCGGCTGGTTGCCATCAGCAGCGCGAACACGGTGTCGGCCACCGTCTCGTCGAGCACGCCGGGCGTGTGGCACAGCATGATGCCGCGCGCATGCAGGGCAGCCAGCGCGTAGTTGTCGACGCCGACCGAAACGCTGGAGATCACTTCGAGCTTGGGCGCGCGTTCGAGCAGCGCATCGTCCACCGGATAGCTCGAACCGATCAGCCCCTGGGCCAGCGGCAGCGCGGCCTCGAAGGCCTCGCGCTCGGCCGCGATGCGCGGATTGGCGACCATGACCTCGTGCACCGCCTGCAGGCGGGCGAGCTGGTCGTCAGGCAGTTCGCGAAAGACCAACACCTTCTTGCGCATCACAGCCTCGCTTCGTTCAATTGCGCCCGCGTCGGCAGGCCTTCGGTATCGCCCAGCACCTGCACGGCGCGGGCGCCGATCCAGGCAGCGCGGCGCACCGCCTCGGGCACCGTCCTGCCTTCCAGCAGCGCGCTGACCACGCCGACCGCGAAGCCGTCGCCGGCGCCCACGGTATCGATCACCTGCGCCACCGGGAAACCGTCGATACGCCCGGTGCCGGCCACATCGCCGTCATAGTAGGCGCCCTCGGCGCCGAGCTTGACCACCACCAGCTTCGCGCCGAGCCCGCGATAGAAATGCGCCACGCCCTCGGGCGTCGTCTCGCCGGTGAGCAGCAGGCCCTCTTCAACGCCGGGCAGCACCCAGTCGGCGCGGGCCGCGAGGTCGTTGATCGAACGCCGCATCACCTCGGTCGACGCCCACAGCGTGGGCCGCAGGTTGGGATCGAAGGAGATCGTGCGGCCGGCCGCGCGCATCACCTCCATGCTCTTGATCGCGGCCTGCAGGCTGGTGTCGGAGATGGCCGCGAACACGCCGGTCGCATGCAGGTGCCGCGCGGAGCGCAGCCAGGCCTCGTCAACATCGGCCGGGCCCATGTGGCTCGCGGCCGAACCCTTGCGGTGGTATTCCACCGGCGGGTCGCTGCCGTCGGTCACGCGGCCCTTGAACTGGAAGCCGGTGCGCTGCGTCGGGTCGCTGATCACGTGCGAGCAATCGATGCCTTCGCCCTGCATGGTGGCGAGCAGCGTGCGGCCCATCGAATCGGTGCCGAGCCGGCTGGCCCAGCCGACCTTGAGGCCCAAACGCGCGAGGCCGATCGCGACATTGGTTTCGGCACCGGCCGTGCGCTTGTGGAAGGCGGTGGCGTTCTCGATCGGGCCAGGCTGGTCGGCCACCAGCAAGAGCATGGCCTCGCCGAAGAGCGCGACGTCGAAGGCAGGGTTTGTCATGTTCGCAATGCTCGGATATGCGCAATCTGGTCGCGCGTGATGGCGAGCAAATCGTCGCCGATCAGAGGGTATTCGATTGCGTGCGGCACCTCGGCCGGCAAGGCGCGCAGCACGGCGCGCCAGGGCGCGGCGGATTCGGCCAGCGGCACCGCGACCCATTTGGCCGGCAGGCGCTGAACCCCCTTGCAATGCACGTAGCGCACGCGCGGGGCCAGCGCCTGGGCCGCCTGCAGCGGGCATTCGCCGATCCAGTGCCAGTTGCCCATGTCGAAGGTCATGCCGAGATCGAGCCCGGCATGGTCGGCCGCATCGAAGAAGCTTTGCAGCGCGGGCAGCGTGCCGGCCGACACGGTCTGGTCGTTCTCGATCACGAGTTCGATCGGCGTCTCGGCAAGCCGCGAGCGCAGGCCGGCCAGCGCGCCGTGCGAGGACGCGCGAAAGTCGCCGATGGCCATCTTGAGCCGGCGCGCGCCCAGCATGGTCGCGGCGGCGAGGCCGCGCGCGAGTGCAGCGCTGTCGAGCAAGCCACCCTCGGCCCAGAGACCTTCGGGACTGGAGTAGACCGAAGCAAGGCCCGCGAGCGCAGGCAGTTCGGCCGCAGGATCGCGCAGCAATTCGCCGCGCACCTCGACGCTGTCGGCGCCGGCCGCCATGGCCAGTTGCGCACACCACAGCTGGCCGTGCCGCCCCACCTCGGCCGCGCCGAAGGACGACAGAGAGATCAGTACTTGAGGCATCGCTCAGTGTGCTTGATGCGAGCTGAGAATTTGGCCGAGGAATTGGCGCGTCTTCTCGTGCTTCGGGCTGCCGAAGAACTCGCCCGGCGGCGCCTGTTCGACGATCTTGCCGTCGGCCATGAAGATCACGCGGTCGGCCACGCTGCGCGCAAAGCCCATCTCGTGCGTGACGCACAGCATGGTCATGCCGTCCTCGGCCAGGCCGATCATGGTGTCGAGCACCTCCTTGACCATCTCGGGATCCAGCGCCGAAGTGGGCTCGTCGAACAGCATGATCTTGGGCGACATGCACAGCGCACGCGCGATCGCCACGCGCTGCTGCTGGCCGCCGGACAGCTGGCTCGGGTACTTGTGCGCCTGCTCGGGAATGCGCACGCGCGTGAGGTACTTCATCGCCACCTCCTCGGCCTCTTCCTTGCTCATGCCGCGCGAGCGCATCGGCGCCAGCGTGCAGTTCTGCAGGATCGTGAGGTGCGGGAACAGGTTGAACTGCTGGAACACCATGCCGACCTCGGCGCGCACCGCGTCGACGTTCTTGCCGCCGGCGGTGAGCTCGATGCCGTCGACCACGATCTCGCCCTTCTGCACCGTCTCTAGCCGGTTGATGCAGCGGATCAACGTCGACTTGCCCGAACCCGAGGGCCCGCAGATCACGATGCGTTCGCCGGTGCGCACCGAGAGATCGATGTCGGTCAGCACCTGGAAAGTGCCGTACCACTTGTTCACCGCCTCGAGCCGGATGATCGATTCCGTGCCGGCGTGGGTCGTGACTGCGTCCGTCATGGGGCTTAGTTCAATTTCGGCAGATCGGTCTGGAGCCACTTGTTGTAAAGCTTGTTGAGCTCGCCGTTGGCCGTGTTCTTCTGCACGAACTCGTTCACGTTCTTCAGCAGGTCGTCCTGGCCCGGGCGCATCGCCACCGCCATGGCCTGCTGCACCAGCGTGAACTTGTTTTCGAAGGTCTTGGGCGGCACCCGCTTGGCGATCTGCGCCGCCACCGTGACGGAGCAGCCGATCGCATCGACCTGGCCCGACATCAGCGCCTGCATGGCCGAGGCGTCGTCGTCGAAGCGGCGGATCTCGGTGCCTTCGGGCGCGGCCTTGGTCACCGCCACGTCCTGCGTGCTGGCGCGGGCCACGCCCACGCGCTGGCCCTTCAGGTCGGCCGCGCTCTTGATGTTGGCGCCGGTCTTGCCGTAGAGCACGATGGTCGCGGCCGCGTAGGGCTGCGAGAACTGCACCTGCTTGGCACGTTCGGGCGTCACGGCCAGCGAGGCGACCAGCAGGTCGACCTTGTTGGTGAGCAGGAAGGGAATGCGGTTCGGGCCGGTGACCGGCACGATGTTGGCTTTCACGCCCCAGTCTTTGGCCAGCAGCTTGGTGACGTCGGCGTCGTAGCCGTCGGGCTCGTTCTTGGCATTGGTCGTGCCGTAGGGCGGGAAGTCGACCAGCATGCCGATCGTGATCTCGCCCTTCTTCTTGATGTCGGCCATGGTCTGGGCCGATGCGAAGGGTGCGAAGGCGGTCAGTGCGGCGCCGAGGCCGAGCGCTGCGACGGCCGCACGGCGGGTGGTGAAGAAGGTCATGTCGAAGTCTCCTGGGTTGAGGACAGAAACGAAAAGAGAAACAAGCTCAGCGCGCGAGCGCCCGGGCGCGCCGGCGTTCCATGCGCGCGGCCGCCAGCGACAGCGGCCAGCAGATGACGAAGTAGATCGCCGCCACTGTCGTGAACACGTAGAGCGGCTGGAAGGTCGCGTTGTTGATGATCTGGCCGGCGCGCGTGATCTCGGTGAAGCCGATGATCGCGGCCAGCGAAGTGCCCTTGATGATCTGCACCACGTAGCCCACGGTCGGCGGCAACGCGATCTTGAAGGCCTGCGGCAGCACCACGTCGCGCATGCGGCTCGCGTAGCCGAGGTTGAGCGCCTGTGCTGCCTCCCACTGGCCGCGCGGAATGGCCTCGATGCAGCCGCGCCAGATCTCGCCGAGGAAGGCCGCGCTGTTGAGGACGAGCGCCACGCCGGCCGCGATCCACGGGTTGATATCGAAGCCGAGCACCGGCGCGCCGAAGAAGATCAGGAAGAGCTGCAGCAACAGCGGCGTGCCCTGGAAGATCTGGATGAAGCCGGTGGAAAGAAGACGCGCGGTCTTGCTGTCCGAGGTGCGGGCCAGCGCGATCACGAGCCCGAGGATGGCGCCGCCTACGAAGGCGATCAGCGACAGCGCCAGCGTCCACTTGGCCGCTTCAAGGATGAACAGGAACTCTGGATAACCGAAGGTACGCATGGTGGTCAGCGCCGATCCGGATAGTTGAGGGTGCGCCGGTAAATCAGCTTGAACAGCGCCGAGAACGCGAGCGCCAGCGCCAGGTAGATGGCGGCGACCACGATGTAGATCTCGAAGCTGCGGAAGGTCTGCGACTGCAGGTTGGCGGCGACCGAGGTCAGGTCGTCGGCCGAGATCACCGACACCACCGCCGAGCTCAGCATCAGCAAAATGAACTGGCTGGTGAGCGCAGGGTAGATGGCCTTGAGCGCCGGCTTGATGATGACGAAGCGGAAGATTTCCCAGGGCTTGAGGTTGAGCGCCCTGCCCGCCTCGATCTGGCCCTTGGGAATCGACTCGATGCCGGCGCGGACGATCTCGGCCGCATAGGCGCCGAGGTTGACCACCATCGCGGTGAGCGCGGCCGTGTAGGGCGACCAGCGCAGCCCGATGGCCGGCAGCGCGAAGAAAAAGAAGAACAGCTGCACCAGGAAGGGCGTGTTGCGGATCACCTCGATGTACGCGTTCACGATGAAGCGCAGCCAGCCCGGCCCCGAGGTCTTGCCCCAGGCGCAGAAGATGGCCACCACCAGGCCCAGCAGCGTGGCGACGAGCGAGAGCTGGATGGTGATCCAGGTGCCTTTCAAGAGCAGCGGCCACGCGGCAAAGACAGCGTCGAACTGGAATTGGTAGTTCACGGGGGAGGCAAGTTCGGGATGGTGCATCCCGCTCTGGAGACAAGACTTCGATACGAGGGAACGAAGTGTATGAAACCGGTTTCAGCACCACATCAGGGATTTCCCCTAGTCGGCCTTCTGCCTACACTCGCACGATGCTGACCACCACCCTGCCGGACACCGCGACACAGGGCGAAAGTGCGGGCGCCGCGCCCACCGTGCGCCATCTGCGCCAGGCCCTGTTGTGGCCCCTGCGGCTGATGCCGACGACGCAGCCCCGCCACGCGCACCGCAGCCCCTGGGACGTGCTGCACGAGCTCGGCGACGCTTCTCCCTGGCGCGAGGAGATCGACGAGTACACGGGCGACAGCGAGCGCTTCCACGAGCGCCACTACAACGAGTTCGTGAGCTTCCTGCCCTACGTGCAGCGCTTCCTCTACGGCGAAGGCCGCGCGCGGCGCCAGTCCGGGGGCCCCGACGGCGGCGACTCGCCGATGCGCATTTTCCGCCGGCGCGACATCGCCGCCGTGCGCGTGGTGGCCCGGCCCGGCGATGCGCCCGTCGTGCTGCAGGTGGTGCATGTCGACCTGTACTTCTTCTACGACGTCGACGTGGTGCTGCTCAACATGGAGGTCGGCGCCGACGACCTGAGCCTGCCGCTGGCGCAGGAAATCCTCTACCGCTTCGGCCGCGCCTATCCCGGCGGCTGGGATGCCCAGGGCGCTGCGCTGCATTGCATGCATAGCGTCGAGTGGCTGGGCAGCGACGGCAGCGTGCTTTCGAGTTCCGACGTGCAGAACCGCGAGGCCTTTCTCTCGCACGTGGCCGAGCACCGCGCGCCGCGCATTGCTGCGCACTGGGCCTGGCTGATGCAGCCGCTGGTGAGCGACCATTCGGAGCAGCCGGGCGAGCTGCGCTTCCGCCAGCTCGAGTACTACCGCATGCCGGTGATGGCCTACCTCTCGCTCGACGACCCGCGCCGGCTCTCGCGCAACGACTTCGTCCGCCTGGCCCTGGTCACGGGCGCGGCCGAGCCTGCGGTCGGCGGCTCCGGCCCCCTGCCTTATGCCGAAGAGCACGTGGCCGACTTCGAGCAGAAATACTGCTACGACCGCTTCTGGGTCGATGCCGGGGCCGCGCCCAACACGCGCTACATGTGCAACGGCCGCGCGCTCATCGTGGTCGGCGACGCGCACTCCGAATTCTTCTGCTGCCGCGACCGCGGCGTGCTGGCGCAGTTCCGGCACCAGCACTTCCTGCTGTTCCTGATCGCGCATTTCCAGAAGGCCGCGCTGCTGATGTTCTCCGATCGCCTGGTCGAGGCGCTGCGCATGCTCAACATACACGACGTGGCCAGCGTCAAGCGTTTCAAGCGCGCGATCCGCACAAGCTTCGAGGGCTTTCTTCGCTTCACGCACCGCTACTGGTTCCACGAGATCTCGGAACAGGCGCAGGTGCGCGCGCTGTCGCACCTGTGCACCACGCACCTCGGGCTCGATCCGCTCTACGAGGAGGTCAAGGTGCGCATCGCCGACATGAACACGTATCTCGACGCCGACAGCCTGCGCCGCCAGGCCAACACGGTGGTGCGGCTCACGGTGGTCACGCTGTTCGGCCTGATCGGCACCATCACCACCGGCTTCCTCGGCATGAACCTGCTGGCCGAGGCCGAGGCGCCGCTGGCGCGCAAGCTGGTGTGGTTTGCCGTGGTGGGCGTGCTGACCACCTGCCTCACGGTCTACACCATGGTCAAGTCGAAGCGGCTGTCGGACTTTCTGGATGCGCTCTCGGACGAGCGCCATACCTTCCGCACCAAGCTGGCGGTGCTGATGCGGGTCTGGCGGCCGGGGTCGGACTAGGGCCTGTTAACGGGCCCTAAGCTCGGAGCGAATGTTCCGCTGCACGACGGGTTTCATCAGCCCGCCGACGCGTCCTTGCTCCGCGGCAGCCACACCTCGATCGCGCCGGGCGCCGCCTTGATCGAGCGCGGCAGCAGCTTGATGACCCAGGGCTGGCCGGTCGGCGAGGCGGCGGTCTGGACCAGGGCCTGCGCGCAGGCGCGCGCCGTCTCGTCGCGGATGATCACGCTGGGCTCGGGATGGCCAGTGGGCGGCGAGCGTCCGGCCCGGCGCGAGGTGCTGAGCACGTCCTCCATCGGCGGCACCGAAGCGCCCAGCGCGCGCCAGGGTCCGCGCCACGCGCGGGCCTTGTCGCGCAGCGCGGAGCCGTAGGTCTGGATGTAGACCACGGTGTCGTTGCACACGCCGGCCGGCGGCGGCGCGACTGCGGCGGGCGCGGGAGGCGTGCCGTTCGCCGGCGCTTCGCCGTTCTGGGCTGGCTGCGGCATGTAGGGCGGCTGCGCCCCCTGCACGACTGGCGGCGGCGCGGCGGCGACCTGCACGTCGGGCGGCCCGGTGAGCCGATCGCGCAGCCACACCACCACCGGCCAGGGCTCAGGCAAGGTGCCGCTGCAGTTCTGCTTGGAACCCGTCTGCCCGGAGTAGTCGCGCGCCCAGTAGCGCGGCGCGCACGCCGGCGCCTGCGTCGGCTGCAGGCAGTCGATGCCGTTGCCGGGGTCGAGCAGACGCGCGCAGGCCGGCGTGCGCTGCTCGGGCGCTTCGTTGGTGCAGGCCTGTTTGGCATCGTCGACGATGCGCACCGAGAGCCGGAACTTCGCCATGAAGTTCTCGCTGCCGTCGCGGCACAGCAGATCGCCGGTGCGCAGCAGCTCGGCGGCCAGCAGCGCCGGCGCTTCGCTGGTCGTGGCGGCGCCGGCGCGCAGGCGGGCCCAGAGTTCGGTGAGGTCCTTGAACGCGCTGTTCTCGGCCTTCTGCGTCTCGGCACGCTGCACGCGCCAGCTGTCGATGCCCTGCCAGGCCGCGACGCCGAAGGTGGCGGCCGTGCCGAGCCCGACCGATGCGGTCACGGCGCCGGCCTTCATCACGCGGGCCTGCAGCCGGCTCATCGCGCCGGCCGTGGGTGCGGCGGCGCCGTCCTTGTCGTCGCTGTCGGCGTCAGCCGCACGCGCCGCCGGCTGCGCCTGGCCGTCGTCGGGCACGAAGAGCCCGGGCGCGCCCATCGCCACCTGGTCGAGCATCTCGCCTTCGAGGCGCGAGCCGATCTCGGCGCCGAGCCGGAAGTAGCTCTCCCATTGGGCCTCGTCGAAGAACTGGTCGGTGGTCGGCTGCTGCGGAAAGAGCGGATTGGCAGCCTTGAAATTCACCAGGTCGACCGGCAGCGCCGCCGAGACGTTGGGCTTGACCAGCACGATCTGCCCCGTCGCGCCGCTCGCATAGCGCACCTGCGCCAGCGCCAGGCAGGCCTGGCTGTGGGGCGAGGCAAGATCGTTGAGCGAGCCGAAGGCGCCCAGGTGCGCCCAGTCGGCGCCGGGCCGCGGCTTCATGAAGGTGATCTCGGCGTTGAGGTCGATGCGGGCGCGCCGAATCAGGATCTCGAGGTCGCAGAAGCGGTACTCCGGATCGGCGCCGCAATCCGCGATCACGATCAGCGAGGCCTGCTGCCGCAGCAGCGCGTAGGCGCCAGTGTTCTCGAAATGGCCGCCGTCGCTCAGGTACCAGTTGGCCGAGCTGCTGCCGGGAAAGGCGCCGAAGCATTCGAGCAGCATGAAGCGCGTCTTCATCAGGAGCGGGCTGGCATGCACGGCGGCGCCGCGCTGCACGATGCCGGCTTCGGCGCTGTTCCACCAGTAGCCGAGCCTGAGGCCCGCGAACACCGACAGCGCCGCGATGCCGCGCTTGGTGAGCCGGCCGAGCCCGGGCGCGAAGGCCGCGCCCGAGATCGCCGTCCATGCGCCAAGCGTGAGCGCGCCGTCGCCATGCGCCTGCGCCCAGTTGGCGCCGCCGGCCTGCATCCAGCCCAGCGGGCCGATCGTGAGCGGCTGGCTCTTGCGGTCGCGGTTGAACAGGCGCTGCTTGGGGTCGTGCGTCTGGTTGATGCAGACGTTGGCCAGGTGCACCGGTCCGCCATGCAGGTGCGGCGCATAGCGAAGCTGCGAGATGTCGTCGCGCGCATCGACCTCGCCGACCGGCACCCGCGGCGGCTCGAGGCCCGAGACCGCGTCCGTCGGGCTGGCGCCCAGGCGCTTGGCGTTGGCGGCACCGAGGTAGCCGCGCACGATGCGCGCCTTGTAGAACATGTGCAGCGAGGAGACGTTGAGAAAGCCGAAGTTGCGTCCGGTGACCAGCGCATAGCTGCCGACGATCACGGCGATGGTGCCGAGCCAGACCCAGCCGCGCGAGAAGTCCAGCCCCTCGGGCGTGAACACCGGCAGCAGCACCACCGAATAGACCACGCCGACCCACCAGGCCGCGAGGCAGAAGGCCAGCAGCAGGCCGAACAGGCTGGCGAGCGTCAGCATCAGCGTCTTGCCGATGCCGGGCGCCTGGCGCTTCTGCGACAACAGCATCGGCAGCACGCCGCGCAGCGCCGCTGCCACGATCAGCAGCGCCGCGCCGTAGGAAGCACGCTCCCGCTGGGTTTCGGCCGCGAGCCACCAGGCGCTGCGGTCGAGCAGGCCCAGCATCACGATCAGCAATGCCGAGTTGATCACCGCGGCGAGCCCCTCCGTCAGTTCGTTGCGCAGCTGCGCCGGCGTGCGCTTGCTGCTGCGCCACAGCACCCACAGCAGCGCGACCACCCAGCACAGCGCGAAGGCCACGAAGGTGGGCGCGAGCCAGAGCGGCCCGCTGTAGTGCCGCACCAGCCGCGGCCCGATCCAGCAGGCGCCGGCGCCGAGCGCGCACCACATCGCCACCTGCAGCAGCACCGACGAGGTGGACGGCTTGTCGCGCACCGACCAGTAGGCGCAGGCCAGCACCACCGATGCGATGAAGGGACCGACCAGCGTGAACCACAGCGTGGGCCACTGCGTCGACCATTGCACCAGCAGGCGCACCGACTGCACGCTTGCGAGATCGGTCACGCCGGCCTGCGCGTCCGAGGGCAGGCTGTTGAGGTCCACGGCACGGAACACCGTGTCCCACAGCAGCAGGTTGATGGCGGCCAGCACCATGCCGATCAGGCCCGCGGCGATCGCGATCTCGATATGCGTGCCCAGCAGGTTGCGCAGGTAGAGCGCGCTGGCGAACAGCGTGTCGCGCAGCCCGCCCGGAATGAGGTAGCGGCCGTTGCTGCGCAGCCACCAGCCGAAGCGCGCGCGATCGACGTCGCCGAGCGCGCGCTCGATGTCGCGCACCTCGTCGGCCGATTTCGCTTCGGTACAGAGCCGGCCCAGGGTGGCGCCGATGTAGCCGCCGCCCGAGACGGTCGAGACCAGGTCGAACTTGAGCAGTTGCCGGCGCGCGGCCAGCGCCTTCATCAGTCCCAGGCAGAAGGTGGCGCTGCGGATGCCGCCGCCCGACAGGGCCAGGCCCCAGGGCCTGCGGCCGTCGTCGACGCCCGCCAGCGCCTTGCGGCGCGTTGCCACCAGCTCTTGGATGGTGTCGTCCATGCGGCTCCTCGTCGTTCCGCGTGGAATATTTCACGCTTGGCGAGGGGTATCAATGCCGCAAATGGTCTATGCCGGAATGCAAGTCATTTGGTTAAGCTCGCGGCGATGACAGCCGACACCCTCTGCAGAAGCCTTCTCCTGGCCGCGGCCTGCGGCCTCATGGCCGCTTGCGCCAGCACCTCCACCGGCGCCTGCGAAACGCCCTATGCGGCATCGCCGCAGTTCAATGGCTGCAGCTTTCAGAATCCGCCGAATCCGCAGGCCCTGCCCTCCGCGAGCCCCTGGAAGATCTGGTCGCGCTTCATCGCGGGCACCAAGAACGGCACCGTGCCGGTCGACCCGATTCCCGTGCGCGCCGTCACCACCGCGCAACTCGACGCCCTGGATCCGCAGGGCACACATGTGATCCGCCTCGGCCACTCCTCCCACCTGCTCAAGCTGCGCGGCAAGTACTGGCTGATCGACCCGGTGTTCAGCGAGCGCAGTTCGCCCTTCCAGTGGATCGGGCCCCGGCGCTTCCACCAGCCGCCGCTCACGCTCGAGCAGCTGCCGCCGATCGAGGGGCTGATCCTCTCGCACGACCACTACGACCACCTCGACGTGGCGACCATCGAGTACCTGGCGCAGCGCGTGCAGCGCTATTTCGTGCCACTGGGCGTGCGCGCTCGCGTGATCGAGATGGGCGTGCCGGCCGAGCGCGTGGCCGAGTTCGACTGGTGGCAGGCCGCGGAGCACGACGGCGTCGGCCTCACGGCGACGCCGGCGCAGCATTTCTCGGGCCGCACGCTGAACGACCGCAACAAGACGCTGTGGGCCTCCTGGGTCATCCAGAGCGGCGGCGAGCGCATCTTCTACAGCGGCGACTCGGGCTACTTCCCCGGCTTCAGGCAGATCGGCGAGCGCTTCGGCGGCTTCGACCTGGCCTTGATGGAAAACGGCGCCTACGACAGCTACTGGCCTTCGGTGCACATGACGCCCGAACAGAGCGTGCAGGCCTTCCAGGACCTGCGCGGCAAGATGCTCTACGTGGTGCACAACAGCACCTTCGACCTGGCCTTCCACACCTGGCGCGACCCGCTGGACCGCATTGCCGACCTCTCGCAGGCGAAGAAGATCGAGCTTGCGACGCCGGAGATCGGCGAGGTGCTGACGGTGGGACGGCCGCGCACGAACGTGCGCTGGTGGGAAAGCCTGAGGTAGGCCCCATCCCAAACCGTTCGTGCTTTGAGCTCGGCCTGTCCTGAGCCGGTCGAAGGTCGAAGCCGGTACCAGGCATCGACAAGCTCAGCCCGAACGGTTGTTGGCCCGCTCTCTCGCGCGCCGCACCTGCCGGCTCTGGCCCGCCTCCGCCGCGCGCCGCTCCCGCTCCCGGCGCGCATCGCGCCGGCGCTTGCCGAGCCAGCGCGCGAGCAGGAAGCTGCAGGCGCAGCTGATGACGAGAACGAAGATGCCGAGGGCGCCGAATTCCATGCTCAGAGCACCCGCACGATGCTCGTCGGCTTGAAGCCGAGATCGGCCGCCTTGCCCTTGCGCGCGCGGCTGGCGCGAGCGTTGTTGAGCGTGCGGATCTCCAGCGTCTCCTCGCGTTCCTTGCCGCCGCGGCCGATACCTTCGATCTTCACGCTGCGCGTGTAGGCCGCGGCGCCGGCGAGCGTGTCCTTGGCGTCGAGGTCGATCAGCATGAGCCCGCGGCCGCCCTTGGGCAGCGCCTTCATCTCGAGGATCTCGAAGGTCAGGATGCGTCCGCCCGTCGAGGCGCAGGCCACGTGCGTCGCCGGCGGCATCGGCTCGGCACCGCTCGCGCCGCCGACCAGCGAGGGCCGGGTGAGCTGCTCGCCCTCGCCCACGTCGACGAAGGCCTTGCCGCCGCGCTGGCGCGACATCATGTTCTCGACCGAGGCGATGAAGCCGTAGCCGCCCGTGTTGGCGAGCAGCAGCGCCGCCCCGGGCGGTCCCGCGAAGTAGTGCGCCACGTGCGTGCCGCTGTCGAGATCGATCAGCGTCGTGACCGGCTGGCCGTCGCCGCGCCCGCCCGGCAGCGAGGCCACGGGCACGGTGTAGACGCGCACGGTCTTGTCCTTGGCGGTGCCGAAGACCAGCAAGGTGTCGACCGAACGGCACTCGAAGGCGCCGTAGAGCGCATCGCCGGACTTGAAGCTGTACTCGGGTGCGGCCGCACCCGCGGCGCGCTCGCTGGCCCAGCCCTTCTGCGTGCGGACCCAGCCCTTCTGAGAGACGATCACCGTCACCGGCTCGTCGACCACGCGCACTTCGGCGACGGCGCGCTTCTCGGCCTGGATCAGCGTGCGGCGCGGGTCCTCGAAGCTCTTCGCGTCCTGCTCGATCTCCTTCACCAGCAGGCGGCGCAGCGCCGCCGGGCTCGCGAGGATGTCCTCGAGCTTCTTCTGCTCCTCGCGCAGGCCCTTGAGCTCCTGCTCGATCTTGATGGCCTCCAGCCGCGCCAATTGGCGCAGGCGGATCTCGAGGATGTCCTCGGCCTGCCGCTCGCTCAAATCGAAGCGCGCGATCAGCGCCGCTTTCGGATCCTCGGCCGCACGGATGATCGCGATCACCTCGTCGATGTTGAGCAGCACCAGCTGCCGGCCTTCGAGGATGTGGATGCGGTCCTGCACCTTGCCCAGGCGATGGCGCGAGCGCTTCTCGACCGTGATCTCGCGGAAGGCGATCCACTCGTTGAGCATCTGGCGCAGCGACTTCTGCGTCGGCTTGCCGTCGATGCCGACCATCGTGAGATTGATCGGCGAGGAGCTTTCGAGCGAGGTCTGCGCCAGCAGCGTGGTGATGAACTCCTCCTGGCTGATGCGCGAGGTCTTGGGCTCGAACACCAGGCGCACGGCCGCATCCTTGCTCGACTCGTCGCGCACCACGTCGAGCACCGAGAGCACGGCCGCCTTCAGCTGCGTCTGCTCGGCCGTGAGCGCCTTCTTGCCGGCACGGATCTTGGGATTGGTGAGCTCCTCGATCTCTTCCAGCACCTTCTGCGTACTCACGCCCGGCGGCAACTCGTTGACCACCAGCTGCCACTGGCCGCGTGCGAGCTCCTCGATCTTCCAGCGCGCGCGCACCTTGAGCGAGCCGCGGCCGGTGCGATAGGCCTCGGCGATGTCGGCCGCGCCGCTGATGATCTGCGCGCCGCCCGGATAGTCGGGGCCGGGCACCAGCGCGAACAGCTCTTCCTCGCTGAGCTTGCCGTTCGACTTGATCAGCGCCACGCAGGCGTCTGCGATCTCGCGCAGGTTGTGGCTCGGGATCTCGGTGGCCAGGCCGACCGCGATGCCGCTCGCGCCGTTGAGCAGCGTGAAGGGCAGCCGCGCGGGCAGCAGGCGCGGCTCCTCGGTCGAGCCGTCGTAGTTGGGGATGAAATCGACCGTGCCCTCGTCGATCTCGTCGAGCAGCAGGCTGGTGATGCGCGCCAGCCGCGCCTCCGTGTAGCGCATCGCCGCGGCGCCGTCGCCGTCGCGGCTGCCGAAGTTGCCCTGGCCGTCGACCAGCGGATAGCGCTGCGAGAAATCCTGCGCCATGCGCACCAGCGCGTCGTAGGCGGCCTGGTCGCTGTGCGGATGGAAGCGGCCCAGCACGTCGCCGACCACGCGCGCGCTCTTGACCGGCTTGGCACCGACAGTGCCGTTGGCGCCGCCGAAGCCCAGGCCCATGCGCGACATCGAATAAAGAATGCGCCGCTGCACCGGCTTCTGGCCGTCGCTGACGTCGGGCAGCGCGCGGCCCTTGACCACGCTGAGCGCGTATTCGAGGTAGGCGGTCTGCGCGTAGTCGGCCAGCGTGAGGGCGTTGTCGCCTTCGTCGGCAGGGCCTAGGAGATCGAGCGGGGGTTGGGAGTCCATGAAGAAAAGAGAGAAGAAAAAAGAGTTGCAGGCCGTCGCGCGCGAGCGCGCTCAGCCCAGTGTGAATGCCTCGTGCACCGCCGATTGCACGCTGCCGCCCAGCACCGCGCCGCCGCCCGCGACGTAGATCCAGTCGCCGATCACGGCCGCGCCCACCGCATGGCGCGGCGTGGGCATGGGCGCATGGCGCTGCCAGCTGTCGGCCACCGGATCGTAGCTTTCCATCTGGCCGAAGACCCTGGCCAGGCGCGGCACGCCGCCGGCCAGGAAGCCGCCCTCGCCGCCCATGGCATAGAGGCGGCCGCGATAGACCACCAGGCCATGGCCCGAGCGCGCGGTGGGCAGCGGCGCGCGCAACTCCCAGGTGTCGCGCGCCGGCAGGTAGACGTGGTGCAGTTCGGTGTTGTATTCGAAGGTGTTGAAGCGCCCGCCGATCACGTGGATCTGGCCGTTGTGCGCAATGCAGCCCACATGGTCGCGCGCGCCGGGCAGCGGTTTGCGCGAGGACCAGCGGTCGGCCTGGGGGTCGTAGACCTCGTGCCAGCCCACGCTGGCGCGTTCGGCCGCGGGCTCGGACGCGCCGCCGATCAGGTGGATGGCGCCACCCTGCACCACAGCGGCCGCGGCGCCTCGCGGGCGCGGCAGCGGCGCGATGGCGGTCCAGCGGTTGGCCGCGATCTCATAGACGTAGGCGTTGGCGTCCGAGCTCCGGTTCTGCTCGACGAAGCCCCCGAGGGCATAGACGCGCCCGCCCTCGGCCGCCACCGCGACGTGGTTGGCGCCGCGCGGCAGCGGCGCGCCGTCGAGCCAGCGGTCGGCGGCCGGATCGTAGATGTGGTGGTAGTCGCGGTTGACCGCGCCTTCGCCGTAGCCCCCGACCACGTGCATGCGGCCTTGCGCGGCCGTGGCCCAGGCCATCTCGCTGCGCGGGATCGGCAGGGCCGCGCGCGGCACCCAGCGGCCCGGCGCGCCGGCCGGCGCCGGGCTGTCGGTGACGCGCTGTGCCTCTTGCTCCGGCGTCATGTGGTGCGGCACGCCGCCCTGCAGCCTGGCGTAGGGTTCGGCCGAGGACGGGGCCACGGGCAGATGGTGCTGCGCGCGCGCCGCACCGGTCGTGGCGGCCAGCGCGGTGGCGAGAACGAAGTTTCGGCGCTGCATCGAGCTTCAGGACAGGGCGGGATCGAGCCGCAGCCCCTGCGGCGGCTCGGGCAGCGAAGGCATCGCGGGCACGCCCCGCGAATCCGGCGGCATGTTGCCGCGGCCCAGCGCACCGCCGCGCGGCGGCGCAAGTTCCATGCGCACGCGCCCCGGCGCCTTGCCGCCGCGGCCTGCGGCCGCCGAAGGCTTGAGATAGGCGTAGAGCTGCAGCACCGTTTTCACGTAGTTCTGTGTCTCGCGGTAGTTCGGTATCTTGTTGCCGGCGCGCTGCACCGCGCCCTCGCCCGCGTTGTAGGCCGCAAGCGCGAGCTCGATGTCGCCGGGGAACATCTCGATCAGGTCGCTCAGGTAGCGCGAGCCGGCAGCGATGTTGATGCGCGGGTCGAACAGCTTCTTCTCGAGCGAGCCGCGCTTGTCGGCCTGCACGCCGTAGCGCTGCGCGGTGGCCGGCATCAATTGCATGAGGCCGAGCGCGCCCTTGGGCGACACGGCCTGCGCATCGAAGCCCGACTCGGTGGCGATCAGGGCCTGCAGCAGTTCGTAGTCGATCGCATGGCGCCTGGCGGCTTCGCGCAACGCTCCCTGCGCGGGCTTGTAGCTGGGCGAGGCCTCGAACAGCGCGAGCAGGGTCTGCGAGGCGCGCGGCACCTTGCCGTCGACCTTGCCGGCGCGTCCGCGCAAAAGCGGACCGATGCCGTCCGCCGTGTCGAAGCTCTGGCCGCCGCGGAAGAACAGCTGGTAGCGCTCGTCGAGCTTTTCGGGCGCGAAATGCGCGACGCCCCGCTCGTCGACGTAGCCAAAGATGTCGGCCGCGTGCGCGAGCGGCTGCGTCATCGACAGCAGCAGGGCCAGCAGCAATGGGAGGAAACGGCCAAGGGTGCGCATGGGGGTCAGAGACGCATTTTCGGCGCGAACGCCTACTGCGTCACGCGCTCAAACATCGACCTCGACATCGTCGGCCCGCAGCTCCATCAACTCGCGTCGCGCCGCGGCCTCGCCCTTGCCCATCAGCTTGGTGATCTCGCCCTGCGTGCCCGAGACGTCGAAGCGGCCCAGGCGCACCTGCAGCAGTCGCCGCGTGTCGGGGTTGAGGGTCGTCTCCCACAGCTGCTCGGCGCTCATTTCGCCCAGGCCCTTGAAGCGGCTGATGCTCCAGGCGCCTTCGCGCACGCCGTCCTTGCGCAGCTTGTCGAGGATGGCCACCAGTTCGCCCTCGTCGAGCGCGTAGACCTTCGAGGCCGGCTTCTTGCCGCGCGCCGGCGCGTCGACGCGGAAGAGCGGCGGCTTGGCGACATACACGTGACCGGTTTCGATCAGTTTCGGGAAATGGCGGAAGAACAGCGTCAGGAGCAGCACCTGGATGTGCGAGCCGTCGACGTCGGCATCGCTCAGGATGCAGACCTTGCCGTAGCGCAGGCCCGACATGTCGGGCGTGTCCTCGGGGCCGTGCGGATCGATGCCGATCGCGACCGAGATGTCATGGATTTCGGTGTTGGCGAAGAGGCGGTCGCGCTCCACTTCCCAGGTGTTGAGCACCTTGCCGCGCAGCGGCAGGATGGCCTGGCTTTCCTTGTCGCGACCCATCTTGGCGCTGCCGCCGGCCGAATCGCCCTCGACCAGGAACACCTCGTTGTGGGCGATGTCCTTGCTCTCGCAGTCGGTCAGCTTGCCGGGCAGCACGGCCACGCCCGAACCCTTGCGCTTCTCGACCTTCTGGCCGGCCTTCTGGCGTGTCTGCGCGGCCTTGATGGCCAGCTCGGCGAGCTTCCTGCCGTAATCGACGTGCTGGTTGAGCCACAGCTCCAGCGCCGGCCGCACGAAGCTGGACACCAGCCGCACGGCGTCGCGCGAATTGAGCCGCTCCTTGATCTGGCCCTGGAACTGCGGATCGAGCACTTTGGCCGAGAGCACGTACGAGGCGCGCGCGAACACGTCCTCCGGCAGCAGCTTCACGCCCTTGGGCAGCAGCGAATGCAGTTCGATGAAGCTCTTGACCGCGTTGAACAGGCCGTCGCGCAGACCGCTCTCATGCGTGCCGCCGGCGCTGGTGGGAATGAGGTTGACGTAGCTCTCACGCACCGGCTGGCCTTCCTCGGTGAAGGCGACGCACCACTCGGCGCCCTCGCCCTCGGCGAAGTTGTCGGCGTTCTTGTCGGCATGGCCCGCGCCTTCGAACAGCGGGATCACCGGGTCGCCGTTGAGCTCCTGCATCAGGTAGTCGCGCAGACCGCCCTTGTAGAGCCACTGCTGCGTTTCCTTGGTCTTCTCGACCACCAGCGTGACGGTGACGCCCGGCATCAGCACGGCCTTGCTGCGCAGCAGATGGGTCAGCTCATGGATCGGAAGCTGGGGCGATTCGAAGTACTTGGCGTCCGGCCAGGCGCGCACCGTGGTGCCCTGCTTGCGGTCGCCGCCGTCGTTGGCGCGCACCACCAGCGGCTCGATCACGTCGCCGCCGGAGAACGCGAGCTGCGCTGCCTTGCCTTCGCGAAAGGACTGGACCTCGAGCCGCTTCGACAGCGCATTGGTCACCGACACGCCCACGCCGTGCAGGCCGCCCGAGAAGCTGTAGGCACCGCCCGAGCCCTTGTCGAACTTGCCGCCCGCGTGCAGCCGGGTGAACACCAGTTCGACCACCGGCGCCTTTTCTTCAGGATGCAGGCCGAAGGGGATGCCGCGGCCATCGTCCTCGACGCTGACCGAGCCGTCCGCGTGCAGCGTGACCTTGATCTTCTTGCCGTAGCCCGCGAGCGCCTCGTCGGCGGCGTTGTCCAGCACTTCCTGGATGATGTGCAGCGGGTTGTCCGTGCGGGTGTACATGCCCGGTCGCTGCTTGACGGGCTCGAGGCCCTTGAGAACGCGGATCGAGCCTTCCGAATAGGCCGGGGGAGTCTTGCTTAGGGTCGCCATGGGGGCGGATTGTATGCGTGGCCCGGCGAAAACCCTGTATGGACATACAGAAGCCCTCTGATGCCGCCGCCGCATCAGCGCGGCCCGAAAATATCAACAATCCCCGTCGCCGCCGTGCCATGCGGCTGCTCCGGCTTTGGATACATTGCCTGGAATGAATTCCACCCTCAAGCCGCTGTCGCTCAAGCAAGTCCTGTTTTGCGGCGCCATGATCGTCACCCTCTCCATGGGCATCCGCCACGGCTTCGGCCTCTGGCTGCAGCCGATCACGCAGGAACAGGGCTGGTCGCGCCAAGGCTTCTCGCTCGCGATCGCGATCCAGAACCTGTCCTGGGGCGTCATCGGCGTCTTCGCCGGCATGCTGGCCGACAAGCTGGGCGCCTTTCGCGTGCTGGTGATGGGCGCGGTGTTCTACGCCCTGGGCCTCGCGGGCATGGCGCTCTCGCCCACGCCGCTGCTCTTCGCGCTGACGGCCGGCGTGCTGATCGGCGCCGCGCAGGCTGGCACCACCTACGCCGTGATCTACGGCGTGATCGGCCGCCAGATTCCGGTGGAGCGGCGCTCCTGGGCCATGGGGGTGGCCGCCGCGGCCGGCTCCTTCGGGCAGTTCCTCATGGTGCCGGTCGAGGGCCACCTGATCGCGGGCTTCGGCTGGCACACGGCCCTGCTGGTGCTGGCGCTCATGGTGCTCCTGATCGTGCCGCTCGCTTTCGGCCTGCGCGAGCCGCGTGTCGGCCACGCAGCCGTCGCGCACCGCGACCAGACCATCCTGCAGGCGGTGCACGAGGCCTTCAAGTACCAGAGCTTCGTGCTGCTGATGGCGGGCTATTTCGTCTGCGGCTTCCAGTTGGCGTTCGTCGGCGTGCACATGCCGAGCTACCTGCGCGACAAGGGGCTGTCGCCCGAGGTGGCGAGCTATGCGCTGGCGCTGGTCGGCCTGTTCAATGTCTTCGGCACCTACGTCGCAGGCTCGCTCGGGGCCCGGCTGGCCAAGCGCAAGCTGCTGGCCGCCATCTACTTCAGCCGTGCGGCGGCGATCGCGATCTTCCTGCTGACGCCGATCACGCCGCTCACGGTGTACGTGTTCGCGAGCGTGATGGGCTTCCTGTGGTTGTCGACCGTGCCGCTGACCAGCGGCATCGTGGCCCAGATCTTCGGCGTGGCGCACCTGTCGATGCTGGGCGGCTTCGTGTTCCTGAGCCACCAGGTCGGCTCCTTCCTCGGCGTCTGGCTCGGCGGCTATCTCTACGACAGCACCGGCAGCTACGACATCGTCTGGTACCTCGCAATCGCGCTCGGCGTGTTCGCGGCGCTGGTCAACCTGCCGGTCAAGGAAGGCGCGATCGCGCGCCCGGTTCCGCAGCCGGCCTGAGATCCTTCGCCATGCGCCCCAACACACGCCATCACCTCGTGCAAGCCGGCTGGCTGGGCGCGGCGGTGCTGGCGCTGCTGGGCGTGTTCGCGCTTTACACGCGCCCCGGCTTCCTCGTGACGCTGGTGGACCAGATCTGGGCCTGCTTCTGAGCCACGACCTCCCGCCCTCCCCCTGGATCGTGCGCTGGTCGCACCTGCTGGCGCCCGGCGCCGCCGTGCTCGACGTGGCCTGCGGCGCGGGGCGGCACATGCGCTGGTTCGCCGAGCGCGGGCATCCGGTGACGGGCGTGGACCGGTCGCCGGAAGCCATCGCTTCGGCGGCCGAGTTCGGGCAGGCTGTGCTGGCCGACATCGAGTCCGGGCCCTGGCCCCTTGGCGGCCGGGTATTCGGGGCGGTGATCGTCACCAACTACCTCTGGCGGCCGCGCCTGCCCGACATCGTCGCCGCGGTCGCGCCCGGCGGCGTGCTGCTCTACGAAACCTTCGCCGCGGGCAACGAGACCGTGGGCAAGCCCTCGCGGCCCGATTTCCTGCTGCAGCCGGGCGAACTGCTCGGCGCCTGCGCGGGCCTGCGGGTCGTGGCTTACGAGGATGGCTTCCTGGCACAGCCGGAGCGCTTCATGCAGCGGATCGCGGCCGTCCGGCCCGCCATCCACTCGCCCGGAACGCCGCCGCGCCACCCGCTCCGAGGACCCGCCGCCAGTTAGTAGAATGTCTGCTTTTCGTCCACCGACAAAAGAGACCCCCTTGGAGCAACTGACAGGCAGCATCGTCGCGCTCGTCACGCCGATGCATGACGACGGCAGTGTCGACTATCCCGCCCTGCGCCGGCTGATCGACTGGCACATCGACGAAGGCACCGATTGCCTCGGCGTGGTCGGCACCACCGGCGAGTCGCCGACGGTCGACGTCGAGGAGCATTGCGAGATCATCCGCGTCGCGGTCGAACAGGCCAAGGGCCGCGTTCCCGTGATGGCCGGCTGCGGCGCCAATTCCACCAAGGAAGCGATCGAACTCGCCAGGTTCGCCAAGGGCGTGGGCGCCGACTCGCAATTGCAGGTGGTGCCCTACTACAACAAGCCGACGCAGGAAGGCCAGTACCTGCACTTCAAGGCGATCGCCGAGGCCGTGGGCGATCTGCCCATCGTGCTCTACAACGTGCCCGGCCGCACGGTGGCCGATATAGCGCACGACACCGTGCTGCGCCTGGCGCAGGTGCCCGGCATCGTCGGCATCAAGGAAGCCACCGGCAACATCGAACGCGCGCAGTGGCTGATCCGCGATCTGCCGAAGAATTTCGCGGTCTATTCGGGCGACGATCCGACCGCCGTCGCGCTGATGCTGTGCGGCGGCCAGGGCAACATCAGCGTCACGGCCAACGTGGCGCCGCGCAAGATGCACGAGCTTTGCATGGCCGCGATCGCCGGCGACACCCGGCGCGCGATGCAGATCCAGTTCGAGCTGATGCCGCTGCATCGCCATCTGTTCGTCGAACCGAATCCGATCCCGGTCAAGTGGGCCATGGCCCGGCTCGGCCTGTGCGGCGGTGCACTGCGCCTGCCGCTCACCGAGCTCGCCGAAGCGAGCCGTCCGGTGGTCGAGTCCGCGCTGCGCGCCAGCGGCTTGCTCAAGGACTGATTCCATCCGCACCGCCCTTCGCGAACGCCGGCAACCTTTTGCGCAGCCGGCGCTCTGACACAGCGGGACGCTGCTGCCCATCGATTGAGCTAAACATTCCACAAGGAAGACGACGTTGAAAACCATTTCGCGATTCGCACTGCTGGCCCTGATCGCCAGCCTCGCCGCCTGCTCGGTCCTCGAGAGCGACAAGATCGATTACAAGAGCGCCGGCAAGGCACCCACGCTCGAAGTGCCGCCCGATCTCACGCAG
This sequence comes from Variovorax sp. CF079, assembly GCF_900101545.1. Lineage (GTDB taxonomy): Bacteria > Pseudomonadota > Gammaproteobacteria > Burkholderiales > Burkholderiaceae_C > Variovorax. The sequence continues at coordinate 414,755 of NZ_FMZU01000001.1, read as the reverse complement.
CTCTCGCGCGAGAACCGCTACGCGGTGCCCGGCGGCGCGGTGACGGCCAGCGGCTACCAGGCCGGCATTGCCAACGCGCCCAGCATCCCGACGGCCGTCGGCAACATCGGCGACGTTCGCATGGAGCGCTCGGGTTCGCAGCGCTGGATCGTCGTCAACCGCTCGCCCGACCAGCTCTGGGAGCCGGTGCGCGACTTCTGGCAGGAGAACGGCTTCCTGCTCACCACCGATCAGCGCAACCTCGGCATCATGGAGACCGACTGGGCCGAGAACCGTGCCAAGCTGCCGCAGGACGTCATCCGCGGCACGCTCGGCAAGCTGGTCGATTCGGTCTATTCCACCGGCGAACTCGATCGCTTCCGCACCCGCCTCGAGCGCACGCCCAACGGCACCGAGATCTTCGTGAGCCACCGCGGCATGGAAGAGGTCTACAACACCGCGCGCAAGGACCAGACGGTCTGGCAGCCGCGCGCCACCGACCCCGAGCTCGAAACCGAATTCCTGCGCCGCCTGATGGTGAAGCTGGGCGTTTCGCAGGAGCAGTCGAAGCTGCTCGCCGCGACCAGCGCACCCGCGCGCACCGCCAGCGTCGCCAACGTCGGTGGCCAGCCGGTGGTGCAGATCAACGAGAACTTCGAGCGGGCATGGCGCCGAGTCGGCCTCGCGCTGGACCGCACCGGCTTCACGGTCGAAGACCGCGACCGCAGCGCCGGCACCTACTTCGTGCGCTACGTGGCGCCCAACCCGGACAAGAAGGAGCCCGGCTTCTTCGGCAAGCTGTTCAGCAGCTCGGGCAAGGCCGAGGCGCCGCTCAAGTACCGCATCATGGTCAAGGGCCAGGGCGATGCCAGCACGGTGGCGGTACTCAACGAAAGCGGCGCGCCCGAAACCTCGGCGAATGCACAACGCATCGTGCAGGTCATCGCGGACGACCTGAAGTAGGTCTTCTCGAATGCTGCGCTTCCGCAGTCTGGGCAGCGGCAGCACGGGCAATGCCACGCTGGTCGAGGCGACGAGCGGCGGCCGCACATCGAGGCTCCTGATCGACTGCGGCTTCGGGCTGCGGCAGCTCGACGCGCGGCTGGCACGCGCAGGCCTCGCGGCCTGCGACATCGACGCGGTCTTCGTCACGCACGAGCATGGCGACCACATCGGCTGCGCACACGCGCTGTCGCGCCGCGAGCGGCTGCAGGTCTGGATGAGCGAGGGCACCTGGCTCGCCACCGGCGGGCGCGATTTCGAAGGCCGCCTGGGTCTGGCGCGCGACGGCGCTGACATCGAAGTCGGCGACATCGTGGTCCAGCCCTTCACCGTTCCGCACGATGCCCGTGAGCCGCTGCAGCTGCGCTGCACCGATGGCGCACGCAGCCTCGGCGTGCTGACCGACCTCGGGCACGCGACACCGCACGTGCTGGCCCGCTTGATGGGGCTCGACGCGCTGCTGATCGAGTTCAATCACGACAGCGACATGCTGGCCGGCTCGGCCTATCCGCCCTTCCTGAAGCTGCGCGTCGGCGGCAACTACGGCCACTTGTCCAACGCCGCCGCGGCGGCCATTGCGCGTGCCGTGCATCACGGCGGACTGCGCCACGTGCTGGCAGCCCACCTCAGCGAACAGAACAACCGGCCCGAGATCGTGCGGCGCGCGATGGCCGAGGCACTCGGCGCCGGCGAGGACGAGATGCTGACGGCGAACGCCGCAGAGGGCTCGCCCTGGCTCGATCTCTAGGCAATGAAAAAGGCCGCCCGAAGGCGGCCTTTGAGCATCTGTGCTGCAGCCTTACTGCTTGGGTGCTTCCTCTTTCTTCTTGGCCGCTTCGGTGGCGGCATTGGCCGCATCGAGTGCCGACTGCGAGCCGGGCGACGGTGCAGGCGTCGTGGCCGACGTATCGGGCGCAGCAGGTGCTGCTGCCGGTGGAGGCGGAGGTGCGGGTGCCGGCGTGACGGAGGCAGGCGGCGGGGTGACGACGGCCGGCGCGGATTCCTGCTTCTTGCCGCAAGCAGTCAATGCAGCAGCGGCGATCAGCGAGGCGAGCAGGACGGACTTTCTCATTACATGACTCCTTTGGATGAAGGTCTCGAAAGAAAAATTCTAGACCTGCACCTTCGCAGGAAGATGTCTGGCGCCGCGATTCGCGGCATTGGCTTACAAGCCCAGCGTGGAAGCCGGAAAGGCCGGTCGCGCATGCCGCAGGCACTCGTCGATTCTTTCGCGCAAGGCGCGCCGGCCCGCGGGCTCGCGGCCGCAGACACCGCGGCTGCGCTCGACATCGATGCGGTTCAGACACCAGGACGGCGTCCAGATGCCGCTCGGCACCTGCGGCAGGCCCGGCCCCTCGCAGGCCCGGCAGTCGACAATGTGGCTCCACATGCGGCGCCAGTGCACGAAGCGTGCATGCTCGCGCTCGAACACGTCGAAGCGCTGCGCCAGCAGCACGAAGCTGCGCCCGTTGGCCGACCAGGCCTGCAGCGCATCGGCGATGGCGCGCTCGCCCAGCGGCCAATCGCCGAAGCCGGGGTCGGAGAGGACGATCTCGCGCCAGTTCTGTTGCACAGCAGCAGCGAGCGCCGCATGCAGATGGGCCTGAAAGGCATGACGGCCATCGAAGGGCCCCTCGGGCAAGGACGTGGTGTCGACTTCTTCATTCGGCATGCAGCCACCCCGCTTCGCACCAGTCGCCCAGGAGCGCCAGCGCACCTTCGCTCGCGCCTCGGAGATCGCGCGGACCGAGCGCGCGCTGATCGGCCAAAAGGCGCATCAACTTCGCATCGCGGCCCGAGGCGCGAAAGCTTTCGCCGTTGATGTAGAGATGCCGCGCGTCGTAGAGCATACGCGTGCGGCGGTCGAGCGCAACGCCGGCGAGCGCCGACGGCAACTCGCCCTGGTCGAACCAGACTGTGGGCTTGGGCTCGGTCATCGATTCGCCCAGCGCACGATCGATCGCGTCGGGGTTGCGCAAGGCGGCCAACACCGCATCGCGCGCAAAGGCTTGCAGGGCGGGCGGTATCGCCGCCGGCGCCTCCACCGCAGGCTGCGTGGGATCGCGGTAATGAAGCGCCGTCTTCGTCGGCGCATCCTCCAGCGCCTCGGCCTGCGCCTCCGCGATGCGCGCGAGCAGGTCGACGCCGAGCGGGGCGGCGGCCGGCGCGCGCAGTCCGATCGAATAGGTCATGCAGTCGCCGCCGACCGCGACACCCTCGTGCGCGTAGCGCGGCGGCAGATAGAGCATGTCGCCGGCTTCGAGCACGAAGCTCTGCTCGGGCTCGAACTGCGCCAGGATCTTGAGCGGCACCTCGGGCTGCAGGCGCAGATCGCGCTGCTTGCCGATGGACCAGCGGCGCTGTCCCTGGGCCTGCAGCAAGAACACGTCGTAGCTGTCGAAATGCGCGCCGACGCCGCCACCGTCGCTCGCATAGCTGATCATCAGGTCATCGAGCCGCGCGTCGGGAACGAAACGGAACTGCTGCAACAATGCATGAACGCCCTGGTGATGCAGATCGACGCCCTGCACCAGCAGTGTCCAGTCAGGCTGCTTCAGCGATGGCAGCGCCCTGCGCGGCAAGGGGCCATGCCGCAGGGTCCAGCCGGCCTTGCCGTGGCGAATGAGCCGCGTCTCGACCTCCTCGCGTTCGGCCAGCGCGAACAGCGCCTGGCGCTCGATCGGTGGCTCCATGGCGGGCACGGCCTGGCGCACGAGCAGCGGTTTCTTCTGCCAGTGACGGCGCATGAATTGCGAAGCGCTGAGGCCGCCGAGCAAAGGCAACGATCGATGAATCTCCATGGGAGAATTCTGCAATGGAAATCTCTGAACAATGCGTGGTCGGCCTGACCTGGACGCTGAAAGACACCCTGGGCGAGGTGCTCGACGTGCTCGACGATCCGGTCGAATTCCTGGTCGGTGGCGACGATCTTTTCGATGCGATCGAGGCCGCCCTGCTCGGCCACGGGCCCGGCGCTCGGGTGCTGCTCCAGCTCGAACCTGAACAGGCCTTCGGCGACTTCAACGACCAGCTGCTCTTCCTCGAGCCGCGCGCCCTCTTTCCTGAAGGCACGGAAGAAGGCATGACCTTCGACGGCGCCGCCTTGCCCGCGGGCGTGAATCATGACATGCCCAAGAACGCGATCTACACCGTGAGCGAGATCTACCCCGAGCACCTGGTGCTCGACGGCAACCATCCGCTCGCAGGTATCGCGATCCGGCTCGACATCACGGTGAAGTCGGTGCGCGAAGCCACCGAAGAAGAAATCGGCCGGGGCACGGCGGGCACAGGTTTCTTCAAGGTGCCGCCGATGGCGCCGGGCAACGACCTGCTGCACTAACAACAAGGGACACAAGGACAAAAAAAGCCGGGCATGCCCGGCTTTTTCTTTTGTGCACTGCGCGCTCAGAAGCGCGAGATCTGGCCGCCGTCGATGCGCACGCGGTCGCCGACGCGCAGGTCGCCCGGGCTCGGCACATCGAAGGAACGGTAGGCACCGTTGTCGGTCTGGATCGAGACGCGGTAGCTTTCGTAGACGCGCGGCGCGTTGCGGTTGGCTTCGATGCTGTTGCCCAGCAGCGCACCGCCGACCACGCCCAGCGCAGTCGCCGCCGCGCGGCCGCTGCCATGACCGAACTGATTGCCGACCACGCCGCCGAGGACGCCGCCGGCCACCGCACCGCCGCCGGTGGTGCCGGTGCCTGCGGTCTGGCTGCGCAGCACCTCGATATTGGCCACATGGCCATATTCCACATAGGGCGACTGGGCCACCGGCTGAACCGGCTGGTACGGATAGCGCGAGGTCTGATAGACCGGCGCCGGCGCCACGCAGGCGGTCAGGGTTGCGAGCGCAAGAACGGATGCAGTGACGGAAACAAGGCGGATTGAAATCTTCATGGTGTAGTGCTCCTCGAAACAGGTCTGGCGCGATGCGCGCTCCGCATGTGTCCTAACGCATCGCGCTCTTGCGCGATGACCGTGCACACATGTTGAAACCTTCGATGCCAAAACCGCATCCCCGGTTCCATTCTTTACCTGTGGGAGCGAGCCTACAGCCTCTCGCCTCAATGCTTGCCGGTCGAGCCGTAGCCGCCTTCGCCGCGCTCGCTGGGCGGGAATTCCGACACCACCCGGAACTGCGCCTGCACCACCGGCACGATCACCAGTTGGGCCAGCCGTTCCATCGGCTGCAGCACGAAGGCGGTGTCGCTGCGGTTCCAGGCGCTGACCTTCAGCTCGCCTTGGTAGTCGCTGTCGATCAGCCCGACGAGATTGCCGAGCACGATGCCATGCTTGTGGCCCAGGCCCGAGCGCGGCAGGATCAGCGCGGCGTAGCCGGGATCGGCCAGGTGGACCGCAATGCCGGTGCCCACCAGTTGCCAGGCGTTCGGTTCCAGCGTGATGGGCGCGTCGAGGCAGGCGCGCAGGTCCAGCCCGGCGCTGCCGGAGGTTGCATAGGCAGGCAACTGGTCCTGCATGCGGGGATCGAGGATTCGAAGGTCGACTTTCACTTACTTGCCACGCCTTTTTTGCTGCTGATGTTCTTGCTGTTTCCTGGCCGCTGCCTCGACCCATTGCTTCCAGTTCTCCATGCCGGGAGGGAGCGCCAGGCGCCGCAGCTTGTGCGCCAGCCAGAGGCCAATCGCAAACACCACCGCGACCACGCCCAAGGGCACGTCGAGCGACAACAGCACGAGCAGGATCAGGACCCAGACGATGCCCAGCACCTTGATCATCTTGCGCACCACGTCGCCGCTGCCCGCCGCCGGGCGCACCTCGCCATTCGACTGGGCGCTGCGCCGCGCGGCAGAGGCCGCATCCGCGATCGCGTTGTGCGGCTCGGAGGACGGCGTCATGCCGACGTCCAGACCGTGCTCGCCGTTCTGGTTCTCGCTTCTGGGCAATGCCGCCTGCGCGGTCAGCCGCTCCACGTAGCTCGCGAAGTCGCCATCAGGCGGCGTGTTCCATTGGGGATTCATCGCTAGCTCCTTGCCGGCAGGCGTGCCGCGATTTCGGCCACCAGGTCGCGCGCCAGCGCGAGCTTGGGCGCACGCGGCAACTCGCGCACGCCCTTGGCGTCGACCAGCAGCAGGCTGTTGTGGTCCTGCCCGAAGGTCAGCGGGCCGATATTGCCGACCAGGAGCGGAATACCCTTGCGTTCGCGCTTGGCCTTCGCGTGCTCGGCCAGGTTTTCGCTTTCGGCCGCGAAACCCACGCAGAACAGCCGGCCGGCCTTGGCGCGCTCGCCTTGCGCGACGGTGAGCAGGATGTCGTCGTTCTCGACGAAATGGAGCGCCGGCGGCTGGCCGCTGCCGTCTTTCTTGATCTTGTGCTTGCTGTGGGATGCCGGCCGCCAATCGGCCACCGCGGCCGTTGCGACGAAGACCGCCGCATCCTGCGTGGCACGCAGGGTCGCGTCGAGCATCTCCTTGGCCGAGATCACGTCGACGCGGCCGACGCCGCGCGGCGTGGGCAGGTGCACCGGGCCGGCCACCAGGGTGACTTCGGCGCCCGCCTCGCGCGCCGCGCGCGCGATGGCAAAGCCCATCTTGCCCGACGAGTGGTTGGTGATGCCGCGGATCGGATCGAGCGCCTCGAAGGTCGGGCCGGCCGTGACGACCACGCGCCGGCCGGCCAGCACCTTGGGCTGGAACTGCGCCACGATCTCCTCGAGAAGTTGCTCGGCCTCGAGCATGCGGCCGTCGCCGGTCTCGCCGCAGGCCTGCCAGCCGTTGCCGACACCCAGCACCCGAGCGCCGTCGGCGTCGACCTGGCGCAAGTTGCGCTGCGTGGCCGGATGAACCCACATCTCGCGATTCATGGCCGGCGCGATCAGGAGCGGCACGCGCTCGGCCGGACGCGCGAGGCAGAGCAGGCTCAGCAGTTCGTCGGAACGCCCCTGCACCAGGCGGGCAATGAAATCGGCACTCGCAGGCGCCAGCACGATCGCATCGGCCTCGCGGCTCAGGTTGATGTGCGGCATGTTGTTGGCCTCGCGCCCGTCCCACTGCGAGGTGTAGACCGGCCGGCCGGACAGCGCCTGCATGGTCACCGGGGTGATGAACTGCGTGGCAGCCTCGGTCATCACCACCTGCACGGTGGCGCCGGCCTTGACGAGCAGCCTGCAAAGTTCGGCCGACTTGTAGCAGGCGATGCCACCGGTCAGGCCCAGAACGATGTGTTTTCCTGCGAGGTCTTGCATGGCCGGCAGTGTATCTGTGGCGGCCCTACGGCGGCCAGGGCAAGAGGCCCCACCTATAATCCCCATTTCCCACTGCCCGGACCTGCAAGTTCGGAACTGGCATGACCAAATTCGTCTTCGTCACCGGTGGTGTGGTGTCTTCCCTGGGCAAGGGAATCGCCTCCGCCTCGCTCGCCGCGATCCTCGAATCGCGCGGCCTCAAAGTCACCCTCATCAAGCTGGACCCCTACATCAACGTCGACCCCGGCACGATGTCGCCCTTCCAGCACGGCGAGGTCTTCGTCACCGACGACGGCGCCGAAACCGACCTCGATCTCGGCCACTACGAGCGCTTCGTCACCACGCGCATGCGCAAGGCCAACAACTTCACCACCGGCCAGATCTACAAGTCGGTGCTCGAGAAGGAGCGCCGCGGCGACTATCTCGGCAAGACGGTGCAGGTGATTCCGCACATCACCAACGAGATCCAGGAATACATCAAGCGCGGCGCCGGCCTCGGCACGCCGCACGAGGTGGACGTGGCGATCGTCGAGATCGGCGGCACCGTCGGCGACATCGAATCGCTGCCCTTCCTCGAAGCGGTGCGCCAGATGAGCCTGCGCATGGGCCCCAACAACTCGGCCTTCGTGCACCTGAGCTACGTGCCCTGGATCGCCGCCGCCGGCGAACTCAAGACCAAGCCCACCCAGCACACCGCCAAGGAACTGCGCGCCATCGGCATCCAGGCCGATGCCCTGCTGTGCCGCGCCGACCGGCCCATTCCGGACGACGAACGCGCCAAGATCTCGCTGTTCTCCAACGTGCCCGAATGGGGCGTGATCTCGATGTGGGACGTGGACACCATCTACAAGGTGCCGCGCATGCTGCACGAACAAGGCCTGGACGGGCTGATCTGCGACAAGCTGCGCATCAACACGCCGCCGGCCAAGCTCAAGCGCTGGGACGACCTGGTCTACGAGGTCGAGCATCCGCAGAAGGAAGTGACGATCGCGATGGTCGGCAAGTACGTCGACCTCTCCGACAGCTACAAGTCGCTCAACGAAGCGCTGCGCCATGCCGGCATGAAGAATCATGCGCGCGTGAAGATCGACTACGTCGACTCGGAAACCATCTCCCCGCAGGACGTGGCCCGGCTCGCCAAGTACGACGCGATCCTGGTGCCGGGCGGCTTCGGCCAGCGCGGCGTCGAGGGCAAAATCTCGGCGGCGCGTTTTGCCCGCGAAACGAAGGTGCCGTACCTCGGCATCTGCCTGGGCATGCAGGTCGCGACCATCGAGTACGCCCGCAACGTCGCCGGGCTCAAGAACGCCAACAGCACCGAGTTCGATCCCGAAACCTCCTGCCCCGTGATCGCGCTGATCACCGAGTGGAAGGACAACGACGGCACTATCAAGCTGCGCGACGAGAAGTCCGACCTCGGCGGCACCATGCGCCTGGGCGCCCAAAGCTCCGACGTGGCCGCGGGCACGCTGGCCCACAGCATCTACGGCGACGTGGTGACCGAGCGCCACCGCCACCGCTACGAGGCCAACGTCAACTACCTCGACGAGCTGCGCCGCGCCGGCCTGGTGATCTCGGCGCTCACCCAGCGCGAGCATCTGACCGAGATCGTCGAGCTGCCGCAGGACGTGCACCCGTGGTTCATGGGCGTGCAGTTCCACCCCGAATTCAAGTCCACGCCGTGGAGCGGCCATCCCTTGTTCAACGCCTTCATCAAGGCGGCGCTGGAACACCAGGGCGCGGACAAGAAAGCACTGAAGGTCGTGGCATGAAACTCTGCGGATTCGACATCGGGCTCGACAAGCCCTTCTTCCTGATCGCCGGCCCCTGTGTCGTCGAGTCCGAGCAATTGCAGATGGACACTGCCGGCACGCTGAAGGAAATCACCTCCGCGCTCGGCATCCCCTTCATCTTCAAGAGCAGCTTCGACAAGGCCAACCGCTCCTCGGGCACCAGCTTCCGCGGCCCGGGCCGCGACAAGGGCCTGGAGATCCTGGCCAAGGTCAAGCGCGAGCTGGGCCTGCCGGTCTTGACCGACGTGCACACCGAAGAAGACATCGCGGCCGCTGCACAGGTGGTCGACGTGCTGCAGACGCCCGCCTTCCTGTGCCGCCAGACCGACTTCATCCGCGCCGCGGCGCAGTCGGGCAAGCCGGTCAACATCAAGAAGGGCCAGTTCCTCGCGCCGCACGACATGAAGAACGTGATCGACAAGGCGCGCGCGGCGGCCAAGGAAAAGGGGCTGCCCGAAGACAGTTTCATGGCCTGCGAGCGCGGCGCCAGCTTCGGCTACAACAACCTGGTGTCAGACATGCGCTCGCTCGCGATCATGCGCGAGACCGGCGCGCCGGTGGTGTTCGATGCCACGCACTCGGTGCAGCTGCCCGGCGGCCAGGGCACGAGCTCGGGCGGCCAGCGCGAGATGGTGCCGGTGCTGTCGCGCGCCGCGGTCGCCGTGGGCGTGGCCGGCCTCTTCATGGAGACGCACCCCGATCCTGCCAAGGCACTGAGCGACGGGCCGAATGCCGTGCCGCTCAAGCACATGAAGGCGCTGCTCGAGACGCTGCTGGCGCTCGACGGCGTTACCAAGAAAAACGCATTCCTGGAGAACACATTTCAGTCATGAGCGCATACATCATTGCGAATGTCGAGGTCACGAATCCGACGCAATATGAGGAGTACAAGAAGCTGTCCTCCAAAGCCATGCAGGTCTACGGCGCAGAAGTCTGCGTGCGCGGCGGCAAGGTCGAAGTGCTCGAGGGCGATTGGAATCCGCAACGCCTCGTCGTGCTCAAGTTCCCGAGCGTCGAGGCCGCGAAGAAGTTCAGCGAGTCGCCTGAATACGGAGAAGCTCGCGCGTCTCGCCAAGGTGCGGCGGTCATGCGAATGATCGTTGTCGAAGGTCTGTGATTCGAATTTTTGAGAAAGAGAAAAGATGAGTGCAATCGTTGACATCGTCGGGCGCGAAATTCTCGACAGCCGCGGCAACCCCACCGTCGAATGCGACGTGCTGCTCGAATCGGGCACCATGGGCCGCGCGGCGGTTCCCTCCGGTGCTTCGACCGGCTCGCGCGAGGCGATCGAGCTGCGCGACGGCGACAAGAGCCGCTACCTGGGCAAGGGCGTGCTCAAGGCGGTGGAGAACATCAACACCGAGATCTCCGAGGCCGTGCTGGGCCTGGACGCGAGCGAACAGGCCTTCCTGGACCGCACGCTGAACGACCTCGACGGCACCGACAACAAGGCCCGCCTGGGCGCCAACGCGACCCTGGCCGTGTCGATGGCCGTGGCCCGCGCCGCGGCCGAAGAATCGGGCCTGCCGCTGTACCGCTACTTCGGCGGCATGGGCGGCATGCAGCTGCCGGTGCCGATGATGAACGTCATCAACGGCGGCGCGCACGCCAACAACAGCCTGGACCTGCAGGAGTTCATGATCATCCCCGTGGGCGCGACCAGCTTCCGCGAAGCGGTGCGCTACGGCGCCGAGGTGTTCCATGCGCTCAAGAAGATCCTGGGCGACCGCGGTATCAGCACCGCCGTGGGCGACGAAGGCGGTTTCGCGCCGAGCGTCGAAAACCATGAAGCCGCGATCCAGCTGATCCTGGAGGCGATCGACAAGGCCGGCTACACGGCAGGCACGCAGATCGCACTGGGCCTGGACTGCGCGGCCAGCGAGTTCTACAAGGACGGCCACTACGTTCTCTCCGGCGAGAACCTCACGCTGTCGGCCGGCAACTGGATCGACATGCTCGCGACCTGGGTCGACAAGTACCCGATCATCAGCATCGAAGACGGCATGCACGAAGGCGACTGGGACGGCTGGAAGATGCTGACCGAACGCCTCGGCAAGCGCGTGCAGCTGGTGGGTGACGACCTGTTCGTGACCAACACCAAGATCCTGCAGGAAGGCATCGACAAGGGCATCGCCAACTCGATCCTGATCAAGATCAACCAGATCGGCACCCTGACCGAGACCTTCGCCGCGATCGAGATGGCCAAGCGCGCCGGCTACACCGCCGTGATCAGCCACCGCTCGGGCGAAACCGAAGACTCGACCATCGCAGACATCGCGGTCGGCACCAACGCCGGCCAGATCAAGACCGGCTCGCTGTCGCGTTCGGACCGCATCGCCAAGTACAACCAGCTGCTGCGCATCGAGGAAGACCTCGGCGACGTCGCCAGCTACCCCGGCCGCGGCGCCTTCTACAACCTGCGCTAGCCCTGCGACCGAGACGCCATGCGTTCACGCATCGTCCCGATCATCCTGGTCCTGTTGCTGCTGATCCTCCAGTGGCAGCTCTGGACCGGGCGCGGGAGCGTGCGCGACGTGGTCCAGCTCAAGGACAAGCTGGCCGAGCAGAAGGAGTCCAATGCGCGAGCGGCCGTGACCAACGACCGGCTCAACTCCGAGGTCAACGACTTGAAGGAAGGGCTCGAGATGGTCGAGGAGCGCGCGCGGCAGGAGCTCGGCATGGTCAAGCCCAACGAAGTGTTCGTGCAGATCACGCGCTGAATGCCATGACGCCTGCGCTGCCGGCCGGCTGCGTGATCGCGCTGCTGGGCGCTGATGACGGCGGCAATACCCAGCTCGCCGAGGCGCTCGCGCAACGGCTTGCGCAGCGCGGCATCGCCGCCACGCTCGTGGCCGACCCCTTGCCCGAACACGCGTTCGATGCAACCGCGCTCGAGGCGTATCGCGGCCATGCCCTCATCCTGCTCATCGCCCCGGCCTCGCCGACGCCGATCGACGAGATGCTGCGCAAGGCGCTGATGGACGCGAACCTGAGCTTTGCGGTGGTGCACGGCGAAGGCGCGGAGCAACTGGCCAACGCATGGAATGCGATCAACGCCGCCGCAGATCCCGACGCCCGCCGAAGTGCCGCGCGGGGAGCGGCAGCTGCATGGTCCTGGGCCTGCGACAAGTGCTCCGACCCCGCGTGCGAACACCGGCTGTTCAGCGATCTCGTTGCGAAGCGCTCGTAAAGGAACCGAACGAATGCATCTCAGACTCCGTGCGGCCGCCCTGCTGTGGGCCCTGCTGTCTTCCGCGGCAGTTTCGGCCGCGCCAATCCAGGCGACGATCGACAACGAGACCCACGCGACCGCCTGCGCCGAAGAAGACAACGTTTCGCTGAACCTGAGCGGAAAGAACATCCGCATATTCCGCGTCGAGGCGCTGCCACCCGTGTACCTGGCATCCATCGACAAAGACATCACTGCGCCGGATTTTTCGGGCTGCAACTTCGATGGCAGCACGCATCCCACGGACCCGCGCCACACCTTCAAGGAGCGCCGCGAAGTGCTGCACGACGGGCCGCGCTGGATGGTCGTCGGCATGACGCTGCCCAGCTTCTGGCGGCCGCACCGCGTGCCGGTGCGCGTCGACGGACGCAAGACCGCAGGCGGGTTCCACATGATCCAGGTCTTCGCGAAGACCGGCGCCAAGCCGCTCGAAGCGCTGGTGATGTACCCCGCCGACGGCTACTGGCGCATCAAGCCGCTGCCGGCACCGCGCTTCGGCGACGGTGTCTACGGTTCGTCCTTCGTGATGGGGCCGGTCGAGCAGGCCGGGCGTCCGGTCGCGAACATCACCGACATTGCCATCGACACGCAGCCGCTCCGGTTCAAGCTGAAGTTCGCGAACGGTGGCTCAGCGACTGTTGATGTCCAGGAGATCAGCGCGTCGCGCACCGCGCTCGGCGTCGCCATGAAGCCGGGGCGCCGGCACGGTCCCCGATTCGCGGTCCTGCGCTCGATGTACGTCGCGCCCGACAACGCCGACATGAGCGAGGTGTCGTGGCGAACCACACCGCAAGCCGCCACCGAGACCAAGCCGCTGCCGGAAGTGTCCACGCTGCAGGCGGCGGAAGTGCGCTTCGGCCGCAGCCTCCCTTCGCGCCACAACACGAGCGCGCCGGACATCCGCTTCAGCGGCTTCGAGCGATCTACTGCATCACCGGGCTCGCCGGCAGCTGGTCGCCCGGCGCGGTGAACAGCTGCGCGACATCGACCGCATCGAAGCGGTACTGCTTGCCGCAGAAGTCGCAGCCGACCTCGATATCGCCGCGCTCGACGAGGATGCCCTCGGCCTCCTCCACACCCAGCCCGCGGATCATCTGGGCCACGCGCTCGCGGCCGCAGGTGCATGCGAAATGCGGCCCCAACATGCCGCTCTGCGGCTCGAAGCGCAGCAGCTTCTCTTCCCAGAAGAGGCGGCGCAGGATGGTCTCGACGTCGAGCGTGAGCAGCTCGTCGCGCGTCAAGGTGGAGGCGAGGATCGAGATGCGGTTGTAGTCCTCGTTGTGGCCGATCTGGTCCTCGTTGGCTTGGTTGCGATCGCCGGCGGCCGTACCTTCGAGGTTGGCCTCGCCCTTCACCGGCAGGCGCTGGATCAGGAGGCCGGCCGCCACCTTGTCGTCGGCCGCGAGCACCAGCGTGGTGTCGAGCTGTTCGCTTTGCAGCATGTAGTGCTGCAGAACCTCGCTCAGGCGGCCGAGCTTCTCGCCGCTGTCGCCGTGAAGCGGCACCACGCCCTGATAGGGCTGCTGGCCCGGCAGCTTGTCCTTGGGGTCGAGCGTGATCGCGCAACGGCCCTTGTTGCTGACATTGACCATCTCGGGCAGATGCGCATCGGACGCGAGCTCGCCCACCACCTTGGCGGTGGCGCGCAGGCTCAGGTCGGGTTTGACCTCGGCGACAGCGACCTTGACCGGGCCGTCGCCAAAGATCTGCAGGATCAGCGCACCGTTGAACTTGATGTTGGCCTGCATCAGCGTGGCCGCCGCCGTCATCTCGCCGAGCAGTTCGGCCACCGGGGTCGGATAGGCGCCGGTACTCGTGTTGGAGGCGCGCCGCGCCAGGATTTCCTGCCAGGCTTCCGTCAGGCGAACGATCATGCCGCGCACCGGCATGCCGTCGAACAGGAACTTGTGCAACTCGCTCAAGGCAATCTCTCCGAGCGGCTTCTTCAGCCGATCTTCTTCAGGCCCTTCGCGAAGCGACGGGCGTTTTTCACATAGTGGTCGGCATTCTGCCGAAGACGGGCGGCGGCGGCATCGTCGAGCGTGCGCACCACCTTGGCCGGCGAGCCGATGATCAGCGAGTTGTCGGGAAACTCCTTGCCTTCGGTCACGACGCTGCCGGCGCCAACGATCGAGTTGCGGCCGATCCTGGCGTTATTCAAGACCACTGCCCCGATACCGATCAGCGAGTTGTCGCCCACGGTGCAGCCGTGGAGCACGACCTGATGGCCCACCGTCACGTTCTCGCCGATGGTCAGCGGCACGCCGGCATCGGCATGCAGCATCGAAAGGTCCTGGATGTTGCTGTTGCGGCCGATGGTCAGGGTGTCGCTGTCGCCACGCGCCACCACGCCGAACCAGATGCTCGCATTCTCGCCCATGACGACGCGGCCGATGACCTGTGCGCTGTCTGCGACATAGGCGCCCGGTCCAAGCTGCGGCGCGACGCCGTCGATTTCGTAGAGGGCCATCGCCGTGCTCCTGAAGGGGGGAAAACTAGAATTGTAGGGATGCACCCCCGCCTCGGCGCCCTGGCCGCGCTGCGCCTGACAGATCCCGACCGCAAGGTCGCGGCGACGCGCGCCACGGCGGCGCAGGCCGCGCTGCATCCGATGGCGCCGGAGCCCGTCCGCGCAGCCGGCGACGAGGCCGGCGTCCCGGGCCGCCCCGATCGCCCGCTGCGCGTGGCCGCCACCGCGGTCGAGAAGCGCTCGCCCTTCACGCCCGAGGGCCGCGCGGCGCTGGTCCATTCGATCTGCCACATCGAGTTCAACGCGATCAATCTCGCGCTCGACGCCGCCTGGCGCTTCGACGGCATGCCCGAGGCCTACTACCGCGACTGGCTGCGCGTGGCCGACGAGGAGGCGCAGCACTTCACGCTGCTTCACGAGCATCTGCGCGGCATGGGCTGCAGCTATGGCGACTTCACCGGCCATGACGGCCTGTGGAGCATGTGCGAGAAGACCAAGGACGATGTGCTCGCGCGCATGGCGCTGGTGCCGCGCACGCTGGAGGCGCGCGGGCTGGATGCGACACCGCTGATCCAGGCCAAGCTCCGGCGCGTGAACACGCCCGATGCGCTCAGGGCCTGCGAGATCCTCGACATCATCCTGCGCGACGAGGTCGGCCATGTGGCCATCGGCAACCGCTGGTACCGCTGGCTGTGCGAGCGAGAAGGGCTTGATCCGATCGCGCACTACCGCGTGCTGTATCGGCGGCACGAGGCGCCGCGCCTGCGGGCGCCCTTCAACCTCGAGGCCCGCGCGCGGGCCGGGTTCACCGACGAGGAACTACAGAACCTGCAGCAGGACTAGCCGGCAGGCCGCCGCGACACCACCAGCTTGGTCGTGAGCCGCTGGCAAACATCGCCATGCTGGTTGAGCGTCTCGCTGCGCACCACCACCATGCCGCGCTCGGGCCGCGAGCGCGAGGGGATCACTTCCAGCACCTCGCTCTCGACATGCAGCACGTCGCCCGGACGGGTCGGCTTGGGCCACTGGATCTCGCCGCCCGAACCGATGATGCCGTCGGCCAGCGGCAGACCGCTTTGAACCAAGAGCCGCATCGTGATCGAGGCCGTGTGCCAGCCGCTGGCCGCGAGGCCCTGGAAGAAGGTGCTTTTCGCTGCCTCCACATCCAGGTGGAAGGGTTGCGGATCGAAGCGCTGCGCGAAATCGACGATCTGCGCCGCGTCCAGCGCCTGTTCGCCGCTCGTGAAGCGAGCGCCCGGCGACAGGTCTTCCAGGTACAGGGTTCCGGCCACGGGGTCTCCTCGGGTGTGGGCGGGGAATCTTGTCACGCGGCGCTCAAACGCGCTCGAGCACCGTGGCGATGCCCTGCCCGCCGCCGATGCACTGCGTGGCCAGCGCATAGCGGCCCTTCTCGCGCACCAGCAGCGAAGCCGCCTTGCCCGTGATGCGCGCACCGGTGGCGCCCAGCGGATGGCCGATCGCGAGCCCGCCGCCATCGAGGTTGACGGTGGCTGGGTTCAATCCCAGCTCGCGGATGCAGGCCAGCGCCTGCGAAGAGAAAGCCTCGTTGATCTCGACCACGTCGAGATCAACCACCGTGAGGCCGGCACGTGCCAGTGCCTTGCGCGTGGCCGGGATCGGGCCGATGCCCATCACGGCCGGGTCGACGCCGACCGTGGCAAAGGACTTGATGCGCGCCAGCGCCTGCAGCCCGTGCCTGGCGGCGAAGGCATCGCTCACGACCAGCACCGCGGCCGCGCCGTCGGTGAGCGGCGAGGAGGTGCCGGCCGTGACCACGCCGTCGGACCGGAACGCCGGCTTCAGTCCGGCCAGCGCTTCGAGCGAGGTGGCCGGACGGATGCAGCCGTCGGCGCTGATCAATTCACCCGAAACTGCGGCGATCGGAACGATCTCGCCGGCGAGCCGCCCCTCATCGCGCGCGGCGGCCGCCTTCCGGTGCGACTGCACGGCCAGCGCCTCCTGGTCGGCCCGGCTCACATGCCAGCGCTCGGCCACGTTCTCGGCCGTTTCGCCCATCGAGATGTAGGCATCGGTGTTCGCCTTCAGCTCGGGGTTGGGCGAGAAGTTGAAGCCGCCCTGCGGCACCATCGTCATCGACTCCACGCCCACGCACAGGAAGGCGTCGCCCATGCCGGACTCGATCTGCGCCGCCGCCATGTGCACCGCCTGCATCGAGGAGCCGCAGAAGCGGTTGACCGTCATGCCACCGACCTCGTGCGGCAGCCCGGCGAGCAGCCCGACGATGCGCGCCAGGTTGTTGCCCTGCGCGGCTTCCGGATAGGCGCAGCCGAGGATGATGTCTTCGAGCAGCGAGGGGTCGAGGTCGGTGCGCCGCAACAGGCCCTTGACCACTTCTGCGGCCAGCGTGTCGGGCCGCACCTCGGCCAGGGCGCCCTTCCTGGCGAAATGGAAGGGGGAGCGGGCGTACCCGGCGACGACGGCTTTCATGGGTTTCTCCTTTGCATAACTACCTACCAATCGGTAGCCCTTCGAGACAAAAATAAGGCACGCTTGAACGTGCCTCGACAACGGTGTCAGCTCGCGAGCGAGCGCTTCAACTGGGCAATGCTTTCATCGAAATCGTCCACGCGGCCGGTCATGCGCGCGGCCAGCAGCGCGCCCTGGCAGACGGCAAATACATAGGAGGCCAACTCGCCGACCGGTGCCGACGGCTTGCGGCCCGAGGCCAGCGCCCCGAGCACGCCGGTGAGCCAAAGCACCTGCGCGCTGCGCAAGTCGCGCACCGCCTGCCGCAGCTCGTCGTTGATGCAATCCCAGCCGGGCGCGAGCGCCCCCGCGGGGCAAACGCCCTCGCCGGCATGCAGGCCGTTGCGGTACATGCGGAAGTAGGCATCCAGCGCGGCCTGCGGCGAGCGCTCCTTGGCGACCGTCCAGTCCTTGAAAGCCTGCATGGCTTCGCGCAGCACCTCGATGCCGAGCGCTTCCTTGGTCGGGAAGTGGTGATACAGGCTGGGCTTGCGGATGCCGATCGCGTTGGCCACGTCCTGGAAGCTGAAGCCCAGATAGGAGCGCGTCTGGATCAGCTCGCGCGCCACGCGCAGGATCTGCTCCCGCGTGGAGGCGCCGGCCAAGTCGGTCGAAGTCGCATTCATCTACCTACTATAAGGTAGGTAATTTCGAAAGACAAGCGCATGCCCCTCATTGCGAAATTCATCCCCTCTAAGATTCCTTCATGACACAACCCCTCACTCCCGGCTTGGCCGCTCTGGAAGCACGCGTGCGCCAGGACCTGGCCTGGCTGGATCTGCCGTCCAAGGATTGGGTGATCGCCCTTCCGCACCAGGGCAGCGATGTGCTGCCGGTAGCGATCATCGGCGGCGGCATGGCAGGCATGGCGGCCTCTGCGGCGCTCCTGCAACTGGGCATCAAGGCGCCGATCTTCGACCAGTCCCCCGAAGGCTTCGAAGGCCCATGGGCGACCACGGCCCGAATGGAGACGCTGCGCTCGCCCAAGCAACTGACCGGCCCGGCGCTGGGCTTGCCGTCGTTGACTTTCCGCGCCTGGTTCGAGGCCCAGTTCGGCCTGCCTGCCTGGGAGGCGCTCGACAAGATCCCCCGCCTGCAATGGATGGATTACCTGCGCTGGTACCGCCGCGTACTGGAACTGGACGTCCGCAACCAGCACCGCGTTCACGCCGTGCTGCCGCGCGCCGATGGTCTGGTGGCCCTGGATATCGAATCGCCCGACGGGCGCGGCACGGTCCTGGCCCGGCGCGTAGTGCTGGCCACCGGCCGCGACGGCCTGGGCGGCGCCTGGGTCCCGGCCTTCGCACGCCTCCTGCCGCCCGAACGCTGGGCCCATTCGTCCGATGCCATGGACTACCGAACGCTGGCCGG
This sequence comes from Variovorax sp. CF079, assembly GCF_900101545.1. Lineage (GTDB taxonomy): Bacteria > Pseudomonadota > Gammaproteobacteria > Burkholderiales > Burkholderiaceae_C > Variovorax. The sequence goes on along the minus strand of NZ_FMZU01000001.1, from coordinate 396,201 downwards.
CATGCGGGTCGGCGTGATCGGCGCCGGTGCCTCGGCAATGGACAGCGCGGCAACCGCGCTGGAAGCCGGCGCGGCCAGCGTGGACCTGCTGATCCGCCGCCCCGACATCCCGCGCGTCAACAAGGGCAAGGGCGCGGGCAACGCCGGCATGACGCACGGCTTTCTGGACCTGCCCGACGCATGGAAATGGCGCATCCGCCACTACATCAACGTGCAGCAGACCCCGCCGCCGCAGGGCAGCACCTTGCGCGTGTCGCAACATCCGAATGCGCGCTTCAACCTCGGCTGCGCGATTCTCGATGTGCAGTGGACCGACGGGCTGTTGAAGGCGTACACCTCCAAGGGCCTGTTCACGCTGGACTTCCTGATCCTGTCGACCGGTTTCCGCATCGATTGGCATGCGCGGCCCGAGTTTGCAGCGCTGGCGCCGCACATCCGCGCATGGAAAGACCGCTACACCCCGCCGGCCGGCGAGGAAGACGCCGAACTCGCGGATTCGCCCGACCTGGGCGCCGCGTTCGAGCTGCAGGAAAGGCGGCCGGGCACCTGCCCCGGCCTCTCGCGCGTGCACTGCTTCTGCTACCCCGCCGCGCTGACGCATGGCACCGTCTCCGGCGACATCCCCGCCATCAGCGATGGCGCGAAGCGGCTGGCGCAAGGCATTGCCAGCCTGCTCTACCGCGAAGACATCGAGATGCACTACACCCGCCTGCAAGCCTACGACGAGCCCGAGCTGCTGGGCAACGAATGGACACCGGCCGATTCCCCCGCCATCGAAGAAGGACAACGCACATGAGCTCATCCACCTCCTACAACCCGGCCGAGGACCTGGTCGACCGCATCGTCGGCCTCGACGCCGCAGGGCAAGGCAGCGCCACCCATGCGCTGCGCCACCAGCGCGACAAGGTGGCAGCCGCGACCCAGGGCAGCTACGACGCGCTGTTCGACCCTGCGCTGCCGGGCCTCTCGCTGCGCGAGCGTTTGCTGGTGGCGTTGTATGCATGCCGCCTGACGCCGGCCCCCGAACTGGCCGCGCATTACCGCGAGCGGCTGCAGGCGGAAGGCACCGAAGCCGGGCTGATCGAGGCGGTGGCAGGCGGCACGGCCCAAGGCGCAGGCGATGCGCGCCTGCAAGCACTGCTCACGTTCACCCGTACGCTGATCGAGCGTCCGGTCGAAGGCGACCGTGTGGCCGTGCAGGCGCTGCCGGCCGCCGGCGTAGCCACGCCGGCCGTGGTGGCCCTGTCGCAACTGATCGCGTTCCTCTCGTACCAGACGCGGCTGGCGGCAGGTCTGAAGGCGATGAAGAGCCTGGAGGCCGGCGCATGAGCAACGGCATCATCCGATCGCACGGCTTCACCAACGAAACGCTGGGCTGGAGCGCCTGGCTCGACGTCGTGACGCTGGACCAGGCCACGCCCGAGCAGATCGCGGTACTGGAAGAAAGCCATCCCAAGGCCAAGGTCTCCGACTACTACCTCTTTCTGGTGCACCAGCCTGAAATCCTGCGTCAACGCTCGACCGCGTTCAACGCCATCATGTACGCGCCCGGCGGCATGTCGCGCGCTGAACGCGAGCTCGGCGCCACGGTGGTGTCGCGCATCAACGGCTGCGTCTACTGTGCATCGGTGCATGCGCAACGCTTCGAGCAGCTGGCCAAGCGCAACGACGTGATCACGCAGGTCTTCGACGACCCGCACACGGCCGGCACCACACCGCGCGAGCAGGCGATCGCGCGCTTCTCCATCGCCTTGACCGCTGCGCCCGATCAGGTGTCGACCGACAGCATGCGCGCACTGAAAGACGCCGGCCTCGACGAGACGGAGATCCTGGACCTGATTCACTCGGTCGCCATCTTCGCGTGGGCCAACCGCTTGATGCTGAACCTGGGCGAACCGGTGTTCCCCCAGCAACAACCCGTCGCGCCCTGACGCCGGCCCGGCCCATTCATTTTTCTTCCCATTCCCTGGAGTGCCCGATGAAGCTTCGTCTTGTTCCTGGTGTCGTCGCCACGGTGGTGGCGCTGGCATGCGTTTCGGCCCAGGCGCAGACCGCCCCCGGTGCCAGGACGATGCGCATCGTCGTGCCGTTTGCAGCCGGCGGCGCACAGGACGCGATGGCCCGCTACCTGAGCACCAAGCTTGCCGAACGGCTGGGCTATCCGGTCGTCGTGGACAACAAGGCCGGTGCCGGCGGCGTGATCGGCGCCGACACCGTTGCCAAGGCCACGCCCGATGGCAGCACGGTGCTGCTCGCCACCGGCGGTGCCATCTCGATCGCGCCGCACCTCAATGCCAAGCTGCCCTATGACCCCCGGCGCGACCTCGTTTCGGTCGCGTTGGTGGCCGATACGCCGATGACGTTGTCGGTGCGCGCGCAGAGCCCCTACACCAGCGTGGCCGACCTGGTGCGCGATGCCAAGGCCCATCCCGGCGAGGTCAGCTTCGGATCGAGCGGCAACGGCTCGGTCTCGCATCTGACCGGCGAGCTGTTCGCGCAGTCCATGGGCGTGAAGCTTCTCCATGTACCCTACCGCGGCGGCAGTCCCGCCATCACCGACCTGCTGGGTGGACAGGTGGCGGCGATCGTGACCAGCACCTCTTCGATCGACCCGATGGTGGAAGACAAGAAGGCACGCGTTCTGGCCACCTTCACGAAAGCACGCATGAGCGCCATGCATGGAGCGCCGACGATGGCGGAGGCCACCGGCGTTCAAGGGCTGGAGGTGCCGGTCTGGGTCGGGCTGCTGGCGCCGGCCAAGACCCCGGCCGCGCTGATCGACAAGCTGGCCAGCGAGATGACGGCCGTCTGCCTGCTCCCGGAGACACAGGAACGCTTCAAGGGCCTGGGGGCCGTTCCCGCCTGTGGGGGGCCGAAGGAACTGGACCGCGTGGTGACCGACGACTTCCAGCGCTGGGAGCGCGTGATCCGCCAAGGCGGCATCAAGACCGAATGAGCCCGGGACGCAGGCCCGGCTCGCGTGCCGGCAAAGGTCGCCTCAGTCCACCTTGATACCGGCCGCCTTCACGATGCGCGCATTGTTCTCGTACTCGGCCGCGATCTCGTCGGCAAAGGCCTCGGCACCGCCACCGGTCGGCACGTTGTCGGTGGCCGTCAACTTGGCGCGCAGCTCGGGGCTGGCGAGCGCCTTGTTGATCTCCGCGTTGTACTTGGCGATCAGGATCGGTGGCGTGGCGGCCGGGGCGAACACGCCGAACAACGAGGTGAGGTTGGCCTCCGGATAGCCCAGCTCGCCCAGCGTCGGCACCTTCGGAAGGCTTTCGAGCCGCGCCGGCGCCCCCACGGCCAGCGGGCGCAGCTTGCCGGAACGGATGTGCGGTGCGACGGCGGGCCCGGCATTGATCGAAAGAATCTCGAACTGCGCGCCCAGCGCATCGTTCATCTGCTGCGCCCCGCCCTTGTAGGGCACATGGGTGATGTCCACCTTCGCGGTCGCACGCAATTCCTCGAGCACGATGTGGCCGAGCGAGGCCAGGCCCGAAGTAGCCCAGCGCACCGCGCCGGGCCGGGCGCGCGCATCGTCGATCAGGGTGCGGAAGTTGCGGGTGCCGGTCGCTTCCGTGGCCAGCAGCAGCACCGGCGAGTACATGACGCTCGCCACCGGTGCGATGTCCTTCTGCGGATCGAAGGGCGACTTGCCCAGATGCGGATTCAGCACCAGCGGGCTGATGGCCGAGAAGCCCAGCGTCGCGCCGTCCGGTGCCGCCTTGGCAACCGCGTCCATGCCGATCGTGCCGCTGGCGCCTGCCTTGTTCTCGACCACCACGGTGCTGCCCAGCTGCGCGCCGAGCTTGTCGGCCAGCGCGCGGGCGACGATGTCGCTGACGCCGCCGGTCGGATAGGCGACGACCATGCGGATGGTCTTCGGCACGGCCTGCGCCTGCGCCACCGAAGCCGCCGCGAAGAGAACCATGGCGGCCCATGCTTTCCTGCAACTCATTGCTGCGTCTCCTTGCGAGCATTCATTTTGATGCCGCCGCAATCATGTCGCTGAGCGTCAGGGCATTCCGATATGCAGCAAATCCCTGCACCTCAGCCGCGCGGATGATGCTGCGCGTGGAGCTGCTTGAGACGCTCGCGCGCGACGTGGGTGTAGATCGTGGTGGTCGAGATGTCCGCATGGCCGAGCAGCAACTGCACCGCCCGCAAGTCGGCGCCGTGGTTGAGCAGGTGCGTGGCGAAGGCATGGCGCAGCGTGTGCGGCGACAGCGGCACGTGGATGCCGGCCGCCAGCGCGTGCTTCTTGACGATGATCCAGAACATCACGCGCGTCATGCCCGCGCCGCGCGCGGTGACGAACAGGTCGGCGGTCTGCTGCCCGTCCAGGATGGCGGGGCGCGACTCGTGCAGATAGCGCTCGATCCATCGCCGCGCCTCGCCGCCGAAGGGCACCAGCCGCTCCTTGCTGCCCTTGCCGAGCACGCGCAGCACGCCGTCGTTGAGGCTCAGCTCGAACACCTTGAGCGAAACCAACTCGCTCACGCGCAGTCCGCTCGCGTACATCAGTTCGAGCATGGCGCGGTCGCGCAGGCCGAGCGGCGTGTCGACCTCGGGCGCCGCGAGCAGGTCGTCGACCTGCTTTTCCGACAGGGTCTTGATCGCGCGCGGCATCTGCCTGGCCGGCGCCAGCCGCAGGCTCGGATCGGCGGCGATGCGCTGCTCGCGCAGGGCCCAGCGGAAATAGCGCTTGAACACCGTGAGCCGGCGGTTGGCCGACGTGGCCTTGCCCTTGTCGGAGAGCTTCGCGCCCATGTAGGCCTGCAGGTCGCTTTCGCGCGCGGCGTCCAGCGCGCTGCCGCGCTGGGCCTGGAGCCACTGCGCGAACAGCGCGAGGTCGCGCCGGTAGGCCGCCAGCGTGTTCTTCGACAGGCCGTCCTCGAGCCACAGCGCGTCGATGAAGTCGTCGATTTCGGGCGTGTCGATGGCCGCGGTCATGCCGTGCAAGATAGCAAAAGAAAAAAGCCGCCCGGGGCGCGGGCGGCTCTGGATCGAGGAAAGTCGGCCTAGTCGAGCGTGAGCTTCTGCTTGGCGACCACCTGCTTGTAGACCTCGTATTCGGCCTTGATCTGCGCGGCGAACTGCTCCGGCGTGTTGCCCACGATCAGCGAGCCGGTGTCCTCGATGCGCTTGCGCACCGCCGGGTCTTCGAGCGACTTCTTCACGCCGGCGTTGATCTTGTCGACCACTTCCTTCGGCAGGCCCTTGGGCCCGAGGATGCCGTAGTACGCCATGCGGTTGACCGGCTCGAGCCCGACTTCCTTGAAGGTCGGCACGTTGGGCAGGTCCTTCAGCCGCTGCGGCGCCGAGACCACGATCGGCACCAGCTTGCCGGACTTGATGAAGGGCAGCGCCGACGGGATGTTGTCGAACATGATCGGGACCTGGCCGGCCACCACGTCGTTCAGCGCCGGACCAGCGCCGCGGTAGGGAATGTGGGTGATGAAGGTGCTGGTCAGGTTCTTGTAGAGCTCCATCAGCAGATGGCCGATGCCGCCGGTGCCCGAGGAGGCGTACGAATACTTGCCCGGATTCTTCTTGATCTCGGCCACGAACTCGGCGTAGTTCTTGGCCGGGAAGCTCGGGTGCACCGCGATGATGTTCGGCGTCGCCGCGATGTTGATGATCGGCGTGAAGTCGTTGATCGGGTCGTAGGGCACCTTGGGGTTGATCGCCGGGTTGGCGGCCGTGCTCGACACGGTTGCCACGCCGAGCTTGTAGCCGTCCGGCGCGACCCGCGCGGTCTCCGCCGCGCCGACGATGCCGCCGCCGCCCGCCTTGTTGATCACCACCACGCTCTGGCCCAGCGCCTTGCCCAGCGGCTCGGAGATCACGCGCGCCACGATGTCGGTGGTGCCGCCCGGCGCAAAGGGTACTTGCAGCTCGATGGGCTTGTTCGGGTAGCCCTGCGCCCAGCTGGGGCCGGCGATCAGCGCCAGCGCGGCGGCGCCGGCGAGTGCATTCCATTGACGACGTTGCATTGAAGAGCTCCTGGAGGTCGAAAAAGCGAAGCCAGGATGCTAACGGGTCTGTGACCACCCCAGTTCGTGGATAACCCATGGAAATCGGCCGTTTATCCTCGACCGGTGAACTATGCCCAACTGCTCTTCCCCGACTTCTCCCTCATCGCCTGCGGCTGGCTGCTCTGCCGCTACACCCCGCTGGACCGCCGCGTCTGGGACCAGGTCGAGAGCCTGGTCTACTACTTTCTTTTTCCGGTGCTGCTGTTCCACTCGATCGTGCGCAGCCCGCTCGACTTCGGCGCCACCTCGCACTTGCTGACGGCCGGTGTCGGCGTCGGGCTGGCCGGCATCGCGCTCGCCTACATGCTGCCCTTCCTGCCCGGTATCGGCACGCACATCGACCGCAGCGATCACGCGGCCAGCGCGCAGGTCGCCTTCCGCTTCAACTCCTTCATCTGCCTCGCGCTGGCCGACCGCATGGCGGGCCCCGCGGGGCTCCTGATGATCGCGGTGCTGATCGGCGTGTGCGTGCCGCTCTTCAACATCGCCGCCGTGTGGCCGATGGCGCGGCATGCGCAGACCGGCCTGGCGCGGCAGCTGATCCGCAACCCGCTGATCATCGCGACGCTCAGCGGCCTGGTCGCCAACCTGCTCGGCTTCAGCGTGCCGAACTGGCTCGAGCCGACGCTCACGCGCATCGGTGCCGCATCGCTCGCGCTCGGCCTGATGGCGGCCGGCGCCGGCATGCAGTTCGCGACGCTCGCGCGCGGCAAGGTGCTGGCGGTGTCGGTGCTATCGATCCGGCATCTCGTGCTGCCGCTGATCGCCTGGGGCCTGGCCGGCGCACTGCAGCTCGGCGGCGCGCAGGCCGCGGTGCTGATGACTTTTTCCGCGGTGCCGACTGCGTCGAGCGCCTACGTGCTGGCCGCGCGCATGGGCTACAACGGCGCCTACGTGGCGGGCCTCGTGACGCTGTCGACGCTGCTCGGTGTGGCAAGCCTGCCCTTCGCCCTGGCACTCTCGCGCTGAACCGTCATCATCAGTCGCTACCATCGCACGATGCGCTACCTACCGGCCGTTGTCGCAGCATTGCTCGCGGGGGCGGTGCAGGCGCAGGCGCAGGAGCACACCCGCTACCACGGTGCGTGGAGCGGGCCTTTTCTTTTCTACGTGGTCCAGCAGGACACCGGCGCACAGGGTCCGCCGGAGGTCCACGCGGGCGCGATGCAGATCGATCCCGACGGCACGGTGCGCGGCCAGGTACCGGGCGCCGCATGCACGATGACGGGCTCGAGCGTCGACTTCGTTTCGCCGGCCAACGCCTCGCTCGACCTCACGATCAGCGACTGCAAGGACACGCGCTTCAACGGGTATTTCAGCGGCAAGCTGATCAACAATCCGGTCCTCAAATACGCCTCGCTGCGGCTGAACTCGATGCGTTCGCTCGACGCGGGAACGGCGCAGGTCTCGGCGATCATGCGGCGCTGAAGTCCAACGCCCATTCGACGTGCTCGCGCACCAGCGCACTGGGATGCGAGCGCCGCGTCGCGAGGATCTCGCGCGCCCCCTCGTCGCCCGCACGCAAGGCATTGCCCAGCGCCACCGCCACATTGCGCAGCCAGCGTTCATGGCCGATGCGGCGGATCGGGCTGCCTTCGGTGTAGCGCAGGAAGTCCTCCTCGGTCCACGCGAAGAGCTCGCCCAACTGGCGGCCGGTGAGCCCGTCGCGCGCATCGAAGTCCGGCAGCGCGCTCTTCTTGGCGAACTTGTTCCAAGGACAGATGAGCTGGCAGTCGTCGCAGCCGTAGATGCGGTTGCCGATCAGCGGCCGCAGTTCGAGCGGGATCGGCCCCGCGTGCTCGATGGTGAGGTAGGAGATGCAGCGCCGCGCGTCGAGCCGGTACGGCGCGATGATGGCGCGCGTCGGGCACACCTCGATGCAGGCGCTGCAGCTGCCGCAGTGCGCCGTGACCGGCGCGCTCGGCGGCAGCGCCATGTCGACATAGATCTCGCCCAGGAAGAACATCGAGCCCGCGTCGCGGTCCAGCACCAGCGTGTGCTTGCCGCGCCAGCCCTGGCCGCTGCGCGATGCCAGCTCGGCTTCCAGCACCGGCGCCGAATCGGTGAAGGCGCGGTGGCCGAAGGGGCCCACTTCGTCGGCGATGCGCTCGGCCAGCTTCGCGAGGCGCGAGCGCATGACCTTGTGATAGTCGCGGCCGCGCGCATAGACTGACACGATGCCCTCCGCCGGCCGCCGCAGCCGGTCGAACTCCACCGCCTGCCAATCCTCGGGCGTGCTGCGCGGCAGGTAATCCATGCGCGCGGTGATCACCGACACCGTGCCCGGCACCAGCTCGGCCGGCCGCGCGCGCCGCGTGCCATGTGCGGCCATGTAGTGCATCTCGCCATGGAAGCCTTCGGCCAGCCATCGCATGAGGCCCTCTTCCGCGCTCGACAGATCGACGCCCGCAATCCCGATTTGGGAGAATCCGAGCTCCCGGGCCAAGGCCTGAATCCGATTCACGAGTTGATGGCTGCCGATCACCTGCCAATTGTAGAAACGCAAAGCCTCGTGCAACGCTGGCGCAGCGAAGACGATTGCGACGCGCTGGCGCGCGCACTCGCGTCATCGCCCGACCTGGCTGACGCGTTCATTGCATTGCATGGAGACCTCGGCGCCGGCAAGACCACCTTCGTGCGCCACCTGTTGCGCGCGCTCGGCATCGGCTCGCGCATCAAGAGCCCGACCTACGCGGTCGTCGAGCCGCACGAGGCGCCCGGCGGCCTGGCCATCTTCCACTTCGATTTCTACCGTTTCAGCGATCCGCACGAATGGGACGATGCCGGCTTCCGTGACATCTTCGCGGGTTCGGGCCTCAAACTCGCGGAATGGCCCGAAAACGCTGCAGGGCGCATTCCGCTTGCAGACCTTGCTATTAAAATCGAAGCAATGATCGACGACACCCGCACCGTGACCCTGCACGCGAACACGCCGCGCGGCAGTCGGTTGCTCGCCGCCGCCAGCGCATGAAAGCCGGCCAACTGAAACGACGCGTACTGCTGCAGGGCGGCAGCATCGCCCTCCTGCTCGGCGTGCACGAGATCGCGCGCGGCGCCACCATCGTGGCGGTGCGCGTCTGGCCGGCGGCCGACTACACGCGCGTCACCATCGAATCCGACGGCCGCCTGCATTCGCAACAGCTCGTGGTCGGCAGTCCGCCGCGTCTCGCAGTCGACATCGACGGGATCGATCTCAATCCCGCGCTACGCGAGCTGGTCGGCAAGATCAAGCCCGACGACCCCTTCATCAACGGCCTGCGCGTCGGTCAGTTCGCGCCCAGCGTGGTGCGCATCGTGTTCGACCTCAAGCAGTCGGTGGCCCCTCAGGTCTTCTCGCTGGCGCCGGTGGCCGCTTACCAGCACCGGCTGGTGCTGGACCTCTATCCGCAGCAGGCGCTCGATCCGCTGGAAGCCCTGATCGCCGAGCGGCTGCGCGATGCGCCCAAGGCCCCCGGCCGCGACGGCACCGTCGCGGGCATCGCGCCGCGCACTCCCGCGCCCCCGGCGGTCGATCCGCTGGGCGAATTGATGGCGCAGCAGTCGATGCGCCCCTCGCCTTCCTCGCCGCCCGCACAGGCGCTGGTCGTTCCGGCGCCGCTGCCGCCCGTGGTGGGAACGACGCCGGTGACACCCCTCTCGCCGCCCTCTTCCGCCACCGCGCGCAACGGCGGCGCGACCGCGAGCGGCACCGACCGCATCATCATCGTCGCGCTCGATCCGGGCCACGGCGGCGAAGACCCGGGTGCGATCGGCCCCAACGGCACGCGCGAAAAGGACATCGTGCTGCAGGTCGCGCACCGGCTGCGCGACCGCATCAATGGGAGCAGCGTCAACGGCAATCCGATGCGCGCCTTTCTCACGCGCGATGCCGACTTCTTCGTGCCGCTGGGCACGCGCGTGCAGAAGGCGCGCCGCGTGCAGGCCGACCTGTTCGTGAGCATCCATGCCGATGCCTTCACCACGCCCGAAGCGCGCGGCGCCAGCGTGTTCGCGCTGAGCCAGACCGGCGCCTCGAGCAGCGCAGCGCGCTGGCTCGCCAACAAGGAGAACCAGGCCGACAAGGTCGGCGGCGTGAACGTGGGCACGCACGAGGTCCAGGTGCAGCGCGCCCTGCTCGACATGAGCACCACGGCGCAGATCAACGACAGCCTCAAGCTCGGCGGCGCGATGCTCGGCGAGATCCGCGGCATCGGCGCGCGCCTGCACAAGCCGCAGGTCGAGCAGGCCGGCTTCGCGGTGCTCAAGGCGCCCGACATCCCGAGCGTGCTGGTGGAGACCGCCTTCATCAGCAACCCGGAAGAAGAAGCCAAGCTGCGGAGCGTCGAGTACCAGGAAAACCTCGCGGACGCGCTGATGCGCGGCATCCAGCGCTACTTTGCGCAGAACCCGCCGCTGGCGCGCAGCCGTCAGCTGTAGCGCGCGTTGCCGCGGTCAGGCCTTTGCACTTGCGGCGACCGCGGTGCGCGGCCGCAGGGTCGCCATCAGCAGGTACACGCCGCCGCCGATCAGCACGCCGAAGAACCAGCCGCAGGTGTTCCACCACGCCGGCAGCAGGCTGGTGAAATTCGGAAGAAGGGTCGAGAACACGCTGCCGACGCCCGCGGCCACGAGCGCGTTGACGTTCCAGCCGCCCTCGTAGCGATACTCGCCGTTCTCGTCGTAGAGCGCCGCGACATTGATGTTGCCTTTCGCGACCAGGTAGTAGTCGACCAGGATGACGCCCAAGAGCGGCCCCATCGTGGCGCCGATGGCGTTGACGAAATTCGCGGCATTGCCCTCCCAGGGCGCGAAGGGATAGAGCACCAGCGCAATCGCCGCCGCGATGTAGCCGCCCTTCTTGAAGCTGATCTGCCGGGGGAACACGTTCGAAATGTCGAAGGCGGCGGAGACGAAGTTCGCGACGACGTTGATGCCCAGCGTGGCCACCGCGAAGGTGATGGCGGCGATCAGCGCCAGCACCCAGCTGTCGAACTTGGCGGAGATCTGCTCCGGGTGCAGCAGTACTTCACCGTAGACCTTGAAGGCCGCGATGGTCGTGATGCCGGCGACCAGCGAGAAGGCGACCAGGTTGACCGGCAGGCCCCAAAGGTTGCCTTTTTTCACCGCGTCCTTGTTCTTGGCGTAGCGCGAGAAATCGCAGAAGTTGAGGTACAGCGCGGCGAAGTAGGTGATCCAGGTCGCAGCCACCGCCATCAAGGCCCAGAAGGAGCCCGGCTCGCCGCTCACGCCGGCGTCCTTGGTCTTTGCCAGCAGCACGTCCTGCGGAATGCCGTGGTCGAAGGAGAAGCCGCCCGCCTTGACGCACAGGCCGATGGCCAGGATCAGCATCGCAATCCATACCGCGGGGCCGGCCCAATCCTGGAACCTGCGCACCGTCTCCATGCCTTTCTGGATGATGAGCAGTTGCAGCGCCCAGATCACCACGTAGCAGACCACCTCCAGGCCCGAATGGCCGAGGATCTGCGTACTCTTGTGAAACTCGAGCATGCTGTCGTTGCGGATCAGCAAGGCGACCACGGCGCCCGACGCGGCCGCCGTCTGCGCGCCGTACCAGAAGCAAGCCACCACGGCCCGCACCAGCGCCGCCAGGTTCGCGCCCCACACGCCGAAGGACGCACGTGCCAGCACCGGGTACGGCACCCCGGTCTTTTCGCCGGCGTAGCCGATCAGGTTCATGAGGAAGAAGATCAGCAGCGAACCGAGCCCGATCGCAAGCAGGAAGTTGGTGAAGCTGCCGCACAGCAGGAACAGGCTGGCCGCCAGGTAATAGCCCCACAGGCTGTGCACGTCCGAGGTCCACACGTTGAAGATGCTGAAGGCGCCCCAGTTGCGCACCTTGGCGGGTGCGAGATCCTCGTTGTAGAGGCCGGGGGAAGGATTGCGGATCTCCATGGCTGCCTCCTGGGAATGCGTCGATGCGCGCAGACTAGCTTTCTTGGCCGGCCCTCGCAATCGCCTGCCATGCGTCGCCGCCTGCGGAACGCGCGCTCTTTGTTGCACGAATGCAGCGCATGCTCTCGGGCAAGGGGGTGCGGCGGACTCCTACACCCGTGGCGCAGGGCTTTTACAGAATGTCTTCATCACTGTTTGAAAGGTGGACACCATGAAGACACGTCTCTGGATCACGGCTGCAGCGGCCACGACCGTCATGACCCTGGCGGGTTGCGCAGCGGGACCGAACGAGCAGTGGGGCACGGCCGGTGGTGCCGTGGGCGGCGCGGTGATCGGCAATGCGATCGGCGGCAATACCGCCAGCACCGTGGGTGGTGCCGCCATCGGCGGCTTGATCGGTAACCAGGTGGGTCGCCGCGCCGACGAGCGCAACTACTACCGCGGACAACGCAGTGGCGGCTACTACCCCTACAACGGCCCGAACTACTGAGCTCGTGGCTCTTGCATGATCGAAGGCGCGTCCGAGGACGCGCCTTTTTTTGTTTTCAACGCACCGAGGAAGGCGTGCGGCCCGCGCGCCAGGCGCCGAAGACCGCGATCAGGCCCGGCACGAAGATCAGCGCCCAGATGATCTTGTCGAGGTGTTCCTTGACGAAGGGCATGTTGCCGAACAGGTAGCCCGCCGTGCACAAGCCCAGCACCCACAACAGCGCGCCGACGATGTTGTAGAGCGTGAACTTGGTGCGCGTCATGTCGGCCACGCCCGCGACGAAGGGCGCGAAGGTACGGATGAAGGGCATGAAGCGCGCGAGGATGATGGTGACGCCGCCGTAGCGCTCGTAGAAGGCATGCGCCTGGTCGAAGGCCTTGCGGTTGAAGAAGCGCGAGCTCTCCCACTGGAAAACCTTGGGCCCGAAATAGCGCCCGATGCTGTAGTTGCACTGGTCGCCCAGAATCGCGGCCACGATGAGGATCGGCACCGCGATCGAATAGCTCATCAGCCCCGCGCCGCACAGCGCGCCGACGATGAAGAGCAGCGAGTCGCCCGGCAGGAAGGGCATCACCACGAGCCCCGTCTCGACGAACACGATCAGGAACAGCAGCGCATACACCCAGGGCCCGTAGGCGACGACGAAGGCCTCGAGATGTTTGTCGACATGCAGGATGAAGTCGATGAAGAAGCTGATGATTTCCATGGACGCGCATTATCCGGGCAGCTTCGCGAGCCCCCTTCTAGAATGCCCCGGTGAGCGCTCTCCCCTCCTCCCTCGCCCCGGCCGCGCGCCGTCCGATCCGCGAACTTCCCGACGAACTGATCAGCCAGATCGCGGCCGGCGAAGTGGTGGAGCGGCCCGCCTCGGTGGTGCGCGAACTGCTCGACAACGCGCTCGACGCCGGCGCGCGGCAGGTCACGGTGCGACTCTCGGCCGGCGGCGTGCGGCTGATCTCGGTCGAGGACGACGGCCAGGGCCTGCCGCGCGACGAGCTGCCGCTGGCCCTGCGCCGCCACGCGACCAGCAAGATCGCCAGCTTGAACGACCTGGAGACGGTAGGCACGATGGGCTTTCGCGGCGAGGCGCTGGCCGCCATCAACGCCATCGCCGAGCTCAGCCTGCAGTCGCGCTTCCACGCGGCCGACAGCGCCTTCGCGCTCGACGGCCGCACTGGCGAGCTGCGGCCGGTGGCGCGCGCGGCCGGCACCACGGTCGAGGTGCGCGAGCTGTTCTTCGCCACGCCCGCCCGGCGCAAGTTCCTGAAGACCGATGCCACCGAGCTCGCGCACTGCATCGAGGCGGTGCGGCGCCATGCGCTGGCGCGGCCCGATGTGGGCTTCTCGGTCTGGCACGAAGGCCGGCTGGTCGAGCAGTGGCGCGCCGCCGATGCGCGCGACCGGCGCCTGGCCGATACGCTCGGCGAGGGCTTCGTCGCCCAGAGCGTGGCGGTCGAGCACGCCGCGGGCCCGGTGCGCGTGGCAGGCCGCGCCGGCATTCCCGATGCGGCACGTTCGCGCGCCGACCAGCAGTTCTTCTACGTCAACGGCCGCTTCGTGCGCGACAAGGTGCTGGCGCACGCGGTGCGCAGCGCCTACGAAGACGTGCTGCACGGCCAGCGCCAGCCGGTCTACGCGCTCTATCTCGAGATCGATCCGGCACGCGTCGACGTCAACGTGCATCCCACCAAGATTGAAGTGCGCTTCCGCGACGGGCGCGAGGTGCACCAGGCGGTGCGCCACGCGATCGAGAATGCGCTGGCTGCGCCGCGGGCCGGCGAAGCGGCAGCGGTGGCCGCCGAGCCCTTCTTCAAGCCGCTTTCGCCCCAGCCCGAGCCTTCGTGGACGCAGCCGGCGATCCATTTCGCCGCGGAACGGGGTCTGGGCGACGCGGCCGCAATGTGGCCCAGCGAGCGCAGCGACAGCGCCGCGACGCCGGCCACGGCTTTCACGCTTCCGGCAGCACCCGTCAAGCCCACGCCGGCCACCGACGACGATCAGGCCTGGCCACTGGGCCGCGCGCTCGCCCAACTGCAGGGCATCTACATCCTGGCCGAGAACAGCCAGGGCCTGGTGATCGTCGACATGCATGCCGCGCACGAGCGCATCGTCTACGAGCGGCTGAAGACCCAGCTCGACGGCGCCGCGATCGCGAGCCAGCCGCTCCTGATCCCGGCCACCTTCGCTGCCACGCCGCAGGAAGTGGCGACCGCCGAGGCCTGCGCCGCCGTGCTGCCCTCACTGGGCCTGGAGATCACGCCCTTCTCGCCGCGCACGCTGGCGGTGCGCGCGGTGCCCGGCACCCTGGCCGACGGCGACCCGGTGGAGCTCGCCCGCAGCGTGCTGGCCGAGCTGGCCCACCACGACGCCAGCACCGTGGTGCAGCGGGCCCAGAACGAGCTGCTGTCGACCATGGCCTGCCACGGCGCGGTGCGCGCCAACCGCCGGCTGACCATCGACGAGATGAACGGCCTGTTGCGCCAGATGGAAGCCACCGAGCGCTCGGACCAGTGCAACCACGGCCGGCCGACCTGGCGCCAGGTCTCGATCCGCGAGCTCGATTCGCTGTTCATGCGCGGGCGCTGAACCCGCGAGCGCCGGGGAAAAGCTGCCAAATTCCTCACATTTGGCATCTGTTGGTCACGTAACCGAGGGTTTTCAGGGGTCATCGACAAACCGGGCACGCACGTTGCATGCAGTCTTTTGTTGAACTTTCCGGCCGAGCACCTGTCTTTCAGCCTTGCCCATGAAATCCTGGTCCCTCTTCGCATCCGCTACAGCGCTGGTCGCCTTGCTGGCGGCCGGCTGCTCCACCCTCGACGAGCGGCAGCGCGAATGGATCTTCCAGCCGAGCGACCGCAGCTGGGGCAATTCCGAATCCATGACCGAGGGCATGGACCATGTCTGGATCGACTTCCAGTCCTCCGTCACGGGCCGACCGGCCCGCCTGCACGGCCTCTGGCTCGGCGGCGCGCCTGAGTCGGCCAACACGCCCGTGCTGCTCTACCTGCACGGCGCGCGCTACAACGTGGCGGGCTCGGCACCGCGCATGCGGCGCATGCACGAGCTGGGCTTCTCGGTGCTGGCCATCGACTACCGCGGCTTCGGCAAGAGCAGCAAGGCGCTGCCCTCGGAAGACTCGGCCCGCGAAGACGCGCGCGCCGCATGGATCTGGCTCGCGGCACGGCATCCCCAGCAGCCGCGCTACATCTTCGGCCACTCGCTGGGCGGCGCGATCGGCATCGACCTGGCCTCGCGGGTGAACGACGAGAGCGGCACCATCGTCGAGAGCACCTTCACTTCCATCGCCGACGTGGTGAGCAGCTTCAAATGGGGCTGGCTGCCCTTCGGTCCCTTCATCACCCAGCGCTTCGAGGCGGTCAGCAAGGTCAAGAACATCGGCGCCCCGCTGCTGGTGGTGCATGGCGCTGCCGACAGCCTGATCAACCCGACCCTGGGCCGCAAGCTCTACGAGGCGGCCACGGTGCCCAAGCAGTTCGTGCTGGTCGAGGGCGGCTCGCACCACAGCACCGGTTCGGTGGGCCAGGCGCAGTACCGCGCCGCCCTGTCGCAGCTGTTTCGCATGAAGGAGCCGCCGACCGAGATGGCCGCCGGCGACGGCAGCAGCAGCGCACCGGCCCCGGCCGGGCCCGCGACCGTCCTGCAGCAGCAAGCCCAGTCGTCCGGCCAGGCGATTTAGGGCCGCCGGCGCCCGCCGCGCCGGCTTTGTTACCCTTGGGCGCATGCCGCCCCCTCCCGACGCACCGGCCCTCTCGCAATCAGCGCCGAGTGCAACGGCCATGTCGCCCGCGCTGGTCGTGCTCACGCTGGCCTTGCTGCTGGGCATCCAGCCCGTCACCACCGATCTCTACCTGCCCGCGCTCCCTGCCCTGACCAGCGGCTTCGGCGCGCGCATGTCGCAGGCGCAGCTCACGCTGAGCGCGCTGCTCTTGGCTTTCGGCTGCGCGCAGCTCGTGTTCGGCCCGCTGTCCGACCGCTTCGGACGCCGGCCCGTGCTGCTGTGGGGCCTGGGCGGCTATGTGGTGGCGAGCCTCGGCGGCGCCGTCGCGCCGTCGATCGAGCTGCTGATCGTCTGGCGCACGCTGCAGGGCGCGGCCATGGGTGCCGCGGTGATGGCAGCGCGCGCGATCGTGCGCGATCTCTACCAACCGGCCGACGGCGCACGCGTCATGTCGCGTGCGCTCACCGGCCTCGGCCTGATCGCCTGCCTGTGCGCACCGGTGGGCGGCCTGGTGTCCGACCTGTTCGGCTGGCGCATCGCGCTGCTGGCGCCGGCACTCTTCGGTGCCGTCACGCTCGCGCTGATCGCGCTGCGCTTCGGCGAAACGCTGGTGCGCCCCAACCCCGATGCGCTGCGCCTGGCCACGCTCTTCTCCACCTGGGCAATGGTGCTGCGCAACCCGACCTTCCTCGCCTTCTCGGCGCTGACGACGGCGGCCTATGGCCTGCTCTTCACCTTTCTCGCCGCCTCGTCCTTTGTTTTCATCCAGGTGCTCGGCCTCACGAAGACGCAGTACGGCCTGGTGATGCTGTGGAGCTCGCTCGCCTACATCGCGGGCACCTTCGTCTGCCGGCGCTGGCTGCCGCGCTACGGCGTGCGCGGCAGCGTGGCGCGCGCGTCGCTGCTGACGCTGACCGGCGGCAGCGCGATGGGCCTGCTGGCGCTGGCCGGCGTGCACTCGGTCGCCGCCATCGTGGCACCGCTCACGCTGATCATGCTGGCGCACGGCGTGCACCAGCCCTGCGGCCAGACCGGTGCGGTCGGCCCCTTTCCGCAGGCTGCCGGCGCGGCCTCGGCGCTCAATGGCTTTTTGATGATGCTGGCGGCCTTCGGCATCGGCGGCTGGCTCGGCGCGCACATGGACGGCACCGTGATGCCGCTCGCGCTCGGCATGTGGTTCTGGAGCGTGTGCATCGCGCTGATCGCCTGGACGCTGGTGCGCAAGTACGGCGAGGCGCATGGGCATTGAGCCGAGCGCCGCTGGGCCGCCCCAAGGCGTGAGCGCCCCCTTTGGGGGCAACGAGGACACGCCAGTGCCGAGCGTGGGGGCAAGTTACGTCGCGCTGGCGGGCCCGACTGCATCGGGCAAGACCGCGGCCGCACTCGCGATCGCGCGCGTGCGGCCGGTCGAGATCGTCAGCGTCGATTCGGCCCTGGTCTACCGCGGCATGGACATCGGCACCGCCAAGCCCACGCCCGCCGAGCGCGCGGAAGCGCCGCACCACCTGATCGACATCCGCGATCCGCGCGAGCCCTACAGCGCGGCCGCCTTCGTGGCCGACGCCACGCGGCTCATCGCCGAGATCCGCGCGCGCGGCCGGTTGCCGCTGCTGGTGGGCGGCACCATGCTCTACTTCAAGGCGCTCGCCGACGGCATCGATGCCATGCCCGCGGCCGACCCTGCCGTGCGCCGGCAGCTCGAATCCGAAGCCACCGCGCTGGGCTGGCCTGCAATGCATGCCAGGCTGGCCGAAGTCGATGCCGTCACCGCCGCGCGGCTCGCGCCCAACGACAGCCAGCGCATCCAACGCGCGCTGGAGGTGTGGCTGACAAGCGGCCGCACCATGGCCAGCTTCCACGCCGAGCAAGGAGCGGGCGGAATGCCGCCGATCGCGCTCTTCTCGCTCGAACCCACCGAGCGCGCCTGGCTGCACCATCGCATCGCCGAACGCTTCGACGCGATGCTCGCGGGCGGCTTCCTCGACGAGGTGCGGGCCCTGCGCGCGCGCGGCGATCTCGCGCCCGAGCTGCCCTCGATGCGCAGCGTCGGCTATCGCCAGGCCTGGGAGGCGCTGGACGGCCTCTTTCCCATGGCCGAACTGCGGGAACGCGGCATCGCTGCGACGCGCCAACTGGCCAAGCGCCAGATCACCTGGCTGCGCAGCATGCCCGAACGCCGCGTGATCGCGGCCGAGGCGCCCGATGCGATAGAGCGCATCGTGCAGCAGGTGTGCGAGATCGCATGACGCTGCGGATCAGCGAGCTGGCCAAGCGCTACGGCGACGCGACCGTGTTCGAGCAGGTGTCGCTCGAAGTCGCGCCGGGCGAGTTCGTCGCCGTCGTCGGCGAATCGGGTGTCGGCAAGTCCACCCTGCTCAACTGCATGGCCGGGCTCGACAGCTGGGACGCCGGCAGCGTCGTGCACGACGGCATCGACATCGGCGCGCTCGATGCCGAGGCGCGCGCGCTGTGGCGCCGCAAACACGTCGGCTTCGTGTTCCAGGCCTTCCATGTGCTGCCGCACCTGGACGTGGCGCAGAACGTCGCGCTGCCGCTGATGCTGCTCGCGCAACCCGACGCAGCGCGCGTGGCGCACATGCTCGACGCGGTCGGGCTGGGCGGTCTCGGCGAGCGCTTGCCCCAGCAGCTGAGCGGCGGCCAGCTGCAGCGCGTGGCCATCGCGCGCGCACTGGTGCATCGACCGGCGCTGCTCCTGGCCGACGAGCCGACCGGCAATCTCGATCCGAAGACCGCCGCGAAGGTGATGGACGTGCTGCTGGCGCAGACGCGCGAGCACGGCGCTTCGCTGGTGCTGGTGACGCATTCCGAGGCGGCCGCGGCGCGTGCGGGCCGCGTGCTGCATCTGAGCGCGGGCGGCATCCGGGCCTGATCCCCGGCCTGGGGTAAGCCCCAGGTCGCAGCCGTCGCCGCTCGTCGTATTCTGTATACAGAGTTCAGAACGACCCCGCCGATGCCCGCCCAGCTCGTCCAGATCGCCGCCGCCCCCGACCTCGTCGACCAGGTCTACCGCGCGTTGCTCGACGCCATCAGCGGCGGTTCGCTGGCGCCCGGCGAGCGCATCACGCAGGAAGACCTGGCCAGGCGCCTGGCCGTCTCGCGCCAGCCGGTGCTGCAGGCGCTGCGCCTCTTGAAGAAAGACGGCTTCGTGCTCGACGCGCCGGGCCGCGGCCTCTTGGTCGCGCCGCTCGATGCCGAATGGACCGCCAAGGTCTACCAGGTGCGCGGCGCGCTCGACGTGCTGGCGGCGCGGCTCGCGGCCGAGCAGCGCTTCAAGATCGATCCCAAGCTGATCGAGCGCGGCCGCCGTGCCGCGCGCGGCCGCAGCGTCGAAGCCATGATCGATGCCGACATGGCTTTTCACCATGCCATCTACGTCGCATCCGGTAACCCGCTGATCGCGCAAAGCGCCGACCAGCACTGGCGCCACCTGCGCCGTGCCATGGGCGCGGTGCTGCAGTCCGTGCCGCAGCGCGAGTCGCTGTGGGACGAGCACGAGGCGATCGCCCGCGCCATCGCGGCCGGCGATGCCGATACCGCCGCACGCCTCAGCGAGGAGCACGGCGCGCAGGCCAGTCGAACCCTCGGCATGCGGCTGGCCGAACGTCTTTCCGCCCACACCCCCACCCAAGCAGGAGATACCGCATGAGACTCAGCCCCGAGCAGCGCGCGCAGTTCGAGCGCGACGGCTACCTCTTCTTCCCCGGCCACTTCTCTGCCGAAGAGACCAAGGTGCTCACGGACGCAGTGCCCGAGCTCTATAGCCGGCGCGAGGCCTTCAACGTGCGCGAGAAAGGCTCGGACGCCGTGCGCACCAATTTCGCCGCGCACCTGATCAGCGAGCCCTTCGCGCGCCTTGCGCGCCATCCGCGCATGGTGGGCCCGGTGAGCGATCTGTTCGAGGAACAGGTCTACATGCACCAGTTCAAGATCAACGGCAAGATGGCCTTCGAGGGCGACGTCTGGCAATGGCACCAGGACTACGGCACCTGGCTCAACGACGACCTGATGCCCACCGAGCGCGCGATGAACGTCGCGATCTTTCTCGACGACGTGAACGAGCACAACGGCCCGCTGATGTTCATTCCCGGCAGCCATGTGAAGGGCGTGGTCGAAGCCAAGCACGATCTCACGACGACGAGCTATCCGTTGTGGACGGTCGACAACGACCTGATCCGCCAGTTGGTGGATCGCGCGGGTGGCAAAGGGCACTACGACGCGGCGGGCCGCCACGTCGGGGGTGGCATCGTCTCGCCCAAGGGCCCCGCCGGCTCGATGATCCTGTTCCACAGCTGCCTCGTGCATGCCTCGGGCAGCAACCTCTCGCCCTTCGACCGCGTGGCCGTGTACCTGAGCCTATGCGCGGTCAGCAACCACATCCGGCGCTTCAAGCGGCCCGAGTACATCGCGCACCGCGACTTCACGCCGATCGAGATGCTGCCGGACGACTGCCTGCTGAAGCCCTACCCGGTCGAGGTGCCGTGGAAGAACGGCCTGCCCGAGAGCGCGCTGCGCACTTCACTGGATGAACTGGAATTCGCCGCCGCCTGAACACCACCATCCGTTCGGGCTGAGCTCGGCCTGCCCTGAGCCGGTCGAAGGGTCGAAGCCGCAGGCGATCGACGCAGCACTTCGACAAGCTCAGTGCGAACGGTTACTAGGAAGCACATGAGCCTTTACACCCGACTCCAACAACGCGCGGCCGACGGCAAGCCGGTGCGCATCGGCCTGATCGGCGCCGGCAAGTTCGGCTCGATGTACCTGGCGCAGATTCCGCGCACGCCCGGCGTGCAGCTGGTCGCCATCGCCGACCTCTCGCCCGCCGCGGCGCGCGCCAACCTCGAACGCGTCGGCTGGAAGCCCGAGCGCGCGGCCGCCCGCTCGGTGCAGGAAGCGCTGCAAACCGGCAGCACCTGGATCACCGAAGACTGGCAGGCCGTGACGCGCGAGCCTTCGATCGACATCGTGGTCGAGTGCACCGGCAATCCGGTGGCCGCGGTCGACCACTGCCTCGATGCCTTCGCGCACGGCAAGCACGTGGTCAACGTCACGGTCGAGGCCGATGCCTTCTGTGGCCCGCTGCTGGCGCGCCGCGCACAGCAGGCGGGCGTGGTGTATTCGCTCGCCTTCGGCGATCAGCCGGCGCTGATCTGCGACCTGGTCGACTGGGCTCGCACCTGCGGCTTTCCCGTGGTGGCCGCGGGGCGCGGCCACAAGTGGCTGCCGCACTTCAGTGAATCGACGCCCGAGACCGTGTGGGGCAACTACGGTCTCACGCCCGAGCAGGCGCTGCGCGGCGGGCTCAACCCGAAGATGTTCAACAGCTTCCTCGACGGTTCCAAGCCTTCGATCGAAAGCGCTGCGGTGGCCAACGCCACCGGCCTCGGCGTGCCCTCCGACGGCCTGCTCTATCCGCCGGCAAGCGTGGAAGACATTCCCTTCGTCACGCGGCCGAAGAACGAAGGCGGCGTGCTCGAACGCAAGGGCATGGTCGAAGTGGTGTCCTCGCTCGAGGCCGACGGCCGCAAGATCCCCTACGACATCCGCATGGGCGTGTGGGTCACGGTCGAGGCCGAGACCGAGTACATCAAGAACTGCTTCGACGAATACAACGCGCATACCGATCCGAGCGGGCGCTACTTCACGCTCTACAAGCGCTGGCACCTGATCGGGCTGGAGGTCGGCGTCTCGGTCGCGAGCGTGGCGCTGCGCGGCGAGGCGACCGGCGTCGCCAGCTGCTGGAACGCCGACGTGGTGGCCACCGCCAAGCGCGACCTCGCGGCGGGCGAGACGCTCGACGGCGAAGGCGGCTACACCGTGTGGGGCAAGCTGCTGCCGGCCGAACGCTCGACGCGCATCGGCGGCCTGCCGCTGGGCCTCGCGCACAACATCAAGCTGGTGCGCCCGGTGAAGAAGGGTCAGAGCCTCTGCTGGGCCGACGTCGCGATGGACACCACGACCCACGCCTACAAGATCCGCCACGAGATGGAGTCGATGTTCGCGCCGGCGCAAGCCAAGGCCGCCTGATGGGGTTGACCGCAGTCGCCCTGCGCCAGGCCATGGCCGCAGGCACGATGACGGCCGAAGCAGCAGCCCGCGACGCCCTCGAGCGCATCGCCGAACGCGAGCCGCTGATCCATGCCTGGCAGCACCTCGACACCGAGGGCGCCATCGCCGCAGCCCGCGCGCTGGACGCGCGCGGCCGGCCCGGTCTGCTGGGCGGCGTGCCGATCGGCGTCAAGGATCTCATCGCCACCGCCGATATGCCCACGCGCTACGGCTCGCCGATCTACGAGGGCTTCCGCCCCGCGGCCGATGCCGCCTGCGTGGCGCTCGCACGCGCGGCCGGCGCGCTCGTGATGGGCAAGACCGTGACCACCGAGTTCGCCTACTTCTCGCCCGGACCCACGGCCAACCCGCACAACCCGGCCCATACGCCCGGCGGCTCGTCCAGCGGCTCGGCCGCCGCGGTGGCCGACGGCATGGTGCCGATCGCCTTCGGCACGCAGACGGCGGGATCGCTGATTCGCCCCGCCTCCTTCTGCGGCGTGTTCGCGCTCAAGCCGAGCTTCGGCGCGCTGAGCCTCGAAGGCATCAAGCCCTTCTCGCCCTCGCTGGACACCCTGGGCTGGCTGGCGCGCAGCGCCGACGACCTGGAGCTGATGCGCGGTGCGATGAACGGGATGGCCTTCGCGCCGCTGCCAACGCCTGCGCCGCGCGCGCTGCGCCTCGGTGTTTGCCGCACGCACGAATGGCCGGCCATCGATGCCGGCGGCGCCGCGGCCTTCGAGCAGGCGCTGAAGCTGGCCGGTGCGGCCGGCGTCACGCTGGGCGACATCGTCCTGCCCAGCGCATTGGCCGGGCTGGTGGAGGCGCAGAAAACCGTGATGGCCTTCGAGGCCGCGCGCCAGCTCGACACCGAATGGCGCCGGCATCCTGAACAGCTCAGCGCGGCACTCAGCGCATTGCTGCAAGGCGGCCGCGACTGCACCGACGAGACCTACGCACAGGCGCTGGCGCAAGCCACCATCGCCCGCCGCCTGCTACCCGAGCTGATGCGCGATGTCGATGCACTGCTGGTGCCCGCCGCACCCGGCGAGGCGCCGGCGGGCCTGGCCGCCACCGGCGACCCGGTCTTCAACCGCATCTGGACCCTGCTCGGCGCGCCCTGCGTCGCCGTGCCCGGCCTGCTGGGGCCGCAAGGCTTGCCGATCGGCATGCAGCTGGTCGGCCATGCGCAGCGCGAGCGCGAGCTGCTGGCCGTGGCCGGCAGCCTGCACCGCGTCCTGACACAACCAGCCGGCTGACTCAGGTACCGATCACGCCGCCGTCGTTCTTGGTGATGACGACCGTCGCCGAGCGCGGCCGGCCGGCGCCGTCGGGCCACTTCGACACGGCCAGCGGACGCTCCGGATCGCTGCGCTCGTTGGCAGGCTCGCCCGGATGCTGGATGTTGATGAACAACGTCTTGAGATCGGGCGTGGCCGTGAGCCCGGTGACTTCACAGCCCGACGGGCCGACCAGGAAGCGGCGGATCTCGCCCTTGGTGGGATCGCAGGCCAGCATCTGGTTGTTGGACAGGCTGCTGTAGTCGCCCTTGCCCAGCGTCGAGGTCGACGCATCGGTCTGGATCCACAGCACGCCGCGCGCATCGACCATCAGGCCGTCGGGGCTGCCGAAGGTGTCGCCCTTGACGCTGCCCTGCGCTTCCGAGCGGCCCTGCTTCGGGTCTCCGGCCAGCACCAGGTGGTTCCAGGCGAACTTGCTGGCATCGAGATCGCCGCCTTCCTTCCAGCGGATGATCTGGCCCATGGTGTTGTTGGAACGCGGGTTGGCCGCGTCCATGAAGGGCTGGCCGGCGGCGCCGCGGTTGCTGTTGTTGGTCAGCGTGCAGTAGACCTCCTTGGTGATCGGGTCCACCGTGGTCCATTCGGGCCGGTCCATCTTGGTGGCTCCCAGCGCGTCGCTGGCCTGGCGCGACTTGATCAGCACGTCGCCCTGGTTCGCAAAGCCCTTGTCGGCGGTCAACGGCCCCTGGCCTTGCACCAGCGGCAGCCATTCGCCGGTGCCGTCGACGTCGAAGCGCGCGACGTACAGCGTGCCGTGGTCCAGCAGCTCGCGGTTGGCCGCGAAGCCGCCGGGCTTGACGCGGTCGCGGCTGACGAACTTGTAGATGTATTCGAAGCGCGAGTCCTCGCCCATGTAGACCACCGCGCGGCCGTCGGCCGTCAGCGCTGTGGCCGCGCCTTCGTGCGCGGCGCGGCCGAGCGCGCTGCGCTTGACGGGCGTGGAGCTCGGGTCCTGCGGATCGATCTCGACCACCCAGCCGTAGCGGTTGGATTCATTCGGATGCCGCGCGACGTTGAAGCGCTGTTCGTGCTCGTGCCAGCGGTACTTGGAGCCGTTGCCCTTGCGGATGCCCCAGCGGCGCTGGTGCGCGTCGGGATTGTCGACGCCCTCGAAGTAGTCGGCGAAGTTCTCTTCGCAGGTCAGATAGGTGCCCCAGGGCGTCTGGCCGTTGGCGCAGTTGTTGTAGGTGCCCAGCACGCGCGTGCCGCTCGGATCGGCGGCGGTTCTGAGCATCGGGTGGCCGGCGGCCGGGCCGGTGATGGTCATCGGCGTCAGGGCGGTGATGCGGCGCGCGAACTTCGAAGGCATCACCTGCTTCCACGCGCTGCCCTCGCGCTGGATCTCGATCACCGAGACGCCGTGCGCGTGCATGGATTTGCGCACCTTCTCTGCCGTCCAGGTCTTCATGCCGTCGGCGTGCAGCAGGCCGTCGTCCACGTACTCGTGGTTCATCACCAGCAGGCCGCGCTGCGAGGAGCCCTCGACGGGGAAGAAGGCCATGCCGTCGTGGTGCATGCCGGCCTGCAGCGCCTGCTCGGCCGCGCTGTTCGAGCCGTCGGGCTTGAAGGCCGGCATCTGGCCGGCGATCCCCACCGGGTCGCCCCAGCGGTACAGCACCTGCGCGGTGTAGCCCTCGGGCACCGCAACGCGATCGATGGCAGCCATCGGCACGCTCTTGAAGCCGATACCGCGGCCGAGGGCAGCCGGGTTGCCGGCGCCGCCGGTCGCGGCGCAGCCGGCCAGCGTGCCGAGCGTGAACGGTGCGAACAAGCCGCTGGCTGCTGCCGCCAGGCCGCCGCGCACGAAGATGCGGCGTGCCGGGTCGGAGACCTCGTGAATAGTGGGATTGGCACTCCGGTTGGAGTCCTCCATGCGGTCGAAGTCTTTGGCCATTGTTTTGCTGTGGTGTGGGTAACCGGCCGATGCTCCGCGCTTCGCATGAAAACTCTGTGACGAGCGCAGGACGCGAGGGCTTCGGAGGCTCGCATTCACAGGTCCGCATACGGCCAGCGTCGAAGCGGCCTACGGTCGATGATCGCGACTTCATTTCTTGCAGGAAGCGCATGGATCCGAAACTCCCCCGCCCCTTCGTCAAGCTGGCCTGGTCCAACCTGGCAGCCCAGTCGGCCGAGCAGCTGAGCCTGGCCGCCGTGCCGCTGGTGGCGGTGCTCGCGCTTGGCGCCGGCCCGGGCGAGATCGGCATGCTGGCCACGGTGCAGACCCTGCCCTTCCTGCTGCTGTCGATCCCCCTGGGCCTGATCGCCGACAGGACCTCGCGGCAGCGCCTGATGCTGTGGGCGGAAGCGCTGCGGGCGCTGGCCTTGCTGGGCCTGCTCGCGGTCGTGGCGACGGCCCGCCCGTCGATCGAATGGCTGGCGCTCCTCGGCTTCATTGGCGCCGTCGGCACCGTGGGCTTCAACATCGCGGCGCCGGCGTTGGTGCCGGCGCTCGTCCCGCGCGAAGCGCTGGCCCGCGCCAACGGGCGGCTCGAACTCGCGCGCAGCGCCGCCTTCGCCGCCGGGCCGGCGCTGGCCGGCGCGCTGGTGGCGTGGCTCGGCGCGCCTGCGGCTTTCGTGCTGGCCGCGATGTTGTCGGTATCGGCCGTCGTGCTGCTGCTGCGCATTGCCGAGCCGCAGCGCACACGCCCGAGTGCACGCCATCCGCTGCTCGAACTGCAGGATGGAGCGCGCCTCGTGTGGCGGCACGAGCTGCTGCGGCCCATCCTGCTGACGGCCGCGGCCTGGAACACCTCTTGGTTCGTGCTCCAGGCTGCCTACGTGCCCTATGCGGTGCGCACGCTGGGACTGGGCGCCGGCGCGGTCGGCCTTAGCCTGGGCATCTGCGGCGCCGGCATGGTGACCGGCGCGCTGCTGGCTTCGCGCATGGTCGGCGCGATGCCGCTGGGCCGGGCGATCCAGTTCGGGCCTGTGTCTTCGGTGCTCGCGGCGCTGCTGATGACGGCCACGCTGGTGGTGCCCAGCGGCGCGCTCGCGGCGATCTCGCTGTTCCTGTTCGGCGTGGGGCCGATCGTCTGGGTCATCACATCCACCACCTTGCGGCAGACGGTGACACCCAACGCGATGCTGGGCCGGGTCTCGGCCGTGTTCCTCACGGTCAATGCCGGCGCCCGTCCGGTCGGCGCGGCCCTGGGCGGCATCGTCGGCGCGACGTGGGGCGAGCCGGCCTGCCTGCTGCTGGCCCTGGCGGGCTTCGTGCTGCAGGCCTGGCTGATCCTTCGCTCGCCGGTTCGGGCACTGCGGCAATTGCCGACACCGGCTGTCGAAATGCCCGCTTGCCAGCCGTCATTGGGTTGAGCGATCCTGCTCGATGTTCCTTTTCGGAGTTCCCATGCAATACATGCTGTTGTTCTATCAACCCCAATCCGAGTTCGACCAGCGCGACGATGCCGCCGCGCAGGCCCACCGCGCCAGCTGGATGGACTATGTGGGCGCGGTGCGCCAGTCGGGCATCGTGCAGAACGGCCACGGCCTGCATCCGCCGATGACCGGCACCACGCTGCGCGTGCGCAGCGACAAGCGGCAAGTGCAGGACGGCCCCTTTGCCGACACCAAGGAACAGCTCGGCGGCTACTTCGTGATCGAGGTGCCGGACCTCGACGCCGCGCTCGAGTGGGCCGCGCGCGCGCCCTGTGCCACCACGGGCGGCGTCGAGGTGCGCCCGGTATTCACCGCACCCGAGATGTGACGGGGTCTGCTGCAATCCACGCAGCGCACGAGGCCGCCGAGAAGGCCGCGCGCCAGTCCTACGGCCGGCTGGTCGCGATCCTCTCGGCGCGCACGCGCGACATCGCCGCGTCGGAAGATGCGCTGGCCGATGCCTTCGCGCGCGCGCTCGAGCGCTGGCCGCAGGAAGGCATTCCCGATCAGCCCGAGGCCTGGCTGCTCAGCGTGGCGCGCAACCGCACGCTCGATGCATGGCGCCACAGCCGCGTGCAGGACGAGGCCACGCAGACCCTGCTTCTGCTGGCCGACGAGTTCACAGCCGACACCGCCGGCGGCGAGGCCGTGCCGGACGAGCGGCTGCGCCTCTTCTTCGTGTGCGCGCACCCGGCGATCGATGCCGCGGCGCGCGCGCCGCTGATGCTGCAGACCGTGCTCGGGCTCGACGCGGCGCGCATGGCGGGCGCCTTCCTGGTCGCACCGTCCACGCTCGGCCAGCGCCTGGTGCGGGCCAAGGCGCGCGTTCGCGCGGCCGGCATTCCTTTCGAATTTCCGCAAACCCGCGATCTTCCGCACCGGCTGCAGGACGTGCTCGATGGCATCTACGCGGCCTATGGCACCGGCTGGGACGACGTCGACGGCGCCGACGCTGCGCAACGCGGCCTCACCGGCGAAGCCATCGACCTGTGCCGCATCCTGTGCGGCCTGATGCCCGATGAGCCCGAGCCGCTGGGCCTGCTCGCGCTGATGCTGTTCTGCGAGAGCCGTGCCGCCGCCCGGCGCGGCGCGGCCGGCGACTATGTGCCGCTCGACTTGCAGGACACCGCGCGCTGGAACCATGCGATGCGCGAAGAGGCCGAACGAGTGCTGCAGCACGCCGCGGCTCTGAAGTCGCTCGGCGCCTACCAGATGGAAGCCGCGATCCAGTCAGCCCACTGCGCGCGCCGGCTGGGTGCGCAGGTTCCGCCCGATGCGCTGGTTGCGCTCTATGACGGGCTGCTCGCATGGCGCCCGAGCATCGGGGCCCGCGTGAGCCGCGCCTGCGCGGTGGCGATCGCCGAAGGATCGGCCGCGGGCCTGCAGGCGCTCGATGCCATCGCCATCGCAGAAGTCGCGAGCTATCAGCCCTACTGGGCCGCGCGCGCCCACCTGCTCGGCGGCACCGGCGAGCCCGCCGCAGCCCGCGAGGCCTATGCGCGCGCGGCCGGCCTCAGCACCAGCCCGGCGGTGCGCGCCTACCTGGCCGTGCAAGCCGAACGGCTTTGAGCGAGCGCGCAGAATCGCCAGCTCCATGCGAGCGCTTCTTCGTACCTTCTCCTGGCAGGAACTCCGCCACCATCCCTGGCGCAATGCGGCCGCGGTGCTGGCAGTGATGCTCGGCGTGGCGCTGGCCTTCTCGGTGCAGCTCATCAACGCATCGGCGCTCGACGAGTTCGCGAGCGCCGTGCGCTCGGTCAACGGCCAGCCGGACCTGGAACTGCGCGCCGCGCAAGGCGGCTTCGACGAGGCCGTGTTCGCGCGCGTGGCGCAGCATCCGCAGGTGACGCTCGCCAGCCCGGTGCTGGAATCGCAGGCGGTGGCGCTCGTCGCGGGCAGCGAGCGCCGCATCGCGCTACGCGTGATCGGCGTCGATGCACTGGTGCTGCCCACGATCGCGCCTGCGCTGATGCCGCAGCCGGCGAAGGACGCTGACCGCTTTGCGCTGTTCGCGCCGGACACGCTGTTCCTCAATGCCGCCGCGCGCACCGCGCTCGGCGAAGCCGCCGCCACGGTGCAGCTGCGCATCGGCACGCAGCAACACGCACTGCGCGTGGCCGGCCAGGTGGCGGCCGGCGGCAGCGCGCTGGCGGTGATGGACATCGGCGCGGCGCAGGATCTCTTCGGCCGCGGAGGCCAGCTCACGCGCATCGACCTGCGGCTCGCGCCCGGCATCGACCGCGCGGCTTTCATCCGTTCGCTGCAGGAGTCGCCGGGCTGGCCCGCAAGCATCCAGATCGCCGAACCGGGCGATGCGGCCGAGCGCGTGAGCAATCTCTCGCGCGCCTACCGCGTGAACCTCACGGTGCTCGCGCTGGTGGCCTTGTTCACCGGCGCCTTCCTGGTGTTCTCGGTGCTGGCCTTGAGCGTCGCCAAGCGCGCGCAACAGTTCGCATTGCTCGGCGTGTTGGGCCTCACGCCGCGCGAGCGGCTGCGGCTGGTGCTCGCCGAATCGCTGGTGCTGGGCCTCTTCGGCAGCGTCGCCGGCATCGCGCTCGGCACCGCGCTCGCCGCCGTCGCGCTGCGGGTGCTGGGCGGCGACCTTGGCGGCGGCTACTTCGACGGCGTTGCGCCGACCCTGCGCTGGAGCTCGGGCACGGCGCTGCTTTATGGCGGCCTCGGCGTGCTCGCCGCGGGGGTCGGCGGCTGGTGGCCCGCGCGTGCGGCCCAGGCGCTGCCCGAAGCGCAGACGCTCAAGGGCCTGGGCGCCGCGCCCGCGCAGGGCGGCGCATACAAGCTGGCCCTGCTGCTGATCGCGGCCGGTGCGGCGCTGGCAACGGCGCCGGCGGTTTTCGGCATCCCGATCGCGGCGTATCTCTCGGTGGGCTTCCTGCTGGTCGGCGGCATCGCCGCCCTGCCCTGGCTGATTGCCTTGCTCTACGGCCGGCTCGCACCGCTCGCCGC
Organism: Variovorax sp. CF079; assembly: GCF_900101545.1. Classification (GTDB taxonomy): domain Bacteria; phylum Pseudomonadota; class Gammaproteobacteria; order Burkholderiales; family Burkholderiaceae_C; genus Variovorax. The sequence goes on along the minus strand of NZ_FMZU01000001.1, from coordinate 366,327 downwards.
GCACCGCGTGTTGCCGATGCTCGCGATCGAGCGCGCGCGGCGCATGCGCGGCACGGCGGCGGTGGCCGTCAGCGGCGTGGTCGCGAGCCTGAGCCTCGCGGTCGCGCTCACCGTGATGGTCGCGAGCTTTCGCGAGTCGGTGACGCGCTGGCTCGACGTGGTGCTGCCGGCCGATCTCTATGTGCGCAGCGCCACCGCCGGCAGTTCCAGCCAAAGCGAGCAGGCCGCCTTCACGCCGGCCTTCGTGCAGGCGCTCGCGCAACTGCCCGGCGTGGCGCGCACCGGCACGCTGCGCACGCGGGCTCTGCTGCTCGATCCGGCGCGGCCGGCTGTCACGCTGATCTCGCGCAGCCTGGACGATGAGGCGTCGCGTTCGCTGCCGCTCCTGGGTGCAGCACTTCCGGTACCCGCGGGCCGGGTGGGCATCTACGTGAGCGAGGCGATGGTCGAGCTCTACGGCGCGAAGCCGGGCACGGAGTTCGAAGCGCTCAACAAGGCCTTCGGCGGCGGCAAGCGCTTCTTCGTCGCCGGCGTGTGGCGCGACTACGTGCGGCAGTTCGGCGCCATCACCATGGATGCGCGCGACTTCGAGCGCCTGACCGGCGACCGCAGCGTGAGCGACATCTCGCTGTGGCTTGCGCCGGGTGCGTCGGAAGCGCAGGTGCAGCAAGCGGTGCGCGAGGCCGCCGCCGCCGAGCCGATCGAGATCGCCTCCGTCGGCCAGCTGCGCGCGACCTCGCTGCGCATCTTCGACCGCAGCTTCGCCGTCACCTACTGGCTGCAGGCGGTGGCAATCGGCATCGGCCTGTTCGGCATCGCGGCCAGCTTCAGCGCGCAGGTGCTGGCGCGGCGCAAGGAGTTCGGGCTGCTCGCGCATCTGGGCTTCACGCGCACCCAGGTGCTCGCGGTGGTGGCCGGCGAAGGTGCGGCCTGGACCGCCATCGGCGCCCTCGCCGGCCTGGCGCTCGGGCTCGCGGTGTCGGTGGTGCTGGTGCACGTGGTCAATCCGCAGAGCTTCCACTGGACCATGGACCTGCTGGTGCCGTGGGCGCGCCTGGCCGCGCTGTGCGCCGCGGTGGTGGTGGCCGGCACCGTCACCGCCTGGCTGGCTGGGCGCGCAGCGGCCGCGCGCGATGCGGTGCTGGCGGTCAAGGAAGACTGGTGAGGGCATGGCGCCGGCGGTGCGGCCAAACGCGGCCATATCATCACGCACCGTCATCGGTCTTGGTCTCGCCGTGAAGTCGGCTGCGGGCCGGTGTCGAACGAGGAACCCACATCCATGACCGAAGCCACGCCAACCCCACCTCTTCCCGATCATCTATCCATCGATCCGCGCAGCCCCCATCACGTCGCTGCCGTCTTCGAGCACGACATCGGCATCCGATTCAACGACAAGGAGCGCGCCGATGTGGAGGAGTACTGCATCAGCGAAGGCTGGATCAAGGTGCCCGCAGGCAAGACGCTGGATCGCAAGGGCAAACCGCTGCTGATCAAGCTGAAGGGCAAGGTCGAGGCGTTCTACCGATAGAGCGAACATCGGCAGTCATGGCACGATTCGATGACGATGATTGAGATCAAAGCTGCCGAGCTGCCGCGCGACCTGGACACGGTGCGCGTCCTCTTTCGCGAGTACGCCGAAAGCTTGGGCATCGACCTGGAATTCCAGGGCTTCGAAGCTGAAGTGGCCGCATTGCCCGGCAAGTACGAGCCGCCTGCCGGCCGCATATTGCTTGCATGGAGAGGTACGGACGCGCTCGGGTGCATCGCGCTTCGCCCCATCGACGCCAGCACGGGCGAGATGAAGCGCCTTTACGTCCGGCCCCAGGCACGCGGCGAGCAGCTCGGGCGACGACTCACGGAACGCGTCTGTCAGGAGGCGCGTGAAGCAGGGTACGCCCGCATCTGTCTCGATACGCTGCCCACAATGGGCGCCGCTCAAGGCCTCTACCAGTCGCTAGGGTTCAGATCGATCGAGCCCTACGTCTTCAACCCGATTCCAGGCACCAAGTTTCTGGCGCTGGATCTGTAGGGCGGTCTCGCTCGACGCAAGGCAGTTTTCCCTACGCTCGCGCGCTTGGATTTCATGATCTCAACCCAGTACGTCAGTCGCGTCGCCCTGCTGCGCAACAAGGTCGAGTCGTTCGAGCGGTACCCGTTCTGCCTGCCGGCGATTCGCTCCTTCGAACACATCGACCTTCATCCGAAGGTCACGTTCTTCGTGGGGGAGAACGGGTCCGGCAAGTCGACGCTCCTCGAAGCCATTGCAGTCTCGCTGGGCTTCAATGCCGAGGGCGGCAGCAAGAACTTCCGCTTCGGAACCCGGCAATCGCATTCGGAGCTGCACGAATACCTTCGCGTTGCCAAGGGCATCAAACGGCCTCGCGACGGGTTCTTCCTGCGGGCAGAAAGCTTCTTCAACGTCGCCACCGAGATCGAGAATCTCGATGCCGAGCCCTCGTTCGGACCACCTGCCATCGACTCCTACGGCGGCCGCTCGTTGCATGAACAGTCACATGGCGAATCCTTCATGGCGCTCATGATGGAACGCTTCGGCGGGCAAGGCATCTACATCCTCGACGAACCGGAGGCCGCTCTCTCGCCCCAACGGCAGCTTGCCGTGTTGTCGCGCATGCATGACCTCGTCCTGGACGCGTCCCAGTTCATCATCGCGACTCACTCGCCGATCCTCATGGCCTATCCCGATGCATGCATCTATCAATGCAGCAAGGAAGGAGTTGCGAAGGTTGCCTATGAGGACACCGAGCATTTCCAGGTCACCCGCGACTTCCTCGCCAACCCGGAGCGCATGCTTCGCATTCTTTTGGAACGTTAGTTCATCGAAGCTGTTGAGACAGAGTCAGCGGACGGCCAATATGCGCGCCTCAGGGTGAGCGAAACATTTCGTATCATCTCTGCCTCCTGGGTAAGCCCCGGGTCAAGCAACAACAGGAAGCGCATCGAGATGAAGTTTTGGGGTTCCGGCATCGAGCTGGCTTTACTTGCGTCGAGAAATGGCAATGTGCCTGCTGCCGCTCGGCATCTCACGAGTACCGCCTGATGCGAAATGGGTTGGAGCCATTTCCGACGGCCTACCAAGCATTTCTCTTGTACTTGGCGCTGGTGCTTTGCGAGGTCGTTGTCTCATCTGCGCTTCGCGACGCCAATGGAATGCTTGGGCTATCGCTGGAGCAGCACCAGGCCTTGACGGTGCTCCTTGGCAACGGGTGTGTCTTTGCCCTCGTGATGCACTTCCGGAACATCACCTATCGCAGCTTGTTTCACGACTCTCCGTCGTCGGCGAAGGCGACGCTGGCGCTGATAGTCCCGCCGGTGCTGCTGCTCGTGCCCGCGCTGCTGCTGTTCATGGGATACGTGCAGGAACTCCTGGTTCGCATTGCGCCGCTTTCTGCTTGGGAAGAGCAGTTCTTTCAACGCGTTGGCACCAACGACATCGCCACGGTGCTGGCGGTTTGCGTGCTTGCGCCGGTGCTTGAAGAGATGCTTTTTCGGGGAATCGTGCTGAGAGGCTTTCTCGAACGGTACTCGCGCTCAACGGCAATCTTCGGATCGGCCGTGCTCTTCGGGGCCGTTCATCTGAACATGTACCAGTTCCTGGTCGGTCTCGTCGCTGGAACAATTCTGGGCTGGCTCTATGAGCGGACCCGGTCTCTCATCCCGTGCATCGCGCTTCATGGCGCGTACAACAGTGGAACCATCGTGCTGACTGGCTTGGCGCAAAGCACGAACGGCGAGCTGTCCATTGAAGCTATTCTTTCGATGTGGACCGCGTCTCTGGCGGCCGCCGCTTGTGGTGCTATTGCGTTGCGGCGCATGCTCACGAATCGCAGTGGCCAGCAATTGCCCGAGCAGCGCAGCCCTTAGGCGCAAGCCCTGCACGCGTCAGACCTGGCCCGTCAGGCCAACTGTTGACCCGACCCCAGGGGCACCCTTTAGAAAGGGAAGATCAATCGAAAGGAACGTTTCATGCGATCTCCCGCCCAGTATCTGAGTCCGTCCGAAGCCGCGAGGCGGCTCGGCGTTTCGGCCAAGGCTCTACGGCTCTATGAGCAGCGCGGCCTGGTGGACCCTGGCCGAACCACGGCGGGATGGCGCGCCTATGGTCAAGGGGAGATGACTCGCGCTGCCGAAATCGTCGCTCTTCGCGCGCTCGGCTTCAGTCTTGCCCAAGTGGGACGGGTGCTGGAAGGCAATTCCCAAGGCCTGGAGCAAGCATTGGCCGCTCACCAAACAGCGCTGGAAGTGCAACTTCGTCAACTTGCACACACTGTCGAGAAGGTCCGTGGCTTGCGAAGCAACGTTGCGCAAGGTCAGACTCCGACCATTGGCGAACTGGCGGGCTTGCTGGCGCCCGTCTCGGAGGTCCGCGTCGCATTCGACCTGCCGTGGCCTTGGGGTGGGGAGCGATTCGAACTTCGCGAGATCCGGCCTCTGAACTACATCATCGGTCCGCTCGGCAGCGGCAAGACCCGACTGGCGCAATGCCTCGCCAAAGCGCTGCCCAACGCCGCCTTGCTTGGCCTGGAGAGACTTGCAGATGGCGGTGCAGCAGCAAAATCACGGCTGAACGGCGCGCCCCATTTGAGGTCTCGGCTCGATCAGGCCCTGGCCTGGCTTGCAGAGGATGGCGCTACGCCGTCGGATGCCTTGGTTGCATTGCTCGCTGGGCTAGAAGCAGACGGGCCGGACGCCCTGGTCGTGGACATGATCGAACAAGGGTTAGACCAAGCCACCCAAGAGGCTCTGATTGCCCGGCTGCGCCGCCGTGGATCCGGCGCGCGGCCGATCTTCATGCTCACTCGCTCCTGCGCAATCCTCGACTTGTCTGCTGTCGGTCCGGACGAAGCAATCATCCTCTGCCCCGCGAACCACAGTCCACCGACTCAGGTCGCCCCATATCCCGGCGCTCCAGGCTATGAGGCTGTCGCCACCTGTCTGGCTTCGCCTGAAGTACGGGCCAGAACAGCAGGGCTTATCGCGTGGCGACAACCGACCCGCAATCGCTGAACCTGGGCATCTTCTTTCCGACGCCGCTATTTCGCTTTCGCCTCTTCGCGGCGCCGCGCGGTCACGGATCGACCCCCATGACCCCAGTTGTCGGTGTCGATTTCGTCGATCACGACGAAGGTCAGTTCCGGCGGCTTCTTCAGCACCTGCTCCAGCAGGTCGGTCACACCGGCGATGAGCTGCTCCTTGTGCTCTGCGGTCACGCCTTCGCGAGTCACTTGAATGTTGACGTAGGGCATGGCTGGCCTCCCCTCACCACTTGCCTGTGCTCATACCGCCATCCACCGGCAGGACGACGCCCGTGGTGAAGGATGCATCGCTCAGGTACAGGACCGCGTCCACGATGTCCGCCGGCGCGCCGATCCGGCCTGCCGGCTGCAGCGTGTTCAGGAAGGCGTGCATGTCCGGCGTGTAGAGCGGCGTGTCGATGATCCCGGGTGCGACGGCATTTACCTGGATGTTGTGCGGCGCGAGTTCGAGCGCCAGCGCCCGGGTCGCGTCGTTGAGACCGCCCTTGACCAGGACCGGCAGCAGCGCGGGCACGCTGGCATTCGGCTGCAAGGCGAGGCTGGCCGTGATGTTGACGATATGGCCCTGCTTGCGCGGCGTCATGTGGCGCACCGCTTCCTGCGAGACGTAGAAGAAGCCCTTGAGGTTGGTGCCGACCAGCGCATCGACATCCGCGGCCGTGTACTCGGCGAAGGCTTTCGGGGTGAAGATGCCCGCGTTGTTGACCAGCACGTCGACATGGCCGAAACGTGCGACCGCTTCGGCAAAGATCCGCTTGGCAGTCGCCGGATCGGCGACGTCCCCGGCAACCGCGAGGAACTGGTCTGGAAAGTCCTGCGCGAGATCAGCGGCCTGCAGTCGCTCGAGCGTGCGCGCGTTCCCGACGACGTTGTCGCCGCGGCGCAGGAAGGCTCGCGCGATGGCAAGGCCGATGCCGCTGGAGGCACCTGTGACGATCACGGTTTGAGGCGAGCGTTGGGTCATTTCGTTTCTCCTGGTAAGGGCGTCCACTGCTTGAGGCGGCACCTGGGTTTGAAAACATGGGTCAATGGTATTGATGCACCTGGGGTGAATAAAGACATAGACTGTCACTTCATTAGTTACTCGATGGAACAAGCATGAGCCGCCAATTCGACGATCTGATGCTCGGCAGCCTGGAACTGTTCTGTCTCGCCGCCGAGTTGGAAAGCTTCACCGCCGCGGCCCTGGCCGCCGGCCTCGGCCCCGCCGCCGTGAGCCGCTCGATTGCACGGCTCGAGGCACGGCTGGGTGTTCGCCTGTTCGTGCGCACCACCCGCCAGATTCATCTGACCGACGGGGGCCGCGCCTACTACGAACAGTGCCGCCAGGCGCTGAGCCTGATGCGCGATGCCGAGAGCCAGCTCACCGGCGAGCAGCAGGCCCCGGCTGGCGTGCTGCGTCTCAGCATCGCCTCACCTTATGGCCACTACCGCGTGCTGCCGTTGCTGCCGCGCTTTAGCGAGCGCTTTCCAAAGGTGCGGATCGAGCTTCACCTGAGCAACCGCAATATCGACTTCACCGGCGAAGGCTTCGACCTCGCGATTCGGGGACGCGCGCCGCCGGACTCCGGCCTCATCGCGCGCAAGCTCGAAGACGCCGAGTTGGTGCTGGTGGCCGCGCCCTCCTACCTGGCTCGCGCGGGCAGGCCGGATTCGCTCGAGGCGCTGGCGGCGCACGAGTGCATCCAGTTCGTGCTGCCCAGCACCGGACAACCGGTGCCCTGGCTCTTCAGGCGCGACGGACAGGACATCGAACTCGAGACGCCGCCCAGCTACCGCTGCGCCGACGACTACATGGGCATGGTGACCTTGGCGCGCCATGGCGCCGGGCTCTTGCAGACCTACCGCTACATCGTGCAGGAGGACCTTCGCCGTGGCGGCCTCCAGGAGCTGCTGCCCGAAGCCGGAGGCCGCTCTCGCCCCTTCTCGCTGATCTATCCCGATCGCCGTCACACGCCGCTGCGGGTCCGGGCCTTCATCGACTTTCTGATCGCTGAATTGCGACTCCCTACGCCCTGAACACCGAGAAGTTCTTCCGTATCTCCGTCAGCAGCCATCGCCGGCGTCTACCAGTTCTCGCGCCTCAAGCGCATGTGTCTTTCGCGCTGTGGAACGCCGCTGGGCTTCTTGCTCGGAGAATGGCGCCCTGGCGTGTATGGTGCTTTCGTCATGGGGGCGCGGCACGGGCTGTTCTGCGTGGGCTGTTGTTGGGCGCTGATGGCCTTGCTGTTCGTCGGCGGGGTCATGAACCTCGCCTGGGTCGCCGCGCTTTCGATCGCCGTCGCGCTCGAGAAATTGCTGCCTCGCGGGGACCGTCTGGCTGCAGCGCTCGGCATGGTGCTGATCGCCCTGGGTGGCATCAATCTGATGGCAGGCTCTGGCTAGGAAATCGCCGGCGCCTGCCTCAGCCGCGCGCAGACGCGAGCGTCCAGACGGCATCGGCAAAGGCCTGCGGCGCCTCCTGCGGCACGTTGTGGCCCGCGTTCACGATCCGGTGCGATCGCGGGCCCGTGAACTTCGAGGCATAGGCCTTGCCGTCGGTGGCCGGCACGACGCCGTCGGAGTCGCCGTCCATGGTGATGGTGGGAACGCTGATCGAAGGCAGCGCGGCAAGCCGCTTCTCCAGCTCGGCGTACTGCGGAAAGCCGTCCGCGAGGCTCAGGCGCCAGCGGTAGTTGTGGATCACGATCTGCACGTAGTCCGGGTTGTCGAAGGACGCGGCCGTGCGTTCGAAGGTGGCGTCGTCGTACTTCCACTTCGGCGAGTTCGTCGTCCACAGGATGCGTGCGATGTCGCGCCGGTTCGCCTCGAGGCCCGCACGGCCGCGCTCGGTGGCGAAGTAGTACTGGTACCACCAGCCGTGCTCCGCCTTTGCCGGCAGGGGCAGCTTGTTGCCCGGAAGGTTGGTCATGATGTAGCCGTTGACCGAAAGAAGCCCGAGGCAGCGCTCCGGCCAGAGCGCCGAGATGATGCAGGCCGTGCGCGCGCCCCAGTCGTAGCCGACCATCACGGCACGGTCGATCTTCAAGGCATCCAGCAATGCGATCTGGTCCAGTGCCACGGCGGCCTGCTGGGCGGAGCGCGGGTTCGCGCTGTCGAGGAAGCGGGTGCTGCCGTGTCCGCGCAGGTGCGGCACGATCACGCGGCATCCGCGCGCGGCCAGCAGGGGCGCAACATCGACATAGCTGTGGATGTCATAGGGATAGCCGTGCAGCAGCAGCACCGGGATGCCGTCGGCAGGCCCGGTTTCGTAATAGCCGACATCCAGCTCGCCGGCCCGGATCTGCCTGATCGGTTCGAGCTTCGGCAGCTTGATCGCAGCGTTGGCGACACCCATGAATGCCAGTTCTGCAGCTGCGACGCTCGCGACGGCACTCCCCAGAAAAATGCGGCGTTGACGATTGATTGCTTCGGGCATGTGCGTTCCTTTGAATGCAGTGATTGGCGTTGGCTCCATTGGATTCGCGACATGTATGCGTGATGTGTCACGCCGAGTGCGATCTTGTATGTGCGCGTACCTCGGCGCCTGTAGATACACAGGCATACAAGAGTCGATGCAAACAGCGCAGACTCGGCCTTGAACACCCGACTGCGAAACGTAATGTGTGGATTTCTCGCGCTGATACAGAGGCATACGCGATGTGCGCCGGCGAGGACGAACGTGACCAAGAATCCGTTCGCTTCCAAGCAAGCCTCATCACTCACCCGAAGGAAATCACCATGAAGAAGTTCTCCCGCATCGCCATCGCCGCCTCGTTCGCCGTGCTTGCCGTCACGCAGGCCTATGCCGAGGAATACCACGGCGTCCTGCAGTTCCAGTCGACGCAGAGCCGCAGCGAGGTCCGCGCACAGGCGGTGGCAGCGGCGCACGCCGCGAACCCGTATTCGGATGCAGCTTCTTCCGTCGTGGCTGCCGCGCCGACAGCGCCGCGCGACCGCGCCGCGGTGCTGGCCGAAGCGCGCGCACGCGCACACGCCCCCAACCAGAACCTGCGCATCGAAGCCTTCGCGGGCAGCCGCGTGCCCGCCTACTACGACATCGACAGGGCTTCCTCGACGCGCCTGACGCGGGTCGAAGGCGGCACCACGCTGCGCTGAATCCGAAATCGAAAGTCATCGCCATGAACATCCGATCCATCGCACTTCCGCTCGCCGTGGCCGCCGCCGTCTCGGTGGCCGCGCTCACCTTCGCTGCGCCTCCGATCGGCGGCGACACCGCTGCCGGCGGGACCCGGTCGGCACCGGAGTTCCAGAAGATCGACACCTGGCTCAACTCCCAGCCGCTGAAGATGGAAGAGTTGCGCGGCAAGGTGGTCCTCATCGACTTCTGGACCTACACCTGCATCAACTGCCTGAACCACCTGCCCTACGTCAAGGAGTGGCACGAGAAGTACAAGGACCAGGGCCTGGTCGTGGTGGGCGTGCACACGCCGGAGTTCGCATTCGAGAAATCCACCAAGAACGTCCAGGACGCCATCAAGAAACTGCAGATCAAGCACGCGGTCGCGCAGGACAACAGCTACGCGACCTGGAAGGCCTTCAACAACCAGTACTGGCCTGCCGTCTACCTGATCGACAAAGAGGGAAAGATCGTCTACTCGCACTTCGGCGAGGGACGCTACGGCGAAACGGAGAAGAAGATCCAGGCGCTTCTTGCAGAGCAGCGGCCCGCGGGCTCGTGAGATGAAGATCTGGCTTGCCCTGCTCTTCCTGGCGGGCGGCATCTCGCACGAGATCCGCAATCCGACGAGTTGCCATTGCATCACGGCCCGTCAACGCACGGGGCCGGAAAGGCGAGCCCGCACCTGGCCGCCTCAGTCGAGCGCTTCCACCGCCGATGCGAACACGTAGCCTTCGCTGCGCACGGTCTTGATGTAGCGCGGCTCGCGCGCGTCGTCGCGCAGCCGCTGGCGCAGCCGGCTCACGAGCAGGTCGATCGAGCGCTCGAAGAGGTCCGCCTCCCGGCCTTGCGTCAGGCTCAGCAGCTGGTCGCGGCTCAGCACCTTCTGAGGGTGATCGAGAAAGATGCGCAGCAGCCGGTACTCGGCGCCGCTCAGCGCGACCATCGTGCCGCTCGCATCGAGCAGGTGCCGCGCGGTGGTGTCCACCTGCCATTCACCGAAGGCCAGCTTCTGGGCCGCCTCCGTCGAGCGCATGTTGGGAGGCAGCATCCGGGTGCGGCGCATCACGGCGCGAATGCGCGCGAGCAGTTCCCGGGCGGAGAAGGGCTTGGCCAGGTAATCGTCGGCGCCCATCTCGAGGCCGAGGATCCGGTCGGCCTCTTCGCTGCGCGCCGTCAGCATCAGGATGGGGATTGCCTTGTACTTGCCCGTGCGCAGGTCGCGGCACAGCGTCAGCCCGTCCTCGCCCGGCAACATCAGATCGAGAATGATCAGGTCGAAGGGGCCCGATTCCTCCAGCGCGGCGCGCATGTGCCGGCCAGTGGGCACGGCGACCACCCGCAGGCCATTCTTGACCAGGTAGGTGGTGAGCAGTTCGCGGATCTCGCGGTCGTCGTCGACGATGAGGATGTGGTCGGAAGTCTTGGGAGTCATGGCAGTGTGGCTTCGAACGCAGGTGTTGCAAGCGCAATGTAGTCCGCGCCCGCGCCGAGGTCGACGATTGTGAAATTTACTGTTGAGAAAGACGGTCCGGATACACAGGAATACGAAGCTCGCTTCCTTCCGGAGGATCCGCACCAACAATCGTGCCGTCAGTTCTTCAACCAACCAAGGAATCCACCATGACACGCATCGAGAAAGTCATCTACACCGGCAAGACCCGCACCTCTTCGGGCGGTCGCAACGGCGAATCCCGCAGTTCCGATGGCCGCCTGGACATCAAGCTCTCGTCTCCCGGCACCGTGGGCAGCGGCACCAATCCCGAGCAACTGTTCGCCGCCGGCTGGTCGGCCTGTTTCATCGGCGCGATCGGGATCGCTGCGGCCGGGATGAAGGTCAAGCTCCCGGCCGACCTCGCCGTCGACGCCGAAGTCGACCTGGGCACCACGGACGGCGCCTACTTCCTGCAGGCACGACTCAACGTCAGCATGCCCGGTGTGGAGCGCGAAGTCGCCCAAGCCCTCGTCGATGCCGCACACCAGACCTGCCCGTATTCCAAAGCCACGCGGGGCAACATCGGCGTCGAGATCAACCTGGTCTGAGCGGCGGGGTCTATAACCCATCCATGCCCACCATGCGCCGGCTGATCCCCCGCTCGCTGTTCTCCCGCGTAACGCTGATCATCGTCGTGGGCCTCGCGATCGCGCAGTTGCTGACCTTCGCAGCGATCCGCTACGAGCGCAGCATGGCGCTGCGCGAGCTGATGATGAGCGGCATCGAGCGCGACATCGCGAGTTCGATCGCCATCCTGGATCGCCTGCCCGCCGCGGAGCGCGCGAGCTGGCTGGGCCGGCTGGAGCGGCGCAACTACCGTTTCATGCTGGACGGCAGCGTCACGGGCCCCGCGCCCGCGACGCCGCTGGTGCAGGAGTTCGCCGCCGCCATCGTCAACGCGCTGCATCCGTTCGAGGTCGTGAAGGTGGCACAGGTCGCCGAACCGACCGAAGGCCTTCGGATCCAGGTGAAGCTGGCGGACGGCAGCCCGGTGATCGTCGATGCAAGACGGGTAGGCATGCCGGTGTCGAACTGGGTCATGTGGCTGCTGGCGATCCAGCTCGTGGTGCTGGCCGTCTGCGCCTGGTTCGCGGTGCGGCTGGTCACACGGCCGCTGGCGCGGCTCGCCGCGGCGGCGGACGATCTCGGGCCCGACCTGAAGGCCCGGACGCTCGGCGAAGAAGGCCCCACCGAAGTGGCGCACGCGGCACGCGCCTTCAATGCGATGCAGCGGCGCATCGCCGGCTACATGGCCGAGCGCGTGGAGATCCTGGCGGCGATCTCGCACGATCTGCAGACGCCGATCACTCGGATGCGGCTGCGCACCGAGTTGATGGACAACGAGAAGGATCAGCTCAAATTCCGGCAGGACCTCGATGCCATGAACGCGCTGGTGAGAGAAGGCGTCACCTATGCGCGCACGCTGCATGGCGCGACGGAACCCCCCTTGCGCATCGATGCCGATGCGCTGCTCGAAAGCATGGTCGCCGACTACGAGGATTCGGGCCAGGCCGTGCAGCTGGAGGGACGCATCGACGCGCCGATCGTGACGCGCCCCAATGCCCTGCGCCGGATCCTCGTGAACCTGATCGACAACGCATTGAAGTTCGGCAGCGACGTGCGCGTGCGGGTGCATGCCGAGGCGGACCGGCTGGTCGTCGCGGTGCTCGACAACGGACCGGGCATCCCGCCCGACGAGCTGGAGGCCGTGCTCAAGCCCTTCTACCGGGTCGAAAGCTCGCGCAACCGAAGCACCGGCGGCACGGGCCTGGGACTCGCCATCGCGCACCAGCTCGCGATGGCGATGGGCGCGGAGCTCAGCCTGCACAACCGCAGCGAAGGCGGGCTCGAAGCCCGCGTGACCCTGTTCAAACCCGGCGCGGCCTGACCGCAGCACCTCATCGAGAAACATCATGTTCGTTCTGATCGTGGCCTACCTGGGCGGCGTGCTCACCATCCTGAGCCCGTGCATCCTGCCGGTGCTCCCTTTCGTGTTCGCGCGCGCCGACCGGCCGTTCCGATCGCACGGCCTGCCCCTTCTCTTCGGCATGGCGCTGGCCTTTGCCGCCATCGCCACGCTGGCCGCGGTGGGCGGCGGCTGGGTGGTCGAGCTCAACGAGTACGGGCGCTACGCCGCGATCGCGCTGCTTGCGGTGTTCGGCGTCACGCTGCTGTTCCCGACCGTGGCCGACCGTCTGAGCAGGCCGCTCGTCGCGCTCGGCATCCGGCTGTCCGACTCCCAGGCGGATGGGACTTCCGCGCGGCCTTCCGTTTTTTCGCCGCTCCTGCTGGGCGTGGGCACGGGCCTGCTCTGGGCGCCCTGCGCGGGTCCGATCCTCGGCTTGATCCTGACAGGCGCAGCACTCAATGGCGCCAGCGTCGGCACCTCGCTGTTGCTTTTGGCCTATGCGGCCGGCGCGTGCACCTCGCTGGCGGCAGCGCTGCTGTTCGGCGGGCGCGTGTTCGCGGCCTTGAAGGGATCGCTCCACACGGGCGAGTGGATCCGGCGTGGCGCCGGTGCGGCAGTTCTGGTGGGTGTCACCGCCATCGCACTGGGCCTGGACACTGGCTTGCTCACCCGGCTCTCGGTCGGCACCACGTCGGCACTGGAGCAGGCGCTCGTCGAGAAGATCGAGCGCCAGAAGCCGCAGCCCGCCGATACGAGCCTCCGTCCCGAGGAGACCGGGCTGATCCCGACGGCAGCCGCCCGCGAACCGGCACCCGCGCGAACGCTCGGAATCGAGGGCGTCTTTCCTTCACTGGCTGGCGCGACCGAGTGGATCAACTCCGCCCCGCTGACGACCGAAGACCTGCGCGGCAAGGTGGTGCTGGTCGACTTCTGGACCTACTCGTGCATCAACTGCCTGCGCACCCTGCCCTACCTTCGCGCATGGTCGGAGAAGTACAAGGATGCGGGCCTGGTGGTCATCGGCGTGCATGCGCCCGAGTTCGCGTTCGAGAAGCGCCCGGGCAACGTGCGCCGGGCGGCGAAGGACCTTCGCATCGACTTTCCGGTCGCCATCGACAACGACTTCGCCATCTGGCGCGGCTTCGACAACCAGGCCTGGCCCGCCTTTTATTTCATCGATGCAGAGGGGCGCATCCGCCATCACCAGTTCGGAGAGAACCGGTACGAGAAATTGGAACGAATCATCCAGCAACTGCTGGCCGAGGCTGGGCGAAGCCATGTTCCGGCCGGGCTGGTCGCGCCGCAGGGCGAAGGCGTCCAGGCCGCGCCGGGCGCTTCACCCGCGTTGTCCGGAGAAACCTATCTGGGCTACGAACGCACGCACGGCTTCGCTTCGCCGGGAGGCATCGCGAATGATCGCGCGAACGCCTACCAGGCCGCCGCTTCGCTGCGAACGAACCATTGGGCGCTCTCCGGCGACTGGACGGTGGGACGCGAGCGCGTAGTCGCGAACCGCGCCAACGGCCGCATCGCCTTGCGCTTCCATGCGCGCGACCTGCACCTGGTGCTCGGTCCCTCGGCCGACGGCAAACCGGTGCGCTTCAAGGTGCTGGTGGACGGCAAGCCGCCGCTCACGGACCACGGCTTCGACATCGACGCCCAGGGCAACGGAACGATCGACGGGCAGCGGCTCTACCAGCTCGTCCGCCAGGCGTCGCCCGGCAACGACCGCCTGTTTGAGATCGAATTCCTCGACGCCGGCGCGCAGGCCTACGCGTTCACCTTCGGTTGAGCGCACAGGGCTTGTAGACTCGTCGGCGTGACCCATGCCTCCCCTCCCGACAGCCTCTGGCTCGGCAGCGCGATCCGCCGCATCGAGGCCGACTACCAGCGCAGCGCCGACACGCACCTGATCCCCCTGCCGCTGCCGGCCTTCGCCGCGCACGGCATCGACCTCTACCTCAAGGACGAATCGACGCACCCGACCGGCAGCCTCAAGCACCGGCTGGCGCGTTCGCTCTTCCTTTACGCGCTGTGCAACGGTTGGATCGGCGAGCGCACCACGGTCGTCGAGGCCTCGAGCGGGTCGACCGCGGTGAGCGAGGCCTACTTCGCACGACTGCTGGGTCTGCCCTTCATCGCCGTGATGCCGAAGAGCACCTCGCCCGAGAAGATCGCACAGATCGCCTTCTACGGCGGCCAGTGCCATTTCGTCGACCACGCGGCCGAGGTCTACGACGAAGCCCGAACGCTTGCCGAGCGCGCGGGCGGCCACTACATGGACCAGTTCACCTACGCCGAACGCGCGACGGACTGGCGCGGCAACAACAACATCGCCGAGAGCATGTTCCAGCAGATGGCGCACGAGCGGCACCCGGTGCCGGCCTGGATCGTGGTCGGCGCCGGCACCGGCGGCACCAGCGCGACCATCGGGCGCTATGTGCGCTACCGCTGCCACGACACGCAGGTCTGCGTGGCCGATCCCGAGGGCTCGGTGTTCGCGGCCTACCACCGCACCGGCGACGCGACGCTGACGGCGCCGGGCTCGCGCATCGAGGGCATCGGACGGCCGCGCGTGGAAGCCAGCTTCATCCCTTCGCTGGTGGACCGCATGATCGAGGTGCCGAACACCGACTCGATCGCCGCGATGCGCGCGCTCTCGGCGCTGCTGGGCCGCAAGGTCGGCCCGTCGACCGGCACCAACTTCATCGGCATGCTGGCGCTGGCCGGCGAGATGCGCGCGGCGAGGCGGCAAGGCTCGATCCTGTCGCTCTTGTGCGATGCGGGCGAGCGCTACCTGCCGAGCTACCACGATGCGGCGTGGGTGGCGAATGCCTTCGGCGATTGCAGCGCGGCGCAGCAGCGCGTCAACGCACTGCTGGCGAGTTGAGCATGCTGTCGCGCCGTACAGTGCTTCTGTCGGCACTCGCGGCGCCGGCGGCATGGGCGCTGCCGCCGCGCATGCTGCAGTTTCCACGGGACTTCGGCAGCCATTCGGATCTGCGCACCGAGTGGTGGTACATCACCGGCCATGCGCAGGCCGGGGCACGCGACTTCGGCTTCCAGCTCACCTTCTTCCGCTCGCGGGTCGTTGCGACGCAGGCGATGCGCTCGGACTTCGCGGCGCGTCAGCTGATCTTTGCGCATGCGGCACTCACCGATCTTGAAGGCCGCAAGCTCTGGCACGACGAGCGCATCGCGCGTGCGGGCTTCGGCGTGGCGTCGGCCGCCGAAGAGGGCACCGACGTCCGGCTGCGCAACTGGACGCTGAAGCGCGATGCCGAGGGCTACACGGCCAAGTTGCCGGCCGAGGGCTTCGGGCTCGACCTGCGTTTTTCGGCCACCCAGCCGGTGCTGCTGCAAGGCAAGGACGGCCTCTCGCGCAAGGGCCCCGATGCCGAGCAGGCCAGCTACTACTACAGCGAGCCGCAGCTCGCGACGCAGGGCCGCCTCACCTTGCAAGGCCGCGGCTTCGACGTACAGGGCAAGGCATGGCTCGATCACGAGTGGAGCGAAGCCTACCTGCATCCCGATGCGGCCGGCTGGGACTGGATCGGCATGAACCTCGACGACGGCGGCGCACTGATGGCCTTTCGCATACGCCGGCGCGACGGCACAGCCCTGTGGTTCGGCGGGTCGCTGCGCAGCGCCGACGGAACGCTGCGCGTGTTCGGCCACGACGAACTGCGCTTCGACGCCGAAAGCACCTGGACCAGCCCGCGCACGCGCGCGGCCTACCCGACCCGATGGCGCATCCAGACGCCGGCCGGCGTCTTCAGGGTGCAGGCACTGCTCGACGATCAGGAGCTCGACAGCCGGGGTTCGACCGGCGCCGTCTACTGGGAAGGCCTGAGCGATCTGCAGGACGACGGCGGGCGGCGCGTCGGCCGCGGCTATCTGGAGATGACCGGCTACGCGCAGGCCCTTCGCATGTGAGGCATGTGAGGCGCCTCAACCGCCGCGCGCACCCTGCGTGTTGACGTAGAGCGCATAGAGCGACTGGCTCGCCGCCATGAAGAGCCGGTTGCGCGCGATGCCGCCGAAGCACAGGTTGGCGCAGCGCTCGGGCAATGCGATGCGGCCGATCGGCGTGGCGTCGGGCGCGAACACCATCACGCCGTCGCGGCCCTCGCCGGTGCCCCAGCCGGCCCACAGGTTGCCGTCGACGTCGCAGCGGAAGCCATCGGGCGAGCCCTCCATCTCGGTCTGCAGGAACACGCGGTCGTTCTGGAGCCGGCGGCCGTCATCGCTCAAGTCGAACACGCGGATGCGGCGCGGCAAGGTGCCCGACTCCACCACATAGAGCCGGCGCTCGTCGGGCGAGAAGCACAGGCCGTTGGGCCGGTTGACGTCGCCGCAAACTACCGTGGCCTCGCCGGTGCGGCCGTCGACGCGGTAGACGTTGGTGGGCAGCTCGGCCTCGGCCGCATGGCCTTCGTAGTGGCCGAGGATGCCGAAGGGCGGATCGGTGAACCAGATCGAATCGTCCGACTTGACGACGATGTCGTTGGGCGAATTGAGCCGCTTGCCCTCGAAGCGGTCGACGATCACGGTGATGCTGCCGTCGTACTCGGTGCGCGTCACGCGCCGCGTGCCGTGCTCGCAGCTGACGAGTCGCCCCTGGCGATCGCGCGTGTGGCCGTTGGCGAAGTTCGAGGGCTTGCGGAACGCGCTGACCGCACCGGTCTCCTCGTCCCAGCGCATCACGCGGTTGTTGGGAATGTCGCTCCACAGCAGGTAGCGGCCGTCGCCGAACCACACCGGTCCTTCGGCCCAGCGGAAGCCGGTCGCCAGCCGCTCGACGGCGGCGCTGGTGATGCGGTACTTCGCGAAGCGCGGGTCGAGGATTTCGACGGCGGGGTCGGGGTAACGTTCAGCGGGCTGCCACATGGCTAGGCGCGCGGCCCGCGCTGCCGCTCGACGAAGGCGATGATCTCGCCCATGATGCCGCGCCGGAAGGCCAGCACGCAGATCACGAAGATCAGGCCGGTGACCATGGTGACCGACTCGCCGAGGGTGTTGAACCAGTCGATGGTGGTGATGCGCGCGAGCAGGTTGCCGAACTCGCCGATCTTGTTCTCGAGCAGCACCACCACGGCCGAGCCGACCAGCGGGCCGGAGAGCGTGCCCAGGCCGCCCACCAGCGTCATCAGGATGACTTGACCCGACGCGGTCCAGTGCACGTCGGACAAGGTGGCGAAGCCCAGCACCAGGGTCTTGAGCGAACCGGCCAGGCCCGAGAGCGCCGCCGAGATCACGAAGGCCAGCAGCTTGAAGCGGCTTACGTCGTAGCCCAGTGAGAGCGCGCGTGCCTCGTTTTCCTTGATGCCCTTCAGCACCTGACCGAAGGGCGAATGGATGGTGCGCACGATCAGCAGGAAGGCGGCGACCACGATCGCCAGGGCCACGTAGTACATGGTGAGGTCGTTCTGCAGATCGAGCAGGCCGAAGAGCCGGCCGCGCGGCACGCCCTGCAGGCCGTCCTCGCCGCCGGTGAACTTGGCCTGCAGCGCGACGAAGAACATCATCTGCGCCAGCGCCAGCGTGATCATCGCGAAGTAGATTCCTTGACGGCGGATCGCCAGCACGCCGAACAGCCAGCCCAGCAAGGCGCCAGTGAGCGTGCCGGCGATGAGGCCCAGTTCGGGCGTCAGGCCCCAGACCTTCATCACCTGCCCCGCCACGTAGGCCGAGCCGCCGAGGAAGGCCGCGTGGCCGAAAGACAGGAGCCCGGTGTAGCCGAGCAGCAGATTGAAAGCCGAGGCGAACAGTGCGAAGCACATGAGCTTCATCACGAACACCGGGTAGGCGCCGGCGAAGGGCGCCACGATCAGCGCGACGAGCAGCAGCAGGTAGATGACGAGGGATAGCTTTTTCATGCGGCTCGCGTCTTATTTTTCTTTTCCGAACAGGCCGGCCGGCCGGATGAGCAGCACGATGACCATGATCACGAACACGACGGTGGAGGATGCCTCGGGATAGAAGACCTTGGTCAGGCCCTCGATCACGCCGAGGCCGAGCCCGGTCAAGATGGCTCCCATGATCGAGCCCATGCCGCCGATCACGACCACCGCGAACACCACGATGATGAGGTTCTGCCCCATCAGCGGCGAGACCTGGATCACCGGCGCCGCCAGCACGCCCGCGAAGGCCGCGAGCGCGACGCCAAAGCCATAGGTCAGCGTGATCATCAGCGGCACGTTGACGCCGAAGGCCTCGACCAGGCGCGGGTTCTCGGTGCCTGCGCGCAGGTAGGCGCCCAGCCGCGTCTTCTCGATCACGAACCAGGTCGCGAAGCAGACCACGAGCGAGGCCGCCACCACCCAGGCACGGTAGTTGGGCAGCACCATGAAGCCGAGATCGGTGGCGCTCGACAGCGCATCGGGCGCGTCGTAGCCCAGGCCCGAGACGCCGTAGACCGAGCGGAACACGCCTTCGATCAGCAGCGTGAGGCCGAGCGTGAGCAGGAGACCGTAGAGATGATCGAGCTTGTAGATCCAGCGCAGCAGCAGCCGCTCGATCAGCACGCCGAACAGGCCGACGATGATCGGTGCCGCGACCAGCATCACCCAGTAGTTGACGTTGAAGTAGTTCATCGCCATCCAGGTCAGCACGGCGCCCAGCATGAACAGCGCGCCGTGCGCGAAGTTGATCACATTGAGCAGGCCGAAGATCACTGCGAGCCCAAGGCTCAGGATCGCGTAGAACGATCCGTTGACCAACCCGAGAAGGAGCTGGCTCAGCAGGGCAGGCAGTGAAATTTGCATACGGGAAGGCGATGAACGAGATCAGTGAGTCAGCTTATTTCCAGAGGGAGCACTTGCTCTCGGCTTTTGTCGTGAAGACCTGGTCGCCCGGCATCGTCTTGACCACCTTCAAGTAGTCCCAGGGCTTCTTCGACTCGGCCGGCGACTTGACCGCCACCAGGTACATGTCGTGCACCATGCGGCCATCGGCGCGGATGGTGCCCTTGGCATAGAAGTCGTTGATGGGCAGCTTCTTGAGCTGTTCCATCACCTTGTCGGCATCCGTCGACTTGGCTGCCTCGACCGCCTTGAGGTAGGTCGTGGTAGCCGAGTAGTCGGCCGCCTGGATGTCGGTGGGCATGCGCTTGGTCTTTTCGAAGTAGCGGGCCGCGAACTTGCGCGTGTCGTCGTTCAGGTCCCAATACCAGCTGGTCGTGTGGAGCAGGCCTTCCGTGTTCTTCACGCCAAGGCTGTGTATGTCAGTCAGGAACACCAGCAGGCCCGCCGTCTTCATGGTCTTGCCGATGCCGAATTCCTTGGCGGCCTTGATCGAGTTGATGGTGTCGCCGCCGGCGTTGGCCAGACCCAGGATCTGCGCCTTGGAGTTTTGCGCCTGCAGCAGGAAGGACGAGAAGTCCGAGGCGTTGGTTGGATGGCGCACCGCGCCGACCACCGTGCCGCCCTTTTCCTTCACCACCTTGGCGGTGTCGGCTTCGAGCGCATGGCCGAAGGCGTAGTCGGCGGTCAGGAAGAACCAAGTCTTGCCGCCGGTATCGACCACCGCGCCGCCAGTGCCCCTGGCCAGCGCCACGGTGTCGTAGGCGTAGTGCACGGTGTACGGGGTGCACTGCTCGTTGGTGAGCGCCGAGCTGGCCGCGCCATTGGTGAAGAACACGCGCTTCTTCTCCTGCGCCACCTTGGCTATCGCAAGCATCGCGCCGGAATTGGTGCCGCCGAAGATCATGCTGGCGCCGGCCGTGTCGATCCACTCGCGCGCCTTGGAGGCGGCGATGTCAGCCTTGTTCTGATGGTCGGCCGAGAGCAGTTCGATCGGCTTCCCGAGCGCCTTGCCGCCGAAGTCGTCGATTGCCATCTGGATCGCCGTGGCGCCCCCCTTGCCTTCCAGATCGGCGTACAGGCTCGACATGTCGGTCACGAACCCGATCGTGACCTTGTCCTGCGCCTGTGCGCCGGAAGCAAGGGCCAGTGCGCCGATGGCCAGCGCGAGTGCGGTGAGTTGCGTTTTCATGTTGACTCCTTCAGAAAAATGATCAGACGCCGAGCAGTTCATGGAGCACCGGCATCTTGGCTTCGAGTTCGGCTGCGCCGAACTTCTCGACGATGCGACCGTGCTCCATCACGTAGAAACGGTCGGCCAGCGGCGCCGCGAAGCGGAAGTTCTGCTCCACCATGACCACGGTGTAGCCCTTGCCGCGCAGCATGTGGATCATGCGGGCCAGCGCCTGCACGATCACGGGCGCCAGGCCTTCGGATATCTCGTCGAGCAGAAGCAGCTTGGCGCCGGTACGCAGGATACGCGCGACCGCCAGCATCTGCTGCTCGCCGCCCGACAGGCGCGTGCCCTGGCTGTTGCGGCGCTCGGCCAGGTTGGGGAACATTGCGTAGATCTCGTCCACCGACATGCCCTGCCCTGCGCCCTTCAGCACGGGCGGCAGCAGCAGGTTTTCCTCGGCCGACAGGCTTGCGAAGATGCCGCGCTCTTCCGGGCAGTAGCCGATGCCGTGGTGCGCGATGCGGTGCGTGGGCATGCCGATGGTTTCAACGCCGTCGACCTTGATGCTGCCCTTGCGCGCGCCGGTGAGGCCCAGAACGGCCCGCATCGTGGTGGTGCGCCCCGCACCGTTGCGGCCCAGGAGCGTGACCACCTCGCCGGGCTGCACCACCATGTCGACGCCATGCAGCACATGCGACTCGCCGTACCAGGCGTGGAGGTCCTTGATTTCGAGTGCAGGAACGGCCATTCAATGCGCTCCTTGCAATTGGCCGTCGGTGGTGCCCATATAGGCTTCCATCACCTGCGGATTCTTCGAGACTTCGGCATACGGCCCCTCGGCCAGCACGGCGCCGCGCTGCAGCACCGTGATGGTGTCGGCGATGGTCGAGACCACGCTCATGTTGTGCTCCACCATCAGGATGGTGCGGCCGGCCGACACGCGCTTGATGAGTTCGGCCACGCGGTGCACATCTTCGTGGCCCATGCCCTGCGTGGGCTCGTCGAGCAGCATCAGCTCGGGCTCCATCGCAAGCGTGGTCGCGATCTCGAGCGCGCGCTTGCGGCCGTAGGGCAGGTTCACGGTCTGCTCGTCGGCGAGTTCTTCCAGCCCCACCTCGGCCAAGAGCGCGCGGGCGCGCTCATCGAGGGGCTTCAGCGATTTCTCGCTCTTCCAGAAGTGGTAGGAAGTGCCGAGCGCGCGCTGCAGGCCCAGGCGCACGTTCTCGAGCAGGGTCAGGTGCGGGAACACCGCCGAGATCTGGAACGAGCGGATGATGCCGCGCCGCGCAATCTGCGCCGGGCGCTCGTTCGTGATGTCCATCCCGTTGAACAGGATGGTTCCCGAAGTGGGCTCGAGGAACTTGGTCAGCAGGTTGAAGCAGGTCGTCTTGCCGGCGCCGTTGGGGCCGATCAAGGCATGGATCGATCCGCGTACGACCGAGAGATCGACCTTGCTGACCGCGGTGAAGCCCTTGAATTCCTTGGTGAGCTGGCGTGTTTCGAGAATGATGTCGCTCAT
Source organism: Variovorax sp. CF079 (assembly GCF_900101545.1). Lineage (GTDB taxonomy): Bacteria > Pseudomonadota > Gammaproteobacteria > Burkholderiales > Burkholderiaceae_C > Variovorax. Next base: position 344,250 of record NZ_FMZU01000001.1, on the reverse strand, counting down.
CTCGCGCGGTCGCCCGTGTGCTGGCAGGAAAGATCAGTCATGCGGTCCATCTGAGCGCACCACCATGGTTGCGCGGACCGCATTGTTTGCAGCGGTAACCAAACTTGCCTACTGGGGCAAATGCCTATGCTGCACTGCAACCAGCGTCAGCTGGTTGGAAGAGAGCGTCAGTGGGCGCCGGCGGCTGCATCGGAGGCACCCGCAGCGCGCGTCGGCTTCGCCAGCCAGACGAAGGGAATCAGCAGCAGGAACAGCACGGCCGATGCATAGAACACATCATTCGCGGCCAGCATGAAGGACTGCTGGTCCACGATGCGGTTGAGCTGCGCCAGCACCTGGTCGGCGCTGAAGCCGCTGCTGCCGAGCCCGGCCATCGCGCTGCTCGCGGCCGCATTGCCCTGGTTGACCGACTCGACCAGCTGCGCGTGATGCAGCGCGGCGCGGTTCTCCCACACCGTGGTGGCGATGGAGGTTCCCATGGCGCCCGCGGTGATGCGCGCGAAGTTCGACAGCCCCGAAGCCGCCGCGATGCGATCGGGCGCGAGGCCCGACAGCGTGATCGTCACCAGCGGAATGAAGAAGAAGGCCATCGCCACGCCCTGGATCACGGTCGGGATCATGATGGTCCAGAAGTCGGCCTGGGTGTTGAAGTTGGAGCGCATCCACAGCACCAGCGCGAACACCAGGAAGGAGAAGGTGGCGTAGCGGCGCGGATCGATCTTGCTGACCGTGAGGCCGACGATCGGCGAGAACACGATCGCGAGCAGGCCCACCGGCGCCATGATCATGCCGGCCTGCGTCGCCGTGTAGCCCATGTACTGCTGCAGCCACAACGGCAGGATCACGACGTTGCCGAAGAACAGGCCGTAGGCCACCGCCGTCGCCAGCGCGCCCGACCAGAAGTTGCGGCGCTTGAAGAGCGAGAGGTCGACCACCGGGTGCTTGTCGGTCAGCTCCCAGACCAGGAAGAAGGCGAAGCCGACCACCGCCACCACCGCCATCGTCACGATCTCGGCCGAATGGAACCAGTCCAGTTCCTTGCCCTTGTCAAGCATCAGCTGCAGCGAACCCACCCACAGCACGAGGAGCGCCAGGCCGATGGCGTCGATCGGCACCTTGCGCGTAGTGCTCTCGCGCTTGCGGTAGATGCCCCAGGTGATGCCGGCGGCAAGCAGGCCCACCGGGATGTTGATGTAGAAGATCCAGGGCCAGGAGATGTTGTCGGTGATCCAGCCGCCAAGCAGCGGCCCCATTACGGGCGCGACCAGCGTGGTCATCGACCACATCGCCATCGCGAGGCCGGCCTTGGCCTTCGGGTAACTCGACAGCAGCAGCGTCTGCGACAGCGGGATCATCGGCCCGGCGACGAAGCCCTGCAGCGCGCGGAACGCGATCAGCGTCGTCATGTTGGGCGCCAACCCGCAGAGCCAGGAGCTGATGATGAACAGCAGCACGCTGGCCATGAACAGGCGCACCTGGCCGAAGCGCTGCGTGAGCCAGCCGGTGAGCGGCACCGCGATGGCGTTGGCCACCGCGAAGCTGGTGATGACCCAGGTGCCCTGCGTCGAACTGACGCCGAGGTCGCCGGAGATGGCCGGCAGCGAGACGTTGGCGATCGAGGTGTCGAGCACGTTCATGAAGGTCGCGGCCGAGAGCGCGATCGTGCCCCACAGCCGGGCGGAGCCCTCGAGCGGCGGCAGGGGTGCGGGAAGAGCCGAAGCGGTCGCCATCGTGCGCAAGCCGTCGAATCAGATCGGGTTGACGTGCGAGGGCGATGCACCCGCCGCAGAGGCGGCACTGCCCGCGGGCCGCGCCGTGCTCGCGAGCGCTGCGCCGCGGCCCATGTTGGCCGCGATGATGCGCTGCACTTCGGCGTCGGCGCCCTGGTCGAGCCGGCTGTAGACCTGTGTCTGGCTCAGCGCGCTGGCGCGCGGCGCGTCTGCGAGCATCTTGCCGCCCTTCTGCGTGACGTCGATCTCGGCATCCATCGAGAGGCCCACGCGCAGCGGATTGGCCTTGAGCTGCTCGGGGTCGAGCGCGATGCGCACCGGCACCCGCTGCACCACCTTGATCCAGTTGCCGGTGGCGTTCTGCGCCGGCAGCAGCGCGAAGGCGGCACCGGTGCCGACGCCGAGGCCGGCGACGCGGCCGGTGTATTCGACCTTCTTGCCGTACACGTCGGCCGTGAGCTTCACCGGCTGGTCGAGGCGGATGCTGCGCAGCTGCACTTCCTTGAAATTGGCGTCGACCCACACCTGGTTCAGCGGCACGATCGACATCATCGGCGTGCCGGCCGCGACGCGCTGGCCGAGCTGCACGGTGCGCTTGGCCACGTAGCCTTCGACCGGTGCCGGCATCGCGACGCGCTGTGTCGCGAGATAGGCCTCGCGCACCTTGGCGGCGGCGGCCAGCACGCTCGGGTGCTGCTCGACGCTGGTGCCTTCGGTCAGCGACTGGTTGCTCGCGAGCTGTTCGCGCGCTGAGACCACGCCGGCCTGCGCCGCCGCGAGCGCGCTCTTCGCGTTGGCGAGCGTCGTCTCGGCGTGGTTGAGTTCTTCCTTCGACACCGCGCCGTTGCCCGTGAGCGCCTGACGGCGCTTCAGGTCGTCCTGGGCGCGCGCGATGTCGCTCTGCGCCTTGACGATGTCGGACTGGCGCAGCGTGACCTGCGCGGCCAGCGAGCCGTTGTTGGCGTACAGCGTGCGCACCTGGCGCACCGTCTGCGCGAGCGCGGCCTCGGCCTGGTCGAGCGCGACCTTCGCATCGGCCGGATCGAGCTGCACCAGCGGCTGGCCGGCCTTCACGAGGTCGGTGTCGTCGGCCATGATGGCCATCACGGTGCCGCCGATCTGCGGCGTGATCTGGATCACGTTGCCCTGCACGTAGGCGTTGTCGGTCGATTCATAGTGGCTCGCGACCAGCCATTCGTAGAGGCCCCAGCCGGCGCCGGCCAGCACCACCACCGAGGCGAGTGCGGTCAGCGCGCGGCGGCGCTTGTTGCGGGAAGGCGCGGCCTCGGCGACGGGTTGGGCCGGGACGGTCGTGTCGGTGTTGTCCTTGCTGTCCATGGAAATGTCTTTCGGTTTCGCGCGGTGTTCAGGGATGCGGGGTCGGTGTCGTGCCGGCCGCAGCGGTGGTCGAAGTGGCGGGCTGCCAGCCGCCGCCCAGCGCGCGGGCCAGGCCGACCTGCGTGTCGAGGGCGCGCGCGGCGAGGTCGACCGCTTCGCGGCGCTGCGCGAGCACGGAGGTCTCTGCCGTCAGCACGTTGAGGTAGTTGCCGAGGCCGGCGCCGTAGCGCTGCACGGCGATGTCGTAGGCGGCTTCGGCCGCGCTCTGCGCGTCGCGTTGCTCGGCCTGCTGGCGCGTCACCGATTGCGCGCTGGCGACCTGGTCGGCGACGTCGCGCACCGCATCGAGCACGGAGGCGTTGTAGCTCTCGATCGCGGCGTCGAGATCGGCGGCCTTGCCGCGCAGGCTGGCGCGCAGCCGGCCGCCTTCGAAGATCGGCAGCCGGATGGCCGGGCCCACGCCCCACTGCTGGCTGCCGGACTTGACCAGGTTGTCGAAGCCGATGCTCGAGAAGCCGGCGAAGGCCACGAGGTTGATGTTCGGATAGAACTGCGTCTTCGCGTTCGCGACATCGCTGGTGGCGGCTTCGACGCGCCAGCGCGCGGCCGCGATGTCGGCGCGCCGTCCCAGCAGGTCGGCCGGGATCGTGGGCTGCAGCGCGATCGGCCGGATGCCGCCGAGCGCAGGCGGGGCCAAGCCCTGCGTCGCATTCGGCTTGGCGACGAGCGCGTCGAGCGCGTGCTGCGCAAGCGCGATCTGTTCGCGGAAGGACTCGATCTGCTGGCGCGCCTGCGGCAGGCCGCCTTCGCTCTGGCGCAGTTCGAGGCGCGTGTCGAGCCCGGCGGAGACGCGGTCGCGCACCAGCTTCAGCGTTTCTTCGCGCTGCGCCAGCGTGCGCCTGGCCACGGCCAGCTGGTCGTTCAGCCGGGCCCACTGGAAATAGCCGCGTGCGATGTTGCTGGCCAAAAGGACGCGGGCGGCGTCGGCATCGGCGGCCGCGGCATTCGCGCTGCCGATGGCCGCCTCGATCGCGGTGCGGTTCTTGCCGAAGAAGTCGAGCTCCCAGCTGGCATTGAGCTGCAGCGTGCCGGTCTCCTGGATCGAGCCGCCGAGCGGCGACGGGTAGATGTAATTGCCGCTGAACTTCTGCCGCGTGAGATCGAGCTCGCCGTCGATCTGCGGTTTGCCGGCCGCCTCGGCGATGGCGGTCGAGGTCTGTGCGCGGGCAAGGCGCGCACGCGCGACCTGCAGATTGGGATTGCCTTCCAGCGCCTGGCCGACCAGGGCGTTGAGCTGGGCATCGCCGAAGCCGAGCCACCATTGGCTGTCGACGGCAGGTGCGGCCTGCGCGCTCCCCAGCCCCAGTGAATCGGCATCGCGCAGCTTCGCGTGCGAATCGATGTGCGCCATGTCGGCGCAACCGGCCAGAACAAGGACCGCCAAGGCAGCGGCCATGGCGATCGCGCGGCGGCGCGCGAACTCAGGAAGAAGCGGATTCATCTTTTTCTCCACGGGCCGCGACGGCCTGTGCGTTGTCGAGGATGCGGCGCAGATAGCCCTTGAGCTGCACCCACTCCTCACGGGTGAAGCCGGCAAGCGCCTCGTTCTGCACGCGGCATAGGACATGGGGTACCTGTCGGGCGGCGGCGCGGCCCTCGTCGGTCAGTTCGATGTTGACCACGCGCCGGTCGGAAACGGAGCGCACGCGCCGGCACAGGCCCTTGGCTTCGAGACGGTCGAGCAGGCGCGTCATGGCACCGGTGTCGAGCTGGCACTCGCGCGCGAGTTCCGCGACGGTGGTGGCGTGGCCCAGGTGGAGCTTGTAGAGCGGCGCCCATTGCGGAAAGGTGGGCGCGCCCGGTTCCCACATGTCGCTGGCGACCGCCTGGCTCACGAGGGTCGTGATGCGGCGCATCATGTGGCCGACGCTTTCCTCGGCTTGGTAATTCTCCGGCTCGTAGAAGTCGGCGGCCGGCGGTACGGCTCCTGGGCTTGGGGAATCGGACATGGCGCGATATTAGTTGTCGCGACAACTATTGTCAAGGCTGCCTTTGAGGCGGCAAGCGTTGGCTAGAATCGAAGTCATGGTTTCCCCCGCTTCGCCCTCGCTCGCCAAGGGCTCTCCCAAATCACTGACCGGGCTGACCCCTTTTCTGCGCCCCTACCGCACCCAGATCCTGCTGGCTGCCGTGTTTCTGGTCCTGGCGGCGGCGACCACGCTGGTGTTCCCGCTGGCCCTGCGCGGCCTGATCGATGGCGGCCTGATCGCCGCCGACCGCGGTGCCCAGGCCATGGCGCTGCGCGAGCATTTCCTTGCCCTGTTCGCCGTGGCCGTGGCGCTCGGCATCTTCTCGGCGGCGCGCTTCTACACCGTGAGCTGGCTCGGCGAGCGGGTCACGGCGGACCTGCGCAACGCGGTCTACGCCCATGTGCTGCGCCAGAGCCCGGCCTTTTTCGAGACCACGCAGACCGGCGAAGTGCTGTCGCGCCTGACGGCCGACACGACGCTGGTGCAGACCGTCGTCGGCTCCTCGCTCAGCATGGGATTGCGCAACGCGGTGATGGGCAGCGGCGCGCTGGCCATGCTGATCTGGACCAACCCCTATGTGATGGTGCAGGTGCTCGGCATCCTGGTGCTGGTGGTGCTGCCGAGCATGTGGTTCGGCCGCCGCGTGCGCCGGCTTTCGCGGGCCAGCCAGGACCGCGTCGCCGATTCGAGCGCCATCGCGGCCGAGGTGCTGAATGCGATTCCCGTGGTGCAGAGCTACACGGCCGAAGCGCGCGAAGCGGCCCGCTTCGACGCCTCCACCGACAACGCCTTCCGCACCGCGGTGCGCCGCACGAAGGCGCGCTCGGTGCTGGTGGCCTTCATCATCATCGCGACCTCGGCGGCGCTGCTGTGGGGCTTGTACCAGGGCACGCAGGCGGTGCTGCGCGGCGACATCACGGCCGGCCACCTCGGACAGACGGTGGTCTACGTGATCATCCTGGCCAGTGCCGCCGCGGTGCTGGGCGAGGTCTACGGCGACCTGCTGCGCGCGGCCGGCGCCACCGAGCGCCTGATGGAGCTGCTGCACGCCAGGCCGGTCATCGTCTCGCCGGCCCAGCCGGCCAAGGCGGTGGTTCCCGCCGCCGGCAGCGCCGTCAGCTTCGAGGGCGTCACCTTCCACTACCCCTCGCGGCCCGGCACCCCGGCGCTGCGCGACTTCAGCCTCGCGGTGGCGCCGGGCGAAACCGTGGCGCTGGTGGGCTCGAGCGGCGCGGGCAAGAGCACGGTGTTCCAGCTGCTCTTGCGCTACTACGACCCGCAATCGGGCCGCATCGCGCTCGACGGCACTTCGCTCGCAGAGCTGTCACTCGACGAACTGCGCACGCGCATCGGGCTGGTGCCGCAGGACGCAGTGATCTTCTCGGCCAGCGCGCTGGAAAACATTCGCTACGGCCGGCCCGATGCGAGCGTCGAAGAAGTCCACGCCGCCGCGCGCGCCGCCTTTGCCGACGGTTTTCTGAAGGCGCTGCCCGAGGGCTACGACACCTTCCTCGGCGAGCGCGGCGTGCGCCTGTCGGGCGGGCAGCGCCAGCGCATCGCGATCGCGCGCGCGATGCTCAAGAACCCACCGCTGCTCCTGCTCGACGAAGCCACCAGCGCGCTCGATGCCGAGAGCGAGCGCATGGTGCAGGCCGCGCTCGAATCCGCGATGGTGGGCCGCACCACGCTGGTCATCGCCCACCGGCTCGCGACGGTGCAGAAGGCCGACCGCATCGTGGTGCTCGACCACGGCGGCATCGTGGAACAGGGAACGCATGCGACGCTGGTCGCGCAGAACGGCGTCTACGCGCGCCTCGCGGCGCTGCAGTTCACCTCGTAGGCACACCGGCAGGCAGCCAACTCGCATTCGCTATACCAGGAACACCGCGGAACCGGCTTTGCCGGGCCGCTGGTGTTGCCCCCGGTGAGGGGGTTGGCGGCCACACGAAGTGGGCAAGCCTGGGGGAGAGCTTTACTGCAGAGTTTCTTTGAGGGCGGGCGGGATGGGCAGCGAAAACACCGCGATCCCTTCGTCGAGCAGGGTCTGCGCTTCCTCGCGCGTGGCCTGACCGCGGATGCCGCGCTCCTCGGCTTCGCCGTAGTGCATCTTGCGGGCCTCGTCGGCGAAGCGTTCGCCGACGTCTTCGGTCTTGGCCATCACCTCGCGCACCGCACGCATCCAGCGTGCTTCAGGCGAGCTCTCGGCGGCAGGGGCGCTCGGCGCTTCGGCAGGCGGCTTGGGGCTGCCGAGGTTCAGGCGCGGCGCGGCCAGCAGCTTGGTGATGGCCGTGTCGGCACAGATCGGGCAGGACACGAGGCCGCCGGCGAGCTGCGTCTCGAACGCCTCGTTGGACGCGAACCAGCCCTCGAAGCCGTGGCCGTGGGCGCATTGGAGGTTGAGGACCTTCATGCGCGGATTATCAGGCGCCGGCGGGTGCGGCGGGCGTTTGCCAGTCGAGCGCCCATGCGCCCGACAGGACGTTTTGCAGCCAGAGCGTGCAGGTCAGCGTCTTGGCGTCGGACACGGTGCCGTCGCGGCACCAGCCGAACAGCTCGTCCGGCGTGGCGGTGATGACGTCGAGGAACTCGCCGTGGTCGAGCTGCCGGTCGCCCAGCGACAGGCCGCGCGCGAAGTAGATGTGGATGATCTCGGTCGAGTACGCCACCGCCAGGTGCATGGCGCCGGCGTGGGCCCATTCGCGCGCGCTGTAGCCGGTTTCCTCGATCAGCTCGCGCTGGCCGCAGAAAAGCGGGTCTTCGCCGGCATCGAGCTTGCCGGCCGGGAATTCGGTCATCACGCGGCCGATCGGGTAGCGGTATTGCCGCTCGAGCACGACGCGGCCGTCGTCGAGCAGCGGCACCACCACCACCGCGCCCGGGTGGATCACGTATTCGCGCGTCGCGCTCTTGCCGTCGGGCAGGCGCACGGTGTCGCGCTTGGCGTGCAGGAAATTGCCCTTGAACAGCAGCTCGCTGTTCGTGCCCTCTTCCCTCAGATGTGCGTCGTCCATGTCATTTCCGATGCTTGAGCAGGTAGCGCCAGGTGAAGCCGGGAAAGGCCAGCACGACGAAAAGCGCGCCGGTGACGGCGTAGAACTCCCAACCCTGCGGCGCGATCTGGCCCGCGCGGCGTTCGAACAGGAGGCCGACGCCGCCGGCCACGAAGTAGAGAAGCAAGAGTTCGGCCAGTCGCAGGCCCAGCGACTTGGTGCGCGCCGACAGCGGCACCAGCCCGAACAACCGCTCGTTGACGAAGGGCAGATTGGCCGCCGCCAGCGCCACCAGCAGCACGACCCAGACCGATGCGCCCTGCGACACCTAGGGCGGGCCCTGCTAGTTGGCCAGCGTGGCCACGATCGCCTGCGCGCAGAGCGTCATGAGCCCCCCCGGCACGATGCCGAGGATCAGGATCAGCGCGCCGTTGATCGCCAGCACCGTGCGCACGTCGCGCGGCGCTGACACCGTGCTCGCGGTGACCGGCGCATCGAAGTACATGACCTTGACCACGCGGATGTAATAGAAGGCGCCGATCAGCGACATCACGACGGCGAACACCGCCAGCGCGATGTACAGGCCCTGTCCCGACGCGATCAGCGCCTGCAGCACGGCCAGCTTGGCGTAGAAGCCGACCAGCGGCGGAATGCCGGCCAGCGAGAACATGGCCAGCGCCATCACGCCGGCATAGAGCGGGCTGCGCTGGTTGAGGCCGGCGAGATCGGTGATCTCCTCGCTCTCGAAGCCTTCGCGCGCCAAGAGCAGGATGATGCCGAAGCTCGCCAGCGTGGTCAGCACGTAGGTCACGATGTAGAACATCGAGGCGCTGTAGGCGAACTGCGCGTTGTAGGTGTTGTTGTTGACCACGCCCGCCACCAGGCCCAGCAGCATGAAGCCCATCTGCGCGATGGTCGAATAGGCCAGCATGCGCTTGAGGTTGGTCTGCGCGATGGCCGCCAGGTTGCCGACCAGAAGCGATGCGATGGCGAGCAAGGCGAGCATCTGCTGCCAGTCGATCGCAAGCGGCAGCAGGCCTTCCACCAGCAGGCGGATGATGATCGCGAAGGCCGCCAGCTCGGGCGCCGAGCCGATCATCAGCGTGACCGCGGTCGGCGCGCCCTGGTAGACGTCGGGCACCCACATGTGGAAAGGCGCTGCGCCGACCTTGAAGGCCAGGCCGGCGACGATGAACACCAGCCCGAAAACCAGCACCTGGTGGTTGACCTTGCGGCTCGCGATGGCCTTGAACACCTCGTTGGTGTCGAGCGAACCGGTCGCGCCATACATCATCGACATGCCGTAGAGCAGGAAGCCGCTGGCCATGGCGCCGAGCACGAAGTACTTCATCGCGGCTTCGCTGGCCACCGCGTTGTCGCGACGCAGCGCGACCAGCGCGTAGCTCGACAGCGTGAGCAGTTCGAGCCCGAGGTAGATCAGGAGGAAATTGCTGCCCGAGATCATCACGAAGATGCCGAGCAAGGCGAACATGCTCAGCGTGAACATCTCGCCGCCCTTCAGCATGCCGCGGTCGGCCGCATAGGGCCGGCCGTAGACCAGCGTGACCATCAGCGCCAGCGTCGCGAAGCACTTGAGCCAGTTGCCCATCGGGTCGCTCACGACCATGCCGGCGAAGCCGTAGTGGGTCTTGCCCTCGGTGGCCTGGAGCGCAGTGAGAAAGGCCACCACGGCAAGCGTGAGCAGCGTCAGCACGTAGGTGCGCGTGCGGTGCGTGCTGGTCGTGGACAGATCGACCAGCGCGATGATGCAGGCCATGACCAGCAGCACCGCCTCGGGGTAGATCGTCATCCAGCTGAGTTTGTCAATCATCTCGTTCTCTTGTTCAGCTTGGACTTATGGAATCTTCGAGGTCGCTACGTGGCGCAGCAGCTCGGCCACCGAGGCATTCGTCACATCGGTGAAGGGCTTGGGATAGATGCCCATCCACAGCACCGCGGCCGCGAGCAAGCCCAGCATGAGGAACTCGCGCGCATTGATGTCGCTCAGTTCCTTCACATGGTCGTTGCCCACCGGCCCGAGGTAGACGCGCTTGTACATCCACAGTGTGTAGGCGGCGCCAAAGATCAGCGCCGTGGAGGCGCCCAGGCCGAGCCAGAAGTTGGCCTTGACCGCGCCGAGGATCACCATCCATTCGCCGACGAAGCCGGCGGTGGCGGGCAGGCCGCAGTTGGCCATGGCGAACAGCAGCGCGAAGGCCGCGAACTTGGGCATGGTGTTGACCACGCCGCCGTAGTCGGCGATCTGGCGCGAGTGCACGCGGTCGTAGAGCACGCCGATGCAGAGGAACATCGCGCCAGAGACGAAGCCGTGCGCGATCATCTGCACGATGCCGCCCGACACGCCGAGCTCGTTGAAGATGAAGAAACCAAGCGTCACGAAGCCCATGTGCGCCACGGACGAATAGGCCACCAGCTTCTTCATGTCCTGCTGCACCAGCGCCACCAGGCCGACGTAGATCACCGCGATCAGCGACAGCCCGATCATGAGCCAGGCCCATTCGTGCGCAGCATCGGGCGCGATCGGCATCGAGAAACGCAGGAAGCCGTAGGCGCCGAGCTTCAGCATGATCGCGGCCAGCACGGCCGAGCCGCCCGTGGGCGCCTCGACGTGCACGTCGGGCAGCCAGGTATGGACCGGCCACATCGGCACCTTGACCGCGAAGGCCGCGAAGAAGGCGAAGAACAGGAAGGTCTGCGCGCTCGCGCTGAGCGGCAGCTTGTGCCAGCTCAGGATGTCGAAGCTGCCGCCCGACTTGTTGTACATGTAGATCAGCGCGACCAGCATCAGGAGCGAGCCGAGCAGCGTGTAGATGAAGAACTTGAAGGCCGCGTAGATCTTGTTTGGGCCGCCCCAGATTCCGATGATCAGGTACATCGGGATCAGCGTGGCTTCGAAGAACACGTAGAACAGGATGCCGTCGAGCGCCGAGAAGGAGCCGATCATGAGGCCCGAAAGGATCAGGAAGGCGCCCATGTACTGGTTGACGCGCTCGGTGATCACCTCCCACGCGGAGATCACCACGATCACCGTGATGAACGCGGTCAAGAGCACCAGCCACAGCGACAGGCCGTCGAGGCCGACGTGGTAGTGGATGCTGAAGCGCTCGATCCAGCTTCCCTTCTCGACGAACTGCATTGCGGCGGTTCCGGTCTGGAAGCGCGTGTACAGCGGAATGGTGACCAGGAAGCTCGCGATCGAACCGACCAGCGCGATCCAGCGCACGCCGTTCGCATGCTCGTCTTTACCGAAGGCCAGCAGCGCGGCGCCGAACGCGATCGGCACCCAGATGGCAAGGCTCAACAAACCCATTTTTGTTTTATCTCCGGCGCTTTGCGCTTACCTGTTGAACCAGACGAAGTACGTCATGAGGAGGAAGATGCCCATCAGCATCGCGAACGCGTAGTGGTAGATGTAGCCGGACTGCATCCAGCGCACGACGCCGGCGACGCGGCCGATCGCCCGCCACGAGCCGTCGACGATGGCGCCGTCGATGACCCCCTGGTCCCCGCCTTTCCAGAGACCGGTGCCCACCGCGCGCGTTCCGCGCGCGATGAAGTTCTCGTTGATCCAGTCCATGTAGTACTTGTTCTCGAGCAGCCGATGGACGGGACCGAAGGCGCGCTTGATCGCCGCCGGCAGCGCCGGATTGACGAGGTACATGTACCAGGCCATCACCACGCCGGCCAGCGCGAGCCAGAACGGCGCGGCAGTGAGGCCGTGCAGGGCCATCGCCATCGGGCCGTGGAAGGCCTCGGCCAGTTCCTTCATCGCGTGGTGCTTGCTCTCGTCGATGATGATCGCGTCCTTGAAGAAGCCGCCGAAGAGCATCGGATCGATGGTCATGTAGCCGATCACGACCGAGGGAATGGCCAGCAGCACCAGCGGCAGCCAGACCACCCAGGGCGACTCGTGCGGCACGCTGTGATCGTGGTGATGACCGTGCGGATCCGGTTCCGCATCGTCGCCGTGGTGATTGTTCTCGGGATTCTGGTTGTAGCGCTCCTTGCCATGGAACACCAGGAAGTACATGCGGAACGAATAGAAGGCCGTGACGAACACGCCAGCCAGCACCGCCCAGTACGCGAAGCCCGCGCCCCAGAGATGGCTTTCGTGCACGGCTTCGATGATGCTGTCCTTCGAGTAGAAGCCCGCGAACAAAGGCGTGCCGATCAGCGCCAGCGAACCCACGAGCGAGGTGATCCAGGTGATCGGCATGTATTTGCGCACGCCGCCCATCCAGCGGATGTCCTGGTTGTGGTGCATGCCGATGATCACCGAGCCGGCGCCGAGGAACAGCAGCGCCTTGAAGAAGGCGTGCGTCATCAGGTGGAACACGGCGACGGAATACGCCGAAGCGCCGAGCGCCACCGTCATGTAGCCGAGCTGCGAGAGCGTCGAGTAGGCGACCACGCGCTTGATGTCGTTCTGGATGATGCCCAGGAAGCCCATGAAGAGCGCGGTGATGGCGCCGATCACGAGCACGAAGGAAAGCGCCGCGTCGCTGAGCTCGAACAGCGGCGACATGCGCGCCACCATGAAGATGCCGGCCGTCACCATGGTCGCGGCGTGGATCAGCGCCGAGATCGGGGTCGGGCCTTCCATCGAATCGGGCAGCCACACGTGCAGCGGGAACTGCGCGCTCTTGCCCATCGCGCCGATGAACAGGCAGATGCAGATCACGGTGATCAGCATCCACTCGGTGCCGGGGAAGCTCAGCTTGGCAAGCGCGTCGGCCTTGGCGAAGGCCTCGGCGTAGTTCAGCGTGCCGGCGTAGGCGGCGATCAGCCCGATGCCGAGGATGAAGCCGAAGTCGCCCACGCGGTTGACCAGGAAGGCCTTGAGGTTGGCGAAGATCGCGCTCGGCCTGTTGTACCAGAAGCCGATCAGCAGATAGGACACCAGGCCCACCGCCTCCCAGCCGAAGAACAGCTGCAGCATGTTGTTGCTCATCACGAGCATCAGCATCGAGAAGGTGAAGAGCGAGATGTAGGCGAAGAATCGGTTGTAGCCCTCGTCTTCTTCCATGTAGCCGATGGTGTAGATGTGCACCATCAGCGACACGAAGGTCACGACGCACATCATCATCGCGGTGAGGCCGTCGACCAGGAAGCCGACTTCCATCTTGAGGCCGCCGACCACCATCCATTCGTAGATGGTGGCGTTGAAGCGGGCGCCGTCGGCGACCACGCTCTTGAGCGTCATGGCCGAGATCACGAAAGCGATGAAGACGCCGAGGATGGTCAGCGAATGCGTGATGCGGCGGCCGATGTGGTTGCCGCCGAACTTGGTGCCGAACAGGCCGGCCAGCACGGAGCCGACCAGGGGCGCCAGCGGCACGGCCAGCAGTGCGGATGCGGAGAGAGTTGCGCTCATATGTCAGTCCTAGCCCTTGAGCGCGTTGAGTTCGTCGACGTTGATGTTCGACTTGTTGCGGAACAAGAGGACCAGCAGCGCCAGCCCGATGGCCGACTCGGCCGCGGCCACGGTCAGGATGAAGAACACGAAGATCTGGCCGTGCATATCGCCGAGGAAGTACGAGAAGGCGACGAAGTTCACGTTGACTGCAAGAAGCATCAGCTCGATGCACATCAAGAGCACGATCAGGTTCTTGCGGTTCAGGAAGATGCCGATCACCGACAGCGCGAAAAGCATCGCACCCAGCGAGAGAAAGTGTCCGAGCGTGAGCGTCATGCCTTGGTCTCCCCGGCTGCCGGTGTTTCTGCGGCGGCAGGCTGCGCCGCGCGCGTGACGGGCATCTGCACGATGCGCACGCGGTCGCGCGCCTTCACGCGCACCTGGTCGGACGGATTCACGTACTTGCTGTCCTTGCGGGTGCGCAGCGTGAGCGCGATGGCCGCGACGATGGCGACCAGCAGGATGACGGCAGCGATCTCCAGCGGGTAGAGGTACTCCGTGTAGAGCAGCTTGCCGAGTTCGAGCGTATTGGAAGTGCCCGGCCCGGAGGCCATGGCGGTCTTCGGCTCGGCGAGGCGGAAGCCGCCCATCAGCACCGCGGCCATTTCGAGCGCGATCAGCGCGCCGACGCCGGCCGCGAGCGGGAAGTGCTTCCAGAAGCCCTCGCGCAGCGCGTCGACGTTGATGTCGAGCATCATCACGACGAACAGGAACAGCACCATCACCGCGCCGACGTAGACGAGCACCAGCGAGATGGCCAGGAACTCGGCGCGCAGCAGCAGCCAGATGGCCGATGCCTGGAAGAACGCAAGCACCAGATAGAGCGCGGCATACACGGGGTTGCGCGCGGTGATGACGCGGAAGGCCGCGAAAAGCAGCACCGCGGCAAACAGGTAGAACAGGCCGGTCTTGACGTCCATGGATCGGGTTGGTTTTTTGAAGTTCGGGCCAGTCCCGCTTCAGCGGTACTTGGCGTCCGCCGCCTTGTTGGCGGCGATTTCTTTTTCGTAGCGGTCGCCCACGGCCAGCAGCATGTCCTTGGTGAAGTACAGGTCGCCGCGCTTTTCGCCGTGGTATTCGAAGATGTGGGTTTCGACGATGGAGTCGACCGGGCAGCTCTCTTCGCAGAAGCCGCAGAAGATGCACTTGGTCAGGTCGATGTCGTAGCGCGTGGTGCGGCGCGAGCCGTCGTCGCGCACATCCGATTCGATGGTGATCGCGAGCGCCGGGCAGACGGCCTCGCAGAGCTTGCAGGCGATGCAGCGCTCTTCGCCGTTCTCGTAGCGGCGCAGTGCATGCAGGCCGCGGAAGCGCGGCGACAGCGGCGTCTTCTCTTCGGGAAACTGCACGGTGATCTTGCGGCTGAAGGCGTACTTGCCGGTCAGCGCGAGCCCCTTGAACAACTCGACCAGCATGAAGCTGGACAGGAAGTCCTTGAGCGAAAACGGCGCCGGCGAGGTTGCGGTGTGCGCAGACATGGCGATTCCAGTTATTTCCAGATGTTGTACGGGGTCTGCATCCAGGCGCCGACCACCACCAGCCACACCAGCGTGACCGGAATGAAGATCTTCCAGCCGAGCCGCATGATCTGGTCGTAGCGGAAGCGCGGGAAGGTCGAGCGGACCCACAGGAACATGGTGACCACGACGAAGGTCTTGATGCCCAGCCAGATCCAGCCCGGGATGAAGCCGAGGAAGTCGAAGGGAGGCAGCCAGCCGCCGAGGAACAGGACCGCGCACAGGATCGAGACCAGCCACATGTTGGCGTACTCGGCCAGGAAGAACATCGCGAAGCTCATGCCCGAGTACTCGATCATGTGGCCGGCGACGATTTCCGATTCGCCTTCCACCACGTCGAAGGGATGGCGGTTGGTTTCGGCCAGGCCCGAGATGAAGTAGACGAGGAAGATCGGCAGCAGCGACAGCCAGTTCCACGACAGGAAGCCGATGCCCATCGAGGCGAAATGCCCCTTGCCCTGCCCCATCACGATGTCGGTCATGTTGAGGCTGGCCGAGACCATGAGCACGACGACGAAGCAGAAGCCCATCGCGATTTCGTAGCTGACCATCTGCGCTGAGGCGCGCAGCGCACCGAGAAACGCGTACTTCGAGTTCGAGGCCCAGCCCGCGATGATCACGCCATAGACCTCGAGCGAGGTGATGGCCATGACGAACAGCAGGCCGGCATTGATGTTGGCCAGCGCGACGTCGGGACCGAACGGAATCACGACCCAGGCGGCCAGCGCCGGCATGATGGTCATGATCGGGCCGAGCAGGAACAGGCCCTTGTTCGCGACCGTGGGAAGGATGATTTCCTTGGTCAGGAGCTTGAGCGCGTCGGCAATGGGCTGCAGCAGGCCCAGCGGACCGATGCGGTTGGGGCCCAGGCGAATTTGCGTGAAGCCGATGGCCTTGCGTTCCCACAGCGTGAGGTAGGCGACCGCGCCCATCAGCGGCAGCACCACGACGACGATCTTGATCAAGGTCCAGATCACCGGCCAGGCGAGGCCGGTCCACCACTGGGCCGCGACCAGGCCCTGGCCGAAGCCGTGCAGGGTGTCGATCATGCGAACACCTCCTGCGCGGCCACGATGTGCGTCGCGCGCGCGTCGGCCGTCAGTTGCAGCGACGGCGCGCGGCGGACGATCGAGTCGAGCTGGTAGATGCTTGCCGCCACCGGCGGCGCAGCATGGGCGGCGCGTTCACCGTCGAGACGGGCTGCGGTGGCATTGCTCAGCTTGTCGGCCGGCACGCTGGCGCCTGCGCCGATGTCGGCCAGCACATCGGCCGTCGATTCGAAGGAGAAGCCCGAAAGGCCCAGCAGGTTGGCCAGCACGCGCAGCACCTTCCAGGCCGGACGCGCTTCGCCGAGCGGCCTTACGACCGCATGGAAACTCTGCACGCGGCCTTCGGCGTTGACGAAGGTGCCCGGCGTTTCGGTGAAGGGTGCGATCGGCAGCAGCACGTCGCTGAATTCGAGATTGGCCTTAAAGGGGCTCAGCGTCACGACCATCTGGGCGTGCGTGAGTGCCTCGATCACGGATGCGGCGGCCGCCGAATCGAACACCGGCTCGGTGTTGAGCAGCAGCACCGCCTTGAGTCCACCTGCGAGCATGTCGCCCGCGTGCAGGCCGCCGTCCCTGGGCAGGGCACCGACCAGCTGCGCGCCGACCGTATTGGCGGCCTCGGTGAGATAGCCGACGGTTGCGCCGGTCTGGGCGCCGATCCAGTTCGCCAGCGCCAGCAGCGCGCCGGCGTCGGCATGGTGAGCGGCCGCATTGCCGAGCAGGATAGCCTTGCGCTCGCCGCCGAGCAGCGACGCTGCGATGGCCTTGGCTGCATCGCCGGGCGCATCGCTGCTGGCCACGGGCGCCGCGACGCCGGTGCTGGCGGCAACCGCGCCGGCAATCTCGGCCAGCGCATCCACCCAGTTCTGCGCCGCCACGCGCACGGCGTTCGCCACGGGCATGGCCCAGGCTTCGTCGTCGGCCAGCAGTTCGGGCGAGGTCAGCGCGCTCAGCACGCCACCCTTGCGCACCGACTGGCGAATGCGCTGCGCGAACAGCGGATGGTCCTTGCGCAGGTTGCTACCGATCACGAGCACGCGCTGCAGTTGCGACAGCGATGCAATCGAGGTGCCGAGCCAGCGCACGCCTTCGAAGGCGTTGAACTCGGCGTTGCGCAGCCGGTAGTCGATGTTGCCGCTGCCGAGACCGTGCGTCAGCAGCTTGGCCAGGTGCAGCTCTTCGAGCGTGCTGTGCGGGCTGGCGAGTGTGCCGATGCTCTGCGCGCCATGGTCGGTCTTGATCTGCTTCAGGCCATTGGCCACGTACTCGAGCGCGGTCTGCCAGTCGACCTGCTGCCACTGGCCGCCCTGCTTGAGCATCGGCTGCGTGAGGCGCTCGGGGCCGTTCAATGCTTCGTACGAAAAGCGATCGCGGTCGGCGATCCAGCATTCGTTGACTTCTTCGTTCTCGAGCGGCACCACGCGCATCACGCGGTTGTTCTTGACCTGGACGATCAGGTTGGCGCCGGTCGAATCGTGCGGGCTCACCGACTTGCGGCGCGAGAGTTCCCAGGTGCGGGCGCTGTAGCGGAAGGGCTTGCTGGTGAGCGCGCCCACGGGGCAGAGGTCGATCATGTTGCCCGAGAGCTCGGAGTCGACCGAATCGCCGAGGAAGGTTTCGATTTCGGCATGCTCGCCGCGATGCGACATGCCGAGCTCCATCACGCCGGCCACTTCCTGGCCGAAGCGCACGCAGCGCGTGCAGTGGATGCAGCGACTCATCTCT
This sequence comes from Variovorax sp. CF079, assembly GCF_900101545.1. Taxonomy (GTDB): domain Bacteria; phylum Pseudomonadota; class Gammaproteobacteria; order Burkholderiales; family Burkholderiaceae_C; genus Variovorax. Next base: position 326,434 of record NZ_FMZU01000001.1, on the reverse strand, counting down.
TCCATGCTGATGAGCGGGCCCACGTCCTTGTGGAAGACCACGCGCTTTTCTTCTTCGTAGCGCGAGGACGAAGCGCCGTAGCCGACGGCCAGGTCCTGCAGCTGGCATTCGCCGCCCTGGTCGCAGATCGGGCAGTCGAGCGGATGGTTGATCAGCAGGAACTCCATCACCGACTGCTGGGCCTTGATCGCCTTGTCGCTCTTCGTGCGCACGATCATGCCCTGCGTCACCGGTGTGGCGCAGGCCGGCATCGGCTTGGGCGCCTTTTCGACGTCGACCAGGCACATGCGGCAGTTGGCCGCGATGCTGAGCTTCTTGTGATAGCAGAAGTGCGGGATGTAGGTACCCGCCTTGTCGGCCGCATGCATGATCATGCTGCCTTCGACGATTTCGACCTTCTTGCCGTCGAGTTCGATTTCAACCATATATGTATGTGTTTTCGCGCTCAGGCTTTGACGGGTGCCTTCGGGACGTAGCCCGGGATCAAGGCCTCGAACTCGTGACGGAAGTGCTTGATCATGGCGCGCACCGGCATCGCGGCGGCGTCGCCGAGCGCGCAGATGGTGCGGCCCTGGATGTTGTCGGCCACCGAATTGAGCAGCTCCATGTCGCTCGGCTTGCCGTGGCCGTTGTGGATGCGGTCCACCACGCGCCAGAGCCAGCCCGTGCCTTCGCGGCACGGCGTGCACTGGCCGCAAGACTCGTGCATGTAGAAGTACGAGAGGCGCTTGAGCGACTCGACCATCGAGCGGCTGTCGTCCATCACGATCACCGCACCCGAGCCCAGCATCGAGCCGGCCTTGGCGATGGAGTCGTAATCCATCGTGCACTCCATCATGATCGAGGCCGGCAGCACCGGCGCCGACGAGCCGCCAGGAATCACTGCCTTGAGCTGGCGGCCCTTGCGCACGCCACCGGCGAGTTCAAGCAACTTCGAGAACGGCGTGCCCATCGGCACTTCGTAGTTGCCGGGCAGTTCGACGTCGCCGCTGACCGAGTAGATCTTGGTGCCGCCGTTGTTCGGCTTGCCGCATTCGAGGTAGGCCGGACCGCCGTTGACGATGATCCACGGCACCGCAGCGAAAGTCTCGGTGTTGTTGATGGTGGTCGGCTTGCCGTAGAGCCCGAAGCTCGCTGGGAACGGCGGCTTGAAGCGCGGCTGGCCCTTCTTGCCTTCGAGCGATTCGAGCAGCGCGGTTTCTTCGCCGCAGATGTAGGCGCCGAAGCCATGGGACGCATGCAGCTGGAAATTGAAGCTGCTGCCCAGGATGGCATCGCCCAGGAAGCCGGCGGCGCGCGCCTCTTCCAGCGCTTCTTCGAAGCGATCGTAGGTCTGGAAGATCTCGCCGTGGATGTAGTTGTAGCCCACGCTGATGCCCATCGCATAGGCGGCGATGGCCATGCCCTCGATCACGATGTGCGGGTTGAACTGCAGGATGTCGCGGTCCTTGCAGGTGCCGGGCTCGCCTTCGTCCGAGTTGCAGACCAGGTACTTCTGGCCCGGGAACTGGCGCGGCATGAAGCTCCACTTGAGGCCGGTCGGGAAGCCCGCGCCGCCGCGCCCGCGCAGGCCCGAGGCCTTGACTTCGGCAATCACCTGCTCGGGCGTGATGCCTTCGCCGAGGATCTTGCGCAGCGCCTTGTAGCCACCGCGCGCTTCGTAGTCGGCCAGGCGCCAGTTGGTGCCGTCGAGACCGGCATAGATCTGCGGCTCGATATGGCGGTCGTGAAAGCAGGTCTGGACGCCGGTTGCCTGGAACTGCGAGAGCACTTGTTCGGGCGTCATCATTGCGCACCCTCCGCCGTCGAGGTACGCAGGCCGTCGATCAGCTGATCGAGTTTTTCGTTGCTCATGAAGCTGCACATGGTGCGGTCGTTGACCAGCATCACAGGCGAATCGGCGCAGGCGCCGAGGCACTCGCTCTGCTGCAGCGTGAACATGCCGTCCGCCGTGGTCTCGCCCATCTGGATGCCCAGCTTCTTCTCGAGATGAGCCAGCGCCACCGCGCCGTCGCGCAGCTGGCACGGCAGGTTGGTGCAGACGTTGAGCTTGAACCTGCCCACCGGCTGCTGGTTGTACATGTTGTAGAAGGTCGTGACCTCGTGCACCGCGATCGGCGCCATGCCGAGGTAGGCGGCGATCTCGCGCTCGCGCTGCACGCTGACGAAGCCTTCGTCCTTCTGCACGATCGCGAGGCAGGCCATCACGGCCGACTGCTTGCCTGCCGGCGGGTACTTGGCGACCTCGCGCGCAAAAAGCTCCAGCGTGGCGGCCGAAAGCGGCGCCTGGTTGCTGCTGTGGGTGGTCATTCGTTCGCTCACCTGTCGATCTCGCCGAACACGATGTCCATGGTGCCAATCACCGCGACCGCGTCGGCAATCATGTGGCCGCGCGACATCTCGTCGAGCGCCGCCAGATGCGGGAAGCCCGGAGCGCGGATCTTCAGACGGTAGGGCTTGTTGGCGCCATCGCTCACGAGATAGATGCCAAACTCGCCCTTGGGATGCTCGACCGCGGCATAGGCCTCGCCTTCGGGCACGTGAAAGCCTTCGGTGAAGAGCTTGAAATGGTGGATCAGTTCCTCCATGTTCGCCTTCATCGACTCGCGCGCCGGCGCCGCGACCTTGTGGTTGTCGGTGATCACCGGGCCCGGGTTGACGCGCAGCCAGGCCGAGCACTGCTGGATGATGCGGTTGGCCTGGCGCATTTCCTCGACGCGCACGAGATAGCGGTCGTAGCAGTCGCCGGTCTTGCCCACCGGCACGTCGAAGTCCATGCGGTCGTAGACCTCGTAGGGCTGCTTCTTGCGCAGATCCCATTCGACGCCCGAGCCGCGCAGCATCGGGCCGGTGAAGCCGAGATTCAGCGCGCGCTCGGGCGTTACCACGCCGATGCCAACAGTGCGCTGCTTCCAGATGCGGTTGTCGGTGAGCAGCGTCTCGTACTCGTCGACCATCTTCGGGAAGCGCTTGCAGAAGTCGTCGATGAAGTCCAGCAGCGACCCCTGGCGGTTCTGGTTGAGGCGCTCGATCGCCTTCGCATTCTTGATCTTGCTGACCTTGTACTGCGGCATCGCGTCCGGCAGGTCGCGGTAGACGCCGCCCGGCCGATAGTAGGCCGCGTGCATGCGCGCACCCGACACCGCCTCGTACATGTCGAACAGGTCTTCGCGCTCGCGGAAGCAGTAGATGAGCATGTTCATCGCACCGCAGTCCAGGCCGTGCGCACCCAGCCACAGAAGGTGGTTCAAGAGGCGCGTGATCTCGTCGAACATCACGCGGATGTACTGCGCGCGGATGGGCACGTCGAGGCCCATGAGCCGCTCGATCGCGAGGCAGTACGCGTGCTCGTTGCTCATCATCGAGACGTAGTCGAGCCGGTCCATGTAGGGCAGCGACTGGATGTAGGTGCGCGTCTCGGCGAGCTTCTCGGTCGCGCGGTGCAGGAGGCCGATGTGCGGATCGGCGCGCTGGATGACTTCACCGTCGAGCTCGAGCACCAGGCGCAGCACGCCGTGCGCCGCGGGGTGCTGGGGTCCGAAGTTCAGCGTGTAGTTCTTGATTTCGGCCATGTCGGTCTCAGTGCAATCCGCCGTAGTTGTCTTCGCGAATCACGCGCGGCGTGATCTCGCGCGGCTCGATCGAGACCGGCTGGTAGATGACGCGCTTCTGCTCCGCGTCGTAGCGCATCTCGACATGGCCCGAGACCGGGAAGTCCTTGCGGAACGGGTGGCCGATGAAGCCGTAGTCGGTCAGGATGCGGCGCAGGTCGTCATGGCCTTCGAACACGATGCCGTAGAGGTCGAAGGCTTCGCGTTCGAACCAGCCGGCGGCGTTCCAGATGCCGGTCAGCGAATCGATCACCGGCAGATCTTCGTTGGGCACGAACACCTTGAGGCGCACGCGCTGGTTGAGGCTCACGGAAAGCAGGTGCGTCACCACGCAGAAGCGTTCGCCTTCCCACTCGCCTTCGCGGTAGTCGGAGTAGTCCAGGCCGCAGAGATCGATCAGCTGCTCGAAGCGGCAGCCGGGCGCGTCGCGCAGCAGGGTCGCGGCTTCCAGATAGTCGGCCGCGCCGACCACCACCGTCACTTCGCCGAGCGCGAGGGTGACGCTCTTGGCCTTGGCGCCAAGCGTTTCGGCGATCTGGGTCTGCAGTGCCTCGGGAGAAATAGCAAAGTCGGTCATCGTCTCTCGCTTCTCAGGCACGCGCGATCGTGTTGGTGCGGCGAATCTTCTGCTGGAGCTGGATGATTCCGTAGAGCAGCGCCTCGGCGGTCGGCGGGCAGCCCGGCACATAGACGTCGACCGGCACGATGCGGTCGCAGCCGCGCACGACCGAGTAGCTGTAGTGGTAGTAGCCGCCGCCGTTGGCGCACGAGCCCATCGACAGCACCCAGCGGGGCTCGGGCATCTGGTCGTAGACCTTGCGCAGCGCCGGCGCCATCTTGTTGCACAGCGTGCCGGCCACGATCATCAGATCGGACTGGCGCGGGCTCGGGCGGAACAGCATGCCGAAGCGGTCGATGTCGTAGCGCGCGGCACCCGCGTGCATCATTTCCACCGCACAGCATGCGAGGCCGAAGGTCATCGGCCACAGTGATCCGGTCTTGGCCCAGTTCACCACCGAGTCGTAGGTGGTGGTGACGAAGCCTTCCTTCATGACGCCTTCAATGGCCATTGTTCATTCCCAGTCGAGCGCGCCCTTTTTCCACTCGTAGACGAAGCCCACGACGAGGATGGCGAGAAAAATCATCATGGCCCAGAAACCGACCGGACCGATTTCCTTGAGCGCGATCGCCCACGGGAAGAGAAAGGCGATTTCGAGGTCGAAAAGAATGAAGAGAATCGCTACGAGGTAGTAGCGCACGTCGAACTTCATGCGCGCGTCTTCGAAGGCCTCGAAGCCGCATTCGTAGGGCGCGTTCTTTTGAGCGTCGGGCCGATTGGGGCCGAGGATGTAACCGAGAACCTGCGGTGCGACGCCGACACCGACTCCGACCAGGATGAACAACAGGACGGGAAGGTAGGAATCGAGGTTCATCGGGGTCTTTTACCGCTTGACGCCGACAGGAAGATGAAGCTTCCTGCCGGCGAGATTTGGTGCGGTCGGCGAGACTCGAACTCGCACAGCTTTCGCCACTACCCCCTCAAGATAGCGTGTCTACCAATTTCACCACGACCGCGGTTTTGTGTGTCCGGATGGCATGAGGAACCCGATAGGGTTTTGGCTTTCCGGACAGCTTTAGAGTTTACCCTGAAATGAAGTCGTTTTCGCTCGGTGGCCGCATCGAAAACGACAGGATCACTTGGTCGGGATCTGCGCAGCGCCCGAAGCCGGTGCAGCAGGCGCCGAAGCCGGTGCATTCGTGCCCGGTGCCGCAGCAGGTGCGTTGCCGGAAGGAATCTGCGATGCCGGGCCCGAAGGTGCGGGGGCAGGCGCCGGCGCCGGCGCGCCGATCGTGGCGCGCTCGAGCAGGCTGCCGCCGCCCGTCGGCCGTGCATGGCTGAAATAGGCGAGCAGCAAGGTGCATGCGAAGAACACGGCGGCGAGAACGCCGGTGGTGCGCGAAAGAAAGTTCGCGCTGCCGCTGGCGCCGAACAGGCTGCCCGCACTGCCGCTGCCGAAGGCCGCACCCATGTCGGCACCCTTGCCGTGCTGGATCAGGATCAGGCCGATCATCGCGAGTGCGGTGAGCATCTGTACGCCCACCAGGATATTGAGGACCACGTTCATTCGTTCTAACTCCTAAATTCGTTCGCGGCTGCGCTGGTCTCAGCGTGCCGCAGCAATGATCTGCAAAAAGTCGGGTGCCTTCAGCGAAGCGCCGCCGATCAGGCCGCCGTCGATGTCGGCCTGGGCCAGCAATTCGGTCGCATTGGCTGCATTCATGCTGCCGCCGTAAAGGATGCGGATGCCTGCCGCGTGTTCGCTCGCCGCGTGGTGCAGTTGCGCACGCAGCACGGCGTGCACCGCCTGCGCCTGCTCGGGCGTCGCGGTCTTGCCGGTGCCGATGGCCCAGACGGGCTCGTAGGCCACGACGATCTCGCTGATGCAGTGGCCATTGACATGGATCACCGCCGCGAGCTGGCGCTTCACGACCTCTTCGGTGTGTCCTGCCTCGCGCTCTGCCAGCGTTTCGCCGACACAGACGATGGGCGCGATGCCGTTCGCGAGCGCAGCGGCGGTCTTGGCCGCCACCAGTTCGTCCGTCTCGCCGTGGTACTGGCGGCGCTCCGAGTGGCCCACGATCGCATAGCGCACGCCGAAGTCCCTCAGCATGGCCGCCGATTGTTCGCCGGTGAATGCGCCTTGCGGCTGCGCCGACACGTCCTGCGCGCCCAGCGCGATCGGCGATCCGGCGACGAGCGCCTGCACCTGCGCCAGGTACGGCGTCGGAACGCACACCGCGATGTCGCACGAAGGCGTGCCGACGCCCTGCAGCAGAGCCTTCACCAGCGCCTCGTTGGCCGCGAGGCTGCCGTTCATCTTCCAGTTGCCGGCGATGAGCTTTTTCTTTGTCGTCATGTCTGTCTTGTTCACCAGGTCAGCACGATCTTGCCGATGTGCTGGTTCGATTCCATCAGGACGTGGGCTTGCGCCGCGCCGCTGGGCTCGCCCTGTGCGGCGAAGGTGCTGTGGATCACGGGCTTGACGGCGCCGCTTTCGAGCAGCGGCCAGACTTTTTCGCGCAAGGCCTTTGCGATCGCACCCTTGAATTCCACCGGCCGCGGACGCAGGGTCGAACCGGTGATCGTGAGCCGCCTGCGCAGCACCAGGCCCGCATTGAATTCGCTCTTTGTGCCACCCTGCACTGCGATGATCACGAGCCGGCCGTCCTCGGCCATGCATTCGATCTCGCGCGGCACGTAGGCGCCGGCCACCATGTCGAGCACCACGTCAACGCCCTTGCCGCCGGTGAGGCGCTTGACCTCTTCGACAAAATCGGACGTCTTGTAGTTGATCGCATGGTCGGCGCCGAGCTTCCTGCAGGCTTCGCACTTGTCGTCGCTGCCGGCCGTCACGATCACCGTCGCGCCGAAGGCCTTGCCCAGCTGAATGGCCGTGACGCCGATGCCGCTCGAGCCGCCCTGGATCAGCAGAGTCTCGCCCTTTTGCAATCGGGCCCGATCGAACACATTGCTCCACACGGTGAAGAAGGTCTCTGGCAGCGAAGCCGCCTCGGCATCGCTCCAGCCCTTGGGCACCGGCAGGCACTGGGCCACGGGCGCCACGCAGAGTTCTGCATAGCCGCCGCCCGCGATCAACGCGCAGACGCGATCGCCGACGGCGAAGCCAGCCTCACGCATCGCGGCGGCATCGCCCGAAACGATCTCGCCCGCGACCTCGAGCCCCGGCAAATCCGAAGCGCCCGGCGGCACCGGGTAGTTGCCGGTGCGCTGGAGCACGTCGGGGCGGTTCACGCCGCTCGCGGCCACGCGAATCAGCAACTCGCCCGCGCCCGCGACCGGCGCGGGGCGCTCGGCCACGCGCAGCACCTCGGGAGCGCCGTACGAAGTGATTTCAATGGCTTTCATGCTTGTCTCGGCTGCAGCGCCCGCCCTGGCGGGCAGACGCACGGTGAAATGACGGCAAAGGCGTCACCGCCCTCGCCTCTCAGGGCTGGCGGTCGCCGCCGTTGGGCTCTTGCGGCCGCTGGTCCTGTTCGACCGCCACCGCCTGCTCGCCAGCTTGCTCGCCGCGTTCGGCGTTGTCGAAGCGCGGTGCGCGCTCGGCACGCGGCGGGCGATCGCCACGCTCGCGACGCTCGCCGCGGTCTTCGCGCGGCGGACGCTCGCTGAACTCCATGCCGGCCGGACGCTCGGTGAGCGCCTTCATGGACAGCTTGACGCGGCCCTTCTCGTCGGTCTCGAGCACCTTGACCTTCACGATCTGGCCTTCGCTCAGGTAGTCAGTCACCTTCTCGACGCGTTCGTGCGCGATCTGGCTGATGTGCAGCAGGCCGTCCTTGCCGGGCAGCAGGTTGATGAGTGCGCCGAAGTCGAGGATCTTGGTGACCGGGCCTTCGTAGGTCTTGCCGATCTCGACTTCCGCCGTGATCTGCTCGATGCGCTTCTTGGCCGCTTCGGCCTTGGCCGGGTCGGTCGAAGCGATGGTGATGGTGCCGTCTTCGTCGATGTTGATCTGCGTGCCGGTCTCTTCGGTCAGCGCGCGGATCACCGAGCCGCCCTTGCCGATCACGTCGCGGATCTTCTCGGGGTTGATCTTCATCGTGAACAGGCGCGGCGCGAAGCTCGAGACTTCGGCCTTGGCCTCGCCCATCGCTTCCTGCATCTTGCCCAGGATGTGCATGCGCGCTTCCTTGGCCTGCGCCAAGGCGACCTGCATGATTTCCTTGGTGATGCCCTGGATCTTGATGTCCATCTGCAGCGCGGTAATGCCGTTGGTCGTGCCGGCCACCTTGAAGTCCATGTCGCCCAGGTGGTCCTCGTCGCCCAGGATGTCGGTCAGCACGGCGAAGCGGTTGTCTTCCTTGATCAGGCCCATCGCGATGCCGGCCACGTGCGCCTTCATCGGCACGCCCGCATCCATCATCGAGAGGCAGCCGCCGCAGACCGAAGCCATCGACGAGGAGCCGTTCGACTCGGTGATTTCCGACACGACACGGATCGTGTAGGGGAACTCTTCCTTGGTCGGCAGGCAGGCCACGAGGGCGCGCTTGGCCAGACGGCCGTGGCCGACTTCGCGGCGCTTGGTCGAGCCCATGCGGCCCACTTCACCGGTGGCGAAGGGAGGCATGTTGTAGTGGAACAGGAAGCGGTCTTCGTACTCGCCGGCCAGCGCGTCGATGCGCTGCGCGTCGCGCTCGGTGCCGAGCGTGGTCACGACCAGCGCCTGGGTTTCGCCTCGCGTGAACAGGGCCGAGCCGTGGGTGCGCGGCAGCACGCCGTTGCGGATCTCGATGGGACGCACGGTGCGCGTGTCGCGGCCGTCGATGCGCGGCTCGCCCGAGAGAATCTGGCTGCGCACGATCTTCGATTCGATCGCGAACAGGAGGTCGTTGACCTTGCCCGCGTCGAAGGGCTCGCCGCTTTCCTTCAGCGCGTCCATCACGCTGGCATTGGCCTCGCGCAGGGCTTGCGTACGAGCCTGCTTGCTGCGAATCTGGTAGACGGCGCGCAGCTTCTCTTCGGCCAGACCCTTGACCTTGGCGACGAAGGCTTCGTCCTCGGCCGGCGGCTGCCAGTCCCACACCGGCTTGCCGGCGTCGCGCACGAGTTCGTGGATCGCATTGATCGCGATGTTGGCCTGCTCATGGCCGAACACCACGCCGCCGAGCATGACTTCCTCGCTCAGCTGCAGGGCTTCGGACTCGACCATCAGCACGGCCGCTTCGGTGCCGGCGACGACCAGGTCCATCTGCGAATCTTTGCGCTCGGTCTGCCCCGGATTGAGCACGTACTGACCGTTGATATAGCCCACGCGCGCGGCGCCGATCGGGCCGCTGAAGGGAATGCCGGAGATCGACAGCGCGGCGCTCGTGCCGATCATGGCGGCGATGTCGGCGTCGACTTCGGGATTGAGCGACAGCGTGTGGATCACCACGTGCACTTCGTTCAAAAAGCCCTCGGGGAACAGCGGGCGGATCGGCCGGTCGATCAGGCGCGAGGTCAGCGTCTCGAGTTCGCTGGGCTTGGCTTCGCGCTTGAAGAAGCTGCCGGGGATCTTGCCGGCGGCATAGGTCTTCTCGATGTAGTCGACGGTCAGCGGGAAGAAATCCTGGCCCGGCTTGGCTGCCTTGGAAGCGACGACGGTGGCCAGCACGACGGTGCCTTCGATGTCCACGATCACGGCGCCGCTGGCCTGGCGGGCGATTTCGCCGGTTTCCAGAACGACGGTCTTGCCGCCCCACTGGAAGGTCTTGGTGACTTTGTTGAAGAGACTCATGTTTAGCTCCTGTTTTGATTAGCGGGTTTGCCTGTGGTGATCACAGACCCCGCGGGGCCGGAGCGCTTTCCAGAACACGATGCCATTCCAGAGAAATTCGGCGAGAACTTCGTTGGAATGACACAGCTTCGCTCTGTTTTGGCGGCTCCGAAGTAAAAAACGCCTGAGCTAGCGGACTAACCCAGGCGTTCTTGCATGCGATTCGACCTTACTTGCGCAGACCCAGCTTGGCGATCAGCGCGGTGTAGCGGTCGGCGTCCTTGGACTTGAGGTAGTCCAACAGCTTGCGGCGGCGGCTCACCATGCGCAGCAGGCCGCGGCGGCCATGGTGGTCCTTGGCGTGCGTCTTGAAGTGCGGGGTGAGTTCGTTGATGCGGGCGGTCAGCAGTGCGACTTGCACTTCGGGGCTGCCGGTGTCGTTGGCGGCGCGGGCGTTGTCCTTGACAACTTCCGCCTTGATGGAGGCTGCGATCATTTGATGATTTTCCTGTTCCGGAATGTTTGACTTGCGACGGGCGCTGGAACTGCACCCGCCGTGCGCCTTGCGGCATGCAAAGCCTTGGGATTATAACCCGCCCCTGGGCTTCGCGCACTTCGTGTCGCGCGCGCCTTCCCCCTACCGGGGGCGATGCCGACCGACCGGCAAAGCCGGATCGGTGGCATCCCTGGCATGAAAACCCGAACGACTATCGGGCTGCCAGCCAGGTCTTGAGCCGCTCGACGCCCTGCACCAGGCGTTGCGGATCCTTCGAGGCAAAGCACCAGCGCAGCCAGCCCTGCGCCTCGGGTGCGAAAGCGCTCCCCGGCGCAAGCCCGAGCCCGGCCTCGGCCACCAGGCGCTTGGCCAGCGCCAGTGAATCGTCGAAGCCTTCGAGCTTGAAAAATGCGTACATGCCGCCGCGCGCGGGCGCCACCTGGACGCCCGGGATGTCGGCAAGCAAGGGCACCAGCGTGTCGCGGCAGGCCTTGAGGTGCGCGACCACGCGCGGCGTGATCTCCTGGCTGTGCGCCAGCGCAGCGATGCCGGCGCGCTGGGTGAACACGCTCGCGCAGGAAGTGTTGAATTCGATCAGCTTGCCCATGCCGTCCATCAGCACCGGCGGCAGCACCAGCCAGCCGAGGCGCCAACCGGTCATGAGGAAACTCTTGGAAAAGCTGTGCGCGACGACGAGCCGGTCGTCCGGCGTCGAGATGTCCAGAAAGCTGGGCGCGCATCCCTTCGGCGTGGCATCGAAATAGAGCCGCTCGTAGACCTCGTCGGCCAGGATCCATGTGCCGGTCTGACGGCAGTGGTCGAGGATCGCCTGCTGCTCCGCGCTCGCAAGGGTCCAGCCGGTCGGGTTGTTCGGCGCGTTGACGATGAGCAGCTTCGTCGCCGGCGTGACCGTGGTGCGCAGCGCGTCGAGGTCGAGCGTCCATTGCCCTGCCTTCGGCACCAGCGGCACGGAACGCACACGCGCACCGAGGATCGCGGGCTGCGCCGTCAGGTTGGGCCACACGGGCGTGACCGCGACCACTTCGTCGCCCGCATCGACCAGCGCCTGCACCGCCAGCATCAGCGCATTGACGCCGCCCGAGGTGATGGCGATGCGCGAGGCCTCGATCGCCGGATGCAGCCCGCTCATGTACTGCGCAACGGCCTCGCGCAGTTCCGGCAGGCCCAGGTTGTGGGCATAGAAGGTTTCTCCTTGTTGCAGCGAATCGATCGCCGCCTGGCGGATCACCTCGGGCGTCACTTCGTCGCTCTCGCCGAACCAGAAGGCCAGCACGTCGCTGCGGCCCAGGCCGGCGTTGGCGACCTCACGGATCTTGGAGGCTTCGAGGTTGTGAATGGCTTGGCGCATCGTGTCTGTTCCTTGGAAATTCAGGAGCGCTGCATCTTGCAGCTGGTGGGCATCTCGGCCCGTTCTGCAGGGATTGTCCTCACGACGCGGAAGCCGTAGCCGGAGCCTTCGACGTCGAACTTCACGCCGGGCGTGCCCTGCTTGTCCATCACGCCGACCACCAGGGCCTGCTGGAACTGGTGATCGGCGGCGCGCATGCGGCCGCTCTGGCCCGCCAGCGTGACCTCGGCCTTTTCGAGCGCGCGCGCCACGGCCACGGTGTCGACGCTGCCGGCGCGTTCGACCGCCTGGGCCAGCGACTCGACCAGCAACTGCATGCGCATGTGCACGTAATCCTCGGCCGGTTTGGGGAAGCGCTCGCGGAAGGCGCGGTAGAAGGCTTCGGACTCTCGCGTCTGCACGTTCGGCAACCAATCCGCCACAGCGACCACACGGCCGATGCCGGCATCGCCGATGGCCGCCGGCGCACCGAGCGCGTTGCCGTAGAAGGTGTAGAAGCTGCCGTTGAAACCCGCCTCGCGCGCCGCCTTCACCAGCAGCGTGAGGTCGTTGCCCCAGTTGCCGGTGATCACGGCCTGCGCGCCGCTCGCGAGGATCTTGCTGGCGTAGGGCGCGAAGTCCTTCACGCGGCCCATCGGATGCAACTCGTCGCCGACGATCTGCATATCCGGCCGGAGCGCGCCGAGCTGCCGCTTCGATTCGCGCAGCACGGCCTGGCCGAAGCTGTAGTCCTGCCCGATCAGGTAGACGCGCTTGAGCGCTGCGTCGTTCTTCAGCACGTCCATCAGCGCCGTCACGCGCATGTCGGCATGCGCGTCGAAGCGAAAGTGCCAGAAGCTGCAGCGCTCGTTGGTGAGCACCGGATCGACCGCCGAGTAGTTGAGGAACAGCACGCGGCGCGACGGGTCGCGCTCGTTGTTCTTCTCGATGGCGTCCACCAGTGCGGCCGCCGTAGCCGACGAATTCCCTTGCAGCACGATGCGCGCGCCGTCGTCCATGGCCGCGCGCAGCGCCGACAGCGCCTCCTCGTTCTGGCCCTTGCTGTCATAGCGGTCCAGCTGCAGAAAGCGGGCGCCGCCGGGCAGCTTGACGCCGCCGCGCGCATTCACGCGCTCCACGGCCCACAACAGGTTGCGGAACACCGCTTCGCCGGTGTTGGCGAAGGGCCCGCTCATGCTCTCGATCAGCGCGAGCCGGATCGGCGGCGCGGGCTGCGCATACACCGGCGCTAGCGCCGCCGCGCATAGCGCCATAGCGGCGAATTTCAAGGCCTTGCGGCGCCAAATAAAGCTGGAAAAACTCATCTTGAAACGCCTCCCGCCGCGCCTAGATGAGGTGGCAAGCGGCACTTGTGTTGTTTGAAACGCCGCGCAGTGTAAGGGACACACATTCTTGTCCCCATTGTGTTCATTCAGGAGTTCCCATCATGTTTTTTGCACCCGCAATTCGCACCGCCCGCTTCGTGCCGCGCGCCTATGACCGGAGCCTCGAGCGCTTCGTGAACGATGCCTTTTCCGCCGCGCGCCGTTCGCTCAATGTCGAACAGGACGAAAAGACCTGGACGCTGACGATGGACGTTCCGGGCTTCTCGCGCGAAGACCTGACGATCGGCATCGAAGGTGCCGTGGTTCGCATCGAAAGCAAGGCAGATGCAAAACGCCAATTCAAGGCCGCTTATGAACTGCCGCAGGACATCGAGGTCGCCACCAGCGAAGCCAAGCTCGAGAATGGCGTGCTGACTCTGAAATTGGGCAAGCTGGTCCCCGTCAGCACCGCCGCCCAGCTCGCCATCAACTGATACGAAATTGTTTCAGAAGCTTGGAAGACGCAAGAAGGTAATCGGGCCGGTAACTTTTTGTTGCCGACCTGATTCATTTCTGAACTCAAAATAAGTGCAGAGAACGTCACATTTGTGGCGTTTTTTTCAAATGCTTTCCTCCTAATTGGCGTTCGATACCTTGACTGCGGGCAGCAGAAAGAAGTCTCGGGCGCTCGACGAAGCGCCATGAAAACGCACTTGAAACTTGCTCACGACGATTCACGGTCGGACACCTTGCTGGTGTTCCTGCCGGGCGCGTTCCTGAAGCCTGAAGAGTTCGAGCGCGAAGGCTTCATCAGCGCGGTCAGGGAGCGGGATCTGGCGGCCGACGCCCTGCTCGTCGACGCCGACGTGTCGTACTACTACGACCAGACCTTCATCGAGCGGCTGCATCACGACATCCTCCGGCCGCAGCGTGCGACGGGTTACAAGTCGATCTGGCTGGTGGGCATCTCGATCGGCGGTTTCGGCGCCCTGATCCACGAACTGGCCAAGCCCGGCGCCGTCGACGGAATCGTGGCGCTGGCGCCCTACCTCGGACGGCGGCCGGTCGGCGCCGAGATCCACAAGGCCGGCGGCCTGCGCGCCTGGAAGGCGCCCGAAGGCCCGCCGCCGGACCAGGAGGTCGATCGCAAGCTCTGGCCCTGGCTTCAGCAGTACGCGGCCTCCAAGCCCGCCAAGGGCCTGCCGCCGCTGTACCTGGGTTTCGGCCTCGCCGACCGCTTCGCCGCCAATCACCGCCTGCTGGCGGAGGCCTTGCCTGCCGGGCGCGTGTTCACCACCGAAGGCGGCCACGACTGGCCGCAGTGGTCGCAACTCTGGCGCAAGGTGCTCGAGGTGCTGCCGCTGCCCCCGCACGGCAAGAAAGGCGCGACTACCCGAACTCCGGCTCCGGCGCGCAGAGCGAAGCCAGTGGCCATCGCGGCTTGACGTCGAAGGCATAGCGCTCGCTCGCCTGCCCCAGGCCGGCCTGCAGGCGCATCGCGGCGGCCATCGCGATCATGGCGCCGTTGTCGGTGCACAGGTGCAGCTCGGGGTAGTGCACGCGCACGCCGCGCTTCGCGCATGCCGCATTGAGCTGTTCGCGCAAAGCCCGGTTGGCACCCACGCCCCCGGCCACCACCAGCCGGTCCAGCCCGGTCTGTTCGATGGCGGCCAGTGATTTCCTCAGCAGCACGTCGACGATCGCGGCCTGGGTCGAGGCGGCCAGATCGGCCTTGCGCGCTTCGAGCTCGCCGCCGAGTTTCCTGGCCTGCGTCAGCACCGCCGTCTTCAAGCCGGCAAAGGAGAAGTCGAGGTCGCCGCTGTGCAGCAGGGGCCGCGGCAGCTTGAAGGCCGCGGCGTCGCCCTCCTCCGCCAGCTTGGCGAGCCAGGGGCCGCCGGGATAGGGCAGGCCCATCAGCTTGGCGCTCTTGTCGAAGGCTTCGCCTGCTGCGTCGTCGATGGTCTCGCCGAGCAGCTCGTAGCGCCCCACGCCGTCGACCCGCATCAGTTGCGTGTGACCGCCCGAGACCAGCAGCGCGACGAAGGGGAACTCGGGCGGATCGGCACTGAGAAAGGGCGACAGCAGGTGGCCTTCCAGGTGATGCACGCCCAGCACCGGCTTGCCGAGCGCCGCGCCCAGTGCACAGGCCACGCCGGCGCCCACCAGCAGCGCGCCGGCCAGCCCCGGCCCGCGCGTGTAGGCGACGACGTCGATCTCGGCCAGGGAGCGGGCGGCCTCGCACAACACCGTCTGCGCCAGGGGCAGCACGCGCCGGATGTGGTCGCGGCTGGCCAGCTCGGGCACCACGCCGCCATAGGCCTGGTGCATCGCGATCTGGCTGTGGAGCGCGTGCGCGGCCAGGCGCGGCAAGCCGCTCGCGCCGGATTCGACCAGGGCCACGCCGGTCTCGTCGCAGGACGATTCGATTCCCAATACAAACATGCGACGAGTGTAGGGTGCGCACGATGTCGGGGCACGGATGTTGCTGCATGTCCTTAGGATGGCTCTTCAGCCATGCCGCCCCACGATGAAATCCGGACTGAGCTTTCTGATGGCCGCCCTGCGTTGCGAAATCGACGCGCTGGAGCAGCTCGCCCGCACCAGCGCGCTGGTCGGCACGATCGGCCGCCTGGTCCATGCGCTGCAGCGCGAACGCGGCATCTCGAACGTGCTGCTGGCGTCGCGTGGCCACCGTTTCGTCTCGCAGCGCAGCGAGCAGATCGCCGAATGCCTGCGCGTGGAAGAGGCGGTGCGCGCTTCGTTCGATCAGCTCGAGGCCGACGCGGGCCGCATCGGCAACGGTGCGCGCCTGTTCAGCCGCATCGCCTGGGTGCTGCCGGGCCTCGAGGGCCTGCCCGAGCTGCGCCGTCGCGTCGGCGCCTTGGAGCTCAGCCCGGCTGAGGCGACGGCCGCCTTCGTCAAGCTGATCGCAGGGCTGCTCGCAGTCGTGTTCGAGGCCGCGGACGGCGCCACCGACCCGGAAATCTCTCGCCAGCTGGTGGCCATGTTCAATTTCATGCAGGGCAAGGAGTTCGCCGGCCAGGAGCGCGCCTGCGGCGCCGCGGCCTTCGCCTCGGGCCTCAACGACAGCGCGCGCCAGCAGCAATGGCTGCATCTGATCGAATCGCAGGAGCGCTGCTTCCAGGTCTTCGCCGAGTTCTCGGGCGCGCGCATCGCCGAGCTCTGGCGCAGCAGTCAATCCCCCGCCCAATTGGCGGAGCAGGAACGGCTGCGCCGCATCGCCTGCGCGGCACCCGCCGGCGTGGCACTCGATACCGAACTGAGCCAGACCTGGTTCGACTGCTGCAGCCGGCGCATCGACGCCATGCAATCGATCGAAGAGCGCCTGGCCGCCGACCTGCGCCGGATCTGCGAGCAGAAAACGAGCCAGGCCCGGGCCGAGCTGCAGGCCCATGACGCGCTGCTGGCCAAGCTGGCGCGCGAGGCGGGTACACCGGCGGCAGTCTTCTTCGACGAGCAGCCCGCTGCAGACGCGCCGGGCCACCCGCAAACCATGGGTTCAGCCACGCCCTACGGCCGGCAGCTCGAGCGATCGATTCTGGAGATGGTGCAGGAGCAGTCGCACCGGCTGCAGGCGATGAGCGACGAACTCGACACCGTGCGCGCGGCCCTGAACGAGCGCAAGCTGGTCGAACGCGCCAAGGGCCTGCTGATGGCACACCGCCGCCTCAGCGAGGAGGAGGCGCACAAGATGCTGCGCCAGACAGCCATGAGCCAGAACCGCAGGCTGGTCGACGTCGCCGAATCGGTGCTCTCGATGGCCGAATACCTGCCCGGCGAGCCGGCGTCCCGGGCGCCTCGCACCTGAATTGGTGCGCTGCACAACAACTGTGCTTCGATCGCAGTTCAAGGGATTCGGCGCCTCTTGCCTCACGACGCGGACTTCGGAGGCTATCGATTTGATAGCAAACCACCCCTCTGAACTGCTGGCACGCAGTTTGCTTAACAAACCTGCATAGACCTGCAAGGGTCTTCAGGCAGGTGGCATCCAACGGCGGGTGCGACCCACCGAACCGGACAAAGGCGTCCCCATCCCGCAAGGGCTCGTTATCGAGCGGCCCGTGCGTGGTCGGGACGCCTTTTTTGTTTTGTGCTTTTTGTCTTTTCTTCATTCCGGAGCTCGCCCCATGACCGATTTGCTGAAACCGAAGTTGAATCGCCGCCGCGTGCTGCAAGCCGCCGCCATCGGCGCGGTCGGGCTCGACCCCGCCCTGCGCGCAGCCGTCTGGGCCCAAGGCTCGGACAAGCCAGAAAAGGAGGAAGTCAAGATCGGCTTCATCCCGCTGACCGACTGCGCCAGCGTCGTCATGGCCTCGGTGCTCGGCATCGACAAGAAGTACGGCGTGAAGATCGTGCCGAGCAAGGAAGCCAGCTGGGCCGGCGTGCGCGACAAGCTGGTCAATGGCGAGCTCGACTTCGCCCACGTGCTCTACGGCCTGATCTACGGCGTGCACCTCGGCACCGCCGGGCCGAAGAAGGACATGGCCATCCTGATGACCCTCAACAACAACGGCCAGGCGATCACGCTGTCGAAGAAACTGGCCGACAAGGGCGCGGTCGACGGCGCCTCGCTGGCCAAGGTGATGGCGAAGGAGAAAGGCGAATACACCTTCGCCCACACCTTCCCGACCGGCACCCACGCGATGTGGCTCTACTACTGGCTGGCCGCCAACGGCGTCAACCCGTTGAAGGATGCCAAGGTCATCACCGTGCCGCCGCCGCAGATGGTCGCCAACATGCGCGTGGGCAACATGGACGGCTACTGCGTCGGCGAGCCCTGGGGCCAGCGCGCGATCATGGACGGCATCGGCATCACGGCCGTCACGACGCAGGACATCTGGAAGGACCATCCCGAGAAGGTGCTCGGCACCACCGGCGACTTCGTCAAGAAATACCCCAACACGGCGCGCGCCGTGACGGCCGCGATTCTCGAAGCCGGGAAGTGGATCGACGCCGGCCTGCAGAACAAGAACAAGATGGCCGAAACCATCGCCGACAAGAGCTACGTCAACACCAGCGTGGACGCCATCAACCAGCGCATCCTGGGCCGCTACACCAACGGCCTGGGCAAGAACTGGGACGACCCGAACCACATGAAGTTCTACAACGACGGCGCGGCGACCTTCCCCTACCTGTCCGACGGCATGTGGTTCCTCACGCAGCACAAGCGCTGGGGCCTGCTGAAGGAGCATCCGGACTACCTCAAGGTGGCCACGGAGATCAACCGCATCGACATCTACAAGCAGGCTGCAGCCGCGACCAAGACCTCCGTTCCCAAGGACACGATGCGCAGCAGCAAGCTGATCGACGGCGTGGTGTGGGACGGCAAGGATCCGAAGAAGTACGCCGAGTCGTTCAAGGTCAATGCCTGAGGAGCCCGCCATGGTCAGTGCCGTCTTTCACTCCCCGCTCGAGGCTGCCCAGGGGCAGCTCGCCACACCGGCAGCCGCCAGGAAGTCCGCGGCCGCCTCCGTCCCGCCTGCAGAGCCCGCGCAGGAAGAGACCACGCCCCGCGCCCCGCGCGACTTCAGCTGGATCTGGCTGCGCGTGCTGCCGCCGATCCTTGGCTTTGCGTTGCTGGTCCTGATCTGGGAACTCGTGGCGCTGAAAAGCACCACCGGCTTCCCGTCGCCGGCCGCCGTCTGGCAACAGGCGCTGACCGTGTTCAGCGATCCCTTCTACAGCAAGGGCCCCAACGACCAGGGCGTGGGCTGGAACGTGCTCTCGTCGCTCCAGCGCGTGGCGCTCGGCTTCGGGCTGGCCGCCGCGGTCGGCATCCCGGCCGGCTTCGCGATCGGTCGCTTCGAGTTCCTCTCGCGCATGTTCAATCCGCTGATCAGCCTGCTGCGACCGGTGTCGCCGCTGGCCTGGCTGCCGATCGGCCTCCTGGTCTTCAAGGGCGCCAACCCGGCCGCGATCTGGACCATCTTCATCTGCTCGATCTGGCCCATGATCATCAACACCGCGGTGGGCGTGCAGCGCGTGCCCAGCGACTACATGAATGTGGCGCGCGTGCTCAATCTTTCCGAGTGGAAGATCCTCACCAAGATCCTGTTCCCCGCCGTGCTGCCCTACATGCTGACCGGCGTGCGCCTCGCGGTCGGCACCGCCTGGCTGGTGATCGTGGCGGCCGAGATGCTGACCGGCGGCGTTGGCATCGGCTTCTGGGTCTGGGACGAGTGGAACAACCTCAACGTCGCCAACATCATCATCGCGATCTTCGTCATCGGCGTGGTCGGGCTCGTGCTCGAGTTCGCGCTGATCCGGATCGCCACCGCATTCACGTTCGAAGAGGTGAAGGCATGACCCTTCGACAAGCTCAGGACGATCGGTCCATCATGAAGTACATCGAAATCCACGACGTCGAACAGCGCTTCAAGACGCCCAAGGGCAGCTTCCTCGCGTTGCGCGACATCAACCTGCAGGTGGCCAAGGGCGAGTTCATCACGCTGATCGGGCATTCGGGCTGCGGCAAGTCCACGTTGCTGAACCTGATCGCCGGCCTCACCACGCCCACGCAGGGCGTGCTGCTGTGCGCCAACCGCGAGATCAAGGGCCCGGGGCCCGAGCGCGCGGTGGTGTTCCAGAACCATTCGCTGCTGCCCTGGCTCACCTGCTACGAGAACGTCTACCTCGCCGTCGAGCGCGTGTTCGCTTCGACCGAGAACAAGGCGCAGCTCAGGGCGCGCACCGAAGCGGCGCTCGCGCTGGTCGGCCTCACGCCGGCCGCGCAGAAGCGCCCCGGCGAAATCTCCGGCGGCATGAAACAGCGCGTGGGCATTGCACGCGCCCTCTCGATGGAACCCAAGGTGCTGCTGATGGACGAGCCCTTCGGCGCCCTCGACGCGCTGACGCGCGCCAAGTTGCAGGACGAGTTGCTGGCCATCGTGCAGAAGACGCACAGCACGGTGGTGATGGTCACGCACGACGTCGACGAGGCGGTGCTCCTGTCGGACCGCATCGTCATGCTCACCAACGGCCCGGCCGCCACCATCGGCGAGGTGCTGGCAGTCGACATCCCGCGCCCGCGCAACCGCGTCGAGCTCGCGGAAGACCCCGTCTACGTGCACGCCCGCAAGGCCGTAATCGACTTTCTCTACACGCGCCAGGCGCACGTGGAGAAGGTCGCGGCCTGAGCGAGCAGGCCGAACACAGGCTCAGGACATGATGACCTGCAGGCTGTGTTCGTACGAGGCGGTGAGCCGGTCGAAGGTATCGGCCAGCACCTCGCTGGCGCGCACCAGATCGGCGCGCCCCTCGGCCCGGTCGGCATGGCGCACGCCGCGCACCAGCCGCAGCCATTCGTCGCGGGCGCCATGGAGCGCGTCGCGGATCTCGGGCGAGCTCAGCGGCGCGCGCTCCAGCTCCAGCAGCGAGGCCTCGAAAGTGTCCATGGTGGGCGCGAGGCGCGCGCTCCACGCGCCCTCGGGCAGCATCGCGGCGAGCAGCGCGTCCTTGGCCAGGCGATGGGCGCGCATGCGCTGCCGCCCGCAGAGATTGACGATGCGCAAGGCCCTGCGGCCCGCGGAGGATTCGAGCACGTCGGTGAGCGCCTCGGCCGCGACCAGCAGGTCTTCGCCGCTGGCGTCGATGGCGGTCAGCGAGGCCGCGGACAGCCGCAAGGACAGCGCCGCATCCATGGCATCCCATGCCGAGCGCACGGCCGCCAGCGCCTGCATCGAGGTCGGATCCAGCGGGAGGGAAGCCAGGTGATCGAGGTTGTCCTTGACCCGCTCGACCGACTGCGCGCGCAGGCTGCGGCTGCGCCGCGCATCCACATCCGCGAGCGCCTGCGCCGCCAGGCGCACCAGCCGCTGCGAGAGCATGCGCAACTGCCCGGCACGGTTGATCGCCTCGGCCCACTGGGCCGCCTCGACCACCGAACGCGAGAGTTCACCGACCCGCAGGTTGGCGTGCATCGCTGCACCGCGCAGCATGCCGAACGCGGCGTCCTCGCCGATGCCGCGCGCCGACATCAGGAGCCCCTTGGCGCGGTCCACCCACTTGCGCTCGTCGAGATGGGCGAGCGAGCGCGCCAGCGTGTCGCGCAGCGCAGCCTCGCGCTGCCAGCGCACCTGCGCGCGCGCCAGCACGGCGCGCAGGCTCTGTGCATCCAGGGTTTCGGCGCACGACCAGGCGTGCACGCCCAGCTCGACGAGCGCCTCATGCACTTCTGGCGACAGCGGCTCGCTGATCACCACGACCGGATGCGGCGGAGCGCCAGCCCAGGTATGCAGGGCGGCCTGCAGGTCAGGGATCGATGCGGGCCTGTGGATCAGCACCTGTTGCGGTGCGAGCATGGCGGCCTCCTGCACCATCGTGTCGCAGGTGCTGAAGCCGATGGCGGCGGCATCCGCGCCCGCCAGCACTTGGCTCAGCACCTCGGCATCGGAGTCAGGCAAGACGAGCAAGAGTCGAATCATGGAAGTTGGGTCGCGAACGAGGGGGGCGAGCGCAGCATAGGCGAAGCGAGCCTCTTGCGGCAGGCACGCGTCTTGCATAAGAGAAGGCACGGTGTAACGAAGCACCGCTTTGGTGAAGTCCTCGGCCTGCGCGCCGACCCGGGTCCCGGCAGGGACTCGCTCACCGCCCATCCATTCCGCCGGCTCCCGGCGGGAAACTCCTATTCATCGCCCATCCACGCAGCCGCGCCACGGCTGTGCGGATGCTTTACGCATTGCCACCGCCATGTCCAGCTTCAAGTCATTCCTGCGCTCCGGGCACGCCCCCACCCTCTTCGCGGCCTTCTTCTACTTCATGTTCTCGTGTTGCATCTGGGTGCTGAACGGCGCTATGGCGCCCTTCATCGGCGAGGCCTTCCAGTTGAATCCCGCGCAGATGGGGCTGATGCTGTCGATCCCGATCATCGCCGGCGCGCTGATGCGCTTTCCGCTCGGCATCCTGTCGCAGTACATCGGGCGCAAGAACGCCACGCTGGTGGAGATGGGGCTGATCGCGGTGGCGATGCTGTTCGGCTTCTTCATGGTGCACAGCTTCAACGACCTGCTGGCCATGGGCGTGCTGCTGGGCATCGCGGGCGCCAGCTTCGGCGTGGCCCTGTCGCTGGGCTCGGGCTCCTTCCCGCCGCAGAACAAGGGCCTGGCGATGGGGCTGGTGGGCGCCGGCAACGTGGGCACGGCGCTGTCGGTGCTGGTCGCGCCGCCGCTGGCGCAATGGCTCGGCTGGCAGGCCGTCTACGGCGTCGCGGCGGTGGCCATCCTGCTGCCGATGGCGGTGATGGTGCTGTTCGCGCAGGAGCCGCCCGACGTCGACAGCCACGCCGGCCTGCGCGAGCACGTGGCCTGCCTGTTCGAGAAGGACGGCTGGGCCTTCAGCCTGATCTACGGCGTCACCTTCGGCGGCTTCATCGGCCTCACCACCTTCCTGCCCTCCTACTACTACGACCAGTTCGGCGTGAGCAAGGTGCAGGCGGGCCAGCTGACGATGCTGGCCGCGTTCATGGGCGCGGCGGTGCGCGTGATGGGCGGCTGGATCTCCGACCGCTGGGGCGGCGTCAACACGCTGACGCTGGTGCTGGTGGTGTCGGCGGTCTCGCTGGCGCTGATCGGGCTCTCCTCCGGCTCGCTCGCGATCACCACGCTGCTGCTGATGGTGTGCTTTGCCGCCCTGGGCGCGGGCAACGGCGCGCTGTTCCAGCTGGTGCCGCTGCGCTGGCCGACGACCACGGCCGTGGCCGGCTCGATGATCGGCGAGATCGGCGCCCTGGGCGGCGGCCTGGTGCCCAATGCGATGGGCCTGTCGAAGCAGTACCTGGGCACCTACATGTGGGGCTTCATGCTGTTCGCAGTGCTGGCCCTGGTGATGCTGGGCGTCATGCGGGTCATGCAGATCCGCTGGACGCGGACCTGGGCCGAGAAGGGCGGCCGCGCACGCAGCACGCCGGTCGATCCAGCCGGCGAGGGCGACCGGCCGGTCCGGCCGCTGCGCCGCAGCGCCGGACGGTGATGCCCATGCGCCACCCCTCCTCCCTCCTGCGCTCAGCGCGGCAGGAACAGCAGCCAGTAGACGAGCAGCGCGTTGAAGAGCAGCGACGCGGCCAGCGCGATCTTCCACAGCAGGGCGGGATCGCGCCGCACCAGCGGCGTGGCGGCCGGCGCGCCGACCGGGCGGGCCGCGCCGCGTTCGAGCGCCAGCAGCATCTCCTCGGCGGTCTCGAAACGCTGCCGCGGATCGCGCGCCACCGCCTTGCGCACCAGATGGTCGAGCCAGATCGGCACGTCCGGCCGGATGCGCGAGAGCGCCACGGGATCGCGCCGGTAGCGGGCGATCTGGTAGGGCTCGATCTCGCCGTAAGGCAGGCGCCCGCCCAGCCATTGGTACAGCACCACGCCGAGGGCGAACAGGTCGCTGCCGGCATCGGGCGCGACGCCCTCCCATTGCTCGGGGTTCATGAAGCTGGGCGTGCCGGCATGCAGCTCGCGCTGCGCCGCGCCCTCGCGGCCCGAGAGCGCCACGCCCAGGTCGAGGATGCGCCAGCAGCCGTCGTCGCCCAGGTGCAGATTGCCGGGCTTGATGTCCCGATGCACCACGCCGTGGCGGTGCAGCCGGCCCAGGCTCTTGCAGATCTGGACCGCGGCGGCCACCACCTCCGCCACGGCCGGGCGCATGCCCGAGCGCAACATCTGTTCGACGGTGCGGCCGCCATGCCAGTCGAACACGGTGTAGAGCGCGCTGGCGTCGTCGGCGCGTTCGTGCACGCGCACGAAGCCGGGCTCGCCGCGCCCGCCCACGCGCAGGCCCAGCCAGGCCTCGTGCGCCAGCATGGCGCGCTCCTCGGGGTCGCTGGCGCGCGAAGGGTGCAGGGTCTTGAGCGCGACCAGCGCGCGGGTGGGCACATGGCGCGCCTGGTAGAGCCGGTGCACGCCGGTGTCGGCGACCAGCGCGGTGATCGCGTAGCCGTCCAGCACCTCGCCCACCTTCAGCGCCGCGGGCGGATCCAGGCGGCGCGCATCGCCCAGCTCGTCGTGCAGCTGGCGCGCATCCAGCCCGAGCACGCGGATGACCAGCGCGGTGGCATTGTCGCGGGTGCCGGCGGCGATCGCCGCGTCGACCAGCGCGTCGCTGGCCTGCTGCGCATTGGTGGCCAGCGCGAGCTCGGCCACGCGCGCAGGCTTCAGCACGCCGTGCACGCCGTCGGTGCTGAGCACGAAGCAGTCGCCGATGCGCAGCTCGCCTTGCATGTAGTCGACGCGCACGTGGTCGTCGAGGCCCACCGCGCGCGTCAGGCGGCTGCGCAGGTCGGGATGGTCCAGCGCATGGTCGACGCTCAACTGCATGGCCGCGCCCTCGCCCTTGCGCACGCGCCAGGCGCGCGTGTCGCCCACATGGGCCAGCGTGTAGCTCTGCCCGTGCAGGGCCAGGGCGGTCAGCGTGGTCATGGCGCTGTCCTGGCGGCGGCGCCGGTTGTGATCGGCCAGCCAGGCGTTCTGGGCGGCGATCAGTCGGTCCATCGCGACCGTCGGCTCCCAGGTGTCGGGCGTGGCGAAGTAGTCGCCCAGGAGGCCGATGACGGTGGTCTGCGCCGCCTCCAGCCCGTGGCCGCCCGAAGAAACGCCGTCGGCGATCGCCGCGATCAGCCCGCGCGACTCCTCGCCGCGCGGCGCATGCACCGCGCCGGCGAAGTCCTCGTTCTGCGGGCGCGGCCCGCGGTGGCTGCTGTAGCCGATCTCTACTTCGAAGCTCATGGCGCGCGATTGTCCGCGCAAGCCGCGAGCCCCCTCTTTGCTTGAAAGGTCCCACCCCATGAAGAAGATGAAACTCGTGATGGTCGGCAACGGCATGGCCGGCGTGCGCACGCTCGAAGAGCTGCTGAAGATCGAGCCCGATCTCTACGACATCACCGTCTTCGGCGCCGAGCCGCATCCCAACTACAACCGCATCCTGCTGTCGCCGGTGCTCGCCGGCGAGCAGACGGTCGACGAGATCGTGCTCAACAGCTGGGAGTGGTACGCCGAGAACAACATCACGCTGCACGCCGGCAAGAAGGTGGTCGAGGTCGATCGCGTCAAGCGCATCGTGCGGGCCGAGGACGGCACCGAGGCCGCCTACGACCGCCTGCTGATGTGCACCGGCTCCAACCCCTTCATGCTGCCCGTCCCGGGCAAGGACCTGAAGGGCGTGATCGCCTACCGCGACATCGCCGACACCGACTACATGATCGAGACCGCGAAGACGCACAAGAACGCGGTGGTCATCGGCGGCGGCCTGCTGGGCCTGGAAGCGGCCAACGGCCTGATGCTGCGCGGCATGAACGTGACCGTAGTGCATGTCATGCCCTGGCTCATGGAGCGCCAGCTCGACGACGTGGCGGGCAAGCTGCTGCAGAAGTCGCTGGAAGACCGCGGGCTCAAGTTCCTGATCGGCGCGCAGACGCAGGAGCTGGTCGGCAACGATGAAGGACGCGTTGCGGCCATCCACTTCAAGGACGGCACCGAGGTCGCGGCCGACCTGGTCGTGATGGCCGTGGGCATCCGGCCCAACGTCGAGCTGGCCGAGAAGATGCGCCTGCATTGCAACCGCGGCATCGTGGTCACCGACACCATGCAGACCGTGACCGACGCGCGCATCTACTCGGTGGGCGAATGCGCGGCCCACCGCGGCATCGCCTACGGGCTGGTCGCACCCTTGTTCGAGCAGGCCAAGGTGGCGGCCAACCATCTCGCGCAGTTCGGCATCGGCCGCTACCTCGGATCTCTGACCTCGACCAAGCTCAAGGTGACGGGCATCGACCTCTTCAGCGCCGGCGAATTCATGGGCGGCGAAGGCACCGAGGAGATCGTGATGAGCGACCCCTTCGGCGGCGTCTACAAGAAGCTGGTGATCAAGGACGACAAGCTGGTCGGCGCCTGCCTCTACGGCGACACGGTCGACGGCAGCTGGTACTTCAAGCTGCTGCGCGACGGCCGCAGCGTGAGCGACATCCGCGACAAGCTGATGTTCGGCGAATCGAACATCGGCGACACCGGCCACGAAGGCCACAGCAAGGCCGCCAGCATGCCCGACGACGCCGAGGTCTGCGGCTGCAACGGCGTCAGCAAGGGCACCATCTGCAAGGCCATCAAGGACAAGGGCCTGTTCACGCTCGAAGAGGTCAAGAAGCACACCAAGGCCAGCGCCAGCTGCGGCTCGTGCACCGGGCTGGTGGAACAGATCCTGATGTTCACCGCCGGCGGCGACTACTCGGCCACGCCGAAGAAGAAGGCGGTCTGCGGCTGCACCGACGCCAGCCACCAGGACGTGCGCGACGCGATCCGCAAGGAACACTGGCTCACGCACGATGAGGTCTATCGCGGCCTCGGCTGGCGCACGCCCAACGGCTGCGCGACCTGCCGCCCGGCCGTCAACTACTACCTGATCTCGACCTGGCCCAAGGAGGCCAAGGACGACCCGCAGAGCCGCTTCATCAACGAGCGCAGCCACGCCAACATCCAGAAGGACGGCACCTATTCGGTGATCCCGCGCATGTGGGGCGGCCACACCACGCCCGACGAACTGCGCCGCATTGCGGACGCGGCCGACAAGTACAAGATCCCGACCGTCAAGGTCACCGGCGGACAGCGCATCGACCTCCTCGGGGTGAAGAAGGAAGACCTGGAGAACGTCTGGAAGGACATCGGCATGCCCTCGGGCTTTGCCTACGCAAAGTCGCTGCGCACGGTGAAGACCTGCGTCGGCAGCGAGTGGTGCCGCTTCGGCACGCAGGACTCGACGCAGATGGGCAAGGACCTCGAGCGCGCGCTGTGGGCCATGTACTCGCCGCACAAG
Organism: Variovorax sp. CF079; assembly: GCF_900101545.1. Classification (GTDB taxonomy): domain Bacteria; phylum Pseudomonadota; class Gammaproteobacteria; order Burkholderiales; family Burkholderiaceae_C; genus Variovorax. The sequence continues at coordinate 299,570 of NZ_FMZU01000001.1, read as the reverse complement.
GTCAAGCTCGCGGTCTCGGGCTGCCCGCGCAACTGCGCGGAGGCCGGCATCAAGGACGTGGGCGTGATCGGCGTCGACTCGGGCTGGGAACTCTACGTGGGCGGCAATGGCGGCATCAAGACCGAGGTGGCGCAGTTCCTCGTGAAGGTCAAGACCTCCGAGGAAGTGATGGAGTACGCGGGCGCGTTCCTGCAGCTCTACCGCGAAGAGGGCTGGTACCTCGAGCGCACGGTGCACTACATCGGCCGTGTGGGCCTGGACTATGTGAAGAAGAAGATTCTCGAGGACGCCGAAGGCCGCAAGGCGCTGTGGGAGCGACTGCAGTTCGCACTCGACGGCGAACCCGATCCGTGGTTCGAGTCGAGCCAGGCCTCGGTCGACGTGCGGCAGTTCACGCCGCTGACGGCATGAAAACCGCAAGCCGGAGAAGTGGTTTGAAAAGACGGCTCTTCATCGCCTCGACCGCCCTGATCGGCCTGGGCGCACGCGCCCAGGTGGCCGACCTCAACGACGCCATCAACAAGGCGGGGCGCCAGCGCATGCTCTCGCAGCGTGCGAGCAAGGCCTACCTGGCGCTGGTGCAAAAAGTGGAGACGCGCAACGCCCAGCAGGTGCTGGACCGGTCCATCGCCCTGTTCGACCGCCAACTGGTGGAGCTCAAGACCTTCGCGCCTACCCCCACCATCCGCGGCACCTACGACACGCTCGACGGTGCCTGGAACGATTTCAAGAGAGAACTGACGGGCCCCGCACCCGGCAAGAACGAAGCGGCAAAGGTCGTCAAGCTGGATGCCGCCGTGCTCGCCCTGGCGCACCAGGGCACGGTGCAGTACGAAGCGGCCTCGGGCAAGTCGGTGGGCAAGCTGGTCAACATCGCGGGCCGCCAGCGCATGCTGTCGCAACGCATGGCCAAGTTCTACCTGGCCAGTGCCCTGCAGATCGACCCGACGGGCAGCGCGGCCGAGATCGCCAAGGCGCGCTCGGAGTTCGTTGCAGCACTCGAAACCCTGCGCAGTGCGCCCGAGGTCACGACGCAGATCAAGGAGGAGCTGGTGCTGGCCGACGCGCAGTGGGTGTTCTTCAACCACGGCCTTCAGCGTCTGGAAGGCGCGAGTGCGTCGCCCAAGCTCATGTCCGACGTGTTCGTCACCAGCGAGAACCTGCTGGCGATCATGGATCGCATCACCGGCCTGTATTCCAACCTCAAAACCTAGAGAGACCCCCATGAGTGAATGGAAAGTCATCTGCCGCATCGACGACATCCCCGTGCTCGGCGCGCGACGCGTTGCACGACCTGCGGGCGTGGACGTGGCGGTATTCCGCAATGCCGAGAACCAGGTCTTCGCCTTGCTCGACCGCTGCCCGCACAAGGGCGGCCCGCTGAGCCAGGGCATCGTGTTCGGCACCAGCGTGGCCTGCCCGCTGCACAACTGGGCGATCGGGCTCGACGACGGCTGCGCGAAATCGCCGGATGAAGGATGCACGCCGCGCTTCGCGGTGAAGGTCGCGGACGGTGTGGTCCATCTGGATGCAGGCGAACTCGCGACGCATGCCACCGATCTCGAGCGCCCCGTCGCGGGACCGAAGCGCTCCGTCGCAGCCTGAAGGCATGCCATGAACGAAACACGCTCCACCTGCCCGTACTGCGGTGTCGGCTGCGGCGTGATCATCGAATCCGATGGCGCGCAGATCACCGGCGTGCGCGGCGACCCGGAGCACCCGGCCAACTTCGGCCGCCTGTGCACCAAGGGCTCGACGCTGCACCTGACCGCCAGCGCGGCGGTCACGCGGCAGACGCGGCTGTTGCAGCCGATGCGGCGTGCCGAGCGCGGTGTGGCGCCCGAGGCCGTCGGCTGGGACACTGCGCTCGACACGGCCGCCGACAAGTTCGCCCAGGTCGTGCGCGAGCACGGCCCGAACGCCGTCGGTTTCTACGTCTCGGGCCAGTTGCTCACCGAGGACTACTACGTCTTCAACAAGCTGGCCAAGGGCCTGATCGGCACCAACAACATCGACACCAATTCGCGCCTGTGCATGAGCAGCGCGGTGGCCGGCTACAAGAAAACGCTGGGCGCCGACGCGCCGCCGGCCTGCTACGACGACCTGAAGCACGCCGAGTGCCTGTTCATCGCCGGCAGCAACACCGCCTGGGCCCATCCGATCCTGTTCCGCCGCATCGAGGATGCGAAGGCGGCCAACCCGGCGATGAAGATCGTCGTGGCCGATCCGCGCCGCACCGACACCTGCGAGATCGCCGACCTGCACCTGGCCATCCAGCCGGGCACCGACGTGATGCTCTTCAACGGCATGCTGCACCTGATACTGTGGGAAGGCTGGACCGATGCGCGCTACATCGCCGCCCACACCAGCGGCTTCGAGGCGCTCAAGGCCACCGTGCGCGACTGCACGCCCGATCGCGTGGCGCAGGTCTGCGGCATCTCCAAGGACGACCTGCTGCAGGCCGCGCGCCTGTTCGCCACCTCGGCCGCGACGCTGAGCCTCTACTGCCAGGGCCTCAACCAATCGTCGTCGGGCACCGCCAAGAATGCGGCACTGATCAATCTGCACCTCGCGACCGCGCAGATCGGCAGGCCCGGCGCCGGCCCCTTCTCGCTGACCGGGCAGCCCAACGCGATGGGCGGCCGCGAGGTGGGCGGCCTGGCCAACCTGCTGTCGGCGCACCGCGACCTCGCCAACCCGCAGCATCGTGCCGAGGTCGCCGCTCTCTGGGGCGTGCCTTCGGTGCCGGAGAAGCCCGGCAAGACCGCAGTCGAGATGTTCCAGGCCGCCGCCGACGGCGAGATCCGCGCGCTCTGGATCGCCTGCACCAACCCCGCGCAGTCAATGCCCGACCAGGCCACCGTGCGCCGCGCGCTCGAACGCTGCGAATTCGTGGTCGTGCAGGAAGCCTTCTCGACCACCGCCACCTGCGACTTCGCCGACCTGCTGCTGCCGGCCACCACCTGGGGCGAGAAGAACGGCACCGTCACCAACAGCGAGCGCTGCGTCTCGCGGGTGCGGCCGGCCGTCGCGGCACCGGGCGAGACGCGCGACGACTGGGCCATCGCGATGGATTTCGCGCGCCGGCTCGAAACACGGCTGGCGCGTGCGAACACGCTGTTCCCCTATGCGAGTGCGGAAGCCGTGTGGAACGAGCACCGCGAATCCACGCGCGGCCGCGATCTCGACATCACCGGCATGAGCTACGCGATGCTCGAGGCCGCGCCGCAGCAGTGGCCGCTGCGCGAAGGCGAGACCACCGGCCGTGCGCGCCTCTACGAAGACGGCGTGTTCGCCACGCCCGACGGCCGCGCGCGCTTTGCCGACGTCGCCTACAAGCCGGTGGCCGAAGCCCGCGAGGCGCGCTTTCCGTTCTCGCTCAACACCGGCCGCCTGCGCGACCAGTGGCACGGCATGAGCCGCACCGGCACGCTGGGCCGCCTGTTCGGCCACGCAGCGGAGCCGACGGTGCAGATGCATGCGCAGGACATGGCGCGCCGCCAGTTGAAGGAGGGCGACCTGGTGCACGTCACCTCGCGGCGCGGCTCGATCGTGCTGCCCGTCGCGGCCAGCGCCGAGGTGGGGATGAGCCAGGCGTTCATCGCCATGCACTGGGGCGGCGAATATCTCAGCGGCCGCTCCAGCACCGGCGAGCCATTGGCCGGCGTCAATGCGCTCACGACGCCGGCCTTCTGCCCCGATTCGAAGCAGCCCGAACTCAAGCACGCGGCCGTCAAGATCCTCAAGGCCGAACTGCCCTGGTCCTTGCTGGCGGTGGCCTGGCTGCCGCGGGACGCGTCCCTGGACATCCGCGAGGCTCTGCGCGCACTGATGCCGTCCTTCCCCTTTGCCAGCTGCGTACCGTTCGGCACCGGCGGCGCCCTGGAGGGCAGCGGGCCGGAGCGCACCGGCATCCTCTTTCGCGCTGCCGCCTACGACGCGCCCTCCAACGATGTGCTCGCCCGCATCGAGGGACTGCTGGGGCTCGGCGGCGCCGACACCTTGCGCTATGCCGATGCCAAGCACGGGCAGCGGCGCGCTGCGCGGCTGGTGCGCGACGGCCAGGACGCACACCTCGAAGGCTTCCTGCTGGCCGGCGACACGCGTGCGGAGGCCTGGATCAAGACCTTGCTGCAGGACCAGTTGCCCGCACAGGCCTATGGCCGCCAGCTGCTCAAGCCCGGCGCCGCCGCCCCGGCCGGCGTGGCGGCGCGCGGCAAGGTCATCTGCAGCTGCTTCGGCGTGACGCAGACCGCCATCGGCGAGCACCTGGCGGCCGCTTCGGGTTCCGAAGGCGATCGCCTAGCCACATTGCAGGGCGCGCTGAAATGCGGCACCAATTGCGGCTCCTGCCTGCCCGAGCTCAAGCGCATGGTGCGCGCGAGCGCGGCACCGGCCCTGGCCGAGCAATCATGAGCGCATGGACGGCTTCCCTTCCTGCCTTCCAGGGCATAAGCGCAGCCGTATTGCGGCATAAGCCTTGCGGGACAATGGGCCTACCCATGGGAATCAGCCACTACATCAAGGAAATCGGCCGCGGCGCGCGCGGCGCGCGGCCGCTCAACCGCGAGCAGGCCGCGGACCTCTTCGGCCAGGTGCTCGACGGCACCGTGACCGACCTGGAAACCGGCGCCTTCTGCCTGGCCATGCGCATCAAGGGCGAGACGCCGGATGAGATGGCCGGCTTTCTCGATGCCACCCATGCGCGCCTGGCGCGCTTTCCCGCCACCGGCCGGCCGCTGGTGGTGCTGCCCAGCTACAACGGCGCGCGCCGGCTGCCGGTGCTCACGCCCTTGCTCGCGCTGCTGCTGGCCCGCGAAGGCCTGCCGGTGCTGGTGCATGGCGCGGCCACCGAATCGACCCGGGTGCTGGCCTCCAACGTGCTCGCGGCCCTCGACGTGCAGCCGCTCGCGTCCATCCGGCCCATCGCGAACGGAGAGGCGGTCTTCGCACCGACCGAGCTGCTCAGCCCCGGCCTCAAGCGCCTGCTCGACGTGCGCCGCGTGGTCGGCCTGCGCAACCCCGGCCACAGCGTGGTCAAGCTGATGCAACCGACGCAAGGCGCCTGCGTGGTGGTCGGCAGCTACACGCATCCCGCCTACGCCGAGTCCATGGCAGCGACCTTCGAGCTGCTGGGCATGACCGCCCTGCTCTCGCGCGGACTCGAGGGCGAGAGCGTGGCCGACCCGCGCCGCACCGCGCAGGTCGACGGCTTCGTGCGCGGCCGGCGCGTCGCACTGCAGACCCAGGAGCCCGGCACGCAAGCCGAGGTGCCCGGGCTGCCCAAAGAAATCGACATCGAGACCACGGCCGACTACACGCGGCGCGTGCTGGCCGGCCAGGCGCCGGTGCCGGACGCGATCGCGCAGCAGGTCGAGCATGTCCTGCAGTTGGCCCAACAGGTGGAGCACCCATGAGCACCCTTTCCCATCACGGCAGCTGCACCCTGGTCGGCGCCGGCCCCGGCGATCCCGAACTGCTCACGATCAAGGCCGTCAAGGCGATCCAGGCGGCCACCGTGCTCCTGGTCGACGACCTGGTCAGCGAGGAGATCCTGGCCTACGCGCGGCCCGGCGCACGCATCGTCCATGTCGGCAAGCGCGGCGGCTGCAGGAGCACGCCGCAGGCCTTCATCGAGCGGCTCATGATCACCGCGGTGCGCGAGGGCGAGACCGTGGTGCGCCTCAAGGGCGGCGACCCCTTCATCTTCGGCCGCGGCGGCGAGGAGGTGGAGCACCTGCGCGAAGAAGGCATCGAGGTGCGGGTGATCAACGGCATCACGGCTGGCCTCGCCGCCGTCACCGCGCTGGGCGTGCCGCTCACGCACCGCGACCACGCGCAGGGCGTGGTGTTCGTCACCGGCCACGCCAAGACGGGTCATGCGGCCGACCAGCATCCGACCGACTGGCGGCAGTTGGCCGCCACTGCGCGCGACGCGCGGCTCACGCTGGTGATCTACATGGGCGTCACGGGCGTGGCCCATATCCAGAACGAGCTGCTGCACGGCCTGGCGGGCGACACGCCGGTGGCCGTGATCCAGCATGCGAGCCTGCCGCAGCAGCGCCACATCGCGACCACGCTCGCGCGCCTGCCTTTCGACCTGGCGGCAGCCGGGCTCGGCAGCCCATCCGTGATCGTGGTCGGCGACGTGCTGCGCGGCCTGGCCGCGGCGGGCCTGCCGGCGACGCGCTTCGGCACCTGAATCGGCCGTTCGGCCTGTCGGCACGTTCCGGCGCCACCCCTAGAATCCTCCAGCCCTCGAACACGGGCGGGAGATCAGGATGCTGGAGCTCGAAAAACTCAATGAATTCACCGAAAGCCATGGCGAGCTGCAACGCGGCAAGGGCCTGGTCACCGGCACCATCGCGCTCTCGCTAGGCATCCTGTGCTTCCTGGGCGTGCTCGTCTTCCACTTCCCGCAGTACCTCAGCACGCCCGAGCTGCGCCGCAGCTACAACGTCGACGTGATGCGCATCGTGCTGCTCGTTGCGATGGTGATTTCCGGCGGCCTCTCGCTGGTGAACATCATCTTCAACCGCTCGCGCTGGCTCTCCTCCTTCGCCTTCCTGCTGGTGGCCGCGGCGGCGCTGCTCGGCGGCCACAAGGTGCCGGTCAACGACTTCGCCGACAACACGCCCTACATCGGGCTCGACTGGTTCATCCTCGACCTGCTGGGCTCTTCGCTGATCTTCATCTTCATCGAGAAACTGTTCGCGCACCGCAAGGACCAGCCGGTGTTCCGCGCCGAGTGGCAGACGGACTTTCACCACTTCGTCGTCAACCACATGATCGTGGGCTTCGTGCTGCTGGCGACCAACCTGCTGGTGCACAAGCTCTTCGGCTGGGCCGCCAACGACGGCGTGCGCGGCTGGATCGCGGGGCTGCCCTTCTGGGCCGGCGTGCTGCTGATCATCCTGGTGGCCGACCTGGTGCAGTACTGGACGCACCGCGCCTACCACGAGGTGCCGCTCCTGTGGCGCCTGCATGCGGTGCACCACAGCGTCAAGAGCATGGACTGGATGGCCGGCTCGCGCCAGCACATCCTCGAGTTGCTGATCACGCGCACGCTGGTGCTGGCGCCGATCTACGTGCTGGGCTTCAGCAAGGAAGTGATCGACGCCTACATCGTGGTGGTCGGCTTCCAGGCGGTCTTCAACCACTGCAACGTGAGCGTGCGCCTCGGGCCGCTGCGCTACCTCATCGTCACGCCCAACTTCCATCACTGGCACCACAGCCAGGACGACGAGGCGATCGACAAGAACTACGCCGCGCACTACGCCTTTCTCGACTATCTCTTCGGCACGGCCGTCAAGAGCACCAGGCTCTGGCCAGAGCGCTACGGCGTGGTCGGCGACTACGTGCCCAACGGCTTCTTCAAGCAGTTGAAGTTCCCGTTCGTGTGGAAAGGATGAGCCCCGCCCGGCCGCCCGAAGGGGCTCGCACCGCAGCGCGCAGCGCGGAGGTTTGCTGAATGCCCGCGTTCGACGCGGTGGTCGTCGGCGCGGGTGCCGCCGGTCTCTTCTGCGCCGGACTGGCGGGCCAGCGCGGCCTGAAGGTGCTGCTCATCGACCACGGCGAGCGCATCGCCGAAAAGATCCGCATCTCGGGCGGCGGACGCGCCAACTTCACCAACCGCGACTTGGACGTGCGCGCGCCGCAGCGCCATTTCATCGGCGACAACCCGCATTTCTGCCGCTCGGCGCTGTCGCGCTACACGCCGCAGCAGTTCATCGAACTGGTGCAGCGCCACGGCATCGCTTTCCACGAAAAACACAAGGGCCAGCTCTTCTGCGACGGCAGCTCGCAACAGATCATCGACATGCTGCTGGCCGAGTGCGCGGCCGGCGGCGTCGCGCATTGGCAGCCCTGCAGTGTCGGCGAGATCGCGTTCTCGGATGGAGGGGGCTATCGGATCGAGACCAGCCGAGGCAGCGTCCAGACGTCCAAGCTGGTGATTGCGACGGGCGGCCTTTCCATTCCCCAGATCGGCGCCAGCGATTTCGGCTACCGGCTCGCCGCGCAGTTCGGTCTGCGCGTGGTCGCGCCGCGTCCCGCTCTGGTGCCCCTGACCTTCGGCGGCGAGGCCTGGTCGCCCTACGCCGAGCTGGCCGGCTTGGCGCTGCCGGTGCAGATCGAAACCGGCGCCAAGAAAGATCGCACAGTTTTCCTCGAAGACCTGCTCTTCACCCATCGCGGCCTCTCGGGCCCGGCGGTGCTGCAGATTTCGAGCTACTGGCAACCGGGCGCCCCGCTCACCATCGATTTCGCGCCGGGGGTGGACGTGCGCGCCTCGCTCGGCGAGGCCAAGCAACGCTCGCGCAAGCGCATCGGCAACGAACTGGCCGGCTTGGTGCCCGCGCGGCTGGCGGACGCCTGGGTCGGGCAGGACGCAGCGCTGCAGCGTCCGATCAACGAAGCGGCCGACCGGGCGCTCGCCGCGCTGGCCGAGCGCATCGCACGCTGGCAGATCACCCCCAGCGGCACCGAGGGCTACAAGAAGGCCGAGGTCACGGCCGGCGGCGTCGACACCCGCGAGCTGTCTTCGCAAACCATGGAATCCAAGCAGCGCGGCCTGTATTTCATCGGCGAAGTGGTCGACGTGACCGGCTGGCTCGGCGGTTACAACTTCCAGTGGGCCTGGGCCAGCGCCCATGCCTGCGCTCACGCGCTATAATGTCGGGCTAACTTTGGCCTCCCCTCAACGGCCTACCCCATTTTTCAGTTGAGGAACCCCGGCCCGGGGCCCGATCTTCCCCAGGCCAAATTCAACAAAGACCGATTTTTAAATGACCACCATCCGCGTTAAAGAAAACGAGCCCTTCGACGTCGCGCTGCGCCGCTTCAAGCGCACCATCGAAAAGCTCGGCTTGCTGACCGACCTGCGCGCCCGCGAGTTCTACGAGAAGCCGACCGCCGAGCGCAAGCGCAAGAAGGCCGCAGCGGTCAAGCGCCACTACAAGCGCGTGCGCAGCATGCAGCTTCCCAAGAAGCTGTACTGAGCATCCGCCGCGCTGGCGCCGAAGCCAGCGTCCGGTTCAGAGCCGCGCCAGGGATACCTGCCGCGGCTTTTGTTTTTAGCCTGTCAAGAAAGCCTGCCATGAGTCTCAAGGACCAGATCACCGAAGACATGAAGACCGCGATGCGCGCCAAGGACTCGGAGCGCCTGGGCACCATCCGCCTGCTGCTCGCCGCCCTCAAGCAGAAGGAAGTCGACGAGCGCATCGAGCTCGACGATGCGATGGTCGTGGCCATCGTCGACAAGCTGGTCAAGCAGCGCAAGGACTCGGTCGCCGCCTTCACCCAGGGCGGCCGCACCGACCTGGCCGACAAGGAAGCCGCCGAGATCAAGGTGCTGGAGGTGTACCTGCCCCAACGCATGGGCGCGGACGAGATCGCGGCCGAGGTCCGGGCCATCGTGGCCGAACTCGGCGAAGAACTTGGTCGCAAAGCGGGCCCCGGCGACATGGGCAAGGTGATGGGCGCGGTCAAGACCCGCCTGGCCGGCAAAGCCGACATGGGCCAGGTCAGTGCTGCCGTGAAGGCCGCGCTCTCGGGCGGCTGAGGATGACGGCACGCACCGCGATCCACAAGGCCTGCGCCTGCGTGGTGGACGACCGCGGCCGCCTGCTGGTCTTCCACCATCCTGGCGACAAGAGCATGCAGTTGCCCAAGGGCACGGTGGAGCCCGGAGAAGCGCCTGAAGACGCCGTGCGGCGAGAGCTGCTGGAAGAGTCGGGCATCGACTACCGCGGCGAACTGCAGCCGCTGGGCACGCTGGACCGCGAATGCGAGGCCGGCATCGAAGGCAACGTGCACCGGCATGCCCAGCTCTGGCACCTGTTCCTGATGCGCGCACCATCGCCGCTGCCCGAGACCTTCGACCACGTGGCCATGGGCAGTCCGGAAGAAGACGGGCTCGTTTTCAGCTTCAACTGGTTGGCGCCCGATGCGCCTCTGGACGGCTTCACCACGCCCTACCTCAACGCCATCGCCAGGGTGCGCGAGGCGCTGCTCGCAGACGCGGCTTAGCTTCCGGCGACCTTCATCCGGTTCACCAGGATCGAACCGGTGGTCTTCGCACCGTAGTTGTAGGCATCGGCACCGATCGCCTCGATGCCGAGCAGCATGCTCTTCAAGTTGCCGGCAATCGTGATCTCCTGCACCGGAAAGGTGATCTTGCCCTTCTCGACCCAGAAGCCGCTGGCGCCGCGCGAGTAGTCGCCCGTCACGTAGTTGACGCCCTGCCCCATGAGCTCGATCACGAACAGACCGGTGCCGAGCTTGGCGAGCATGGCATCGAGATCGTCGCCCTTCTTCGTCAGCCGCGAGCTCAGAGTGAGGTTGTGCGAACCACCGGCATTGCCGGTGGTCTTCATGCCCAGCTTGCGCGCCGAGTAGGTGCTCAGGAAATAGCCCTCGAGCCGGCCGCCGTCGACCACCTTGCGCTTGCGCGTGGTCACGCCCTCGTCGTCGAAGGGCGAGCTGCCCTTGCCGCGCAGGATGTGCGGATCTTCGAGCACGTCGATGTGCTTGGCCAGCACCTGCTTGCCGAGCGAGTCGAGCAGGAAGCTGCTCTTGCGGTAGAGCGCACCGCCGCTGGTGGCCTGCACCAGGCCGCCCAGCAACCCGGCCGCCATCGGCGACTCGAAAAGCACCGGGCATTCAGTGGTCTTGATCTTGCGCGACTTGAGGCGGCTCAGCGCGCGTTCAGCCGCATAGCGCCCGACGGCCGCCGGGCTCGCGAGCTCCTCGGCCGAGCGCATCGAGCTGTACCAGGCGTCGCGCTGCATATCGTCGCCTTTGCCGGCGATCGGCGCTACCGAGATCGAGTGCCGCGAGCTCGCATAGCCGCCGCGAAAGCCGCGCGTATGGGCGCTGAAGAAATGGCTTTGCTGCGCCGAGACGCCTGCGCCTTCGCTGTTGGTGATGCGCTTGTCCGTCGACAGTGCTGCGGCCTCGCATTCGAGCGCCAGCGCAGCGGCCTGCTCGCTGCTGATGTTCCAGGGATGGAACAGGTCGAGATCGGGCTGGTCGGTGACGATGTCCGCTTCGTCGGGCAGGCCGCTGACCGGATCCTCGGCCGTGAAGCGCGCGATGTCGTAGGCCGCCTGCACCGTCTGCGCGACGGCGGCCTCGGAGAAGTCGGAAGTGCTGGCATTGCCGCGCCGATGGCCCACATAGACCGTGACGCCGAGCGACTTGTCGCGGTTGCGCTCGACGTTCTCGAGTTCGCCCTTGCGCACCGAGACGCTGAGGCCACAGCCCTCGGACGCCTCCGCGCCGGCGTCGGTGGCGCCGAGCTTCTTGGCATGCGCCAGGGCCGAATCGACCAGGTTTTCGAAAAAGGGGCGGGTGTAGGCGAAGCCGGAATCGGCGCGCGATGAAGATGTGCTCATGTGTTGGCTATGATACTTGCGCCCCCTGTTCCCGATGGTGCGGCCAACGATTGCCTCTATGTCCCGCAAACCCAAAAAAGGCTACTTCGTCCGCGGCCAGTTCGTGGCCGAAGGCAGCGAACTCGATCTGGAGCTCAAGCGCGAGCTCAAGGGCACCGACGCAGCAAGCAGAACCGATCTCAAGCGCGAAAGCACCGAACTGCAGGCGCTGGGCGAAGCCCTGCTCACGTTGCGCGCCGGCCTGCTCGACAAACTCGATCTCGGCGAGAAGCTGAAGGACGCGATCGAAGAAGCCAAGCGCATCACCAATTTCGAAGGCAAGCGGCGCCAGATGCAGTTCATCGGCAAGCTGATGCGCGGCCTCGATGCGGCGACACTCGACGCCGTGCGCAGCGCACTCGACGAGCAGAACCGCGGCCCGGCCCAGGAGACCGCGATCCTGCACGACGCCGAACGCTGGCGCGACCGCCTGATTGCCGACGACGACGCGCTCGGCGGCTGGATCGAAACCCATCCCGGCACCGACGCCCAGCAGCTGCGTGCGCTGGTGCGCCAGGCGCGCAAGGACATCAAGGCCGGACCGCCCGGCGAGGCGCCGCGCCAGGGCAAGGCCTACCGCGAGGTGTTCCAGATCGTGCGCGTGCAGCTGGGCGTGCATGGCACCGACGACCATGCGGCCGAGGCCTCGGAACAGTCGCGCGAGGAGGACGCATGAGCGAAGTCGGCACATTCGACCCGGTGCGCATCGGCATCGTCTCGATCAGCGACCGCGCCTCCAGCGGCGTCTACGAGGACAAGGGCCTGCCCGCGCTGCAGGAATGGCTGCAGCGCGCGCTGCGCAACCCGATCCGCTTCGAGCCGCGACTGATTCCCGACGAGCAGGCGGGCATCAGCGCGGCGCTGATCGAGCTGGTGGACGCCGGCTGTTCGCTGGTGCTGACGACCGGCGGCACCGGGCCGGCCCTGCGCGACGTGACGCCGGAAGCGACGCTCGCCGTGGCGCACAGGGAAATGCCCGGCTTCGGCGAGCAGATGCGGCAGATCAGCCTGCGCTTCGTGCCAACGGCGATTCTTTCCCGCCAGGTGGCGGTCGTCCGCGATCGCAGCCTGATCATCAATCTGCCGGGGCAGCCGAAGGCGATCGCGGAGACGCTCGAAGGATTGAAGGACGCCCAGGGCGCGCAGGTGGTGCCGGGAATCTTTGCCGCGGTGCCCTATTGCATCGACCTGATCGGCGGGCCTTATCTGGAAACCGACGAATCGGTGTGCAAGGCGTTCCGGCCGAAGTCGGCGATCCGGTCGCGTTGAATCACCTTCTTTGCTCCCTCCCCCTGGGGGAGGGTTGGGGTGGGGCGTTGGGCCTTTGATTCGGTTGCATGCTTTGTTGGGCGCCGGAGCCGGGTCTCGCCCCGGCGGGCGAGTCACTTTCTTTGTCTTGCCAAAGAAAGTAACCAAGGAAAGGCGACCCCACTGTCTGCGACCCCGCAGCGAAGCTGCGGGGCAACCTGCGGTGCTCGCTTTTCGCGGGGTCGCGCTCGAACTCGCTTCGCTCAGACCATCGCGAGCCCTGATCCGCGAAAAGCTGCGCTCCTCGGCGCAGCCAGAGGGGAGTAGCTCGGGCTCTGGGCGTGCCGAGGAGCGCAGCTTCAGGCGGAAGAAGGGCCGCGCGTGTTTGAGCGAAGCGAGTTTGCGCGGACCCCGCCTGAAGCGAGCACCGCAGGTTGCCCGGAACGAGGTGGAGGGACACGCACAGTGGGGTCGCCTTTTCTTTGCTTACTTTCTTTGGCGAGACAAAGAAAGTGACTCGCCCGCCGGGGCGAACTCCCGGCTCCCATGCAACCGAATCAAAGGCCCAACGCCCCACCCTCACCCCAACCCTCTCCCAGAGGGAGAGTGAGCAAGTTCACTTCCCCACCAGCTGCGTCAGGCGCTCCGCCTCGAAGCACTCTTCCCGCGCCGCATCGCCCGGCACGCAATCCTTCTTTCCGGGCTGCGCGGACAAGGCCTCGATCGCCTGCCACAGCAGCGCGATCTGGTGATCCTGGCCCGACGCGTTGTCGATCAGCCCCTTCATGGCCTGCGACAACGGGTCGTCTTCCATCGTGATCCCGTAGGCCGTGAACTTCCTGTCGGCGGTCGTGACGTCGGCACTGGTGCCCGCCTTCGACGGAATGATGCGCGCCGGAATGCCCACTGCCGTGGCGCCCGCGGGCACCGGCTTGATCACGACGGCGTTGCTTCCGATCTTGGCGCCGTCGCCGACCACGAAGCCGCCGAGCACCTTGGCCCCGGCACTGACCACCACGTCCTTGCCCAGCGTCGGATGCCGCTTGGCGCCCTTGTAGAGCGAGGTGCCGCCGAGCGTCACGCCCTGGTAGATCGTGCAGCCGTCGCCGATCTCGGCGGTCTCACCGACCACCACGCCCATCGCATGATCGAAGAACACGCGGTCGCCGACGATCGCGCCCGGATGGATCTCGATGCCGGTGAACCATCGCGAGCATTGCGAGATGAAGCGCCCGATCCACTTCAGGCCATGGCCCCAGCACCAGTGCGCAAGGCGGTGCAGCACCACGGCATGCAGGCCCGGATAGAGGGTCAACACTTCCCAGCGCGTCCGGGCGGCCGGATCGCGGTCGAGGATGCACTGGATGTCGGAGCGCAGGCGCGAGAACATGGATGTTCTTGTTATGGCTATATGGGCCGCGCAGTCTAAGGGCTCGGGTCATCGCGCACGCGCGATGGGGTTTTCTGTGACGCATCCGCCATCGCCTTGGCGATGCCGCGCAGGATGTGAATCTCCTCCGGCGTCGGCTGCGCGCGGTTGAAGAGCTGCTGCAGCCGCGGCATCAGCTTCTTGGGCGCCTCGGGGTCCAGAAAGCCGATCTGCACCAGCGAGCGCTCCCAGTGTTCGAGCATGCCGGCCACGGCCTGCGCATCGGCCGCCTGGACCGGTGCGGTGGCATCCCGCACCGCGTAGCCGCCCAGCGCGAGCCGCCATTCGTAGGCAATCACCTGGATCGCCGCGCCGAGGTTCAGCGAGCCGAAGCTCGGATCGGTCGGAATGCTGAGCGCGACATGGCAGCGGTAGACATCCTCGTTGCGCATGCCGAAACGCTCCGAGCCGAACAGGAAGGCCACGTGCTGCCCCTCATCCTTGGCGAGCGGCTCCAGGTGCTCGCGCGGCGTGCGCGTGGGCGGGCCGAAGTCGCGCGGCACCATCGCGGTCGCGCACAGGTGGGTGACACCGTCGAGCGCCTCGTCCAGCGTCTCGACGATGCGCGCATTGGCCAGCACGTCCAGCGCCCCGCTCGCGCGCTGGATGGTCTCCTCGCGCCGCAACACATTGGCCCAGCGCGGCGCGACCAGCACGAGATCGCCGAAGCCCATGGTCTTCATGGCGCGCGCGGCAGCACCGACGTTGCCGGCGTGGCTGGTCTGGATCAGGATGAATCGGGTGCGCATGTAAAATCCCCCGATTCTCGCCGCCCGCATCGCCGGGCCGCATTCCAGGGCGCGTTCCGGCGCCGCCCGCCGTTCTTCCCACAATCCAATGTCGTCCCCCAACCTGCACCCCATGCTCAACGTGGCCGTCAAGGCCGCCCGCGCCGCCGGCGCCATCATCAACCGCGCCGCGCTCGATGTCGAAGCGGTGCGCATTTCGCAGAAGCAGGTCAACGACTTCGTCACCGAAGTCGACCACGCGAGCGAGCGAGCGATCATCGAGACGCTGCTCGGCGCCTACCCGGGGCACGGCATCCTGGCCGAGGAATCGGGCACCGAGCACGGCGCCAAGGATTCCGACTACGTCTGGATCATCGATCCGCTGGACGGCACCACGAACTTCATCCACGGCTTCCCGGTCTACTGCGTCTCGATCGCGCTCGCGATCAAGGGCAAGGTCGAGCAGGCCGTCATCTACGACCCCAGCCGCAACGACCTCTTCACGGCCACCAGGGGCCGCGGCGCCTTCATGAACGACCGCCGCCTGCGCGTGAGCAAGCGCACGCGGCTCAACGAGTGCCTGATCTCGACCGGCTTCCCCTTCCGCACCGGCGACAACTTCAAGCAGTACCTGGCCATCATGGCCGACCTGATGCCGCGCGCCGCCGGCCTGCGCCGCCCCGGCGCGGCCGCGCTCGACCTGGCCTACGTGGCGGCCGGCTTCACCGATGCCTTCTTCGAAACCGGCCTCAACATCTGGGACGTGGCGGCCGGCTCGCTGATCGTCACCGAAGCGGGCGGCCTGATCGGCAATTTCACCGGCGAGCCCGACTTCCTCGAGCAGCGCGAGTGCCTTGCCGGCGCCCCGCGGATCTATGGCCAGCTGGTGCCGATCCTGGGCAAGTACTCGAAGTTCGCCAGCGTCGACGACAAGCTGCGCGCCAGCGACCGCGTGCGCGCCGTCGATCCCTCGGCCCACCCGGGCGACGTCTACGCGCGCAGCACCGTCGTCGGTGCGCAGACCGATGCCGAGGCACCGGCCGACACGGCAGCCGCGCCGGCGCCGCGCAAGCTCACGCGCCTGCGCCGCGAGTCGCCTGTCGGGCCCGCCCTGGACGACGACGACGCCAAGTGATGCGGGCGCAACGCGCCACCGCGGACCGGGGCCGCGCCGCGCTGCGCGTGGCGCTCTCGCATTACGTCGCGAACGGCCTGTCGGTCGCCTTCGGGCTGCTGCTGATCTCCGGCGGCGTGCATCTGGTGCTGGGCACCCTGGCCGCCTCGGCGGCTGCCGTCGGCGTGATCGTCACCGCCCCGCCCGACCTGCCCGGCCCGCGCCGCGGCAAGTTCTGGCAGATGCTGCCGTCGCCGCTGATCGGGCTGCCGCTGTTCTTTTTCGTGCAGCTGCTGCACTCGGCGCCGCTGCGCCTCGGCCTGCTGCTGGTGCCGGCGACCTTCCTGGCCTTCGTCGCCATGGCCTGGGGCAAGCGCGGCATTCCGATCGCGATTGCGGTCATGTTCTCGATGATCTTCTCGATGGCCACGCCCGCGCCCACGGGCATGACCGAAGCGCTCGAACGCACGCTGCACTTCGGCATCGGGGCCGGCCTCTACGTGATCTACGCGGTGCTCTCCAACCATGCGCTCAACGGCCGCTACCGCGTGCAGGCGATGGCCGACGTGCTGCTTTCGCTGGCCGCGCTGATGCGCACCGAGGCCCGGCAGTTCACGCCCAGGGACGATTCCGGCGACGTGCGCGAAGTGCCGGCCTCGCTGCTCGGCCAGCTGCTGCGCGAGCAGGCCGCGCTGGCCGACCAACTGCAGGCGACGCGCGACATCGTGCTCGAATCGCCGCGCACGCCGCGCCGGCAGCGGCTGGCCGGCATGCTGGTGCTGGTGCTCGAGCTGCGCGACCTGCTGCTGGCCAGCGAACTCGACCTCGACGCGCTCAAGGCGCATCCCGGCCATGCCGCGGCGCTCTGCGAGATGCAGCGCGTGCTCGACGAGCTGGCCGACGAGACTGAAGCGCTGGCCGATACGCTGCTGCTGGGCCGCGAGCCTGCCGCGGTGCCCGATCGCCGTCCCGAGCTGGCGGCCATCCACCTCGACGACGAAGACGCGCCGCCGCCCGCCGGCCAGATCGGGCCGACGCCCGCGATGCTTGCGCGCGGCCTGGCCAGCCGCATCGGCCACATCAACGACGAAGTGCTGCGCCTGGTGGCCATGGCGCGCGGCGATGTCGAGCCCGACCTCACGGTGGTGCGGGCCAACTGGCAGATGTTCGTGAGTCCCACCGAGTGGTCGCTGCGCCCCTTTCTCACGCTGTGGCGCTGGGATGCGCCGCCGCTGCGCCATGCGATCCGCGCCGCGCTCGCCATTGCCACCGGCTACGCGATCGCGGTGATGCTGCCCTGGGGTTCACACGACTACTGGATCCTCTTGACCATCGTGGTGGTGCTGCGCGGCAGCCTGTCGCAAACGCTGGAGCGGCGCAACAGCCGCGTGGCCGGCACGTTGCTGGGCTGCGTGCTCGCGGTGGCCTTGCTGTCCGCGCATCCCTCGCCGCTGGGCATGCTGGCCGCGGTGACGGTGGCGCAGGCGATTGCGCACGGCTTCGCGGTGCGGCGCTACCTGGTCACCTCCGTGGCCGCCACCGTGCTCGGCCTGCTCCAGGCCCACATGCTGAACGTCGGCATGAGCCCGACCTTCGCGCTCTTCGAGCGCGTGGCCGACACGCTGATCGGCGCCGCGCTGGCCTGGGCCTTCTGCTACGTGCTGCCCTCGTGGGAGCGCAGCCAGATTCCGGCGCTGGTGGCGCGAACGCTCACGGCGCAGGCGCGCCATGCCCGGCTGGCGCTGGGCCTCGGCCAGCTGCGCTCGGTGGTCACCAGCCCCGAACTCGAATGGCGGCTCGCGCGCCGCGAGGCCTACGACAGCCTCTCGGCGCTGGTGCAAGCCACGCAGCGCTCGCTGTCGGAACCGCGCGCAGTGCAGCCGCCGCTCGAGCCGCTCGAGCACCTGCAGGCGCACAGCTACCAGTTGCTGGCGCAGCTGAGTGCGGTCAAGTCGATGCTGGTGCTCAGGCGCGACCGGCTCACGCCAGCCGAGATCGAAGGGCCGCTCGCGCGCACCGCCGAGCGCATCGAGGCCGCCATCGGCAGCGCGCCCACGACCGGACCGGTGATGCCGGAGAGCGCCTCCGCCACCACGCTGGCCGGGCCGATCCCGCTGCCCGATCCCTTCGACAACGACGTCAGCCCCTGGCTGCTGCGCCGGCTCGACCTGGCGACTGGCATCGCCGCGCAGTTGCGCGACGATGCGGCACGCATCCTGCAACCCCTGGACGAGAACCTCCCCAAGGCTGCCTGATGAACAAGGAAATGCTGCTCGCCCATGCGTGGTTCGGCCCCTGCCTGGCCGCCCTGATCGTCGTGCCGCTCGCGCTGCTGGTCCACCGCCTCGGCGGCATCGTGCTCAAGCGCGTGACCCGTTCCACGCCCGCGCTGTTCGCGATGCTGATCGGCATCGAGAATGCCGCGCGCGTCGTGCTGCCGCTGGCGGCGCTCCAGATGGTGTGGCAGGCTGCGCCCGACGACCTGCGCTTCATCGGAAGCGTCCGGCACCTGAACGGGCTGCTGCTGATTGCCGCGGTCACCTGGCTCACCGTCAGGGCCGTCAACAGCTTCGCCGAGGGCGTGCTGGCCCAGCATCCCCATGACGTGACCGACAACCTGCAGGCGCGCCGCGTGCTCACGCAGACACGCGTGCTCGCGCGCACCGCCAATTCGGTGCTGCTGGTGGCCGGCGGCGCGATGATGCTGATGACCATTCCGGGCGCACGCCAGGTCGGCGCCAGCCTGCTGGCCTCGGCGGGCGTGATCGGCATCGTGGCGGGCCTGGCCGCCAAGCCCGTGTTCAGCAACCTCATCGCGGGCCTGCAGATCGCGCTGGCGCAGCCGATCCGCATGGACGACGTGCTGGTGGTCGAAGGCGAATGGGGCCGCGTCGAGGAGATCACCGGCACCTTCGTCGTGCTCAGGATCTGGGACGACCGGCGCATGATCCTGCCGCTCAGCTACTTCATCGAGAAGCCGTTCCAGAACTGGACCCGCCACGACGCGCAGCTGCTCGGCTCGGTCTTCATCCATGCCGATTACGGCATGCCGCTCGCGCCGCTGCGCGAGGAGGCGGAGCGCATCGTGAAGGCAGCGCCCGAATGGGACGGCCGCTTCTTCAACCTGCGCGTGACCGATGCCACCGAGCGCAGCATGCAGATCCGCGTGCTCTGCACCGCGGCGTCTTCGTCGCTGGCCTTCGACTTGCGCTGCACGGTGCGCGAAGGGCTTATCGACTTCATGCAGCGCGAGTACCCGCAGTTCCTGCCCAGGCTGCGTATCGAGGACACGGCCCCGCCGCAAGCCGCGCCCGCCTAGGGACCGCGCCGCCCGCGGTCGGCCTTGGGCAGCACCGCGTCGGCGGCCATCGCTTCGGCCTGCGCCTGCAGACGCGACAGCGACGCGTCGAGCTGCGCGGCGGCGCGCTCGTCGAGCACCGACATGAGCTGCGCATTGATCGCCGACACGAGCGGAAAGAGTTCGGCATAGAGCACGCTGCCCTTGTCCGTGAGGCGCAGCAGCACATGACGCCTGTCGCCGCCCGGCTGGGTGCGCAAGACCAGCCCCTTCGCCACCAGCGAGCCCACTGCCTTCGAGGTGCGCGCACGGTCCAGCTGCGCATGCTCTGCGAGCTGCGAGGAGCCCAGCGCGCCGCGGCTGGCCAGCGTCGCGATCAGGCGCCACTCGCGCCGCGTGATGCCGAAGCGGCCTTCGCACAGGCGGATGACCATGCCGCCGGCCACCGACAGCAGGCGGCTGAGCCGGTACAGCAGCAGGTCGTCCAGCGGTCTGAGCGCTTCGGCCATCGGGTTTTTCCGCAGAACAGTTGATTTGATCAATCGATTGTCGAGCCTCTAGAGTCGTGCGGCGCCACGGCACACCCAGGAGACGACAACCATGCCCTTTGCTTCGATCGACCGCCGCCAGGCCCTTGCCGCGCTCGGCGGCCTCGCGCTCGCGCCACTGGCCGGCGCCCAAGCTGCCTTCAGCCCCGGCCAGCCGATCAAGGTGCTGATCGGCGTGCCCGCCGGCGGCACGCAGGACGTGCTGACGCGGGCGATCGCGCACGAGGTGCGCGACTCGCTCGGGCCGCTGGTGGTCGACAACCGCTCCGGCGCGGCCGGCCGCATCGCGGTCGAGGCCGTGAAGACCGCGCCACCCGACGGCCGCACCCTGCTGCTCGGCACCGCCAGCATGATGACCATGTTCCCGAGCGCCTACCGCAATCTCTCCTACGACCCGATCAAGGAGTTCGTGCCGATCATCAATGCAGCGCGCTTCGAGTTGGCGCTGGTGGTCCACAAGGAGGTGCCCGCCAACACGCTGCCGGAGTTCATCGCCTGGGCCAAGAGCCAGGGCGACAAGCTGAGCTTCGCCTCCTACGGCGCCGGCACACCCTCGCACTTTCTCGGCGAGATGCTCAACCGCGCGGCCGGCCTGAAGATGGTCCACGTCGCCTACCGCGGCTCGACGCCGGCGCGTCAGGACGTGATGGGCGGCACCGTGCCGGTTTACTTCGACACCGTGGGCGGCGCGCTCCAGCTGCAGACCACCGGCCGCGTGAAGGTGCTGGCCACCAGCGGCGACAAGCGCTCGCCGCTGATGCCCAGCCTGCCGACCTTCGCCGAGGCCGGCTACAAGGACGTGGTCGCAGCTGCCTGGTTCGCCTACTACGCGCCGCGCAACACGCCGCAGCCCATCGTCGACAAGCTGCGGGCCGAATTCACCCGCGCCGTCAATGCGCGCGAAGTGCGCCAGCAGCTGCTGCAGAACGGCATGTACCCCGTGGGCGACGATGCCGTGGCCTTGCTGAAGACCATGCGCGAGGACACGGCGCGCTGGGGCGGCATCATGCGAGCCGTGAACTTCCAAGCCAACGACTGAACGGGAACCCTCTCCATGCTGAAACACATTCTTCGCCGGCTCACCGGCACCCTCGCTCTGGCCGCCATCGCCTGCGCCGCCGCGGCCCAGCCGCTGGACAGCCCGCTGCGCATCGTGGTGGGCTACGCGCCCGGCGGCGCGACCGACCGCGTGGCGCGCATCGTCGGTGACAAGCTGCAGGCCAAGCTCGGCGTGCCGGTCGTGGTCGACAACAAGCCCGGCGCGGGCGGCCGCCTCGCGGCCCAGCAAGTCAAGGCCACGCCCGCCGCGCAGAACGTGCTGATGCTGGCCAACCCGGCCGTGATGGTCGTGGCGCCGCTGGTCTTCAAGGACAACGGCTATGACGCCGAACGCGACTTCGTGCCGGTCTCGCACGTCAACGACTACGAATTCGCGCTGTCGGTGGCGACTGCCGTGCCGGTGCGCGAGTTGCCGCACCTGCTGGCCTGGATGCGGGCCAATCCCGAGAAGGCCAACGTCGGTGTGCCCGCCACCGGCAGCCTGCCGCACTTCTTCGGGCTCATGGTGGGCGAGAAGGCCAAGGTGCCGACGCAAGTGATCGGCTACCGCGGCTCCAGCCCGCTCTTGACCGACCTGATCGGCGGGCAGGTGCCGATCGCCGTCGACACGCTGGACGTGGTCATCCCGCAGCACCAGGCCGGCAAGATCCGCATCCTCGCGATGTCGGGCGCGAAGCGCTCGCCCTTCGCGCCCGAGGTGCCCACCTTCAAGGAGGCCGGGCTCGACCTGGTCGCCACCGGCTGGAACACCTTCTTCGCGCCCGCGACCATGCCGCGCGAGAAGGTCGCACGCCTGTCGCAGGCCATCCGCGAGGTCATGCAGGACCCGGACACCGTGCGCCGCTTCAAGGATTCGCTGATGACGCCGGTGGCCAGCACGCAGGAGCAGACGGCGGCCATGCTCAAGGCCTACCGCGCCCAGTGGGCGCCCGTGGTCCAGAAGTCCGGCTACCAACCCTGAACTTTTTCATGCAACGTCCCAACATCATCTTCATCGTCGCCGACGACCTCGGTTTTGCCGACCTCGGCTGCTACGGCGGCCGCGATGCCGACTTCGGGCCCGTGTCGCCGGTGCTCGACCGGCTGGCCGCGAACGGCATCCGCTTCACGCAGGGCTACGCGAACTCGCCGGTGTGCTCGCCCACGCGCTTCGCGCTGATGACGGCGCGCTACCAGTACCGCCTTCGCGGCGCGGCCGAGGAGCCGATCAACAGCAAGAGCCGCGGCAGCGCCACGCTGGGCCTGCCGCCGGAGCATCCCACCCTGCCCTCGCTGCTGCGCGAAGCGGGCTACCGCACGGCCCTCATCGGCAAATGGCACCTGGGCTTTGCGCCGGCCTTCGGTCCGCTGCGTTCGGGTTATGAAGAATTCTTCGGCCCGATGTCGGGCGGCGTCGACTACTTCACGCATTGCGATTCGAGCGGCCGGCACGACCTCTGGTCGGGCGAGGAAGATCAAAAGGAAGAGGGCTACCTCACCGACCTGCTCTCGCGGCGCGCGGTCGACTACGTTGCGCGCATGGCGAACAAGGATGCACCCTTCTTCCTGAGCCTGCATTACACCGCGCCGCACTGGCCTTGGGAAACGCGCGAGGACGCGGCCAAGGCGCCCACAGTGAAGAACAACCTGTTCGACCTGGCCGGCGGCAACATCCACACCTACCGCCGCATGATCCACCACATGGACGAAGGCATCGGCTGGATCTTGGCGGCGCTCGAGAAACACGGCATCGCCAGCGACACGCTGGTCGTGTTCACCAGCGACAACGGGGGCGAACGCTTCTCCGACAACTGGCCGCTGGTCGGCGGCAAGATGGACCTGACCGAAGGCGGCATCCGGGTGCCGTGGATCGCGCATTGGCCGGCGCTCATCCGCGCCGGCGCCGAGAGCGCCCAGCATTGCATGACGATGGACTGGTCCGCCACGATGCTCGACGCGGCAGGCGCCAAGGCCGACCCGAGCTACCCGCTCGACGGCGTGTCGCTCCTGCCCGTGCTGCGCGACGCGACGACGAGCTTCCGCCGCCCGCTGCACTGGCGCATGAACCACCGCAATCAGCGCGCCCTGCGCGACGGCGACTGGAAGTACCTGCAGGTCGACGGCAACGAGTACCTGTTCAACATCCCGGCCGACGAACGCGAACGCGCCAACCAGGCGCCGCGCGAGCCCGAACGGCTGGCCGCGATGCGCGAAGCCTGGCAGGCCTGGAACGCCGGCATGCCCCCCATCCCTCATGACGCGACCGTGAGCCTCGGCTACTCGGTCAAGGACATGCCGCAGCGCTAGTCAGAGCGGCCGCACCGGCATGCACAGCGTGCAGTTGAACGCCCCCGTCTTCTCGTCCATCTCGAAGTCGCGGCCGTAGATTTCGATCGGCGCGCCGTCGGCGGGCTGGTAACCGCTGTCCGGCAGCCAGTCGCACAGATTCATCCAGGCCGTATGGATCTCGGTCGACGGACCGGTGAATTCGGTGCAGGCATAGCGCCCGCCACCAACCGTCTGCACGCCGATCTCGCCCTCGGGCCGAAAGCCCTCGCCGACCTCGACGCAGGCGTCGTAGCGGCATTTCGCCGGCGGCGTGACATCGGGGTTGTCGTGGCTGACGCCGTACATCGTGCGCCGCGGTTCCATCAGGCCGTGCTCGCCGCACCAGGCAGCGAAGCGCTGCCAGGTGCGCGTGATCCCCGAGTCGCCATACGGGCCGACGTGCCGCATGTAGGCCACGCGGACCTCCGGCAGGGTCTTGAGTTCGATCTTCATTTCGCTGTCTCCTGAACGAGAAACAGGCCCCTTGGGCCAGGAACGTTCATCGTGTCGGAAAGCCTCGGCCACGGCTTGATGCGCCTTGCGGTCGGCTTGATGAATCTTGCCGAGTTCGATGCGGTGGCGTTCGGCCCACGAACGGTAGGCGCCGCGCCGCCAGTCCGTGGGGGTGACGCCGAAGTGAGCATTGAAGGCCCGCGTGAACACCGCCGCCGAGCCGAAGCCGACGTCGAGCGCAATCGCCAGCACCGGCTCGGGCGGCAGGCCCAGCAGCCGGGCCGCCGCCACCTCCAGCCGGCGCCGCCGCACGCAATCGGCCAGCGTCTCGCCGGCCATGGCCTGGAATACGCGATGGAAATGCCAGGAAGAAAAGTGCGCGACGCCAGCCAGCGTCGCGAGATCGAGCGTGTCGGCCAGGTGCGCGTCGATGTGGTCGATCACGCGGTTGATGCGTGCGACATAGGTGTGGCGCGGGCTGGTCATCGGTCCCAAGCCTTGACTAAGATAATATTTAGATATATCTTTATTGAATCAGATAACGACATCGAGCCCATTCCAATGCGATCTTTCAAGCACTTTCTGCACGGCCATCCCCGCGGCGACCATGGCGACGGCTTGGCCGGCGGGCGTGGCGGCGGTGGCAGTGGCCGCATCTTCGGCCACGGCGGCCTGCGTTTCGTTCTGCTGCAGCTCATCGCCGACAAGCCCAGCCACGGCTACGAGTTGATCAAGTCCATCGAGGACCGCCTGGGCGGCCGTTACAGCCCCAGCCCCGGCATCGTCTACCCCACGCTCACCCTCCTCGAGGAAACGGGCTGCGTGAGCGTCGACCTCGCCGACGCCGGCGGCCGCAAGCGCTACAGCATCACCGAGGCCGGCCGCGAATTCCTTGCCGCCAACCGCGAGATCACCGACGAGATGATGGCGCGCATGAAAGGCGGCGTCGACGGCGCAGGCCCGCGCCACGGCCGGCCGCCGCAGGTGGTGCGCGCCATCGAGAACCTCAAGCTCGCGATGCGCATGCGCCTCGCGCGCGAACCCCTCACCGAACAACAAGCCCACGAATTCGCCGCGGTGCTCGACAGCGCCGCTCAACAACTTGAAAGGATTTGAGTTCACCCCCAGGCTTGGCGCACTTCGTGTCGCTACGCCAACCCCCTCGCCGGGGGCAACACCAGCGGCCCGGCGAAGCCGGTTCCGCGGTGTTCCCCGAACGGGCCTGGCTTCACCGGCCAACAACTGAAATCGACGACATGACTTATCTTTCCTCTCCCCCTTCTTCTCCTGGCCCCGACCGCCTGCCGCGCCGCGTGCGCCATGAACTTCGCTTTCGCAAGCTCGAGGTGCGCGCGGTGCAGCGCGTGGCGCCGCACTTGATCCGCATCACGCTCGGCGGTGAGGACCTGGCCGGCTTCACCAGCCTCGGCTTCGACGATCACGCCAAGATCTTTTTCCCCGATGCCGGGACCGGCGCGCTCACCGTGCCGACCGTCGGCCCCGACGGACCGGTCTGGCCCGAGGGCCCGAAGCCGACCATGCGCGACTACACGCCGCGCCGCCACGATGCCGCGGCCGGCACCCTCGAAGTCGACTTCGCGCTGCACGAGGCCGGTCCGGCCACGCAGTGGGCCGAACAGGCCAAGGTCGGCGACCTGCTGGGCGTGGGCGGGCCGCGCGGCTCCTTCATCGTTCCGACCGACTTCGACTGGCACCTTCTGATCGGCGACGACACCGCCCTGCCCGCCATCTGGCGCCGGCTGGCCGAGCTGCCGGCCGGCGCGCACGCGGTGGTGCTGGCAGAGGTCGACAGCGAGGCCGACGAAATCTCCTTCGAGACCCGGGCCAGCCTGGACTTGCAATGGGTGCACCGCCGCGGCGCCGAACCGGGCACTGGCAGCGGCCTGCTCGATGCGCTGCGCAAGCTCACGTTGCCGGCCGGCGACTTCCATGCCTGGGTGGCCTGCGAATCGTCCGCCGCCAAGGCGCTGCGCACCCATCTGGTCGGTGAACGCGGCGCCCATCCCAAGTGGATGCGGGCCTCGGGTTACTGGCGCCGCGGCGCCGTGGCCACCCACGACACCCACGAGGACTGAGCCCGCGCGGCCGGCCGAACGCCCTATGCCTTGAAGGCGTTTGACACCCCATGCCCGCGCGTCCAGAATTTCCATGCTGAATACTTAATGACTATATCCCTGGGAGCCGACAGATGGACATCGGACTTGCGCAATGGCAGTTCCTGGTGGCGCTGTTGACGGGAGCGCTGCTCCTGTTCGTCATCATGTGGATCGCGTGGCACCGCGTCGCCGAGCGGCGCGAAACCGAACGCCGCATCGCGGCGGCCAGGGTGCGATCGGGTCACATACCGCTCGAGATCCCGACCGTGCGCGGCGGCCTGAGCGTGAGCGGCGATTCGCCGCCCGACACCCTGCCCGAGTGGTTCATCCAGGGCAAGGGCGAACATGCCATCGTCGACGAACTGCCGCGCATCCACGTGCGCTATTTAGACCCCCGCGGCCAGAAGGCGGAGTGCACGATGCAGGTCGATCACCTCGACGTGCAGAAGAGGATCCTCCACGGCCACGGCGAACTGCCGGGCGACCTGCGCCGCATTCCGCTGCACCAGATCACCGGCGCGCGGATCGCGGAGTCGGGCCAGCGCTTCAACATCGACACCTGGGTCGACGCCGTGCGCGTCGCGCGCCGGCGCCGCGGGCAGCTGTAGCCATCTCCTCGTTCTCCTTGTGACGGGCGCCCGCCGCGAGCGGGCGCCCGTTCGTCGGCGTGCCTCGGGAAGCGGGTATATTCTTACCGAATCCCCATCGATCAATTCGAGGTACGAAATGACCGCCACCGCGACGCTGTCCAGCAAGTTCCAGATCTCCATTCCCAAGGCTGTTCGTGAAGAACAGCACTGGGAGGCAGGCCAGGAGTTCGTTTTCGTTCCCAAGGGCAAAGGTGTGCTGGTCATGCCGGTGCCGGAACTGGACCAGTTGTCCGGCATCGCCAAGGGCGCAAGAAAAGACGGCTACCGCGACCGCAAGGACCGCTATTGATGGCCGCGTCAACGCGCGTGGTCGATACCTCGGCCTGGATCGAGTGGCTCACCGGCAGCGCGCTCGGCAAGAAACTCGGCAAGGAATTCCCCGACAAAGCGCGCTGCATCGTTCCAACCATCGTCCAGCTCGAACTGTCGAAATGGCTGATGCGCGAGGTCGGCGAAGAACAAGCGGACCAGGTTATCGCCTATACGCAAAAATGCGTGGTCGTGCCGCTGGACACCTCCATCGCACTGCTCGCGGCCGAATTGCACCGCGAGCACAAGCTGGCGACGGCGGATGCCATCGTCTACGCAACGGCGCGACACCAGGGCGCTGATCTGCTGACCTGCGATGCCCATTTCGAAGGCTTGCGCAACACGATGTACTTTCAGAAAACGGAGCGCTCATGAGCCGAGGCGACACACCCGAACTCGCCTCGCACACCCCGATGATGACCCAGTACCTCGGGCTCAAGGCGGACCATCCCGACACGCTGCTGTTCTACCGGATGGGCGATTTCTACGAACTGTTCTACGCCGATGCCGAGAAGGCCGCGCGCCTGCTCGACATCACGCTCACGCAGCGCGGGCAGTCGGCCGGCCAGCCGGTGGTGATGTGCGGCGTGCCCTTCCACTCGGTCGATACCTACCTCGCGCGGCTCATCAAGCTCGGCGAATCGGTGGCCATCTGCGAACAGGTGGGCGAGGTCGGCGCGGCCAAGGGCCCGGTGGAACGCAAGGTGGTGCGCGTGGTCACGCCGGGCACGCTGACCGACACCGAACTCCTCAACGACAAGAGCGATTCGCTGCTGCTCGCGGTGCACGCCGGCACGCGCAACTTCTGCGGCCTGGCCTGGCTGAGCGTCACCGGCGCCGAGCTGCGGCTGGCCGAATGCCCCGCCGATGCGCTGGAAGCCTGGATCGCGCGCATCGCGCCGAGCGAGCTGCTCTACAGCGCCGAGGTGACGCCCGGCTTCGAGCAGCGCCTGAAGGCCGCGCGCAACGGCGCGCCCTTCACGCTCTCGGTGCGGCCCGCCTGGCAGTTCGACGGCGGCCTCGGCGAGCGCAAGCTGTGCGAGCAGATGGGAAGCAACAGCCTGGCCGCCTGGAGCGCCGAATCGCTGGCCAGCGCGCATGCGGCCGCCGCGGCGCTGCTGGGCTATGCGGAGCACACGCAGGGCAGAACGCTTTCGCATGTGCAACGGCTTTCGGTCGAACGCGACGGTGAGCTGATCGAGCTGCCGCCGACCACGCGGCGCAATCTCGAACTGGTGCAGACGCTGCGCGGCGAAGACTCGCCCACGCTGTTCTCGCTGCTCGACACCTGCATGACGGGCATGGGCAGCCGCCTGCTCAAGCGCTGGCTGCTGGCGCCGCGGCGCGAGCGCGGCGATGCAGAGGCGCGGCTCGAAGCCATCGACGCGCTGCAGTCCACAGCGCCCGGCGCCACCGCGGCGCCGTGGCGCACGCTGCGCGATCGGCTCAAGAACACCAGCGACGTGGAACGCATCGCCGCGCGCATTGCGCTTCGGCAGGTGCGTCCGCGCGAGCTGGTCGCGCTGCGCATGGCACTCGCCAAGGCCGAAGAGCTGGCGCCCGCCCTGCCCGGCTCGGCCGCGCTGCTCGCGCGCATCGCCGAGCAGTTGGCGCCGCCGTCCGGTTGCGTCGAACTGCTGGTGGCCGCCATCGGCCCCGAGCCTTCCGCGCTGGTGCGCGACGGCGGCGTGATCGCCGACGGCCACGACGCCGAGCTCGACGAGCTGCGCGCCATCAGCGAGAACAGCGACGCCTACCTGCTGCAGCTCGAAGCGAGCGAACGCGAGCGCACCGGCATCTCGAACCTGCGCGTGCAGTTCAACCGCGTGCACGGCTTCTACATCGAAGTCACGCAGAGCGCGCTCACCAAGGTGCCGGACAACTACCGCCGCCGCCAGACGCTGAAGAACGCCGAACGCTTCATCACGCCCGAGCTCAAGGCCTTCGAGGACAAGGCGCTGTCGGCGCAGGACCGTGCCCTGGCGCGCGAGAAGTGGCTCTACGAGCAGCTGCTCGATGCGCTGCAGCCCTCGGTCGCGGCGCTCGGCCGGCTCGCCAACGCACTGGCCACGCTCGACGCGCTCTGCGCGCTGGCCGAGCGCTCGCACACGCTGCACTGGCGCGCACCGAGCTTTGTCGCCCACCCCTGCATCGAAATCGCAAAGGGCCGCCATCCGGTGGTGGAGGCCCGCCTCGCAGAAAAATCATCGGGCGCATTCATTGCAAACGACACCCGCATGGGTCCTCAACAACGCATGCAGGTGATCACCGGCCCCAACATGGGCGGCAAATCGACTTACATGCGGCAGGTCGCGATCATCGTGCTACTGGCTTCGATCGGCTCGCACGTGCCGGCCGAGGCCTGCCGGCTCGGGCCCATCGATGCCATCCACACGCGCATTGGCGCGGCCGACGATCTCGCCAATGCGCAGTCGACCTTCATGCTCGAGATGACCGAGGCGGCGCAGATCCTGCACGGCGCCACCGCCCATTCGCTGGTGCTGATGGACGAGATCGGCCGCGGAACGAGTACTTTCGATGGCCTCGCGCTCGCCGCCGGCATCGCCGCGCAGCTGCACGACCGCACGCGCGCCTTCACGCTCTTCGCCACCCACTACTTCGAGCTCACCGAGTTCCCGGCCACGCACCACGGCGCCGTCAACATGCACGTGAGCGCCACCGAGGCCGGCCGCGACATCGTGTTCCTGCACGAGATGCAGCCGGGCCCGGCCAGCAAGAGCTACGGCATCCAGGTCGCGCGGCTCGCCGGCATGCCGGCTGCCGTGGTCAATCATGCGCGCCAGGCCCTCGAAGCGCTGGAGGCCCAGCAGACCCAGACGCGCGCCCAGGTCGACCTGTTCGCGCCACCGCCGGCGGTGGAAGCACCGCCTGTGAGCGCCGTAGAATCCGCGCTGACTGTGCTCGACCCCGACACGATGAGCCCGCGCGAAGCGCTCGAAGCGCTCTACGCACTCAAGACACTCCACGCGCGCGAACAGGGCTAGGCCCGATTCGTGCGGGAAGACCTCATGACCTACTGCGTCGGCATCAAACTCAACGCCGGACTGGTGTTCCTCTCCGACTCCCGCACCAATGCGGGCGTCGACCACATCAGCACCTTCCGCAAGATGATCGTCTACGAGCAGCCGGGCGATCGCGTCATGGTGCTGCTGTCGGCCGGCAACCTGAGCATCTCGCAGTCGGTGCGCGAGATCCTGCAGATCGAGGAGCTGCGCGAGACCGAAGACAGCCCGCCGATCACGATCTGGAATGCCAAGAGCATGTTCGATGCCGTGCGCGTGCTCGGCTCGGCGGTGCGCCACGTGTACGACCGCGACGCCGAGGCGCTCAAGCACGCCGGGCTCGACTTCAACGTCTCCTTCATCTTCGGTGGTCAGGTCAAGGGCGAAGGCATGCGCCTGTTCCTGGTCTACGCGGCCGGCAACTTCATCGAAGCGACCAACGAGACGCCCTACTTCCAGGTTGGTGAATCCAAGTACGGCAAGCCGGTGCTCGACCGCGTGCTGACGCCCGACACCCCGCTGGACGAGGCCGCCAAGTGCGCGCTGGTCTCGATGGATTCGACGATGAAGTCGAACCTCTCCGTCGGCCTGCCGCTCGACCTCGTGGTCTATGAAGCCAACCGGCTCGAAACCGACAAGGTGGTCTGCATCGACGCCGACAACCCCTACTACCGGATGATGCACAACAGCTGGGGCCAGAAGCTGCGCGAAGTCTTCGACAGCATCGAGGACCCGGTCTGGGACGACGCTTACACCGAGCATCCGCTCAAGATGCCGGCGACCCGCCACAGCCCGCTGCGCAAGATCTCGACACCTGAAGAAAAGCTGATCTGAAGGGCATGCCTTCGATCGTCTTCTCGCACGGGAACAGCTTCCCGGCGAGCACTTACCGCGTGATGCTCGACAGCCTGCGCAACCGCGGCTTCGAGATCGACGCGATCGAGAAATTCGGCCACGACCCGAAGTACCCCGTCACCGACAACTGGCCGCACCTGGTGCAGCAGCTGGCCGACTTCGCGCGCACGCGGGCCGACGCGGCCGGCGGCCCGGTGTTCCTGGTCGGCCATTCGCTGGGTGGCTTTCTGAGCCTGATGTGCGCAGCGCTGCATCCCGCGCTCGCGCGCGGCGTGGTGCTGCTCGACTCGCCGCTCATCGGCGGCTGGCGGGCCAACACCTTGAGCCTCATGAAGCGCACGCCGTGGATGAAGAGCGTCTCGCCCGGCATGGTGAGCCGCAAGCGCCGCAACAGCTGGGAGCACCGCGAGGCGGTATTCGAACACTTCCGCAGCAAGAAGGCTTTTGCGAAGTGGGACGAACGCGTGCTGCGCGACTACATCGAGCACGGCACCTTCGACATGGAGGACGCCCGCACCTTGAGCTTCGACCGCGACATCGAGACCGCGATCTACGACACCGTGCCCCACAACCTCGGCGCGCTGCTGCGCGCCCATCCGCTCAAGTGCAACGCGGCCTTCATCGGCGGGCGTCAATCGGTCGAGATGCGGCGCGTGGGCATGACGATGACGCAGCAGGTCACCAAGGGGCGGATCATGATGCTCGACGGCACGCATCTTTTTCCGATGGAAAAGCCGATCGCTACCGCCGCGGCAACGGAAGCATCGCTGCGCAACCTGATGGCCTGAACGGCCATTCGAGACGCCCGCGCCCTTGGCCCTCCGGTTGGCTCTTCAGGCCCGCCGCCCCGAGAAAGAGCAACACTGCAAGCGGATTCCACGAGGTTCACAAGGGTTCAGCAGGTTCGCCATGGCACCCACGCCGATCGAAAACGAGCTCATGCATCGCACGCTGCAGGCCATCGAGCAGATGCGGCCCGAGGTCGAAGGTTCTGCGCGGCAGGCGCCGTCCTTTCCGTCCGGCGAGTTCGATCCGATGTTCTTCGACGCTCCGAGCCATCGCAGTCCGCCCGCGCAATCGGCCGTCTATTTCTGCCTGAACTCCGCCAGCGCGCTGCTGGAGGTGACGCGTTCGCTGCTGGTCCGCCTTGAAGAGCCTTCCGCTCCCTGCGGCCATCTACCAGGCTGGAGCGAACTGAGCGAGCTGTCCAAGGCCGCCGGGCAGTCGGCCTACCTGGCCGCGGTGATGCTGGCCGATCCCAGAAACCGGAACCTCGCACCTCTGCGCCGCGAGCATGCCCAGACCCGCACGCCGGTCGGCGCCCGCGTCAAGGCGAAACTGAAGACCTTGATCGGCGCGAAGCCGGCCTAGGGCCTGTTAACAGGCCTTAGTCAGCCCAGACCACCGCCCCGCTCCACGCCGTCGCCAGCACCACGATGCCGAAGGCGATGCGGTACCACGCAAAGGGAATGAAGTCGTGCGTGCTGATGTACTTCAGCAGCCAGCGCACGCAAAGCCAGGCGCTCGCGAACGAAAAAACCAGCCCGACGGCGAACAGCGGAATGTCGACCGCAGACATCAGCGCCCGTTCCTTGTAGAGGCTGTAGGCGCCGGCGCCGATCAGCGTCGGAATCGCGAGGAAGAAGGAGAAATCGGTCGCCGCCTTGCGCGACAGGCCCAGGAGCATGCCGCCGATGATGGTGGCGCCGCTGCGGCTGGTGCCGGGGATCATCGCGAAACACTGCACCAGGCCGACCTTGAGCGCATCCCACGGCGTCATGTCGTCGACGTTCTCGATGTGCACCGAGCCCGGCGGCCGCTTCTCCGCCCACAGGATGATGAAGCCGCCGATGATGAAGGTGCTGGCCACGACCACCGGCGTGAACAGGTGCGCCTTGATCAGCTTGCCGAACACGAGCCCCAGCACCACGGCGGGCAGGAAGCCGATCAGCACGTTGAGTGCGAAGCGCCTCGCTTTCGGCTGGCGCGGCAGCGCGACGACAGTCGAATGAATCTTCTGCCAGTAGACCAGGATGACGGCGAAGATCGCGCCGGTCTGGATCGCGATCTCGAAGACCTTGAACTTGTCACCGTTCAATCCCAGCAGTGAACCGGCGAGGATCAGATGGCCGGTCGACGAGATCGGCAGGAACTCGGTCAGGCCCTCGACGATGCCCATGATCGCGGCCTTGACCAGCAAAACGATATCCACGCGCGCTCCTTGTAAGAGCGCCGATTATCGCGAGGCCGGGAGTCAGTTGGCGTTCAGCTCAGCCGAGCACGCAGCGCGCGCACTGCGCTGTCGACCGTGGTCAGCACCGGCAGCCCCGCTGCGCTTTCGCAGGCAACACGGGCACGCGCCATGCTGAACTGCGCCAGCGCGATGCGCGCGCAGCCCTTGTCGCGCAGCGCGCTGGCCTGCTTCGCGATGAGCGCATCGTGTCGCGCCGCATCGCCCCCGTTCAGCGCATCGAGTGCGCCTTCGGCCAGCGCGAGCTCGAGTTCCACGCCGGCCGGAAACTCCGGCGGCATGAAGTCGAGCGTCGGCTGGAAGGTCGCGATGAGCCCCAGCTTGCCTGTGCCCGCCGCGGCCTCCGCGACCATCGCTTCGTTCGGCTTCAACACCGGCATGCCCGCTTGCCGCCGTGCGACCGCCTCGATGCACGGGCCGAAGGCCGAGCAGGTAAAGAGAATGCCCTTCGCACCCGTATCGACCGCGTACTGCGCGAGAAGCTGGAAGCGTTCATGCATCGCCTCATCGAGCCCTCGGCCGCCGCGCGCAAGATCGGCCGAGAGGCTGTCATCGAGCAGGTTCATCAATTGCGCTTCAGGCCAGTCGCGCGCGAAAGCGGCGTTGATGGGCGCCACCGAGTGGCTCAATGCATGGATCAGGGCGATGCGCGTCATGAACGAGGTTCAGATGCCCTTCGACGACGGGTTGGCAAAAGCCTCCTTCGTCTCGGCATTCATCGGATAGTTGATGTTGATGTTCTTGGGCGGGATCGGCGACATGAACCACTTGGCGTAGAGCTTCTCCATCTCGCCCGACTTCATCATGCCACCCACCACGCGGTCGACCAGCGCCTTGAATTCCGGGTCGTCCTTGCGAAACATCAGCGACTGGTTCTCGGTGCGCAGACTCTCGCCGGTGATGATGAAGTCCTTGGGATTGCGCGCGTTCGCGACCTGGCCGGCGAGCAGGATGTCGTCGAGCACGAAGGCCTGGGCGCGGCCGCTCTCCACCAGCAGGAAGGAGTCGGTGTGGTCCTTGCCGGCCAAGTTGGTCACCTCGAGGTTCTTGCCCTTGTCGGCTTCGCGCAGCAGGCGGAAGGAGGTGGTGCCGGTGGTGGTGACCACCGTCTTGCCCTGCAGGTCGGCAACGCTCTTGATGCCCGAATCGGCCTTCACCAGCATGCGCACGTTGTAGCGGAAGATGTCGGGCGAAAAAGCCACCTGCTTCTGGCGCTCGACCAGGTTGGTGGTGCTGCCGCACTCGATGTCGACCGTGCCGTTGACCACCAGCGGAATGCGGTTGGCCGAGGTCACGGCCTGGTAGCGGATCTCGACGCTGGGCATCTTGAGCTCGGCCTTCATCGCCTCGACGATGCGGTTGCAGATCTCGATGCTGTAGCCCACCGGCTTCAGATTGCCGTCGAGGTACGAAAAGCCGAAGGAGGATTCGCGGTAGCCGAAGGTGATGGTGCCGCTCGCCTTGACCTTGGCGAGCGTGCCGCCGTCCTGCGCATGCACGGCGGCCAGGGGCATCAGGGTGAAGACGGCCACGAGCGCGGCGCCCAGGGTCGACAGGCGTGGGAAGGTCATGGGAAAGCTCCTCGGAAGGGTGGAAGAAATCAGATGGCGCGTACGACGGCGTCGATGGACGCCGCGAGCCGCGTCGCGATCTCGCGCAGGTCCTGCCGCGTCGCGATGAAAGGCGGTGCCAGCAGCACGTGGTCGCCGAGCTTGCCGTCGACCGTGCCGCCGAAGGGATAGCACAGGAGGCCCTGCGCCATGGCCTCCTTCTTGATGCGCACATGCAGGTTCAGCGCCGGCGCGAAAGGCGCCTTGCTCGCGCGCTCGGCCACCAGCTCCACGCCCCAGAAGAAGCCGCGGCCGCGGATGTCGCCCACGTTCGGATGGGCGCCCAGCGTCTCGCGCAGCATGGCGCCGAAGGCCTCGCCGTCCGCGCGCACCTTGGCGAGAAGCCCGTCGCGATGGATCACCTGCTGCACCGCCAGCGCCGCGGCGCAGGCCACCGGATGCCCGAGGTAGGTGTGGCCATGCTGGAAGAAGCCGCTGCCCTGCGACATCGCCTCCACGATCTTCCGCTGCGCCAGCACCGCGCCGACCGGCTGGTAGCCGCCGCCCAGGCCCTTGGCAATGGTCACGAGGTCGGGCACCACGCCCTCCTGCTCGCTCGCGTAGAGCGTGCCGGTGCGGCCCATGCCGCACATCACTTCGTCGAGGATCAGCAGCACGCCGTAGCGGTCGCAGACCTCGCGCACCGCCTTGAAGTAGCCGGGCACCGGCGTCAGCACGCCGGCGGTCGCGCCGCCCACCGTTTCGGCGACGAAGGCGATCACGCTGTCGGGCCCCTGCCCGAGGATTGCCGCTTCGAGTTCATGAGCCAGGCGCTGCCCGTACTGCTCGGGCGTTTCGTCGGCGCGCTGCTCGCGGTAGGGATAGCAGGGCGAAACGTGGGTGGCCGGCACCAGGATCGGCGCGAAGGGCGCGCGCCGCCACGCATTGCCGCCGACCGCGAGCGCGCCCAGCGTATTGCCGTGGTAGCTCTGGCGGCGCGCGATGAAATGCGTGCGCTGCGGCTGGCCGATCTCGACGAAGTACTGGCGGGCCATCTTGAGCGCCGACTCCACGGCCTCCGAGCCGCCGCTCACCAGGTAGACGTGGCTCATGCCCTCGGGCGCGGTGCGAATCAGCTCGTCGGCGAGCTGCTCGGCGACCTCGCTGGTGAAGAAGCTGGTGTGGGCGTAGGCGAGCTTGTCGATCTGCGCATGCATCGCGGCGATCACGTCCGGATGGCCGTGGCCCAGCGAGGAGACCGCCGCGCCGCCCGAGGCATCGAGGTACTCCCGGCCCTCGGCGTCGCGGATCGTCATGCCCTGGGCGGCGACGGCGAGCTGCGGCGTGTGGCGCAGGTGGCGGTGGAAGACGTGCGTCATGCGGTTCGAGGTCTGGAACTAATGTATTGATGGAATTATTGTTTGGAACATTTGTTCCGTCAAGAAGTCCATGAAACACCGCTGTTCCATCCGGTACATTCGTTCCAACGACGAAAGACAAACCATGGGTGTCAAGGACGATCTCCGCCAGCGCTACGAGAGCCTGAGCCCTGCCCTGCAGCAGGTCGCCAAGTACGTGCTCGACCATCCGAACGACGTGGTGACAAGCTCGATGCGCAGCGTCGGCACGCGCGCCGGCAGCACGCCGGCCACGCTGGTGCGCTTTGCGCAGCTCCTGGGCTACGCGGGCTGGCCGCAGTTCAAGGACGCGGTGGCCGCCGAGATGGGCCTGGGCTTGTCCGACGCCTACGGCGCGCGCGCCAAGACCCTGATCGGCCGCGCCAAGGACCAGGGCCTGGCCGGCGAGATGTTCGAGGTGCAGCGGCGCAACCTGGAGAACACGCATCGCCAGAGCGAGGCGGCGCTGCAGAAGGCCTGCGCGGTGCTGGAGAAGGCCAACGCCGTGCACGCGGCGGGCTTTCGCGCCTGCTTTCCGATCGCCTTCTCCTTCGTCTACGTCTACCGGATGTTCCGTTCGAGCGTGCATCTGGTCGACGGCCAGGGCGGCTCGCTCGAGATGCAGCAGCGCGCCTTCGCCAAGGGCGACGCGCTGGTGGTCGCCAGCTTCGTGCCCTACTCGCGCGAAGCGCTGCAGGTCGCGCAGGCCGCCAAGGCGGTGAGCTGCCGCATCGTGGCCATCACGGACAGCATCGCCTCGCCGTTGTCGCTGCTGGCGGACGAGACTTTGCTGTTCGCGATCGACAGTCCGTCCTTCTTTCCCTCGGTCGCGGCGGGCGTGGCCGTCACCGAGGCGCTGGTGGAGATGCTGGCCAGCCGCGCCGGCAAGCCGGTGATCCGGAGCATCGACGAGGCCGAGTCGCAGCTCTTCGAATCGGGTGCCTACCTGCAGGCGCCGCGGCCGCGTGGCGGGTGAACTGGCGACTCTCGCGGCGGCCTTCTATTTCTTCTTCGGCTTCTTGTCGACCTTTTTCTTCGGCAGCAGCGCGCTGCCGACGGCCGCGTCCAGCCTCTTGCCCATCATCGCCAGGTCCTTCTCGGCGTAGGCCAACCCTTCGCGCAGCCCGTTGTCGATGATTTTTTCCGCCGACTTGATCACGGCGTCGCCATCGCGGTAGTCGCTCTCGCGCGCCGCCAGCGCGAGTGACGCCATCGCGCCGCCCAGGGCCGTCATCGCGACGCGATCCAGCACCAGGGACTCCCATGGATCGGGCAGCTCGCCCGGGACAGGCGGCTCGATGCGCCTGCGCAGGAGAGGCAGATGGGGCGCAAGCAACTCGAAGAGCCAGATGTCCACTTGGCACTGCGGCGCGATTCGACCGAGCGCATCGCGGGCCTCGATGCCGATCGGATAGAACATCTCCGGCCGCAAGTCACGAACCGTCAGCGTCCGCTCGATCATGTACGGCGTGAAGAGGCCGATGACATGGCCAGTCAGGCGCATGCGCTCCTGCCGCTCCCGCGGCGCCAGCCAGACGGCAACATTGCGGAAAAAGGCCAGGATGTCCTTATAGGCCGTGGTGTGCGGCACGTTGTCGAGGCCGATCAGGTTGATGTTGAACCAGTGATGCCAGGTGGAGTCGACCAGCACCCGGCCCACGCCGGCTGCGGGCCGATGGCCGTCGTAAGCGCCCAGCAGCCCGAACTGTCGCGGGTCGGTGATCGTGTAGCCGCCCTTCGTTCTGCCAACGACGTTGCGACCGCGAGCGATGACCTCCGGCGCCACGCCGCCCGGATACTGAGCGGGATCGAGCGCCGCCGGCGCGATGCAATCGCCCTCGTGAGGATGATCGGGAAATACGGTGATCGCGCCACGCGGCCCGCACAGCACGGGGTGCGGATAGCGATAGCGCCGCCAGGGACGCCACCAGTTGTGGCCGTACCTGTAGCTGGGATAAATCGGCTGCGGCGTGGAATCGCTCTGGCCTCCGAAGCCCGGGTCGATGCCGGCGATCAATTGCACGGTGTCGTTGCGCGTGAGATCGGTCGAGTCGGGCGCCTTGAGTTCGCCCGGCGGCAGCGGCGCGTTGAACCACCACTTGCGCATGCTCTTGACGCGCGGCACGTTGCCGCATAGCCCGAGGCCCAGGTCTTCGTGGTCACCCATGGCGAGCACGCCGCCGCCGTTGTCCATGAATTTCGTCAGCGCGGCGAGCTCGGCCCCCTGCAGGTACGGCGCGGAGGCGCTGATGCCGAACAGCCAGACCTCGTGGAACGGCGCCAGCTTCGCGTCGCTGAAAGTGAAGGAATCGAAACCGGGCGTGGTGCCCGCGCCGTTCGAACGGTGCGCCAGCGTGAAGGCGAAGCGCGCGTACGCCGGGTGATCGGCCGGCAACGGCGTTCCACCGGGCATGCCGACATTGAAAGCGTCCCGCAGCATGACGCCAAGTCCGAAATCGGTCGCAACGTCGTATGCGCCGCCGCTGTCGATCACCACCAGGATGTTGACCTGCGCCGGGCCGTACTTGATCGGCCAGCGGATCTGTTCGAGTTCGCGCGGCGGGAAGAAGCGGTCGGGCGGCCAACGGGGCCCCGGTTCCGGAAACGGCGGCGGAAAGGGGAACAGATCCGGCGGCGCGAACGGAAACAGGCCTTCAGAACCCTCGAGATCGAACTGCATGGGCTGACTCCTCTCGTAGTGCATTCGGCGAATGCTCGGAGGCAGTGTCGGGAGTCTCCTGGGGTGCGCCTATCGTGCACAAGGCCGGTCCGCTGCAGGCATTGGATGTAGCCGCGCGCCGCCGCGCTGGCCCATTGGCGCATGGGCGCAGGCATAGCCCTGCAGCCAATGGCCTACCCACGTCGAGGGGGACTCCCGGCGCGCGCCGGGCCGGGCAAGCTCAGCCGCCAGCCGGCGTCCGAGGCTGCGAATCGGCCCATTCCGCCTGCCATCCCCCGCCCAGCGCCTGGATCAGGGCCACCGCCGCGCTCTGCCGATTGACCTGCAGTTGCAGCAACGTGCGCCGCGCGTTGAGCGCCGAGACCTGCGCCGTCACCACGTCGGTGTAGCTCACCTGGCCCTGTCGGTAGCGGTTGAGGAATTGCTGCTCGGTGAGGTCGGCCGCGGCCGAGGCCTCGCGGCGCAAGCCCTCCTGCTGCGCGAGGCTGGCGCCTGCGGTGAGCTGGTCTTCGACGTTCTGGAATGCAGTGAGCACGGTCTGGCGGTAGCTCGCCACGGCCGCCTCGCGCGCCGCCTTGGCCGCATCGACGCGTGCGCCGATGGCGCCGGCATCGAACACCGTCTGCGCGACCGACAGGCCCAGCGACCAGAGCATGTTCGAGGCATTGAACAGGTCGCCGACCCGGCTCGCGCTGCTGCTGAGCGCGGCGTTCAGGGTCAGGCTCGGAAAATAGGCCGAGCGGGCGATGCCGATCTGCGCGTTGGCGGCCGCCACCGCGCGTTCGGCCGCGGCGATGTCGGGCCGGCGCTGCAGCAGGGTCGAGGGCACGCCGGCGGGGATGCCGGGCACGACGGGCGTCCAGTCGGCCGGGCGCAGGACGAACTCGGCCGGCGCGGCGCCGACCAGCACCGCGATCGCATGCTCCAGCGTGTCGCGGGTGCGCTGCAGGGCGACACGCTCGGCCTGGGTGTTGACGTAGAGCGTCTGCGCCTGCAGCACGTCGGTCTGGGCCGCGATGCCGGCGTTGTAGCGGTTGCGCGCGATCCCCAGGCTGCGCTCGTAGCCTTCGAGCGTCACGGCCAGCAGCTGCAGCTCGGCATCGGCTTCGCGCAGCGCGAAGTAGTTGGTCGCGAGTTCGCCCACGGCCGAAAGGCGTGCCGAGGCCAGGTCGGCCTCGCTGGCCTGGGCGCTGGCCTGCGCACCGCTGACCGCCTGGCGCAGCCGGCCCCAGACGTCGGGCGCCCAGTCGGCCTGCAGCGAGGCACTGGTCGCGGTCGTGGGCGAGGTGTTGCGCGCGCCGGAGCGGCGGGCGCTGCCGTCCGCGGTGACGGTCGGGAACAGCGCCGCGCGCTGCTCGCGCACCAGCGCCTGAGCCTGCGCATAGTTGGCCACGGCGGCGGCGATGTTCTGGTTCGAAACCTGCACGCGCGCCGCGAGCTCGTCGAGGCCCGCGTCGCCGAACAGCTTCCACCACTCGCCGCGGTCCAGCGCGTCGGCCGGGGCGGCGGGCAGCCAGCCTTCGGCGGCGGCCGCCTCCTTCCATGCGGGGGGCTGGGACGTGGAGGGCTGCTCGTAGGCGGGGCCGATGGCGCAGCCCGAGAGCAGGGCCGCAAGCGCCAGGGCCAGATGGGTTCTTCTGTTCTTCGTCATCAGGTCTTCATGCCGAGCTCGCGGCACGGCTCAGGTATTTTTCGTTGGCCGGGCGCCGGCGCAGCTTGTCGAGCAGCACGTAGACGACCGGCGTGGTCAGAAGCGTCAGCAGCTGGCTCGCAATCAGGCCGCCGATGATCGCGACGCCCAACGGCTGGCGCAGCTCCGCGCCCTGGCCGAAGCCGATCGCGAGCGGCAGCGCGCCGAGCGCGGCCGCCAGCGTGGTCATCAGGATCGGGCGGAAGCGCAACAGGCAGGCCTCGCGCACCGCCTCGACCGCGCTCAGGCCGCGCGCGCGCTCGGCCTCGAGCGCGAAGTCGATGATCAGGATCGCGTTCTTCTTGACGATGCCGATCAGGAGGAAGATGCCGATCAGCGCGATGATCGAGAACTCCATGCGGAACAGCAGCAGCGCCAGCACCGCGCCGACGCCGGCCGAAGGCAGCGTGGTCAGCACCGTGACCGGATGCACCAGGCTCTCATAGAGCACGCCGAGCACGATGTAGATCACGATCAGCGCCGCGAGGATCAGGAAGAGCTGCTGCGCCTGCGACTGCTGCGCCGCCAGCGCCGTGCCCTGGAAGCTGCCGCGCACGTTGACCGGCATCGCGATGTCGGCCTCGGCCTGGGCGACGATGCGCTTGGCCTGCGCCAGGCTCACGCCTTCGGCCAGGCTGAACGAGACGGTGCTCGCGAGCTCGGTGTCCTGGTGGTCGATCGAGGTCGGCACCGCCCGCTCGCTGAGCTTGGCGAAGGCCGAGAGCGGAACCATATTGGTGGTGCTGGTCGCGATCTGCTGGCCGGCCGACGAGGTCCGCGATGCCGGGTTGGCCGAGGTGGTGGTCGATGTGCCGGTGGTCGCGTCGGTGGTGGCCTGCAGCGAACTGGTGCTGGTCGCGCCGCTCGCTGTGGTGGTGGTGTTCAGCGTCGAAGGCACGTACAGGTCCTTGAGCGCGATCGGCGCGCGCTGGAAGCGCGGCGCCCACTCCATGATCACCGAGTACTGGTTGAGCTCGTCGTAGATGGTGGCCACCGAGCGCTGGCCATAGGCGTTGTAGAGCGCGCTGTCGACCGCGCTCGAGGTCACGCCGAGCCGCGCCGCGGCATCGCGATCGACCTCGACGTAGGTCTCGACGCCGTTGTCGGCATCATCGCTGTCGATGTCGGTCAGCATGGTCTCCTGGCGCAGGCGCTCGGCCAGCTTGGTCGACCAGGCGCGCAGGTCGTTCAGGTTGTCGCTCTTGAGCGTGTACTGGTAGCTCGAGTTGCTGGAGCGCCCGCCCATGCGCAGGTCCTGCACCGGGTTCAGGAACACGCGCAGGCCGGTGAGCTGGTTGAGCTGCGGGCGCAGGCGGTCGATCACCGCGGCCGTCTTCTCGGTGCGCTCGGACACCGGCTTGAGGTTTACGAACATGAAGCCGCCGCCCGCGCGGCCACCGCCCGAGAAGCCCACCACGGTGTCGACCGCCGGGTCCTTGCGGATGATGTCCTCGGCCTGGCGCAACTTGTCGGCGACCGCCGCGGACGAGATGCTCTGGTCGGCCCGCAAGCCCGCGTTGAGCTGCCCGTTGTCCTGCTGCGGGAAGTAGCCCTTGGGGATGGCGTTGAAGAGATAGACGTTGAGTGCGATCACCGCCAGCAGCACCACCATCACGACGCCTTTGCTCGCGAGCGCCCAGTCCAGGCTGTGGGCGTAGGTGCGCAGGGTCCACTGCCAGGCACGCTCGGCGCGGCTGCCGAGCCAGGCGCGCACGCGCCCGGGCTTCTTGGCCGGCCCCTCTTCCGCCTCGCTGCGCAGCAGCATGGCGCACATCATCGGCGTGGTGGTCAGCGAGATCACGAGCGAGATCAGTACCGACGCCGACAGCGTGACCGCGAACTCGCGAAACAGCCGGCCGACCTGGTCGCCCATGAACAGCAGCGGAATGAACACCGCCACCAGCGAGAGGCTGATCGACAGCACCGTGAAGCCGACTTCGCGCGCCCCGCGCAGCGCCGCCTCCATGCGGTTCATGCCGGCCTCGACGTGGCGCGCTGTGTTCTCCAGCACCACGATGGCATCGTCCACCACGAAGCCGGTGGCCACCGTGAGCGCCATCAGGCTCAGGTTGTTGAGGCTGTAGCCCAAGAGGTGCATCACGCCGAAAGTGCCCAGCAGCGAGACCACGGTCGCCACCGCCGGGATGATGGTGGCGCGCGCCTTGCGCAGGAACAGGCCCACCACCAGCACCACCAGCACGATCGAGACCATCAGCGTGAACTCGATCTCGCGCAGCGAGGCGCGGATCGAGTTGGTGCGGTCGGACGCGACCTGGATGTCGATGTCCTGCGGCAGTTGCGTGCGCAGTTCGGGCAGCAGCTTGCGCACGCCATCCACGGTTTCAATGATGTTGGCGCCGGGCTCCTGCGTCAGCAGCACGACCACGGCAGGTGCACCGTTGAACAGGCCCAGCGTGCGCGTGTTCTCGACGCTGTCGATCACGCGCGCCACGTCGCCCAGGCGCACCGCGGCGTTGTTGCGCCAGGCGATCACCAGGTCGCGGTAATCGTCGGCGCGTCGCCCCGCCGCGGGCGTGTAGACCTGCAGCCGGCGGTCGCCGCTCTCGATCGCGCCCTTGGGCCGGTTCGCGTTGTTGGCCTGGATCGCGGCACGCACGTCCTCGGTGCTGATGCCCATGCGGTTGAGCGCGAAGGGCTCGAGCTCGACCCGCACAGCAGGCAGCGAACCGCCGCCGATCTCGACCTCCCCCACGCCCTCGACCTGCGACAGGCGCTGGCTCACGATGTTCGACACCGCCTCGTAGATCTGCCCCGGCGTGCGCGTCTTGGAAGTCAGCGCAAGGATCATGACCGGCGCCGCCGTCGGGTTGCGCTTGCGGTAGGTCGGGTTGCTGCGCAGCGTGGCCGGCAGATCGACGCGCGCCGCGTTAATGGCCGCCTGCACCTCGCGCGCGGCGCTGTCGATGTTGCGCTTGAGGTCGAACTGCAGCGTGATGCGCGCCGATCCGTTGGAGCTGGTCGAGGTCAGTTCATTGACGCCGGGAATGATGCCCAGCCGGCGCTCCAGCGGCGTGGCAACGCTCGATGCCATCGTGCTCGGGCTGGCACCGGCGAGGCTGGCTTGGACCGAGATGGTGGGGAAATCGACCTGGGGCAGCGGCGAGACCGGCAGCACGAAGAAGGCCACCATGCCGGCCAGGGCGACGCCGATCGTCAGCAAGACCGTGGCGATCGGGCGTTCGACGAAGGGCTTGGAGAGGTTCATGCCTTACTCCCTCTCCCTCTGGGAGAGGGTGGGGGTGAGGGCACGGGGCTCAAGCGGAATGCGTTGCTTCACGCTTTCCTCCGAATCTCCGCCCCATCCGATCAAAGGCAAGATAGATCACCGGCGTCGTGAACAGCGTCAACACCTGGCTCACCACCAGCCCGCCGAAGATCGCCAAACCCAGAGGACGCCGCAATTCAGCCCCCTCACCCCACCCGAACATCAAGGGCAAGGCGGCAAACAAGGCCGCCAGCGTGGTCATCAGAATGGGCCGGAAGCGCAGCAGCGCCGCCTGGTGAATCGCCTCCTGCGGCGACTTGCCCTGATGGCGCTCCGCATCGATCGCGAAGTCGATCATCATGATCGCGTTCTTCTTCACGATGCCGATCAGCAGAATGATCCCGATGATGCCGATCACGCCGAGGTCGTTGCCGGTCACCATCAGCGCCAACAACGCCCCGACACCGGCAGAAGGCAGCGTCGACAAAATCGTCAGCGGATGGATGTAGCTCTCGTAGAGCACGCCCAGCACGATGTACACGCACACCACGGCCGCGAGGATCAGCCACAGCTGGTTGGTCAGCGATTTCTCGTAGGCCCCTGCCGCGCCGAGGAAGGTCATGCCCACGCTGGCGGGCAACGCGATGTCCTTGGCCGCGGCGCGGATCGCCGCGACCGACTTGCCGAGCGACACGCCCGAGGCGGTGTCGAAGCCCACGGTCGCGGCCGGGTACTGCGCGACCCGCGTGACTTGCAGCGGCGCGAGCTGCTCGCGCACGGTCGCCAGCGAGGACAGCGGCGTCGGCGTGCCCGCGCCGGTGCGCAATTGCAGGTTGCCCAGGCCCTGCGGCGAAGACAGCGCCTCGCGCTGGGCCTCGAGGATCACGCGGTACTGGTTGGTCTCGGTGAAGATGGTCGACACGATGCGCTGGCCGAAGGCGCTGTAGAGCGCATCGTCGACCGAGCTGGCGGTGACCGACAGCCGCGAAGCTGTGTTGCGGTCGATGTCCACGTAGGCGGCCATCCCCTGCGCGCCCGCATCGGTGGTCGGGTTGCGCACCTGCGGCACTGTGCGCAGGCGCTCCACCAGCTTCCTCGCCCATTCGTTCACGGTCGTGGTGTCCACGCCTTCGAGCGAGACGCGGAACTCGGTCGGGCCGGTCTCGGCATCGATGGTCAGATCCTGCGTCGGCTGCAGGTAGAGCGCCACACCGGCCACCGCGCGCACGCGCTCGCGCAGGCGCTGCATGGTCTCTTCCTGGTTGCCGCGGTCGGCGCGCAGGTTCACCAGCATGCGGCCGGTGTTGAGCGCCGTGTTGTTGGCCGCGTCCACGCCCACCACCGAGCTCAGGCTGCGCACCTCCGGGTCGGCCAGGATCGCGTTGGCCGCGGCCTGCTGCAGCTCGGCCATGCGCACGAACGAAACGTCCTGCGCCGCCTCGATGCGCGCCTGCAGCTGCCCCGTGTCCTGGGTCGGGAACAGGCCCTTGGGAATGGCGATGTAGAGCA
Source organism: Variovorax sp. CF079 (assembly GCF_900101545.1). Taxonomy (GTDB): domain Bacteria; phylum Pseudomonadota; class Gammaproteobacteria; order Burkholderiales; family Burkholderiaceae_C; genus Variovorax. The sequence goes on along the minus strand of NZ_FMZU01000001.1, from coordinate 254,694 downwards.
GCACGGTGAGCACCAGCGTGAACAGCGCCACCACCAGCGTCAGCGGCTGATGGCGCAGCACCCATTGCAGCCAGCCGTCGTAGCGCGCGATCACGCGATCGATGAACTGCTGCACCCGCGCGCCGAAGCGCCCGCCCTCTTCCGCCTGCGGTTTGAGCCAACGCGCCGACATCATCGGCACCAGCGTCAGCGAAACCACGGCCGAGATGAGGATGGTGATCGCCAGCGTGACCGCGAACTCGCGGAACAGCCGGCCCACCACGTCGCCCATGAAGAGCAGCGGAATCAGCACCGCCACCAGCGACACCGTCAGTGAAATGATGGTGAAGCCGATCTGCGTCGCACCCTTGAGCGCAGCCTTGAAGGGCGGATCGCCCTCCTCCAGGTAGCGCGCGATGTTCTCGATCATGACGATCGCGTCGTCCACCACGAAGCCGGTCGCGATGGTCAGCGCCATCAGGCTCAGGTTGTTGAGGCTGTAGCCCAGCAGGTACATGAGCCCCAGCGTGCCGATGAGCGAGATCGGCACCGCGACGCTTGCGATCACGGTGGCGCGCAGGCTGTGCAGGAAGAAGAAAATCACCAGCACCACCAGCACCACCGCCAGCGCCAGCTCGAGCTGCACGTGGTGCACCGAGGCGCGGATGCCGGTGGTGCGGTCGCTCAGCACCTCGACCTTGAGCGAACCGGGCAGCGAGGCTTCGAGATCGGGCAGCTGCTTCTTGATCGCGTCGACCGTGCCGATCACGTTGGCGCCCGGCTGGCGCTGAACGTTGAGGATGATGGCGGGGTACAGCGCCGCCGTGCTGTTGTCGTCCTTCGCTTTCTCGCTGCGCTGCGCGGCCCACGCGCCGAGCTGCGTGTTCTCGGCGCCGTCGACCACGCGCGCGACGTCGCTCATGCGCACCGGCGCGCCGTTCTTCCAGGCGACGATCAGGTTCTTGTAATCGGCCGCCGCCACCAGCTGGTCGTTGGCGTTGATGGTGTAGGCGCGCTTCGGGCCGTCGAAGCTGCCCTTGGCACTGTTGGCATTGGCCGCCGCGATCGCGGTGCGCAGCGTGTCCAGCCCGATGCCGACCGAGGCCAGCGCATTGGTGTCGGCCTGGATGCGCACCGCGGGCCGCTGCCCGCCCGAGAGCGAGACCAGCCCGACGCCGCTCACCTGGCTGATCTTCTGCGCCAGCCGCGTGTTCACGAGGTTCTGCACCTCGGTCAGCGGCATGGTTTCGGAGCTCACGGCCAGCGTGAGGATCGGCGCGTCGGCCGGGTTGACCTTGGCGTAGACCGGCGGCGCCGGCAGATCTGCCGGCAGCAGCGAGCCACCGGCGTTGATGGCGGCCTGCACCTGCTGCTCGGCGACGTCGAGCGTCTGGTCGAGCGCGAACTGCAGCGTGACGATGGACACGCCGGCCGAGCTGGTGGAGCTCATGCGATCGAGCCCCGCCATCTGGCCGAACTGGCGCTCCAGCGGCGCGGTGACGGTGCGGCTCATCACCTCGGGGCTGGCGCCCGGGTAGAGCGTCTGCACCTGGATGGTCGGGTAGTCGACCTGCGGCAGGGCTGCCAGCGGCAGGAAGCGGAAGCCCACCAGGCCCGCGAGCACGATCGCGACCATGAGGAGCGCGGTCGCCACCGGCCGCTCGATGAAAGGACGTGAAGGGCTCATTCAGAGCACCTCGTTCAGGGTGACGCGGGCCGCTGGCGCCTGCCTTCGCCGCGCGGGCCTCTAGGGCCGGAAGCGCCGGGGCGCGGGCCGGTCACCGGCTTGTCGCCCTGGAGCTGCACGCGGGCGCCGTCCTTGATGCGGTCGCCACCTTCGGTCACGACGTTCTCGCCGGCCTCGAGGCCTTCGGTGATCGCCACCACGTCGACCGTGGACTCGCCGCGCTTGACGGCGCGCATCGAAACCGTGCGGTCTTCGTTGATCACGTACACGTAGTTGCCGTTGGGCCCCGTGCGCACCGCCGTCACCGGCACCACGATCGCGTTCACGGTGCGCAGCGTCATCTGGATATTGACGAACTGGCTCGGGAACAGCGTGACGGCGGCATTGCCGAAGCGCGCCTTGCCCTTCACGGTGCCGGTGCTGGTGTCGACCACGTTGTCGAGCGTGGAGAAGGTGCCGGTGTCGAGCGTCGCGCTGCGCGTGCGGTCCAGCGCCTTGACCGTGAGCGGCACACCCTTGGCGAGCTGGGCCTGGATGTCTGGCAGGCGGTCCTGCGGCACCGCGAACTGCACGTCGATCGGGTTCATCTGCGTGATCACCGCGATGCCGGTGCTCGCATTGGCCGTGACCGTGTTGCCGAGGTCGACCGTGCGCAGGCCGATGCGCCCGGCCACCGGCGCGGTGATGCGCGTGTAGTCGAGGTTGAGCCTGGCGGCAGCCTCGGACGCGCGGTCGGTGGTCACGGTGCCTTCGAGTTGCTTGACCAGCGCGGCCTGGGTGTCGACGTCCTGCCGCGCGATCGAATCCTGGGTGAGCAGCGTGCGGTAGCGCGCCAGCGTCACGCGCGCGGCCTCGAGCTGCGCCTCGTCGCGCACGCGCGTGCCCTGGGCCTGCATCAGCGCCTGCTCGTAGGGGCGCGGATCGATGCGCGCCAGCAGCTGGCCCTTGGTGACGGTCTGGCCCTCGGTGTAGAGCACCTCGGTGAGCACGCCGCCGACTTGCGGCTTGAGGGTGATGGTCGCCAGCGGCGTCACCGTGCCCAGCGCCTCGATGGTCACCGGCAGTTCGGCCCGGCGCGCAGCCGCGTGGCCGACGGTAGAGCTCGCGCCGCCGAAGCCGCCACGGCCGGCGGCCGGTTCGTTCGAGCGCTTGATCAGATACCAGGCACCGCCGCCCAGGGCCAGGACCAGCACCAGTGCGGCCAGGCTGCCCAGCCAGAGCCGGCGTCGCGATGGCGGCCGGCGAACGGGTTGGCCGGCGGGGATGGCGTCAGGAGGCTCGGGGGTGGGGGAAGACATCGGACGAAAAAGGGGCAGTACGGAGGCAGCCCTGAGTGGAGCGCCGAATCGTAGCGCTCCGTCCTTACGAACCGTAAAGCCGCGGTAAAGCCGGCGTTGACCTATGCATCCGGCGACGACGGATTGCAACTCGCGCCGTCCGGATGCGCTTCGTCGCAAGGGCGTGGCGGGCGCCGCGGCCGGCCGGCACAGTCCGCTCCATCGACGACTTCCGACCCCACTTCCCGGAGAAACGACATGCTGATGCTCGCCCAGATCCTGGCCCATACCCCCCGCTGGGTGTTCGCGCTTTTCGCCATGCTCGTGTGGCTCGGCGCCAAGCAATTGTTCGCCGGTGGCGTGAGCCTGACCCGCATCGCCCTCATGCCGATCGCCATGACCGCTTTGTCGGTCTACGGCGTTCTTTCCGGCTTCGGCGATTCGCCGATGGCGCTCATGGCCTGGGCCGGGGCGGCGGCGCTGATGCTCTGGACCGTGCTGCAGAGGCCGCTGCCCGCCGGCACGCGCTACGACGCCGCGGCGCGCCGGTTTCAGGTCGCCGGCAGTGCGGTGCCGCTGGCGCTCATGATGGGCATCTTCTTCACCAAGTACGCGGTCGGCGTGCTGCTCGCGATGCATCCCGAACTCAAGCAGCAGGCGGCTTTCGCGCTCGGCATCAGCGCGCTCTATGGCGGCGGGAGCGGCATCTTCGCAGCCCGTGCGCTGCGGATGTGGACCCTGGCGCTTCGCAACGACCGCGCGCAGGCCGAACTGCCGGCGGCAGGCGCCTAGGATCGGCCAGAATCTTCTTGTCTTTCAAAGAGGCGACACCATGAACGACGACTCCTCCAACCATGATCCGCAGGAACGGCTCGCCCGCCGCCGTGCTGGCGCCAAGATGGGCTGGTACATCCATGCCACCGTCTACCTGCTGGTCAACCTGTTCCTCGTGCTCCTGGCCACCTCGCGCGGGCAGGACTGGGCCATGTACCCGCTGCTCGGCTGGGGCCTGGGCCTCCTGATCCACGGCGCGGTGGTGTTCTTCGTCGCCCCGGGCGGCAATCTCTACGACCGTTTGCTCGAACGCGAACGCAAGGCACTGCGCGGCGGAGACCGCCGGTGATCGACGCGCTGACGCGCAGCTTCACACCGGGGAATCTCAAGGACCTGCTGCGGCACGGCGTAACCACCGCGGTGTTCTCCTGCGTCATCGCGGTGGTGCTGGCCATTTCGGGCCGCGGCGGATGGGTGTCGCAGCTCATCTATTCGTTCTCGATCGGGATGATCAGCTGGCTGGTGATCGACATCGGCCGCCTGCTGCTGGCCGGGCGCAGCGACAAGCCTTGGCCGCTCGGCCTGCCGGGCATCCTGCTGGTCCTCACGGGCGTCGTGATCGGCTTTCTGGGCGGCAACGCGATCGGCGATGCCTGGACCGGCAAGCCGATGCTGGAGTTCCGGACCTTCTCGCCGGACAGGCTGGTCTCGACGCTGATGATCACGCTGGTCGCGACCATCGCGATCTGCTACTACTACTACAGCCGCGGCAAGGCCAAGTACCTCCAGGGGCAGATCGCCCTCGCCGAACGCGACGCCACCGATGCGCGGCTCAAGCTGATCGAAACGCAGCTCGAGCCGCACATGCTCTTCAACACCTTGGCCAACCTGCGCGTGCTGATCGCCACCGATCCGCCGCGCGCCGTGGCCATGCTCGACAGCCTCAACAGCTACCTGCGCGTGACGCTCAGCGGCTCGCGCGCGCTCGCGCATCCGCTGGCGGCCGAGTTCCAGCGCCTGCGCGACTACCTCGAACTGATGTCGGTGCGCATGGGCGCACGGCTCGCCTACAGGCTCGATCTGCCCGAGGACCTGCGCGAGGTGCCGGTGCCGCCGCTCTTGCTGCAGCCGCTGGTCGAAAACGCCATCCGGCACGGCCTCGAGCCCAAAGTGGGAGGCGGCGAGATCGCGGTCGGCGCGCGGCGCGAAGGCCGGAATCTCCTCATCGACGTGTGTGATACCGGCGTGGGCATCGACAACACCCGGCCGCCCTCCGAAGATGGCGGCTTCGGCCTCGCGCAGGTGCGCGAGCGGCTCGCCACCGTGTACGGCCCGCAAAGCTCGCTGGACCTGAGCGCGGGTCCAGCCGGCGGCACCCGCGCCACCATCACCCTTCCCTTGCCTGCATGAAACCCACCGCCCTCATCGCCGAAGACGAACCGCTGCTGGCCCAGGCCCTGCGTGCCGAACTCGCCGCCGCCTGGCCCGAACTGCAGGTGCTCGCCACCGTGGGCGACGGCCAGAGCGCGGTGCGTGAGGCGCTGCGCCTGCTGCCGCAGGTGCTGTTCTTCGACATCCGCATGCCGGGCCAGGACGGCCTAGCCGCCGCCGCCGAACTGGCCGATGCCTGGCCCGCCGACGAGGCACCGATGCCGCAGCTGGTGTTCGTGACCGCCTACGACGAGTACGCGGCCCGCGCCTTCGACGCCCAGGCCATCGACTACGTGCTGAAGCCGGTGCAGACCGAACGCCTGCAGCGCACCGTCGCGCGCCTGAAGGACGCGCTGGAACTTCGCAATTCCCCCGCGGTACCGGCCGACGACGCGCTGGCCAGCACCCTCTCGCAATGGCGCAAGCTGCTGGCGACGGCCGGCGGCGCGGCCGCGGTTCCGGCGGGCGCGATGCCCCTCAAGCTGATCGCCGCCAGCGAGGCTGGCACCTCCGGGAACACGGTGCGCATGGTCCCGATCGACGAGGTGCAGTACTTCGAGGCGGCCGACAAGTACGTGCGCGTGCTGACCGCCAGCCACGAATACCTGATCCGCACGCCGCTCAAGCAGTTGCTGCCGCAGCTCGACGCCGGCGCCTTCTGGCAGGTGCACCGCGCCATGGTGGTGCGCAGCGAAGCCATCGAATCGGTGCACCGCGACGAGGCCGGCAAGCTGCATCTGGCCCTGCGTGGCCGCCGGGAAAAAATCCCGGTCAGCCGCCTCTATGCCCACCTGTTTCGCGCCATGTGAAAAGAAGGCACCCATGAAAAAACCGGCCCTGAGGCCGGTTTTTTCATGTGACAGCAGGCAATCGTATCTGTCTGCGCTCAGCGCCAGTGGCCGTGACCATGGCCATGGCCATGGCCGTGGCCGTAGCCGTGGCCGCGATAGTAGTGATGACGGTAGTAGCCATACGGCTGACGGTAGTAAACCGGGGCCGGCGGGCCGTAGTACACGGGGGCCGGACGGTAGTAGACCGGCGGCGGCGGCGCGTAGTACACGGGAGCCGGACGGTAGTAGACCGGCGGCGGCGCGTAGTACACCGGCGGAGCCGCCACGCCGACTGCCACACCGGGTGCGCTGATGCCGACCGACCAGCTCACGTCGCCGCGAGCATTGGCCGAGGCCGCCGTGAACAATGCGCCCGCTGCGACCGCACCGGCGGCAGCCCATTTGAAGAAAGTGGAACGAGTGAGGCTCATTTTGTGGGACTCCTTGTTGGGAGGGCGCAAATCGCCCATGCCTGTATTGAACGCGCCAACTGTGAACTCCGTTCACATCGCTGGGTGAAGAAAGTTGCAAAAGGTAACGCCGCGAGGGGCCCACCTAGAATGAACGGATGACTTCCCCTGCCGACCACGATACCGCCAAACCGAGCAATTTCCTGCGCCACGTCATCGAAAACGACCTCGAACAGGGCCACTATGCCGGCCGCCAATGGGGCGGTTCTCCCGGCGATGCGGCGCACCATGCCCAGGGCATGCAGGACCCGGCCCGGGTGCGCCTGCGCTTCCCGCCCGAGCCCAACGGCTATCTGCACATCGGCCACGCCAAGAGCATCTGGCTCAACTTCGAGCTGGCCAGGGAATACGGCGGCGTGTGCCATCTGCGCTTCGACGACACCAACCCCGAGAAGGAAGAGCAGGAGTACGTCGACGCCATCCGCGACGCCGTGAAGTGGCTCGGATACGACACTGTGCTGGCCGACGATCCGGCCCGGCTCGGCGCGCCCAACGAGCACGTCTACTTCGCGAGCAACTACTTCGACTTCATGTACCGCGCGGCCGAGTACCTGATCGGCGCCGGCCTGGCCTACGTCGACGAGCAGAGCGCCGAGGAAATCCGCGCCACCCGCGGCGACTTCAACACCCCGGGCACCGACAGCCCCTTCCGCAGCCGCACGCCCGAGCAGAACCTCGAGCGCTTCCGCGCCATGCGCGACGGCCGGCTCGCCGACGGCGCCGCCGTGCTGCGCGCCAAGATCGACATGGGAAGCGCCAACATCAACATGCGCGACCCGGCGCTCTACCGCATCCGCCGCGCGACGCACCACAACACCGGCGACACCTGGTGCATCTACCCGATGTACACCTTCGCGCACCCGATCGAGGACGCGCTGGAGCAGATCACCCACAGCATCTGCACGCTGGAATTCGAAGATCAGCGCCCCTTCTACGACTGGCTGCTCGACCGCCTGGCCGAGGGCGGCCTGATCGCCACGCCGCACCCGCGCCAGTACGAGTTCGCGCGCCTCAACGTGACCCACGTGATCACCAGCAAGCGCAAGCTGCGCCAATTGGTGGAAGAAGGCCATGTCGACGGCTGGGACGACCCCCGCATGCCGACCCTGGCCGGCCTGCGCCGCCGCGGCTACACGCCCGAGGCACTCAAGCTTTTCTGCGAACGCTCGGGCGTCACCAAGTCCGGCGGCTGGATCGACTACGCCAGCCTCGAAGCCGCGCTGCGCGACACCCTCGACCCGATCGCCCCGCGCGCCATGGCCGTGCTCGACCCGGTCAAGCTGGTCATCACCAACTGGGACGAGCTGATGGGCGCCGGCTTTTTGGACGAATGCACGGCCCCCGTGCATCCGCACCACCCCGAGATGGGCAAGCGCAGCTTCAAGCTGGGCCGCGAGGTCTGGATCGAGCGCACCGACTACGAGGACGTGCAGCCCAAGGGCTTTTTCCGCCTGTTCCCGGGCAACAAGGTGCGGCTCAAGTACGGCCACGTCATCGAATGCACCGGCGGCACGCGGGACGCGGACGGCAAGCTCGTCGAAGTGCAGGCCAAGCTGGTGCCGGACACCAAGAGCGGAACGCCCGGCGCGGATGCGATCAAGGTGAAGGGAAACATCACCTGGGTGGCGGCGGCCGATGCGGTGCCGGCCGAGGTGCGGCTCTACGAACGCCTTTTCGCTGCGCCCCAGCCGGGCGGCGGCGAACTGGAGGAAGACCTCAACGCCACGAGCCTGATCACGGCCAGCGCTTATGTCGAGCCCGCGCTGGCCAAGCCCGCCGGCGGCGCTGGCTTCCAGTTCGAACGGCACGGCTACTTCGTGCTGGACACGCACCAGGGCAACGGGCTCGTGTTCAATCGCGCGGCCGGCATGAAGGACAGCTGGGGCAAGTAGCCGGTCGCCGGGGTCTAGAGCGGCCGCGTCAGGTACACCGCCTCTCGCCCCACGATCGGCACCCGCGCCGGCATGAGCACGGTGCAGTCCTCGCAGAGCGCCCGAATCTCCTCCGCCCCATCGGTCGCGATCAGCTCGCCCTTGGCGAACACCTCGAAGCCGAGCAGCGGCCGCACGAAGCGGAACTCCTCGGTCTTGACCATCCGCGTTTCCAGCAGCTCAAAGCGCTGCTGCGGTCCGGGCGCCGGCGTGGCCGGGTCGCGCTCGATCAGGCCGAAATGGGCCAGAAAATCCAGGCTCACTGCGGTGGCCAAGTCGGCCGTGGCCTGCAGGAAGTGCTGGCCGCACTCGACCACCATGGCTGCGCCGGCCGGGCTCTCCTCCTCGCCGTGGCGGCCATGCTGGATCAGCGGCGTGCCCGAACCCAGGCCCTTGGGCATGAGCAGGTGGATCGCGGGGCGTCCGATCGCCAGCGCCACCGCGGTGTTGCGCGCGAAGGCCGGGTAGACCCAGAAGGGCGCCACGGGCTGGCTGGTCGAGTGGATGTCGAGGATGTGGTCGGCCGCGGCCACGACGGGCCGCAGTTCGCGGGCGCGGCGCAGCTCGGGGCTGTCCTCGGGGCCGTCCAGCCACTCGTCGGACCAGATGCGGTTCAGGTTGTGGACGAGCTGGCGGTTTTCGAAGGGCTGGTCCGGGTCGAAGGCGTTGTAGGCCTCCACGTGGGCGAAGCTCACCGTGAGCGTGCCGGTCTTCGGGCGCACGCCGCTGTCGAGCAGATGGGTGGCGGCCGCCATGCCGCAGATCTCGTTGCCGTGGGTCAGCGCGTTGATCAGCACATGCGGGCCGGGCTTGCCGGATTCGAAGCGGTGGACATAGTCGACGCCGGTGTTGCCTTGGCGGTAGGCGGAAAGATCGGGCTGGGTGACTTCGAGCTGGGGCGGGATGGGAGGCATGGCGGGGTGTTCTTGAGAGGTCCCTGAGTTTGCTACAGCCGCGCCGCCACGGTGGAGGCCGTCAACCCCCTCCCAATTGCCTCGTAGACTCGCGACCCACAAACACAAATTCTTCGAGCGCCTTGCCCTCATGCCCCTGACTGCCGACATGCGACGGTCCATCGACCAGATTCGCGATTACCTTTTTGGCGGTGGCTACCCGGACCCGGTCAACAACGCCGAGCAGCTGTCCTTCCTGTTCTTCTTCTATCTCGTCGAGGGCATCGACGCCGAGGCCAAGGCACGCGCCCGCATGCTGAAGACGCGTCCCATCAGCCTGTTCGATGGCGAGTGGGAGCTCCGAAATCCCTTGAATGCCTTCGTGTCGGCCGCGCGCGAAGGCAACCTGCCCGCCACCGTGCTGCACACCGGCGAGCCGACCGTTCCGCGCAACCGCTTTCGCTGGTCGCTCTGGTCGCGCGAGCTGTCGGGCGAGGCGCTGGTGCGCTTCGTGCGCGACGAGGTGTTTCCCTTCTTCGCCGAGATCGGCGAAGCCTCGGCCTACGATTTCATGCGCGGCGCGCGCCTGGGCATCGACGATCCCACGGTGCTGACGCAGGTCATCCGCCTGGTGGACGGCCTGCGGCTCGACCAGGCCGATGCCGACACCAAGGGCGATCTGTTCGAGCACGTGCTGCGCCAGCTGAAGCAGGCCGGTGAGTTGGGCCAGTTCCGTACGCCGCGCCACATCATCCGAACCATCGTCGAGATGGTCGATCCGCAGGTCGGCGAGACGGTCTACGACCCCGCCGCCGGCACCGCGGGCTTTCTGGTGGTGGCCTACAACCAGATCCGGCTCGCGAACTCCTCGCCCGGCGGCATCGCGGAGGCCGAGCTCGACGGCAAGACGCACCTGCGCGGCCTGGGCGACAAGCTCTCGGCCGACCAGCTTTCCACGCTGCAGACCGCCACCTTCTTCGGCGACGACGTCGACCCGAAGATGGTGCGGCTGGCAACCATGAACCTCACGCTGCGCGGCCTGGCCCATGTGCGCATCCTGCAGCGCAACGTGCTGACCACCTCGCTCGACGCCGGCTACAAGGCCGCACTGGGCCTGCCGGCCGAAGGCTTCCACGTGGTGCTGGCGAACCCGCCCTTCTCGGGCCGGGTCGACAAGGACCGCATCGTCGACGAGGTGAAGATCGGCAGCACCAGCGCCACCGAGCTGCTGTTCCTCAAGTACATGCTCGACAGCCTGCGCCCCGACGGCCGGGCCGCGGTGGTGGTGCCGGAGGGCGTGCTCTTCGGCTCCACGCTCGCACACCGCGAGCTGCGCCGCCAGCTGATCGAGCAGCATCGTGTCGAGGCCGTGCTGAGCCTGCCCAGCGGCGTGTTCCAGCCCTACTCGGGCGTCAAGACCTCGGTGCTGTTCTTCCGCCGCGGCGGGCGCACCGGGCGCGTGCAGTTCCTGCATGCCGACGACGACGGCTACCGGCTCGACGCCAACCACGACACGCCCATCGAAGCCGACGACCTGCCCGCGCTGTCGCAGGCCTACGCGCGTCGCGATGCAGCCTGGGCGCGCTGGCAGGCGCGCGATGCGGACGCCGAGTGGACCGAGAAATGGTGGTTCGCCGACGCGGCCGCGTTGCGCGCCAACGACTTCAACCTGTCGGCCAGCCGCTACCGGCCGATGAGCCAGGCGCAGGTCGAGCACCTGGATCCGCGCGAGCTGCTCGGCGAACTGGCGGCGATCGAGGCCGAGATCGTGGAAGAGATCGAGGCGCTGCGCGCCGCGCTGGCGGAGCGCATTCCATGATGCCGGCGGCCCGCATCGCGCTGCTCGGCGAGGTCTGCGACATCAACCCGAGGTTGCCGAAGTCGCACGACCTGCAGGAAGACAGTGAAGTCGGCTTCGTCCCGATGGCCGCGGTGAACGAGACTTCCGGCACCATCGAGCAGCGCCTGACGCGCCGCTTCGCCGAAGTGAAGAAGGGCTATACCCCCTTCGCCGAGGACGATGTGCTGTTCGCCAAGATCACGCCGTGCATGGAGAACGGCAAGGCCGCCATCGCGCGCGGCCTGGCCGGTGGACGCGGCTTCGGTTCCACCGAGTTCCACGTGCTGCGCGCGAAAGAATCCGTTCTGCCCGAGTGGCTCTACTACTTCGTGCGCCAGCAGCGCTTTCGGCGCGAGGCGCGCAGAAGCTTCACCGGCACCGCCGGCCAGCAGCGCGTGCCCGCGGCCTTCATGGCGGGCGCTGCCATTCTGGTGCCCGCGCTGGCCGAGCAGCGCCGCATGGTCGACGTGCTGTCCTGCGCGGAAGGCATCGTCCGGCTTCGGCGCGAAGCGCGCAAGAAGACCGAGCAGCTGATCCTCGCCATCCACGCCGACATGTTCGGCGACGCCACCGCCAATCCCAAGAGTTGGCCGGTGGCGACGCTGGGCGATGTGCTCGAGCGCATCGACAGCGGCAAGAGCCCGCGCTGCCACGACCGGCCGAAGGCGCCCGACGAATGGGGCGTGCTGCGCCTGAGCGCGCTGAAGCATGCCGCCTACAACGAGTCGGACCACAAGACCCTGCCCGACAAGGAAGTGCCCGATGCGCGCTGCGAGGTCCGGCGCGGCGATCTCCTGCTCAGCCGCAAGAACACGCTGGAGCTCGTGGGCACGCCGGCCTATGTCTGGGACACCCAGGGCCGCATCCTCCTGCCCGACCTGATCTTCCGCCTCTGCCTGCGGCCCGAATCGGGCGTGCATCCGCTCTACCTGTGGGCGCTGCTGACGGCGCCGGCCATCCGAAGACGGCTTCGATTGATGGCCAGCGGAACGGCCGCGTCGATGCTCAACATCTCGAAGGAAAGGCTCCGTACGCTGCCGATCATGGTTGCGCCGCACGCGCATCAGCAGGCATTTGCCGAACATGCGACGGCCCTGCACTCGATCTCGCTCCAGCAGCAGGCCGCGCTGGCCAATGCCGAGGCAACCTTCGAGGCCCTGCTCGCCAGGATCTTCAGACCCTAGACCAACCTGCTGTAGGCCACGATCTCCGGCGCCGCCGCAAACAGCGGCCCCGCGGCCGCGATCGCCGCGCCCACGTGCACGGTCGCCATGTGCGCATCGGCATGCGCCTTGGCCTGCCACTGCTCGACAGTCTGGAACACGTGCGGCGCCTCGGCCTGCTGGTAGAGCTCATAGCCCATGCAACCCGGTTCCTGTCGCGACTTGGTCGCCAGGTCGACGAGGATGCCCTTGGCGAGTTCGACGACCTCAGGTTTGACGGTGATGCGCGCGAGGACGTAGTGCATGGGTAGGCTCCGGCTGGAGTGAAGGATGAGTTTGCATCTTGACTTGGCGGCATGGCGCCGCGCCCGGGATTTTCCCGCTGGCGACCGCACTGTGCGCATGTTCCGAGGCCTGTGGACGTGAGACTAGGCCTCGCCGGGCACCAGTGCGTAGCGCGTGCCTCGCCCCTGCCCTGTTCGCGCAAGCAGCCCCCATTCGGCAAGCCGCGTGAGTTCGCGGTAGGCGGTGGCACGCGATACGCCGGTGATCGCGACGTACTTCTCCGTGCTCATGCCGCCCGCAAAGCCTGCGGGCTGGGTGTCGAAGAGCTTGTTCAGCACCTTGCGCTGGCTGGGCGTAAGTTCAGGGTGAGCCGCCTGGATGCCGAGCCGGAACGCGCTCTTGTCGGCTGCGGTCTGCATCTGGCTCAGCGTGGCAAGACATGCCTGTTCGACGCGCCCCACGAACCACAGTACCCAGGATGTGACGTCCATCTGCGTTTGGCAGGATGCACTGTGAAGATGCGCGTAGTAGCCCTGGCGGTCGAGCCAGATCTGCTGGGAGAGGCTGAACAGGCGCTGGCTGCTGCGCGTGTCCTGCGCCAACGCCAGATCGCTCAGCGCCCGGCCGATGCGGCCGTTGCCGTCCTCGAAGGGATGGATGGTTTCGAACCAGAGATGCGCCAGCGCGGCACGCACGATGCCGTCCATGCCGGCGCGAAGCTCCGCATTGTTGAACCAGTCCACCAGCAGGCGCATCTGCGACGGCACATCGCGCGAGGCCGGCGCCTCGTAGTGCACCGTGTCCGGCTTGCCCAGCCTCGGCGTGACGATCTGCATGGGCTCGGGGTGCGTGCGGTAGGCACCCGTCACGATGCGCGTGATGTCGCTACGGCCGTTGGGGAACAGCGCAGCATGCCAATCGAAAAGGCTGGCCTCGGTCAGTGGCTGCTGCCATTGCGCGACCGCGGCCTCGATCACATCCAGCGTGGCTTCGGCACGGGGTTCGCGCTGGGTCAGCCGCGCGCGACTGCTCTGCGTCAAGCCCAGACGGCGCGCGGCCGACGCGCGCACCGAATTGATCTGCAGCATTTCGCCCTCGATCTGCGCGGTGGCGACGGCTTCCTGCGCCCATTCGGTGAGCTGCAGTTCGCCCAGATCGACCAGTTGAAGGCCGCTCGCTACGCCGAGCATCCGTCCTTGCGCAACGCGAGCCGCGGCCAGCGCCGGCTGCAGCGCCTGCGCGTCGAACTTGAAATGAGGCCAATCGGCGGCCTGCCAGATCCACATGAAGCGCATCTTATCCATTTGCGCTTCAAATTTGAAGCGTAAAGAACGGCTTTGCGCTTCATTGGATTCCTCGCACCGCATCCTTTCCCGCGCCCCGTTCGTCCTCGTCGTATGACCTACGACCCGACATTTCACGTGGCCCCCTCCCCGCGCTGGGTTCTCGCGCTGGCCTCGCTGACCTCTTTCATGATCGCGCTCGACGCGCTGGTGGTCACGACCGCCCTGAGCGCGATCGGCAAGGATTTCGGCGCACCGATCGAAGCGCTGGAATGGACCGTCAATGCCTACAACCTGAGCTTCGCCGTGCTGCTCATGAGCGGTGCGGCGCTCGGCGATCGCTTCGGGCGCCGGCGCACGCTGGTCGCGGGCCTCGCGATCTTCGTCCTCGCCTCGGTCGGCTGTGCGATGGCGGGCAGCGTCGCCTGGCTGATCGCCGCGCGCGCCCTGCAAGGGGTCGGCGCGGCACTGGCGATGCCGCTGGCGATGGCGCTCTTGAGCGCGGCCGTTCCCAAGGAGACGCGGGCCCGGGCGCTCGGCATCTTCAGCGGCGTCACCGGGCTGGCCCTGATCGTCGGGCCGGCCGCGGGCGGCGCAGTGGCCGAAGGCCTTGACTGGCGATGGATCTTCTGGATCAACGTTCCGATCGGGCTGGTCGTCGCTCCGCTCATGCTGCGCCGCATCCCGGAGAGCCGCGGGCCGGCCGCCGCGCTCGACCTTCCGGGCGTGCTGCTCGCCACCGGCGCGATCCTGGGCGCGGTGTGGGGACTGACGCGCGGGCACGAGGCCGCCTGGGCCAGCTTCGAAGTGGCCGGGGCGCTGGCGGCCGGCCTGCTGCTGGCGATCGGCTTCCTGGCCTGGGAGCGGCGCGCAGTTGCGCCGCTGCTGCCGCTCTCGCTGTTCCGCTCGCGCGGCTTCTCATCCGGCATTGCGGCCAGCTTTCTTTTCTACGCGCCGATGTACGGCACGGTGTTCTTCCTGCCGCAGTTTCTGCAGTCGCAGGGCGCGGGCCCGCTCGGCGCGGGGCTGCGGCTCTTGCCATGGACGGCCACGCTGTTCGTGGTCGCGCCCCTGGCGGGCAGCCTGGTCAACCGCTTCGGCGAACGGCCGCTGGTCGTCTGCGGCGTGCTGCTGCAGGCCATCGGCAGCGCCTGGATCGCGCTGATCGCGGCGCCCGATCTTCCCTATGCCCAGCTCGTCCTGCCGCTGATCGTCGGCGGTGCCGGCGTCTCGATGGCCATGCCCGCGGCCCAGAGCGCAGTGCTGAGCGCGGTGGCGCCCGTGGAGATCGGCAAGGCCTCCGGCACCTTCAACATGTTTCGCTACCTGGGCGGAATGTTCGGCATCGCGCTCCTGGTCGAGGTGTTTGCCCGCGCCGGCAGCCTGGCCTCGCCGCCGGCTTTCAGCCTGGGCTTCACGCAGGCAATGGGCGTTGCTGCCGCGCTTTCGCTGCTGGCCGCGTTCGCGGCCTGGTGGCTCCCGACAGAGAACAAGCTGTTCCGGCCTTTGCCGGAGAAAGGACTCCGATCATGAAACGCATGGTGCAATACAAGGTGAAGGCCGACCGGGTGGCCGAGAATGAAAGCTACGTCCGCGCGGTGTACGAAGCGCTCCATCAGGCCCGACCGCCTGGCCTGCACTACGCCACCTTCAAGCTGGCGGATGGCGTGAGCTTCGTCCACCTCGTTTCACATGAGGCCGCGGACGGTGCCAATGCCTTGACGGCGCTTCCCGCCTTCAAGGCCTTCACGGCGGAGATCCGCGAGCGCTGCGAGACGCCGCCGGTCACGACGGAACTGGAGGAGATCGGGTCCTATGGCTTCTTCGGCAAGTGACACGCACGACGCGATCCTCGGCACGCTGGAAGAGGCGCGCCGGCAGTTCCTGGCGCTCGTCGACGAGGTGCGGCCCGAGCTGCATCGCTACTGCACGCGCATGACCGGCTCGGTCGCCGACGGCGAAGACGTGGTCCAGGACACGCTGGCACGCGCCTACTACCAGCTGTCGGAACTGAAGGAGCTGCCGCCGCTGCGCCCATGGCTTTTTCGCATCGCCCACAACCGGGCGGTCGACCGCTGGCGGCACGATGCGTACCTGAAGACCGAGCCCCTCGACGCAGCATCCGAGATCGCGGACGACGAGGCGCGCGAGCCCGACCAGGCGCTGGCGCGGCATCAGGCCGTGCATGCCGCCCTCTCTCTCTTTCTTCAGCTCGCGCCGGCGCAGCGCGGCTGCGTGATCCTCAAGGACGTGCTGGACCATTCGTTGGAGGAGATCGCCAGCGAACTCGAACTGAGCGTGCCGGCCGTCAAGGCCGCGTTGCACCGCGGGCGCGTGCTGCTGCGCGAGCTGTCCGAAGTCGCGCCGCCGCCAACGCCGGCGCGCGCCTTCCAGCCGGCGCTGGTGCGCTATGCAAGCCTGTTCAACGCCCATGACTGGGACGGCGTGCGCGCCATGCTCGCCGACGAAGTGCGGCTCGACCTGGTGTCGCGGCGCAAGGCGGCAGGCCGGCGCAACGTGGCGCCCTACTTCGGCAACTACGCCAAGCTCCCCGACTGGCACCTGGTGCCGGGCTGGCTCGACGGCCGCGAGGTGCTGGCGGTTTTCTCCCCGCCGGGCGCGGCGCGGCCGAACTACTTCATCGAATTGAGCTGGCAGGACGATCGGGTGAGCGCAATCCGCGATTTCTACTACGTGCGCTACATCGCACAGGAAGCGCAGATCGAATTCGACTAGCTGCTAGGGTCTCTCGGGCGGGCTGTCTTCCTGCTCGGGAGGGCGCTTCTTGCGCGAGCGCGCTTCCTTCTTCGCCCGGCGCTCCGCATCCAGCAACTGCCCCGCCGCGAGCCACCCGGCAAACTCCTGCGGCGTCTCCAGCGTGATGCGGCCCATGTTGCCGCTGCGGAATTCGTGCATCACGACCTCGGCCGCCTTCTGCAGGTTCACGCGGCCGCGGCCGAGCAGCGCGCCGCGCTTGCGGCCGATGGCTTCGAGCACCTGCTCGTCGCGGAAGCCCTCGATCGATTCGAGCTTGAAGCGCGCCTCGACCAGGCCCGCGTAGTCGCGCTTCAGGTAGTCGAGCAGTTCCAGGGCCACCTCTTCCTCGTCGAAGGCATTGCGGCCGATGGCGCCGCTGGCGGCCAGGTTGTAGCCGCTCTTGGCCACGATGATGCGCGGCCACAGCATGCCGGGCGTGTCCCAAAGATAGAAGTCGTCGGCCAGCACGATGCGCTGCTCGAGCTTGGTGATGCCGGCCTCGTCGCCGGTCTTGGCCTTGCGGCTGCCGGTCAGCGTGTTGATCAGCGTGGATTTGCCGACGTTGGGAATGCCGCAGATCAGCACGCGCATCGGCTTGGCCATGCCGCCGCGGTTCGGCGCGAGTTCGTGGCAGGCGTCGATCAGTTGCCGCGCCGGCGCGGTCTGGCTGGCATCGAGGCCGATCGCGCGCGTGGCCGGCTGCGCGTTGTAGTGGGCCAGCCAGAGCGCGGTGCGTTCGGGATCGGCCAGGTCCTGCTTGTTGAGCACCTTGAGGCCCGGCTTGTGGCCGGTGAGTTCGGCCAGCATCGGGTTGGCGCTGGAGCCCGGCAGGCGCGCATCGAGCAGCTCGATGACGACGTCGATGTCCTTGATCCGTTCGGCGATGGCCTTCTGGGTCAAGTGCATGTGACCGGGGAACCACTGGATGGCCATCGGGAATGTTCTTTCTCTTGCTGCGGGAAGGCCTGCGATTGTCGCCGCGGCCCGAAGCTCAGGCCCGCAGCGCGTCGCGGTAGCGCCGGCTGCAGGGGATCTGCGTGCCGTCGCGCATGTGCAGCCGGGCGTCGCCGCCGTCGAGCGGCTCGATCTCGGCCACCCGGTCCAGGTTGGCCGCGTAGCTGCGGTGCACGCGCGCATAGCGGGCCGGATCGAGCTGGGCCAGGAAGTCGGTCAGCGTGGCGCGCAGCAGGTAGTCATGCCCGTTGACGCGCAGGCCGACGTAGTTGCCCTGGGCCTGCAGCCAGTCGATGTCGCTGGCCGCGATCAGGAACTCGCGCCTGAGCTTGCGCACCAAAAAGCGCTCGGGCCGCTGCGGCGCCGCCTCGGGCGCGGGCGGCGCGGGCTCGGCCGCACCCTCCGGCGCATCGAGCACGCGCGCCTCGCCCTGCAGCCGCAGCATGAAAAGCCGGTAGCCCAGCAAGGTCACGAGGAAGAGCGCGTAGGTGCGCACGTCCTTGAGGTACTCGTAGAACCACTTCTCGCCCCAGGGGCCGAAGTCGTACTGGCTGCCGGCCAGCGCATAGACCAAATGGCGCAGCGCCACCATGCCGGCCACATGCACCAGGCTGAAGACCACGCTGCCGGCCAAGTGCCAGGCCCAGTTGCGGCCGAGCGTGGCCAGGTTGAGCGGGAAGCGGCGCTCGAAAGCGAACACCGCCGGCACCAGCGCGAGCAGCACAAGATGACTGGAAAGCTCCCAGGCCACCGGCTGCCACAGGGGCACCTCGCGTCCCAACTTGCCCGCGTCGACCACGGCGACGGCGGTGTTGAAGACCGCCTGCAGCGCCATCACGATCACCCAGAAGGCGATCTCGGCCCGCCGCCGATAGGGCTGGTAGCGTTCGAACAGGTTCTTCGGCATGGCGGGATTCTCGTGAATCCGGATCGGGACGGCCGAATTTCGTCCCTCCGGAGCCGCCGCTCGTCACAAAGCGCCGGCGGATCGTCCCCTGGCCGCCCCTGCGCACCGAACCGCAGGCCACCATGGCCGCCTTGCCATCCAAGGAGCCGGACCATGAGCACCGACCGACGACACGACATCGATGCGCTGCGCGCGCTGGCCTTCCTGCTGCTGATCCTCTACCACGTGGCGATGTACTACGTGGCCGACTGGCCCTGGCACCTCAAGAGCCCGCATGCCGCCCACTGGCTGCAATGGCCGATGCAGGCCGTCAACATCTGGCGCATGGACCTGGTGTTCCTGGTGTCGGGCGTGGCGCTGGGTTTTCTGTTGCGCGGCCAGGAGCCGCTGCGCCTGGTCGGACAGCGTGCGCTGCGGCTGCTGCTGCCGCTGGCGATCGGCATGACGGTGGTGGTGCCCTACCAGGCCTACGCCGAAGCCGTGGCCAAGGGGCTGGTGGCGCCGGGATTCGGCGCCTTCATGGCACGCTACCTCGCGATGGGACCCTGGCCCAAGGGCGCCTTCGCCGGCTCCGATTTCGGCATGACCTGGAACCACCTGTGGTACCTGCCCTACCTCTTCGCCTACACGGCGCTGGTGGTGCTGCTGCTGCCGGTGCTGCGATCGGCCGCCGGACAGCGGCTGCGCGCCGCCTTCACCGGTCTGCGGCGCTGGCGGCTGCTGGTGCTGCCGGCCCTGCCGCTCGTGCTCTTCACGCTGGTGCTCGGGCCGCGCTTCCCGGCCACCCACGACCTGATCCACGACTGGTACCTGCATGCCCTCTACTTCACGGTCTTTCTCTACGGCTACTGGATGGGAATCGATGCCGGCCTCTGGCGCGAGCTGGCGCGGGTGCGCGGCTGGGCGCTGGCGCTGGCGGCGGCCCCCCTCATCGCCTACTTCGCGCTGAAGCTGGCCGGCGCCGATATTCGGCTGTTGCGCGTGCTGCGCGCGCTCTACCTGTGGAGCGCGCTCGCGGCCATCCTGGGCTTCGCCCATCGTTACCTCGACCGCCCCTGGCCCTGGCTGGGCTGGGCCAACGAGTCGGTCTACCCCTGGTACATGCTGCACCAGACGCTGATCGTTGCCGGCGCCGTCGCGCTCGCGTCATGGCGGCTCGGCCCGGTGCTGGAGCCGGTCTTGCTGGTGGCACTGACGGTGCTCGGCTGCTGGGCGCTGAGCGACGGGCTGATCCGCCGCATCGGCTGGCTGCGGCCGCTGTTCGGGCTCAAGCAGCGCGCCCCTGCGGCCGGCGATCGGCCGCGATTTCGAGACTTTGTAGCACGCTGAGTTGTAACAACGCCTCTAGAATCCCTCGCGCTGCGCGCCACCCCGGCTCGCAGCGCCCAACAACATTCAACGAGGGAGTTCCGATGTTCCAGCGCTTCGCCCTGGCCGCCGTCCTGGCGGCCACCCTTCCCCTGTCCGCCGCTCACGCCCAGCGTCCTGCGCCGCCGCAGGGTCCGATGATCCAGGGCTACCTGTGCTGCAACATGCGCAGCTACGGCAAGCAGATCAGCGACATCAACTACGACGAGCAGGGCATGAGCATCGTGGCCGCGGGCACTCCCGCGCGCATCACCGGCTACGACTTCCGCTGGGTCGACCTGGACATCGGCGGCCGCCCGCAACGGCTCAAGAACGACTACAGCCGCGACATCCCGACCACCGCGTTCGGGCAGCGCTATGTCGTGACCGAGGACCCGAAGATCAAGCTGGTCGGCTACCCGGAGAAGACGCGCGCAGCCATCGCGGCGATGAAGGTGACGCCCGGCATGACGCGCGAGCAGGTGCTGATGGCGCTGGGCTACCCCGTCAGCAGCGAGAACCCGAAGCTGGACGCCCCCGTGTGGCGCTACTGGCTCGATACCTGGGCCGAATACCAGGTGATGTTCGAGCCGGGCGGCACGGTGAAGAGCATCGTGGGCGATCCGGCGACGCTGAACCGGGTCTCGCTGCCCTGATTCACCGGCCGTAGGCGATGGGCCGGCTGTAGGCCGGGTCGCGGTGCCAGTCCCAGTAGGTCTGGAGCAGGCGCTGCGTCACCGGGCCGGGCACGCCGTCGCCCAGCACCTGGTCGTCCACCCGCGTCACCGGCAGCACGCCACCACCGGAGGTGCTCAGAAAAGCTTCGTCGGCGCTGCGCAACTCCTCGGCCGGCAGGTCACGCAGCTCGACCCGCATGCCGAGCGTCTCTGCGATCTCGATCACGGTGCGCCGCGAGATGCCTTCGAGCACGCCGTCCTTCGGCGTGACGACGGTACCGCCGCGCACGCAGAAGACGTTGAAGCCCGGACCTTCGACCACGTTGCCGGCCGCATCGGTCAGCACCACGGTGTCGGCGCCCGCATCGAGCGCGCCCAGGAGGCCCATGGTGAGGTCGTTCCAGTGGTAGTTCTTGGCCTTCGGATCGACCGAGCTCGCCGGGATGCGCTGCACCTCGCTCACTTTCAGGTGCAGGCCGCGCTCGCGCTGCACCTCGTTGGCGATCCACACGAAGGGCACGGCGAAGGCGTAGAAGCGATTGACCGCCTGGCGCGGATCGCGCGAGCCCCAGGGCGGCTGGCCGCGCGTGACGATCATCTCGACATAGGAATTCCGCAGGCCGCTTCTGCGCACGCATTCGGTCAGCACCTCGGTGATCTGCGCCGTCGTGAGGCCGGGGTCGAGCCGGAAGCGCTCGCAGCTGCACATGAAGCGCTCCAGATGCGCATCGAGCCGGAAGAAGGCGCCTTCCCACACAGTGACCACGTCGTAGGTGGCGTCGGAGCGCAGAAAGCCCCAGTCGGTGATGGGGATGGCGGCCTCGGCGATGGGCACGTAGTTGCCGCGTACGAAGGCAACACCGCCGGAAAGGTCGGGCACGGAGGGCATGACTTGGAAACTCCTTCGGTCGCATGCTCCAAATGCTTACGCACGGAGCCTGGGTTGGGCGCAAAGTCGGTCTTGTTCATCAGCAGATGAGCGCGAAAGGTACCTGACATGCAGATACAAGTGAACACCAGCAACGGCGTCGAGAACAAGGATGCCCTGGAACGCTGGGCCAATGAGGAGATCAGGCATGCATTGAGCCGTTTCGCGGCCGACGTGACGCGGGTCGAAGTGCACCTGAGCGACCAGAACCATGATGCCAGCGGCGGCGGCGACAAGCGCTGCGCGATGGAGGCGCGCCTCGCGCGCCATCAGCCGGTGGCCGTGACGCAGCACGCGCCGAATCTCGACGAGGCTTTCCGCGGCGCGGCTGACAAGCTCAAGCGCGCACTGGACAGCGCGCTGGGCCGCCTCAGCAAGCACGGGCGCGAATCGATCCGCAAGGACGGCGGCGCGGTCGTCGAATGAGCGCCAGCTTCATCGCTTCCTGATCGCGGGCGCGGGCAGCGCCTTCTTGCGCACGGCGCGCGGCGTGTCGGCCGGGATCAGCGGCGGCCGCTGGCCGGTCTGCATCCAGGCATCGTAGAAGTCGATCTTCTTGTCGACCAGCGTCAGCGCGCGCCGCCATTCGGCGATGGTGGCGTTCACGCGCTCGCGGTGGCCGGCCAGCATGTCGCGGCGCTGGCGCAGCGTACGGCTGCCCTGCATCACCAGCGCGGTGTACTCGCGCATCTCGGCGATCGACATGCCGGTCGCGCGCAGCCGCTCCATCAGGTCGAGCCAGCTCACGTGCAGCTCGCCGTAGACGCGCCGCCCGCCTTCGTCGCGCGCCACGCCGGGCACCAGGCCCTGCGCCTCGTACCAGCGGATGGCATGCACGCTGCGGCCGGTGCGCGTGGCCAGCTCGCCGATGCGAAAGGCGCTACCTGGCACGCGCCGGCGCCTCCAGCGCTTCGTCGACGAGCGCGGTGTCGAGGTACTCCGTGAGCTCGATCACCTTGCCGCCGGCCAGCCGGTAGATGAAGCAGTACTGGTTGTCGTAGCGCTTGCCGAGCTTGGTGGCGACCTCGCCGTTGCACTGCACGACCACGAAGTCGTCTTCGGCGATGAAGCGCTCGGCCGTGTTGAGGTAGCGGCCTTCGAATTGCGCGTACAGGGGCTTGAGCAGTTCGTTCTGCACGACCTGCTTGCCCTTGTAGGTGCGTGACCAGGACGTGCGCCCCTTCATGATCCAGCTGAAGTCCTCGGCGAGGCTGTCGACGAAAGGCTTGCCGTTGCCCTTGGCGAGCTCGGCGTGGATGCCCTGGATGAATCTCTTGTTCTCGATGGCGTTCATGGCGTATTTCCCGTGTTCACCGGACGACCCGGCGAAACCATTGGAAATGCTCCAGCGCACTCTAGGTCAAGAGCGATTTTTCCGCCAGGGCGGAAGCCGGGCCTCAGTCGTTGCGGCGACTCAGCTTCTCGCAGTAGTCGAGCAGCAGTTCGATTTCTGCCGACTTGTCGAAGAAGGCGTCGGCGCCCAGCGCCTTGGTGCGCGCCCGCATGTCGGGCGTCGCGTAGTTGCTCAGGACCACCACCTTCTGATGCCTGGCCCTCTCGCGGCAGGCACTGACGACACCAAGGCCGTTGCCCTGGTCTAGGAACAGGTCGACGATGGCCACGTCCCAGCTGTCGCGATGATTGCGCAGCCAGTCCACCGCCTCGGCCTCCCCGCTCGCATGGGCGACGACGGTGGCATCGGCAATGTCTTCGAGGAATCCGACGAGGTTCTCGCGAATCACGGCGTTGTCTTCGACCAGATAGGTCTTCGTTGTCATTGGGGGCACATGTGAATATGGATGCTTGATGTCATGATGAGCTGCGATTTCAGCGCCGCGGTGAGCCATCTCGGCCAATGCAGGTAGGCATAGACCTACCCGATTAGCACGGAAGTTCTTCAATAAGCATGGCAACAACACGCTTCGTAGATGTCCAGGCGCTTTCCGGCCTGGTTCAGGCCCTCGGAACATCCCGCTTCCTGGAGGCGCTGGCCGACACCATCAGGGAAGATTTCCTGCGCTGGCCCGAGTTCGACAAGTCGGCCCGGCTGGCCAGCCATTCGGCGCTCGGCGTGATCGAGCTGATGCCGGTGTCGAACGGACAGCGCTACGCCTTCAAGTACGTCAACGGCCACCCCGGCAACACGGCCCATGGCCTGCCGACGGTGATGGCCTTCGGCGTGCTGGCCGAGGTGCAGACCGGCCTGCCTGTGCTGCTGTCGGAGCTCACGCTGACCACCGCGCTGCGCACCGCCGCCATGTCGGCCCTGGCCGCGCAGGCCGTGGCGCGGCCGGGATCGCGCCGCATGGCCCTCATCGGCAACGGCGCCCAGAGCGAGTTCCAGGCCCTGGCCTTCCACGCGCTGCTGGGCATCGACGAACTGCGGATCTACGACATCGACGCCCAGGCGATGGACAAGCTGGAGCGCAACCTGGCGGCCTGGCCGGCCCTGCGCGTGCGGCGTGCCGCGAGCGTCGCCGAAGCGGTGCGCGGCGCCGACATCGTCAGCACGCTGACGGCGCGCAAGGCGCGCGCCACCATCGTCACGCCCGAGATGCTCGAACCCGGCATGCACCTCAACGCGATCGGCGGCGACTGCCCGGGCAAGACCGAGCTGCATGCGGAAGTGCTGCGCGCCGCGCGCGTGTTCGTCGAGTACGAGCCGCAGACCCGGATCGAGGGCGAGATCCAGCAGATGGCGGCCGATTTTCCGGTGGTCGAGCTGTGGCGCGTGCTGGCCGGCGCCGAGGCCGGCCGGCAGAGCGAGGACCAGGTGACGGTGTTCGACTCGGTGGGCTTCGCGCTGGAGGACTACTCCGCGCTGCGCCTGATCCACGCGCTCGCGCTGCAGCATGGCGCAGGACAGGACATCGCGCTCGTGCCGTCCGCGGGCGACCCCAAGAACCTGTTCCGCCTCACCAGGCCGCGGGCTGGCTGACGGCGAGCGGCGGCATTTCCGCCCAGTGGTTCTTGAAGCCCAGGCGCGCCGGCGAGACGTACTGCTCGCGGTAGATCTCGAAGGGCATGCTGTCGTTCGCCTCGATCTCCTTCTGGGCATCGATCGAACTCTGCGTCATGCGTTCGAAGTTCGCGCGTTCTTCGGCGGAAAAGGGCAAGGCCAGCAGCTCGGTGCGCGTGCGTTCGGACTGCGCCCGCACGAAGCTGATGAAGGAGTTGTCGTGCGCGCGCGCCATCGCCTCGAGCACGCGCGCAGAAGGCAGGGTGGCCGGGTCGGCCAGGCCTTTCTCTGCCGCGCGCACCGCTTCGGCATGCCGGGTGCCACCGTGCGCGGCGTCGAGCGCGGCGGCGATCGGGCCGAATTGCTCCAGCAGCTCGGCGCCCCATTCGGTGAGCGCAACGTCTCGCCCGCCGCGCTGCAGCTTGAGGCCGGGCTCGCGGCCGCGTGCAGCCGTGAGGTGCTGGTTGTGGGCCAGCTCGGCAATCTCCTCGCGCGTGTCGGGCGGGCTGTCGGCCAGCAGGCAATGCAGCAGGAACACGTCGAGAAAGCGCATGGTGGGCGCGGCGATGCCGATCGGCTCGAAGGGATCGAGGTCCATCAGGCGGACTTCCACATACTCGACACCGCGCTCGCGCAGCGCATGCAGCGGCCGCTCGCCGGGGTAGATCACGCGCTTGGGACGGATGGTGCCGTAGAACTCGTTCTCGATCTGCAGCAGGCTGGTGGCGAGCTGGTTGTAGTCGCCGCCGGGATTGCGGATGCCGATCGCCTCGTAGGCCGGCCAGGGCCGCGTGAGCGCGTCCTGCAGCGAGGCGCCGTAGCCGTCGAGGCTGTTGTAGCTCACCGCCAGCGAGGCCTGTGCCTCGCTCTGGTAGCCCAGCCGCCCCATGCGCAGCGAGGTGCCGTGCGGCATGTGCATGCTGCCTTCGCCCAGCGGCTGTAGCTCGTGTGGCCGCCCGGCCACGAAGCTCGAGCACAGCGCCGGCGAGGCGCCGAACAGGTAGAGCAGCAAAAAGGCGTGGCGGCGGAAGTTGCGGATCAGCGCGAAGTACTGCTCGCTCGACACCTCGGGCAGCGACCAGTTGTAGTGGATGCCCGAGATGGTCTGCATGCGCCGGCCGTAGCGGTGGCTCAGGCCCATGCGGTAGACGCTCTTGGCGCGCCCCACGTTGGAGGCGCCGTAGCGCCCGATCGGAATGGTCTCGTCGGCCGGCAGGCCGCAGGGCATGCTCGAGACCCAGAGCCGTTCGTCGCCGGCTTCATGAAGCACGCGGTAGGTGAACTGGTGCACCTGCGTGAGCTCGGCCAGGCAGGCCTCCAC
This sequence comes from Variovorax sp. CF079, assembly GCF_900101545.1. Lineage (GTDB taxonomy): Bacteria > Pseudomonadota > Gammaproteobacteria > Burkholderiales > Burkholderiaceae_C > Variovorax. The sequence continues at coordinate 229,001 of NZ_FMZU01000001.1, read as the reverse complement.
GTCGGTGTGCACGCCGGTGATGAGCTCGAGCTGCGACTCGCTGAAATCGGTGGTGATGTGCGGGTGGGTGAGCGCCGAACCGAGCGCCGCCGGATGCGGCGTCAGCGCCAGCGTGCCGTCGGGCTGGGCACGCAGGCTCTCCTTCTCGATGCCTCTACGGACTCCCTTCAGTCGCGCGGGTGTGAGCGCTCCCAGGCGCTCGTGCAGTTTGCTCATGTCGTTATGACCCGTGAATCTTTGTGGGGCGGAAGGTAGCACGGCCGCGAACGGCTTGCTCGCCTCGGTATTTGAAGCGAAAACGCCGTTTCTGCTATACCCCGCGACGGTGCCGGCCATCCCTCCGGCGACTCAGGGGAAACCATGATCGACGTCGCGCGCAGCGTACAGGCATTCAATGCGGGCCGCGATCCCGAGCGCCTGCAGATGAAGTACGAGGCCATGCGCAAGAGCCCCTTCGTGTTCCTGCGCGGCAGCTGCCACCGCTTCTACGAACGCCTCGCGCCCGGCGTCCTGCCCGCCTCGCCGCTCGGCTGGGTGTGCGGCGATCTGCACCTCGAGAACTTCGGCAGCTTCAAGGGCGACAACGGCCTGGTGTATTTCGACATCAACGACTTCGACGAGTCCGCCCTCGCCCCGACCGCCTGGGACCTGGTGCGCTTCCTGGCCAGCGTGCGCGTCGGCGCCGCCACCCTCTCGCTGCGTCGCCAGGAAGCGCAGCAGCTGTGCCGCGCTTTCCTCGACGCCTACGCCGAGACGCTGGCGCAGGGCGAGGTGCGCTGGGTCGAGCGGGACACGGCCGACGGGCTGGTGGGCGCGCTGCTGCGCGGCCTGCGCGAGCGCAAGCGCGTGCCCTTCCTCGACGAACGCACCAAGCTCAAACGCACAGGAGGCAAGCGCAGCCGGTTCCGGCGCAAGCTGCGCACCGACGGCAAGAAAGCGCTGCCCGCGAGCCGCGAGCAGCGCGCGAGCGTCACCGAAGCCATCCGCAGCTTCGCCGAGAAGCAGCCGAACCCGGACTACTACCGGGTGCTCGATGTGGCGCGGCGCATCGCCGGCACCGGCAGCCTGGGCGTGGAGCGCTATGTGATCCTCGTCAATGGCAAGGGCTCGCCCGGCGGCAACGGCCTGCTCGATCTGAAGCAGGTCAACGCCTCTTCGCTGCTGGCGCACCTGAAGACAACCCAGCCGGCATGGAAGAACGAAGCCCAGCGCGCGGTGGCGCTGCAGCAGCGCGTGCAGGCGGTGTCGGCCGGCCTGCTGCAGCCGCTGCGCATGGGCCGCGCGCCCTTCGTGCTGCGCCACCTGCAGCCTTCGGAAGACCGCGTGACACTGGATCGCTCGGCGCAGAAGCTGAAGACGCTGGAGCAGGTGCTGCGCACCATGGGCCGCATGGTCGCGTGGGGCCAGCTGCGCAGCGCTGGGCGGCAAGGCTCGGCCATCGCCGACGAACTCGTCGCCCATGGCCACAGCCGCAAGTGGCGCCAGCCGCTGCTCGATGCGTCGCGGGACTGCGCCGCCGATGTCGCCGCCGACTGGAAGGCCTACGGCGAAGCCTTCGACGACGGCGCATTCACGCGCTGATCTTCAGCCCAGCACGCGCAGCAGGAAGCGGTTGAGATCGGCGATCTCTTCCATGCACACCGAGTGCTCCATCGGGTACTCGTGCCATTCGACCGCATGGCCGAGCGCGGCCAGCGCATCGCGCGAGGCCCGGGCGCGTTCGATCTGCACCACGCCGTCGCGCGTGCCGTGGCCCAGGAAGACCGGCGTGTCGTGGTTGGCCGCATGGCGCTCGGCGGCCGTGGTCGCGGCCAGCGGCAGGTAGCCCGACAGGCCGACGATGCCGGCCAGCCGCTCGGCATGGCGCAGCCCGGTCAGGAGCGCCATCGCGCAGCCCTGCGAAAAGCCGGCGACCACGATCCGGCCGGCCGCGATGCCGCGGGCCTTCTCGTTCGCGATCAGCGCCTCGATCGCGGCCTGCGAGCGGCGCAGTCCGGCTTCGTCCTCGCGCTTCACGAGATCGGCTGCAGCGATGTCGTACCAGGCCGGCATACGGTAGCCGCCGTTGATGGTGACCGGAATCACCGGCGCATTGGGGAACACGAAGCGCACCGGCCCGACGGCCGACAGGTCGAGCTCGTTGGCGATCGGCACGAAGTCGTTGCCGTCGGCGCCGAGGCCGTGCATGAGGAGCACGGTGGCGGTGGGGTGGGGGCCGGTTTCGATTTCGATGGGGGCAAGGGACATGATGAAGGGTCTGGCTTGGGATTGGATGACGCGAGTGTGCCTTGCCTGCGGCGCTTGTCGCCATCGGCTGCTAGCATCCGGCGCGACGCGCCAACAAGAACAGGAATTCTCGTGACCTCTCCCATCACGCCGATCAGCCGGCGCAGGACCATCGTCGCCACCACCATCGGCAACGCCCTCGAGTTCTTCGACTTCACCGTCTACGGCTTCCTGGCCCTGGTGATCGGCAAGCTCTTCTTCCCGACCTTCGACAGCTACGGCCAGCTGCTGCTGACGGTGGCGAGCTTCGGCGTCGGCTTCATCATGCGGCCGCTGGGCGGCATCGTGATCGGCGCCTATGCCGATCGCGCCGGGCGCAAGAAGGCGATGACGCTGACCATCTTCCTGATGGCGCTGGGCTGCGCAATGATCGCGGTGGCGCCCACCTATGCGCAGATCGGCGTCGCGGCGCCCGTGCTCATCGTGCTGGCGCGGCTGATCCAGGGCTTCTCGGCCGGCGGCGAGGTGGGCGCGTCCACCACCTTGCTGGTCGAGCACGCCACGCCGGCCAACCGCGGCTACCTGGCGAGCTGGCAGTTCGCGAGCCAGGGCCTGGGCATCTTGCTCGGCGCCGCGGTGGTGGGCGGGCTCTCGTTCGCGCTCGGGCCGCAGGGCATGGAGAGCTGGGGCTGGCGCGTGCCCTTCGTCATCGGCATGCTGATCGCGCCGGTGGGCATGTACATCCGCCGCCATCTCGAGGAATCGCTCGACGTCAAGGCCGAGCCGGCGGCCGGTGCGGCGCCGCGCAGGAGCAGCCTCGCCGAAGTGTGCGGCGAGCACGGGAAGACCGTGCTGTCGGCCATCCTCGCCATCACCGGCGGCACCGCGGCCGCCTATGTCGTGACCTTCTACATGCCCACCTATGCGGTGCGCCAACTGGGCCTGCCGCCGACGGTGGCGCTGTTCGGCGCCGCGCTCACAGGGCTCCTGTCCTTCGGGCTCGCGCCGCTGGTGGGCCTCCTGTCCGATCGCGCCGGCCGCAAGCGACTGATCGTCTGGGGCCGCATCGCGATGATGGTGCTGATCTATCCGGGCTTTCTGTGGCTCAACCTCTCGCCCACGCCGGCCGTGCTGTTCACCGTGGTGGGCTTGCTGAGCATCGCGCTGGTGGTGCAGACCGTGCCCGCCATCACGATGCTGCCCGAGATGTTTCCCAAGCACGTGCGCGCGAGCGGCATGTCGCTGGTCTACAGCGTGGGCGTTTCGATATTCGGCGGCTTCTCGCCCTTCGTCAGCACCTGGCTGGTCAACGCCACCGGCAGCAAGCTGGCGCCGGCCTGGTATCTGCTGGGAATGACGCTGGTGTCGTTCCTCGGCCTGCTCTGGCTCAAGGACTTCACCGGCAAGGACATCGACGACGCCTCGGCCCACCGGCCGGATGCCGAGCCCTCTTCAAGGACTGCCCGTGCATAGCAGCGCTGCCGCTCGATACTTCTCCGGCACCTACGCCGAAGCCCGCCGCAAGTTCCTCGATGCCGCCGCGGCGCGCGGCGCGGCCCTCGAATCCTTCGTGCTCGAAACCCATCGCGGCGCCCTGGGCGAAACGCTGGCGGCCGACACGGCCTACCTCGGCACGCCCGGCGCGGCCAGGCTCTTGATCGTCAGCTCCGGGACACACGGGCCCGAGGGCTTCTGCGGCTCGGGCTGCCAGATCGCGACGCTGCACGACGACGACCTGCTCTCGCGCCTCAAGCAGGCGGGCATCGGCCTGCTGCTGGTGCATGCGGTCAATCCGCACGGCTTCTCGCACCTGCACCGCACCAACGAAGACAACATCGACCTGAACCGCAACCACATCGACTTCGATGCGCCGCTGCCGGTCAATGAAGCTTACGCAGAGGTCGAGCCTTTCGTGCTGCCGGCGACCTGGCCGCCCAGCGCCGACGACGAGGCGGCGATGGCCGCCTACATCGACAAGCACGGCATGCGCGCCTGGCGCGCCGCCGTCACGACCGGCCAGTACGTCGCGCCCGACGGCGTGTTCTATGGCGGCAAGGCGCCGTCATGGAGCAACCGCACCATGCGCGGCATCCTGCGCAAGTTCGGCGCCGCCGCGACGCACATCGGCTGGATCGACATCCACACCGGGCTCGGTCCCTACGGCCACGGCGAGAAGATCTACCCGGGCCGCCCGGACGGCCTCGCCCAGGCGCGCGCCTGGTGGGGCGCCGACGTGTTCGCGCCCTTCGACGGCCAGTCGGCCTCGGCCGACGTGTCGGGGCCGGTGGTTTCGGCCGTCTACGACGAATGCCCGCAGGCCAGCGTGGCGCTGATGGGCCTGGAGTTCGGCACCCTGCCCGACCTCGAAGTGCTGAATCGCCTGCGTGCCGACACCTGGCTGCGCAGTCACGCGCAAGCGCCGGCCGAACAGCAGCGCGCCATTCGCCAGCAGCTGCGCGACGCCTTCTATTGCGACAACGACGAATGGAAGGGCATGGTGCTGGGCCAGGCGCGCACGGCCTTGCTGCAGACCGTGCAGGGGCTCAGGAACGCCTAAGAGAACCTGGGCGCCCTGCGCTCGCGCAGCGAAGCCACGCCCTCGCGCACGTCGGGCCCCGCAAAGCCCATGAACTCGAGCGCCAGCGAGGCGTCGAAGCTCGGGCCGGCCAGGCGCAGCCAGTTGTTGAGCGCGTACTTGGTGAAGCGGATCGCGCTCTGGCTGCCGGCGGCCAGCTTGTCGGCCAGCTCGTAGGCGCGCGGCAGCAGCTCGGCCTCTTCCACCGCGAGCGAGACCAGGCCAATGCGCTCGGCCTCCTCGCCGCTCACGGGTTCGCACAGCAGCAGGTAGTACTTGGCCTTCGCCATGCCGCACAAGAGGGGCCAGACGATCGCCGCATGGTCGCCGGCCGCGACGCCCAGCCGCGTGTGGCCGTCGACGATCTTCGCGCTCTTGCTCGCGATCGAGATGTCGGCCAGCAGGCCCGCCACCAGGCCGGCGCCCACGGCCGGCCCGTGCATCGCGCTGACGATCGGCTTGTCGCAGTTGACGAGGTTGTAGACCAGGTCGCGCGCTTCCTTCCAGACGCGCACGCGCGTGGCGTCGTCGGTGCTCATCTGCTCGACCATCGCCAGGTCGCCGCCGCCCGAGAAGCCCATGCCCTCGCCGCGCAGCACGGCGCAGCGCACCGTGTCGTCGGCCGACACGTCGCGCCAGATCTCGGCCAGCTCGCGGTGGCCGTCATGGCCCGCAGTGGGCAGCTTGCCGTTCTGCGCGCGCATCTGGATGTCGAGCACCGCGCCACCTTCGCCGCGGCGCGTGATCGCGAGGGTCTGGTAGCGGGCGTAGTCCATAGCGCAGCCTTTTCTTCAGTTGCGCGCGGCCAGCTCGCGGCAGCGCTGCAGGTTGGTGTTGAAGTTCGTGGTGAGCGTCGGCTGGCAGGTGTCGGCCGAGAGCTTGAAGCGGCACAGGCCCACGACGAGGAAATCGGTCACCGCCTCGGTGCACATCGGATAGCGCGCCAGCGCCGGATTGGCGCGCGTCTTGAAGCCCCAGCTGTCGGAGAAGTCGAGCATGCGGCCCATCGCATCCTCGAAGTAGTCGCGGTCCTTGTTGGCGATGGCCGCATCCATCGCGGGAAGCTCGGTGCCGAGGAAGCCCATGGCGGCCGCGGGGAAGCGGTCCGCATCCTGCTGCTGAGCGGCTGCGCCCGTCGCGGCGACGGTCAGCAGAAAAGGGGCGATGGTTCGTGCGGAAGCGGCGAGGAGGCGATGGCGGATGGATCCCATGGTCGGCGGTATGGCGAGTGGTCGCGGAAGCGATATTTGAACCCAAACACCGCCACGCGCCGCCGGCGCGCGAAAACCCGCCTACCAGCGCAGCTTGACGCCCACCGAACCCTGCACCGAGGACTTCACCCGTGCCTCGCCGCCGAGGGCGAAGACGCGCCCCACTTCGCCGTAGACGCTGGTGGCCGGCGTCACGGCCAGCGCGAAGCCACCGGCCACTTCGCCCGAGCTGTAGCCGGCGGCACTCGCGATGCGCGTGGTGGCCGCCGGGCCGATGAACTCGGCGACATCCGTGCCGCCGCTCGCGCGGTACAGGTTCGCGCGCGCATAGGGCTGCAGCCGCCCGACGCCGGTGGCGAGTTCGCCCTTGATGCGCACGCCCAGGCGGCCGATCCAGCCGCCGTCGGCGTGCTGCCGCACAGTCGCGCCGCCGATCAGCACATCGTCGAAGTGGGCGCGCTGATAGATCAGCTGCGCCTGCGGCTCGATGCGCCAGCTTTCGGAAAGGGCGAAGGACTGGCCGGCTTCGATCGAGGCCGTCAGGCTCTCGGCCCTGCCCGATGCGTTCGGGTTGCCGTCGGGGCGCACGGTGGTGCGATGGCGGCCGGCCTGCAGCACGGCGTCGGCATAGAGGCCGCTTGCGTCCATCCAGGTGGCGTAGCCGCCCAGGTAGCGCGATTGCAAGTCGGTGCTGCCGACGCGCCCGAGGGTGCCCCGCGCATTGCCGCTCACATCGGCGCCGCCGTCCAGGAAGCCGACGTAGAGGCCGGCGCGCCAGTTGCCGGCGGCGAGCAGATCGGTGCCGGCCTGCAGGCCGCTCACGTGGCCGCGGCTGTGCGCGCGAGCGACGCTGTCCTGGCCGATATCGAGGTCGCCGTAGACGGCACGGGCCCAGGCGCGGCGCGGCGCGTCGCCGGCCGCCGGGGCCGCCTCGTCGCCGATGCGGCGGTGCAGGTTGCCCAGCATGCCGAGGTCGGCCTGGCGCAGTTGCGCCGGCAGTGCCGCGAAGAGCGGGACTTCGGCGCGGTAGGTCGGCACGGTCACCAGCGGCAGGGCCAGTTTGACGGTCGTGTCCGCGGTCGTGCTGGTGGGCGCGTCCGGATTGACAGGCGCCACCGGGGACGCAAGGGTCGTCTCGGAACGCAGGTACCAGTTCTCGCCTGCGCCCTGGACATCGGCCGCGTACAGGCGGTACTCGAAGGCGCCGGCATCGACGTGGCCATTGGCCAGCGCGAAGGCGTCGCGCGTGCGCTGAGCGGTGGTGGTGGCGCCGTTGCGCGCGCTCACCACCTCGATGCCGTTGCCGGTGGTCTGCGCGCCGAGACCGCCGAGGTTGGTGATGCGAACCGTGGTCTTGCCGCTCGCACTGGCGCCCGGGCCGCTCAGCACCAGGCGATCGCTCAGGCTGTTGCTGCCGCCGAGCACCGTGCCGAGCTTCAGCACGCCGCCGTTGCCGATGTAGGCGCCGGTCACGGTGAGCGTGCTGCCGGCGGCGGCGCTCAGCAGGTTGACGGTGCCCGAATTGCTCAGCGAGGCGATGCGCTGGTTGAAGCCTGCGGTATCGAGCGTCGCGCCGGAGGCCACGGTGTGCGCGGAAGCAGCGCTGAAGGTGTTGGCCGCGGCCGCCTTCAAGGTGCCCGCCGCGACCGTGGTCGCGCCGCTGTAGCTGCTGGCGCCCGAGAGCACCGTGGTGCCGCTGCCCACTTGGCGCAGCGCGCCGCTGCCGCTGATGGCGCCGGCGAGGTTCAGCGTGTTCGAGCGGTTCGCAATCAGCGTCGCGTTGTTGACGATGTCGCCCACCACGCTGCCGCTCGTGCCGCCGTTGCCCAATTCCAGCGTGCCGGCGCTGACGGTGGTGGTGCCCGTGATCGCCTGGTCGAGTGTGAGCGTGAGCCTGCCGGCACCGGTCTTCTCGATGCCGCCCGTGCCGGACAGCAGCCCGGTGTAGCTCGCATCATCGGGCTGCGCGAAGCGCACCAGGCCGTTGTCGGTGATGGCCAGCGGCGCGAACTGCGCGCTGGTCTGCAGGATCCCGGCCGCATCCACCGTCATGCTGCCGGTGTAGCTGCTGGCGTTGGCGCCGAGGATCAGCGTGCCGCCGGCGACCCGCGTGCTGGTGATGCCCGAACCGGGCAGCGCGTTGGTGAAGGTCCAGGTACCGCTGTCGTTCTTCACCAGCGTCTGGAAGTTCGACAGCGTCTGGGCGAAGGTGTCGGTGCCGCTGCCGTTCAGGGTCAGCAGGTTGCTGCCGCCGCCGCCGTTGATGCTGCCGGTGATCGACGAGCCGGTGTAGACGTTCAACGTGTCGTTCGCATTGGCGAAGTTCAGCGATCCGACGAGCCGCCCCTGATTGGTGAAAGCGATCGCCATCGTGCCGGCGACGCCCATGATGTTGCCCGCGCCGCCCTGGTATTCGATGACGCCGGTTTCGCCATTGATCACCGTGTTCGCGCCGGTCGACGATTCGAACCAGATGGCGGCGCCGCCGGCCTGCGAACGGATTTCGCCGTGGTTGACGATCAGGTTGCCGCTGCCGTGCGCGTTGACGGCTTCCGCGTTGTAGGCGGTGCCGTTGGACAGCAGCTTGGCGCCCTGCTCGATCGTGAGCGTGTTGCCCGAACGGAACTCGATGGTGTTGGCGCCGGTGCCGTAGTGGCCGTTGGCGCTGCCCGCCGCGTGGTTCTGCACCGTGGCATTGCGCTGGATCAGGATCGTGCCGTTGTCGCCCATGCTGATGGCGGGCAGGTCGACGGTGCTGATCACCGCGTTCTGCTGCACGTCCACCGAGCCGCCGGGCGTGGCGTCGTAGCCGCCGATGACGACGAAGGTCTGCGGGGTGCCGGCGGTGCAGGTGATGGTGTTGCTGCCGCCGCTGGCGCAATCGGCGGCGGCAGTGCCGACCAGGCCCAACAGAACCATGGCCAAGGCGGGCGCCTTCGTGCTCGACTTGCCAACGCCGCGCGCCAGTTCGGAGGCCACGGCCCAGATCCCTTGCGAGGGGCTCCAGACCACCCGGAAAACGCGGTTCATGCGCTTCTTTCTTATGAAAATGAATACTTAAGAATGTAGTTCTTAGGTTTACATGTCCTAAGGAAATAATTCACGGAATCGGCGTGGATCGCCCGAAGTTGGTGCGCAGTGCCGCCCCGTAAACTCGGGCATGGCTTCCAGATCCCCCAGAGCGCCGCGCATGCTCGAGCGCGGCCTCATGTGCATCCTCATCGGCGCGGCGGTGCTGCTCGCGCCGCACTTCCTGCAGTCGCCCGCCTGGCGCGAGACGATAGGCGGGGCTTACGTGGTCGGCTGGTTCGCGCTGGTGCTCGGCGTGGCGCTGGTCGCGGTCGACCTGTTCCAGCGCGCGAAAAAGTCCGGAGGCCGCTGATGCGCGACCCGGTGCGCGTGGGCGACCGCCAACGCTTCGACACGCTCATCGATGCGCGCTCGCCGGCCGAGTTCGCGATCGACCACATCCCCGGCGCGATCAACTGCCCGGTGCTGGACGACGAAGAGCGCCGCATTGTCGGCACGCTCTACAAGCAACAGGGCGCCTTCGAAGCGCGCCGGGTCGGCGGCGCCATGGTGGCCGCGAACATCGCCCGGCACCTGAAGGCGCAGTTCGCCGACCGGCCAGCCGACTGGAAGCCGCTCATCTATTGCTGGCGCGGCGGCCTGCGCAGCGGCTCGATGACGACCTGGCTGCGCCTCGTCGGCTGGGACGCGCAGCAGCTCGCCGGCGGCTACAAGAGCTGGCGCCGCCACGTGATCACGCGGATCGAAACGCTGTGCCCGCGGCTCGAGCTGCGCGTGCTGTGCGGCGCCACCGGCAGCGCCAAGACGCGTGTGCTGCAGGCCATGGCGGCACAGGGCGAGCAGGTGCTCGACCTCGAAGGCTTCGCCGCCCACAAGGGCTCGCTGCTCGGCGCCCTGCCCGGCGTGCCGCAACCTTCGCAGACCGCCTTCGAGACGCGCATCGCCGAGCTGCTGGACCGCATCGATCCGCAAAAGCCGCTCTACGTCGAGGGCGAGAGCCGCCGCATCGGCCGCCTCAACGTACCCACGGCGCTGATGGAGCGCATGCGCGCGAGCCGCGTGATCGAGATCGACGCCACGCCCGAAGCGCGCCTGGCCTACCTGCTGCGCGACTACGCCTACCTCGGCGACGACCCGGAGGCGCTTTCGCGCCAGCTCGCCATGCTGAAGGAATTGCACGGCAAGGTCGTGATCGCGCGCTGGCAGCAATGGGCCGCCGAGCGCAACCTGCCCTCGCTGTTCGCGGAGCTGACCGCGTTGCATTACGACCCGGCCTACAAGCGGTCGCAGGCCAGCCATTTCGCGCGCTGGGACGAACGGCAGGTCTTGCGCGTCGACGACCTTTCGGACGAAGGCGTCGAGGCGATCGCGCGCCGCGTGGCCGGGGCCGGGGCCGGCCAGGAACTCAGCGCTTCTTGAGCGCTTTTTTCACGAGCTCGACCACGCCCAGCACGATCGCGCCGGCCACGATGCCGACGCCCGCATTGGCGCCCATCGAACCGAGGCCGCCGACCAGGCTGGCTGCGTTCAGCGCCCAGGCCTCGACCGCATGGCCCAGGGCCGGCACGCCGTGCACCAGGATGCCGCCGCCGACCAGGAACATGGCGGCGGTGCCGGCGATGGAGAGCGCCTTCATGAGCCAGGGCGCCGCCGCGAGGATGCCGCGGCCGAGCGCTCGCGAGCCCGCGCCTTCGCGCTGGCTCAGATAGAGCCCGGCGTCGTCGAGCTTCACGATGCCCGCCACCAGGCCGTAGACACCGACGGTCATGACCAGCGCGATGCCGACCAGCACGCTCAACTGCGTCACGAAGGGCTGGCCCTGTACCGTCCCCAGCGTGATCGCGATGATCTCCGCCGACAGGATGAAGTCGGTGCGCACCGCGCCCTTGATCTTGTCCTTCTCGGCCGCGACCACGTCAACGCCGGGGTCGGAAACCGCATGCTCGTGGCGCGCCGTGTCGGCCGCGTGTTCGTCCTTGTGCAGGAACTTGTGCGCGAGCTTTTCGCAGCCCTCGAAACACAGGAAGGCGCCGCCGATCATCAGGAGCGGCGTCACCAGCCAGGGCAGCCAGGTGCCGATGGCCAGCGCCGCCGGCACCAGGATCGCCTTGTTGATGAAGGAGCCCTTGCACACCGCCCACACCACCGGCAGCTCGCGCTCGGCCTTGACGCCCGAGACCTGCTGCGCGTTGAGCGCCAGGTCGTCGCCCAGCACGCCGGCGGTCTTCTTGGCGGCAAGCTTGGTGAGGATGGAAACGTCGTCGAGAACGGTCGCAATGTCGTCGAGCAGAAGCAGCAGACTGGTCGCCATCGTGATTTATTTTTAGACGTTGCGTTTGAGGCGGATCTCTTCGATCTTGATACCACCGATCGAGGTCGTCTTGGCGGTCTTCATCTCGCGCTTGAAGCCGGCCAGTTCATGGAAGCGCATCGCGCGGTCGTTGCGCAGCGGCACCCAGATGGTGACCAGCGTGCAGCCCTCTTCCTCGAGGCCGTCGCGCGCGGCATCCCACAGCGCGACGCCGACGCCCTTGCCCCAGTGTTCCGGCTTGACGTAGATGGCCCAGATTTCGCCGGTGGTCGAAGGTGTCTTGGCATCGCGCGAACGGTCGAAGCCGACGAAGCCGACCACCTCCTCGCCCAGCACCGCCACATGCACCTGCGGCTCGCTGAACTCGATCGCCTCGCGCCATTTCGCTTCGCGCGTGGACGGCGCCAGCGCGCGCAGCTGGTCTTCGGGCAGGATGCCCGTGTAGGCGGCCCGGGCGGCGGCGGCGTGAACTTCGGCGATGGCTTTGGCATCGCGCATGGTGGCGGGGCGAACTTCGTAGTCGGACATGGATGCGGCGGAACGAACGGTAAAGGGCCGTATTGTCGCCGCGCCGGCAGGCCCTAAACTTCCTGCTGCATTCGCATCTATCCGGAGAATCACCATGGCCAAGAGTCAACAGCGCAGCAACAAGGAAGCCAAGAAACCCAAGAAGGACAGCTCCCCGCCGAAACCGCCAGGCGCAGGCATCGAACCGGTGCGCACCATCACCACCGCGGTCATCCCGCGCGGCAAGCTCAAGAACAAGTGACGACGGCGCCGCAGCAGCCCCGCAACCCCTTGCACGGGCTCACGCTCGAGGCCATCGTGACGGCGCTGGCGGCGCACTATGGCTGGCAGGGCCTGGGCGAGCGCATCCCGCTGCGCTGCTTCACCAGCGACCCGAGCGTGGCCTCCAGCCTCAAGTTCCTGCGCAAGACGCCGTGGGCGCGCGAGAAGGTCGAAAGCCTCTACCTCTTCATGCTGCGCGAAGAGCGGCGACAGGCCTCGCGCGGCACGCCGCCATGAAGGCGCGCATCGAGCCCGGCGGGTTCGACTTCGACACCGAGCCCGGGCTCACGCTGCTGCAGTCCGCCGCTGCGGCCGGCATCGAGCTGCCGAGTTCCTGCCGCAACGGCACCTGCCGGACCTGCATCAGCAAGCTGAGGGCCGGCGAGGTGCGCTACCGCATCGAGTGGCCGGGCGTGAGCGCCGACGAGAAGGCCGAGGGCTGGATCCTGCCCTGCGTGGCCGAGCCGCTGGGCGATGTCACGCTCGACGTGCCGCACGCGTTTTCACACTTCTGACCGAACGATCCGGTCGCGCTGCGCGAGCGAGGGAAAGAGCCGGAACCAGGCGAGCGCCACCAGCACCGTGCCGACGCCGCCCGTCACCACGGAGCCCACCGGCCCCAGCAGTGCCGCGGTGGCGCCCGACTCGAACTCGCCGAGCTGGTTGCTGGCGCCGATGAAGATCGAGTTGACGGCGCTCACGCGGCCGCGCATCGCGTCCGGCGTTTCGAGCTGCACCAGCGTCTGCCGGATCACGACGTTGACCATGTCGGCGCCGCCCGAGACCGCAAGCGCGATCAGCGAGACGAGGAAGCTGCGCGAGAGGCCGAACATCACCATGCAGACGCCGAAGGCACCCACCGCCATCAGCAGCGTGCGCCCCACGTGCCGCTCGATGGGCCGGCGCGTCAGCATGATCGACATCGCCAGCGCACCGACCGCCGGCGCGCTGCGCAACAGGCCCAGGCCCCAGGGCCCCGTGTGCAGGATGTCCTTGGCGAAGATCGGCAGCAGCGCGACCGCGCCGCCGAGCAGCACCGCGAACAGGTCGAGCGAGACGGCGCCGAGCACGGGCTTGCGCTTCCAGATGAAATCCACGCCTGCCAGTACCGTCGCCAGCGTGACCGGCTCGCGCGGCGCCGGCATGTGGTCGTAGCGCAGCTGCATCAGCAGCAGGCTGCCGACGGCGAAGAACAGCAGGCTCGCGCCGTACACCACGCCCGTGCCCGCCGCGAACAGCAGACCGCCCAGCGCCGGCCCGCCGATGATCGCGCCCTGCATGCCGGCCGAGCTGAAGGCCATCGCGCGCGGCAGCATCAGCGGTGGCACGAGCAGCGGCGTCAGCGCCTGCTGCGCCGGCATCTGGAAGGCGCGCACCGCGCCCAGCACCAGCGACAGGCCGAGCAGCAATCCGCGCGAGTCCTGATGCGTGTAGACGGCGCCGAGGAGCAGCAGCGCGACCGCGCCTTGCACCGCGAGGCAGGCGGCGACGATGCGGCCGCGATGGTGGCGGTCGACGATGTGGCCCGCCAGCAACGCCAGCAGCAGCGCCGGCACGAACTGGTAGAGCCCGACCAGGCCGAGATCCCAGGCGCTGCCGGTGAGCTCGTACATGTGCCAACCGATCGCGACCAGCAGCATCTGGGCGGCGGCCGAGCCGAAGAGCCGCGCGGTCCACAGCCGCATGAAGGGCCGCTCGCGCGTGAGATCGGAAAAATTCGGCGAGGCGGCGCGGGCGGACATTGCATCGAGGATAGCTGAGCATCAAAGGCTTCTAGACTTGCTAGGCCAATGACTTCGCTGCGCGTGATCCACGAAGACCCCCAGCTGCTGGTGCTCGACAAGCCCGCCGGCCTGCTGTGCGTGCCCGGGCGCGGCGAGGACAAGCAGGACTGCCTCAGTGCGCGGGCGCTGCAGCGCTGGCCCGATGCGCTGGTGGTGCACCGGCTCGACATGGCCACCAGCGGCCTGGTGCTGATGGCACGCAGCCCCGCGATGCAGCGCGCGCTCGGCGATGCCTTCGCGCAGCGGCGAATGCGCAAGCGCTATGAAGCGATCGTCGACGGGCTGCTGCCGCTCACCGACGAATGGGCGCTGATCGATGCGCCGCTGGCAGCCGATTGGCCGCGAAGGCCGCTGCAGAAGATCGATCCCGAATCAGGCAAGCCGAGCCAGACGCGATGGCGCGTGAAGCGCCAGCTGCCCGAGCGCCATGCGAGCCACCTGTGGCTGGAGCCGCTGACCGGCCGCAGCCATCAGTTGCGGGTTCATCTGCTGTCGATCGGCCACCCGATCCTCGGCGATGCGCTCTATGGCAGCGAGGAAGTGCGGCAACGCGCGCCGAGGCTGCTGTTGCACGCGAGCGCGCTCGAGTTCATGCACCCTGCCGACGGGCGAGTACGGCGTTTCGAGAGTCCGCCGCCGTTTGCCTGAAAAAAGCCTTTGCCTCCGGCCCTCAGCCCTTGACCACCAGCACGGGGACTTTCGAATCCTGCAGCACCCGCTGCGTCACGCTGCCGAGCAGCAGTTTCTCGATGCCGGAGCGCCCGTGCGAGCCCATCACGATCAGGTCGGCCGCGATCGCCTCGGCGGTATCGACGATGCCTTCGTGCACCACGTGGCCGTCGATCACGCGCTGGTCGCTGTGCAGCCCTTCCGCCGCCAGCGCCGCGACACCGCGCGCCAGCGCCGCGTTGGCGCTGCTGGTGGCGGCTGCGAGGTATTCGTTCTGGCCGAGCGCATAGTCGGCGCCCACGCCGATGAAAGGATAGTTGTCCACCACGTGGATCAGGGTGATGCGGCTGCCGAATGCCAGCGCCAGTCCGCTGGCCTTGCTGACCGCAAGCATCGACGTTTCGGATCCATCGATCGGGACCAGGATGTGATTGAACATGGCAGACCTCTTTCGTTCGCAGGGCTCGCAGGGCGAGCCGGACCCCGAATTTACATCCAGGGAGAGGGCCGGACTGTAGGACGGCTACGGTCCGGCAAGTGGCGTCAATCGCCTTGAAATGCGTCGGCGCGGCAGGTCACGACCAGCGTGTCGCGCCAGCCCGGCTGGCCTTCGACCAGCGGCTGGATCGGCGTCGACTCGTGGATCATGCGCGCGTCGTCGAGCAGGAGCAGCGTCCAGGGCTCGGTCATCGTGAAGCGTTCGCCGCGACGGCCCGCGGCCTCGAACACGCGCGTTTCGCCGCCCTTGATGTTATGGCGCCCGATCAGCGCGACCGCCACCAGGTCGACGCCGTCGCGGTGCGCGCCCTCCGGCGTCGGCCGGCCGATGCCATCGGCGGTGTCGATGCGGAACTGGTGCGCCTCCACGTACCAGCGCTGCGTGCCGCGCAGGCCGCTCGCCACGCCGCCCAGGCCGCGCAGCAGCCGCTGCCATGCAGGCTGCGCCAACGTTCCCGCTTCCATCGGCGCGAACCAGCGCTGCATGCCGCCATGCAGCGCGTTGTATTCCACCGGCTGCCAGTGTGCGCGGTGCGGCACCTGTTCGAGCGCCGCATCCTCGACCGTGAAGCAGGCATGGCGCCGCGTGCGATAGCGGCCGCCGTCCTTCAGGTATTCGTCGGGCGGCAGTTGGTCCCAGTCGCCGTGCAGCGCGTCGAATTCGGTCAGCGAGGTACCCAGCCACTCGGCCACGCCTTGCGGACTCAGGACGACGTAGCCGTCCTGGCGCAATGCGGCGACGAGTCGATCGGGCGGCGTGAACGGCGGATTGAAGAGGCCGCCGCTCACTCCGTCACCTTCACGTCCTTCCAGAAGGCGACGCGGTCCCGGACCATCTCCGCTTCGGGCTTGGGGTCGGCGTAATACCAGGCGGCATCGGTGTGGAGCTCGCCGTTGACCAGCAGCGAGTAGTAGCTTGCGCTGCCCTTCCAGGGGCAGGTGGTCTTGTGGTTGCTGAAGGTCACGTGCTCGCGCTTGAGCGAGCTCATGGGGAAGTAGTGGTTGCCTTCGACGAGCACGGTGTCGTCGCTCTCGGCGATGGTGACGCCGTTCCAGGTTGCTTTCATGACAAGGTCTCCATGCCCGCAGAACGCGGGCAGCACCTTATTGTGCCGCGGGCGATTGCAGCCAGTGGACGCTGAACAGGCGCTCGGGATCGGTCCACACCGCGGCCGGCCTGAAGCCCGCCTTCACCGCGAGCGCACGCAGGCCTTCGGCGGTGAACTTGTGCGAGTTTTCGGTGTGGATGGTTTCGCCCTCGTCGAAGGCGAAACGCTGGCCGTCGAGCGTGACGGTCTGCGCGCGGCGGCTCACCAGGTGCATCTCGATGCGCCGCAGCGGCGCGTTGTAGAAGGCCGCATGCGTGAAGCCGTCGAGGTCGAAATCGGTGTCGAGCTCGGCGTTGGCGCGGCGCAGCAGGTTGAGGTTGAAGGCCGCGGTCACGCCCTGCGCATCGTTGTAGGCCGCATGCAGCAGCGCCGGGTCCTTGACCAGGTCGACGCCGAGCAGCAGGCCGCCGCCGCGCAGCAGGCGCTGGGCCAGTTGCAGGAAGGCGAGCGCTTCATCGGGACTGAAGTTGCCCAGGGTCGAGCCGGGAAAGAAGCCAACGCGCTGGCCCATGCCCTCGCCGCGCGCGGGCAGCACCAGCGGCATGGTGTAGTCGGCCACCAGGGGCTGCACCGCCAGCCGCGGATAGTCGTCGCGCAGGCGTTGTGCCGCCGCTTCGAGGTGCTCGCCGGAAATATCGATCGGCACATAGCGCTTCGGCGCATCGAGTGCGTCGAGCAAGAGCCGCACCTTGGTGAGCGAACCGGCGCCGAATTCGATGATCTCGGCCTTCGGGCCGATCTGGGCCGCGATCTCGGAGGCGCACTCGGTGAGGATGCGCAGCTCGGTGCGCGTCGGGTAGTACTCGGGCAGCTCGCAGATGCGGTCGAACAGCGCCGATCCCGCGACGTCGTAGAAGAACTTCGGCGGGATGCTGCGCGCGCCGCGGCTCAGGCCCGCGAACAGCTCGCGGCCGAAATTGGAAAGCGGCGCGGCCCGCTGCGCGGTGCGAAACGCGTGGAGGTTGAATGCAGGATTGCCCATCAGAGCTCCTTCGCGAGCCGCAGCCCCGAGAACTGCCAGCGCGCGGCCGGCGGGAAGAAGTTGCGGTAGCTGGGGCGCGTGTGCCCTTCGGGCGTGGCGACGCTGCCGCCGCGCAGCACCAGCTGGCCGACCATGAACTTGCCGTTGTATTCCGCCGCGATGCCCGCGAGCGGGCGAAAGCCCGGGTATGGGTCGTAGGAAGAACGCGTCCACTGCCACACCTGGCCGCTCATCTGCATGATGCCGGGCGCGTCGTGTGCGGCCTCCCATTCGAACTCGGTCGGCAGCCGCGCGCCGGCCCATTCGGCGAACGCGGCCGCTTCGTAGAAGCTCAGCTGGGCCACTGGCGCCTCGGGCTCCAGCGGCCGCACGCCGTGCAGGCCGAAGACATGCCAGCCCGCCGTCGCACCTTGGTGGGCAAGCCGCGGATCGTCGGGCGCGAGCCAGTAGGCCGGGCAGCGCCAGCCCTGGGCCTGTACCGCGGCCCAGCCGTCGGACAGCCAGAGTTCGGGCCGCTGGTAGGCGCCATCGGCAATGAACTGCGCATAGTCGCCGCAGTTCACGAGCCGATCGGCGATGGCATAGGGCCGCAGCAGCGCCGCGTGGCGCGGTGTCTCGTTGTCGAAGGCGAAGCCTGCGCCGCCATGGCCGACCTCGACCAGGCCGCCGGACTGCGGCAGCCATTGCATCGGCGGCGGTACCGAGGCCAGCCGAAGCGCCGGCCCCGCCGCGGCCCGGTACGCGGGCAGCAGCGGGTTGCAGGACAGGGCATGCAGGATGTCGGTGACGATGAGCTCCTGGTGCTGCTGTTCGTGATGCAGCCCGAGCGTGACGAACGCCGCGATCGCATCCCAGTCCCGGCCCTCGCCCGCCGTCTCGAGCAGCGCCTCCACCGCTTCGTCGACGTGGCGGCGGTAGGCATGCACCTCATCGAGCGAAGGCCGCGTCAGAAGCCCGCGCTGCGGCCGCGGATGGCGCGGGCCCAGCGCCTCGTAGTAGGAGTTGAAGAGATAGTGAAAACGCGGATCGAAGACGCGGTAGCCCGTGGCATGCGGCTGCAGCAGCACGGTCTCGAAGAACCAGGTGGTATGGGCCAGGTGCCATTTGGTCGGGCTGGCATCGGGCATCGACTGGATGCACTGGTCTTCGGCCGAGAGGGGCGCCGCGAGCGCGAGGCTTTGCGCACGCACCGCCTGGAAACGATCGCGCAGCTCGTCTGCAGCAGGCGCGGCCGGCCGGATGAGATTCATGGGGTCTCCAATTTTTGGATCGAAAGGTTTTAGCCCATGGAGACAGGCGGGTGCCGTAGGACAAGCCCGCGCAGTCGAACGCGACACTTTGGCACAAGACGCTGGTGCGTGCCAGAGCCCTGCGTATCATCCGGCGGATGAGTACGACTACCCCCTCCCAGCGCCCCCGTATCGTCATCGTCGGCTGCGGATTCGGGGGCCTGGAGGCGGCGCGAAAGCTGCAAGGCGCCGATGTGGACGTCACCGTCGTCGACAAGACCAACCACCACCTGTTCCAGCCGCTGCTCTACCAGGTGGCGACTGCCGGGCTGGCGGCGCCCTCGATCGCAGCGCCGGTGCGCCTCCTGTTCCGCCGCCAGCCCAACATCACCACCCTGCTCGGCGAAGTCACGCAGATCGATCCGGTTGCGCACGAGGTGCAGCTGGCCAGCGGCACCCGCCTCGGCTGGGATCACCTGATCGTGGCCGCCGGCGCCACCCACAGCTATTTCGGCAACGACGGCTGGGCGCGAATGGCACCGGGCCTGAAGACACTGGCCGATGCCTTCGAGATCCGCCGCCGCGTGCTGATGAGCTTCGAGGCCGCCGAGATCGAGCCCGACCCGGCGCGGCGCCGCGCGTTGCTGACCTTCGCGGTGATCGGCGCCGGCCCCACCGGCGTCGAGATGGCCGGCACGCTGGCCGAGATCGCGCGCCATACGCTGGAAGGCGAGTTCCGCCGCATCGACCCGGGCAGCGCCGAGGTGCTGCTGATCGAGGGCGGCCCGCGCGTGTTGCAGGCCATGCCCGAAAGCCTGAGCCAGCGCGCGCTGGAGCAATTGCAGAAACTCGGCGTGCAGGTGCGCCTCAACGCCAAGGTCACGATCATCGACGAGACCGGGCTCACGGTCGAATCGCCCTTCAGCGACGGCGGCGCCGGCACCGGCAGCCACCGCATCGACTGCCACTGCGTGATCTGGGCTGCCGGCGTGGCCGCCTCGCCGCTGGGCCGCCTGCTGGCCGCCGCGACCGGGGCCGAGACCGACCGCGCCGGCCGCGTCAAGGTGCTGCCCGACCTCAACGTGCCGGGCCATCCGGACATCAGCGTGGTCGGCGACCTCGCGGCCGCCATGAGCCACCGGCCGGGCAAGGAGCCGAAGCCGGTGCCCGGCGTCTCGCCCGGCGCCAAGCAGATGGGCCGCGCCGCGGCGGTGAACATCCTGCGCCGCATCGCGGGCAAGGAAACGGTGCCCTTCCGCTACCGCGACTACGGCAACCTCGCGACCATCGGCCGCAACTCGGCCGTGGTCGACCTCGGCACGCCCTTCGGGCCGCTGCGCTTCTCGGGCCGGCTGGCCTGGCTGTTCTGGCTGTTCGCCCACGCTTATTTCCTGATCGGCTTCCGCAATCGCATCGTGGTGCTGATGGACTGGGCCAGCGCGTACTGGAGCTTCCAGCGGCATGCGCGGGTGGTGGCGGAGGTCAGGGGCAGGGGAGAGTCCTGAGCGGACGGTTCCGCCGGCGGCCATGATCTCTTTCGACGCCGACACGCATCGCTTCAACCTGCGAGCCGCAGCGGTCGTGCTGCACGAGGGCGCTGTGCTGCTGCACCGTATCGAGGGCGATCCGTTCTGGTCGGTGCCCGGCGGACGGGTCGAGCCCGGCGAAACCGCTGCCGCCGCAGTCGTGCGCGAGCTGCAGGAAGAACTGGCGGAGACCGTGCATTGCGAACGCATGCTGTGGGTGGTGGAGAACTTCTTCAACCACCGCGGGCGCGAGCACCACGAAATCGGCCTGTACTTCCTGGCAGAGCTCTCCCCGGGTTCGCGCCTGCTCGCAGGACCCGGGCCCTTCATGGGCAGCGAGGGCGAACTCGCGTTGACCTTCGAGTGGTTCGACTGCGCAAGGCTCGGCAAACTCGATATCCGGCCGTCGTTCCTGGCGCGCGCGCTGGCGTCGCCTGCGCTTCCGTTCGAACATGTGGTCCACCATGAGCGAGAAACCGCCTGAATCCCTGTCGTTCCGGCCGCTCGAGATGACGGACCTTCCGATGCTTCACGAATGGCTGTGCCGTCCGCACGTCAGCCAATGGTGGCAGCCCTCCCCCACGCGAGCCGAGGTCGAAGAGGAGTTCGCGCCGTTGACCGACGCCGGCCGCGACACGACGCACGGCTATATCGCCCTGCTCGGAGCTCGCCCCATCGGCTTCATCCAGTGCTACGTAGTCATGGGTTCCGGCGACGGCTGGTGGGAGGAAGAAACCGACCCCGGTGCGCGCGGCATCGACCAGTTCCTTGCCAACGCGGAAGAGCTCGGAGCGGGCCTCGGCAGCGCGATGGTGCGCGCATTCGTCGACCGCCTGTTTCTGGACCCCGAGGTCAGCAAAGTGCAAACCGATCCTTCGCCGGACAACGGGCGCGCCATCCGCAGCTACGCGAAGGCCGGCTTCGTTGCGCACGGAGAAGTCATGACGCCCGACGGCCCTGCCCTGCTGATGCTGCGCACGCGATCGACCGGCGACCTATCCACCTGGAGCACACAATGATCCACATCCGCGACATCGACCACCTCGTCCTGCGCGTCATCGATCTCGACCGGATGCTTCGCTTCTACTGCGAGGTGCTCGGCTGCACGATCGAGCGGCGGCAGGATGCCATCGGCCTCGTTCAGCTCCGCGCCGGGCGCTCGCTCGTCGACCTCGTTCCGGTGGACGGCGAACTCGGCCGCGCCGGCGGTGCTGCGCCGGGCAAGGAGGGGCGCAACCTCGATCACTTCTGCTTTCGCGTCGAGCCCTTCGACGAGGCCGCCATTCGCCGCCACCTCGAAGCCCACAAGGTCGAAGCCGGCCCGCTGGCGACACGAAACGGCGCCGAGGGCGAGGGGCCTTCCATCTATATCACCGATCCGGAGGGCAACGTGATCGAACTCAAGGGACCGCCCGACAATTGATCCTTTCCATCGAATCGCGTTCATCCCATGTTGACTCCCGAACAACTCAACCAGCGCGGCGCAGAAAACCTGCCCGGCCATCTCGGCATCGTCATCACGCACGCGAGCCTCTCGGAAGTGCGGTCCGAACTGGCCGTGAAGACATCGCTCATGGCGCCCAACGGCTACCTCCATGCGGGGAGCGTGGTCACCTTGGCCGACACCTCCTGCGGCTACGGCTGCGTCGCCAACCTGCCCGAAGGCGCGACGGGCTTCACGACCCTCGAGCTCAAGTCCAACCATCTCGGCACCGCGCGCGACGGCACCATCGAATGCACGGCAGCCGCGGCCCATCTCGGAAAGACGACGCAGGTATGGGATGCCGTGGTGAAGCACCGGGAGACGGGCAAGACCATCGCCCTCTTCCGTTGTACGCAGATGGTTCTGTACGCCAAGCAGAGCGGCTGAGCGCCGAAAGCCCCGTGGAAAAGCCGCTCGCCTTCCACGAGGTCTCCGCCGAGCGCTGGCCGGACTTCGAGCGCCTGTTCGAAGCCAAGGGAAGCCCCAAGTATTGCTGGTGCATGGCCTGGCGCGCATCGTCCGCGGAAGCCAAGGAAGCGGACGACGCCAGCCGCAAGGCGGCGATGAAAGAGCGCGTCTGCTCGGGCACACCGGTGGGCCTGCTGGCCTATGCCGGCGAGGAGCCCGTGGCGTGGTGTTCCATTGCGCCGCGCTCGACCTACCGGCGCCTGGTCGGCGACCAGAGCGCCGACGACGGCATCTGGTCGATCGCCTGCTTCTTCGTCGTCCGAAGACTGCGCGGCACGGGGATTTCGCGACAGCTCATCGCCGCCGCGGTGCGCCACGCGCGGTCGCATGGCGCGAAGATGATCGAGGCCTATCCCGTGGACGCCGACTCGCCAAGCTACCGTTTCATGGGCTTCGTGCCTGTGTTCGCGGAGGCAGGCTTCACCGAGGTGGGGCGCGAAGGCAAACGCCGCCACGTGATGCGCCTCAAACTTTCATCACCACGCCGTTCGAATAAATGAAGATTCGCCCTTTCCAGCCCTCCGATGAAGGCAGCGTCGTCGCACTCTGGCACGCATGCGGCCTCACGCGCCCGTGGAACGATCCGCACCGCGACATCCAGCGCAAGCTGGGCGAACAGCCCGAGCTCTTTCTGGTCGCCACCGAGAACGACGCGCTGCTCGGCTCCGCGATGGTCGGCTTCGACGGCCACCGCGGCTGGGTCTACTACCTTGCGGTATCGCCGCAGCATCGCAGGCTGTCGATCGGCCGGGCGCTGATGCAGGAAGCGGAACAGTTGCTCATCGAACGCGGTTGCCCCAAGATCAACCTGCTGATCCGCTCGTCCAATGCCGAGGTCATCGCGTTCTACCGCAAGCTCGGGTACACGCAGGACGACGTGGTCAGCCTCGGACGACGGCTCATTCACGACACCCCATGACGCACATCGAACACAAACTCAAATCCCTGGGCCTGGTGCTCCCGCCGCCGATTGCAATGCCCGCCGGCGCGGTGCTGCCCTTTCCCTGGGTGCGCATCGTCGGACAGCGGGCGCTGATCTCGGGCCACGGACCGCAGCATGCCGACGGCTCGCTCGCCGAGCCGCTCGGCAAGGTCGGGCGCGAGCTCACGCTCGAGGATGGTTACGAGGCGGCGCGCCTGACCGCGCTGGGCATGCTCGGCAGCCTGAAGCGCGCGCTCGGCGACCTGGACCGCATCACGGCCTGGGTCCGCGTGTTCGGCATGGTCAACGCGGCACCGGGCTTCGACCGCATGCCGTCCGTGATCAACGGCTTCTCCGACCTGATCCTCGAGCTCTACGGGCGCGAGGTCGGCGCGCACGCACGCAGCGCAGTCGGCATGGCCGAGCTGCCGTTCGACATTCCGGTGGAGATCGAAGCCGAGGTCGAAATCCGCGACTAGGACCCCGTTCCCTTGCTCTCCGCCTCCTGTAGCAGCCGCCACATCACCTTGCCGCTGCCGCTCTTGGGCAGCGCATCGACGAACTGCACCGCGCGCGGAATCTTGTAGACCGCCATGTTCTCGCGGCACCAGTCGATGATGTCCTTTTCGGTGGTGTTCTTGTGCGTGGCGCGCAGCACCACCACGGCCTTGACCGACTCGCCGCGGTAGTCGTCCTTCATGGAGATCACGCAGGCTTCCTGGATCGCCGGGTGGCGGAACATCAGCAGTTCGACCTCGGCCGGCCAGACCTTGAAGCCACTGGCGTTGATCATCCGCTTGAGTCGGTCGGTCATGAAGAAGTAGCCGTCCTCGTCCATGCGGCCCATGTCGCCGGAGCGGAAGAAGCGCTTGCCCTCGAAGTCGACGAAGGCCGCGGCCGTGGCGTCGGGCCGCTTCCAGTAGCCCTGGAACACCTCGGGGCCGTGGATGATGATCTCGCCCGATTCGCCGATCGGCATCTCCTTCAAGGTGTCGGGGTCGACCACGCGCGCATCGGTGCTCAGGTAGGGGATGCCCAGGCACTGCTGCTTGGGGTTCTCGAAAGGGTTGGTGTGCGAGGGCGCCGCGGTCTCGGTGAGGCCGTAGCCCTCCTGGTACTTCAGCCCGTACTGCTCCAGCAGCCGCTGCGCCACCGCCTGCGGCATCGCCGCGCCGCCGCCGCCGATGTAGGTGAGGCTGCTGAGGTCGAAGTTCGCGAAGTTGGGGCTGGCCATCAGGTCGATGACCATGGTCGGGATGTTGGTCCAGCTCGTGACCTTGCGGCGCGAGATCAGGCGCCCCGCCACCTCGCGGTCCCAGCGCGGCATGATGACCAGCGTGCCTCCGACCAGGATCGTGGTGTGCATCATGCTCACCACGCCGGTGATGTGGAACATCGGCACCACGGCCAGCACCACCGCCTCGCACGAGCCCAGGCCCCAGAGCTGGCCCGCGAAGGCGTTGTGCATCGGGCTCGAATGGTTGTGGATGCAGCCCTTGGGCAGGCCCGTGGTGCCGCTGGTGTAGGGCAGGAGCGCCATGTCGTTGGCGCCGACCACGTGCTCGGGCGGCGCATGCCCGGAGTTCAGCGCATCGGTCCACGCCATGACGGCGCCGTCCGCCAGCGCGGGCAGCGGATGGCGCGCCAGCAGCCAGTCGCGCCACACCGGCGGCGGCGCCTCGTCGCCGCCGGTGTCGGCATCGAAGGCGTCGGTGAACTGGGTGACGATCATGTGCGCCAGCCGGTCCTTGGGCGCGAGCGCGTCGCTCGCCTTGGCGAGCTCGGGCGCCAGGTCACCGGTGGTGATGGCGACCCTGGCATCCGGATCGGTGATGTAGTGCTTCAGCTCCTCGGCGCGGTTCATCGGATTGACCGGCACCACCACCGCATTGGCGCGGAGGATCGCGAAATGCGCGATCACCAGCTGCGGGCAGTTCTGCATGTCGAGGATCACGCGGTCGCCTCGCTTCACGCCCAGCGCATGCAGCGTGCCGGCCAGGCGCTCGACCTGGTCGGCGAGCTCGCGGTAGCGGGTCTCGCGGCCGAAGAAGACCATGGCCGCCTTGTCCGGAAAGCGCGCCGCGGAAGTGGCGAGGTTGTGCCACAGCGAGGTGGCGGGAACGGTGATCGAACGAGGCAGGCGCTCTGGCCAGAACTTGTAGTGCGGGCGGTCCATACGGTGATCAGTCTCCAATCAGCTCCGAGCCTACGATGCCGGGCGCGCGCCTCGCATCGGGGAAGCCCCGACGGCGTCACCTGGGTGACTCCCGGCGCGTTCTGCCGTACAACGGCAGGTCGTTCCACCCCACCCACCAAAGGAGCTCACATGGCAGCAGACAAGCACGCAAGCGTTCACTGGGAAGGCGCCGGCAAGGCCGGCAAGGGCCAGATCAGCACCGAAACCGGCGCGCTGAAGGACTACCCCTACGGCTATGCCAGCCGCTTCGAGGACGACAAGCGCGGCACCAACCCCGAAGAGATCCTGGCCGCGGCACACGCCGGCTGCCTCACGATGGCGCTGGCCTTCGCGCTCGAAGGCGCGGGCTTCACGGCCGACGCGATCGACACCAAGGCCGCGGTGCGCCTGGCCCGCGACGGCGCGGGCTTCAAGATCGACCGCATCCAGCTCGAGCTCGAAGCCACCATTCCCGGTATCGACGACGCCAAGTTCCAGGAACTGGCGGCCGGCGCCAAGGCCGGCTGCCCGCTCTCCAAGGCGCTCGCCAGCGTGCCCGAGATCACCCTGAAGGCGAAGCTGCGCAGCTGAAGCCTGCGGCGGCGGGCCGCTGTTTATGATCGTCCGCCACAACGAGGAGACGAACATGAACAGCAGCACCAGGACGCTCATCGCGGCCTTTTGGATGGCGGCGTCGGCCCACGCCACCGCCGCCTTTCCGGAAAAACCCATCAAGGTCGTGATCGGCTTTCCGGCCGGGGGTCCGCTGGACCAGCACGCGCGCCTGCTCACCGACAAGCTGCAGGCCGTGCTCGGCCAGCCGGTGCTGGTCGACTACAAGCCCGGCGCGGGCGGATCGGTGGGCGCCGACGCGGTGGCCAAGAGTCCGGCCGACGGCTACACGCTAATGCTGGCGAACACGGGCGTGGCGGTGATCAACGGGGCGCTCTACAGCAAGCTGCCCTACAACACGCTGAAGGACTTCACGCCGATCGCGCGCACCGCGATGCAGCCGCTGGCGCTGCTCGTCACGCCCAAGCTGCCGGTCAACAGCCTGCAGGAGTTCGTGCGCTATGCCAAGGCACGCCCGGGGCAGATCAACTACGGCTCGGCCGGCAACGGCGGCATCAGCCACCTGGTGCCGGAGATGTTCAAGACCGCCACCGGCCTCTTCATGGTCCACATCCCCTACCGCGGCAGCGCGCCGGCCTTCACCGACCTCATGGGCGGCCAGGTCCAGTTCATGGCCGAGTCGATCCCGCAGGCAGCCAACTATCACAAGCAGGGCAAGGTGCGCGCGCTCGCGGTCACCAGCGCCGCGCGCAATCCCGCCTTGCCCGATATCCCGACCGTGATCGAGAGCGGCATCAAGGGCTTCGAGGTGGTCGGCTTCTACGGTTTTCTTGCGCCGGCCGGCACGCCGAAGGACGTGGTGGCCAAGCTCAGCGACGCCTTCAAGCAGGTGCTAACCAGCCCCGAGGTGCGTGATCGTATGGTGAGTCAGGGCGCCGACCCAGCTTTCCTCGATAGCGAGGACTTCGCAAGGTTCCTCGCGGTTGAAACCCCGCGCTGGGAAAAGGCAGTCAAGGCCTCCGGTGCAAAGATGGACTAGGTGTTGAGTCGCAGATAGCGCATTAGTTTTCATTTCGACGTTACCCTGGAACTCGGTGTTCCACGTCGGCGGACTCGCAATGCGAGCCGCGACTCGCGCGCGCTTCGGACAGCGCGCGAGGGCGCTATTTGGCCGCACAATCTGCGGAGAATTTCCATCGCTGGAAGATCGACGTCCACTGCAAGCGCTGATCCAAACATCCGCCATCTCTTATGAACCTTCCGACTACGAAGCAGGCCTCGGTTCTCGTTGTTGAGGACGATGAGAATATTGCGTACCTGTTGAAGTTCATGCTGGAGCGGGAGCAGTACAAGGTTGCCCTGGCGCGGGACGGCCGCAAGGCCAAGGAGTTCATCGAAGCTCAATCGCCGCCGCACATCGCCTTGCTCGACGTCATGCTGCCCTTCGTGGACGGCTTCGAACTCATCCGGCTGATCCGCGGCAGCATCACCTGGCGGTCCGTCCCCATTTTGATGCTGAGTGCCAAGGCGCAAGAGCAGGACGTGGTGCGGGCGCTGGATGCAGGTGCCAACGACTACGTCCAGAAGCCATTCGCTCCCAACGAACTGCTGGCGCGCGTTCGCCGGTACGCAAAGGCACCCTCGTGAGGCGTGGTGCGGTCGCCGGCATCCTGTTTGCCGGGCCACTCGTCGCCGCCTGGGCCGGACCCGTCGATCACGGGGATTCGATCGAAGTCGCGGCCGAGCACCAATCATTGAGCAAGGGATTCGCGGACTGGCGGGAAACGTCGCTGCGGGTCGCCCGCGCGTACGGCCCGCGCGAACTCCTCTCCATGAATGTCAGGCGGACAGACCGGTTCGGCCTTGACGACACCTCGGCCGGTCTGGCCTACACAGTGCCGCTCGACCCGCGCTTCGTCGCCTCGATGGAAGCAAGCTTCAGTCCCTCGCATCGCGTCTTGCCCAGGCATGAGCTGGGGGCGGCGATCCAGTACGAGTTCGCACCCGCGTGGCTGCTGCACGGGGGCTTCAAGACCACCGCGTATGACAACACCACGGTCCGCCAGGGCCTCGTGCGGCTGGAGCGCTACGTGTCGTCGTTCAGCTGGTCCGTCGCGTGGCGGCCAACTCAAGCGCTGGGCACCTACGCGCAGGGGGTCGAGTTGCGGGGCAGCTACTACTACGGAGACAAGAATGTCGTGGGACTGATCCTAGCGGCCGGTCGGGAGGCGACTGCGATCGGCGAGCAGCGCGTGGTATTGGCGGACGTCCGCACCGTGGCTTTGACCGGTCGGCACTGGTTCGATCCAGCCTGGGCCCTGACGTACTCGCTGGAGCGAATCCGCCAGGGCACCTTCTACTCCCGAAGCGGAATTCGACTCGGTGTTCAATACAGCTTTTGAGCCGCTGGTGGCCTTCAGTCTCATCGCCGGAGTTGCCGTGCTGGGTCTTAACCTGGTGCTGGCCGGGCTGATCATTGCTCTGCGCGAACGACTGAAGCGGCAAGAGAGGGAGC
Organism: Variovorax sp. CF079; assembly: GCF_900101545.1. Lineage (GTDB taxonomy): Bacteria > Pseudomonadota > Gammaproteobacteria > Burkholderiales > Burkholderiaceae_C > Variovorax. The sequence goes on along the minus strand of NZ_FMZU01000001.1, from coordinate 200,925 downwards.
AGAAGGAGTTCAAGGCGATTTGGCAGCCCGCGCTTTTGGGTGCCTTGTCAGGCCCTGCGCAGTACTTGCTGCCGCCGCTTAGATTGCAAGATCAGGTCGCCTTTCTCAAATTGTGGAACTACATGCAGGAGTCCTTGCGTGGCGATGCCACAGTCCGTTTGAACGAGATCGCTCTTCAACTGCGCTGCGATGAGCTGGCCCGCCGCCTGCTCCGGGACGGAAATCCAACCGAGCGCCTGCTCGCCATGTTGACGCTGGGCCATCTGCGCGATAGCAGGGCCTGGGCCGCGCTGCAGATCGTTGTCCAAGCCAAAGAAACCATTGCATCGCTGACCGCGGCCAGGGCGATGATTCAAATCGATCCCATCGCCGGAGCACACCACCTCATGCCGTCGGTGCTGAATCGCCCGGATTGGGAAATTCCCCGGCTGGCGCGGATGCTGGGCGAAGCGCGCGTCACATTCGAGTCGCTTCTTGTTCCAAGGGTCGCCGCGCTGCCGTCCGCCCAGAAGCTGCGCGGCCTCCAGTTGCTCGAAGTGCTGCGCACCCGACTGCCCGACGCTGCGCTGCTGGGCCTGCTCAACTCGGAGAAAGAGCCCACCATCATTGCGGCCGCGCTGCGCCTGGTGAATACCTTCGCTGTCCGGCCCGCCGTGCTCTCACATCTGGCGCACACCGACTGGCGTGTCAGGGTGCGGGCTGTCCATGCACTGACTCACGTGGCCGTCCCGTCAGACGTTCCACAACTCGCTGCGATGCTCGGCGACAGCGAATGGTGGGTCCGCTACCGAGCAGCCCATGCGCTGGTGAGCCTGCCGTTCCTCGCACACGAAAGTCTCGACGGGCTCAAGCGCCTCAGCGACGATCGGTTGGGCCGGCTGGCGCTCGATCATGTCTTTGCCGAACGAGGTCTCCTATCACACAGCAGCTGATCGTTGAACTCGCGACGTGGTTCATCTTTGGCTACTTCGTTCTGCTGAACGGTTCCTATCTCGCGCTCAATTTCCTGAGCCTCGTCAGGCTCCACCGGGACAACCAGGCCAAGCTGCTCGATGACTTGCCGCAAATCTACTCCGGACTGGAGCCGGCCATCAGCATCCTGATGCCGGCCTTCAACGAGCAGGCCAGCATCGCGGCGTCGGTGCGCTCCATGCTTCAGCTGACCTACTCGGAGTTCGAGGTGATCGTCATCAATGACGGTTCGAGCGATGCGACCCTGGAAATGCTGGTGCAGGAGTTTTCGCTCGTCCCGTTCCCCGAAAGCTATCGACTGCGCCTCCAGACCGCACCGATACGTGCGGTCTATCGTTCCCCGCGCTTTCGCAACCTGCGCGTGGTAGACAAGGAAAACGGCGGAAAGGCGGATGCGCTCAACGCAGGCATCAACGCCGCACGCTATCCGTTGTTCTGCGGCGTCGATGCCGACTCCGTGCTCGAGCGAGACAGCCTGCAGCGGGTGGTCAAACCATTCCTGCGTGATCCCCGGATGGTGGCGAGCGGGGGAACGGTGCGGATATTGAACGGTTGCGAAGTGCAAGACGGCGTCTTGACACGCGTCGCGTTGCCGCGCAACTTCCTGGCACTCTGCCAAGTGGTGGAATACCTGCGCGCGTTCCTGTTCGGACGGCTCGGGTGGTCACAGTTGAACGCCATGCTGATCATCTCCGGCGCATTCGGGCTGTTTCGCACGAACACCGTGGTTGAAGTGGGTGGCTACCGAACGCGGACCATCGGCGAAGACATGGAACTGGTGGTGCGCATGCACCGCATCCTGCGCCAGCGCGGCCAGCCCTACCGGATGGAATTCGTCCCGGAGCCCGTTTGCTGGACCGAGGCCCCGGAAGACTTGGCCACCTTGCGAAACCAACGCATCCGATGGCAGCATGGCCTCTGCGAAAGCCTCACCAGCAACTGGGGCCTGATGTTCAGCTCGCGCGGCGGGGCACCCGGATGGCTTGCTTTTCCATTCATGGTCCTGTTTGAATGGCTGGGACCTTTGATCGAAGTCGCCGGCTGCGTCCTCCTGCTTTTTGCAGCCCTGCAGGGGCTGGTTTCTTGGGCCGCGTTCGGCGCATTCATGTTCCTGGCGCTGGGATTGGGCGTCCTGCTTTCAGCATCAGGCCTCTTGCTCGAGGAGATGTCTTTCCATCTGTACCCGAAGCTTCGGCAAGTGGCGCTGCTGGGCCTGGTCGCTCTTCTGGAAAACTTCGGCTATCGTCAGCTCAACACGACCTGGAGATTCATTGGGCTGGTTCGATGGGCCGTGCGGCACAAGGCCCGCTGGGGAACGATGAAGCGCAAGGCCCACTGGAAGGGTCAATGAGACCGGCCGCTCAGGGGCCGGAAACCCCAGGCAGGTCGAAGAAGAACTCCGTGCCGACACCCACGGTGCTGATGTAGTCGATACGCCCGCCGTGGGCCTCGACGATGCTCTTGCAGATGTTCAGGCCAAGACCGGTTCCCCCTTGTGCTCGACGGTCCGACCCATCGGCTTGAGCAAATCGATCGAAGATTCGCGGGCGGAACTCCGCCGGGATCCCGATACCCTGATCCGACACGCCGACACGGATTTGCCCGTCGACCATGGACATCCGAACGGATACCGGATGGTTGGGCCTGGAGAACTTGACCGCGTTGGAAATGAGGTTCACCAGGACTTGAACGATGCGGTCCGGGTCCACTTCGACGTACAGATTGTCGAGACGGCTTTCAAATTCGAGCGATACGTGGAACTGATCGGCATAGGCCCGCATGGCGCCAACGGCCTGGTCGACGAGCGGCGCCAGCGCTTGCCTTGATTTCGCGTAGTGCATCAGCCCCGCCTGGATACGCTCGACATCGAGGACATCACTGATCAGGCGCATCAATCGCTCACAGCTCTTGTGTGCGACGGCGACAAGCTCTTGGACATCGGGCGGCAGCGGACCCGCCGTTTCCGAACCCAGCAGGCTGAGCGAACCGTAGATCGCCGTCAGCGGCGTACGCAGTTCATGCGAGACGGTCGAGATGAACTCGTGCTGCATCCGCTCGATCTTCTTTCGCTCCGAGATGTCCATGTAGGTCGTGACGAACCCGCCTCCAGGCATCGGTGCACTGCGCACTTCGAGCGGTTTGCCGTCGTGCCGCTCTCGCTCGAACAACATGCGCGTCGGATACTGCGCACGTTCGAGCATTCCAGCCACGATGTCCTCGACAGGTCCGGGGCCGTACTCGCCTCGCGCGGCGTTGTTGCGAACCACGTCCTCGAAGCGAACCGATCGCCCTGAAAAGAGTTCGTCCGGCAGATCGAGCAGCTCGCGAAACTGCTGATTGCTGGCGGCGAGATGCAGTTGGCCGTCAAACACGCTCAGGCCACAAGGCAGGTTCTCCATGATGCTTTTCAGCATCGCGTGATTGCGGCGCAGCTGCTCTTCAGCGTGTTTTCGGGTGGTGACGTCAAGGCCGATTTCCATGAATCCCGTCAAGCGACCCTGGGCGTCGTGGCGGGGCTGCACCTCCAGTTCGATGGCGTGGTGCGTCCCGTCCTTCGATCGATTGACGACTTCGACGCGACAGCTCGTCTGCGCCTCGGCAGCGCGATTCATGACGGCGTAAGTCTCGGGATCGGTCCTGCCGCTGCCCAGAAGCTGAAGCGGTGTTTGACCGCGCGCATCTTCGAACGTATAGCCATAGAAGCTCGCGAACGCGTCATTGACCCACTGGATCTTGCAATCCCGATCGGTGATCACCACCAAATTGGAGGTGTGCCGCACGACAGCCGCCAGTCGCTCCAGATCGGTCGTCATAGCTTGTGCCAGTGCGTAGGCACGTGCGCGTCCTGTGGCAAGCAACCACATGGTGAGCGCCAACAAAAGGCTCACGAGCACGCCGCCCACGCGCAATGACGTCGGAATCCAGCGATCCAGGTCGTGCTCGAAGGCGGGCGTGGTGTTCACGCGAAGGGTCAGCTGCCTGCCACCGATCGGCAGCCGCGTGGTCATTTCTTGCACGGCCTTGCGCGAAGTGCCTTCGTCGGCGTGCAGAGTGCTCCCCCCGGGAGTGCCAGCAAGAGATTTGCTGGCGAAGAGAAGATTGCCAGGCTCCGCATCTCCGTCGTACAACGAAAAGTCGATCTGCCGATCCGAGCCGCCCGCGCTGCCAGCGAGCAGGTCTTCGGCCACGATGGGGGAAAACAGCAACCCGAGCAATTCGGCCTGACGCTGTTGCATGACGCCAGGATCCTTCCCGCTTCGATACACCGGCGTCATGTAGAGGAAGCCAGGGCGCTGTCTTTCGGATTGCAGGAAGATGCGACCGCTGAGCGTGGGGCTCCCTGTCGACACGGCACGCTCGATCGCTTGTCTGCGCGTGCTTTCGGACCCGATGTCGTACCCCAGAGCCGGTTGGCTGATCGCGACGGGTTCAAGGAATTTGATCACGTACAGATCGGGCGCATTGCCGACAGTCCGCACGGTGAAATGGGGAGCTTCGTCGCGTCGCTCGGCGGCGACGAAATCGGGCAAGTCGTCCCGGCTCACACGCTGAGCAAAGCCGAATCCACGGACACCAGGAAACTCCTCCTGCAGGTTGCGGGAGTTCACGTAGGCGCGAAAAGCGTTTCTGCTGACTGCCGGATGGACGGCAAAGATCCCGCGCGCTCCATTGAGTCCATGCACCGGCTGCCGGAACCGCCGCTCGATTTCTGCTTCAACGAGTTCCACCTGGCGCTCAAACTTTGCCCTGGTGGCTGCGTCGATGTTCTGCTGTTGCAAACGCGCCGCGGCAAAGGTCAAGAACAGCCCAAGCGCGAGCACCGCCCCGGTCAACAGCACTCGCACACGAAAAGGCCTGTTCACTCTGGACTCCACGACATCGACCGCATTCTGCCGGAGCGATGCACCCAAAACGGCCGTTTCCGACGGTCAGCCTGACCAAACCGGGGGCCAAGCACCCGATTTGGTGCACAGATCTTGCATACCAGTTGGCATGAAAACTGCTGATATGCAAGCCATGGCCATTTCCGCTCCCGAGATCAGTGCGCGCATCGTTGAAGCGGTGATGGCGCAGAAGCTCGCCCCCGGCTCGCGCCTGGGCGAGCAGCAACTCGCGATGCTGTTCGACTGCAGCCGCACCATCGTGCGGGAGGCGCTCACGCGGCTGGCGGCGCGCGGCATCGTGACCGTGAGCGCACGCCGCGGCTGGTTCGTGATCGAGCCCTCGCAGGCCGAGGCGCGCGAAGCCTTCGAGGCGCGCCGCGTGATCGAGTCGGGCCTGATCCGCAGCGCCGGCCCGATCGACAAGGAGGCCCTGCGCGCGCTCAAGGCACATCTGAAGCGCGAGAAGGCCGCCCTCAAGGACAGCGACATCGGCAACCGCAGCTACCTGCTGGGCGACTTCCACGTCTGCCTGGCCGAGTGTCTGGGCAATTCGCTTCTGGCCGACACGCTGCGCGACTTCACCGCGCGCACCACCTTGATCGCGATGCTCTACCAGTCCTCGCACGACGCGGCGCAGTCCTGCGAGGACCACGTGCGCATCGTCGCGGCGCTGGAGCGCGGCGACACCGCTGGCGCCGAGGCGCTGATGACCGAGCACATCGGCACGGTGCAGTCCGCGCTGCGCGTGCAGCACCCCACCGACCCGCTGGCCCAGTTGCGCGACGCGCTCGCACCGCTGCGCCACGCGCCTGCCGACGACAAGACCAAGGCACAGCTTTTGCGTGATCCCGATTCATCGACCTACCTAGGAGCCCTGTTATGAAATTTTCCAAACGCCAATTCGCGCTGGCCCTGGCATCGGCCGCGCTGCTCGCCTGCGGTGCCGCCCAGGCCCAGAGCGCGCTCGACAACGTGCTCAAGTCCAAGACCCTCAAGGTCGCGGTTCCCACCGACTACCCGCCCTACGGCTTCGTCGGCCCCGACATGGCGCCGCAGGGCCTGGATGTGGAGATGGCCAAGCTGATCGGCGCCAAGCTGGGCGTCAAGGTCGAGCTGGTGCCGGTCACCAGCGCCAACCGCATTCCCTATCTGCAGACCAAGAAGGCCGACCTCGTGATTTCCACGCTGGGCAAGAACGCCGAGCGCGAAAAGGTGATCGACTTCAGCGCCGCCTACGCGCCCTTCTTCCAGGCCGTGTACGCCGCCAAGAGCCTGAGCATCAAGAGCTTCGCCGACATGGGCGGCAAGTCGGTGGCCGTGACGCGCGGCGCCATGGAAGACCAGGAGCTCGCCAAGGTGGCGCCGGCCAACGTCGACTACAAGCGCTTCGAGGACAACAACGCGACCATCGCGGCCTTCGTCGCGGGCCAGACGCAAACCATCGCCACCAGCGCTGCGGTGGCCGGCAACATGATGCAGAAGAACCCGCAGCTCGGCGCCGAGTACAAGCTGCTGCTGAAAGACAGCCCCTGCTTCGTCGGCATCGCCAAGGGCGAGGACGCGCTGAAGGCCAAGGTCAACGAGATCATCGCGGCCGCCAAGAAAGACGGCACGCTCGACGCCCTGTCGAAGAAGTACCTCGGCAAAGAAGCCGGCGATCTGCCGCTCTGACACGGCACTGCCATGGGCATCGAGTTCGACTTCGGGGCCGTGCTCGGCCAATGGCCACTGCTCGTCAAGGGCATCGTGTGGACGCTGGGCCTCACGCTCGTCGCCACGCTCATCGGCATGGTGGTCGGCATCGCCTGCGCATGGGCCCGCGCGAGCGGGCCGGCCTGGCTGCGCTGGATCGTGGGCAGCTACGTCGAGCTGATCCGCAACACGCCCTTCATCGTGCAGCTGTTCTTCATCTTCTTCGGCCTGCCGGCGGCGGGATTCAAGCTCTCGCCCGAAGTCGCCTCGGTCATCGCGATGGTGATGAACCTCGGCGCCTATGCGACCGAGATCATTCGCGCCGGCATCGAGGCCACGCCGCGCGGGCAGATCGAAGCGGCGGTCAGCCTGGCGCTCAACAAGGTGCAGGTGTTCACCCGCGTGGTGCTCCCGCCCGCGCTGAAGAAGGTATGGCCCGCGATGGTGAGCCAGATCATCATCGTGATGCTGGGCTCGGCCGTATGCAGCCAGATTTCCACCGAAGAGCTGAGCTATGCGGCCAATCTGATCCAGAGCCGCAACTTCCGCGCTTTCGAGGCCTTCATCATCGCGACGGCGATCTACCTGGCGCTCTCGGTGGGCGCGCGTCGGCTGCTCAACTGGGCGGGGCCGAAGTTCTTCTTCGGAAAGTAGCCATGGTCGAGTTCTCCCTCTGGGACATCCTGCGCAACCTGCTCTTGGCCTTGCGCTGGACCGTGGTGCTGTCGCTGATCGCCTTCGTCGGCGGTGGCTTCGTGGGCGCCGTGCTGCTCTTCGTACGCCTGTCGGGCGGGCGCCTCGCCGAGCGGCTGATCGGTCTCTACGTGCAGCTGTTCCAGGGCACGCCGCTGCTGATGCAATTGTTCCTGGCCTACTTCGGCATCGCGCTCTTCGGCATCGAGGTGTCGGCCTGGACCGCCGCTGCGGTGGCGCTCACGCTCTACACCAGCGCCTTCCTCACCGAGATCTGGCGCGGCTGCGTGGCCTCCATTCCCAAGGGCCAATGGGAAGCCTCGGGAAGCCTCGCGCTGAGCTTCGGCGAGCAGATGCGCCACGTGATCCTGCCGCAGGCCACGCGCATCGCGGTCGCGCCGACGGTGGGCTTCCTGGTGCAGGTGATCAAGGGCACCGCCCTGGCCTCGGTGATCGGCTTCGTCGAACTCACCAAGGCCGGGAGCATGATCTCGAACGCAACCTTCAAGCCCTTCGTGGTGTTCAGCTGCGTCGCCCTGCTCTACTTCGTGCTGTGCTTCCCGGTGAGCCTGTACGCCAAGAACCTCGAAAGGAAGATCCATGGCGCTCGTCGCTGAAGCTCCTGCCCTCGCGGCGCCCATCGTGCGCATCACCGCGCTGCGCAAGTCCTACGGCAGCAACGAGGTGCTGAAAGGCATCGACCTCGACGTCAAGCGCGGCGAGGTGATCGCCATCATCGGCAAGAGCGGCTCGGGCAAGAGCACGCTGCTGCGCTGCATCAACGGCCTTGAGGTGTTCCAGGACGGCTCGCTCACGGTGGACGGCAAGCCGCTGCTGCACGAGAGCGCGATGGCGATGCGCGAGCTGCGCCAGCACGTGGGCATGATCTTCCAGAGCTTCAACCTCTTTCCGCACCTGACGGTCGGCAAGAACGTGATGCTCGCGCCCACGCTGGTCAAGAAGCGCAGCGGCATGGAAGCCGCATCGCAGGCGCGCAAGCTGCTCGAGCGCGTCGGCCTGGCCGAGAAGTTCGACGCCATGCCCGACCAGCTCTCCGGCGGCCAGCAGCAGCGCGTGGCGATCGCGCGCGCGCTCGCGATGGAGCCGGCCGTGCTGCTGTGCGACGAGATCACTTCGGCGCTCGACCCCGAACTGGTGGGCGAGGTGCTGCGCGTGGTCGAATCGCTGGCCGACGAGGGCATGACCCTGCTCATGGTGACGCACGAGATGAGCTTCGCGCGCAAGGTCAGCGACCGCGTGATCTTCATGCACCAGGGGCGCGTGCACGAGATGGGGCCGCCGGCCGATCTGTTCGGCAATCCGCAGACGGCGGAATTGAAACAGTTCCTTTCCTCGCTGCACGACTAGGGCCTGTTAGCAGGCCCTAGGCCGGGCGCGGAGGGAACCCTCCCGCCTGTGGCAAGCTCCGAGCGATATGCGCAACCGCTCTTCACTCATTTCCCGCCGCCTTCTCTTGCGCGCCCTGCTGGGTGCCGCCGCAGTGCCGGCGCCTTTCGCGGTGCTCGCCGGCTTCAACTTCTTCACCAGCGAGTACACCGCGAGCCGCGAGGAGTTGCAGGCCCAGATCGCAAAGCGCTTTCCGGTGCAGCAGCGCTATGCCGAGATCTTCACCGTCGGCCTGCGCGACCCGCAGCTGGGCCTCGATGCGAGTGCCAATCGCGCGGCGATCACTGCCGTGCTCTCCATTGCAAGCCCGCTGTTGCGCCCGTCCACCGTCGAAGGCGTGGTTTCGGTCAGCAGTGCGCTCAAGTACGACGCACCGACGCGTGCGCTGCGGCTCGACCAGCCCAAGGCCGAACGGCTCGAACTGCAGGGCGTGACCGGGCGCGACGCCGAACGCCTGCAGCAGATCGGCGCGCTGGTCGCGCAGGAGCTGCTGCATGGCCAGCCACTGCGCACCTTCACCGCCGAGGAGCTGACCGTGGGCCGCAAGACCTACGAGATCGGTGACATCACCGTGCAACAGGACGGCATCAAGGTAGAACTCAAATGAAGTTCACCCCTCGCCTCGCGCCTTGGCTGATCGCGGCCTCGCTGCTCACGGCCTGCGTTTCGCCAGGCCCCGGCGCGAAGCGCGCCTTCGACCTGCAAGCCCATCGCGGCGGCCGCGCCCTCGCACCCGAGAACACGCTGGCCGCCTTCTCGAACGCGATGGACCTGGGCGTCGACACGCTCGAACTCGATATCGGGCTCACGGCCGACGGCGTGGTGGTGATCTCGCACGACACCGTGCTCAATCCGGACCACACGCGCGACGCGAGCGGCGCCTTTCTCACGGCCAAGGGGCCCGCGATCCGTTCGCTGACGCTGTCGCAACTGCAGGCCTACGACGTCGGCCGCATCGATCCCGCGAGCAGCTACGGCAAGCAGTTTGCGAAGCAGCTGGCGAGCGACGGCGAACGCATCCCGACGCTGGCTGCGCTGTTCGAGCGCGTGCGCGAGCGCGGCGCGACGCAGCTCCGCTTCAACATCGAGACCAAGCTGGACCCGACCCGCCCGGACGAAACCGCGCCGTCCGATGAGATGGTGCGTGCCCTGCTCGCCGAGATCGACAAATACGGCCTGGCGCCGCGCGTGACCGTGCAGAGCTTCGACTGGCGCACGCTCGCGCTGGTCGGCCAGTGGGCGCCGCAGATGCGGCGCGCCTACCTCACGAGCGGCCGCACGTTGAAGGACAGCCGCTGGACCTCGAGCCTGCGGCTCGAGGACTTCGGCTCGGTGCCGCGCCTGGTGAAGGCCGCCGCGGGCGAGAGCAAGGGCGCAGTGGTCTGGTCGCCGTCCTTCAACGATCTCACGGCCGCGCAGGTGAAGGAAGCGCAATCGCTGGGCTTCCAGGTCGTGCCCTGGACCGTCAACCAGCGCGCCGACATGGCGAAGCTGATGGACTGGCAGGTCGATGGCCTCATCACCGACGATCCCGCGGTGCTGCGCGATGTGATGCGCGAACGCGGTCTGGCGCTGCCGCGCGGGCTCGCCCGCTGAGCCAGGGCCTGTTAGCGCTATTTGTGGGGTCGCGCAAATAGCGCTAACAGGCCCTCACACGTGGCGCGCAGGCCGCGTGCGTTGCGCGCCCGCCAGCGGCTGCCGATCGGCCCGCGCATGCAGCGCTTCGATGATGTGGCATTGCGCATCGGTGCCGTCGCAGCAGTCGCGCAGCGCGATCAGGTCCTTCTCGAGCGAACGCAGTTCGCGCAGGCGCTCGCGCACATGGCCCAGATGCGCATCGAGCGCGACGCAGGCGGCGGCGCAGTCGGCCTTGCTGCGCAGGTCGAGCCCGAGCAGGGTGCGCACCTCGTCGAGCGACATGTCCATGGCGCGGCACAGGCGGATGAAGCGCAGCCGGTGCACGTCGGCATCGGTGTAGAGCCGGTAGCTGTTGTCGCCGCGGGCCTGCGGCGCGATCAGCCCTTCCTTCTCGTAATAGCGGATGTTGGTGGCGCTCACGCCGCTCTGCGCGGCGGCATCGCCGATGCGGTAACCCTGCACGGTGGGCGGGTTTGCGACTGCCATGGCTTGACCTTCCAGTGACTTCAACCTTTCCAATGGTGCCATCACTGGAGAAACCATGTCTGCGAACTGCTGCGATCACGATCACGACCACGAACATCTTTCGGCCTCCGACACGCCGCGCTACCGGCGCGTGCTGTGGGTGGCGCTGGCACTCAACGTGCTCATGTTCGCCGTGGAGATCGGTGCCGGCTTTCGTTCGGGCTCGGTCTCTCTGCTGGCCGATGCGATCGACTTCTTCGGCGATGCCGCCAACTACGGCGTGACCCTGGCCGTGCTGTCGGCGGGCCTCACGTGGCGCGCGCGCGCCGCAGTGCTCAAGGGCCTCAGCATGCTGGGCTTCGGCGTCTTCGTGGCCGCCAAGGCGCTGTGGTCGGCCACGCAGGGCGTGCCGCCCGAGGCGCTGACCATGGGCCTGGTCGGCGCGCTGGCGCTGGGCGTCAACGTGCTGGTCGCGCTGCTGCTCTACGCCTTCCGCGAAGGCGACGCCAACATGCGCAGCGTGTGGCTTTGCTCGCGCAACGACGCGATCGGCAATGTGGCCGTGATGCTCGCGGCGCTGGGCGTGTTCGGCACCGGCAGCGCCTGGCCCGACCTCGCGGTGGCCGCCGCGATGGCGGCGCTCGCGATCAGCGGCGGCTGGTCGGTGCTGCGGCAGGCACGCGGCGAACTGCGCCGCGGTCCCATAATCGCCGGCGATGTCTGATGAACATGCCTCCTCCCCGGCCCCGCATGCGGGCGCCATCACCGATGTCTCGGGCATCGAAGTCGGCCACTTCAGCGATACGCGCCGCCCCACCGGCTGCACCGTGATCCTCGCGCGCGAAGGCGCGGTCGCCGGCGTGGACGTGCGCGGCGCCGCGCCCGGCACGCGCGAGACCGACCTGCTCGCGCCGGGCAACTTCGTCCAGCAGGTGCATGCCGTGATGCTCGCGGGCGGCAGCGCCTGGGGCTTGGCGGCGGCCGATGGCGCGATGCAGTGGCTGGAAGAGCATGGCATCGGTTTCGACGTCCGCTTCGGCAGGTTGCCGATCGTGCCGGCCGCCGTGCTCTTCGACCTGCCCGTCGGCGATGCGCGCATCCGGCCCGATGCCGCCGCCGGCTATGCGGCCTGCGCGGCCGCATCGACAGCCGCTCCGGCCGAAGGCAATGTGGGCGCCGGCAGCGGCGCGCTGGTGGGCAAGCTGTTCGGCGTGCACCGCGCGATGAAGGGCGGCATCGGCACCGCCTCGATCACCGTCAACGGCGTGACAGTCGGCGCGCTGATCGCCTGCAATGCGCTCGGCGACGTGCTGGATCCCGACACGGCCCAGGTGGTGGCCGGCGCACGCACCGAAGATGGCCGCGCACTGCTGGACACGCGCCGCGCACTGCTGCGCGGCGACCTGCCCCAGCCGCTCTTGGCCGGAACCAACACCACGCTGGGCGTGATCGCGACCGACGCCGTGCTCAGCAAGGTGCAGGCCAACCGGCTCGCGGCCGTCGCCCACGATGGCCTGGCGCGCGCGATCAACCCGGTTCACACCATGAGCGACGGCGACACCCTGTTCGCGCTCGCCACCGGCCGCGTGCCGCTCGAAGGCGATGCGCCCGGAATGACGGTGCTGGGCACCATGGCCGCAGAGGTCGTGGCGCGGGCCACGCTGCAGGCGGTGCGGGCGGCGCGCACGGTGCGGATCGGGGAGAGCTACTTTCCTTGCGCTGCGGACCTGGGGTGAAGGGGCCGCTCGCACGCGCTTTGTAACCGCAGCGCTGTCCAAAGCCACTCAAAATGCCCGCTGCCGCGCCCGCGGCGACCCCGAGCACCGTTTCATCCCACCGCATGCCTCGCACCATCCGCCTCGTCCTGCTCTCCATCCGCGACCTCATCGCCTCGGCCGGCCCCGTGGTCTTCCTCGTCATCGGGCTGCTGATCGCCGCCTATTGGTGGCTGGAGCCGCAGCCGCCCAAGCACGTGAGGCTCGCGACCGGCCCGGCCGGCAGCGCATACGCCGAGTTCGGCCAGCGCTACGCCACGGCGCTCAAGGCCAACGGCATCGAGGTCGAGCTCAAGCCGACCGACGGCTCGCAGGACAACCTGCAGCTGCTGCGCAGCGGCGGCGCCGACGTGGGCTTCGTGCGCGGCGGCAGCGCCGACCCGGTGGCCGACGAGGAAGCGGGGCTCAGCTCGCTCGGCAGCCTGTTCTACGAGCCGCTGTGGTTCTTCTACCGCAGCGACGCGGCGCGCGCGGTCGACCGCAAGACCGGCCGGCTGACTTCGATCGCGCAGTTCCAGAAGCTGCGAGTCAACGTCGACAAGCCAGGCAGCGGCGTGCCGGAGATCATGGAACGGATGTTCCGTGCCAATCACATGGATCCGGAGAAGCTGCAGCTGTCGAACCTCGAGCAGTCGCCCGCCACCGAAGCGCTGCAGGCCGGCCTGCTCGACGTGATCGTGCTGGCCTCGGCGCCGCAGTCGCCGCTGGTGCAGCGGCTGCTGCGCGCACCGGACATCCAATTGATGGAGTTCGGCCAGAGCGATGCCTATTCGCGGCGCTTCGCCTTCCTGCAGGACGTGACGCTGCCGCGCGGCGTTGTCGATCTCGCGGTCGACCTGCCGCCACAGGACCTGTCGATGCTGGCTGCCACCACTTCGCTGTTGGCACGCGAGAAAACCCATCCCGCCCTGCGCCAGCTGTTCGCGCAGAGCGCGCAAACGCTGCACAGCGGCGCCGGCTGGTTCAACCGCGCGCGCGATTTCCCGAACACCCGCACCAGCGAGCTGCCGGTCAGCCCCGAGGGCGACCGCGCCATCAACGGCACGCCGCCCTTCTGGCAGCGTTATCTGCCCTTCTGGGCCAGCAACCTGGTGGAGCGCATGTGGCTGGTACTCGGCGGCCTGCTGGTGCTCATGCTGCCGCTTAGCCGCGTGGTGCCGCCCCTCTATCAGTTCCGCGTTCGCCGGCGCGTGTTCCGCTGGTATGCGCGCCTGCGCGAGGTCGAGAACAAGCTCGAAGCCGGAACCGGCGAGCGCGAGGCGCTCATCAAGGAATTGGACGACCTCGATCGCGTGGTCAACAAGGTGGCCGTGCCGCTCTCCTACGCCGAAGAGCTCTACGCGCTGCGCAACAACATCTATGCGGTGCGCAAACGGGTGCTGGCGCGCATGCCGGCCGTTGTTGTGCCCCAGACCGCAAAAGTCTAGCGCTGCAGCCGCAGCAGCTTGCCGTTGGCGCTGTCGGTCAGCAGGTAGATCCAGCCGTCTGGCCCCTGCCGGACATCGCGAATGCGCTCGCCGCGATCGGCCAGAAGACGTTCACGTCCGGTCACGGTGTTGCCGTTGAGCGTGAGCCGCCACAGCGCCGTGCCCGCCAGCGCGCCGACGAACAGGCTGCCCTTCCAGTCGGGCAGCGCATCGCCGGTGTAGAAGGCCATGCCGCTGGGCGCGATCGAGGACTTCGCCGTGCCCGGCGTCCACGCCGAGCCGTCGATCTTTTCCCAGTAGGTCAGGGGCTGCTCCATGCCGGCCTTGGCCGTGCCTTCGCCGACCTGCGTGAGGGTGCCGTATTCCTGCCCGTAGCTGATGACGGGCCAGCCGTAGTTCCTGCCGGGCAGCGAGAGATTGACTTCATCGCCGCCCTGCGGGCCATGCTCGTTGACCCACAGATCGCCGGTCGCCGGATGCAGCGCGGCACCCTGCACATTGCGATGGCCGTAGCTCCAGATATGGGGCTGCGCGCCGGCCACGCCGAAGTCGGGATTGCCCGGCGCCGGCACGCCATCGGTGGTGATGCGCACCACCTTGCCGTGCCCGCGCGTCAGGTCCTGGGCGAAGCCGCGCTGGTCGGTGTTCATGCGCTCGCCCAGGGTCACGAAGAGGTAGCCGTTGCGATCGAACACCAGGCGCGAGCCGAAGTGCGCATTGCTCTGCGCTCTGGGCAACTGCCGATAGATGACGACGAAATTGCTCAGGCTGCGGCCGGCGACGTCGAGTTCGGCGCGCGCCACCGCGGTGCTGTTGAGGCTGGCGTTGCCCGTATCGCGTTCCGAGTAGCTGAAGTAGATGCGGCGGTTGCTCGCGAAAGCCGGATCGGCCACCACATCGAGCAAGCCGCCCTGCCCGACCGCCTCCACCACCGGAACGCCGCTGACCTGATCGGCCCCGCCATTGACCGGCGTGCCGTCGCCATTGCGCAGCCGCATCTGCCCGCCGCGCTGCGTCACGAGCAGCTTGCCGTCGGGTAGGAAGGCCAGGCCCCAGGGGCTGTTGAGGCCGGAGGCCAGCTCCGTCACCTTGACCACCATCGGCGAGGCCGGCGGTGCCGGCGGCGGTGCGGGTGCCGCCGTCCCGTTCACCCCGAAGGCGCTGATGGAGACGCTGCCCCCGCCACCCCCGCCCCCGCATCCCGCGAGAAGCACCATCGACGCCGCCACACACCGAATCGCCGCAGCCATGTCCGCTCCTAACGGCGCCCCGGGCGCCCATCTGGAAGCGGAAGTTTGCCTCGCTTGCGGCGGTTCAGCGCATTGTTACTTCAGCGCCTTGAAGCGCATCCGGTGCGGCTTGGCACCCTCTTCGCCCAGGCGCTTCTTCTTGTCGGCCTCGTACTCCTGGTAGTTGCCGTTGAAGAAGGTCCACTGGCTGTCGCCTTCGGCCGCGAGGATGTGGGTCGCGATGCGGTCGAGGAACCAGCGGTCGTGACTGATCACGAGCACCGAGCCCGCGAACTCGAGCAAGGCGTCTTCCAGCGCGCGCAGCGTTTCGACGTCCAGGTCGTTCGAGGGTTCGTCCAGCATCAGCACGTTGCCGCCGGCGATCAGGGTCTTGGCCAGGTGCAGGCGGCCGCGTTCACCGCCGGACAGCGTGCCGACCTTCTTCTGCTGGTCGGCGCCGTTGAAGTTGAAGCGCCCGGCATAGGCCCGGCTCGCCATCTGGAACTTGCCGACGTTGATGATGTCGAGGCCGTCCGAGATGTCCTGCCACACCGTCTTCTCGTTGGCGAGCGCATCGCGGTGCTGGTCGACGAAAGCCATCTTGACCGTCTGGCCGACCACCACCTCGCCGCTGTCCGGCTTCTCCTTGCCGGCGATCAGCTTGAAGAGCGTGGACTTGCCGGCGCCGTTGGGGCCGATGATGCCGACGATGGCGCCGGCCGGGATCTCGAAGCTCAGGTTGTCGATCAGCAGGCGATCGCCGAAGGACTTGCTGACGTTCTTGAACTCGAACACCTGGTTGCCCAGGCGCTCCGCCACGGGGATGAAGATTTCCTGCGTTTCGTTGCGCTTCTGGTATTCGAAATCGCTCAGCTCCTCGAAGCGGGCCAGGCGCGACTTGCTCTTGGCCTGGCGCGCCTTCGGGTTCTGGCGCGACCATTCGAGTTCCTTCTTCAGCGCCTTGGCGTGGGCTTCTTCGCCCTTCTGCTCCTGCGCCAGGCGCTCGCCCTTCTGCTCGAGCCAGGTGCTGTAGTTGCCCTTCCACGGAATGCCGCGGCCGCGGTCGAGTTCGAGAATCCACTCGGCCGCGTTGTCGAGGAAGTAGCGATCGTGGGTGATGGCCACCACGGTGCCCGGAAAGCGCTGCAGGAACACTTCGAGCCACTCGACCGATTCGGCGTCCAGGTGGTTGGTCGGTTCGTCGAGCAGCAGCATGTCGGGCTTGCTGAGCAACAGGCGGCACAGCGCCACGCGGCGCTTCTCGCCGCCCGACAGCACGCCGATGTTGGCTTCCCACGGCGGCAGGCGCAGCGCGTCGGCGGCGATCTCGAGCTGGTGCTCGGAATCGGTGCCGGCGGTCGCGATGATGGCTTCGAGCTGGGCCTGCTCGGCCGCCAGCGCGTCGAAGTCGGCGTCTTCCGCGCCATAGGCCACGTAAACCTCTTCGAGGCGCGCCTTGGCCGCGTAGACCGCGCCCATCGCTTCCTCGACCGACTCGCGCACCGTGTGCGCGGCGTTCAGCTTGGGCTCTTGCTCGAGGTAGCCGATCGTGAGGCCGGGCATCGGCAGCGCCTCGCCTTCGATCTCCTTGTCGATGCCGGCCATGATCTTAAGCAGCGACGATTTGCCCGAGCCGTTCAGGCCGAGCACGCCGATCTTGGCGCCGGGGAAGAAGGAAAGCGAAATGTCCTTCAAGATCTGCCGCTTTGGCGGCACGGTCTTGCTGACCTTGTTCATGGTGTAGACGTACTGGGCCATGTCTATCTCTGTTCGGTGATGGGGACTGCTCGGGGTGGTCGGGAAACCCGGCAACGATCTTGTGCGAGGATCGATGGCGAATCTGCCTTGCATGGCAGGCGCTTGCTGCTGCAGCGCGTTTTCCGACCGGGGGTTTGCTGCCAAGTCTAACGCAGGGGCCTCGATTCCTTGAACGGGGGCCTGAAGCGCTGCTATTCTCAGGCGCACCCGCCTATGTGTGCCGCACCCGCCCACGATGCCTTCGACCAGGCCAAGCAGCTCTTCTTCGACGGGCTGAAGGCCTTCGAAACAGCCCGCTTCGACGCCGCCGAGCAGCTCTTCCTGGCTTCGCTCGCGCTGCTCCCGGGACGCGTCTCGACCCTGATCAATCTCGCCGCCACGCAGCTGAAACTGTCGCGCCCGCAAGAGGCCCTGGCGGTGGCCGAGCAGGTGCTGGCGGTGGAGGCCGACAACGCCGATGCCTGGTTTCACAAGGCCACTGCGCTCGGCCAGTTGAATCGCCACCGGGAAGCATTGGCCGGCTACGAGAAGGTGCTGCAGCTCGGCATCCTTCCCCCCGCCGAGCCATGGTTTCGCCACGGCCAGACCCTGCAGGCGCTGGATCGGCCCGAACAGGCGCTCGCTTCCTACGACCGCGCGCTGGGCGCGAACCCCGGCCTGGCCGAGGCCTGGAGCAATCGCGGCGGCATCCTGCGGGAGATGAAGCGCAACGAGGAAGCGGCCGACGCCTTCATGCAAGCCATGGCACACGGTGCCGATCCGGAACTGCATCGCTACTACCTGGCATCCGTCTCCGCGCAGGCTGTTCCGGCGACGGCGCCGGCCCACTACGTCGAGACCCTTTTCGACGACTACGCCGATCAGTTCGATGCGCATCTGGTGGGCCTGCTCGGCTATCGCGCGCACAGCACGCTGGCCAGGCATCTGGCCGCATTGGGCCGCGGCCCTTTCCGCTCGGCGCTCGACCTCGGCTGCGGAACAGGGCTCTGCGCGCCGTTGCTGAAACCGATGACCCAAAGACTCGTGGGCGTCGACCTGTCCAGCCAGATGATGGACAAGGCACAGGCCCTCGGCCTCTACGACCGCCTGGTGCATGCGGACATCGTGGACTACCTGCGAGGCACGGACGAACGCTACGACCTGATCACGGCCGCCGACGTCTTCATTTACGTCGGCGATCTGGAACCAGTGTTCGCGGCGCTGGAAAAAGTCATGGAGCCGAACGGGATCTTCTGCTTTTCGGCCGAATGCGCTGCCCATGAAGGCGTCGACTTCGAACTGCTGCCGAGCCTGCGCTACGCCCATTCGGGACGCTATCTTCGCGCTCTGGCCATGCAACACGGCTTCGATGTTGTCCAGCTGATTCGCGCACCGATACGCGAAGACCAGCGCGAGCCAATCCAGGGCATGTTCGTTTATCTGAGCCGCGCCGAGGGCGGCGAAACCCGACTCATGCGACAATAGCGCCTGTTGCCGGGTCCAGTTGCCCGCAACGCCGGCCCTCCGCCGGGGACGACGAAGGCCCATCTCAAGGCTTTCAGGCTCCCACCCCTGACCCTCATTCGCCTTTACTGGCTCGACGTCGCCAAGACGCCGTAGCGGGCGAATACCACTGCGCCGTGTAAGGCGCTTGTTGAACTCAATGAACTTTGATGAACTGAAGCTGGCCCCGGCCATCTTGAAAGCCGTGCACGAGCAGGGCTACGAAACCCCCACCCCGATCCAGGCCCAGGCCATTCCTGCGGTGCTCGAGGGGCATGACCTGCTCGGCGGCGCCCAGACCGGCACCGGCAAGACGGCCGCTTTCACGCTGCCGATGCTGCACAAGCTCACGATGAGCCGCAGCGCCACCAACAAGTTCGGCGGCACCGGCGTGCGCGCCCTGGTGCTGACCCCCACGCGCGAACTCGCGGCCCAGGTCGAAGAGTCGATCCGCACCTACGGCAAGTACCTCCAGCTGAGCTCGACCGTGATCTTCGGCGGCGTCGGCATGAACCCGCAGATCAGCAAGCTCAAGAGCGGCGTCGACATCCTGGTCGCCACGCCCGGCCGCCTGCTCGACCTGCAGCAGCAAGGCATGCTCGATCTGGCCCAGGTGCAGATGCTGGTGCTCGACGAAGCCGACCGCATGCTCGACATGGGCTTCATCCACGACGTGAAGAAGATCCTCGCGCTGGTGCCGAAGGAAAAGCAGAGCCTGCTCTTCTCCGCGACCTTCAGCGACGAAATCCGCGACCTCGCCGCCACGCTGCTGAAGAACCCGCAGAGCATCCAGGTCACGCCGCGCAACACCACGGTGCAGCGCATCACGCAGGTGGTCCACCCGGTGGGCCGCGGCAAGAAGAAGGCGCTGCTCGCGCACATCATCAACGAGCACAACTGGAGCCAGGTGCTGGTGTTCACCCGCACCAAGTTCGGCGCCAACAACGTGGCCGAATTCCTGACCAAGAACGGCATCGAAGCGATGGCGCTGCACGGCAACAAGAGCCAGAGCGCGCGCACCCAGGCGCTGGCCGGCTTCAAGAGCGGCGAGATCCGCGCGCTGGTGGCAACCGACATCGCCGCCCGCGGCATCGACATCGACGAGCTGCCGCACGTCGTGAACTACGAGATTCCCAACGTCAGCGAAGACTACGTGCACCGCATCGGCCGCACCGGCCGCGCGGGCGCGAGCGGAGAGGCGGTGAGCCTGGTCTGCCTCGACGAAGAAGGCTTCATGCAGGAGATCGAGCGCTTCACCAAGCAGCAGATCCCGGTCAGGCTGATCGACGGCTTCGGCCCCGAGGAAGGCGAGCGCGCCGAACCCATCGCGATGGGCCGCCAGACCATCTGGGGCGGCGCCGGCCGCCCGCCGAGCCGCGAAGTGATGCAAGCGGCGGCCAAGGCCGCGCGGCAGGAAATGATGCAGCGCATCCGCGACAACAAAGCGGGCCAGGGCGAGCAGCGCGGTGGCGGTGGCGGTGGCGGCAATGGCGGCGGCCAGCGTCGCGGCGGCGGTGCCGGCCAGGGCGCACCGGCCGGCCGCAACGGCGGCGGCCAGGGCCAGCGCGGCCAGGGCGGCGGGCGTGGACAAGGCCCGGCGCGCGGACCGCAGGGTCCGGCACGCACGCCGCACCATGCACCGCACCACGCGGTGCAAGGCCACCTGCCGCACGAGGAGCGCCAGCCGCGCCATCACGGCAACAGCCACAGCCCGACGCAGGCCGATGCGGTCGCGCACCTGCGCGCCGAAGCGGTGGCCGGCGCGGCGGGCCAGCCCGATCCCTTGCGCACCAGCGTCGACAGCCTGGGCGGCCGCGGCCGTCGCGGCGGCGGTGGCTACGGCGGCAACCGGTCCGGCGGCGGTGGCCGTTCGGGCGGTGGCGGCGGTCGTTCAGGCGGTGGCTACGGCGGCGGTGGCCGCTCCTTCGGTCGCTGAGAACACGACCACTGCACAAAGGGCGCTTCGGCGCCCTTTTTCATGGGCCTCCGGCCGTCAACGGCGACGTCAGCTACGGCCAGATCTTCAGCGTGCAGCCCTTCGGCAACAGCCTGGTCGTGAAGACGATGACGGGCGCGCAGATCAAGGCGATGCTCGAACAGCAGTTCAACAGCGGCACCAACACCGTGGCCGCATCGCGCGTGCTGCTGCCCTCGAGGTTGAGGCACTGCCGAGCAGCGCAGCGGCAGGCGGATCAGGGCTCGCGACTGCCTGAGCGAAGCGAGTTTGAGCGAGAGCCCGCCTGACGCGAGCAGCGCAGGGAAGCCCGAAGGGCCAGTGACGTCGGCCGGCACAGGGCACACCGCCCGCCGCCGCGCCCCCAACGCTCTTGCGCCTAGCTCAAGTCGCCGGCCAGGCTCGCCAGCGTCTCCGGCGCGATGCTCGCGAGCGCCGGGTAGTTGCTGTGGTCGCAGCCCAGCTTGACGTTCGCGCCCGCGCGCACGGCAGCGCGCGCGGCATCGCCGAACTCGAAACGCACGAAGTGGACTGCCGAGGTCTTCTCGTCGTTCTCGCGCTCCATGTCTTCGTCGGCGATCGCGTAGATGCGCCCGTGGCCTTCGACCTCGACGAACATGCGGTCCTCCACACCGATGAGCCGGGCCAGTTCGCGCTTGCGCTCGTGCGCGTCGGGGAACTCGATCAGAATGGTCGCCTTCCACTTGCTGCCGTCGGGCACCAGGGCTGCGTAGGCATCGATCTCGCTCTGGATGCCCTCTTCGTCGAAGATCTTCTCGATGTGAAGCATCTCCTGGATCTGGCGGCGGATCGTCGTCTCGTCTTCGAACTGGATGCTGACGTGCTCGCCCAGGCGCACCGTGCGCAGCCGGCGGTGCGCGATGAACTCCGGCGCGCTGCTCTTGCGGATCTTCGCGTACGCCTCCAGCATCAACAGGTTGTCTCGGGTGATGCTCAATAGGGGCCATTGACGCAAGCAATGAGCAAGGCGCAGCGCTCAGTTCAGCCGGTGACTGCTCTGCCTGTCGAACAGGTGCGCGCTGTCGGCGCCGATCACGAGGCCGATGATGTCGTCCGGCGCGGCATCGACGCGACCGTGCACCACCACAATGAGCTTCGCCTCGCCCACCTGCACCAGCAACTCGGTCTCGTTGCCGGTCGGCTCGACGACGATCACCTTCGCGGCCACGCCGCTGCCCGCGTTCGCGAGTCTGATGTCGCCGGGACGGATGCCGTAGTGCACCGCCTGCCCGTCCGCCGCCGCGGTCGCGCCCGGCGCCGGCCAGCGCGCGCCGTGCGCCTCCACGCTGCAGCCCTCGCCGTCGCGCCGGAACACGCCTTCGATCACGTTCATCGCCGGCGAGCCGATGAACTGCGCGACGAACAGGTTGTCAGGCCGGTCGTAGAGTTCCAGCGGCGTGCCGATCTGCTCGACGAGGCCGTCGTGCATGACCACGATGCGGTCGGCCATCGTCATGGCCTCGATCTGGTCGTGCGTGACGTACACCGTGGTGGTCCTGAGCCGCTGGTGCAAGGCCTTGATCTCGGCGCGCATCGCCACCCGCAGCTTGGCGTCGAGATTGGACAGCGGCTCGTCGAACAGGAAGACCTTGGGATCGCGCACGATGGCACGCCCCATCGCCACGCGCTGGCGCTGCCCGCCCGAAAGCTCGCGCGGATAGCGCCCGAGCAGCGCATCGAGATTGAGGATCTTCGCGGCGTTGGCCACGCGCTGGTCGGTGACCGACTTGTCGGCATTGCGCAGGCGCAGGCTGAAACCCATGTTCTCGCCCACCGTCATGTGCGGATAGAGCGCGTAGCTCTGGAACACCATCGCAATATCACGGTCCTTGGACTCGAGCTCGTTCACGACCCGGCCGTCGATCATGATCTCGCCGCCGGTGATGTCTTCCAGCCCGGCCAGCATGCGCAGCAGCGTGGACTTGCCGCAGCCCGAGGGGCCGACCAGCACGACGAATTCACCGTCGGCGATGTCGAAGCCCAGTCCGTGAAGGATGTCGACCTTGCCGTAGGACTTCTTGACGTTGTTGAAGGAAACGGATGCCATGTTCTTGATCCCTTAGCTCTTGACGGCGCCGGCCGTCAGGCCGCCGACCATGTAGCGCTTGAACGCATAGTAGATCGCCGCCGGCGGCAGCGCATAGATGAAACCGGTGGCCATCAGCAATTCCCATGGCGAATCGTCGGCCGCCAGGAAGTTGCCCAGCGCCACCCCGAGCGTGATGTCGGTTTCGTTGGACAGCAGCAGGAAGGCATAGAGGTATTCGTTCCAGGCCAGCAGCAGTGCATAGGTGCCCACTGCCACCATCGAGGGCACCATCAGCGGCAGATACACCAGACGAAACAGCTGCACCGGCGTGGCGCCGTCCATGCGCGCGGCCTCGTCGAGTTCGTAGGGCAGCTTGTCCGAGGCCTGCTTGAGCACCCAGATGCAGTAGGGCGAAGCGATGGTGACCATCGCAAAGATCAGCGACCACTGGTTGTTGAGCAGCCCGTAGTTGGCCATCGTCTTGTACATCGGCACCGCCAGGAAGGCAGCCGGGATGAAGTAGGTGAACAGGGCCATGTTGAGCACCGTGCGCCCGCCCCGCACCCGCAGCCGGCTGATGGCGAAGGCGGCGGTGGTGGCCACCATCAAGGTGATCAGCCCGACCGCGATCGCAATGACAAGCGAGTTGCCGAGCTGCTGCCAGAAGTGCGACAGGTAGAAATGCTTCTGCTGGAACACGGTCTCGAAGTTCTGCAGCGTCGGGTTCTTGGGCCATAGCCGGCCCGAGGTAGCCGATTCGCGCTCTGATATCGCAAACAGGAACATGTGGTAGACCGGGATGATGGTCCACAGGAACACCGGGATGCCGATCAGCAACAGCTTGGCTTCGGCGGTGACGGAGCGCAGAGTCCATCGCTTCATTTGGACAGCCTCTTCATCATGAAATACACCAGCGGCAGTACCAGCGGCAGCGCCACCACGATCGAGGACATCGCCACATCCATCTGGTCCAGCCGCAGGTAGCGGATGCCCAGGGTGGCCAGCACGTGCGTCAGGTCGGCCGGCCCGCCGCCCGTGAGCAGGTAGACGCTGTTGAAATCGCCCAGCGTCCAGATCGCCGACAGGATGGTCGACGTGATGTAGAGCGTGCGCATCGCCGGCCAGGTGATGAAGCGGAACTTCTGCCAGTTGCTCGCGCCGTCGACCGAAGCGGCTTCGTACTGTTCGGCCGGAATCGACAGGCGCCCGGCCACCAGGATCAGCGTCCAGAACGGCAGCGACTTCCAGATATGCATCAGCATCGATAGAGACAGCGCCAGCGTCGGGTCATTGAGCCAGTTCGGTCCGTCGAGCCCCGTGAGGCGGAAGATCACCGAGTTGATGACGCCCCACTCCGGATTGAGCATGAAGCGCACCGACAGGATGGTCGGAATCGAGGGCACCGCCCAGGGCAGGATGAAGAGCACCGAGAGCGCCTTGATCCACCAGCGCGTCTTGATGAAGAAGCCCGACAGCACCAGTGCGGCGATCATCTTGAGATTGATCGCCACCACCAGGAACACGACGGTGTTGATGGCGCTGCGGAAGAAGATCGGGTCGTCGAACAGCTTGGTGTAGCTGGACGGGTGCCGGGCCAGCCAGAGGCCGTAGCCCACCGGGTACAACACGAACACCGCGAACACGAGCAGGTAGGGAACGACGAACAGGCGCCCCCAGAATTCCCAGCGGGTCAGGCTACGGGACGCCGGCGCCGCGACGTGCGGCAATGTGCTAACAGCTTGAGTCATGGTTCAGTTCACCCCGATGTCGTTCAAGCGGAGAAGATGATGGACAGGTGGACGGCCGCGGCGCCGAGCCGCGGCCGGACCGATTCAGAGGGTCAGCCCGCAACCGCCTTAATGCGCGCGATCATCTCGTCAGTGGCCTTGTCCACCGGCACCTTCTCGTTGAGGATCCGGTTCGCCGCCTTGGCCCACACGTTCTCGTTGTTGAGCACAGTGAACTTGTAGTTCTTGGTGAATTCGAATGGCGAGGTGCCGGCCATGAACTGGTTGTAGACGGCCGTACGGTGCGGGTCCTGCTTCCAGAAAGCACTTTGCTGCGCCGCCTTGGTCACCGGGAACCAGCGCCCGAGCGAGCCTTCGACGTAGGGCGTGAGATTGGCGTCGTCGAGCAGGAAGGCGACGAACTTCTTCGCGGCATCCTTGTTCTTGGCGTCCTTGAAGATCACGCCGGTCTTCACGGCCGCGCGGTACACCATCTTGGAGCCGTCGGGCTTGTTCGGGAAGCCTGCTGTCGCGATCTTCTCGGTGTAGTTCACCTTGGCGGCGTCGCGCTGCGCTTGCGTAAGGGATTGGTTGTTCGAGGCGTCGAGTTGCGTGGCGGCGATCGAGATCGTCGCGTTATGCGTCAGGACGGTCGTCTTGTTGGCAAAGGCGACGTTGTTGTCCGGATCCTTCCAGTTGGTAGCAGACGGCGGCGCGCAACCCTTCGAATACACCTGTGTGTAATCGGTCAGCGCGTTGATCAGGCCCTGGCGAACCGCCGGATCATCGACCAGCAGCTTGCCCGCGTCGTTGACCAGCTTGACGTTGTAGGCGTCCATGAAAGTCAGGAACGAGAAGAACGAGTCGCTCGAGTCCACGCCCAGCGGCTGGCCGATGCCGAAGCTGCGGGTACCGGACTTTTGACGATGGGCTGGTTGCACCTTGTCGCACCAGAAGCTCCAGTAGCCTTTCCAGTCGGTCGGGATGTCGCTCTCCTTGAAGCCCGCCTCGGCCAGCATGTCCTTCCAGTACTGGATGTGCATGGTCTGCTGCTTGATCGGGTAGGCGTAGTAGGCGCGGCTCTTGGTGGTGTCGTTGTAGAGGAAGGTGGTGGCCAGCGCCGCAGGCTCGAACTTGGCGCGCATCGGGTCGAGGATGCTGGTCACGTCTTCGAGCTTGCCGTCGTAGGCCCACTTGGCCGTGACCTGGAAGTCGTAGACGTCGCCATAGGCCACGTCGGGCGGATTGCCGGCGTCGAGCGCTGCCACCGACTTCGGAACCATTTCTTGCGGCGCGTAGAGCGACAGCTCGACCTTGATCTTCGGGTTCTTGGCCTCGAATTTCTTGATGGCTGCGTACAGCGCGTCGTCCTCCGCCTTGTAGAAGCCCTTGCCCCACCAGACGGTGAGCTTCTCCTGCGCCGCGGCCTGGCCGGCGGCAGCGAGCCCCAGCGCGACCAGCGCGGGAATCATGAGTGCCTTGAATTTCATGCTGTGTCTCCTTTTTTGACGATGGGTGCTCGATCCATGAGCGTTGCTGGGAAAGGGATGCGGGCGCGCCTCAAGCGGCCTTGAGGCGCGGCGGAGATCGACCGAGGCGCGGCAGGCGGCGGCGCGAGCCGACCACCTCCTCGATGTCCTCGCGCGCGCCGTCGATGAGCTTGATGATCGCGCGCTCAGCGCGCGCCGGGTTGTGGGCGATGACCGCATCGAGCACCGCCCGATGCAGAGGCAGCGACAAGGTCGGCCCGTCCTTCTTGGCGGTCGAGAGCTCGAAGCTGGTGCGCAGCAGCGCGTTCAGCGCCTTGCTCATCTGGGCCAGCATGCGGTTGCCCGCAGCGACCAGCAGTCCGTGGTGAAAGCGCAGGTCGCTGGTGACGTAGTCGCCGCCGTATTCCACTGCCAGCTTCATGCCGGCGTAGGCCTCTTCGATCTCCTCGATGTCGGCCGCGGTGGCGCGTTCGGCCGCTAGCCGAACGGCTGCCGGCTCGACCACGCGCCGCAGATCCAGCAGGTCGCGCAGGAACTCGGGCGTGAGGCCGGCACGGGCCTGCCAGGTGATCACATCGGGATCGAACCAGTTCCACCGGTCCTCCGGCAGCACGCGCGTGCCGACCTTCGGCCCCGTGACGATCAGGCCCTTGGCGACCAGCGATTTCACTGCCTCGCGCACCACCGTGCGGCTGACGCCGAACTCATCGCACAGCAGGGGCTCCGCGGGCATCGGCGCGCCGATGGCATAGCGGCGCGACACGATCGCCTCACCGAGCAGCTCGAGCGTGCGGCCGTGGGTGTTCTTGGTCATGGTGCCGCGTCGCGCCTTCAGGCATCCACCGGCGTCAGCAAGGGCGCGCCGGCGAAATGCGCGCGCAGGTTGTCGAAAGTCAGTTGCGCCATGGCCTCGCGCGTCTGCTTCGTGCCGCTGGCCACGTGCGGCGTGAGCACCACGTTCGGCATGGCGCGCAGCTCGGCCGGCACCTGCGGCTCGTTCACGTAGACGTCGAGCGCGGCGCCGGCGATGACGCCCTTCGAGAGCGCGGCGATCAGCGCCGCTTCGTCGACCACGCTGCCGCGCGCCACGTTGACCAGATAGCCCTGCGGCCCGAGCGCCTCGAGCACGCGCGCATCGATCAGGCCGCGCGTCGCCGCGCCGCCCGGCGTGATGACGACCAGGAAGTCGACGGCAGCAGCGAGCGAGACCGCATCCGGGTGGTAGGCGTAGTCGACCTCTGCGCGCGGCGAACGCGCGGTGTACGCGATCTGCATGTCGAAGGCCCGCGCACGGTGCGCGATGGCCTGTCCGATGCGGCCCATACCGACCACGCCCAGGCGGGCGCCCGTGACCTTGCGGCTCAGCGGGAACGGGCCCTTCGGCCACTCGCCTTCGCGCACGAAGCGGTCGGCCTGGGGAATGCGCCGCGCGATCGAGAGCAACAAGCCGATCGCCAGATCGGCCACGTCGTCGTTCAGCACCTGCGGCGTGTTGGTGACCGGCACGCCGCGCTCGTGCGCCGCGGCCACGTCGACGCCGTCGTAGCCGACACCGAATACCGAGATCACTTCCAACGCCGGCAGGCGGGCCATCAGCTCGCGCGGCACCTTGGCTTCGCCGTTCGCAACGACCGCGCGAATGCGCGGGGCAGCGGCCGAGAAGGCCTCGGGCTCGTTGACGTGCGTCCGATCGTGCACCGTGTACTCGCGGTGCAGCGCGTCCATCAGGAAGGGCATCAACGGCGCGACGACCAGCACCTCGGGGCGGGTGGCGCTCATGCTTCGATGCCCGTCAATTGCATCGGTTGCTTGCGCGTTGCGTTCAATGAATGGGGCATGTCTTGTCTCCTGCGAGGACCGAGATTTCCCTAGACCTCGATCCAATGTCGGGGCTTATCATATGATGATTGAAATACCGGTCCGGCAGGACAAACCCTGATTCGCCGAGGCCGCAGATTGGCCCACCGCGGAGACAAGACAGATGAGCGACCCGCCCCGGAAACCCGCGCACGAACTGCGCAGCCAGCAATGGTTCGGCCGCCACGACCGTGATGGCTTCATCTACCGCAGCTGGCTCAAGGGCAAGGGCGTTCCGCACGACCAGTTCGACGGCCGCCCGGTGATCGGCATCTGCAACACCTTCAGCGAGCTCACGCCCTGCAACTCGCACTTCCGCACGCTCGCCGAGCAGGTGAAGATCGGCGTCTACGAGGCCGGCGGCTTCCCGCTCGAGTTCCCGGTGATGTCGCTGGGCGAGACGCTGATGCGGCCGACCGCCATGCTCTATCGCAACCTCGCGAGCATGGACGTCGAAGAGAGCATCCGCGCCAACCCGCTGGATGGCGTGGCGCTGCTCATGGGCTGCGACAAAACCACGCCGGCGCTCATGATGGGCGCATCCAGCGTCGACCTGCCGACCATCGGCGTCTCGGGCGGCCCGATGCTCTCGGGCAAGTGGCGCGGGCAGGAGCTCGGCTCCGGCACCGGCGTCTGGCAGATGAGCGAGCAGGTGCGCGCCGGCACGCTGAAGCTGCAGGACTTCTTCGAGGCCGAGAGCTGCATGCACCGCAGCCACGGCCATTGCATGACCATGGGCACCGCCAGCACCATGGCCAGCATGGTCGAGTCGCTCGGCATCGGCCTGCCCGGCAATGCGGCCTATCAAGCCCTTCAAGGACAAGGCCGGCATCTGCGTGCTGCGCGGCAACCTCGCGCCCAACGGCGCGATCATCAAGCCGAGCGCGGCCACGCCCGAGCTGCTGGTGCACAAGGGCGCCGCGCGGTGGTGTTCGAAAGCGCCGACGACCTGCACAAGCGCATCGACGACGAGTCGCTCGACATCGACGAGCACTGCATCATGGTGCTCAAGAACTGCGGCCCCAAGGGCTACCCCGGCATGGCCGAGTCCGACAACATGCCGCTGCCGCCCAAGGTACTCCGGAATGGCATCACCGACATGGTCCGCATCAGCGATGCGCGCATGAGCGGCACCGCCTACGGCACGGTGGTGCTGCACACGGCGCCCGAGGCCGCGGCCGGCGGGCCGCTGGCGCTGGTGCAGGACGGCGACATCGTCGAGCTCGACGTGCCGAATCGCAGGCTGCATCTGCACGTGAGTGACGAGGAGCTGGCGCGCCGGCGCGAGAAATGGACTGCCCCGAAGCCGCCCTTGGACTCCGGCTACTGGAGGCTCTACGTCGACAACGTGCTGCAGGCCGACCAGGGCGCCGACCTCGGATTCCTGCGCGGCAAACGGGGCTCCTTCGTTCCAAGAGACAATCACTGAATGCACTTAATCGCCGTTGATTGGGGTACCAGCTCATTGCGCGGCGCGCGGCTCGACGGCAAGGGCCACGTGCTCGAGGAGCGCGAGCATCCGCGCGGCATCCTCACGGTCCCGCCGGGTGGCTTCCCGGCCGTGTTCGAAGAATTGTTCGGCGACTGGATGCGCCCGACCGGCAGCTTCTGCCTGATCTCGGGCATGGCCGGCAGCAAGCAGGGCTGGGTCGAGGCGCCCTACTGTGCCTGCCCCTCGGGCCGGGTCGAAGTGGGCAACGCGATCGTCGAGATCGAGCCCGGCCGCATCGCGATCGTGCCCGGCCTCAGCGACCTGCACGACGGCGTGCCCGATGTGATGCGCGGCGAAGAAGTGCAGATCTTCGGCGCCATGGCGCTGACGGGCCTTGCCGACGGCGTTTTCGTGCTGCCCGGCACGCACAACAAGTGGGCCACGGTGAAGCGGGGCCGCGTGACGGGCTTCCGCACCTTCATGACCGGCGAGTTCTATGCGCTCCTGAGCCGGCACTCGATCCTGGCACGCACGCTCGATGCAGAGGCGCCGCTGGACGAAGTCGCCTTTCTCGAAGGCGTGACGCAGGCCGACAACGGCCAGGGCCTGTTGCACAACGCCTTCGGCGCGCGCACGCTGGCGCTGTTCGAGCGCATGTCGGCCGGCGATCTCTCGAGCTACCTATCGGGGCTTCTGATCGGCGAGGAGCTGCGCACCCAATCGATCCACGCCGCCGGCGACCTGGTGCTGATCGGCACGCCGGCGCTGACGCAGCGCTACCTGCTGGCGCTGCAGGCCTCGGGCAATACCGCGCGGACGCTGGGCGCCGAGGCTACCTGGGCCGGCCTGCACGCGCTGTCGGCATTCCTCAACGCAAACAGAACAAGGCCATGACTTCGCCTCTGGACAAATTCTCCGCCGCCATGCAGCAGTTGCCGCTGGTGGCGATCCTGCGCGGTCTGACGCCGGCCGAGGCGCCGGAGGTCGGCGATGCGATCGTCGAAGCCGGCTTCCGGCTGCTCGAAGTGCCGCTCAATTCGCCGCAGCCGCTCGAAAGCATCGCACTCCTGCGCCGGCGCTTTCCGGATGCGCTGGTCGGCGCCGGCACGGTGCTCGATGCGCAGCAGGTGCGCGAGGTGCATGCGGCCGGCGGCGAGCTGATCGTGGCGCCCAACTTCAATGCCGAGGTGCTGGCCGAAGCGGCGCGCCTCGGGCTCGTGAGCCTGCCCGGCGTGATGACGCCGACAGAGGCCTTCGGCGCGCTCGCGGCCGGCGCCAGCGGGCTCAAACTCTTCCCCGCCGAACTGGCCTCGCCCGCGGTGGTGAAGGCCTTGCTCGCGGTGCTGCCCAAGGGCACGCCGCTGATGCCCGTGGGCGGCATCACGCCCGGCAACATGGCTGCCTGGCGCGAAGCCGGCGCGGCCGGTTTCGGCATCGGCTCGGCGCTCTACAAGCCCGGCAAGAGCGCCGCCGCCGTACGCGAGGCCGCGCTGGATTTCGTCGCTGCCTTCAACGGCAGCCGGCGCACCTGAGGATCGCCATGTCTGCCGAATCCGACTACGCCAGCCCCGCCGTCCGCATCCTGCGCGACAACCTCGCGCTGGCGCTGCGCTCCGCCTCGCACCATGGCCTCTCCGAGGGCGTGTGCAACCATTTCAGCGTCGCGCTGCCCGGTGCGCAGGACCGCTACCTGATCAACCCGCGCGGCCTGCACTGGAGCGAGATCGGCCCCGATGACATCGTGCTGATCGACATGCACGGCGAGGTGCTGGCCGGCCGCCATCGCGTCGAGCCCACCGCCCTCTTCATCCACGGCGCGGTGCATCGCATTACCGGCCACGCGGTGGTCCTGCATTGCCACATGCCCTATGCGACCGCCCTGACGCTCACCGCCGATCGCGCGCTCGACCCGACGCTGAGCCAGAACGCGATGCGCTTCATGAACCGCATCGCCATCGATGCCCAGTACAACGGGCTGGCGCTCGACGACCGCGAGGGCGAACGCATCGCCCATGCGATGGCCGGCAAGGACGTGGCCTTCCTCGCCAACCACGGCGTGATCGTGGCCGGCGCGCACATCGCCCATGCCTACGACGACCTCTACTACCTCGAGCGCGCCTGCCTGCACCAGGTGATCGCGCAATCCACCGGCCGGCCGCTGGTGCCGGTCGACGCGGCGCTGGCCGCGCACGTGGCGGCGCAGATCCAGGGCGAGCGCGAGCAGTCCGACCTGTTCTTCGAGGCGCTTCGCCGGCTGCTGCCCGCGCCGCGTCCCGAACGCCCGCTTCAGCGCGCGGCCGCGTAGGCAGGCGGGTCCGCCACCAAGCCCTGCTTGACCTGGCGCGTCACCGCGTCGGCCAGCACTTCGGGCAGGCCGGCCTCGACGGCGGCGAAAGTCTGCTTCGCCACATCGTCGGGCGATGTCTTGTCGCCCGGCACATGGCTCGCCATGTCCGTATCCATGAACGCCACGTGCACGCTGACGACCTGCGTGCCCTGCTCGCGCAATTCGTTGCGCAGGCCGTTGCTGAGCGACCATGTGGCCGACTTCGAGGTGCTGTAGGTGGCCGCGCCCGGCAGGCTGATCCAGCTCAGCGCCGACAGCACGTTGACGATGGCGCCGCCGCCGTTCTTCGCCAGCGCCGGCGCGAAGGCACGGCTCAAGGCCCAGGGGCCGAAGAAGTTGGTCTCGAACTCGGCGCGCGCCGCATCCACGGCGTCCGGCGACAGCAGGCCCGAGCCGCGCGAGATGCCGGCGTTGTTGACGAGCAGGGTCACGTCGCCGCAGGCGCGAGCGGCCGCTTCGACCTGTTCGGGCTTGGTCACGTCGAGCGCGACGGCGTGCACGCCTTCGAGCGTGATGGATTTCGGGTCGCGCACGGCCGCGTAGACCTTCTTCGCGCCTGCCGCGAGCGCTGCACGTGCGTAGGCGAGCCCGAGGCCGCGGTTGGCGCCGGTGATGAAAACGACGGAGTCCTTGATCTTCATGGAAAGCTTTCGGTAATGAGTGGAGGATTCAGGTCTGCTGAACGCGCCGCAGCAGCCCGGCCGTGGTGCGCGGCCAGCCGACACGGCCGAACCAGGCGCCGCCGGCGATCGACGATGCGATGACGATGCCGTAGACAACCAGCGCGGCGCCCTGCGCGACGAATACGTGACTCAGCTGGCCGCCCCAGCGCAACGCGAGCCAGCCGCCGATCCCGGCCACCGCCAGCCGCGCGATGTTGCCGAGCACCGGCCACAGAAGGCGGCCCGCGCCCTGCGAAGCGAAGTACAGCACCAGCCCGACGCCGAAGAAGCCGTAGAAGGGCCCGACCGCACGCAGGTACTGCGAGCCCGCTTCGAGCATCGCCGGATCGCTGCCGAAGAGCATCAGCCAGGGCCTCGGGAACAGCGCGGCCGCGAGGCCGATGGTCTCGGTGAGCACGAAGGCCATCGCCGCGCCCGCCCAGGTGGCGCGCAGGGCGCGTTCGCGCTGCCCCGCGCCGATGGCGGTGCCGACCATCGCGACCAGCGGCGCGCCGAGGCCGAACACCAGCGGGACCAGCAGGTATTCGAGCCGCGAGGCGGTGCCGTAGCCGGCGATCGCACCGGGGCCGAACTGGCCTGCCAGCGCGGTCGCGATGCCGATCGACAGGTTGGTGGCCACGGTCGAGACCGCGCCCACGAGGCCGACGCGCAGGATGTCGGCGAACAGCGGCCACCGGAAGCGCGCCTTCGCCCATGAGGGCTTGAGCAGGCTGCGGCTCCCGCGCAGGTAGGCCCACAGCGCGAGCGTGCCGGCCAGGTAGTAGAGCAAGAGCGCAATCGCGCCGCCGGCGATGCCCATGCCGGGAATCGGACCCCAGCCGAAGATCAGCAAGGGCGACAGCGGCACCAGCACCACCACGCCGGCGACCGTCACGTTGGCCGGCACCGACATGTTGCCTGTGCCGCGGATCACCGCCGCCAGCGAATTGAAGAGCCACACCAGCACCGCGCCGGCGAACACCCAGTTCGAATAGGTCAAGGCCGCGTCGAGCGAAGCGCCGGTGCCGCCCATCAGCGCATAGAGCCAGCGCCCGCCGAAGAGGAGCGCCAGCGTGAACACGAGGCCGAAGCCGAGCGCGATCAGGATCGCATGCAGCACCAGCGAATCGGCATCGTCGCGGCGCCGCGCACCGAGCGCGCGTGCAATCGCCGAGGCAATGCCGCCGCCCATCGCGCCGGCCGAGGTCATCTGCATCAGCATCACGATCGGGAACACCAGCGCCATGCCGGCCAGCGCATCGGTGCCGAGCTTGCCGACGAAGTAGGTCTCGATCAGGCCGACAGCGGCCTGCGCGACCATCACCAGGACGTTGGGCGCGGCCAGGCGCAGCAGCGTGGGGATGATCGGCGCCTCGAGCAGGCGGCGCGTGCGCGGGTCGACACTGCTCACGCTGCCGCCTTCGCCATCAGCGCCGGCCGAGGCTCGCGGATTGGCAGGTTGATCAGCGCTGCGCCGGCAGCCAGCGCGATGTCGATGTACCAGACGATGTCGTAGCTGCCCGTCACCTGGAACACGTAGCCGCCGAGGAAGGCGCCCAGGAAGCCGCCGACTTGGTGCGCCAGCATCACGACGCCGAACAGCATCGCCATGTTGGCCGGGCCGAACATCTTGGCGACCAGGCCCGCGGTCGGCGGCACGGTCGAGAGGAAGGTGATGCCCATCACCGCCGCGAACACCATCATCACGGCCGGCGTTTTGGGCGCTAGCAGGAAGATCAGCACCGCGATGCCGCGCGTCGCATAGAGCAGCGCCAGCAGCGACTTCATGCGCCAGCGCCCGACAGCCCAGCCCATCGCCAGGCTGCCGACGATGTTGAAGAGGCCGATGGCGCCCAGCGCCCAGCCTCCGATCTCCGGCGGCAGGCCGCATGCCGCCACCACGCCCGGCAGGTGGGTGGCCAGGAAGGCGACGTGGAAGCCGCAGACCAGAAAGCCCAGGCTCAGGTAGCGGTAGCTCGGCGTGGCGAGCGCCTGGCCGATCGCCTGCCGTGCCGTGAGCGGTTTCGTGCCGCTCGCTGCTGCCGACTGGGCCGCGAGCAGATTGGAATTGCCCTTCAGCACGAAGACCGCGGGCAAGGCCAGCAGGATCAGCACGCCGAGCCATTGCATCGCACTGGCCCAGCCGACGCCGGCCATCAGCGCGATCGCGATCGGCGCCATCGCGAACTGGCCGAAGGAACCGCCGGCATTCACCACGCCGGTGGCCAGGCCGCGCTTGGCCGGCGGCACCATGCGCGTGACGGCGGCCATCAGCACCGAAGGCCCGGCCATGCCGGCGCCGCCGGCGGCCAGCACGCCGATCGCGAAGATCAGGCCGGCCGTCGACGTCATCAGCGGCGTGATGATGGTGCCCAGCGCCACCAGCAGCACGCCGATGAAGATCACGCGGCCGGTGCCGATCCGGTCGGCCACCGCGCCCGCGAAGGGCTGCGTGAGGCCCCACCAGAGCTGGCCGAAGGCGAAGGCCAGGCTGATGCTGCCGATGCCCAGGCCGGTGGACGTGTTGAGCGAGGAGAGGAAGAGCCCCATCGTCTGACGCACGCCCATGGTGAGCGCGAAGGTGCCGGCGGCGGCCAGCAGCACCAGCCACAGGGCGTAGCGCGCTACAGGGGTGGCGGGCGCGGCGGTCGTCTTGTCATTCATCCACATCTCCCTCTTCGGCAGCGCCCGCGGGTTGCAGCAGCGCGATGCTCTCGTCGATCAGCGCGTGCAGCGCGATGACCCGCTCGATGCCGAGCAGGGCGTTGAGTTTTTCCTGTGCCGTGCGCCAGTGGCGCTGCGCTTCGCTGCGCTTCTTGCGGCCGGCCTCGGTGATCGCGATCAGCCGGCTGCGTGCATCGGGCCCGTCGCCCTGCGTCAGCCAGCCCGCCGCGACCAGCGGCTTGAGATTGCGCGTCAGCGTCGACGCGTCGATGTTCATCGCATGCGCGAGATCGCTCGGGCGCAGCGGCCCGAGGTGCAAGACATGCGACAGCAGCGAGTACTGCGTGGTCTTGAGGCCGCTCTTCGTGACCTCGGTGTCGTAGTGGCGGGCGACCTGGCGCAGGAGGCGCCGCAGCCGGAAATTGGTACAGCCTTGCGGCTTTGCGATAGCATCCATGCCATCCATTGTAGCTACAATAATTGCATATGCAACCTTTAAGGGAATTCGAATGAACGCGACGGAGCAACTGGCGGCCTGGATCGCCGAGGAAGAAACGATTGCGGAGCGGCTGAATGCGGGCCCTGGCCCCGGCCTGGCGCGGCCCGAACAGCTCGCAGGCAAGACCGGCCTGGAGATGATGGAAGCCATGCTGCGCGCCGAAATCCCCTACGCCGCCATCGCGAAGACGCTGGATTTCTCGCTCATCTCGGTAGCCCCCGGCCGGGCGGTGTTCCAGGGCACGCCGCTCCCGCGGCACCTGAATCCGCTGGGCACCATCCATGGCGGCTGGTTCGCCACCCTGCTCGACTCGGCGCTGGGCTGCGCAGTCCACACCATGATGCCGACCGGCCGCGCCTACACCACGGCCGAGCTCGGCGTGAACCTCGTGAAGGCGCTGACGCCCAAGGTCCCGCGCGTGCGCGCCGAGGGCAAGGTGATCCACTGCGGGCGCCAGCTCGCCACCGCCGAGGCGCGGCTGGTCGGCGCCGACGGCACGCTCTACGCGCATGCCACCACCACCTGCCTGGTTTTCGACATCCCGCCACGGCGCGAGTAGGCCCTGCGCCGGTAAGCACAAAGGCCGAAACCCGGCCCTCCAAGAGTGATAATGATTCGTATCGGCGTTCGCAAACGAACGGACGCCGGTGCTTTTTTACAAATCGACTCTGGAGAAGCCCCATGACCGCACGCCTTTGCGCGCTGACCTGCATCGCCGCCGCCTGCCTGGCCGGCGCCTTGCCCGCCCACGCGGCCGAGGAACTCACGCTCTACACCACGCGCGAGCCCGGCCTCATCCAGCCCCTGATCACCGCCTTCAGCACGCAAAGCGGCGTC
Organism: Variovorax sp. CF079; assembly: GCF_900101545.1. GTDB lineage: Bacteria > Pseudomonadota > Gammaproteobacteria > Burkholderiales > Burkholderiaceae_C > Variovorax. Next base: position 164,984 of record NZ_FMZU01000001.1, on the reverse strand, counting down.
AAGGTCAACACGGTGTTCGTGAAGGACGGGCTGCTCGAGCGCGTCAAGGCCGAAGGCGCCCGCTCGCCGGCCGACGTGCTCATGACTGTGGACATCGGCAACCTGATGGACCTGGTCGACGGCGGCGTCACCCAGCCGGTGAAATCGGCGGCGCTGGAATCGGCCATTCCGGCCAACCTGCGCGGCGCCGACGGCCAATGGTTCTCGCTGTCGATGCGCGCGCGCGTGCTGTACGCCGACAAGAGCCTGCCGCTCACGTCCTTCCGCTATGAAGATCTCGCGAATCCCAAGTACAAGGGCAAGGTCTGCATCCGCGCCGGCCAACATCCCTACAACACGGCGCTGGTCGCATCGCTGATCGCGCACGACGGCGAGGCCAAGGCCGAGCAGTGGCTGCGCGGCGTCAAGGCCAATCTGGCGCGCAAGGCCACCGGCGGCGACCGCGACGTGGCGCGCGACATCCTGGGCGGCATCTGCGACATCGGTCTCGCCAACTCCTACTACGTGGGCCAGATGAAGGGCTCGAAGGAAGGCAGCGACGCACGCAAGTGGGGCGATGCCATCAAGGTGATCCGGCCGACCTTCGCCAATGCCAAGAGCGGCGGCACCCACGTCAACATCAGCGGCGCCGCGGTCGCGAAGAACGCGCCGAACCGCGCGAATGCGGTCAAGCTGCTCGAGTTCCTGGTGTCGGAGCCGGCGCAGGCCTTCTACGCCGAGACCAACTACGAATACCCGGTGCGCAAGGGCGTGGCGCTCGATTCGATCATCGCCTCCAGCATCGGTGAACTGAAGGTCGACCCGCTGCCCATCACCGAGATCGCCAAGTACCGCAAGCAGGCCAGCGCATTGGTGGACAAGGTCGGTTTCGATCAGTGACGCGCCGCCGGGCCGCCCCAAGGCGCGTCAGCCCCCTCGGGGGGCAGCGAGGACACGAAGTGCCGAGCGTGGGGGTATGAAAGCGGTTGGGCCCGTCTGGCGGGCCGCGTCGATCCTCATCGCGCTCGGCGTGCTCGCGCCGGTTCTCAGCCTGGCCTGGCTCGCGCTGGGTTCGGGCCTGCAGCATTGGGCACACCTCGCAGAGCACGTGCTGCCGCAGGCCGCGCTCAACACCGCGATGCTGCTGGCCGGCGTGGGCGTGCTGGTGCTGGTGATCGGCACCGGCTGCGCCTGGCTGGTCACGGCCTGCGACTTCCCGGGGCGACGCGTGCTGCACTGGGCCCTGCTGCTGCCGCTGGCCATGCCGACCTACATCGTCGCCTTCGCCTACCTCGACCTGCTGCACCCGATCGGCCCGGTACAGGGCGTGATCCGCTGGGCGCTGGGCTTCGACAGCCCGCGCCAGTTCCGCCTGCCCGACCTGCGCTCGATGCCGGGCGCGATCTTCGTGCTCGGCTTCGTGCTCTACCCCTACGTCTACATGACCGCGCGCGCCATGTTCATGACCCAGCCTGCCCATCTGATGGAAGCGGCCCGCACGCTGGGCGAAAGCCGCAGCGGCGCCTTCTTCCGCGTCGCGCTGCCGCTCGCCCGGCCCGCGCTGGCCGTGGGCCTGAGTCTGGCGCTGCTCGAGGCGCTCAACGACATCGGCGCTTCGGAATTCCTCGGCATCCAGACGCTCACAGTCGCGGTCTACACGACCTGGATCACGCGCTCCGACCTGGCCGGTGCGGCACAGATCGCCTGCGCCATGCTCATCGTGGTGGTGGCGTTGGTGCTGCTCGAACGCAACGGCCGGCGCCATCAGCGTTTCGGCTCGGCGCAGCGCATGCGCGCGATCCAGCCGCGCCGCCTGCACGGCGCAGCGGCCTGGGCGGCGAGCGCCGCCGCCGCGCTGCCGGTCGCGATCGGTTTCGTCGCGCCGGCGCTCTACCTGGTCTGGGAAACGGCCAAGCGGCTGCGCCAGGGCGGCGGCATCTCCGACGGCCTGCTCGCGAGCCTGGGCAACACCCTCGCACTGGCCGCGGGCGTGACGCTGGCCGCCGTAGCCGCCGGGCTGGTGGTGGCCTGGGCAGTGCGCAGCCAGGGCTCGACGGTCAACCGCGCGCGCTGGCAGGCGCGGGTCGCCACGCTCGGCTACGCGCTGCCGGGCACGGTGCTGGCCATCGGCCTGCTCACGCCGGCACTGGCTTTCGACGCCGCGCTCGGCGCGCTCATGGGCCGCGAAGGACTGCCGCTGATGGGCGCGGGCATCGTGCTCGTCATGGCCTGCGCAATCCGCTTTCTCGCGATGCCGGTCGGCGGCATCGAAGCCGGGCTGGCCCGCATACCGCCGGCGCTCGAACAGGCCTCGCGCCTGCTCGGCGAAACGGCCGGCGGCACGCTGCGACGCGTGCATCTGCCGCTTTTGCAGCCGGCCATCGCCGCGGGCGCGCTGCTGGTGTTCGTCGATGCCATGAAGGAGCTGCCGGCCACCCTGCTGCTGCGGCCCGCGAACTTCGACACGCTGGCGACCTGGCTCTACGCGGAGGCCGCGCGCGGCACCTACGAAGAAGGCGCCATCGCCGCGCTGGCGATCGTGCTCGCCGGGCTCTTGCCCGTGATCCTGCTCGCGCGCAACCGGCTGGGTGCGGCGCCGGAGGGACTCGCGCAATGAGCGCCGCGCTGGGCCGCCCCGAGCAAGCGAACGCCCCCTCGGGGGGCAGCGAGGACACGCAGTGCCGAGCGTGGGGGCCGACATGAGCGCTACGCTCCAACTCGACGGCGTGCGCCTCGCCTACGACGGCGCACGCGGGCTGCACACCGTGGTCGAGGGCTTCTCGCTCGCGCTCGACGCGGGCCGCATCGGCTGCCTGCTCGGCCCTTCCGGCTGCGGCAAGACCACGGTGCTGCGCGCGATCGCGGGCTTCGAACCGGTGCGCGCCGGGCAGATCCTGCTCGGCGACAAGCTGCTGTCCTCGCCCACCACCCACCTCCCACCCGAACAGCGCCGCGTCGGCATGATGTTCCAGGAGTACGCGCTGTTCCCGCATCTCACGGCGGCGCAGAACGTGGGCTTCGGCCTGCGGCGGCTGGCGCGCGCGGAGCGCGATGCACGCGTGGCCGCGATGCTCGCGCTGGTGGGCCTGGCGGAGGCCGGCGAACGCTATCCGCACGAACTCTCGGGCGGACAGCAGCAGCGCATCGCATTGGCCCGCGCGCTCGCACCGGCACCCGCGCTGCTGCTGCTCGACGAGCCTTTCTCCAACCTCGATGCCAGCACGCGCGAGCGCCTGACGGCCGAGGTGCGCGAGATCCTCAAAACCGCCGGCCAGACCGCGATGCTGGTCACGCACAACGAGGCCGAGGCGCAGGCCATGGCCGACCATGTCGGCGTCATGCACAACGGTCGGCTGACGCGCTGGACCGGCGGAACTGCGGAATGACGCACATGGGCTTTTTCAGAAAAGGTCTTTGAGCCTCGCAAGAATCGCGCTTTCGATTCACTTGAACAACACGAAAGCACGCATGACCGCCCAACTCACTCTCGTCAGCCACCTGCTGTGCCCCTACGTCCAGCGCGCCGCGATCGCGCTGCTCGAAAAGGACGTAGCCTTCGAACGCGTCGTGATCGACCTCGCGCAGAGGCCGGACTGGTTCGTCAAAATCTCGCCGCTCGGCAAGGTGCCGCTGCTGCGGGTGCCGCAGGCCGACGGCAAGGAAGCCGTTCTGTTCGAAAGCAACGTGATCTGCGAATACCTCGAAGAAACCCAGCCCGGCCCGCGCCTGCATCCTGAAGACCCGCTCGCGCGCGCCGAGCACCGGGCATGGATGGAATTCGGCTCCGCGATCCTCGCGGACCTGTGGGGCTACGAGACCACGCGCGATGCCGAAGTGTTCGAGCAGAAGCGGCAGGCGCTCGTTGCCAAGTTCGCACGCGTCGAGGCCGCGCTGGGCGATGGGCCCTACTTCGCCGGCACGCGCTTCAGCCTGGTCGATGCGGTCTTCGCGCCGATCTTTCGCTACTTCGATGTCTTCGACCAGATCAGCGATTCGCACATCTTCGACGCGACGCCGAAAGTGCGCGCCTGGCGTAAGGCGCTCGCGGAACGCCCCAGCGTGCGCCATGCCGTGGTGCCCGAGTATCCGCAGCACCTGCGCGCCTTCCTGCAGAAGCACGAAGCGCATTTGCTGACACTCGCCGGCCGCGCCTGAACCGACAATCGCCGGCGACAACCACTTTGCACCACCCCACGAGATGCGACTTCTCCACACCATGCTGCGCGTTGGCAATCTCCAGCGCTCGATCGACTTCTATACGCAAGTGCTCGGCATGCAACTGCTGCGCACCTCGGAGAACCCCGAGTACAAGTACAGCCTGGCCTTCGTCGGCTACGAGGGCAACCCGGCCCAGGCCGAGATCGAGCTGACCTACAACTGGGGCACCGAAAGCTACGAACTCGGCACTGCCTACGGCCACATCGCGCTCGGCGTGCCCGATGCCTATGCGGCCTGCGAGAAGATCAAGGCCGTGGGCGGCAACGTCACGCGCGAGGCCGGCCCCGTCAAGGGCGGCACCACGGTGATCGCCTTCGTGACGGATCCGGACGGCTACAAGATCGAGCTGATCCAGCGTCCGGAAGGCGCCGCCGCCGGCGGGCTTCGCTAGCAACCGAGCAGATCCGCCAGCGCGCCGATGTCGCGCGCATGCAGCGTGTTGTCCGCGCGCGGCGAAACATCCTTCGGGCGGTCGGGTCCGAACTCCTTCGGCCGCTCGATGTAGCCGGTGCGCAGGCCGCAGGTGCGCGCGGCGGCCAGGTCGTCGTGGTGCGCGGCCGCGAGCATCACCTGGCTGGGCGTGACGTCGAACACCGCGGCCACGCCGAGGTAGGTGCGCGGATCGGGCTTGTAGGCCTTGAAGACCTCGGCCGACAGTACGCAGTCCCAGGGCAGCCCGGCATTCTTGGCCATCTCGGTCAAGAGGCCGATATTGCCGTTGGACAGCGTGCAGATGATGTACTTGCGCTTGAGCCGCGCCAGACCCTCGAGCGCATCGGGCCAGGCCGGCAGCCGGTGCCAGGCCTTGTTGAGTTCGCGCTTGCGCGCCGAATCCAGATCGCCCAGGCCGAAGTCGCGCAGCACGCCTTCGAGAATGCCCATGTGCAGTTCGTCGAGCAGCGTGAAGCCGCCCTCGCCGGCCGCGAGGCGTTCCATCACGCTCTTCATCGCGGGCTGGTAGCCCGCGCGCCAGGCCAGCGCGAAGGCGCCGCCGTCGACGCCCGGCACGATGCGCTCGGCCTCGGCGGCGATGCCGCTGTACCAGTCGACGACCGTGCCGAAGACGTCGAAGGCGATGACCTTCAGATCGCCGGCATCGAAGTCTTCGCTCATCGCACCAGCTGGCTGGCTTCGCGCGCCAGCGCTTCGATGCGCGCCCAGTCGCCGGCCGCGATCGCCTCGGTCGGCACGATCCACGAACCGCCCACACAGGCCACGTTGGCGAGCGAGAGGAACTCGTGCGCATTGGCCGCCGTGACGCCGCCCGTGGGACAGAACTTCACTTCGCCGAAAGGTCCCTGCCAGGCCTTGAGCATGGCGACGCCGCCGGCCTGCACGGCCGGGAAGAACTTGAGTTCGGTAAAGCCGTCCTCCTGCGCCAGCATGATTTCGCTGCCGGTCGCCACGCCGGGCAGGAGCGGCAGGCCGAGGTCGTGGCAGGCCTTGCCCACGGCGCGCGTGTAGCCCGGGCTGACGCCGAACTTCGCGCCGGCCAGCGCCGAGGCCTGGGCATCGGCCGCGCTGCGGATGGTGCCGGCGCCGGGCACGGCCTCGGGCACCTCCTTGGCGATGATCTCGATGCATTCGAGCGCCTCGCGCGTGCGCAGCGTCACTTCGAGCATGCGGATGCCGCCGGCGACCAGCGCGCGCGCGAGCGGTACCGCGTCCTTGACGTCGTGCAGCACGATCACCGGGATCACGGGGGCGTCGCGCATCACGTCGATGGCGGACAGCGTGGGGTTCACAGCCATGTGCAGGCTCCTTCTTCGGCAGTCAATGCATTGCGGCGCATGCCGGCGAACAGGTCGCGGCCCAGGCCGTGACCGTTGGCGATGCGCAGTTCGTCGGGCAGGGTCGCGCTTTCCCTCTCGGCCCATTCGTCGGCCGGCAGCAGCACGGCCAGCGTGCCGGCCACCGCATCGAGCCGGATCAGGTCGCCATCGCGCACCTTGGCCAGCGGGCCGCCGGCGGCGGCTTCGGGCGAGACGTGGATCGCGGCCGGCACCTTGCCCGAGGCGCCGCTCATGCGGCCGTCGGTCACCAGTGCCACGCGGAAGCCCTTGCCCTGCAGCACCGACAGCGGCGGCGTGAGCTTGTGTAGCTCGGGCATGCCGTTGGCCTGTGGACCCTGCCAGCGCACCACGCAGACCACGTCGCGTTCGAGTTCGCCGGCGGTGAAGGCGTGCTGCAGTTCGGCCTGCGAATCGAAGACACGGGCCGGCGCCTCGATCACGTGCCGGTCGTCCGGCACCGAGGACACCTTGATCACACTGCGTCCGAGGTTGCCGCTCAAGAGCTTCAGGCCGCCGGTGGCGCTGAACGGCGCCGAGACCGGGCGCGCGACGGCTTCATTCTTCGAGGGTGCGGCGGCGTGCCACTTCAGCACGTGCTCGTCCGACGGCGCGCCGGCCAGCGTCGGGATGCCGGCGTATTCGCGCAGGCCGCCGGCGCGCACGGTCAGCACGTCGGCATGCATCAGGCCGGCGTCGAGCAGTTCACCGATCACGAAGCCCGGGCCGCCCGCGGCCTGGAATTCGTTGACGTCGGCGCTGCCGTTGGGATAGACCCGCGTGAGCAGCGGCACCACCTCCGAAAGCTCGGAGAAATCGTTCCAGTCGATCAGGATGCCGGCAGCGCGCGCCACCGCGACCCAGTGGATCAGGTGGTTGGTCGAGCCGCCGGTGGCGAGCAGCGCTGCCATGGCGTTGACGATGCTTCGCTCGTCGACCATCTCGCCGATCGGCGGCGTGGCATAAGGCTTTTTGGCGGCCACCCCCAGCACCGTGCGCACCGCCTCGCGCGTGAGCGCCTCGCGCATCGCATCGCCGGGCTGGATGAAAGCGGTGCCCGGCACGTGCAGGCCCATCGCCTCCAGCAGCATCTGGTTGCTGTTGGCAGTGCCATAGAAGGTGCAGGTGCCCGGCGCGTGGTAGGCGGCCATCTCGGCATCGAGCAGGCCCTGGCGGCCGACCAGCCCCTGGGCCGCCTGCTCGCGCACCTTGGACTTGGCGCTGTTCGACAGGCCCGAGGGCATCGGCCCCGCGGGCACGAAGACGGTGGGCAGGTGGCCGAAGTGCAGCGCGCCGATCAGGAGGCCCGGCACGATCTTGTCGCACACGCCCAGGAGCAGCGCGGCGTCGAACATGTCGTGCGTGAGCGCCACGGCCGTGCCCATCGCGATCACGTCGCGGCTGAACAGGCTCAGCTCCATGCCGGGCGTGCCCTGCGTGACGCCGTCGCACATCGCCGGCACGCCGCCTGCCACCTGCGCGGTGGCGCCGAGGCGGCGCGCCTCGTGCTTGACGATGTCGGGATAGCCCTGGTACGGCGCGTGGGCCGAGAGCATGTCGTTGTAGGCGCTGACGACGCCGATGTTGGGTGCGCGCTCGGTCACCACCTTGAACTTGTCGCTGGCCGGAATGCCGGCCACGGCGTGCGCCACGTTGGCGCAGCCCATGCGGTCGGAGCCGCGGTCGCGGTTGCGGGTCTCGGTCAGCCGCTGGAGATAGGCGCTTCGAAGGTCCCGGCTGCGCGCACGAATGCGCTCGGTGACATCGCGTACGGTGGGATGTGTAGTCATGAGTGCTTCACTGTGCAGTGGGGCTGCGCGCGGCCCCTGCCACGCGCAGGTGCGTGGCCCTGCATCCTACCAAGCCCGCAAGACCCTAGGGTGCCGTCAAGGCATCGAGCACGACCCGCACCCGCGGCGGCAACAGGCGCTGGGAAGGGTACACGGCGCTGATCGGCATGGCCGGCGGCCGCAGCGAAGGCAGGATCTCGACCAGGCGCCCATCGCCGAGCTCTTCTTCGACCATGTAGTCGGGCAGTTGCGCCAGGCCCTGGCCGAGCATCGCGGCCTGCACCATGGCTTCGCCGTCATTCAGGCGCAGCTGGCTCTGCGGATGCAGGGTGACGGCGTGGCCGCGCTGGAGGAACTGCCAGGGGCGGTCGCGACCGCTCGTCGGCATGCGGAAGACGATCGCGCGATGCTGTGCCAGCGCCCGCAGCGAGGCCGGATGGCCATGCTGCGCCAGGTAGGCAGGGCTGGCCACCAGCAGCAAGGTCTGGCTCGCAAAGCGGCGTGCCACCAGCGACGATTCCTGCAGTGCGCCGACCCGGATGGCGAGGTCGATGCCGTCCTTGACCAGATCGACGTAGCCGTCCTGCAAGCGCACGTCCATTTCAAGTCGCGGGTGCTGTTGCTGGAGCCGCGCGAGCAGCGGCAGGATCACGCGCCGGCCGAAGACGATCGGCATGTCGATGCGCAGCAGGCCCGTGGCCGTGGCCCGCGTGCCGGCAGCGTCGGCATGCAGGTCCTCGATCTCGGCGAGGACGCGCTGGCAGCGGTGGTACAGGCGCTCGCCGTCCGGCGTCAGGGTGACCTGCCGCGTGGTCCGATGGAACAGCTTGACGCCAAGCGAATCCTCCAGCCTCAGCACCGCCTTGGCCAGCGTGGAAGGCGCGGTGCCCGCTTCGCGCGCGGCGGCGGCGAAGCTGCCGTGCTTGACGGTCTCGGTGAAGGCGAGGAACTGCTGCAGGCCTTGCATGGCGCCTCCGATTGAGGAACGAATGTCCTCAATGTTAGGTCATTGCGCTGTCTTCACTCGCGCTTCTGGGTCCAGGACACTGCCTTCACCTTCACTCGATTGCACGGAGCCGCCTCATGACCGCCATTGCCCGCAACGTTATCTCCCACGCCACGCTGCCCCTGGCAGAGCTGCCCGGAATCACCCACCGCACCCTGGCGGGCCACGAGCATGGATTGACCCAGTTGTCGATCTGGAAGCAGACGCTGGCGCCCGGCGCTTCCACGCCGCCGCACAGCCATGACACCGAGGAAGTCGTGTTGTGCCACGCGGGCCGCGGCGAGGTCCACCTCGACGGACAGGTGCACCGCTTCGGCCCCGCGAGCAGCGTGCTGCTGCCGCGCGACGTGCCGCATCAGATCTTCAATGTGGGCGACGAGCCGATGGAGATCACCGGCGTGTTTCCGGCTGCCCCGGTCGGGGTGTTCGACCTCGAAGCGAAGCCGATGCAGCTGCCGTGGTGAGCGCAGCGCGCTAGTCGACCAGCCGGACCTCGACGCGGCGCGCCTCGGCGTCGTTCCCCGAACCGGTGGTCACGGCGGGCTTCTTCAGTTCGATCTTGTCGGCCGGCACGCCCAGCCCGGTCAGCACGTTGCGCACCATCTCGGCACGCCTCTGCGCGAGCTGTTCGTTGAGGCCCCCATCGCCGGTGGTGTCATGGAAGCCCGAGACCACTGCCTTGCGCCCACCTTCCACGCCTTTGATCACCGTGGCCAGGGCCCCTGCCGCGCCGGGAGCCAGATCGGCGCTGCCGGTGGCGAAATAGAAGTTCACGACCCCGCCCTGCACGCGGATGCTCGCGCCGTCGGGGATCACGACTGCCACGGTTTCGGTCAGGATCTCCACCATGGACGCCGCGGGCTTCGCGCCCGCCTTGTGGCTCTGCGTGTAGAGCACGATCCCGATCACGAAGAAGATCACCAGTGCGATCAGCCCGAGCAGAAAGGCCAGAATGATGTTCTGTTGGCTGTCGTCGTCGGCTATGCCTGCCATGGGTCGATCTCCGTAGGAAAGCGGTCGGTAAATAATGGTGCGGTGAACCATGACCGTGAAATTGTAGGTGGCGACCCCGGCCCGCCCGGTTTGGACCCCATGCTCAAACCGCTGCGCGACCCGAAGCCCATGCTCGACCGCGTGATCGCCGAATGGGGCGGCCACCAGGATCTCTGGGTGTTCGGCTACGGCTCGCTGATCTGGCGCCCCGAGTTCGGCTTCATCGAGCGGCACCCCGCGCGGGTGCACGGCTGGCATCGGGCGCTGAAGATGTGGAGCCGCATCAATCGCGGCACGGTCGAGAATCCGGGCCTGGTGTTCGGCCTGCTCTCGGGCGGCAGCTGCCGCGGCATGGTGTTCCGCGTGGCCGCGGCCGACGGGCTCGAAACCCTGGGCCGGCTCTGGCTGCGCGAGATGCCGACCGGCGTCTACGACCCCCGATGGCTCGATTGCGAGACCCCGCACGGATCGGTGCGCGCCCTGGCCTTCACCTTGTCGCGGCGCAGTCCCAACTTCACCGGCAACCTGGACGACGAGCGCTACCGCCACATCTTCGCCAGCGCGGTCGGCCGCTATGGCAGTTCGCTCGACTATGCGCATCAGACCCTGCTCGAACTGCAGCGCCATGCGATCCACGATGCAGCGCTGGCGCGCCTGATCAGGTTGGCCGAGGCCAAGCTGTCGGCGCAAGCCGATTGCGGCGAAGCGCCCGCTCCGGTATACCCTGCGGCCTCTTCTCTCGATTCTTCTTCCCGTTCTTCATCCAAGGAGTAGCCATGTCCTCTCGTCTGATCGTCCCCACTCTTGCCGTCGCCGCGGTGAGCCTGCTCGCCGGCTGCGGCACCATGATGGGGTCCAAGGCGAGCGCCAGCGCCGCGCTGGCGCCGACCGCGGCGATCACGCCGAATCCGACCACGGGCAACGTGAGCTTCACGGCGCTCGACCATGGCGTGCGCGTGGCCGGCGAAGTGCGCGGCTTCGTGCCGGGCACGGAACATGGCTTCCACATCCACGAGAAGGGCGACTGCGGCGACAACGGCAATGCCTCGGGCGGCCACTTCAATCCGGCCGGCGGCACGCACGGCAAGTTCGGCGCGCCCGGCAGCCATGCGGGCGAGCTGCCGAGCCTGGTGGCCGATGCGAGCGGCGTGGCGCGCTTCAGCGTCGACGTGCACTCGATCTCGCTCACCGACGGCGCGGCCAACAACGTGGTCGGCCGGGCGCTGATCGTTCACCGCGATCGCGACGACTTCACCTCGCAGCCGGCCGGCAACTCCGGCCCGCGCATCGCCTGCGCGCTGATCACGAGGCGCTGAGCCGCGCGGCCAGCAGCGCCTCGGCGCGCGCGAGTGCGGCGGGCGTGTCGATGTCGGTCAGGATGCCGATGTCGTCCACTTCGATCTCCGCCACTGCATGGGCTTCCCGCAGCGCGCGCAGCACCGGCGCCGCGCCCAGGTTGCCCGACAGCGCCGCGAGCAGCGGCTTGCAGGCCGCGGCAAAGCCGACCGGATGTCCGCGTTCGCCGCGGCGCTGCGGCTGAGCCGCCTGCACGGGATCGACGAGCGCCCGCGCCACGGCTTGCAAGGTCGATGGCAACACCAGCGGGAGATCGCCGGGCAGGATCAGCCAGCCCGCCGCATCGGCCGTGGCCCGCACCGCGGCCGCGATCGAATCGCCCATGCCGGGATGGCCCGCATCCTCCAGATGCCACGGCAGGCCGCTGGCGCGCACGGCGGCCAGCGTGTGCTCCAGCACCGTCCGGCCCGCGAGCGGCGCGTGCAGCTTGGCGCCGCTGCCGCCGGCGGCGCGAAAGCGCTCGCCGCGGCCCGAGGCGAGCACGATGACGGTGGGCGATCGAGGATTCATGCGCCCAGTATCCCCTCTTCGCATGCGCAACAATGCGGCCATGAATTCCCCCAAAGAAGCGCTGGCCGCGCTGCGCAAGAGCTACGAGCGCGCCGAACTCGACGAAGCCAGCAGCGCATCCGATCCCCTACTCCAGTTCGAGCGCTGGCTCGCCGAAGCGATCGACGCGCAGTTGCCCGAGCCCAACGCGATGACGCTGGCCACCGTCGGCGGCGACCTGCGGCCGTCGACGCGCATCGTGCTGATCAAGGGCTACGACGCGCGCGGCATCGTCTGGTACACCAACTACAAGAGCCGCAAAGGCCAGGAGCTCGCCGGCAATCCCTGGGCCGCGCTGCAGTTCCACTGGGTCGAGCTCGAGCGCGTGGTGCGCATCGAGGGCCGGGTCGAGAAGGTCGATGCGGCCGAGAGCGACGCCTACTTCGCGAGCCGCCCGCTCGACTCGCGCATCGGCGCCTGGGCCAGCCCGCAGAGCGAGGTGATCAGCGGCCGCGAGGTGCTGGTGAAGAACGCCGCCATCGAGGCCGCCCGGCACCTGCTCTCGCCGCCACGGCCGCCGCACTGGGGCGGCTACCGCCTGGTGCCCGACCGCTGGGAGTTCTGGCAAGGCCGCAAGAGCCGGCTGCACGATCGCTTGCGCTACCGGCGAGAAGATGGCGCCTGGGTGCGTGAGCGCTTGGCCCCCTGAGCCAATCCTGCCTCAGAGCCTGCCAGCGAGCGGCATCACGATCGACAGCGTGACGAGCGCGAGCGCAGTCGAGACCGCCATGCTGGCCGTCACGAGATCCTCGGCCGTCTTGTAGCGCTGCGAAAACAGAAACACATTGGCGCCGATCGGCAGCGCCGCGGCCACCACCATCACCTGCAGCGGCAGCCCGCGCAGGCCCAGCAGCCAGCCGAGCCCCGCCACCAGCAACGGGTGCGCCACGTTCTTGACCAGCGCCTGCACCAGCGCGCCGCGCCAGTGGGTACCGATGGGCGTGAACGCGAGCGTGATGCCGACCATGACCAGCGCGATCGGTCCGAAGGCCTGCCCGAGCAGCGCGATCGGCTTGTCGATCACTTCGGGCATCACCCAACCGGTCTGCGCGAACAGCAGGCCCGCGATGATCGGCAGCGGCACCGGATGGACGATCGCGTTGTAGAACGCGCGGCCCAGTGTGTGCAGGATCGGCTGGCGCGGCGTGCCGCTCAGACTGGCGTTCTCGTGGGCCACCGCAAGTTCGAGCACCAGCGTCGCGCTGGTCAGCAGCACCAGCGAATGCAGCGAGATCAGCGTCAGCAGCACAACCATGCCCTCGGGGCCGTAGGCCAGGCCGATCAGCGCGATGCCGATCATCACGGTGTTGCTGAAGGTGTTGGCAAGCGCGAGCACGGCCGCCGTGCGGTTGAAGCCGCGCCACAGCAAGGTGGCCGCGAAGATCAGGCCCGCCGCGAGAAAGTAGGCCGCGACAGGCTTGAGGCTCAGCTGCTCCAGGTGCACCGTGCTCATGGCACGGAACAGGAGCGCCGGCACGAGCAGCAGGAAGATCAGGTTCGACAGGTCCCGCACCGCGCCGCCGCCGACCCAGCCCCGCCGCCCTGCCACGAAGCCCGCAGCGATGAGCAAGACGACGGGCAGCAGCGACGAGAGGACCGATGAATTCATCGGCGGCGAGCATACAGGGGCGCTAGAACGTCGCGCGCAGGCCCACCTTCAAGGTCCGCCCCGGCAAGGGCGCATCCGGGAAGGCGGTCGTGGTCAGGATCGAGGTCGCGCTGTAGGCCAGCTTGTTCGTCAGGTTGTCGATGCGCGCATACCAGGTGAGGTTGGCGCGCTGCACCTTCATGCGGTAGGTGAGCGCCGCATTCCACAGCGTGAAGGCATCGGTCTCGCGCGCGCCGATGCTCGGCACCCTTCGCTGGGCAGCGTAGTGGTCGAAGCCCAGGCGCGCCGTCCATGGCCCGTTGCCGTAGGCCAGCGTGGTACCCACGCGCGCCGGCGAGATGCGCGGCAGCGGCTCGCCGGTATCGGTGTTCTTCGCGCGCACCAGGTCGGCACGCCATTCGAGGTCCAGCGTGGAGCCGTCGGCCGCGCGCGAGAAGCCGTCGGTGCCCAGGAGCCGCAGGTTGCCGTTGGCCTCGATGCCGGTGAAGCGGGCGCGCACGCCGCGATAGACGAACTCGTCCACCACGTCGGGGAACAGCAGGCCTTCGTCGGTTTCCACCGGGCCCGGGTTGATCTCGCCGTCCTCGCCGCGCACATTGCCCGAGGCCGCGAGCCCGATGTAGTTGCGGAAGCGCGTGACGTAGGCATTCACGCGCGCGCTGTTGGCGCCGGACTTCCATTGGGCGCCGAGGTCGAAGCCGACCGACTTTTCCTTCTGCAGGTTCGGATCGCCGACCTCCCAGGCCGCGGTCGCGACGTGCGGGCCGTTGGCGAAGAGTTCGTAGTCCTTGGGCGCGCGCTCGGTGTAGGCGAGGTTCGAGGTCAGCTGCCATTGGGGCGCCAGGTTGACCAGCGCACCGAAGGCCGCGCTGTGCGGATTGAAGCTGCGCTCGCCGACGGCGAAGCGCGTGACCGACGGATCTTCCGGATAGCCGAAGGAACGCACCTTCACCTGCTCGGTGCGCGCGCCGAAGCTCAGGCGGCCCCACGACGTACCGAGCTCTTCGTGCAGGAACAAGGCGCGCGAGCGCGTGCGGCTGTGCGGCGCGAAGGCCTCGTCGCCGACGGCCGAGAAGTCGTTGCTTTCGTTGGTGAAGCCGATCAAGCCCTCCACGCCGCCGATCTTCTGATGGCGCCCCTCGATGCGCAGATCGTTGCTCTTGTTGGCAAACACCGTGCCGGTCTCCGAGCCCTCGAACTCGGTGTGGCGATAGTCGGTGCGGCTCAGCTTGCCGTGGATGCTGGTGAAGAAGCCGCCCGGCCGCCATTCGCCTTCGAGCGCATAGCGGTCGGATTTCATCTTGATGGTGACGTCGTCCTCCGCCACCGTGCCGTAGTCGCTGCGGTAGGTGCTGGCCGAAGCGCCGATCCAGCCCTGGTCGAAGAACAGGCTGCCGCCGATCGCGCCGCCGTGCGCCTGGTTGGCCGAGTTGCAGATCTTGCGAGCCAGGCCGGGCCGGCGCGGGTTCTCGCAGCCGAGTTCGATCGGCACCGAGGTATCGTCCGCGTCGCGGTTGAAGGCATCCACGTGCAGCGCATAGCGGTTGTTGCCGCCCTCCAGCACCACGCCGCCGCTCTTCTCGCGGTTGCCGGTCGCGTAGCCGAGGTCGGCGCGGCCGCCGAAACCGTCGATCGGCTCGCTCGGAATGCGGTTGTCGATCACGTTGACCACGCCGCCGACCGCGCTGCCGCCGTACTGCAGCGCCGAGGGCCCGCGCAGCACTTCGATGCGTTCGGTGACGAGGGCATCGACCGGCACCGCGTGGTCGTAGCTCAGCGAGGAGGCGTCCGGTGCCGCGCCGCCGTTCTGCAGGATGCGGATGCGGTCCCCGTCCTGGCCGCGGATCGAAGGCCGGCTCGCGTTGGGCCCGAAGTAGCTGCTGCTGACGCCCGGCAGGCCGTTGAGGGTCTCGCCGAGCGTGGATTGGGAACGCAAGAGCAGCCTGTCGCCGGAGAGGGTGGTGGTCGGTGCGATCAGGTCGGTGGCGCCCAACGGGTTGCCGGTGACGGTGACCTCGGGCAGCGAAGGCGCGGGCGCGCTCGCGTCGGCTTGCGCCCAGGCAGCGCAGGACAAAAGGGAAAGAACGGCAACGCCGATGGCGTTGCGCCGGAAATGGGATGACATGTTGGAACACTCGTTGAATCGATGAAAGACCGGCCGCAGCCCGCGAAAAGACGGGTGCAGCTGTCGGTCGGCAAGGCGGATTCAGCGAGCGGAAGGCGGGCCGCGCGCGTCGAACAGCGCGACCCATCGGGCGATTGCTTCGCCCTCGAGATAGGCAAAGGTGGCCGCCGGCAGCATGACCGGCAGCAGGAGGGCCGGCACGCAGAGCGCGGCCGGGCCGTGGGACAACTGGTCGTAGAGCCGGCAATCCGCATCGCTGTGCTCGCCGAAGAGCGCGACCAGGCCATGGGACCCATGGTCCGCCTCTCCCGCATGGGCGGACGCAGCCGCATGCGCATGCGCCGCAAGCGGGCTGTGGATCGTGCGGTGCACGAGCCCGAGCGTCGTCGCAAACCACAAGGCGAGCGCCAGCACGCACAGCATGGCGCGGGCTCGGAGCGGGTGGCGTGCGAGGCGCATGAAAGAAGAAAGGCTCAGGCCTTCTTGAGCCGCGCCGCGAAGGTCTTCTGGAACTTCTCGACCTTGGGCCCGACCACGAAGGCGCAATAGCCCTGGTTCGGGTTGTTCAGGAAGTAGTCCTGGTGGTAGGCCTCGGCGGTCGAGTAGTTGGCCAGCGGCTTCACCTCGGTCACGATCGGCGAGCGGTAGGTCTTGCTGGCCTCGATCTCGCGGATCACCTCTTCGGCGACCTGCTTCTGCGCGTCGTTGGCGTAATAGATGCCGCTGCGGTACTGGGTCCCCGCGTCGTTGCCCTGCCGGTTGAGTGTCGTGGGATCGTGCACGACGAAGAAGATCTCCAGGATCTCACGCAGCGTGATCTGCTGCGGATCGAATTCCACCCGGACCACCTCGACATGGCCGGTGCGGCCGGTACAGACCTGTTCGTAGCTGGGATTGATCGTCTCGCCGTTGCTGTAGCCCGATTCGACATCCACCACGCCCTGCACGCGGTCGAAAACCGCCTCGGTGCACCAGAAGCAGCCGCCGCCCAGCGCGATGATCTCGGTTTGCGGTGATGGCGTGGACATGAAAACTCCAGGGTGGAAATTGGCGAACCCAGCATTGTCGCGGCTTGACGGGTCCAGGCACGCTCACTACATTACTAACCCGTGAGTCATTAAGAAATCCATGCCCGCTCCCCGTTTCCTCAGCGACAAATTCTGCAGCACAGCGCGCGCCAAGCGCGAGCGCCGCAAGGAGGCGCGTCCCGGGGAACTGCTCGAGGCCGCACTGGACCTGTTCGTCGACAAGGGCTTCGCGGCCACCCGTGCCGAAGAGGTGGCGGCGCGCGCCGGCGTGTCCAAGGGCACCCTGTTCCTTTATTTTCCGAGCAAGGAAGAACTGTTCAAGGCGGTGGTGGTCGAGAACCTGTCCGGCCGCTTCACCGAGTGGAACAAGGAGTTCGAGGAGTTCGAGGGCAGCACCTCCGACATGCTGCGCTATTGCATGCGCATCTGGTGGGAGCGCGTGGGCTCGACCAAGGCCTCGGGCCTCACCAAGCTGATGCTGAGCGAGGGCCGCAATTTCCCGGAGCTGGCCGAGTTCTACCGCGAAGAGGTGGTGCGGCCCGGGCACACGCTGATGCGGCGCATCGTGCAGCGCGGCATCGACAGCGGGGAGTTCGCGCCGGTCGACGTCGGCCACGCGATCTACGCCATCATCGCGCCGATGCTCTTCCTGATGCTGTGGAAGCACTCGGCCGTCATCTGCGTCGACGCCGATTCGGATCTCGATCCCGAGAAGTACCTTGCGATCCAGGCCGAGACCGTGCTCCACGGGCTCAGCATGCCGCCGAAGGCGGGCGTATGAAGCGGTCGCTCGTCATCAAATGGGCGGTCGCGGCAGTGGTCGTCGCGCTGCTGGCCGGCGGCGTGCTGCGCGCCATCGAGGCGCGCCGCGCGCAGCAAGCCGCGGTCGCCGCCGCCGCGAAGCCGGCCGAAACGGTGGTGCAGCTCTCGCCGTCCGACGTGGTGCGCGCCACGCGGCGCGAACTCGCGCAGACGCTGGCGGTCTCGGGCACGCTCAAGGCGGTCGATTCGGCGCTGGTCAAGGCCCGCGTGGCCGGCGAGCTGATCGGCCTCACGCTGCGCGAGGGCGATGCGGTCACGGCCGGCCAGGTGGTCGCGCGCATCGACCCGGTCGAGTACAAGTCGCGCGTGCGCCAGGCTCAGGAGCAGGCGGACTCGGCCCGCGCGCAGGCCGAGGTGGCGCAACGCACTTACGACAACAACAAGGCGCTGGTCGACCAGGGCTTCATCTCCCGCACTGCGCTCGACACCTCGCAGTCGAATCTCAACGCCGCGCTCTCGACCCACCGCGCCGCGCTCGCCGCGGTGGAGATGGCGCACAAGTCGCTCGCCGACACCGTGCTCAAGAGCCCGCTCACCGGTCAGGTCGCGCAGCGGCTGGCGCAGCCGGGCGAGCGCGTCGCTGTCGATGCGCGCGTGATCGAGGTGGTCGACCTGAGCCGCATCGAGGTCGAGGCCACGCTCGCGGCAGCCGACTCGGTCGCAGTGCGCGTGGGCCAGCGCGCGACGCTGCAGATCGAAGGCAGCAGCGCTGTAGACCCGGCGAGCACCAACCGCAAGGTGGGCGCCAGCGTGGTGCGCGTCAACCCGAGCGCACAGGCCGGCAGCCGCAGCGTGCTGGTCTACCTGCGGCTGGACCGCAGCGCCGGCTTCCGCCAGGGCCTGTTCGCGCAGGGCAGCATCGACGTGGGGCGCGTCGACGCGCTCGCCCTGCCCTTGTCCGCGGTGCGCATCGACAAGCCGGCGCCTTACGTGCAGATGGTGATCGAGGGACGCATCGCCCACCGCGCGGTCCAGACCGGCCAGCGCGGCCAGGTCGACGGCCAGACGCTGGTCGCGGTGCGCGGCGTCGAGGATGGCGCGGTGGTGGTGGCGGGCAGCGTCGGCTCGCTGCGCGAAGGCACGGCAGTGCGCCTCTCGCCGGTCGCCGCGCCCTGAGCGCGCAATACCATGTGGTTCACGCGCGTCAGCCTGAAGAACCCGGTCTTGGCGACCATGCTGATGCTCGCGCTGGTGGTGCTCGGCATCTTCTCCTACCAGCGGCTGCAGGTCGACCAGTTCCCGAACATCGACTTCCCGGTGGTGGTGGTGATCACCGAGTACCCGGGCGCCTCGCCCGAGATCGTCGAGAGCGAGGTGACCAAGAAGGTCGAGGAAGGCGTCAACTCGATCGCCGGCATCAACGCCCTCACCTCGCGCAGCTACGAAGGCCAGTCGGTCGTCATCATCGAATTCCAGCTCTACGTCGACGGCCGCAAGGCGGCCGACGACGTGCGCGAAAAGGTCGCAGCGGTGCGGCCTCTGTTCCGCGACGAGGTGAAAGATCCGCGCGTGCTGCGCTTCGACCCGGCCTCGCGGCCCGTGTGGTCGGTGGCCGTGCTGCCCGATGGGCAGGAAGACAAACAACCGAGCGCGGTCGAGTTGACCAACTGGGCCGATCAGGTGCTGAAGAAGCGGCTGGAGAACGTGCGCGGCGTCGGCTCGGTGACGCTGGTGGGCGGCACCAAGCGCGAGATCAACATCTATCTCAATCCGCAGGCGATGGAAGCCTTCGGCGTCAGTGCGTCGCAGGTGGTCGAGGCGGTGCGCAACGAGAACCAGGCGCTGCCGGTGGGCGCCGTGCGCTCGCTCGAGCAGGAACGCGTGGTGCAGGTCGATGCGCGCATGGAGCGGCCGGAGGACTTCGGCAAGATCATCCTGATGCGCAGGGGCGGCGCGCCGATCCGCATCGACCAGGTGGCGACCGTGCGCGATGGCGCGCAGGAACTCGAGAGCCTCGCGCTCTACAACGGCCAGCGCACGCTGCTCCTGTCCGTGCAGAAGGCGCAGGACGAGAACACCATCGCGGTAGTCGACGGGCTCGCGAAGGCCATCGCCGACATCCGGCCGCAGTTGCCGCCCGGCGTCAAGCTCGAACCCATCGCCGACGCTGCGCGGCCGATCCGCGTCGCGGTCAACAACGTGCGGGAGACACTGATCGAAGGCGCGCTGCTCACCGTGCTGATCGTGTTCCTGTTCCTGAATTCGTGGCGCTCGACCGTGATCACCGGGCTCACGCTGCCGATCGCGCTGATCGGCACCTTCTGGTTCATGGCCATGTTCGGCTTCACCATCAACATGGTGACGCTGATGGCGCTGTCGCTGTGCGTGGGCTTGCTGATCGACGACGCGATCGTGGTGCGCGAGAACATCGTGCGCCACGTGCAGATGGGCAAGGCGCCTTACAGCGCGGCGCTCGACGGCACGCAGGAGATCGGGCTTGCGGTGCTGGCGACCACGCTCTCGATCGTCGCGGTGTTCCTGCCGATCGGCTTCATGGAAGGCATCATCGGCAAGTTCTTCCACGAGTTCGGCATCACCATCGTGGCGGCAGTGCTGATCTCGATGTTCGTGAGCTTCACGCTGGATCCGATGCTCTCGAGCATCTGGCACGACCCTGCAATCGATACGCACGGCAAGCGCGGCCCGCCCGTGACCTTCTACGACAAGACCATCGGCCGCGTCACCGGCTGGTTCGACCGCGCGACCGACCGGCTCGCTGAAGCCTACCAGGCCATCCTGCGCTGGTCCCTCGTGCACAAGCTCGCCACGCTGGCCGCGGCGCTCGGCATCTTCGCCGCCAGCGTGGTGATGGTGCCGCTCCTGGGCACCGAGTTCGTGCCCAAGGCCGACTTCTCGGAAACCGCGATCAACTTCTACACGCCGGTCGGCTCCTCGCTCGAAGTGACCGAGGCCAAGGCCCGCCAGGTCGAGGGCGTCCTGCGCGAAATGCCCGAGGTGCGCTACACGCTCAGCACCATCAACACCGGCGACGCGCAGGGCAAGATCTACGCAAGCATCTACGTGCGCCTGGTCGAGCGCAAGCTGCGCGAGCGCAGCGTCGACCAGATGTCGGGCGTGCTGCGCGAGAAGCTGCGCGCGATCCCGGGCATCACGGTCACGCACGTGGGCTTGCGCGACTCGGTGGGCGGCAACAAGGTCATCGAGTTCTCGCTGCAGGGCCCCGACCTGCAGGAGCTCGAACGGCTCACGCAGCGCGTGATGGAGGCGATCCGCCCGATTCCCGGGCTGGTCGATCTCGATTCGAGCCAGAAGCCCAACAAGCCGACCGTGAGCGTGGTGATGCGCCGCGATGCCGCCTCCGACCTCGGCCTCGGCGTGGCGCCGGTCGCGAACGCACTGCGCACGCTGGTGGCCGGCACCACGGTGGGCAACTGGCGCGCGCCCGACGACCAGACCTACGACGTCAACGTGCGGTTGGCGCCCGAGGTGCGCAACTCGCCGGCCGACCTGGCGCGCCTGCCCTTCGTCAGCACCGCCATGGGCGCCAATGCCGACGGCTCCAGCCGCATCGTTCGCCTGCAGCAGGTGGCCGATGTGCGCGAAGCCACCGGGCCAAACCAGATCAACCGCCGCGCACTGGCGCGCGAGGTCAGCATCAATGCCAACGTGGCCAACCGCTCGGCCGGCGAAGTGTCGGCCGACATCCGCACGGCGCTGGCCGGCATCGCCTTCCCGCCGGGCTACGGCTGGCAGTTCAGCGGCTCGACCAAGAACATGCAGGAGTCCTTCGGCTATGCGGTGTCGGCGCTGGCGCTGGCGATCATCTTCATCTACATGATCCTGGCCAGCCAGTTCAAGAGCTTCCTGCAGCCGCTGGCGCTGATGACGGCGCTGCCGCTCACGCTGATCGGCGTGGTGCTGGCCTTGCTGATGTTCCGATCCACGCTCTCGATGTTCTCGATCATCGGCATCGTGATGCTGATGGGCCTGGTGACCAAGAACGCCATCCTGCTGGTCGATTTCGCGATCCGTTCGCGCGAGAGCGGCGTCGCGCCCGACGGCACGCCGGTGCCGGGCCTGCCGCGCGCCGAGGCCCTGCTGCTCGCGGCGCGCGTGCGGCTGCGCCCGATCCTGATGACCACGCTGGCGATGATCTTCGGCATGGTGCCGCTGGCCTTCGCGATCAGCGAAGGCTCGGAGCAGCGCGCGCCCATGGGCCAGGCCGTGATCGGCGGCGTGATCACCTCCTCGCTGTTGACGCTGGTGGTGGTGCCGGTGGTCTATTGCTACATGGACGACCTGGCGAACTGGGCCCGGCGCCGCTGGCACCGCCAGCAAGCGGTCACGCGCACGGCCGACACTGTGGAGCCGCCGCCTAAAATTGAAGGTTTGTCCTGATTGACCCGACCCGCACGAGGAAAAAGCACATGAACCCCATTCCCACCCTGGAGCGCTTGCGCTTCAACATGATCGAGCAGCAGATCCGTCCCTGGGACGTGCTCGATCTCGAAATCCTGGACCTGCTGGCCCACATCCGGCGCGAGGACTACGTGCCCAAGGCCCACCGCGGCCTGGCCTTCTTCGACATGGAGATCCCGCTGGAGGGCGCCAAGACGAAGGAGCCCGGCCAGTGCATGCTCTCGCCCAAAGTCGAGGCGCGGATGCTGCAAGACCTGCATGTGCAGAAGCACGAATCCGTGCTCGAGATCGGCTCCGGCTCCGGGTTCATGGCCGCGCTGCTGGCGCACCGCGCGGCGCAAGTACTGACGCTCGAGATCGATCCTGGCCTGGCGGCCGTCGCCACCGAGAACCTGCGCCGCAACGGCGTGAACAACGTGGAAGTGCGCAACGCCGACGGCGCCGTGCCGCTGCCCAGCGGACCGACTTTCGACGTGATCGTGCTCAGCGGCTCGGTCGCGCGCCTGCCGCAGAGCCTGATGGGCTCGCTCAAGATGGGCGGCCGGCTGGCGGCGATCGTGGGCGACGAACCGATGATGCGCGCCCACTTCGTCACGCGCGTCGGCGAAGGCAAGTGGGACATCGTGCAGCCGTGGGACACGGTGGCGCCGCGCCTCTTGAACTTCCCTGCGCCTTCGCGCTTCAACTTCTGAGCGGAGCTCTCATGATCGACCAGGTCCGCCCGCCCGAACTCGCCGACTGGTTCGGCCACGACGCGAGTGCGCAGCCGGTGCTGCTGGACGTGCGCGAGCCGTGGGAAGTGCAAACCGCGAGCGTGGTGCCGCAGGGCTTCACGCTGGTGGCGATCCCGATGAACGAGATTCCGGCCCGCATCTCGGAGCTCGACCCGGCGCAGCGCATCGCCTGCCTCTGCCACCACGGCGCGCGCAGCCAGCGCGTGGCCGCCTTCCTGATCCAGAACGGCTTTGCCGAGGTGGCGAACGTCGCCGGCGGCATCGATGCCTGGTCGACGCAGCACGACCCCTCTGTGCCGCGCTACTGATTTCTTTTCCCAAGGACGCTCAATGCCCGTGCTCCGGCTTCTTCCCCTCTCGGTGGCGCTCGCCGCCGCGTTCGCACTGCCTGCCCACGGCCAGAGCCTGATCGATCTCTACGAATCGGCGCGCAGCTACGACGCGACCTACCAGGCCGCGCGTTCGCAGTACGACGCCAGCCTGGCGCGCGCGGCCCAGGCCAAGGCCGGCATCCTGCCGGCGGTCGGGCTGTCGGCCGGTGCCTCGCACACCGAGCTCGACGTCAACACGCCCGTCGGCAACACCTCGCGCGGCTTCAACACGCAGAACGTCGGCGTCAACGCCACCCAGCCCCTCTACCGGCCCGCGAACTGGGCCACCTACGAACAGGGCAAGCGCCAGGTCGACATCGCGCAGGCGGTGCTGACCATCGCCGACCAGGACCTGGTGGTGCGCGTGAGCCAGGCCTACTTCGACGTGCTCTCGGCCCAGGACAGCCTGGCGCTGGTGCGGGCGCAGAAGATCGCGGTGGCCGAGCAGCTGGCATCGGCCAAGCGCAATTTCGAGGTCGGCACCTCGACCATCACCGACACGCGCGAAGCCCAGGCGCGCTACGACCTCGTGATCTCGCAGGAGATCGCGGCCGAGAACGACCTCCAGGTCAAGAAGATCGCGCTCGACCAGCTGGTCGGCCGCCCTGGCAGCGTGCCGGTTCCGCTGGCCGCGCCGGTGGTGCTGCCCGAGGTGATGCCGGCCGATATCAACGCCTGGGTCGCGCAGGCCGAGGACGTGCATCCCTCGATCCGGCAGGCGCGGCTCGGCCTCGACGTGGCCACGCTCGAAGTCAGGAAGGCCGAAGCCGGCCACAAGCCCACCCTTGACGCGAACCTGGGCTACAACGTCACCAACAACCCGCAGGGCACCAGCACCACCACGGGCCGCTCGCGCATCAATGCGGCGACCGTGGGCGTGGTGTTCAACCTGCCCTTGTTCGCGGGCTATGCGACCGAGAACCGCGTCAAGGAAACGCTGGCGCTCGAAGAGCAGTCGCGCTCGGTGCTCGAATCGACGCGCCGCAGCGTGACGCAAGCCACGCGCGCGGCCTACCTCGGACTGGTCTCGGGGGCCGGGCAGGTGAAGGCACTCGAAGCCGCCGAGGCCTCCAGCCAGGTCGCGCTCGACGCCAACCGGCTCGGCTACCAGGTGGGCGTGCGCATCAACATCGACGTGCTCAATTCGCAGAGCCAGCTGTTCCAGACCAAGCGCGACCTCGCGGTGTCGCGCTACAACGTGCTGCTGGGCAATCTCAAGCTGCGGCAGGCCAACGGCACGCTGACGGCCGACGACCTGCGCGCGATCAACAGCACCTTGGCCACCGACGGCCGCCCTGCCGTGGACAGCACCGCCACGCCGGCACAGCCGCCGGCCTCGCAGCAGGCCCCGGCGCCCGGCCGGCCCGCCACGCCGATCCCGGTGGTGCCGCCGGTGCCGGTGCCGCCCTTCAGCCCGCCGCCGCCGGTCATGCCTTCGCCGCCACCGCCGCCGGTGATCCTGCCGCCGACGCGCTAGAGCGTCCTACTCGAGACTGGGCTCGGCCCGCTCCTCGGTCTCGGCCGTCGCCGCCTCCGCAACCGCCAGCACCGCCGCCGCCGTGCGCTGCGCCGCGCCGCGGTTCGAGTTGGCGAAAGCCAAGGCGGCCTCGGCCATCGCTTCGCGCCGCTCAGGCTTCTCGACCAGCTTGAGCGCCGCCGTGACCGCCTGCTCCATGTTGTCCACGCGCTGCGAGGCGCCGGCCGCGAGCGAGAGTTCGGCCGCCTCGGCGAAGTTGAAGGTCGACGGCCCCATGATCACCGGGCAGCCGCAGGCCGCGGCCTCGATCAGGTTCTGGCCGCCCAGCGGTTCGAAGCTGCCGCCCAGCAGCGCCGCGTCGGCCAGGCCGTAGTAGAGCGCCATCTCGCCGAGCGAATCGCCGAGCCAGATCTCGCATTCGGCCGGCGCGCCGGCCGCGCTGCGCCGCGCCACCGCGAAGCCCTGGGATTCGACCAGCGCCGCGACGTCGTCGAAACGCTGGGGATGACGCGGCACTATCATCCATTGCACGTCGTGCACCCGCTTGGCAATCGACTGCACCGCGTCCTGCGCCGGCGGCACGGGCGCCAGCGCGCCGAAGCGCTTGAGCACTTCGAGCAGCTGCACCTCCTCGCCGTCGCGCGAGCTCGCAAACACCACCACCGGCCGCGGCAGCTGCTCGCGCAAGCGGGTCGCCGCCGCGAGCTGGCGCGCATCGGGCGTGGCGTCGAACTTGAGGTTGCCGAACACGCCCGCCACCTTGGCGCCGAGCGAAACCAGCCGGTGCGAATCGGCCTCGGTCTGCGCCCACACGGCGGCCAATGCCGAATAGGCGGGCCGCGCGAGCCAGCCCAGACGCTCGGCCGAGGCCAGCGAGTTCTCGTTCAGCCGCGCGTTGGCCAGCACCAGCGGAATGCCGCGCTCAGCGCAGGCCGCCGACATCTCGGGCCAGACCTCGGTTTCCATCAGCACGCCGATGCGCGGCTGGAAGCGATCGAGAAAGCGCGCCACCGGCTCGGGCGCATCCCAGGGCTGCCAGACCTGCAGATCGCCGTCTTCCAGCAGCTTGGCGCCCTCTTCGCGCCCGGTGGCCGTGCCGTTGGTCAGCAGGATGGGGATGCCCGGGTACTGCCGCCGCAGCTCGGCGATCAGGATGCCGGCGGCGCGCGCCTCGCCGAGCGAGACCGCATGGATCCAGCACCAGCCGGTGCCGCTCGCAGCTTCGTCATAGTGGCCGAAGCGTTCTTCTACCGCATGCGCGTAGCCGGGCTCGGCCACGGCCCGGCGCCGCAGCTTGCGCCGCACCAGGGGTTCGGCCAGAGAAGTGAAGACGCCGTAGAGGCGCAGCAGCAACGAACGCACGCTTCGAAAATTCAGTGCGCGGCTTCCGCGAGGGTGGCGTCGGGCTTCGCGCTCTTCAGGAGCGCGAGCATCTCCTTCTGGATGCGGTCCAGCGCTGCCTGCGTCTGCCCTTCGAAGCGCAACACCAGCACCGGTGTGGTGTTGGAGGCGCGGATGAGCCCGAAGCCATCGGGCCAGTCGACGCGCACGCCGTCGATGGTCGAGACCTTGGCCGGGGCATCGAACTTCGCGGTCTTCACGAGCTGATCGACCACCGCGTGCGGTTCGCCTTCGGCGCACTTCACGTTGAGCTCGGGCGTCGAGAAGCTGGTCGGCAGTGCGTTGAGCGTGTCGCTCGAATTCGGCGTCTTGCTCAGGATCTCGAGCAGGCGGCAGCCCGCATAGGTGCCGTCGTCGAAACCGAACCAGCGCTCCTTGAAGAAGATGTGGCCGCTCATCTCGCCGCCCAGCGGCGATGCGATCTCCTTCATCTTGGCCTTGATCAGCGAGTGGCCGGTCTTGTAGATCAGCGGCTTGCCGCCGGCGGCCTCGATCGCGGGGCCCAGGCGCTGCGAGCACTTGACGTCGTAGATGATGGTCGCGCCCGGCACGCGCGAGAGCACGTCCTGCGCGAACAGCATCATCTGGCGGTCGGGATAGATGTTCTGCCCGTCCTTGGTGACGATGCCGAGGCGGTCGCCGTCGCCGTCGAAGGCCAGGCCCAGTTCGGCATCGCCGGCTTGCAGCGCGGCGATCAGGTCCTTGAGGTTCTCGGGCTTGCTCGGGTCCGGGTGGTGATTGGGAAAGTCGCCGTCGACCTCGCTGAAGAGCTCGGTCACCTCGCAGCCGATGGCGCGCAGGATGGCCGGGGCCGACGCGCCGGCGATGCCGTTGCCCGAATCGACCACGATCTTGAGCGGACGCGCCAGCTTGATGTCGCCGACGATGCGCTGCGTGTAGGCCTCGGTCACGTCGACCTTGCGCACGCTGCCGCCCGGGGCGAGCTTGGCGCTGCCGGCTTCCATCACCTTGTACAGGCCCTGGATCTCGTCGCCGTAGATCGCACGGCCGGCCAGTACCATTTTGAAACCGTTGTAATCCTTTGGGTTGTGGCTTCCTGTGACCTGAATGCCGCTGTTGGCCAGCGTGTTGGCCGCGAAATAGAGCATCGGGGTCGTGACGGCCCCGACATCGATCACTTCGATGCCGGTGGCCACCAGACCACGGACCAGGGCCTCGACCAGTGCGGGGCCCGACAGGCGCCCGTCGCGCCCCACCGCCACCGATTTCTCGCCGGCCGCGCGCGCCGCGCTGCCGAAGGCCTTGCCGAGCGCCTCGGCGACCTCGGCGTCGAGCGTGGTCGGCACGACGCCGCGAATGTCATAGGCCTTGAAGATCGATGCGCTGAGCTGCATGGGCTTCCTTTGAAAGTTCACAAACTGAGGACCATTGTAGGCATGGCCCTCGTGAGCCAAATGTCCGGAAATGGCTACTTCTGCGCGCACGGACACCTATCATTCCCCCATGTCTCCCGCCATCGCACCCACCGCCGGACTCGAGAGCGACGCCTGCTACCTGGCCATGAAGGCCCACGATGCACGCTTCGACGGCTCCTTCTTCACCGGCGTGACCTCCACCGGCGTCTACTGCCGCCCGGTCTGCCGCGTGAAGCTGCCGCGGCGCGAGAACTGCCGTTTCTTCCGCCATGCGGCACAGGCCGAGGCCGCGGGCTTCCGGCCCTGCCTGCGCTGCCGGCCCGAACTCGCGCCGCGGGCTGCGAGCTGGTCGACCGAGGACGCATCGCGCATCCTTGCCTTGCAAGCCGCGCGCCTGATCGACGAACCCGATGCCTGGGACGAAGACGGCCCCGGCGCCGCCCGCATCGCCGCGCGGCTGGGCGTGAGCGACCGCCACCTGCGCCGCATCTTCGAGACCCAGTTCGGCGTGTCGCCGCTGCAGTACCTGCAGACGCGCCGCCTGCTGGCCGCCAAGCAGCTGATCGCCGACACGCGGCTGCCGATGACGCAGGTCGCACTGGCCAGCGGCTTCGCGAGCGTGCGCCGCTTCAACGCGGCCTTCGTGACACACTACGGCCTCAATCCGAGCGCGCTGCGGCGCGCCGGCCCTGCGGGCGACGGTCGCGAAAGCGAGGCCATCGACGTGCGGCTGGGCTTTCGGCCGCCCTATGACGGTGCGGCGATGCTGGGCTTCTTCGCGCGCCGGGCCCTCGGCGGCGTCGAGTCGATCACCGATGCCGGCGGCACGCCGCAGCTGGCGCGCACGCTGCGCGTCGTGAAGGGCGAACACGTGCATGCGGGCTGGCTCCAGCTTCGCTTCGACGCGCAGCGCGAGCAGTTGCTGCTGCGCGTCGGCGATTCGCTGGCCGCTGTGCTGCCGATCGTGATCAGCCGCGTGCGCGCCATGCTCGACCTGGATGCCGAGCCGATGGCGATCAACAGTGCGCTGCATGCGAGCTTTCCGCATGGCGACGGGCTGCGCGTGCCGGGCACGGTCGACGGTTTCGAGCTCGCGGCGCGCGCCGTGCTCGGCCAGCAGATCACGGTGGCCGCGGCGCGCACCATGGGCACGCGACTGGTGCAGGCCTTCGGCGAAGCGATCGCGACGCCGATCGCCGGGCTGGACCGCCTGTTCCCCACGCCCGCGGCCATCGCCGGCGCGAGCGGCGATGCGCTCGGCCAGCTCGGCATCGTGCGGCAACGGCAGGCCGCGTTGAGCGCGCTCGCCCGCGAGGTGCAAGCCGGCCGGCTGGCCTTGCATGCCGGCGCCGACGTGCCCGCCACGCTCGCCGCCCTGCAGGCCCTGCCCGGCATCGGCGACTGGACCGCGCAGTACATCGCGATGCGCGCGCTGCGCTGGCCCGATGCCTTCCCGGCCGGCGACGTCGCGCTGCAGAAGGCGCTCGGCGTCTCCTCTGCTCGCGCCGCAACCGAAGCCTCGCAAGCCTGGCGCCCCTGGCGCAGCTACGCGGTGCTGCGCGCCTGGCACAGTCCTCTACCCGCTGCCGATGCCACGGCAGCACTTCCTTCCGATCAGCCATGAAATTCAAGAACACCACCATCTACAGCACCCACATCGAGAGCCCGCTCGGCGGCATCACGCTGGCCGCCACCGACGAAGGCCTGGCCGGCGTCTGGTTCGACCGGCAACGCCACTGGCCTGACTCGAGCGGCTGGCAGACTGATGCGGAGCACCCGGTGCTGCGCGAGGCGGCCGCGCAGCTCGCCGACTACTTCGCCGGCAAGCGCCAGCACTTCGACCTGCCGCTCGACCTCTCGCACGGCACCGGCTTCCAGCAGGCGGTGTGGCAAGCCCTGCTCGCCATTCCGGCGGGCCGCACCATCAGCTACGGCGCCTTGAGCGCCGGCATCGGCAAGCCGGCCGCCGTGCGCGCGGTGGGCGCCGCCGTGGGCCGCAATCCGATCAGCGTGATCGTCCCTTGCCACCGCGTGCTGGGCACCAACGGCTCGCTGACCGGCTATGCGGGCGGGCTCGAACGCAAGAGCGCGCTGCTCGAACTGGAAGGTGCGCTGTGAGCGAAGGCGAGTGCACGACGGCCGCTGCTCCGCTGCCAACCGCCGCACGCCCGGCCAACCGCCGCTGGCTGGTCGATCTGGTGCTCTTGGGCATGCTCTGGGGCGCTTCCTTCCTGTTCATGCGTGTAGGCGCCGCCGAATTCGGCGCGCTGCCGACGGCCGCGGTGCGCGTCGCGATCGCGATGTTGTTTCTGCTGCCGCTCCTGTTCATGCGCGGCCAATGGTCCAGCTTCAGGCAATACTGGAAGCCCGCGCTGGGCATCGGCGTGCTCAACTCCGGCCTGCCCTTCGCCTTCTTCTGCTTCGCGCTGCTCACCATCAACAGCGGCCTGGCCGCGGTGATCAATGCGACGGTGCCCATGTTCGGCGCGCTGGTGGCCTGGCGCTTCTTCGGCGAACGGCCCGATCGCTCGCGCAGCATCGGCCTGGTGATCGGCTTCGCCGGCGTCGCGATGCTGGCCGGCCGCAGCGCGGGCCTGCAATCGGGGGCCGATGAGGCCGCCGCACGCTGGGCCATCGGCGCCTGCCTCGCGGCCTGCATCTGCTACGCCTTCGCGGCCAGCCTGACGCGCAAGCACCTGAGCGGCGTGCCGGCGCTTGCAACGGCAACCGGAAGCCAGATCGGCGCCACGCTGGCGCTCGCGCTGCCGGCCCTCTGGCTCTGGCCGGCGACGATGCCAAGCCTGCAGGCCTGGCTCGCGCTCATCGTGCTGGGCACCGCCTGCACCGGGCTGGCCTACATCCTGTTCTTCCGCCTGATCGAGACCGCCGGGCCGGCGCGCGCGCTGACCGTGACTTTCCTGGTGCCGGTGTTCGCGCTGTTCTACGGCGCCGTGTTCCTCGGCGAGGAGATCACGCAGTGGATGCTGATCTGCGCGGTGGTGATCGTCTGCGGCGTGGCCTTGTCGACCGGGCTGGTCAAGCTGGGACGCCGGCAGCGCGCCCCCGCCTAGATCACGCCGGCCACCACGTTGATCGACAGCGCCAGCACCAGCATGTTGAAGGCGAAGGACAGCACGCTGTGCACGAGCGTGATGCGCCGCATCTCGCGCGAGCTGACCTGCACGTCGGACACCTGCGAGCACATGCCGACCACGAAGGCGTAGTAGAGGAAGTCGAAGTAGTCGGGGTCCAGCTTGCCGGGGAAATCCAGCCCCGGGTGCTTGCGCCCGCGTTCCACCTGGTAGTAGCGGTGCGCGTAATGAAAGCCGTAGATCGTGTGGATCATGAGCCAGGAGCCCGCCAGCGCGACCAGCCCGAGCGCGATATGGCCGGCGCGCTCCACGCCGCCCATCTGCTTGACCTGCTGCAGCAGCATCGCGATCGCCACCACGCTGGCGCCGACCACGCTCAACATGCTCGCCAGGATCAGCGCGCTGGGCTGGTCCAGTGACTGCGCGCGCAGCCGCGTGCTCTCGGCATCCGAGATTTCGGCCAGCCACCAGGCCGACAGCAGGTACAAGGCAGCGCCGAAGCACCAGCCCAGCAGGCCGCGCGCAATGCCGTCCAGCGGCCAGGGCAGCAGGGCCGCCGCCAGGCCGATGACCGCGCAGCACAGCAGGCGCTGCCAGCCGACCATCCGCGAAAAAAGGATGCGCATGCAGTCACTGTAGCGCCCTGCGACTGCAACTGATCCGGTCGCCGGAGCGCGCACTGAGCCTGTTCTCCCGGCGGCCATGCGGGGAGAATCGCGCGCAACCCATGAACATCCCACGCTACTGGCACGCCTTGCTGTTCGCCGCCTGCAGTCTCGCGCCGCTGCCGCCTGCCGCCGCCGCGACACCCACCCGCGTCCCCGACACCATCGAGCAGCGCGTGGCAGCCTGCATTGCCTGCCACGGCCGCGAAGGCGCCAGCACCAACGCGGGCTACTTCCCGCGCCTGGCCGGCAAGCCCGAGGGCTACCTCTACAACCAGCTGCTGAGCTTTCGCGACGGCCGGCGCTTCAACAGCGACATGGTCCACATGGTGCGTCACCTCTCGGATGCCTACCTGCGCGAGATCGCAGCCTACTTCGCCGGGCTCGACCTGCCCTATCCACCCGTGCCGACCCGCTCCGACGCGTCGGAGCAAAGCCTGCAGCACGGCAAGACCCTCGCCCTCCAGGGCGATGCGCGGCGCGGCATTCCGGCCTGCGCGCAATGCCATGGCGAAGCGCTCACCGGTGTGGCGCCCGCCATTCCCTCGCTGCTCGGCCTGCCTCGCCTCTACCTCGCGTCGCAGCTCGGCGACTGGCTCAACAACGGCCGCCATGCGCTGCCGCCCGATTGCATGGCCAAGGTGGGACGCAAGCTGAACCCGGCCGACATCAACGCGGTGGCGAGCTGGCTGGCCCTGCAGCCGGTGCCGGCGAATCCCAAGCCCGCATCCGCGCTGCCGGGACCCCTGCCGATCCCTTGCAGCGCGATGGGGCCCTAGCCATGCGACGCCTCCTCTACGCGCTGCTTGGGGTACTCGCGCTGCTGGTGCTGGCCGCGCTTGCGATCGTCGCGTTCAACCTGCGCGGCGAAGACAAGCTGCCCGACGTCCCTGCAGCCTTCAGTGCCACGCCGGCCCAGGTCGAACGCGGCCGCTATCTCGCGCTGGCCGGGAACTGCGCCGGCTGCCACACGACGCGCGGCGGCGCGCCCTATGCCGGCGGGCTCGGCATCGACACGCCCTTCGGCACCGTGTACGCAAGCAACCTCACGCCCGACGAAAGCGCCGGTATCGGCAGCTGGAGCGCGGCGCATTTCTGGCGCGCCATGCACAACGGACGTTCGAAGGACGGACGCCTGCTGTACCCGGCCTTCCCCTATCCGAACTTCACGCGCGTGTCGCGCGAGGATTCGGACGCGATCTATGCCTACCTGCGGACCGTGCCGCCCGCGCCGGCGCCGAACACGCCGCACAAGCTGCGCTTTCCCTACGACACGCAAGCGGCACTCGCGGTGTGGCGCGCGCTCTTCTTCTCGCCCGGCGGCTTCGTTCCCGATCCGGCGAAGCCGGCCGAATGGAACCGCGGCGCCTACCTGGTCGACGGCCTCGGCCACTGCATCGCCTGCCACGGCACGCGCAACGTGCTGGGCGCCACCGAGGAGAAGCTGGGCCTCGCGGGCGGCCCGGTCGAGAACTGGTATGCGCCTTCGCTGAATTCGAAGCGCGAGGCCGGCGTGGCCGACTGGGACACGCAGCACGTGGTCGCCCTGCTCAAGAACGGCACTTCGCCGCGCGGCTCGGTCATGGGGCCGATGGCCGACGTGGTGTACCGCAGCACCCAGCACCTGAGCGAGGCCGATCTGCAGGCGATGGCGGTGTTCCTGAAGCAGTTGCCCGAACGCGCGCCGACTGCTGCAGCGACAGCACCCGCGCGCCGCGATGCCGGCGTGATGGCGCGCGGCGCCAAGATCTACGACCAGCAATGCGCCTACTGCCATGGCGACGCGGGCCAAGGCGCCGAGGGTGCCTACCCGGCCCTGGCGGGCAGCCGCACGGTCAAGATGGATTCAACGGTCAACCTGGTGCAGGCACTGCGCCACGGCGGTTTCCTGCCCTCCACCGCCGGCAATCCACGGCCCTACGGCATGCCGCCCTTCGGCCATGTGCTCGACGACGACGGCATCGCCGCCGTGCTGACCTACATCCGCGGCTCGTGGGGCAACAACGCGCCGCCGGTCACGCGGCGGGAAACGATGCGCCGCTGAGGCTTCGCGCTCAGTAGGAGCCCGGCGGCGGCGCCGTCGACAGCTTGAAGCGCGCGGCCGGCCCGATCCTCTTGACGATCGAAGATCGCGCCGCACCGATCAGCCGGCCCACGGGCGCCTTGAGGACGTCCACGGCGGGCGACTCGCCGGGGTAGGCGGGCGAGAGGCCGCATCTGCGCAAGACCCGGTTCACCTGGTGGACGCGAGCGGTCAAGCGCGTGACCGAGGTGTAGAAGGTCACGCCGACCGAGATCGACACGCGGTCACCCGGGGAGGTCCAGGCGGTATCGGAACTCGTCATGTGCGGCGAGGTGCTCGGGAAATAGACGCCGTCTCCCGGACGGGCGTTGAACTCGTGGCTGAGAGGCCTGAACTCCTCCTTGAAGCGCACCTTCCTGAGCGAATGGGTGACGATGAAATCCTCCACCGCCTCGGCCGGCACGATGCTGCGATCCGCATGGTCCCAGACGTACAGCGTCTTGCGCCCATGCAACTGCAGCCAGAAGTTGTTCTCGCGATCGATGTGGAAGGGCGTCACCGAGGGCGGCACCGTGATGAAGACGAAGCCGTTCACCCGAAAGATGTCCGGCTGCTCGCGTTCCACATAGAAGCGCATGGTGTCGACGATGTCGAACAGCAAGGCCTGGTAGCGCGGAATGACTTCGATGTTGTAGAGGGCGAGCCACGAATTCAGCTCTTCGATGCGCTCGAAACACTCGTCGATGCTGCGCCCGTCCGGATGCAGGCTGTCGTGCGCGATCTTGGAAGCCGGGGTGATGTCCGGCCGCATGAACCGGCACTGGCTGAACGGGACGAGCTCCTTGGCGAGCTTCGCGAGTTCGCGCATCTGAAACAGAGGATGCTCGTGCAGGTTGTGATGCAACGTAGCAATCCTGTAGGTCGAAAAACTTGCAGGGTCATCCATCCACAACCTATGGGTTGCAGAGGACGGCACGGCAATCGCGGTGCAATCTCCCATCGCATCTCCCCGGCGCGCTTCATCGCGTCTAATACTTTCGTTTACCTTTCCATAGCCAGATTAAACGGCAGCCGGCGAGAACGGACCACCCGTAGACCGCGCACGGAACAAGGTTGTCCCGTGAGATCATTTGACTCTCCCATCATGGGAAGGTTGAAGCTCCTTGCCAGCTGCAACACCGTCTGGAAATAGGAGAGTTCATGAACGACAGCCTGGCGCTACGGCCGCCCGCATCGAGCCACGACGTCGGCGAGCAGACGCTGAGTCTGCAGATCGAGGGCATGACCTGCGCATCCTGCGTCTCGCGCGTCGAGAAGGCGCTGGCCAAAGTGCCGGGCGTGGCTTCCGCGACGGTGAACCTGGCCACAGAGAAGGCAGAGGTCGCGTTCGCCGACCGCTCGCTCGACGTGCACAGCCTGATCGCCGCCGTTCAGAAGGCGGGCTATGCCGCGCACGAGGTCGAGGAGGAGGCGCCCGTTGCGCCGGCCACGGTCGCTCGCCGCTGGCCCGACTGGTGGCCGGTCGCGGTGGCGGCCCTGCTCTCGGCGCCGCTGATGCTGCCGATGTTGGGCCTCCTGTTCGGCAGCGCGTGGATGCTCGACGGCTGGCTGCAGCTCGCGCTGGCGACACCGGTGCAGTTCTGGCTCGGAGCGCGCTTCTACCGCGCCGGATGGAAGGCGCTGAAAGCCGGCACCGGCAACATGGATCTGCTGGTGGCCCTCGGCACCACGGCCGGCTACGGGCTGAGCGTCTACCTGCTCTATACCCATGCGGGCCACGGCATGCCGCCGCATCTGTACTTCGAGGCCTCGGCGGTGGTGATCACGCTGGTGCTGCTGGGCAAGTGGTTGGAGACGCGGGCCAAGCGCCAGACCACCGAGGCGATCCGCGCCTTGAATGCATTGCGTCCGGAGCGCGCCCGCGTGCGCCGCAACGGCGTGGACCGGGACGTCGCGCTCGGGCAGGTCCAGGTCGGCGACCTGGTGGTCGTGCGGCCCGGCGAGCGCGTGCCGGTGGACGGCCTCGTGGCCGAGGGCGCGAGCGAGGTCGACGAGTCGCTGATCACCGGCGAAAGCCTGCCGGTCGCCAAACAGGTGGACGACGCGGTGACCGGCGGTGCCGTCAACGGCCAGGGCCTGCTCGTCGTCCGGACCACCGCGGTGGGCGCGGAATCGACGCTCGCGCGCATCGTGCGGCTGGTCGAATCCGCGCAAGCGAAGAAGGCGCCGATCCAGCGCCTGGTCGACCGGGTCAGCAGCGTCTTCGTGCCGATCGTCATCGGCATCGCGCTCGTGACCGTGCTCGGCTGGGGCTTGGGCACGGGCGACTGGGAAGCCGCGATCCTCAATGCGGTGGCCGTGCTCGTGATCGCCTGCCCCTGCGCGCTGGGTCTGGCGACGCCGACCGCGATCATGGCCGGCACCGGCGTGGCCGCGCGCCACGGGGTGCTGATCAAGGACGCCGAGGCGCTCGAAGTGGCGCACAGCGTGAAGATCGTTGCCTTCGACAAGACGGGCACGCTGACCGAAGGCCGGCCGGAACTGGCGGCCTTCGAAGCGGTGGACGGCGATGCAACCGCCCTGCTGCGCGCGAGCGCAGCCATCCAGGCGGGCAGCGAGCATCCGCTGGCGCGCGCGGTGCTCGCGCGAGCGCAGCAGATGGGCCTCGCGATCCCGCGCGCCGGCGAAGTGCGCGCCGCGGCCGGGCGCGGCATGGCGGCCACGGTCGATGGCCGCGCGCTGCGTCTGGGCAGCACGCGTTTCATGCGCGAGCTCTCGGTGCCGCTGGGCAAGCTCGACGCGCGCGCCTCGCAGCTGCAGGCCGAAGGCCGCACCGTGTCCTGGTTGGCCGACGTCAGCGAAGGTCCGAAGCTGATCGGCCTCCTTGCCTTCGGCGATGCGCCGAAGGCGAATGCCGCGGCCGCCATCGAACAACTGCACGCGCAGGGCATCCGCACGGCGCTGGTCACCGGCGACAACCGCGGCAGCGCCGAGGCGGTGGCGAAGCTGCTGAAGATCGACACCGTGCGCGCCGAGGTGCTGCCCGAAGACAAGGCCGCCGTGGTCGCGCAGCTCAAGGCCGAGGGCCAGCGCGTTGCGATGGTGGGCGACGGCATCAACGATGCGCCGGCGCTGGCCGCGGCCGACGTCGGCATCGCGATGTCCACCGGCACCGACGTCGCGATGCATGCGGCCGGCATCACGCTGATGCGCGGCGACCCGGCGCTGGTGAGCGACGCGATCGACATCTCGCGCCGCACCTACGCCAAGATCCGGCAGAACCTGTTCTGGGCCTTCGTCTACAACGTGGTCGGCATCCCGCTCGCGGCCTTCGGCCTGCTGAGCCCGGTGATCGCCGGCGCGGCGATGGCCTTCAGCAGCGTGAGCGTGGTGAGCAATGCGCTGCTCCTGCGGCGCTGGAAAGGAGGTGCGTGATGAGCAGTACTTTTGCGGGGCCGTTCAACATCGGCGATGCAGCCACCCGCTCGGGGGTCAACGCCAAGATGATCCGGCACTACGAATCTCTCGGCCTGTTGCCCAAGATCAGCCGGACGGACTCGGGCTACCGCCAGTACACCGGGAACGATGTGCACACGCTGCGCTTCATCCGGCGAGGGCGCACGCTCGGCTTCAGCATGGCCGAGATTGCAGAGCTGCTGAAGCTGTGGCAGAACAAGCGCCGTGCAAGCGCTGACGTCAAGCGCATCGCGCTCGCACATGCGGAAGATCTCGGCCGGCGCATCGAAGAGATGGAAAGCATGAAGCGCACGCTGGAGCGGCTGGCGGATTGCTGTCAGGGAAACGAGCGGCCAGACTGTCCGATCATTGACGAGCTCGCCGACCTCACCGGATTTGCGGGCCGCCATCCTGTTGCTGCCAAGCGCCAAATCTTGCAGGCGGACTCGACAGTCTAGGTGCCGGATCAAGAAGCTGGTTTGCGTGGCGAGGAACTGTTCTACCTGCCGATACACAAATCATCATGACGAGGACCGGAGGCCTCAGATGATTCGTGCGAGCCTCGCCCAACGACAGACTCTCCACGCCTGGATGCTCGCATGCGCACTTGGCGTCCTCGCGGCGCCGCCGGTTCGTGCCGGCCAACCGGTGACCCTGACTCACGTCCACGGGCTGTCCTATAGCGCTGACGGAAAGCAGCTCCTGATCCCCAGCCACCATGGCCTTGCCGTGTACGCGGACGGGCATTGGTCCAAGGCGGAGGGGCCGGCGCACGACTACATGGGCTTCTCCGCCACGCGCGATGCGCTGTACAGCAGCGGGCACCCGGCGCCGGGTTCCGAGCTGACCGATCCCTTTGGCCTGATCAAGAGCAGCGACGGCGGCAAAACCTGGCAGCAGCTCGGGCTCACGGGCGAGTCGGACTTCCACATACTGGCAACCAGCTTCGCGACCAACGCCGTGTACGTGGCCAACAAAGAGGCAAACACCCGCATGAGCCAAGTCGGCATCTACCACACGCGGACCGACGGCCTCAGGTGGCGACGCGCCGCGGCCAAGGGACTGGGGCGCTGGCTCCATAGCCTGGCCGTGCATCCCACCAACGCTGCCGTCGTCGCCGCGGGCACGGACGAGGGACTCTATCTGTCCCGGAATTCGGCGGAGAGCTTCGAGCGGCTGGTCGGCGGCATGGTGACTGCCGAAAGCTTCGATCTGGATGGGCAGCACTTGTGGTTCAGTACCTATGCCGACAAGGCGGTGCTGGCGAGGATCGTATTGAAGGCCAGGGCCAAGGCCGAAGAGGTGCCGATCCCAGCGCCGACAGACGATGCTGTGGCGTACATCGCGCAGAACCCTGTCCGGCGTGAAGAGATCGCGATCGCGACCTTCAAGCGAAGCGTGTTTCTCAGCAAGGACCAGGGTCGGACCTGGACGCAGATCGCGAAGGGTGGAACGACCCATGAGTGACTCACATGTGTCGGGGCATGTTGATGCATCTGCGGCAGCAAGCGGAAGCATCCTGAAATTGCCGCTCAAGTAGTCCCCAAGGCCTGCTTAACCCTGAAAAAGGTGGGGTTCGTACATGTCGGATTGACCTTCCCATGATGGGAGAGTTGATATTTCCTGAATCGGAAATCTAAAGACAGGAGATGTCGATGAGCAACAGCATGCGTCGCGGCGCTGGAAAGGAGGTGCGTGATGTGCAGCACCTTTGATGGGCCGTTCAATATCGGTCAGGCATCCGCCCGTTGCGGGGTCAATGCCAAGATGATCCGTCACTACGAATCGCTTGGACTGTTGTCCAAGGTCGGTAGCACGGACTCGGGCTACCGCCAGTACACCGAGAAGGATGTGCACACGCTGCGGTTCATTCGGCGCGGACGCTCTTTCGGCTTCAGCATGGCCGAGATTTCTGAGCTGTTGAAGCTGTGGCGGAACAAGCGCCGCGCAAGCTCCGACGTCAAACGCATTGCTCTGACGCATGCCGACGGCCTCAGCCGGCGTATCGAAGAGATGGAAAGCATGAAGCGCACGCTGGAGCGGCTGGCGGACTGCTGCCAG
Source organism: Variovorax sp. CF079 (assembly GCF_900101545.1). Classification (GTDB taxonomy): domain Bacteria; phylum Pseudomonadota; class Gammaproteobacteria; order Burkholderiales; family Burkholderiaceae_C; genus Variovorax. The sequence goes on along the minus strand of NZ_FMZU01000001.1, from coordinate 126,683 downwards.
GGAGACCAGCGGCCGGACTGCCCCATCATCGACGAACTCGCCGAGCTCAGCGGGTTCGCAGACTGCCATCACAGGTCCAAGGCTCAAGTCCTAGCGACCTAGCCTGCGGCCGATACCAGAAGCCTGTTGACCTTCCTATGGTTGGAGGGTCGAGACTGACAATACAAGAGGTCTCAATGAATCCACATTCCCGCCATCCGACCGCGCCCATCGCGACTCCCGAGGAAGCTTCGCACGGACAACACGATCATCGAGACCACGGTGCTGATGGCCGGGATGCCGGAGGTGGGTCTGGTGGTCACCGCGGCGCTGCGATAAAGACGGGCGGCGGTGCGAACGTCGAGTACACCTGCCCCATGCACCCACAGGTTCGTCAGATGAGGCCAGGAAGCTGCCCTATCTGTGGAATGGCGCTCGAGCCGGTCGTCGCGACCGAGGCGACCGCCATTGCGGCGCTGCGTGCGGAAGGCATACGGGTAGTCATGCTCACGGGTGACGGGCGAATCACTGCGCAAGCCGTCGCGCGCCAGCTCGGCATCGACGAGGTGATCGCAGACGTTCTCCCGCAGGACAAGTCGTCGGTCGTCCAGCGCTTGAAGACCGAAGGCCGCACCGTGGCCTTGGCTGGCGATGGCGTCAACGACGCCCCTGCACTGGCCGCGGCGGACGTCGGCATCGCGATGGGAACCGGCACCGACGTGGCGATGGAGAGCTCAGGCGTGACGCTGCTACACGGCGACCTCATGGGCATCGCGCGGGCCCGTCTCCTATCGCAGGCGACGATGAAGAACATCCGAACCAATCTCTTCTTCGCCTTCGTCTACAACGCGGCCGGCATACCGCTCGCGGCGGGCGTGCTCCACCCGTTCTTCGGCATACTCCTGTCGCCGGTGATTGCGGCGGCTGCGATGGCGCTGTCTTCTGTCAGCGTCATTGCCAACTCGCTGCGTCTGCGCACAAGCAGAGTGATCGACTAAACCGCTGGCGCCACCGAGCAAGCGCACTCGAAGGACTCACATGAAAAGACGTTCATTCCTCTTCACAATCGGAGCGACCCCCTTCCTGCAGCCAGGCCAGTCCCTTGCAGCTGCTCCGATCCAGGTCTACAAGAACCCGGAGTGCGGCTGCTGCAGCGCTTGGGTCGACCATTTGACGGCCGCCGGTTTTTCCGTGCGGGTGACGGAAACTCCGGACATGTCCAGCATCCGCAGGCGCTTCGGAATGCCGGAGCGCTTGTCAGGTTGCCATACCGCGACGCTGGAGGGCTATGTCCTGGAAGGTCATGTGCCCGCGGCCGATATCAAGCGCCTGATGGCGACGAAGCCGCAAGCCGTCGGCCTCGCTGTACCTGGCATGCCCGTTGGTTCGCCTGGCATGGAGTACGGCAACCGCCGCGAGCCCTACAAGGTGCTGCTCATTGATCGCCGAGGCCGGGATAGCGTCTTTGCCAGTTACCCGGGCAGTTCAACCGTTGGAGGCGCAGGATGAGATTCGCTTCTTTCCTGGCTCTCGGCCTGGTGCTCACGGCTGCCGGCGCCCAGACGCAGACATCCCCGAATGCGATGTCAGTGACCAAGCAATCGGCCAAGCCCGATCAGACTGCCTCGCTCCCACTGACGGACGCCATTGTCGAACGCGTCCTTCGTGAATCCGGTGAAATCGTCTTGGAGCATGAGGATTTGCCCAATCTCGCGATGCCTGCGATGACCATGGCTTTCGACGTCGGAAACAAGAAGATGCTCGATGCGGTAAAGCCCGGCGACAAGGTGCGCTTTCAGGCGGAAATCGTGAAAGGTAGGCCAACCATCACACACATGGAACTTGCTAACAGACCCGCGCGTGCACGCGGTCGGTAGCCAGTATCTGGCTTAGGTGAATAGCCAAACCCCTGACAAGCCCACTACAATTTCAGCGATGGTCAGCTTTCGCGCAATCCTGCTGTGGCTCATGATGCTCGCAGTGCCCTTTCAGGGCTACGCGGCTGCGGCCATGGCGTTTTGCGCACCTGAGCCGGCGCAGATGAGTGCCGGCGTGGTGCACGATCACAGCCAGCGCGACCATGCCTCGCCGCAAGGCGTCGAGCATCATCACGTGAATGTGAGTGGCGACGATGGCGAGGACCATCACGTCGCTCAGAGCGCGCAGGACGACCAGTCCGATGCGTTCCACAAATGTGGCAACTGCGCGGCGTGTCATTCGGTCGCGATGATGCCGACGCTCGGGACATCCCTTCTTCACGGTCTCCCGCAGGCCGACCTTGCAGAGCCTTTTCACGCGATGGCGACTGTCTCGCCCAGCGTTCCTCACAAACCTCCTCGCGCGTAACCGCGTCCAGCGTCCGGCAGCTCGGCTGCCGGCGCGCGGACGCGCATGCATCGCTCGTGTCGTCACGCCCTTCGCGGGCTCGCTGACGACATGCCGTTCATGAACATCGCGAGGATCCCATGTTCACTTTCTTGCCGGCCCGATGGCTGGCTGCCTTGCCCGCCCTGGCTGCTCTTGCAGCGGGCGCTCAGACCAGCCCTGCGCCAAACACCGCGGCCGCCACCGAAGCCGCGGCACCGCTTTCGCTTTCCTTCCGCTCGGCCATGGAGGGCTACAAGCCTTTCGCCGAAGAAAAGCCCATTCCCTGGAAGGAGGCCAACGAGACCGTTTATCAACGCGGAGGCTGGCGCGCCTACGCCAAGGAGGGTGCCGGCGAAACCGATGACCCGCACGCCGGGCATTCGATGTCTACGCCGATGGCAGCACCCCCGAAGGAAAAGCCATGAGGCGAACGCTGCAGATTGCCTCGATCGCACTCGCCGCTGCATTCCTCGCCGGCTGTGCTTCCGTTGGAATCGACGATGCGCTGAAGGAGACGAATTCCTCCGCCTCGCAGTTCACCGGGGGGAAACTCGAACTGAGTCGAACCAGGGAGCAGCGGGAGGCCCGCACGGCGCTTTCCGAGGAGTTGCTCGGCAAGCCGCTTTCTCAGGATGATGCAGTCCGCCTGGCACTTGCGAACAGTCCTGCAGTCCAGGCGCTCATCGCGCAAAGCTGGGCCGACATTGCTGCGGCCAACCAGACGAGCCGGCTGACCAACCCCGTGTTCAGCTTCGAGCGCATGCGCCTCGGCGACGAGCTCGAGATCGGGCGCTTGCTGTCTTTCGGACTGGTCGATCTCATCCTGCTGCCCCAGCGGCTTTCGATTTCCCGAAGCCAGGCCGCGCAAGCGCAAGTGCAGTTGAGCGGCACGGTGGTGGACCAGGTCACGCAGGTGCGGCAAGCTTGGGTGCGCGCCGTGGCGGCCCAGCAGTCGCTGCAGTATGCAGAGCAGGTCAAGGAGTCGGCCGAGGCCAGCGCCGAACTCGCACGGCGCATGCAGCTCGTCGGCAATTTCAGCAAGCTGCAGCGCGCACGCCAACAGGTGTTCTATGCAGACGCCACGACGCAGCTTGCATCGGCGCGACACGCGGCTACGGCCGCGCGTGAAGAGCTGGTACGCGCCCTTGGCCTGGACGATGCCCAGGCGGCCAAGCTGAAGCTGCCTGAGCGCCTGCCGGATCTGCCCAAGGCACCTCGCGAAGCACGCGACGTGGCTGCGACCGCCAGCGAGCAACGCCTGGATGTGCAGCAAGCCCGAGCGCAACTCGACGTCGCCGGGAAGTCGCAGGGCATCAACCTGCTGTCGACCTTCATCGACGTGGAGGCCGGCATCCGGCGGGACACGGTGTTCGACAACGCGGCGGGCACCCGAGGGACGCGGCGCGGTTTCGAGCTCGACATCCGGCTGCCGCTCTTCGACTGGGGATCCGCCCAGCGCAACGCGCTGAACGCCCAGGCGCTCGCTGCGGCCAACCGCTACGACGCCACCGTGCGCGGCGCGACCTCGCAGCTGCGCGAAGGCTATTCCGCCTATTGCACGGCCTACGACATCGCGCGCCACTACCGCGACGAGATCGTGCCGCTGCGCCAGGCCATGGCCGACGAGAACGTGCTTCGCTACAACGGGATGCTGATCGGCGTCTTCGAGCTGCTGGCCGAGGCCCGCGACCAGATCGCGAGCGTGAACAACGCCATCAACGCGCAGCAGCAGTTCTGGCTGACGGACGCAGCGCTTGCGGCGTCCGTGATCGGCAAGCCCTCGGCCATGACGGCACCGACGGCCAGCGCAGGGGCACCGCCTGCGGCCGCTGCCGCTCACTGAGCGGCGCTCCTTCTACGGATCAACATGACAAACAGACGCAACTTTCTCAGCGGTGCAGGCGCCATCACGGGCGCCATCGCCGCCGCTTCGGTCGGCAAGGTGGCGATGGCTGCCTTGCCCGAGCCCGTGCTCCAGACGAAACCCGACACGATGCCGCCGCTGGCGCCATCCACCGGGCGGTCATACAACCCCGTCGTCACGCTCAATGGCTGGACGCTGCCCTGGCGCATGAACAGCGGCGTCAAGGAGTTCCACCTGGTGGCCGAGCCCGTGGTGCGCGAGATGGCGCCCGGCTTCAAGGCCCACCTGTGGGGCTACAACGGCCAGTCGCCGGGGCCCACCATCGAAGTGGTCGAGGGCGACCGCGTGCGCATCTTCGTCACCAACAAACTGCCCGAGCACACCAGCATCCACTGGCACGGCCAGCGCATTCCCAACGGCATGGATGGTGTGACCGGCCTGACGCAGCCGGCCATCCAGCCCGGCAAGACCTTCGTCTACGAGTTCGTCGCGCGCCGCCCTGGCACCTTCATGTACCACCCGCATGCGGACGAGATGACGCAGATGGCGATGGGGATGATGGGCTTCTGGGTCACGCATCCCAAGGCCAGGCACCCGCTGATCGACGAGGTCGACCGCGACTTCGTCTTCTTGCTCAATGCCTACGACATCGAGCCCGGCAGCGCGACGCCCAAGATCATGACCATGCTGGACTTCAACCTGTGGTCCTGGAACAGCCGCATTTTTCCGGGCATCGATTCGCTCAACGTGCGGCTGAACGACAAGGTGCGCATCCGCTTCGGCAACCTGACGATGACGAACCACCCGATGCATCTGCACGGCCACGAGTTCGTGGTCACGGGGACCGATGGCGGCCCGACACCGAAGAGCAGCCGCTGGCATGAAGTGACGACCGATGTGGCGGTCGGCCAGATGCGCCAGATCGAGTTCCTTGCGGACGAAGAGGGCGATTGGGCCTTCCATTGCCACAAGAGCCACCACACGATGAACGCGATGGGCCATGACGTGCCGACCATGATCGGCGTAGACCACCGTGACGTGGTCAAGAAGATCACCAAGCTGGTCCCGGACTACATGGTGATGGGCGAGCGCGGCATGGCCGACATGGGCGAGATGGAGATGCCGCTGCCCGACAACACCGCGCGAATGATGAGCGGCGAAGGCCCGTTCGGCTCCGTCGAGATGGGCGGCATGTTCAGCGTCGTCAAGGTGCGCAGGGGACAGAGGCCCGGCGACTACTCGAACCCAGGTTGGTTCAAGCATCCCAAAGGCCAGGTCGCGTACGAATTCAACGCGACGATGCCCGAGGCACCGCGCGCCAAGGGCGCCGGTTCAGCTGCCATGCCCGCGCAAAACATGCCCGCCAAAAACATCGAGGTCCAGGTCCGCAAGCCCAGCGGTCACTCGGGCCATTGATTTCTTCTTTAACCACCCTCTGAAAGGACTTTCATGAAGACCCTCCGCCACACCGCTTTGGCTGCGTTGAGCGCATTGGCTACAACAGGCGTCCATGCCTCCGGCACGCATGCCGGCGGTCACCACTCCGAAGCGCTCATCGGCAAGCCCGGCGTCGTCGCCAAGGCGACCCGCACGGTCAAGGTCGACATGACCGACGGCATGCGCTTCAGCCCGGCCAGCATCGATGTGAAGCAAGGCGAGACCGTGCGCTTCGTGGTCACCAACTCCGGCAAGCTCAAGCACGAGCTGGTGCTTGGCACCGAGAAGGAGCTGAAGGAGCACTACGAAGTCATGAAGAAGAATCCGGAGATGGAGCACGCCGATCCGAACATGGTAACGCTCGCCGCCGGCAAGACGGGCGAGATCATCTGGCAGTTCACCAAGGCCGGGAAAGTCGACTTCGCGTGCCTGCAGCCGGGTCACTACGACGCCGGAATGAAAGGCGCCGTCAACGTAACCAAGGCCGCTCGCAAGTAGCGCCACCCTCGCCCCACTCCATCGAAGGAACTCACATGATCGACATTCGTACCGCTCTCGCCGCCACCATTACTGCGCTCGCCCTCCCAGGTTTGGCCTCCGCACAGACTGGCAGTGGCACCGCCGCACCGACTGCAGGTGCTGCGCCATCGTCCGCTGCCAGCGACCTCGCCGAGGGCGAGGTCCGCAAGGTGGACAAGGAGAGCAAGAAGCTCACGCTCAAGCATGGTCCTCTGAAGAGTCTCGACATGCCTGGCATGACGATGGTCTTCCAAGTGAAGGACGACGCTGTGCTGGACAAGGTCCAGGCCGGGGACAAGATCCGTTTCCAGGCCGAGAAGATCGACGGCAAATTCACCATCACCAAGCTCGAAGCGGCGCGCTAGGCCTCAGAGTGCGCCGCTCGCAACGGCGCAACTTCCGGAAAGGAGGTTCCCATGACACACGCGAGTGCTGCGCAGATCATGCGCGAGCTACTGGAAGGACCGGTCGCTCGACCCGCGTTGCTGCGGTGGCGGCGACAGCAATTCCTCGCCAAGGAAGGATTCGGCTTCTATTTTGGGGTGTTCGAGAGCTTTGCGGCCGCGCGCGAATGGCTGCCGCCGAATCCGGGATTCAATCACGACACATTGGCCACCGAGTATGTCGAGGTCCGGACCCGGCAGGTATTTACCTATGACTATCCGATGATGTGGTGGCTTGACCGAGCGTTTCGTCACGGCGCCGCGAGCGTGCTCGATATCGGCGGCTCGGTCGGCGTTCACTACCACGCGTATCGGTCATACATCGATATGCCATCGGCGCTGACATGGCGCATTGTCGAAGTTCCGGCAATGGTCGCCATCGGCCGCAGGCTGGCTGCAGAACGCGGGGCGATGGCACTGAGCTTCACCGACGATCTGGAAGAGGGCCTGACCAGCGCCGGCGCTGACATCTGGATCTCATCAGGTGCTCTTCATTACATGGAAGATGCGCGGCCGAGCGATCTGCTCAAGCGATGCCTTGAGGCGCCCATGCACATCCTTCTCAACAAGCTGCCGCTCTACGAAGGCGATGACTTCGTCACCACGCAGAACATCAGCGAAGGCTGTTTTGCACCCATGCATGTTTTCAACCGCGATCGATTGATACGCAGCATCGAAGCATTGGGCTACCACCTTCGGGATCGATGGGCAGTCCACGAGCGGTCGCTGTACCTGCCGGGCTACCCGGAACGCTCATTTCCGTCCTTCACAGGTCTGTATTTCGCGGCCGAGTCGTAATCAGCCGCCCCGCTCGCCGGAGTTCGGCACATCCCAAGGAGATCGAGATGCCACATGAAAGATGCACCGAATGCATCGAGGCCTGCAGCGACTGCGCGGTCCGGTGGCATCGATGAGGGCCGCCAACCCATGAAGATCCTGCTGATAGGCAACTATGTGCCTGACAATCAGACCAGCATGCGAGCTTTCATGCGAGTCCTTGAGCGTGAGTTGTCGAACCAGGGTTGCGAGCTGCGCATCCTCACGCCTAAGCGGTGGCTGCAGCGCGTGCCACAAACGTCCCTCTTGTGGAAGTGGCTTGGCTACTTAGACAAGTTCGTCCTTTTCATCCCTACGCTTGCTACGCAGTCGCGTTGGGCGGACGTCGTTCACATTTGCGATCACTCCAACAGTATGTACGTGCGCTGGGTGAAAAGCAGCCCGACGGTCATCACCTGCCACGATGTCATCGCCGTGCAGGCCGCCAGAGGCATGGTGCAAGGGTGGAACGTCGGTTGGAGCGGACGCGTGTTCCAGCGGCTCATCGCGTCGGGACTTGCGAAGGCCGACCTGATCGCCTGCGTCTCGCACATGACGCGACGTGAGCTGCTGGGCTTGAAGTTCGCGGATGAGCGTAGGGTGACAACGGTGCTCAACGGCCTCAACGACAGCTTCTATCTTGTCCAGCCAGAGGAAGCCGACGCACTGATCGAGCGTTTCGGGTTGTGCGCAAACGACAAGTACCTGATCCATGTCGGCTCGGACTTGCCGCGCAAGAATCGCAAGGCGGTCGTCGAGACGTTCATTGCGCTGCAGCAGCGTGCTGCTGCATGCGGCGGCCCTCCTATCGTGCAGCACCTGGTTTTCGTGGGGCCGAGTTTGGAGACAGACCTGATCGACTTGGCATCCCACCATGGCGTTGCGGATCGGATAAGGACCTTGCAACACGTCTCCCATGAGGAACTGCGCGCGCTATACGCCAGGGCCACGGCCTTGTTGTTCCCTTCCCTGCAGGAAGGGTTCGGCTGGCCGTTGATCGAGGCGCAGGCCTGCGGCTGCCCGGTCTTCACGTCCGACCTGGCGCCGATGAATGAGATCGGAGGCCCTGGCGTGTGCTACGTGGATCCACACAATCCCGAAGCCATGGCCCAGGCCATCGAGCAGGCGGCTGGGCGATTTGAGGAGATGCGCGCCTTGGGATTGGAGAACGCTCTGCAGTACTCGGCGGCACAGATGATGGCGAACTACCTCGCTGCATATCGCCGCGTGCTGGGAGCACGGCAGCGCCGCCAATAGGGCCGCGCGGGTCGCGACGGTGCGCTTCGATCGTCTCGTTCCACAGCTTCGGCATCACCCCAATATACGTGACGACATGACACCCCGCCTCCGCAAGTTCGCGCTCATCGTACATGTCGTCTCCTCGGTCGGCTTGCTCGGCGCGATCGCCAGCTTCCTGGCTCTCGCCATTGCCGGTGTGACCAGTCAAAACGCTCAAATGGCGCGCGCCGCCTATCTCGCGATGGAGTTGATCGCCGCCGGCGGCCTGCTGGTGTTGCTCGTGCCCGCCGTGCTGTCGGTTTACAAGCCGCGGGGCAGGACCCAGTACGGAGTGCGTAAAGAGCACGAGCAGCGTGCGTTGTTGCAGCCCCATGAACTCGCTTGAGCTGAAGGTCCCGCCTCCTGCAGTGGCGCTGCTTTTCGGCGTCCTCATGTGGCTCGTGTCCTCACTGGTCGCGCCGCTTGAAGTGCCGTCTGGCCCTCGCGTATCGGTTGCCCTTGTTCTTGCTTCAGTTGGCCTGGTTTTCGGCGTCTCGGGCATGGTCTCCTTCTGGCGAGCAAGAACCACGATGAATCCAATCAAGCCTATGGCTACATCGTCTCTGGTCACCAACGGTGCCTTTCGCTTCACACGCAATCCCATGTACCTGAGCCTTCTGCTCTACCTGCTTGCGTGGGCCGTGTACTTGTCAAACGTGTGGACCTTGCTCTTTGTGCCCGTGTTCGTGCTCTACATCAACGAGTTCCAGATCAAGCCTGAGGAGCGCGCGTTGTCCTCGCTGTTTGGTCCAGAGTACGCCGCATACAAGGAAAGGGTTCGCCGGTGGCTGTGATGCACAAACCCCTCCATCCAATGGCTACGTCGTGGCGGCGGTCAAGTAATCTGGGCACGATCTGCGGGGATGGCGCGCAGGCCCTCCCCGCAACATTGCCTCCGCGCCTGGACCGGCGGGCACTTCACCGAGCCGAATGAGCAGAACACGCAGCAATCGCCGGGCTGCGGTCGCAGCAGGGTCTTGCAGTTCTCGCATTCATAGAAGAACTGGCAGGCGTCGACGGGCATGTCCTCGCGTTTCGCGTGGCCGCAGTGCGGGCATGTCAGCACCGAGTCGAGAACCAAGGCGCTGCGCGAGTTCTGTCCTCCCGTCATGGGCGCGCCTGCCCGGTCCCGCAGCCATCTGTGCTGCAGTGCTTGTTCGCGGGCGACAAAAGATCCCACAGCGAGACGCCGACCATGAAGGCCAGCCCCGTGTACAGCAGCCTGGCGGTCCACCACTGGCCGAAGAACAGCAGCATGGCCGCGAGCACGATCGCCGGGCCGATCATGCCCAGCAGGCTGCGATGCCACTGACGATGGCTGAACCAGCCGACGGCGTTGGCGACCAGGGCGACGGCCGCGAACAGTGGAAGCAGCGTGTTGAGGAACAGGCCCTCGTACGCGCTGAAGATGCCCAGGCCTGCGGCGGCGCCGAGGCCCGCCAGGGCCGGAAAGCAGGCCGGGCACGACGCTGCAGAGACAACGCTGCCCAAGGCACCGGCCTTGTCGGCCACACGCGTGATCCATTCCATTGATCGGGTCCTTGTCTCTTCGATGAGCCCACAATACTCCCGTACTCAAGTACGGAGTCAACCGGTATGGAACAGGCAATCGACACCCTGAGCATCGGCGCCTTTGCTGAGAGGGCCGGCGTCAATGTGGAGACCATCCGGTTCTACCAGCGCAAGGGACTGCTGCCGGAACCAGAGAAGCCATACGGCAGCATCCGGCGCTACGGCAAGGCCGATGTGGCGCGGGTCCGATTCGTCAAGTCTGCCCAGCGCCTGGGCTTCAGCCTCGACGAGGTTGCCGGTTTGCTCACCCTGGACGATGGCGCGCATTGCGACGAGGCGCGCCAACTCGCGGAGCAAAAACTCGCCGACGTACGTGCCAAGCTGGCGGACCTGCATCGCATCGAGTCGGTCCTGGCCACGTTGGTGGACGACTGCTGCGCGAGTCGCGGCAGGGTGTCTTGCCCATTGATCGCTGCGCTGCAGGGCTAGTGCGTTGAGAGGAGTATCTGCCGCAACTACCAGTTGACTGGCTTCAGGTCGGGCCCAACGATGTGATCAGGGTGGGCCGGGCCGGCATGGTCCACGTCATGCGTGAAATGCGCGCCATACCAGACCACGACATCGTGGTTCGATATGGCCTCGCCATTGACCCATCGATCGATGTCGGCCTCGTACGGCGGGCCAATCGCGACGGAACCGTCATCGATCTCGCTACCCCGGTAGCGCAGTATCCAGACGTCTCCGCGACCAAAGGGCGCATCTGGCTCGGCGCCGGCGACCCCGTCGCTCGCGTTCGGGATGATTTCGTAGCCCTCCCGGCTGACGGTGTTCTCCACGCGCCACTTGCGCTTGCGCGCAAAGTCGCGCGCCCTGCGGATCTCGAATGACTTGGTGTGCCACTTGCTCGATCCGACCAAGGGCGGATCATTGAACTCTCGCACTCGATTGTTGCCCGCGGTCCGAATATCGAAGTCCAGGCGCCAGTAGACATGGTGATGGTGCACGTTGCACACGCACTGGCTCTCGACGGCGGCAAAACCAAAGCGCGGTCGAATGGTGCCGTTGGTGCCAAGGCGCCACTCACTGACGTAGCGGTACCAGCCCGCTTCCATTTCACTCACGAGGACCACCTCGTTGCCGCGCACGTAGATGCCGACCCCGAGAAAATTCCCGGTGTCAGAGGCCGTGTCCATGATGGTCGAGGCGGGCGCCGAACAGAGACGGAAGCCCGGCGCCACGTCGATGCCTTGTGCCTGGATCATTCCTTCCTGGTATTGCCAGTCGCGATAGGGACCACAGGCGTCCGCGTCGTACTTGACGTTCAGGATCGGCACATGGGCTCGGTACAGAACGCGCTTGCCCTTGTAGTCGACGAAGCGCAGTTCGATGCCCGAGCCGTTAGTGCCACTTGACGCGGCCGGGCGTACGGCGAGGAAGCGCCACAGGGTCTGGCTGCCTTGAGTCACTGTCACCCAGACTTGGCCGGCCGTGCCCTTGGCGGCCGTGGCCTGATTGGCATCATGCGGCACGCCGCACAACCCGCCTCCGTGAGGACGCGCGTTGCCAGGCGCACGCCCCTCGAATCGAGTCACTGCGCGCGCCGCTAGATCGACAGCGACGATCTCGTGCTCCGCGTTGGGGCCCCGGGGGAGCAAGCCGACGGCGATACGGCGTTCGATGCTTCCGTCGGGCAACTCGGTCAGCGAAAGAGCCGGGATCGGCTGGTATGGCTCTGACTGGCCGCCAGCGAGAGCAGCACCCAAGGCTGCATCACGGCGCACGATCTTGACGGCAGCGGCGAATTCGGCATCCGACGGCGGCGGGGGAAGGGCCGATTCGGTCAGCGACAGTTTGCGCGGCGCGCTGAGCAGCCCTTCGGCCAAGATTGTGCGATGACGTTTGTCGTCATACAGGGTGGCACGGAACGCGCTCGGCGGTTTGGGCCTGCCGCCTTTGGCCGGCTCGGCTTCCTCCAGCGCCTCGACGTACAGGAGCCGTGCCCTGGAATGCCCGACGTAGTCGAGCAGCGCGGGATTGAGCGACAAGCGCTCGCCGATCGACGCCAGTTCTTCGCTGGTGGGCCCGAAGGACTTGATGGCGATCTTGATCCCTTGGGCAGACGAATTCCCCGTTGCGCTGGGCTTGACCATGACATCCTCACTCTTCTTTGGTGGACATAAGCACACAGTGCTCTTCTTCGACCGGCCACTGATGGCAAAGGCGATCGAGAAATCCTACGCACGACAATCGGCGCGAGCATCCACCATTCGATGGGCGCCGAATGGCTAGCAAACATGCGACAACGGCCTCCTCTCAGCCGACCAGCGTGTAGTCGATGAAGCCCTTGTTGATCTCCCCTACCTTGCGGGTCAGCCGGTAGACGCCGCCGCCTTCGCGCGTCTTGCTCGCATCGGTATTGCCCTCGATGGTGCTCAGCATGCCGGCTTCGACCGCATCGACCAGGCCGGTGTGGCCGCGGCCCTTTCCGTGGTCCATGATGAAGATCATTCCGGGCTTCACCAACGTGGGGTCGTCCGTGGCCTCGGCCGCGCGGATGCGTGCCGCGCCTCTGGAAGGCGCCTTGTTCCAGTGATCGAGACAACCGGCGGTGCGCACCATGGGATTCTTCGGCCGGCCCAGCTTCTTCGACGCCTCGTCGAAGCAGTAGTAGACGAAGGCGCAGCACCACGGCAAGCCGGGTGACGCCCCTGTCCGCGCGAGGTACTTTTCGACGTCGGGGCCGCGATTCGAGTTCATCGGGATCTCGCGCACTTCCTTCGCCTCTTCGCCTGCCGCAACCGCCAGCACTTGCGCCAGCAGATCACTGCCCGCAACGTTGTCGGATGCGATGGTGTCCAGGCCGAACAGGGCGCCCCAGGTCAGCGAGCCGATCTCGCCGTCCTGCTTCAACGGACGGCCTGCCGGATCGACATGGCGGGCCTGGAAGAGCTTGACCACGCGCTTCATGTCGGCGTCGAATGCGGTGCCCTGCGGATCGAGATTGCTTTCGCCCGCCATCATTCGATTGAGCTGGCCGCGCACGGCCTGGACGACCGAGGCATCCGCCTCCCCGAGCTTGACGACGCGTCCGGGATATTCCATGGGCTTCTCCTTGCTGGTGCGGACTCAGCTTAGGTTTGCCCTCACGGAAATTCATCTGGCAAACGGCGTATCCCGGAATGCCGCACCGATCTGCTCGCCGAGCGCCAGCAGCGGCGCGCTCAGCTCGGGCGCTATTTCGGCATCGCCTTCGACCGCATCAACCAGTTCGCCGAAGGAAGGTTGAAAGAAGCGCTCAATCCCTCGGTATTGCCGGCGGCCTAGGGCTTGTCTTCGGGGACCTGGCCGAAACGCTGAAACATGGCGGACCCGAGCCGTTTGATCTCCATCATCGCATCGGTCTTCGGTGCTTCTTCCCCGGCAAGAACGGCCGCCGCATGCGATGCGGAGGCGCTTGCCCTTCGCGCGCGGTTCGCGCACTTGGCGAGCTCCTGCTTGCGCTCGCTCAGCGTGAAGTAGGCGGCGTCCCTCAGCAAGGTCTCGGCAACCCGCAGCGCGGCCTCTGCGGCACTCAGGCTCATGTGGATGCCGGCACGTACGCGATTGCCGTAATCGTTCTCTTCCTTGAGCCGAAGTTCCGCCTCCTGCTGGGATGAAGGGAGGACGCCCAGATCGGTGGGAGCAAAGTAGGGCACGGCCTGCACCCCAAGACTTCGACCCGCAATCACCTCTTCGATGGCGATCCTTGCTTTCTCGATCGTTTCCAGATCCAGATTTTCCATGGCAGCCTCTTTTTGCGACAGGCTCAAGTGTGGGGCGAGCAGCGCTGATGCGCACGTCTTCTGCACGGGAAACTCGGGCAACTCGTCAATTTTTGGCAACAGAGGATTCGCGCAGCCGCGACCGAAAAATGCTCGGCCGCACAAAGGTAGAACTTAACTACTGATTCGAGGATCTCTTCGAGCCGGACGCCAAGTTATCCTGTCATCCCGCCCGTCTCGCACGAGTACTTCCACGTCGCCCGCTCCTCACGCCAAGCGCTAGCCCCTCATCACGACTCCCGACATGCGCTTTGAAGGAACTCTCAAGACATGGAACGACGAACGCGGCTTCGGATTCATCGAGTCCAGTCAAGGCGGACAAGAGATCTTCGTTCACGTCAAGGCGTTCAAGGCCCGAACTGGCCGGCCGCAGATCAATCAGGTGCTCTCGTTCGAGATTGAACTCGGGCCTCAGGGCAAGAAGCGTGCAAAGAACGTTGCGCCCGTGCAGCCCGTCCGCAGGCGCCCCAATGCGCGTGGCGAATCTCCGGCACAGTGGGGAACCGCCTCGCTGTTCGCCATTCCTGTCTTCTTGATCCTGTTCGTCGCAGTCAGTTTGCTCTGGAGACCGCCTCTCTGGTTTGCCGCTGTCTACGTCGTGGGCAGTGCGCTGACGTTCCTGGCATACGCAGTCGACAAGTCGGCTGCACGCCGCCAAGCTTGGCGCACGTCGGAAAGCACTCTTCACGTTCTGGCCCTTGCTGGCGGATGGCCAGGCGCGCTCTTCGCGCAACAGCTCTTGCGTCACAAGTCCACCAAGGCTGAGTTCCGCAGCGTATTCTGGGCAACGGTCGTTCTCAATGCGCTTGGCTTCGTGGCTTTGTGCTCTCCGCTGGGTAGTTCATTGTGGGCGCGAGCCTGAGGTCGAATCCTGAACGTCGCCTATGCTCGGCCAGCCGCGCATGTCAAACATTGGGTTTCTCGCATGCCATCAACAAGTCTGGCGCTGTATATCTTTCTCATTTGGTCTGGCGTTCGCGCCGTGCTGCTTGCGGCTTCGCTGCTAGGAGGCAAACCCCTGCCCGCCCTACTCTTGGCCGTGGAGAAGGTCGAGCCATCGGTGCAAGGGGAAGAGAAGAGCGAAATGGCAAAGGGGTTCCTGTGGATCAGCGTGGTTTGGTTCGTTGCCGTCACAGCCGTCGCGGCATTTGCCTACAACTCAGCCTCAAGCGGCAGCACGTGGGGCCTGGCCATCTTCGTTGCCATAGGAGGTTGGTCGCTCTATGAAGCCGCATCGAGTCCCATTGTTCTCGGTCGCATGTACCCAGGCTCCATCGGATGGAAGGACTGGCTGGCCGCCGTCATGGGGTCGGCGATCTGGGTCCTTCTCTTCGTCGTACTGGTCGCTCGGCGGTTTGGCCCTTTGGCGTCATGACACAGCGGTCGATTGAGATCGGGGGTGAAGAAGGCGACGTACCGCGCTCGCTTGGCGAGGTGCTGGACCGCACACTTGCCTTGGGTGCTGCCGTAGCCGCGAGCTTTGGAGCACCAGCAGCCGAGCTTGTTGCATGGTTGCAAGAGTCGAATCTCGAAACGGCGCTCACGCCGGAAGAGCGTTCCTTTCTTGGAATGGATGCCCGCAACGCCAAGCAAGTTGCCAACATGTCGTGGCAAAGCGAGCGGCTCCTCGTTCTCCTGTGGGCTCTCCGCAAGATTGAGGAGATACCCTCTCCTGCGGAGCAGTGCCGCCTCGGAACGCTGGAAGAACTGCTGCCGCCGTACGGAGATCAGTCGCTTGCCGTGTTTCGCGAATCCGCTCGCCTTCGATCGGAGGACGAACTGTTCGACGCAGCGGTCGACCTTCAAACGCTCCACGCACTCGCAAGGCAGAGGACGAAAGAGCCAAGCCACCGTGCAAGTGAGCCGGCGGTGGACATCGAGGTCGTACAGGAACGTCACCACGCGATCAATTGGCTCGTCGGGTACGAAGCTCAGTCCTGGAATGAGATCACAACTGACACCTGACAGACCTCTCCCTTGGAACGCAACGCATGCAAGCCACCATCGCCACACGCAAGCCGGTCGACGAACTCACGGCCTCGGACCTCGAGGCGTTCCCCGTGTGGGAGTTCGCCATGGACGAAGAGGAAGTCGAAGAACAGGACGAAACCTGGGTGAAGCCCGTGCCAACCTCCGAAGTGCCGGCCGACGGCTTCTCACTCAGTGTGGCCGCTGTCCTCAAGCTGGCCAACGGGCGTGTCTATCCTGGCGTGGTGTTCTGCGACACACATGCCGGCCTCGACATAGCGGCGGTTGCGCTTCTAACCACGGGAGGTCGCGTCCTGTTTTCGAAGAATGATTCGCCATCCGAAATCCGGCGCAGCCTGAAGCGGCTTGGGCTCGGCCGTCAGCATGTCTTCCCGCTGGACTTTTGCACTCGTGTGCCCTTGGCGCGCACAGGCATCCTGGAGCGCGGCACCTTCAACTCGTCGCATGCATAGTGCCAAGATTCCAAAAACAAAAATGGGTCACAGCGATGAAGCTGCAACCCATTGATCTCTTTGAGGAATCTGGCGGAGTGGACGGGACTCGAACCCGCGACCCCCGGCGTGACAGGCCGGTATTCTAACCAACTGAACTACCACTCCTGGTAGACAACGTTCGCTCCATATGGAGCCAAGTGCTGCGACTTGTGCCCGCTTCACCGAGCGGTGAAAACTGGCGACCCTACGGGGATTCGAACCCCGGTAGCCACCGTGAAAGGGTGGTGTCCTAGGCCTCTAGACGATAGGGTCAAAACCTTCGGAACCGCGCTGCGATCAGCGCTTGTTTTCTCGACGCCCTGATGGTGGAGGTAAGCGGGATCGAACCGCTGACCTCTTGCATGCCATGCAAGCGCTCTCCCAGCTGAGCTATACCCCCTTGGGTGTCGAGCCTCAAATTATAGCCTGAAAAATCAGGCTGCTTTCAATCTCGTGACGACTGTTTCACGAGAAAAGAGCGAGAGCACCGCGTCGAGCGACGGCGTCTGTGGCGTTCCCATCACGAGCACGCGCACCGGCATCGCGAGCGCGGGCATCTTGAGGCCATGCGCGGCCAGCACTTCCTTGATGGCGGCTGCGATCGCGGCCTTGTCCCACACGACGCTTGCGAGCTTGTCGGCCAGCGTGGCGATCGCGGGGCGCACGGCCTCGGTCACATGCTGCGCGCGATCGGTTTCGCTCGGCGCGACGTCAGCGTAGAAGGCCGCGGCCCAATTCGCGAGTGCGACAGTGGTGTCGCAGCGGTCCTTGAAGAGACCGCAGATCGCAGGCAGCCGATCGTCGGCAGCGATGCCGCGCTTCTGCAGTTGCGACGCGACCAGCGGCGCCAGCGCGTCGTCGGCCATCGCCTTCAGATGCTGCGCATTGACCCAGCGCAGCTTGGCCTCGTCGAACTGCGCCGCGCTGCGGCCCAGGTGGTCGAGGTTGAACCACTCGATGAACTGCGCGCGCGTGAAGATCTCGTCGTCGCCATGGCTCCAGCCGAGGCGCGCGAGGTAGTTGACCATCGCATCGGGCAGGAAGCCTTCGTCGCGGAACTGCGTGACAGGCTTGGCGCCGTTGCGCTTGCTCATCTTCTCGCCCTGCTCGTTGAGCACGGTCGGCAGGTGGGCATAGACCGGCGGCTCCTTGCCGAGCGCACGGAAGATGTTGATCTGGCGCGGCGTGTTGTTGACGTGGTCGTCGCCGCGGATCACGTGCGTGATGGCCATGTCGATGTCGTCGACCACGACGCAGAAGTTGTAGGTGGGCGTTCCGTCGGGGCGCGCGATCACGAGGTCGTCGAGCTCGTCGTTGCCGATCTCGATGCGGCCCTTGACCTTGTCGTCCCAGGCCACCACGCCGCCCTGCGGATTGCGAAAGCGCAGCACCGGCTGCACGCCTTCGGGCACCGGGGGCAGCGTCTTGCCGGGCTCGGGGCGCCAGGTGCCGTCGTAGCGCGGCTTCTGCTTGGCGGCCATCTGCTTCTCGCGCAGCGCGTCGAGCTCGGCCACGCTCATGTAGCAGGGGTAGAGCTGGCCCGCGGCCTGCAGCTCGGCCAGCACCGCCTTGTAGCGGTCCATGCGCTGCATCTGGTAGTAGGGGCCCTCGTCATGATCGAGGCCCAGCCATTGCATGCCTTCGAGGATCACGTCGACGGCCGCCTGCGACGAACGCTCGACGTCGGTGTCCTCGATGCGCAGGACGAAGTCGCCGCCCGTGGAGCGCGCGAAGGCCCATGGGTAGAGGGCGGAGCGGATGTTGCCGAGGTGGATGAAGCCGGTCGGCGAGGGAGCGAAGCGGGTGCGGGTCTTTTGCGTCATGCGAGGGTGCTCAAGCCGCGCAGCAGGTCGGCCTTGATGTCGTCGATATGGTCCAGCCCGACCGCCACGCGGACCAGGCCCTGGCCGATGCCGGCCGCCTGGCGCTGCGCCTCGGTGAGGCGGCCGTGCGAGGTGGTGGCCGGATGGGTGATGGTGGTCTTGGTGTCGCCCAGGTTGGCGGTGATGCTCAGCACGCGCGTGCTGTCGATCACGTGAAAAGCGTTGGCGCGCGCCGCTGCGGGATCGCCGCCCTGCACGTCGAAGGACACCACCGCCCCGCCCTGCCCCGACTGCTGGCGCATCGCGAGCTCGTGCTGCGGATGCGAGGCCAAGCCCGGGTAGTAGACGCGCGTGATGCCCGGCTGCGTTTCGAGCCATTGCGCGAGCGCGAGCGCAGCGGCGCAATGCGCCTGCATGCGGATGCCCAGCGTTTCGAGCCCCTTGAGCACGATCCAGGCGTTGAAGGGCGACAGCGCCATGCCCGCGGTGCGCACCACCGGGCCGAATACGTCGTTGACGAGCTTCGCGGGGCCGCAGATGGCCCCGGCCAGCACGCGGCCCTGCCCTTCGAGGTACTTGGTGCCCGAATGGATCACGAGGTCGGCCCCGAGCTCGGTCGGCCGCTGCAGCGCCGGCGAGCAGAAGCAGTTGTCGACCGCGAGCAGCGCACCTGCATCATGCGCGAGATCGGCCAGCGCGCGGATGTCGCACACGTCGGTCAGCGGGTTGGTCGGCGTCTCGGCGAAGAGCAGCTTGGTGCTCGGCCGCATGGCCGCCTTCCATTCGGCGACATCGGTCTGCGAGACGAAGGTGGTCTCGACGCCGAACTTGCCGAACTCGCGCCCGATCAGGTTGAGCGTGGAGCCGAACACCGAGCGCGAGCACACCACGTGGTCGCCGGCCTTGAGCAGCCCCATGCACATCATGAGGATCGCAGCCATGCCGCTGGACGCGCCGATCGCGGCTTCGGTGCCTTCGAGCGCGGCCAGGCGCTGCTCGAAACTCGCCACCGTCGGGTTCGAGGTGCGCGTATAGGTGAAGCCCTCCTCGGTGCCGGCGAAGCGGCGCGCCGAGGTCTCGGCATCGGGCTGCACGAAGCTGCTCGTGAGGAAGAGCGCCTCCGAGTTCTCGCCGTACTGGCTTCGTTCCAGCGCCGTGCGCACCGCGAGCGTGTCGCGGTGCAGGCCGGGGGGCAGGGATCGATCGGTCACGTCGTGGTTCTTCTTTTATTCGCTCAGATTGGGCAGCGCGAGGCGCGAGGAGTCTTCCTCGGTTTCCTCGATGCGGGGACGGTTGCCGTTCATGCGCGTGATGGCCTCGGTGTCGATGTCGCCGGTCACGTAGACGCCATCGAAGCACGAGGCATCGAAGCCGTCGAGCTTCAGCGTCCCCGCCGTGCCCGGCATGGCCTTCAGGATGGCGCGCTTCATACCTTCGACGTCCTGGTAGATCAGCGCGTCGCAGCCGATCAGCTCGCGGATCTCTTCGATGGTGCGGTCGTGCGCAACCAGCTCGTCCTTGGTCGGCATGTCGATGCCGTAGACGTTGGGGTAGCGCACCGGCGGCGCCGCGCTGGCGAGATAGACCTTGCGTGCGCCGGCCTCGCGCGCCATCTGCACGATCTCGCGGCTGGTGGTGCCGCGCACGATCGAGTCGTCGACCAGGAGCACGTTGCGGCCCTTGAACTCGCTCGCGATCACGTTGAGCTTCTGGCGCACCGACTTCTTGCGCACGCCCTGCCCCGGCATGATGAAGGTACGGCCCACGTAGCGGTTCTTCACGAAGCCTTCGCGGTACGGAACGCCCAGCAGGTGCGCCAGCTGCGTCGCGCTCGGGCGGCTCGATTCGGGGATCGGGATGATCACGTCGATCTCGTTCGGCGGCACCGTCGAGACCACGCGCTTGGCCAGCGTTTCGCCCAGGTTCAGCCGCGCCTGGTAGACCGAGATGCCATCGAGCACCGAGTCGGGCCGCGCGAGGTAGACGAATTCGAAGATACACGGGTTCAGGGTCGGCGCCTCGGCGCACTGCTCGGCGTGCACCTGGCCCTGCAGGTCGACGAACACGGCCTCGCCCGGCGCGATGTTGCGTTCGAACACATGGCCCGAGCCTTCGAGCGCCACCGACTCGCTGGCCACCATCACGGTGCCGTCGGCGTTGCGGCCCATCGCCAGCGGCCGGATGCCGTAAGGGTCGCGGAACGCGAGCAGACCGTGGCCTGAAATCAGCGCCACCACGGCATAGGAGCCGCGCAGCCGCCGGTGCACGTTGCGCACGGCGGCGAAGAGCGTCTCGGAAGTGAGCATGCCGTCGCGCGTCGCGCGGTCGAGCTCGTGCGCCAGCACGTTGAGCAGCACTTCGGAATCGCTCTCGGTATTGGTGTGGCGATGGTCGGTCGAGAACAGCTCTGCGCGCAGCGCATGCGCATTGGTGAGGTTGCCGTTGTGCACCAGCACGATGCCGAAGGGGGCGTTCACATAGAAGGGCTGCGCCTCTTCCTCGCTATAGGCATTGCCGGCAGTCGGATAGCGCACCTGCCCCAGCCCGACGCTGCCCGGCAGCGCCCGCATGTTGCGCGTGCGGAACACGTCGCGCACCATGCCCTTGGCCTTGTGCATGAAGAACTTGCGTTCCAGCAGGGTGACGATGCCGGCCGCGTCCTGGCCGCGGTGCTGCAGCAGCAACAGCGCGTCATAGAGCAGCTGGTTGACGGGTGCGTTGCTGACAACGCCGACGATTCCACACATGAAGCGATCCTCTCAGGGCAGGTAGCTTGCCAACTTTTCAGGCAGCGCGGGTTTCAGGCCCTGCAATGCCGCATCGAGAACAATGGCGCTGCGCGATTCGTGCCACCAGACACTGTCGCCCAACGCCAGCAAATGAACCACGACTGCCATGGCCAGCAGGGCGACCGCCCCGCGCGCCACGCCGAAGGCCGCGCCCAGCACGCGATCCACCGGCCGCAGCCCCACGGCCGCGATGAGCTTGCGCGTGATCGCTGCGACCAGCCCCACGCCGAAAGCCACCGCTACGAACACCAGCACGAATCCGGCCGCATAGCGCCAGGTGGCCGCTGGGTCGCCGAAGGGCAGCCAGGCCCCCGCATCGTCCGCCAGCCACTGCGCGCAGAAGAAGGCCGCCACCCAGCCCGCCAGCGAAATCACCTCGAACACCAGGCCGCGCACCAGGCCGAACAGCATCGACACCACCAGCAACACGATGGCGATCCAGTCGAAGAGCGCCACGCCAGTTCTACAAGCTGAGGACGGAGGCCGACAAAGACAAGCCCTTGACGCGGCTCGCCGCCTTGTCCGCCTCGGCGCGCGTACCGAAGGGGCCGACGCGCACACGCGTGCGCTGCTCGCCGTCGGCCGTCTTCGCGACGTTGGTGTAAGTCTTGAGCCCGGCCTTTTCCAGCTTCTGCCGCACCTCGCGCGCCTTGTCGGCATCGGCGAAGGCGCCGACCTGGACGACGAAGCGGCCGCTTTCGTCGGCTGCGACGGCGGGCTTGGCTGCTGCTGCGGCGGCGGCTTTGCCTTCGAGCAAGGCACGGGCGCGATTGCCGTCGTCGGCCGGCTTGGCGGGCGGCTTGTCGGGCTTGGCCTCGGCCTTCGCTTCGGGTTTGGCCTCCGGCTTCGGCCTGGGCTCCGGCTTGGGTTCCGGTTTCGCTTCGGCAACCGGTGCGGCCGGCTTGGTGTCGGCGGGCGGTGCCGCGGGTGCCGGCCTGGACGGCGGGATCTCGGCGCCGTCCGCCGATTCGGTGATCATGCCGCCGCCGGAGGGCGCGGCGGCCACGACAGCGCCGGTGTTCGCGCCGGTGGTGGGCGCGGTGGTCGATGCGGGCGCGGGCGTCGAAGGCGGGGCGAGCGGCTTGGTCTTGCTGCGATCCGGAATCTCGATCGGGATGTCGACCGACACGGGGCGAGGCTGGGTGTCGAACAACAAGGGGAAGCCGATCACGCCGACCAGCACCAGCACCGCGGCGCCCAGAAGCCGGTGCCGCGCGCGGCGGCGCATCGCCTCGATACTTTCCGCCGGCGCCGCTGCGACGCTGGCGTTTCGCCCTTCGTTGGCCTGCGGACCGCGGCTGCGGAACTTGAAGAACGCCATGTAATTCGTTTCCCTGATGGAGTGCAGCGTGAGTTGGAAAAGGCGCCGGAGATCAGGCCAATCAGGAGCCCGGCGACAAGTGCCTGGCCCCGAGACGAGGTGTTCCGTGCTCGAGCACACCACCCACTGTGAAGAACGATCCGAAGACGACGATTCTATCAGCGGGGCCCGCGCGATCGATGGCCGCCTGCAGGGCCTCCATCGGTGCGGCGTGCACGCTGGCGGAGGCATCGGCGCGCGTGTTCTGCGCCTGCCACCGGGCCAGCAGATCGGCCGCCTTGGCCGCGCGCGCGGTGGGCAGATCGGTGAAGTACCAGCGGTCGATCAAGGGCCCGATGCGGGCGAACATGGGCGCCAGGTCCTTGTCCGCCATCACGCCGAACACGCCATGGGTGGTCGGATAGAAGCCCATCGCGTCGAGGTTCTCCGTCAGCGCCGCGACCGCGTGCGGGTTGTGCGCCACGTCGAGCACCAGCGCCGGCTCGCCCGGAACGATCTGGAAGCGCCCCGGCAGCTCGACCATCGCGAGGCCGGTGCGCACGGCCTGTGCGGTGACAGGCAGCCGCTGCCGCAGCGATTCCAGCGCGGCCAGCACGCCGGCCGCGTTGACCAGTTGGTTGGCGCCGCGCAGTGCCGGGTAGGCCAGCCCGCTGTAGCGCCGGCCGCGCCCGCTCCAGCCCCACTGCTGCTTGTCGCCCGAGACGTTGAAGTCGCGGCCCACGCGCCAGAGGTCGGCGCCGATGGCTTCTGCATGATCGATCACGCTTTGCGGCGGCATCGGGTCGCTGACGATCGCGGGGCGGCCGGCGCGCATGATGCCGGCCTTCTCGAAGCCGATGCTTTCGCGATCCGGCCCGAGAAAATCCATGTGGTCCAGGTCGATGCTGGTGATCACGGCGCAGTCGGCGTCGACGATGTTGACCGCATCCAGCCGGCCGCCCAGGCCGACTTCGAGGATCGCGACGTCGGGCTTGCTCGCCGCCGTGCACAGCAGGATGGCCAGCGTCGTGAACTCGAAATACGTCAGCGCGACCTCGCCGCGGGCCTGCTCCACCGCCTCGAAATGCGCCGACAGCGCATTGCCGTCGACCGCCTCGCCCGAGAGCCGCAGCCGCTCCTCGAAACGCACCAGGTGCGGCGAAGTGAACACCGCCGTGCGGTAGCCCGCATGGGCGAGGATCGACTCCAGCATCGCGCAGGTCGAGCCCTTGCCGTTGGTGCCGGCCACGGTGATCACCGGGCAGTCGAATGCGAGGCCGAGCTTCAGGGCGACCGCGCGCACGCGGTCGAGCCCGAGCTCGATGTTCTTGGGATGCAGGCGCTCGGCGTGCGCGAGCCAGTCGGCAAGGCTTTTCATGGAGCCCGGAATTGTCGCCGACCCGCCGCGCGGGCATCATCGCGGGATGACAACGCTCTATGGCATCACGAACTGCGACACCGTCAAACGCGCCCGCGCCTGGCTCGACGAGCACGGCGTGGCCTACCGATTCCACGATTTCAAGAAAGAAGGCGTGCCCGAGGACGAGCTCGACCAGTGGTTGCGCGCGCCCGGCTGGGAGGCCCTGGTCAACCGCCGCGGCACCACCTGGCGGCGGCTTGACGACGAAACGCGCGCGTCGGTGGTCGATGCCGCCTCGGCGCGTGCGGCGCTGCTCGCCAACCCCAGCCTGATCAAGCGCCCGGTGGTCAACTGGGGCCCGCAACACGGCGTTAGCACAGGGTTTGACGCCGCCCAATGGAAGAAAGACCACGCCGTGTAAACGGTTGAACCCTGGCCAGCGGCTTGCGTCCAACCGGCTTCAGCGGGGTCTGCGCCCCAACCCTCAGGAGTTCCGACATGCGCACGCAAAAAACCATTCGCAACCTCACGGCCCTTTCGCTGCTGGCAGCGCTGGCCGGCACCGCCAGCCTGGCCCAGGCGGAGCAGGTCTGGGCCCGCGTGATCTCGGCCACGCCCTCGCACGAGGCGACCGGCACCACCCGCTACAACGTCACCTACGAGTACGGCGGCCGGCACTACACCACGGTCACCGACACCCGCCCCGGCGCCAGCATCCCGATCGAGGTCGGCGGCTACGGCGTCGCCACCACCTCGCCCGTGGCGCCTCAGCCCCAGCTGGCGCCGAGCCCCGTCGACGGCGGCCAGCCCGACTGGAACAACGTGGTGCCTGAGCCGGGCGTGGTGGTCTCGGGCGGCGGCGCTCCGGCGCCGGTCTACAGCCAGCCGGTTCCGGTCTACACGCAGCCGGCGCCCGTCTACTACGCCCCGGCCCCGGTGTATGTGGCGCCCGCCTACTATCCGCAGCCCTACATCTATCCGCCGGTGGGCATTTCGCTCAACCTCGGCTACTCGCGCGGATGGGGCGGCGGCTATCGCGGCGGCTACCACGGCCGCTGGCGCTGAGCCCCGGGCCGGAGGGCCTGCCGGCACAGCCTAAAATCACGGGCTTTCCACCGGCGCCAGGCCTTCCTTCCCATGACGACAACCGAATCCCTTCACAGCGCCGCGGTAGCGACCAAGGCGAACGTGTATTTCGACGGCAAGTGCGTGAGCCATAGCCTCACGCTCGCCGACGGCAGCAAGAAATCAGTGGGCGTGATCCTTCCGTCCACCCTCACCTTCAACACCGGCGCGCCCGAAGTCATGGAAGGCACCGGCGGCAGCTGCGAATACCTGCTCTCCGGCAGCAGCGAATGGGCAAGCTCGGGCCCGGGCGAAAAATTCAGCGTGCCGGGCAACTCGAGCTTCCAGATCCGCGTGAGCGGCGAGCCCTACAGCTACATCTGCCATTTCGGCTGAACCGGGATTCCTGCATGTCGACCATTCTTCAGAACGTTCCCGCCGGCCAGAAGGTCGGCATCGCCTTTTCCGGCGGCCTCGACACCAGCGCGGCCCTGCACTGGATGCGCAACAAGGGCGCCATTCCCTACGCCTACACCGCCAACCTGGGCCAGCCCGACGAGCCCGACTACGACGAGATTCCGCGCAAGGCCATGCTCTACGGCGCCGAGAAGGCGCGGTTGGTCGACTGCCGCACGCAGCTCGCCGCCGAAGGCCTTGCCGCGCTGCAGGCCGGCGCCTTCCACGTGACCACCGCCGGCGTCACCTACTTCAACACCACGCCGCTGGGCCGCGCCGTCACCGGCACCATGCTGGTGTCGGCCATGAAGGAAGACAACGTCCACATCTGGGGCGACGGCAGCACCTACAAGGGCAACGACATCGAGCGCTTCTACCGCTACGGCCTGCTCACCAACCCGGCGCTGAAGATCTACAAGCCCTGGCTGGACCAGGTCTTCATCGACGAGCTGGGCGGCCGCGCCGAGATGTCCGAATTCATGCAGAAGGCCGGCTTCGCCTACAAAATGTCGGCCGAGAAGGCCTACTCGACCGACTCCAACATGCTCGGCGCCACGCACGAGGCGAAAGACCTGGAACACCTGAACAGCGGCATGAAGATCGTGCAGCCGATCATGGGCGTGGCCTTCTGGAAGGACGAGGTCGAAGTCAAGCGCGAGGAGGTCACGGTGCGCTTCGTCGAAGGCCGCCCGGTGGCGATCAACGGCGTCGAATACCCGAGCCTGGTCGAGCTGCTGCTGGAAGCCAACCGCGTCGGCGGCCGCCATGGTCTGGGCATGAGCGACCAGATCGAGAACCGCATCATCGAGGCCAAGAGCCGCGGCATCTACGAGGCTCCGGGCCTGGCGCTGCTGTTCATCGCCTACGAGCGCCTGGTCACCGGCATCCACAACGAAGACACCATCGAGCAGTACCGCGACCACGGCCGCCGCCTGGGCCGCCTGCTCTACCAGGGCCGCTGGTTCGACCCGCAAGCCATCATGCTGCGCGAGACGGCACAGCGCTGGGTGGCGCGCGCGGTCACGGGCGAAGTCACGGTCGAGCTGCGCCGCGGCAACGACTACTCGATCCTCAATACCGAGTCGCCCAACCTCACCTACAAGCCCGAGCGGCTGACGATGGAAAAAGGCGAATCGAGCTTCTCGCCGGCCGACCGCATCGGCCAGCTCACGATGCGCAACCTCGACATCGTCGACACGCGCGACAAGCTGGCGATCTATACGCAGGCCGGGCTGCTGTCTTCGGGCCAGGGCGCTTCGCTGCCCCAGCTGAAGAACGACGAACGCGAGTGAGCCTGAGCGGGGGCCGCGGTCAGTCGCCGCCTCCGCCGCAACCGCCGCCGCAGCCCGAACCGGAGTCGCCGCTGCCGCCATCCCCGCCGCTCGACGATTCGCTGCCGCCGAAGCCGCCCGCATCGCCGGAGCCGCCACCCGAATCGCTGAAGCTGGTGCCGCAATGGGCGTCGGAGCCCGCCTGCTGGTCTATCGCCTTGCAGTCCGGCACATACTGGAATCCGCCTTCCACGCCGAACTTGGCATCGAGCGCGAAGAGCAGCGGCAGCCGCGTCGGCGTGCGCGGGTCGATGCTTTCCTCCTTGCAGGCCCAGAACCAGGTGCGGCGCAGGCCGTCGTTGCGGCGCGCATCCCGGCCCAGCACCTCGGCCGGCGTGTGATGCAGCAGCCCGCCGAAGGCGGCGGCGCACCAGCGCTGGTAGCCCTGGGTGTGCAGGATGAACTCGTGCCAGGCGGCATCGACCACCTTGGACGGCATCGCCACGAACTTGCGGTCGCTGCGCAGGTGGGCCATGAAGAACTGGCGCAAACCGCGCAGCACCAGGTCGGTGTCGCGCTCCTGCAGCTGCGGGTAGGCGGCACGCAGCTTGGCGCCGAGAAAGCGCGGAAACGTCGCCTCGCGCACGAACTGGCGTCGCGCGCTCATTTCCCAGGCCTTGAGCGCACCGCCGAGCACCAGCCCGACCATGACGGAGGCGATCAGCGATGCGCCCGTGCGCCAATACGCCACGACCACGATGCCCACCAGCCACAAGAGCCGGCGCCCCCACAGCAGCGCCTGGATGCGGCGCCGGAAGTTGAGCTGCAGCAGCTCCGTCACACGACCACCGGCTCCGGCTCCAGCCGGATGCCGAAGCGCTCGTAGACGCTGGTCTGGATCGCCTTGGCCAGCGTCATGACCTCGCCGCCGGTCACCGGGTGCGCCGCTCCACCGCGGTTGACCAGCACCAGCGCCTGCTTCTCGTAGACGCCGGCATTGCCGACCGACTTGCCCTTCCAGCCGCAGGCATCGATCAACCAGCCGGCCGCCAGCTTGATGCTGCCGTCGGCCATCGGGTAGTGCACGATCTTCGGGTCGCGCGCGATGATGTCGGCGCACTGTTCGGGCGTGACGGTCGGGTTCTTGAAGAAGCTGCCGGCATTGCCCAGCACGCGCCAGTCGGGCAGCTTGACCGTGCGGATGGCGCAGACCCAGTCGAAGATCTCGGTCGCGCTGGGCGTGAAGTTGCCGGTTTCGGCCATCTTGCGCTCCAGATCGAGGTAGCCGAGCACCGGCTTCCACGGTCTGGGCAGCCGAAAGCGCACGCGCGTGATCAGCGCCCGCCCGGCCAGGCCGAAATCGTTCTCGCCGCTGGCCGTGTGCTTGAACACCGAGTCGCGGTAGCCGAAGGCGCATTGCGCGGCGTCGAGGGTGAAGCTTCGGCCGGTTTCCAGGTCGATGGCATCGAGCGAATCGAAGCGGTCCTGCAGCTCGACGCCGTAGGCGCCGATGTTCTGCACCGGCGCGCCGCCCACCGTGCCGGGGATCAGCGCCAGGTTTTCGAGGCCGAGATGGCCCTGCTCCAGCGTCCAGCGCACGACCTCATGCCAGGTCTCGCCGGCGCCGGCCTCCACGATC
Organism: Variovorax sp. CF079; assembly: GCF_900101545.1. GTDB lineage: Bacteria > Pseudomonadota > Gammaproteobacteria > Burkholderiales > Burkholderiaceae_C > Variovorax. Next base: position 98,482 of record NZ_FMZU01000001.1, on the reverse strand, counting down.
CAGGCGCGCGGCGTCTCTTCCACGAGCCGGCGGCCCTTGATCTCGACCTTAAGCACCAGCGGCTTGACGTCGCCGGTCAGCACGATGTTGCTGCCGCCGCCGAGCACGAACTTGGGCGCGCCGCGCCACTCTGCATCCGCCAGGACCGCCGCCACGTCGGCCTCGCCCGCGACGCGCACCAGGTGCTGGGCGCGCGCGACGATGCCGAAGCTGTTGTGCTGCTGCAGCGGTACGTTGTGCTCCACGATCATGGGAGAATTGTCGCATTCACACAGCGCGAGTCCGAGGAGAGTCCATGCCGTCTTTCGATACCGTCTGCGAGCCCAACCTGCCCGAGGTCAAGAATGCCGTCGAGAACACGGCCAAGGAAATCGCCACGCGTTTCGACTTCAAGGGCACCGCGGCCGCTGTCGAGCTCAAGGACAAGGAAATCACCCTGATCGGCGATGCCGAGTTCCAGCTGGTCCAGGTCGAGGACATCCTGCGCAGCAAGCTCACCAAACGCAGCGTCGACGTGCGCTTCCTCGACAAGGGCGACGTGCAGAAGATCGGCGGCGACAAGGTCAAGCAGGTGATCAAGGTCAAGAGCGGCATCGAAAGCGATACCGCCAAGAAGATTCAGCGCCTCATCAAGGACAGCAAGCTCAAGGTGCAGGCCGCGATCCAGGGCGACGCGGTGCGCGTCACCGGCGCCAAGCGCGACGACCTGCAAGCCGCGATGGCGCTGATCAAGAAGGACGTGCCGGACATGCCGCTGTCCTTCAACAATTTCCGCGACTGAGCCGCCCATGAAGCCCATCCTTCCGGTGCTGCTGCTGGCCGCGGCATGCACCTTCGCGCACGCCCAGTCGGTGATGCTCACCGGCACCATCGGCAGCCGCGCCATCCTGATCGTGGACGGCGGCGCGCCGAAGACGGTGGCCGTGGGCGAGACCTTCCAGGGCGTCAAGCTGCTCTCGCTGGCGGGCGAGCAGGCCACCGTCGAGGCCGGCGGCAAGCGCGTGGCGCTGCGCATGGATACGCCGGTCAGCATCGGCGGTGCCGGTCCGGGCGGTGGCGGCGGCACCCGCATCGTGCTGCCGGTATCGAGCGGCGGGCACTTCATGACGCAGGGCGCCATCAACGGCCGTTCGGTCAACTTCATGCTCGACACCGGCGCCACCAGCATCGCCATGTCGGCCGCCGACGCGCAGCGCATCGGGCTCGATTTCAGCAAGGGGCAGCCGATCCGCATGGGCACGGCCAATGGCATTGCGCTGGGCTATCGCGTGCGCCTCAACTCCGTGCGGGTCGGCGACGTCGAGGTCTACGACGTCGAGGCGGTGGTCTCGCAGCAGCCGATGCCTTATGTGCTGCTGGGCAACAGCTTCATCAGCCGCTTTTCGATGCGGCGCGACGCCGACCAGATGGTTCTCGAAAAACGCTACTGAGCCGCTGCGGTCACGACAATCTCGATCTTGTAGGCCGCCTTGGCCATCGCCGCCTGCACCGTCGCGCGCGGCGGCGTGTGGCCGGCGGGGATCCATGCGTCCCACACCTCGTTCATCGCCGTGATGTCAGTGATGTCGGCCAGAAAGATCTGCGTCATCAGGATGCGCGACTTGTCGCCGCCGGCCTCGGCCAGCAGGCGGTCGACCATCGCGAGCACCTGCGAGGTCTGGCCGCGGATGTCCTGCGTGGTGTCGTCGGGCACCTGGCCCGCGAGGTAGATGGTGCCGTTGTGGACCGCCGTCTCGCTGAGGCGCGGGCCGACGTGAAAGCGCTGAATGGTGCCCATGGCCGTTTACTCCTGTGTCTTTGGTTTCGATCCGAGCCGGGACTCGGTGCCGGCCACGAGCCGGCGGATGTTTTCGCGATGCCGCCAGATCAGCAGCAGGCTGATCGCCACCAGCGCCAGCAGCACCGTGGGATGCAACGGCCAGGCGATGCCGCCGCCGATCAGGTAGTAGGCCGGCGCGAAGAAGGCCGCCACCAGCGAAGCCAGCGACGAATAGCGAAAGAAGACGGCGATGATCAGCCAGGTGGTGCCGGTCGCCAGCCCCAGCAGCCATTCGATGCCGACCAGCGCACCGGCCGCCGTCGCGACGCCCTTCCCGCCTTGGAAACCGAAGAACACCGGGTAGAGATGCCCCAGAAAAGCTGCCAGCCCGGCCAGCGCCGCCGTGCCCGGCCCCATGCCGAAATCGGCGCCGAGCCGATGGACCAGGAACACCGGCACCCAGCCCTTGAGCGCATCGAGCAACAGCGTCGCGAGCGCGGCGCCCTTGTTGCCCGAGCGCAGCACGTTGGTGGCGCCCGGGTTCTTGCTGCCGTAGCTGCGGGGGTCGGCCATGCCGAGCGACTTGCTGACGATCACCGCGAAGGACAGCGATCCGAGCAGGTAGGACAGAACGATCGCGATGAGCGAGGGAAGATAAGAACTCACGGTGTCTCCAGGCGGCCGGCTATTCTGCCAGCGCGCACTGCACCGGTTTTGCGCCGAGCAGCCGAACGCAAACCTGCGGGTCGATGCCGACCAGGTAGCCCCGCCGTCCGCCGTTGATCGCGATCTTCGGCAGATCGAGGATCGTCGCCTCCACGGGTGTTTCGCTGACGTGGGTCTTCTTGCTCATTCGGCCGCCGCCGGGCCGCCCCAAGGCGGCCGAGCCTCCCCCTCGGGGGTGGAGTTACACGCGCGGAGCGCGTGAAAAGCCGGGGGCTGACATCAGATCGCGGGGTCCCGCATTTCCCAGCGCAGCTTGTCGACTTCGCCCACCACCTCCGGCGTCAGCGTCGTGCCCCAGGCATCGATGTCCTCGTCCAGCTGCGCCACCGAAGTCACGCCGATGATGGTGCTCGCCACCAGCCACTTGGTGTAGCAGAAGGCCAGCGCAAACTGCGTCGGCGTCATGTCGAGCTCGCGCGCCAGCGCGTTGTAGCGGCGCGCCGCGTTCAGCGACTCGGGCCGGCCCCAGCGCTGCTTGCGCACTGATTCGTAGCGCGCGATGCGCGCCTCCTGGGGCGCATCAGGGCCGACGATGCCGCTCTTGTCGTACTTGCCGGTCAGGAGCCCGAAGGCGAGCGGCGAATACGCCAGGAAAGCAACGCCGAGCCGGTGCACGGTCTCGTCCAGCCCGTTCTCTGCCGCGCGGCTCACCAGGTTGTAGACGTTCTGCACCGAGGCCACGCGCGGCAACCCGTGTTCCTCGGCCAGCCGCACGAACTCGTGCACGCCGTAGGGCGTTTCGTTCGAAAGGCCGATGGTGCGCACCTTGCCGGCCTTCACCAGCCCCGCCAGCGCATCGAGCTGTTCGCGGATGGAGGTTTGCGAGCTCTCCTTGGCCGGGTCGTAGTAGATGTTACCGAAGGCCGGCACATGCCGCTCGGGCCAGTGGATCTGGTAGAGGTCGATCACGTCGGTCTGCAGGCGCCGGAGGCTGCCCTCGCAGGAGGCGACGATGTCGGCCGCCGTCATGCCGCCGCCCTCGCGCACCCAGGGCATGCCGCGCGAGGGGCCGGCGACCTTGGTGGCGAGCACGGTTTTGGCGCGCGTGCCGGGGTTCTTGGCATACCAGTTGCCGATGATGGTTTCGGTCGCGCCGTAGGTTTCCTTGCGGGCCGGCACCGCGTACATCTCGGCGGTGTCGATGAAGTCGACGCCGCGTTCGAGCGAGCGGTGGAGGATGGCGTGGGCGGTGGGTTCGTCCACCTGTTCGCCGAAAGTCATGGTGCCGAGGCAGATCGGCGTGACGCGGAGGTCGCTCTGACCGAGTTGGATTTTTTGCATGCGCGAAATGCTACAGCGGGTGCGTGTCCTGCGCTGGACTGCGCGGCTTGCGTTGCCTCCCTATCATCGACCGGATGTACCAAGCCCTCCGCCCCTTCGTCAGCGAATTCGTCCCCGTCCGCAACCTCCGCTACCACGTGCGCGTCTGGGGCCAGCCTTCAACCGAGCGCCCGCCGCTGGTCCTGCTCCACGGCTGGATGGACGTGGCCGCCTCCTGGCAGTTCGTGGTCGATGCGCTGGCCGAGGAACGCCAAGTGATCGCGCCCGATTGGCGCGGCTTCGGCCTCACCGAGGGCGGCGGCGTCGACAACTACTGGATGCCCGACTACCTGGCCGACCTGGACTGGTTGCTCGACCACTACGCGGGCGACGCGCCGATCGACCTCGTCGGCCACAGCATGGGCGGCAACATTGCCATGCAGTACGGCGGCGTTCGGCCGCAGCGGGTGCGCCGCCTGGTCAACCTGGAGGGCTTCGGCATGCCGCTGCTGCAGCCGGACGAAGCGCCCCAGCGCTACGGCAAGTGGATCGACGAACTGAAGCGCCTGCACCGCGGCGAGATGGCCCTGGCCAGCTACCCGGCGCCGGAGGGCGTCGCACGGCGCCTCATGAAGACCAACCCGCGCCTCACGCAGGACAAGGCCGACTGGCTGGCCGGCCAGTGGTCCGCCGCCCGGCACCTGCCCGAGGGCGGCGAGCGCTGGGAGATCCTCGGCGACCCGGCGCACAAGATCATCAACGCCAACCTCTTCCGCGTCGACGAGGCGCTGGCGCTCTATGCCGGCATCGCCGCGCCGGTACTGGCGGTGGTGGCCTCCGACGACAGCCTCGGCAAGTGGTGGAAGGGCCGCTACACCCTGGCCGACTTCCAGGAACGGCTGAAATCCGTGCCCGACGTGCGCCTGGCCCGCGTCGAGGATGCCGGCCACATGCTGCACCACGACCAGCCCGCGCGGGTGGCCGCGTTGATCGAAGACTTCCTTGCCTCGGCCAGGCCTTGACGGGCATGAGAAAATGCCCGGTTTCCCCCCGAACACCGTCAGGACACCCCATGGATGCAGAGCAAATCAACCAAATCGGCGCAACCCTCGCGGACCTGAGCGCCCGGACGGTCGATCTACGGAGGTATCTTTGACTACGATGCCAAAGCCGAACGTCTGAGGACGGTCAACGCATCGCTCGAAGATCCCAACGTCTGGAACGACCCGAAGAAGGCCCAGGAGCTGGGCCGCGAGAAGAAGTCGCTCGACGACGTGGTCGTCACGCTCGACCGGCTCACCAGCGGCCTCTCGGACAACACCGAGCTCTTCGAAATGTCGAAGGAAGAAGGCGACATGGACGGCCTGCAGTCCATCGCCGATGACGCTGCCAAGCTCGAAGCCGACATCAAGCAGCTCGAGTTCCGCAGGATGTTCAACAACCCGGCCGACCCGCTGAACGCCTTCGTCGACATCCAGGCCGGCGCCGGCGGCACCGAGGCCTGCGACTGGGCCAGCATGCTGCTGCGCCAGTACCTGAAGTACGCCGAGCGCAAGGGCTTCAAGACCCAGATCGAGGACGAGACGCCCGGCGACACGGCCGGCATCAAGGGCGCCACTATCAAGGTCGAGGGCGACTACGCCTTCGGCTTGCTGCGCACCGAGACCGGCGTGCACCGCCTGGTGCGCAAGTCGCCCTTCGATTCCTCGGGCGGGCGCCACACCAGCTTTGCCAGCATCTTCGTCTACCCCGAGATCGACGACTCGATCGAGATCGAGATCAACCCGGCCGACGTGCGCACCGACACCTTCCGCGCCAGCGGCGCCGGCGGCCAGCACATCAACAAGACCGACTCGGCCGTGCGGCTCACGCACATCCCGACCGGCATCGTGGTGCAGTGCCAGGACGGCCGCAGCCAGCACAGCAACCGCGACGTGGCCTGGAAGCGCCTGCGCTCGCGCCTGTACGACCACGAGATGCGCAAGCGCCAGGAAGAGCAGCAGAAGCTGGAAGACAGTAAGACCGACGTCGGCTGGGGCCACCAGATCCGCAGCTACGTGCTGGACAACAGCCGCATCAAGGACCTGCGCACCAACGTCGAGATCAGCAACACGCAGAAGGTGCTGGACGGCGACCTGGATCCGTTCATCGAAGCCTCGTTGAAGCAAGGCGTCTGATGCAGGGCGCTTCGCACAAGGCGGAAGCCCTGATCTTCGACATGGACGGCACCATGGTCGACTCCATGCCCTGGCACGCCAAGGCATGGGTCGAGTACGGCCGCCGCAAGGGCCTGGCGATCGACATCCCGGACTTCATGCGCCGCACCACCGGCCGCACGGCCTTCGAATGCGCCTGCGAGCTCATGGGCCGCGAAGTGACCGAAGCCGAGAGCATCGAGATCACGCACGCCAAGGAGTCGATCTACCGCGAGCTCTTCGGGGCGGCATTTCGCGAAGTGACCGGCTTCAGCGACTTTGCCAAGGCTGCGGCGGCACGCGGCTTCAAGATCGCGGTCGGCACGGCGGGCGACAAGCACAACATCGCCTTCACCATGTCACAGCTCAAGCTGGACCCGGCGCCGCTCGCCATCGTGGGCGGCGACGAGGGCCTGCCCGGCAAGCCGCAACCCGCGATCTTTCTCGAAGCCGCGCGCCGCATCGGCGTGCCGCCGGCGCGCTGCGTCGTGTTCGAGGACGCGCCCTTCGGCATCGAGGCCGCGCGTCGCGGCGGCATGCGCGCGGTGGCGGTCTGCAGCACCCACTCTGCCTCCGAACTCGCAGGGCCGCATGTGATTGCGGCCGTGCGCGACTACAACGAACTCGCAAAATCAAACTTTCTGGAGACGCTCGATGCACTTGCGTGATGCCCAAGGCGAACCCGTCGCGATCCGCCGCGAGGACTACCGCGCCCCCGCCTACTGGATCGACACCGTCGACCTGACCTTCGACCTCGACCCGGCCAAGACGCGCGTGCTCAACCGCATGCGCCTGCGCCGCAACCCCGACGTGCCGGCCGAGCCGCTGCGCCTGGACGGCGACGAGCTCAACCTGGCGCGGGTGCTGGTCGACGGCCAGGGCGCGTCCTTCCGCATGGAGGCCGAGCAGCTCGTCATCGACAACCTGCCCGATGCCTTCGAGCTCGAGCTCTTCACCACCTGCGCGCCCGCGAAGAACACCAAGCTCATGGGCCTGTTCGTGAGCGAGAACACCTTCTTCACGCAGTGCGAGGCCGAAGGCTTCCGCCGCATCACCTACTTCCTCGACCGCCCCGACGTGATGGCGAGCTACACGGTGACGATCCGCGCCGCCAAGGCCGCCTACCCGGTGCTGCTGTCGAACGGCAACCTGGTCGAACAGGGCGAGCTCCCCGAGGGCCGCCACTTCGCGAAGTGGGTCGACCCCTTCCGCAAGCCCTGCTATCTGTTCGCGCTGGTGGCCGGCAAGCTGGTGGCGCGCGAGCAGCGCATCAAGGCACGCAACGGCAAGGAACACCTGCTGCAGGTCTACGTACGCGCCGGCGACCTCGACAAGACCGAGCACGCGATGAACTCGCTGGTCAACTCGGTGACGTGGGACGAAGCCCGCTTCGGCCTGCCGCTGGACCTCGACCGCTTCATGATCGTCGCCACCAGCGACTTCAACATGGGCGCGATGGAGAACAAGGGCCTGAACATCTTCAACACGAAGTACGTTCTGGCCAACCAGGCCACCGCCACCGACGCTGACTACAGCAACATCGAAAGCGTGGTCGGCCACGAGTACTTCCACAACTGGAGCGGCGACCGCGTGACCTGCCGCGACTGGTTCCAGCTCTCGCTGAAGGAAGGCCTCACGGTGTTCCGCGACCAGGAGTTCAGCCAGGACCTGTGCGCCGACGCCTCGGCACGCGCCGTCAAGCGCATCGAGGACGTGCGCGTGCTGCGCACCGCCCAGTTCCCCGAGGACGCGGGCCCGATGGCGCACCCGGTGCGGCCCGACAGCTACATCGAGATCAGCAACTTTTACACCGTCACCATCTACGAGAAGGGTGCCGAGGTGGTGCGCATGATGCAGACGCTGGTCGGCCGCAAGGGCTTCGAGCGCGGCATCACGCTGTACTTCGAGCGTCACGACGGCCAGGCCGTGACCTGCGACGACTTCGCGCAGGCCATTGCCGACGCCAACCCCGACTCCGACCTCGCGCGCCTCTTGCCGCAGTTCAAGCGCTGGTACAGCCAGGCCGGCACGCCGCGCCTCGCGGCCCACGGCGTGTACGACGCCGCGACGCGCAGCTACACGCTGAGCTTCTTGCAGAGCTGCGCGCCGACGCCGGGCCAGCCGATCAAGGACCCCTTCGTGATCCCGGTGAACCTTGGCCTCCTCGGCGCCGACGGCCGCGAGCTGCCGCTGCAGCTGGCGGGCGAAGAGAACGCCACGCAGGGCACGCGCACCCTGGTGCTCACGCACCCGGGCGAGCAGTTCACCTTCATCAACATCGACGCCGAACCGGTGCCCTCGATCCTGCGCGGCTTCAGCGCGCCGGTGATCCTCGACCACGAGTACAGCGATGCCCAGTTGCTCACGCTGCTGGCCAACGACCCGGACCCCTTCAACCGCTGGGAAGCCGGCCAGCGCCTGGCGCTGCGCGCCGCGATCCACGCGATCGGCACGCCCGCCGTCAGTGTCAGCGAAGCGCCGCTGAACGAGGCGTATCTCGAAGCCATGCGCCGCGTGCTGCGCGACCCCAAGCTCGACGCCGCCTTCAAGGAACTGGTGCTCACCCTGCCCTCGGAAACCTACATCGCCGAGCAGCTGGAAGTGGTCGATCCGCAGCGCGTGCATGCCGTGCGCGAAGCCATGCGCACGCAGCTCGCCGCCGGCCTCTTCGCCGACTGGGAACAGGCCTACGAGCAGAACCGCGACACCGGCGGCTACCAGCCCGACCCCGTGTCCTCGGGCCGCCGCGCGCTAGCGGGCCTCGCCCTCACCAACCTGTGCCTTGCTGCAAGGGCGAGCGCCACTTCGACAGGCTCAGGACAGTCGGACGTGTGGCCCGGCAAGACGCTGCAGCGCTTCAAGGACGCCGGCAACATGACCGACCGCTTCAACGCCCTCAACGCCCTGGTCTCCTCGGGCCATGCGCTGGCGGCGCCGGCGCTGGCGCGCTTCCACGCGATCTTCAAGGACGAGGCGCTGGTCATCGACAAGTGGTTCTCGCTGCAGGCCGGCGCGCCCGACCGCGGCGGCGACATCCTGCCGCTGGTCAAGCAGCTCATGAAGCACCCCGACTTCTCGCTCAAGAACCCGAACCGCGCGCGCAGCGTGATCTTCAGCTACTGCAGCGGCAACCCCGGCGCGCTGCACCGCCCCGATGCAGCCGGCTACGTGTTCTGGAGCGATCGCGTGATCGAGCTCGACGCCATCAACCCGCAGGTCGCGGCCCGCCTCGCGCGCGCGCTCGACCGCTGGAGCAAGCTGGCCGAGCCGTACCGCAGCGCGGCGCGCGAGGCCATCGTGCGCGTGGCCGCCAAGCCCGATCTCAGCAAGGACACGCATGAGGTCGTGACCCGCGCCCTCGCGAGCTAGCCAGCTAGTCAAGAAGAAAACACCGGAACCATGGCTCATCAACACAAGATCTCCCTCACCCGCTACCTGGTCGAACAACAGCGCGCCGACGGCCTGATCCCCGGCCAGCTGCGCCTCTTGCTCGAAGTGGTGGCGCGCGCCTGCAAGACCATCAGCCAGGCCGTCAACAAGGGCGCGCTCGGCGGCGTGCTCGGCACGGCCGAGAGCGAGAACGTGCAGGGCGAAATCCAGAAGAAGCTGGACATCATCGCCAACGAGGTGCTGATCGAGGCCAACGAATGGGGCGGCCACCTCGCCGCCATGGCCAGCGAGGAGATGGACAGCATCCACGTGGTGCCCAACCGCTACCCGCAGGGCGAATACCTGCTCTTGTTCGACCCCCTCGACGGCTCGAGCAACATCGACGTCAACGTCAGCATCGGCACCATCTTCAGCGTGCTGAAGAAGCCCGACGACACCCCCGGCGTGCAAGAGGCCGACTTCCTGCAGACCGGCAGCAGGCAGGTGGCGGCCGGCTACTGCATCTACGGCCCGCAGACCACGCTGGTGCTGACCGTGGGCAATGGCGTCGCGATGTTCACGCTCGACCGCGAGCAGGGCTCCTTCATGCTCACGCAGGAGGACATCCAGATCCCGGCCGACACCAAGGAATTCGCCGTCAACATGAGCAACATGCGCCACTGGGACGCCCCGGTGAAGCGCTACATCGACGAATGCCTGGCCGGCAAGGATGGCCCGCGCGGCAAGGACTTCAACATGCGCTGGATTGCCAGCATGGTGGCCGACGTGCACCGCATCCTGATGCGCGGCGGCGTCTTCATGTACCCCTGGGACAAGCGCGAGCCCGAGAAGGCCGGCAAGCTGCGCCTCATGTACGAGGCCAACCCGATGAGCTGGCTGGTCGAACAGGCCGGCGGCGCCGCCACCAATGGCAAGAAGCGCATCCTCGACCTGGAGCCCACCAAGCTGCACGAGCGCGTGGCTGTTGTGTTGGGGTCAAAGAACGAGGTCGAGCGGCTGACCGGGTATCACGAACCGCTATAATGGCGGGCTTAGCCGGTGTAGCTCAGTCGGTAGAGCAGCTCATTCGTAATGAGAAGGTCGGGTGTTCGATTCATCTCTCCGGCACCAATACAGATAAGGCCTCGTTGCTATCAGCTCGATAGCAACGAGGCCTTTTCCGTGGGCGGCCGACCTAAGAGGATTTCGAGCGGCGGGGCTTGTACAAACCCTGGCTCGTAGATCAGTTGGAAAGCATCGCTTGGTACGCCGCCCAGGCCTTGAACCCCACAGGATTGGCGTCCTCCCATTCCTTCTTGTATCGAACGCGTGATTCGAACTTTTTCTGCAGGCTCATAAAGCCATGCGTGAGGCGCTCTACCTCGCCGACAAGACGCCTGAAGTCCTCCAAAGCGACCTTGACCGCAGCTTTCATCTTGGCGGGATCGCTCTCCCAAGACAGTTCCACAAACTCGATCTCGTCGGTGTTGATGCGCATGTAGCCCCATCGTCCATGCGCGTACTTGTTCCTTTATCCCTGAACGCGCTCAACCTCTTTGAACCACGCTATTGGGACTTCGAGAATCTGCACGCGAGCCTCTGCGAAGCGAAGTTCGGCGAGGGCAGCTACAGCAAACCGGACGCTCGCTTCAAGGTGCAGGAGCCGCTGATCGATGTCCAGGCCATCGTCGACCTGGCATCGTCGTTCGGCCCCATCGCGATCAACCGCGCGTACTGCAACTGGCAGTACTACGGCCGCTATCGTGATGCGCTGCTTCAGAGTGCGGTCGAGTTGATCCAGCTCTTCCCGCCGGGCGCATCCGCCAAGAACGGCGCAGACATCAAGCTGTGCCTGGACGCCACGGAAGACATCGCCCGCTTCTCGCACCTCGGCACGATCATCATCGTCGGCGGCGACAGCGATTTCATGCCGGTCGCGCAGAAGATCAAGGCCGCGGGCCGGACGCTCATCGGCTTGGGCACGCGCAAGTCGACCAATCGGCACTGGGCCAAGAGCTGCCACGAGTTCCGCTACTACGAGAACCTGGCCGAAGAGCCTGCGGTACCTGAAGATCAACCCGATGAAGCGGCGCCGATCGAGGCACCGCCTGTGAATCCTGCCGCCGATGTCCTCAAACGCGCCATCAAACTCCTTGCCGAAACCAAGGGCGACCCGTGGGTCAACAAAGGCTCGATCTGGCACATGATCAAGCGGCTCGACCCGACCTTCGACACCAAGGAATACGGCCACCCCAACTTCCCCGCGATGGTGAAGGCGCTGGACGACATCGTCGAGGTCAGGAAGGGTGATTCGGACCAGGTGGTGCGCCTGCGTTGAAGGGGCCCCTGCCCTCACCCTGGCCCTCTCCCGGAGGGAGAGGGGACAAGACCGGGCCCGTACCCACGGCCGCAGTAGGCAGACTGACAAGAGCAGCCGCCGCAGCCATACTGGGCTCTCCACAAACGGAGGTCACCATGGCCCAGCACGCAATCACCGCTGTTCACTACGGGGGCGGGAAGATCGATCTCGTCGCGCTTCACCCGGTTGTGGACAAGGAATTCGGTTCGACAGAACTGGCGCTCGGCGCGGCACGGCGCGTCAAGGTCGGCGAATGCGTCGATCTGCTTGCCGCCGGCGAGGAGGTCTGCATCGCGCGGCGTACCGAAGACCATGCCTGGGAGATCGTTTGCGACGTCAAGGCGCTGCCGGGCGGCAACGGCATCACTGGCGTCGACATCGTCGACCAGCCCAACGACGCTTTGCAGAACCTTCCAAAGTGGGACTAGTGCGGGGCGCTCATGCTGACCTTGCTGTCCGCCGCCCCGCTCAGCCGTTCAACACAGGGTTTGGCGCGTACTTGTCACCCACGCCCTCGCGCAGCGGATGCGTGTCGTAGACGATGTGCATGCTATCGATGCGGTCGCTGTCCGGGCGGAAGCCGAACACGTCCACGCAGGTGAAGTCGACCAGCCTTCCGTCGCTCAGCGTCCAGTCATAGCGGAAGTAGGCCGCCACGCGTACCGTGGCGTCTACAGGCTGTACCGACGCGAACAGATCGATCAGCGTGATCACACTCTGGCGCGATGCCTGCGCCAACCTGGGGAAGAAGTCGCGCGCCTTCATGGTGCCGAGAAACGGGGAATGCACGACGCCGTTGTTCTCGAAAGTGGAAATCAACCCCGCCGTATCGCTTGCGTGCAGGTATTGCAGGTAGCTGCGCACCGTATCCAGTTGGCTTTGACTCATGTGTGGGCTCCTTGTCGGTTAACGGCTGAATCGTTCCAGACACGGCGCTCGCCGACAAGTCAGAATGGCTGTCAATCCATAAGAGTCGTTTATGAATTTGCGCTACCTGCAGTACCTCAGGCTGGTGATCGAACATGGCAGCTTCGCTGCTGCGGCGCGGGCCGGTGGTGTGTCGCAGCCGGCGATCAGTCACGGCATGAGGCAGCTGCAGCGACAGTTCGACACACCGCTTTTCGTTGCGTCCGGGCGCAGGCTGCTGCCCACCGAGGCAGCGTTGCAAGCGGCGTTGAAGAGCACGGATCTCGCAGAGCGGATCGAAGCACTTGGAATGGCGAGTGCCACTCCGGCCCATCGCGACACGCTGCGCGTTGGGGTGACGCCATCCGCCGCGCTGGTCTGCGGCCCGGCCTTGCACTTCGGTTGGTGTCATGGCCACCCTCGCCGTCGCCTCGACATGTCGAGCGCCGACGAAGGCCGCATGCTTGCGAAGTTGCAGGGCGGCGAACTTGACCTCGTGATTTCACCGCTGCCTCGTGGGTACCCTGCCGCCGGCCTGGCCTGTCAGCCGCTGTACCAGCTCACGCCGCTGGCCTACGCCTGCCGCGCGCACCCCTTGGCCAAAGCGCGATCACTGGAGGAACTGCAGGGAGCGTCATGGGCGATCGTCGGGCCCAGCGTGAGCGGGCCCGTAGACGTGCTGCATGAGGCATTTGCCGTCCGCCGGATGCGGGCGCCACGTGTGGTGGCGTCGTGCCCCGACTACGCCAGCCTTCTGCATCTGATGGCCGACAGCGACTTGCTGGGTGTGCTCCCTCACCCGGCGCTGCTGGAGAGTGCAGCGAAGGGCCAGGTTGTGCCGCTGCGTCTGCGTGAGGCCCTTCCGCGCTACGAGATGCATCTGTTCACGCCGACGCGATCGCGCCGACTGCTGGGGCCTGTCATCGCGAGTTTGCGGCAGCGTGCACACACACCACCTATGCGCGACGCCGTACAGACGGAGTACGCGCATCCGGTCACAGTGACCGGATGACCCCCTCCGAATTCACTGCCGACGCCATGGTTCGTGTCTACCTGCGTGGACGTACCTTGCCAGAAGTCTTGCACGCTGCGGTTGTGTGGGTGGCCGAAGCACGGCTGAGCAGCGGCAGGATGCCGGTGCTCGACCAGGCCCTGCGCACAGACATCGACAACCAGGCCATCGCGCCGCCGACAGGCATCGGAGTCGCTGCGGCGGCTGAGCGGCCGGCCGTGTGTGCCTTGCTCCAACCAGCTCCTGCATAACTCACTGAAAGGTGGACATCATGAAAACAACATCCTGGATGACGGCAGCGGCCATCAGTTCGCTCCTGACTTTGGCCGGATGCGCGACCGGTCCCAACCAGCAGCTCGGTATCGCCGGTGGCGCCGTCGGCGGAGCGGTGCTTGGCAACGCGATCGGCGGCAACGCGGCTTCTACAGTGGGAGGGGCCGCCATCGGCGGCCTGATCGGCAACGAAGTGGGGCGGAACGCGGACCAGCGCAACTACAACAACCGTGGCTACTACCCCTACAACGGCCCCCGCTACTGAGCGCTCCCGCTTTCACAGACGTGCCATGAGGCACGTTTTTTTTGCCCCGTTCGAGGCAACTCGCTATATCTTGCCGGCCAACAGCAGAACCACCAGGATCACCAGCACCAGCCCGATGCCACCGCTGGGACCGTAGCCCCATCCCCGACTGTGGGGCCAGCTTGGAATCGCGCCGATGAGCAGCAGGACCACGATGATCAACAGAATTGTTCCCAATGTCATGGCATGTCTCCTATCAGTGAGTCGTAGCGGCGCAGCGCTCGAGAAAACTCGCGCAGCGCACCAATCCCGCTTTCCTCGGCGCGCCGGCACCAGTCTTCCAGCTGTTTCACCAGCTGCTCCTTCGAGGCTGCGGATCGGCTCCATACGGCAGTGAGATCCTGCCGCATCGAGTAAATGGTGCTCAGCACCGTGCTGGAATGCAGAGCCTGTTGCAGGACTGCGCGCTCCTTCTCCGGCAATTCCCTCGCATCCCTTTGCAGCAGGTAGTTGACCGGGTCCAGCGCCTTGGAGTCCCTCGAGCCCGGGATCGCGCCGGCCCGCAGGCTGAGGATCTCCGCCACGGCAGTCGGGCGCACGGACCTGGCGAACTTGGCCAGCACGTCGTAGCGGTGAGTGATGACAGCCTGCAGGGTCCCCACGTCGCAACGGGTCTTGGATGTGTTGTAGCCAATCCTGGGCGCAACCTTGCGCACCTTCGCCAGGTGAATCATTTCCAGGATGCGGATGTACATCCAGCCGATGTCGAATTCCCACCACTTGCTGGACAGCCTGGCAGAGGTGACATAGGCGTGATGGTTGTTGTGCAGCTCTTCGCCGCCGATCAGGATGCCCCACGGCACGACATTGCTGGAGCTGTCGTTCGGCGCGAAATTGCGGTAGCCCCAATAGTGGCCGACGCCGTTGATGACGCCCGCGGCGAAGAACGGAATCCACAGCATCTGAACCGCCCACATGCTGAGTCCGATCGGGCCGAACAGGACGATGTCGATGCCCAGCACGAGGCCGATGCCGAGTCGGGTGTGCCTTGCGTACAGCTTGCGCTCGATCCAGTCGTCAGGGGTGCCGTGGCCGTATTTTTCGAGCGTTGCGGCGTTTCTGGCTTCCATGCGATAGAGCTCGGTGCCTTCGAACAGCACTTTCCTGATGCCATGGATCTGCGGGCTGTGGGGGTCTTCGGAGCTTTCGCAGTTGGCGTGGTGCTTGCGGTGGATCGCCGTCCATTCCCTGGTCACCATTCCGGTGGTGAGCCACAACCAGAAACGGAATAAGTGGCTGGCGACGGGATGCAGTTCCAGCGCGCGATGCGCCTGATGCCGATGCAGAAAAATGGTGACCGCGGCGATGGTGACGTGGGTCGAGCCCAGCGTGACCAGCACAAGACCCCACCAGGGCAGATCGAGCAGGTTAAGTTGCATCACAAGGCCGTTGCGGGGCTGCGCAATGCCCCCACTTGCAATGCTAGTCAAACGAAGGCGATCGTCTGTACGCTACCGCACGGTGAAGCCGATGTCGCCGGATCAGGTCGCTGTTTCATGGGGCAGCAGGCGATCGGTCTCGCGCTTTACCACTTCGTAGCATTCGCACACGTGCCGTTCGAGACCTGGACGGTCCAGCACCGTGATGTGACCCCGGGCATACTGGATCAGGTTCAGGCGCTGCAGCTTGCCGGCCGCCTCCGTCACGCCTTCGCGCCGCACGCCGAGCATGTTGGCGATCAGCTCCTGCGTCATCACCAGGTCGCTGCCCGGCAGCCTGTCGAGGCTCAGCAGGAGCCAGCGACACAGCTGTTGCTCGAGCGAATGGTGTCGATTGCATACGGCCGTCTGCGACATCTGCGTGATGAGCGCCTGGGTATAGCGCAGCAGGAGATGGAGCAACGGCCCTCCCTGCTCGACCAATTGTTTGATATGGCTGGCGCCCAGCCGAAACGCATGCCCTGCGCTTTGCACCACCGCGCGGTTCGGCGTGCTGCCTCCGCCCATCAGGAGCGAGACGCCGACCATGCCCTCGAACCCGACGACCGCGATCTCGGCGGATTGCCCGTTCTCGAGCACATACAGCAGCGAAACGATGCAGTCGGTCGGGAAGTACACGTGCTCCTGAACTATCCCCGACTCGTAAAGAACATCGCCCAAGTTGAGCGTAACCAGTTCGAGAAGCGGCTCCAAGCCGACCCGCACATCCAGGGGCATCACCTCCAGGAGGTCGTTGTGCGCTGAAGCAGAACGCGGTGAAGTCGCAGTCGATGCCATGACGAGCCGAAGTCCCGAAATTGAACACCACGTGCGGGGAATGTAGCGCCGATTTTGCACTGTTGCAGCGGTTTGTCAGCGGCTGATTCGGCTCTTGCTTTCATCCGGAAAGCGTAGGATGGTTGGCGTCTCAGTCCCCGCCTTCGAGCAGCCACCATGAGCGACCCGGACTTCACGGCCCTGCAGCAGCACATGCTCGCGGAAATCGCTGCGAAGACGATTTTCTCGACCTCGTACCTGGGCAAAGCTGCGCTCGATCCGCGGGTCATGGATGCCATGGCCAAGGTGCCGCGCCATGAGTTCGTGCCGCTCGAGCTGCGGCCCTTTGCCTACGTCGACACGCCCTTGCCCATCGGCTACGGCAAGACGATCTCACAGCCTTTCATCGTCGCCGTGATGACCGATCTGCTCGACGTGCAGCCGACCGACACGGTGCTGGAAATCGGCACCGGGCTGGGCTACCAGTCGGCGATCCTGGCGGAGCTCGCGCTGCGGGTCTTCAGCATCGAGCTGATCGAAGAGCTGGCCACGCGGGCGATGCACCGGCTGGCGCGGCAGGGCCATCTCAACGTCGACATCAAGATCGGCAACGGCTGCCATGGCTGGCCCGAATACGCGCCCTTCGACAAGGTGATCGTGACGGCGGCGCCCGAGTTGATTCCGCCAGCGCTCATTTACCAGTTGAAACCCGGCGGCAAGATGGTGATCCCCGCCGGCCTGCCCGAGTCGCAGCAGCTCATGCTGGCCGAGAAGGATCTCGACGGTTCGGTATCGACGAAGGACATCTTTCCGGTGCTGTTCTCTTCGCTCGAGGACGAAGACGCCTAATCTGGCTGAGCGCGATGGCGAAGGCCCATGCCCTCACCCTAGTCCGGAGGGAGAGGGAACAAGATCGTGTCGGCCGGCGCCTCTATCTTCAGGCCAACGATCGCGCTACATTGATTCCGCAGTCGTAGTTCACCCATGAAGCGCCCACCCGGCGCTTTTTCCATTCAGCCACCCTGAGGGGAAGCCATGATTTACGTCATCAAAGTGAACGGCAAGGAACGGCGCGTCGACGCCGACGACGACACCCCGCTTCTGTGGGCCCTGCGTGACAACCTGAAACTGACCGGCACCAAGTTCGGCTGCGGCATCGCGCAGTGCGGGGCCTGCACCGTCTACATGGAAGGCCAGCCACTGCGCTCCTGTTCGATCCCGATCGCGGCGGTCGGCAAGCGGGCCATCACGACCATCGAGGGTCTCACGGGCCGCGAAGCCAAGGCGGTGCAGGCCGCGTGGGTGGCGCGCGACGTGCCGCAGTGCGGCTACTGCCAGTCGGGCCAGGTGATGAGCGCGGTGGCGCTGCTCAGACAGATCAAGAAGCCGACAGACCGCGACATCGACCTGGCGATGAACGGCAACATCTGCCGCTGTGCGACCTACGACCGCATCCGCGCCGCCATCCACGACGCGGCGCGCACGCTGGGAGCCTGAGCCATGGAAAGCACAGCCACATCGAAGCTCTCGCGCCGCACGGTGCTGAAGAGCACGACCGGCCTGGTCGTCGCCGCCTACCTCGCGCCCTTCACCGGCAGCGCGCTGGCGGCCACCAAGGCCAAGGCGGCCCAGAGCGTCTTCGCGCCCAACGCCTTCATTCGCGTGGGCACCGACAGCACGGTCACGGTGCTGGTCAAGCACATCGAGTTCGGCCAGGGGCCCTTCACCGGTCTCGCGACGATCGTGGCCGAGGAGATGGATGCCGACTGGGCGCAGATGCGCGCCGAGCATGCGCCGGCCGATGCCAAGCTCTACAACAACCTCGCTTTCGGTCCGGTGCAGGGCACGGGCGGCTCGACGGCGATTGCCAATTCCTACGACCAGCTGCGCCAGGCTGGCGCCACCGCGCGGGCGCTGCTGGTGCAGGCGGCGGCCAACAGCTGGCGCGTGCCGGCAAAGGACATCACGGTCGAACGCGGCGTGTTGCGGCATGCGGCGTCGGGCAAGCAGGGCCGCTTCGGCGAATTCGCGCTCGCCGCATCGCGATTGCCCGCACCCGCGCCCACCGAGGTGCGGCTGAAAGACCCCTCCGAGTTCCGCCTGATCGGGCGCGAAGGCGCGGTGCGCAAGCTCGACGTGCCGGCCAAGACCAACGGCACGGCGCAGTTCACCATCGACATCCACGAGCCGAACATGCTCACCGTGGTGGTCGCGCATCCGCCGCTCTTCGGCGCCAAGGTCGCTTCTTTCGACGCGATCGAGGCGCTGGCGGTCAAGGGCGTGGTGGAGGTGAAGCAGGTGCCGACCGGCGTGGCCGTCTACGCGGAGAGCACCTGGCCGGCCATCAAGGGGCGCGAGAAGCTGCGCATCACCTGGGACGAGTCGGCGGCCGAGAAGCGCGGCAGCGAACAGATCCTCGCCGAATACCGCGCCGCCGCCCGCTCGCCGGGAGCCGTCGCCGACGCGCACGGCAATGTCGACACGAGCCTGGCCTCGGCCGAGCGGGTGATCGAAACCGAGTACGCCTTCCCCTACCTGGCCCATTCGCCGATGGAGCCGCTGGACGGCTTCCTGCGCTGGAACGACAAGGGCGCCACCGCGCGCTTCGGCTCGCAGATCCAGACCCTCGACCAGGCCGTCATCGCCGGCGTGCTGGGGCTCAAGCCCGAACAGGTGGCGGTCGAGACCATGCTGGCCGGCGGCAGCTTCGGCCGCCGCGGCGAGATGGGCTCTGACTTCGCAGCCGAGCTGGCCCAGGTCGCCAAGGCCATCGGCCCCGCGCGCCCCGTCAAGCTGATGTGGACGCGCGACGACGACGTGCAGGGCGGGCGCTACCGGCCGCTCTTCGTGCACCGCATGCGCGGGGGCTTGCGCGGCGGCAAGGTCGTGGCCTGGTCCGACACCATCGTGGGCCAGTCCTTCATCCAGGGCACGATGTTCGAATCCATGCTGTTCAAGAACGGCATCGACGCCACCATGGTCGAAGGCGCGAACGAGATCCCCTACAAGATCGAGAACTTCCGCTGCGACCTGCACATCCAGAAGGTCGGCGTGCCCACGCTGTCGTGGCGCTCGGTGGGCTCCACGCACACCGGCTACGCGGTGGAGTGCTTCGTCGACCAGCTGCTGCAGACCGCGGGGCAGGACCCGGTCGAAGGCCGCATGGCCCTCTTCGGCGACGACCCGCGCTTCAAGACCACGCTGCGCGCCGTGGCCGATCTCGCGAAGTGGTCGGGGCCGGCCGCGGGCAGCGGGCGCGCACGCGGCGTCTCGATCGTCAAGGCCTTCGGCACCTATGTCGCGCACATCGCCGAGGTGTCGATGGGCGAGAACGGCGAGCCGCGCGTGCACAAGGTGTGGTGCGCGGTGGACTGCGGCCGCGTGGTCAACCCCGACATCGTGCGCGCGCAGATGGAAGGCGGCATCGGCTTCGGCCTGGGCCACATCCTCTACGGCGAGATCCGGCTCGAAGGCGGGCGCCGCGTGCAGCGCAACTTCGACACCTACCGTTCGCTGCGCATCCACGAGATGCCGGCGATCGAAGTGAAGATCGTCGACTCGACCGAGAAGCCGACGGGCGTCGGCGAACCGGGCGTTCCGCCGATCGGGCCGGCGGTGGCCAATGCGCTCGCGCGGCTCGCGGGCGGCGAACGGCCGCGGCAGTTGCCCATGGTCAGGGAGGCCGCGTGATGATGATGAATAAGAAGCTCTTTCTTGCCGCCCTGCTCGCCCTCGGTGGCATCGCGGCCGCGCAGCAGCAGGGCAGCAACAACACGCTCAAGCCCGTGTCCGAGTTCGACAAGATCGCCGACAAGCAGGAGCGCGCCATCGCCCTCTTCACCGAGGCCGGCAAGGTCATCAACAGCCCACGCTGCCTCAACTGCCATCCGTCGGGCGACCGGCCGACGCAGAGCAATGCGCTGAATCCGCACCAGCCCTGGGTGGTGCGCGGCGCCGACGGCTTCGGCGCGGCGGCGATGCGCTGCGCCACCTGCCACCAGGCCGCCAACTACGACAACGCGCGCATGCCGGGCCATCCCAAGTGGCACCTGGCGCCGGCCTCGATGGCCTGGCAGGGCCGCACGCTGGGCCAGATCTGCGAGCAGATCAAGGACAAGTCGCGCAACGACAACATGGACATGGCCAAGCTGGTGCACCACATGGCCGAAGACTCGCTGGTCGGCTGGGCCTGGAACCCGGGCGCGTGGCGCACGCCGGCGCCGGGAACGCAGAAGGAGTTCGGGGCGCTGATCAAGGCCTGGGCCGAGGCCGGGGCTTTCTGCCCGCGCTCCTGAGCTGTTCGGCTGGGCTCTGGGTAGCCGACGGCGCGACGCCGCTCTCGCTCAGCAACGATAGGCCATTCGTTGTATGGAGAAAGGTCTCTTTGGGGCGTACAACTATTGCGCCCGATGGGCCTGTGCGTCCGTTTGTTCAACATCCTGAAGTGAATGCTTTGGCCCTGGTATCACCGCCCGTGGCGGGGCAAAGGGAAGATCATGAACAGACCTTGCGGTAAAGCCGTGCTCTGCGGTGCCGCGGCAGCGGCGGCGATGATGGTTGGCTCGGCTTGGGCTCATGAACCCGGCCGGATGACCGGTGGCGGAAGCTTTTTCTGCAGCGAACTCGCCACTGGGCAGCAGAGGGTGACGCACGGGTTCGAGTTGCACTGCGGACAGGGCACTCAATTCGAAGGATCCGACCCCGCGGAGCCGAACAATCTGGAAATCAATTTTTCCGGTGGCGACAATTTCCATCTAACCACTTTGTCGAAGGGCCTGTGCACCAACGACCCGAATATCGAACCACAACCTCCGACTGCGCCCTTCGACACCTTCGAGGGAGCGGGCACCGGCACCTTCAATGGTCAGCCTGCGTCGATAACATTCACGTTCACCGACGGCGGAGAGCCTGGCACCAAAGACACTGCCCTGGTCATCATCACCCTGGCGGGGTCGGCGACTCCCGCGCTCAAGTGCGATACGGCCACGCCGCTGACCTTCGGCAATCATCAGGCGCACAAGGCGACTGGCAGCAACTAGTAACGGCGGTCTCGGCAAACCGAAGTGCACCGTGTCGAAAAAAAAACGTGGAATGTGCCGGGCGTTGGCAGGCTTTTGCCTGGCAGCGCTGTCGGCGCTCCCAGGTGAACTGCTGTTGGCAGCCGAAGCTGAAAAGGCCTCCTCCATCAAAGCTGGCGTGATCGAGCAATCAGCGGGTGTTGATGTTCAAGACGATGGATCTGGCCCGGAAAGCCTCGGCGGGGCGCTCTATAGCCCATTCAGCACCGCTTTCGACACGGCTGCGGTGAAACCCTACGCCTACGCCACGCCGGCGCAGCAAAAAGAGGACGACGGAACGTCTGGCCTGGTGACGACGACCGTCGCAGCGTTCATCGCTGCGGGGTTCCTCGTCGTTCTTGTCCGCGTTCTCATTGCGGGTTAGAGGGGCCCACGAGCCGCCCGTGGGCGTGCAATGTCACGACTCGGGCAACCCGGCTTTCCTCAACCCCTCGTCGAACCGTTCCCTGCCAGCCTGAAGCCGGGGATGCACCGGCGCGGTCCCGATTCGCCACAAGTGGATGGTCCAGTACGGCCGCAGGCGAAGTACCTGAGCGGCATGTTGCCGAGCCTCTTGTCCCCGCCCGTGCAGCGCATCGAGCGAGGCCAGCCAGAGGAACGCGGCGTATTGCGCCGGATGCGGGCCGACCGCGGCTGACTGGCGCATGCGCTCGTAGGCCGCGTCCTCGCGGCCGAGGTAGTACTCGGCGGCGCCGGCATGGAAGTGGCTATAGCCGACCAGCGAAGTCTCGAACGGGCTCAGCCGCATCGCTGCGTCGGTATGGGCCGCAACCTCCTCGGCTCGGCCGAGGCGCAGCTTCATCGCGCCGATGCGTGCATGGCTCCATGCCTCGCTGGGATTGGCGGCCACGACTTTCTGGTACACCCGCAGCGCGCCTTCCGGGTCGCCTCGCTCGCGCAGCACGTGACCCGTGAGGCATTGCGCCGGCAAATAGTCCGGAGCCGCCGCCAGCGCCCGGGCGATCGCCTGTTCGGCGAGTGCGACCGACTGGACGCCGAGGCCCAGCCCGGCTTCCATTTCGCTCAGGTACGACTGCGCCAATCCGGTCAGTGCAATGGCGGAGTCGGGCTCGATGGCCAACGCATTCTCGAAATGCGCGCGGGCCCGCAGCAGATCGGCGCGGCCGACAAAATTGCGCAAAGCGTGCTGTCCCTGGAGCGTCGCATCGATCGCGTCGAGCCGCTTGCCGCTGTGCGCTGCCGACTGGCCTGCGGCTGCCGCCGTCATCCGCACGTCGAGCACGCGCGCGATGCGAGTGCCGATGTCGCGTTGCCATGCCCAGTCAGCGAGATCGGGATATTCGAAGCGCTCGGACCATAGCACTGCACCGTTGTCGCTCGAGGCGAACTGCACGTTGATCTGCACCGCGGCACCGTCGCGCCGCACGCTGCCATTGAGCACATGGCGCACGCGGAGCTCGCGCCCGATCCTCACGATGTCGGCCTCGCGCACAGCAACCGCGGCGGCGGAAGCCCGTGCCACCACCAGCGTGTCGGGCAGCTTGGCGAGGTCGGTGATCAGATCTTCGGTGATCGCTTCGGCGAAATAGCCGCGGCCGTCGGCGCCGAGCTCGCTGAATGGCATCACCGCGATCGAGCGGCGCGCCTTGAGTGCCTGGTCGACGCCAACCGGAGGATCGGTCCGTTGCACGGCGAGCGTCAATCCGGCGAGCAGCACCGCGCCGGCAATCGCCCATCCTGCCCGGTGGCGGTCGTGCTGCGGCGAGGCGGCGTCTGCCACCGGTGGCGCCGGCGCCTCGACGGCCGTGTCGAACAGATAGCCGCGACGCGCGACGGTCCTGATCAGCTGCTGCCCCTCGTCGCCCAGCGCGGCGCGCAATTCGCGCACGCACTGCGACAGCGACTCTTCATTGACGACGACGCCGGGCCAGACCGCTGCCAGCAACTCGTCCTTGCCGACCACGCGGCCGGGATGTGCGGCCAAGTACGACAGCAGCGCAAAGGTCTTCGGACGCAAGGCCACGCGTGCGCCGCCACGGGTCAGCGCCGCCCGGCCCGCGTCCAGCGCGAACGGCCCAAACAGTGACACCGAACCGGGCTCGACGCCCACAGAGCTCGTCAACATCGCCTGCCCTCCTGCTCGGTGGGCTCTTGCGGCGAAGCTTCGACGAAGGTTCGGCCGAGTTTCGACGCGAGGCCGCAGCGGGTCGCATAGATTACTCCGGAACCCCTCACGGAGGCATCCCCATGAAATCGGAACATCGACGCAGTTCGACCGCCATGGCCTGCGCGCTGCTGTCCGCGGCGGCGCTTGGCCAGAACCTGCCCGGAGCGCCCGCGCCGGGTGATCGCGAACGCCTCCTGGCGCATTTCGAGCGCGTCGCCGAGGCCGATCTCAAGGCGCTGTATCTGCTCTGCGCCCGCGTATCAAGCCACCGCATGCTCGCTTTTGATGAAGCCGCCCATTGCTCGATCTCGGCCGACGTTCTGAAAGCGCGCAGTTTCGCCGGCGACTTTGACGCCCTGCTCGCATGGTGGCGGCTGCACCGCGATGACCGGCTCACCGATTCGAGGGATAGCTCGGTCCACCGGGATCTCTTGCCTGCCGGTCGTGAGTCGTCGTCGCCTCGCTGACCAAGGCCCGCGCGCGGCGGTCGCCAGGCAGGCGAGCTTCGTCTTCAAGGGGCCGAAGCTTTTTCATCGCTCATCAGGTGTACGCTCGGCTGGCGTTCGCTCATATTTGCCGCAAGCGTTGGGCTCGAAGGAGTTGCAAGATGAAGCAGGAACCAGTCGCGCCGTTCTCGCATGCAGTCGTGGGTCAATCCCCTCCAGACAAGCAAAGACCTCGCATCAGGCTGTCGCGCAATGGCCCCTATCTGGTCACCGTCGATGATCTGACAAACTCAAAGGGCGAGCGGCTCCAGGGGTGGAACGGCGTCGCGTTGTGTCGCTGCGGCGCGTCGCACAGGAAGCCGTTTTGTGACAGCTCCCATATTCGGATCGGGTTTTCGGACGACCCGCGCCCGGACCGCACGCCTTGCGGGGTCGTGGACGATCGGGGCGCCGCCCAACCCGGATCCAGCGACCTGACTGCTCCGAGCATTCGCATCGCACGAAACGGCCCCTATGAGGTTCAGGGCTTCGATCTCGACACCGACAACTGGAGCGAAGGCGCCTCGCGCGAGCGCTATTCCCTCTGTCGGTGCGGCGGATCGAAGAACAAGCCGTTTTGCGATGGCACGCACCGGAGCATCAACTTTCAGGACGACAACAACTGAATCACAGGACGGGCGACACGCACGCGCGCAACACGTCCTTCAGTTGCAGTCGAAAAGTACTGGATCTCCCAGCGCCCTACTCATGCGCTGAACAATGTCTTTGGCGTCTTGCAGGCTTCTATCGCTCGTGGCAATGAACACGGCAGTCGCGCCGTCGGCATTGCAAGGTCCCGCACGCGGCAATCGCACGCATCGAATGGTGCCGCGGACCGAAGCCGTCGTCCCGCCGGCACCCTCCGCATCCTTGTTGGCCTCGCGCAATCCGGCCTTCTTGACAGCCTCGAACGCCGCACCAGCACAATGCCCCATCGGGATGCGCAACTGCTTTCTGTCCAACCAAAGCGCCGGAAAGGCATTGGCGGTTTCAAACGGAACGGTCATGCCCGTGCAATGCCTGCAACGGCGAGGACGATTGCCAGCTTGCTCATCGAATTGCTCCTTCGAGGTGTTGCGTCATCGGTTTCTGCCGACCGAACAACTGTGTCCCCTTCGAGCAGGTAGCGCATCCTCAAATCCGACGAGATGCTGGAGGGTCACGGTCAACAGCCATGACTCCTCGCATCCCGTCGCGCACCCGCGAGTTCCACCCTCAGCGCAGCCTGGCCGACACGCTGCTTTCGCTGCGGCGGAAGAAGGCGGCCCAGTCGCTCTTCGCGCGCGCGGCGTCGATGTCGATCGGTTCGTCGGACTGCGTCACCAGGCGCAGCGCGTCTTCGCTCGGCAGCGCTTTCGAGGTGTAGAGAAAGCGCAGCTGGCACGCCCCCATCGTGATCGCGTCGCCGTTCTTCAGCGCATGTTCGAAGATGCGGTGCCGGTTGACGAAGGTGCCGTTGAAGCTCGCCATGTCGGTCAGCACGAAGCGGTCGCCCGTCCAGTGGATGGCGGCATGGCGGCGGCTGACGCCGATGCTGTCGATCTGCACCTCGCAAGCCTGGTCGCGGCCGATGGTCGTGATCGGCCCGGTGATGTTGAACTGCCTGACGCTGCCATGTCGGGCGAGAACGATGAGTCTGGACATTTTCTTTCTGCTCGCTGTTTGAATTGCACCTGCATGACATTTCGGCGTCCGGGTGCAATTTCTGAAGTCGCAAGCACTACAAGTGCGGTAATTTTTTGCACTTCCGTCTACTAAGGTGACTAAGGTTCGACCCAAGACTCATAGCGCTTTGGATGCTGCGGTGGTAGGGCTTTTTCTTCGGTCTTCGCAGACCGCCTCACGTCGTTCATCCAGGCCAGGAGGATCTGCGTGTACTCCTGCCGCCAAGCCTTCTTCGAGAGCGCGTGGTCGGCGCCCATCTGCACGCGGTAGGTCATCGAGCGCACGTGCTTGAAGGCGGCCAGGTAGTTCTCGATGACCGGGTGCGGCACGATGGTGTCGTGCTCGGACTCGACGACCAGCACGTCGCCGATGAAGTCCTCGCAGGCGGCCAGCGCACGGTTCTTCTCGGGCTCGATCGCGGTCTGGCGGTAGAGCGTGAGGTCGTCGCCGTTGAGGCGCCGCTTCGGGTGCTCCCAGTTCTCGTCGCGGTAGATGGCCGGCACGCGCAGCGCCAGCCATCGCACGGGGCGCAGCGAGCTCAGCACCGCCGCCAGGTAGCCGCCGTAGCTGGCACCGACGACGGCGACCGCGCTCGGGTCCACAGCCGGATGGCCCACCAGCACGTCGTAGGCGGCCAGCACGTCGCGCAGGTTGTCTTCGCGCGTGACGGCCTCGCGCTGCGCCAGGTGCCGCGCATGGCCGCGCAGGTCGAAGGTCAGGCAGATGCAGCCCAGCGCCGCAAGCTCGTGGGCGCGCGTGATGTCCTGCTGCTGGCTGCCGTCCCAGCCGTGCACCAGCAGCACGCCCGGCACCACGGTCGATGGTGCGATGAGCGTTCCGGCGATGTGCACGCCGTCGACCGGGATGTCGATGAGGGCATGACGGGTGGGCATCAGGGCTCGGCCACGGTGTACTTCGTGAGCGGGCCGGCGATTGCATCGACGCCGCTGAAATACACGGTGGCGTTCGGCGGCGGCACCACGTCCTCGCCGTAGACCTCGAAGCACGACGCATTGACCACGGCGCGCTCGGGCTGCTCTTCGAAGATTTCGAGCGCGGCGATCTCGGCGCCGCTCGCCCCGCCGACGCGCCACGACTGCTCGAGCACGCCCGAGCACCACCGGCCGGCGCTGTTGGGCCCCTGCGCCACGTCGTAGTTGATGCGCGAGGCGAAGAAGCCGGGGAACGAAGCCTCGACGGCGCGATGGAAAACACGCGCCTGCTCGACGGCCAGCCTGATCTCGGCGGGAAAGCTCAAGGCCAGCAGCGCATCGAAGCCGCCTTGCGCTACCGTGAGGTCCGAGCCGCCGTAGACCTGGTGGCCATGGCTGTCGGACGTGAGCCGCTGCCAGCCGTAGTAGCTGGCGATCATCCGGCCCACGTGCACCTGGCCGACGCTGATGGTGACCGGCTGCTGGAGGTTCTCCTCCAGCACCAGGCCATGGGCCGCGATCTCGGCGGCATCCATGTCGTCCAGGCAGCGCGCCAATGCGCGCTTGTCGCGCACGACCTGCTGGCCGCGGCCGCCGGTCGCACGCACCGGTTTGATGCGCACCGCGCCGTGCTCCAGCAGGCGCAGGCCGGCGCGATCGGCGTCGTCGCGCCGGAAGACCGAGAAGCCCTCCAGCACCGCACTGGCCACCCGACGGGCGAAACCGGGCTTCCAGCCCTCGGGCGCGGCGGCGCCGGTGTCGATCAGCGGATGGGTGATCACCTTGGTCAGCACGAAGGGATGCGGCACAACCCCGCCGAACAGGCCGTGGTGGCTGGCGATGCCCAAGGCGCCGATCAGCTCGTCGCCGACCAGCGTGTCGCTCGGGACGAAATAGACCGGCGCGGCATAGCTGCGGGACTTGTCGTACTCGCCCTGGAAGCTGGACTTCTTGAGCCGCGCGAGCCGCCATGCGATCTGCGTGCGGGTCGCGCGCTCATGCTCGCTGCAGTAGGCGTGATGGTCCGCGGTCAGCGCGACCACGGTGCCCTCCAGCCCCGGCTCGACGAGCACGGCCTGGTCGCCGGGAAGCATCTCGGAAGTGCCTGGCAGCGCGCTGATGAGCATGTCCATGGCTGGCAATGTGGGCGATTGCGCAGCGGAGATCAACCATTGCCACGATGCTCGCGACGTTTTCCTACACGCGGGGCCGGCACCGGTCCGGTGCAAGCGGAAATCGCCTGGGGCTACATGGGCTCATGTCCATGCAGAAGCAAGGAGCTGCCATGTCGAATTCGCAGAACGATCGCAAGGGCCACACCGAACACAACAAGGGCGGCCACCAGCCCGTGACGCAGAGGAACGAACCGAAGCGCACGCCCGAAAGCCGGCACGACCGCGAGAGCCAGGTCGGCGGCAGCAACCAGACACAGGTACGCAAGGGCGCGACACCCACGGGGCATTGAACGCTACAGAATCTCTTTCAGCGCCACCCGCAGCCGCGTGATCGCCTGGCTGTGGAGCTGGCACACACGCGACTGGCTCACTTCGAGGATGGCGCCAATCTCGCGCAGGTTGAGCTCTTCCTCGTAGTAGAGGTTGAGCAGCAGTTGGTCGCGCTCGGGCAGCGTTCCGATGGCATCCACCAGCTGGTGGCGAAAACCGCTCTCGAGCAGTTGCTCCAGCGGGTCGTCGCTGCCGCCGCGCTCGCTGCGCGCACCGCGCGCGTTCTGGTCGAGAAAGGGGCTGTCGCTTTCGCCCTGCGTGAAGTCCTCGACGTATAGCAGCTGGCAGCCCTGGATCTCCTGCAGCTGGGCCTGGTAGGCGTCCAGGCTCATCTTCAGTTCCTTGGCGATCTCGCCTTCGGAAGGCGCGCGGCCCAGCCGATGTTCGAGCGCCTGGATGGCCGCCTCCACCTTGCGCGCCGACTGGCGCAGCCCGCGCGAGCCCCAGTCGTTGGCGCGCAGCTCGTCGAGCATGGCGCCGCGGATGCGCTGGCTGGCAAAGGTCTCGAACTGCGCGCCGCGGTTGTCCTCATAGCGGCTCGACGCGTCCAGGAGGCCGATCATGCCGGCCTGGATCAGGTCGTCGAGCTGGACGCTGGCGGGCAGCTTGGCGATCATCTGCAGCGCCATGCGGCGCACCATCGGCTGGTGTTGCTTCAGCAGATGGGACTTCTCGATGGTTCCCTGTGCGGTGTACACGGCCGTTCTTTTCCTTCTCCAAATTGCCGCGGCCTCAGGAGGCCGCGGCGATGTTCGAGCCCAGCGTCTCGCGCGCGGGCGGCACGGCGAGGCTGGCGCCCGGGCGCCAGGGCCACTGCCCCATGTCGGCCGCGATGCGCCGGAAATCCACCGCCGCCGGGCTGGCCGGAAAGGCTTCGACCACGGTGCGGCAGAGGCGCCTGGCGTCGCGCAGGTGCGGATCGGCACGCACCCATCCGGCCGGCTGCAGCGACACGGCCAGGTAGCGGCTGCCGGTCTGGACCAGGTTGGCCATGATCTGCTGCGCCGCCTCGGGATCGGCGACGCCGTTGACCAGCAAACGCAGCTGCTTCAGCGCATGCGCGTAGTGCAGCCGCTTGATGCCCGAGTAGGTGGAGGTGATGGACGCCGCATGGGGCTGCAGCACCAGCACCAGTTCGTCGGCCATCTGCGCCAGCTCCGACAGCCGGCCCTCACCGTCGAACACGGCGTCGATCAGGATCACGTCGCCCTGCCACAGCCGGCGCGGGTCCGCGCTCGGGTCCTGCGCGCCGGGCAGTGCCGGCAGCACGCTGACGCCGCAGCTCGCGCGCGCAGCGGCGCCTTCGCAGGTCAGCCGCCGCAAGGCCACGTCGGCCAGCGTGCCGAGCGGATCGAGCGACCAAAGGGCGCAGGCGGAGTCCACCGCCATCCCGTGCTCGTCGAGCAGCAGCACGTCCTTGCCCTGCAGCACCAGGGCCGCCCCCAGGTTCATCGCCGCCGTGGTGGCGCCCAGTTCGCGCGCCATGCCGGCCACGGCGACGACGCGCGTCGGCGTGTGCGCCAGCAGGCGCCGCAGGCCGTCGGCTTGATCGGCAACCATCTTGTTGCTCACGTGCCCAGGGCTTCCAGCAGCAGGAACAGCTTGCCCACGCCGACGTAGAGCGCATTACCCGAGGGCGCGCGGTCGGGCCGTGCCGGCCGGCCGGTCAATTGGTTCAGCAGCGCGCGCGTGCGCTCGGTCCAGTCGCCGCGCGCATGCAGCAGGCGCCAGACGGTGGTCGTCACCTGGCCTGCGACGAGGAGCCGCTTCATCATGTGCGGATCGCCGAGCTCGCCCATGCCGCCGAGCAGCTGCAAACCCTGGCGGATCAGCCGGAAGCAGGGCTCGGCCTCCGCGGCCCAGGCCTGCCACTGCGCGAGTTGCCGCACCGTGACCTCGCTGCCAACGTTTGCGAGCGCATAGCTCTGCGCGAGGATCTTGCGCGTCTTCGCATCCGTCACGCGCGTCGCGACGCAGCGCAGCGGCGGCAGATCTCCGTCGCCGCGCAGCAGCACGTCGGCATGCGCCTCGGATTGCAGCGCCGCCTTGCCCTTGAAGCGCACGGGCCGCGTTTCGCCGAACACGAGCGCCAGTCGCGCCAGGGTGCCGGCCTTGCCGGAGCGCGGATCGCTCACCGCCGTGGAGCCCGGCGCGCGCGCCAGCCAGAGCTGGCCCTGCGCCATGAATTCGCTGCCGGGCAGCCGGGGCAGCACGTGCACCACCGTCTTGCCGAAATCCTGCTGGCGCAGCCACTGGGCCTGACGCATGCCGGGCTTGCGCGCGGCATCGCCGGCGCCGCCAGCGCCTCGCAATGCCGCGGTCGACAACCACTGGTTCGGCGCCGCCAGCGGCAGGCCGCTCCTGTCGGACAAGAGCAGGCTGCTCTGGCATTCGTAGGCGTCGCCGCCTTCGTTCGACTTGAGGCCGACCTGGCCGCTGAGCGCAAGCACGTGCGTGTCGCAGCCGGCGGCGATCTCGCTCTTCGCATGCGTCATGAGCGACTGCAGCACCGCCTTGTGGAGCACGTCCTCGCCGACGGCCTGGCGCCAGAGCTCGCGCGCATGTTCGAAGCCCAGCTCGGCGCCGGTGAGCGCCGTGGCGGCCGCAGCGACTTCCTGCGCATCGTGGGCCATGGCCTGGATCAGCCGCTGGTACTGCATGCGCAGACGGTCGGTCTCGGCCTGCGCCTGCTCGACTTCCGCTCCGGCGGGCTTATCCTGCAGATCGCTTTCGCCGGGCACGAAGAGCGCGCTGTGGCTCCTGGCCTGGAACACGCTGTCCACCAGCTGGGCGCGCTCGGCCGGCATCAGGTTCTCCGGCACCTTCTGGCCGCTGGAGATGTAGTGCACCGGCAGCCGATGGCGGATCACGGTGTCGATCAGCGCGCCCGGATGGGTGGCCTCGTCGACCTTGGTGAAGATGCAGCCGGCCAGCTCGTTGCCGGCGCCGCCGTGGCGGTAGGCATGCACCACTTCGTTGAGGGTGTCGCCATGGCTGGCGGCGTTGAGCAGCAGCAGCCGCTTCACCGGCCGGTGGCTGCTGCACAGCATCGCGATCTGGTCGGACACCGCGCGGTCGCGCTGGCTCATGCCGACGGTGTCGATCAGCACCATGTGCTTGTCGCGCAGGTCTTCCAGCACCAGGTGCAGATCGGCCGCGTCCTTCACCGCATAGACCGGCACATTGAGGATCTGGCCGTAGATGCGCAGCTGCTCGTAGGCGCCGATCCGGTAGCTGTCGGTGGTCACCAGCGCCAGCTTGTCGGCGCCGAAGCGCATCACGCAGCGCGCCGCGAGCTTGGCGGTGGTGGTGGTCTTGCCGACGCCGGTCGGCCCCATCAGCGCATAGACGCCGCCCTGGGCCAAGAGCGCGTCTTCGTTCTCGAGAATGGGCAGCGTGCGCATCAGCTCGGAGCGCACGAAGGCCATGCCCTGCGCGTAGCTCTGGTTCGCGGGGAGATGCTCCAGCATCGCCTTCGAAAGCCGCGCGCTGAAGCCGGCGCCGAGCAGGGTGCGCAGGAGGCGGCCGCGCATCGGATCGCGGCGCTGCTTGTCGTTCCAGACCACGCTGGCGAGCTGCTCTTCGATCATGCCGCGCATCGAATGCAATTCGCTGAGCACGCTGTCGGTGGGGGCCGCTGGCGCGGGTGCCGGCTGGGGCGCGGGGGTGGGCACAGGCGCGGCGATCGGGGCCGCGGGCTGCTCGCGCATCGCGGGCATTTCAGGCGCGGGAGGCAAGGCCGGTGCAACCGGCGCAAGCGATGCGACAGGCGCCTCGGGCGCGGCCTGCTCCAGCACCTGCTCCACTTCGTCCGGCGCCATGGCGACGATCTCGACGCCGTCGGCCAGCACGCGGTTGGTCAGCACCATCGCCTCGCTGCCCAGGGCTTCGCGCGCCAGTCGCAGCGCTTCGCGGCTGGTGGTGGCAATGAACTTACGTGCGGTGGTCCGCACATCCGTGATGATGTTCAAACTCTTCCTCCAATGGTGGCGGTGATCTTGATGTGGCGGGAATCAGGAATCTCGGCGTGCGAGAGAACCTTGAGCTGCGGCAGGCTGCGCCGCAGGAAGCGCGAGAGCAGCACGCGCAATGCGTGCTGCACGACCAGTACCGGCGCCAGGCCCATCTGCTCCTGGCGCGCGATGGCGGCCTGGGCCTGCGTCAGCAGGCTGTCGGCCAGGCCCGGCTCGATGCCGCTGTTGCTGGTGAGGGCCTGCTGCAGCACGCCGTCGAGCGTGCCGTCGAGGCCGATCACCTGCATCTCCGTGTCGCCCGGGAACAGCTGCTGCACGATCGCGCGGCCCAGGGCCAGGCGCGTCAGCGTGGTCAGCTCGGTCGCGTCCTTGATGGTCGGCGCATGCTCGGCCATCACGTCGAGGATGGTGCGCATATCGCGGATCGGCACCTCTTCCTCCAGCAGGTTCTGCAGCACCTTGTGCAGCGTGCTCAGCGTCAGCACCTTGGGCACCAGGTCCTCGGTCAGTTTCGGCGCGGTCTTGCCGACCTGGTCGAGCAGCTGCTGCACTTCCTGGCGGCCCAGCAGCTCGGCGGCGTGGGTCTGGATCAGGTGGTTGAGATGGGTGGCCATCACCGTGCAGGCATCGACCACCGTGTAGCCGAAGACCTGCGCCTGCTGGCGCTGGCTGGCGTCGATCCAGACCGCGGGCAGGCCGAAGGCCGGGTCCTGCGTCGGCGTGCCTGGCAGCGTGCCCGTCACCTGCCCCGGGTTGATCGCCATCCACTGGTTGGGGAAGGCGTCGCCGCGGCCGATCTCGACGCCCTTGAGGCTGATGATGTAGGTGTTGGGCTGGATCTCGAGGTTGTCGCGGATGTGCACCACCGGCACCAGGAAGCCGAGCTCCTGCGCGATCTTCTTGCGGATGCTCTTGATACGGCCCAAGAGCTCGCCGTTCTGCGACTGGTCCACCAGCGGAATCAGGCGGTAGCCCACTTCCATGCCCAGCGGGTCGACCAGCGCCACGTCGTCCCAGGTCGCTTCGGCCGATTCGGCCGCCGGCATCGCCGTCGCCTGCGCCGCCGCGGCGGCCTGTTCGGCGGCCTTCTGCGGTGCGCGCAGCAGCAGGCGCCGGCCGAGCCAGACCAGGCCGCCCGCGATCAGCAGGAAGGCCACGTTCGGCATGCCGGGGATCATCCCCATCAGGCCGATGATGGCCGCCGTCAGGAACAGCACCTGCGGGTTCGAGAACAGCTGGCCGGTCAGCTGGCGGCCGACGTCTTCCTCGGTGGTCACGCGCGAGACGATCACGCCGGCTGCGGTCGAGATCACGAGCGCCGGGATCTGCGCCACCAGGCCGTCACCGATGGCCAGCAGCGTGTAGGTCTTGCCGGCGGTGGAGAAGTCCAGCCCGTGCTGCACCATGCCGACCACCAGGCCGCCGATGATGTTGATGACCATGATGAGCAGGCCGGCCACGGCGTCGCCGCGCACGAACTTGCTGGCGCCGTCCATCGAGCCGTAGAAGTCGGCTTCCTGCGCCACCTCGGTACGGCGCTTGCGCGCCACGTCCTCGCCGATCAGCCCGGCGTTGAGATCGGCGTCGATCGCCATCTGCTTGCCGGGCATGGCGTCGAGCATGAAGCGCGCGCCGACCTCGGCGATGCGGCCCGCGCCCTTGGTGATGACCATGAAGTTGATCAGCACCAGGATGATGAACACCATCACGCCGACCGCGAAGTTGCCGCCGACCAGGAAGTGGCCGAAGGCCTCGATCACCTTGCCCGCCGCATCGGTCCCGGTGTGGCCCTGCATCAGCACCACACGCGTCGAGGCCACGTTGAG
Source organism: Variovorax sp. CF079 (assembly GCF_900101545.1). Taxonomy (GTDB): domain Bacteria; phylum Pseudomonadota; class Gammaproteobacteria; order Burkholderiales; family Burkholderiaceae_C; genus Variovorax. Next base: position 64,531 of record NZ_FMZU01000001.1, on the reverse strand, counting down.
CGACAGGCGCAGCAGCGTGGAGAACAGCAGCACCGCCGGGAAGGCCGCGAAGTCCAGCGCCTTCATGGTGTACATGCTCACCAGCAGCACCATCACCGACATCGCGATGTTGAAGGTGAACAGCAGGTCCAGTAGGAAGGGCGGCAGCGGCAGCACCATCATGCTCAAAATCATGATGATGAGGATCGGGCCGGCCAGTCCCTTGAACTGGCTGCCGGAAAAGAGCTGCGCCGGTTGACGCATCAGGCTTGCGAGGGCGTTCATGCAGCTTTCACGTTGTATGCGAGGGCCTCGGGAACCGGCAGGTCGGCCGGCGTGCGCGGCGCTTCGCCGCCTTCGCTTTGCCAGCGCTTCAGCTGGTAGACCCAGGCCAGCACCTCGGCCACGGCGGTGTAGAGGCCGGTGGGAATCTCGTCCCCCAGCCTGGTGTGCTTGTAGAGCGCGCGCGTGAGCGGCGGCGCCTCGAGGATCGCGACCTTGTTCTCGCGCGCGATCTCGCGGATGCGCTCGGCCACGGCGTCCACGCCCTTGGCCACCACGCGCGGCGCGCGCATGTCGTTGTCGACGTACTTGAGCGCGACGGCGAAGTGCGTCGGGTTGGTGACCACGATGTCGGCCTTGGGCACCTCGGACATCATGCGGCGGCGCGCCATCTGCTGCTGCTGCCGGCGGATCTGCGCCTTGATGTGCGGATCGCCTTCGCTTTCCTTGTGCTCCTGGCGCAGGTCCTCGCGCGACATGCGCAGCTTGCGGTAGTAGCTCCAGAGCTGGAAGGGCACGTCGACCAGCGCGATGAGCAGCAGCGCGGCCGTGATCAACGCGCAGTTGCGCCCCACCAGCCGAATCGTCTGCGGCAGCGCGGCGCGTTCCGACTGCGCCATCAGCGCCGTGACCTCGTCCATGTTGTCCATGATCACCAGCCAGGCGACGCCGCCGATCAGGAGCGACTTGGCCAGCGCCTTAAGGAGCTCGGCCAGCGACTGCGCGGAGAACAGGCGCTTCACGCCGGCGATCGGATCGAGCTTGTCGAACTTGGGGCCGATGGCCTTGGCAGAGAACAGCCAGCCGCCGAGCATCAGCGGCGCGACCAGCGCGGCGAGCACGATCATGCCGGCGAGCGGCGCCAGCGCGATCAGCGACTGCATCGCCATCAGCCCGGTCTGGGCCAGCATGTAGGAGGGATCGAAGGCGGCCGTGCGATCGAAGTGCAGGCCGTGGCGCAGCGCGCCGCGCATGGTGTTGCCGACCGATTCCGCCGTGAGCCACAGGCCGGCGACGGCGGTGGCGAGCAGAACGAAAGTGACCAGTTCGCGCGAACGGGCCACATTGCCTTCTTCGCGCGCCTTCTCCAGGCGCCGCGGCGAGGCAGGTTCCGTTTTCTCGAGATCGCTTTCTTCAGCCATTCATGCTCCGAAAGAGCATCGGCGAAGACCTCAGCTCATGGCTGAATTATTGGATTCGGTGCCTTGGAACAATCGTTCGATCAAGGCCCGGATTGCCCTCCAACTCGGGCCTTAGAACCCCAGGCTTTCCAGCAAATCGTCGACTTGTGCCTGGTCGGTCACCGCCTCGGGATTGGCGGTGTTGATCTGCGGGCCGTTGAGCAGGTTGTTCTGCGCGCTCGGTGCCGGCTCGTGGCGCTTCTCCATCGGCGTGTTGTCGATCAGCACCTGCAACAGCTGCGTCTCGACGTCGTTGACCACTTCCATCATCTTCTTGATGACCTGGCCGGTCAGGTCCTGGAAATCCTGCGCCATCATGATTTCCATCAACTGCGTGTTGATGGCGCTCGCCTGCTGCGGCACGTGCTGCAGATAGCCGCGCGTGTCCATCACGAGCTCGCGCGCATGGTCCAGTTCGATCGGGTTCTCGAACCACTGGTCCCAACGCTTCGTGAGGCCCTTGGCCCGGTCGGCCAGTTCCTCCTGCAGCGGCTGCGCGAGCTCGATCGCGTTGAGCGCCCGGTGCGCCGCCCGCTCGGTCATGCTGGCGACGTAGTTGAGGCGGTCGCGCGCGTCGGGAATGGCTTGCGCGGCGCGGGCGACCTGCTTGTCCAGGCCCAGCTCGCGCAGGCCCTCGCGCAGCTGTCGCGTCAATTGCCCGATGCGTCCCAGCAGTTCCTCGTGAGTGTTGGTCTGCCCTCCGGCATCGGGCACGTTGTGCGTCATGTCATGCCCCTTCTTTCTGGAGCTTCTCGAAAATCTTGACGATCTTTTCCTCCAGCGTCGCGGCCGTGAAGGGCTTGACCACGTAGCCGTTGGCGCCGGCCTGTGCGGCGGCGATGATGTTTTCCTTCTTGGCTTCGGCGGTGACCATCAGCACCGGGAGCTTGGCCAGTTCCGGGTCGGCTCGGATGGTCTGCAGCATGGTCAGGCCGTCCATGTTGGGCATGTTCCAGTCCGAGACCACGAAGCCGAAGTTGCCGCCGCGCAGCTTCTCGATGCCGGCCGCGCCGTCCTCGGCCTCGTCGACGTTGAGGAACTCCAGCTCCTTCAACAGATTGCGCACGATGCGGCGCATGGTCGGGAAGTCGTCCACGACCAAAATTTTGATGCTCTTATCGATCACGATTTCTCCACTGACAGTTCAAAAAGGTTCAAACCCGGTTCGCGCGCTCGCCGAAGGTGCGCAGGTGCGCCAGCACGCGGCGGCTGATCTCGTTCAACGGCGACACCTCGTCCACCGCGCCCAGCGCGACCGCCTCGCGCGGCATGCCGTAGACCACGCAGCTCGCCTCGTCCTGCGCCAGGGTGTGGGCGCCGGCCCGCTTCATGCGCAACAGGCCTTCGGCGCCGTCCTTGCCCATGCCGGTGAGGATCATTCCGATCGCGTTCTTGCCGGCGTGCCTGGCCGCCGAATCGAACAGCACGTCGATCGAAGGCCGATGCCGGTTCACCGGCGGCTCCTGGTCCAGATGCGCGACGTAGTTGGCACCGCTGCGGGCGAGCGACAGGTGGTAGCCGCCGGGCGCTATGTAGGCATAGCCCGGCAGCACGCGCTCGCCGTGCTCGGCCTCCTTCACGTGGATGCGGCACAGGCCGTCCAGCCGCTGGGCGAAGGAGCGCGTGAAGCCGGGCGGCATGTGCTGGGCGATCAGCACCGCCGGCGCGTCGGGCGGCAGCGGCTGCAGCACCTCGCGGATCGCTTCAGTCCCGCCGGTCGAGGCGCCGATGATGATGAGCTTCTCGGTGGAGAGCAGCGGGCTGCGCAGCAGCGGCTCCTGCGCATGATCCGCCGCGGGCCGCTGCGCGCTCGCATGCCGGCTCGGCAGCAGACGCGCGCTGGCGGCGACGCGGATCTTGCCGGCGATGAGCTCGGTGTAGTTGAGCAGGCCGTCGCGCACGCCGAGCCGCGGCTTGGTGACGAAATCGATCGCGCCGAGCTCCAGCGCGCGCAGCGCGATCTCGGAGCCGCGCTCGGTCAGCGAGGACACCATGACCACCGGCATGGGCCGCAGGCGCATGAGCTTCTCGAGGAACTCCAGCCCGTCCATGCGCGGCATCTCGACGTCGAGCGTGAGCACGTCGGGGTTGGTCTGCTTGATGAGGTCGCGCGCCACCAGAGGGTCCGCCGCCGTGCCGACCACGCTCATGTCGCTCTGGCTGTTGATGATCTCGGTCATCACGCTGCGGATCAGCGCCGAATCGTCGACGCAGAGCACCTTGATCTTGTTGCCGCTCATGCCACCCAACTCCCTTTGTCATTGGCGACGGAGAGCCGGCGCAGCAGCTCGCCCTCCTCGCGCTGAATCGACTGCACGTCGATCCGCGTGCGCAGCTTGCGCACCACGGCCTTGCCGCTGCGCGGCAGCAGGCACACGCGGCGCGCATGCTGGCCGCGCAGGTCCTGCGCCGCGACGGCGATGCGCTCGGCCTTCAGGTAGCTCAACACGAAGTCGGCATTGCGGTCGCCGATGTTGAGCGTGGTCATGTTGGCGAGCACCGCGGCGCCGCCGAAGACCTTGGCCTGCAGCCGATCGCGGCGCGCGCCGGCGCGCAGCATCTCGCCGATCAGCACCTCCATCGCATAGGCGCCGTAGCGCATCGACTCGACCTGGCCGCGCGTTCCGGGCTCGCCGTCTTCCGGCAGCATGAAGTGGTTCATGCCCGCGACGCCGGCGTCCAGGTCCACGATGCAGGCCGCCACGCAGGAGCCCAGCACCGTGGTCAGCGCGATGTCGGTGGTGGTGACGTAGTACTCGGAAGGCAGCAGCTTGACCGCCATGCAGTCGAGGTCGCGATCGAAGTAGTGATGGCTGGCCACCGAGCCCGGGACCGCTGCGCTCATGACTTGCCCTTGCTGAGCTCGTACACGGTCTGACCCACGGCCTTGAAGCTCGGGCTGACCAGCGAGGCGTTCTCCGAATGGCCGGCGAACAGCAGGCCCTCGGGCTTGAGCAGCGGCGCGAAGCGGTCGAGCACCTTCTTCTGCGTCGGCTTGTCGAAATAGATCATCACGTTGCGGCAGAAGATCGCGTCCACCGGCTCCTTCACAGGCCAGGTCGGATCGAGCAGGTTGAGCCGCCCGAACTTGACCATTGCTGCGACTTCGGGACGCACGCGCACCTTGCCGGCGTTGCTGCCGGTGCCCTTGCTGAAGAAGCGCCGCAGCCGCTCGGTGGACAGCCGGTTGACCTGCTCCAGCGTGAAGACGCCGGCCGAAGCCTTGGCCAGCACCGCGGTGTCGATGTCGGTGGCGATCACGCGGGCCGTGCTCGCGCGCTCGCCGAGCGCCTCGATCAGGGTGATGGCGATCGAATAGGGTTCCTCGCCGGTGGATGCGGCCGCGCACCAGATCGTGACCGGCTGCTTGCTCTTGCGCACGTGCGCGGCGAGCACCGGGAAATGGTGCGCCTCACGAAAGAAGGACGTGAGGTTGGTGGTCAGCGAGTTGATGAAGGCTTGCCACTCCTCGCCGTCGCGGCTGGCTTCGAGCAGCTCCAGGTAGGTCGAGAACTCGGGCAGGCGCAGCTCGCGCAGGCGGCGCGAAAGCCGGCTGTAGACCATCTGGCGCTTCTGCTCGCCCAGGGCGATGCCGGCGCGGTGATGGATCAGCGTCCGGATCCTGGAAAAGTCGCTATCGGTAAAGAGGAATTCGGAGTTCACAGTCAGCGCCGGTACATGACTTTCAATGTACACAGCACTCACCTTTTCCTATGGCCCGATCAAGGGTGCAAAAGTCCTGCATCTCGGGCCACGCCTTCATCAGTACGTCGCTTCGGCGGGGCTCACGTCCTGCGCCCAGACGAGCGCGGAGAGATGCGCTGCATTGACTTGTTCGGTGCTCATGAACAGCGCCTCCGACAGCTGCGCGGCCCGGACACCGTCCTCGTCGCAGCTCTCCGCGAGCGCGAGGAAGGGGCCGTACATGCCCTCGCGCGCGAGGATGGCCTGCTGCACCGATTCGCTGAGCTGCACCTTGCCCAGCACCTCCTGCATGGTGACGCCCAGCAGCTGGTCGATCATCGAGAACATGCCGACCACGAACAGGTTGTCGGCCTCGCCGGACGGCAGCATCCCCTCGCCCATCAACTCGACGAAGCGGCCGCGGATGATCGCCTTCTTCATCAGGAAGGGCGGGCTGGCCTTGGCGTTGCTGGTCGCCAGCAGCAGCGACAGCCAGCGGAACAGGGGCGAGTAGCCGAGCATCGTCACCGCGTGGCGCAGCGAATGGATCTCCACCCCCACGCCGATGGCGGGCGAATTCATGTGGCGCAGGAGCCTGTAGGTCAGCGCGGCGTCGTGCTTGAGGGCCGCCTCGATCTCGCGCAGGTCCTCGTTGCGCTGGATCATCTGCATCAGCCGCACGATCAGCATCGACTCGGGCTGCAGGGTGCGGCCGGCCTCCTCCTTCTCTGGCTGCATGCCGGTCCCGTCGAGGAACACATCGACGCGGCGCGCCGCGCAGGCGTCGAAATCCTTCCAGGTGGCGATGCGCGTGGCGATGAGGTGCAGCGGCTCGCCCGGCGGCTCCTCGCGCCGCAGCTTGGCCACCAGGTCGAGATGGCCGGTGCCGACATCGAAGTGGGTGACGAGGCCGCGCAGCTCGGGATCTTCAGGCAGCGCCTCGGCGCCGCACAGCATGAAACGAAAGCCCTGCTCGCGCAGGAACAGCAGGATGGGCCGCACGTCCGCATCCATGAGCGCATCCGGCCCCAGGCACAGCACCACGTTGTCCGGCGGCAGCCCCTGCAGCTCGCTGGCCGCCAGCGTCTCGGCCGTCACGTCGAAGAAGAGCACGGTATGGCCGAGCCGCCATCCGGTCTTGGGCGGATTGAGGTGCCTGGCCACGCAGCTCACGAAGGCCTTGAACAGCTCGGCCGCGCCCGCGGCGTTGTATTGCGCCGCCGGTTGCCATGCGAGCCTGTAGCCCGCAACGCGCTTCTGCGTGTCCAGCAGCAGGGCGTAGGTCAGATAGCCGTCGACGCTGCGCTCCTGCGCAGCCGGCAGTTGCGCGGCGGAGGCCTCTTCCGTCGCTGCGTCACCGACCGAAGCGTTGTCGGAATCGTGACGCCGGAAAAAATCGAAGCGCATGTTCTTGTCTCCGTCTGTGTCTCGCTCAGTGGGCGATGGCGGCGGCGTCGATCCTGGAGGCACCGGCCAGCGCGGCGGCGCTTGCCGCCTGCGCACGCTGGATGCGCGGCATGGCGCCGACGTCGATGATGAAGGCCACGCTGCCGTCGCCCAGGATGGTCGCGGCCGAGATGCCTGGCACCTTGCGGTAGTTGGTCTCGAGGTTCTTGACCACGACCTGGTGCTGTCCGAGCAGCTCGTCGACCAGCAGCGCGAAGCGCGCATCGTCGGCCTGCACGATCACCAGGATGCCCTGCGTCGGTTGCGTCTGCGCACCGGCCACGTCGAAGACGCGGTGCAGCTCGATCAGCGGCAGGTACTCGCCGCGCACCTTGATGACGTGGCCGTCGGCGGTGATCGAATGCAGATGCTCCGGCAGCGGCTGCAGCGACTCGATCACATAGCTGAGCGGCAGGATGTAGGCCTCCTCGCCGACCTTGACCGACATGCCGTTCAGGATGGCCAGCGTCAGCGGCAGCACGATGCGCGTGGTGGTTCCGCGGCCTTCGCGCGAGCTGATCTCCACATGGCCGCCCATCTCCTGGATGTTGCGCTTGACCACGTCCATGCCCACGCCGCGCCCGGAGATATCGGTGACCTGTTCCGCCGTCGAGAAGCCGGGCGCGAAGATCAGCTGCCACACCTCCTCGTCGGGCATCGCGTCGCTCACGGCCAGCCCTTGCTGCTGCGCCTTGGCGAGGATCTTCTCGCGGTTGAGACCGGCGCCGTCGTCGCTGACCTCGATCACGATGTTGCCGCCATGGTGCTGGGCCGACAGCAGCAGCTGGCCGGTGGCCTCCTTGCCCTTGGCGAGGCGCTGCTCGGGCGTCTCGATGCCGTGGTCCAGGCTGTTGCGCACCAGGTGCGTGAGCGGATCCACGATGCGTTCGATGAGCCCCTTGTCGAGCTCGGTTTCGCGGCCGTAGGTGTCGAGGCGAACCTGCTTGCCGAGCTTGGCGCTGACATCGCGGATCACGCGCGGGAAGCGGCTGAACACGTAGTCCATCGGCATCATGCGGATCGACATCACGGACTCCTGCAGATCGCGCGCATTGCGTTCGAGGTGGCCGAGGCCGCTCAGGAAGCGCTCGTAGGCCACCGGGTCGAGCATCGTCGCCGCCTGCGTCAGCATCGACTGCGTGATCACCAGCTCGCCCACCAGGTTGATGAGCTGGTCGACCTTCTCCACGTCGACGCGGATCGAGCTGGACTCCTTGGCGTTCGCGGCTGCAGCCACCGGTGCGGCGGATGCGCTCGCCGGCTTCGGCGCAGCGACGGCCGGGCTCGCTGCCGCCGGCGCCGCTTCCGGCGCGATCGCTGCTGCCGCCTCCTCGGGCTGCGCCGCCTCGCGCGTGATCTCGATCTGCGATTCGTCGATGACGAAGCAGCACACGGCGACGATGTCGTCGGGCGCGCAGGTGGTCTCGAGCATCACGGTCAAGTGGTCATTGCTGCGCGTGCGCGAGAGCACGCGGCCGAGGTTGCCCAGTTCGTCGGCGAGCAGATCGCACTCGCTGTCGGAGAGACGCGCGAAGCGGATGCGCAGCGCGCCCTCCGCTGCTGGGGCGGCCGCCGCATCCGGCGCGGCAACCACCGGGGCGGGCGCGGGCGCAGCCGGCAGTGACGCCGGAGCGGCCTCGGCGGCGCCGTTTTCGCGCGCCAGCTGCTGCAGCACCGCACAGATGTGCGCGACCGTTTCGGTTTCAGGCTCTTTGCCCGCCTGGTAAGCAGTGAGTTGTTCTTGCAAGGCGTCCTTCGTTTCCAAAAAGGCGTCGATCATCGGACCGCTCAGGCTCAGCTGGCCATGGCGTGCCCGGTCCAAAAGGGTCTCCAGCAGGTGCGTCGTATCCGTCAGCGCCGTGAAGCCGAAAGTGGCCGCGCCGCCCTTGATCGAATGCGCGGCGCGGAAGATGGCGTTGAGCTGCTCGCTGTCCGGCGACTCGACGTCGAGTTCGAGAAGCAGCTGCTCCATCTCCGCCAGAAGCTCGATGGCTTCGACGAAAAAGGCCTGGGTAAACTGACTGAGGTCCATCGTTGCTCCGAAACCGGATTTCTTTTTTCGCTAGGGGTGTGCAGGTGTTGGCGGCCTGTAGGCCGTCACCTTGACGTTGTCGACCGGGAGAATGCGCACCGGCGGCTTGCCGGCCCGCGTGGGCGCGGCACCGTCGCCGCTGTTCTCGCGCTCGATCTGCTGCTGCGTGCGGTGATTGAGCAGGATGATGCTGATGCGGCGGTTGATCGGGTTGCGCGGCTCGGCCTTGTCCAGGTGCATGCTGTCGGCCAGGCCGACGACGCGCAGCACCTTGTCTTCGGCCATGCCTCCCATCACCAGCTCGCGCCGCGAAGCGTTGGCCCGGTCGGCCGACAGCTCCCAGTTGCCGTAGGACTTGTCGCCGTTGGTGTAGACGATCGCATCGGTGTGGCCCGAGAGCGTGATCTTGTTCGGCAGCTCGTTGAGCGCCGGTCCGATCTCGCGCAGGATGGCGCGCATGTGCGGCACCAGCCGCGCGCTGGCCAGGTCGAACATGGGACGGTTCTCGTTGTCCACGATCTGCAGGCGCAGCCCCTCGGTCGTGATGTCGATCAGGATCTGCGAGCGGAACTGCTTGAAGACCGGGCTGTTCTCGATCAGCGCGTCGAGCCGCTTCTTCATGCTCTCCAGGCGGTTCGCATCGGCTTCGTCGTCGGCATCGGCGTTGACGCGCCGCATCTCGCCGTCGATGTTCGACGTCGGGTCGGTGCCGCCGCCCGGAATCACGCTGTCGCTGGTGCTGCTCTTCTCGCCGCCGTTGATGGCCACCTTCAGCGGCATGCGGAAGTGTTCCGCGATGCCTTCGCGCTGCTTCGGGCTCGCATTGGAGAGCAGCCACATCACGAGGAAGAAGGCCATCATGGCCGTCATGAAGTCGGCATAGGCGATCTTCCACCCGCCGCCGCCGTGCCCGCCGCCGCCGGCCGCGGCAACGCGTCTGACGACGATCCGGCCCTTTTCTGCGCTCATGGTGCTGCTCTCGTCCGGATCACCGGGCCTTGACTTCGCGGACGTGGCTGTCCAGCTCGGTGAAGGAGGGCCGCTCCGTGGAGAACAAAACCTTGCGACCGAACTCCACCGCCAGCTGCGGCGCATAGCCGTTGAGGCTGGCGAGCAGGGTCACCTTGGCGCACTGGTACAGCTTCATGCCGTCCGACACCTTCTGCTCGATCAGCGAGGCCAGCGGCGAGACGAAGCCGTAGGCCAGCAGCACGCCGAGGAAGGTGCCGACCATGGCGTGCGCGATCAGCGCGCCCATCTCGGAGGGCGGCAGGTCGGCCGAGCCGAGCGCATGGACCACGCCCATCACGGCCGCGACGATGCCCAGCGCGGGCAGCGCATCGCTGACCCGCGTCAGGCTGTGCACCGGCATCTCGGCCTCGTGCTTGATGGTCTCGATCTCGTGGTCCATCAGCGCCTCGATCTCGAAGGCGTCGGTGTTGCCGCTGATCACCAGCCGCAGGTAGTCGCAGAGGAACTCCATGACGCTGGCGTCGGCCAGGATGGTGGGATAGCGCGTGAAGATCTGGCTCTGGGCCGGGTCCTCGACGTCGGTCTCCAGCTTCATCATCCCTTCCTTGCGCGCCTTGGCCAGCAGCTCGTAGAGCAGCGCCAGCAGGTCCATGTAGAGCTGGCGGTTGTGCTTGGACGAGCGCAGCAGGAGCGGCAGCTCCTTGAGCGTGGCCTTGATGGTCTTGCCGTTGTTGCCCGCCACGAAGGCGCCCACCGCGGCGCCGCCGATCATCAACAGCTCCACTGGCTGGAACAGGACGCCGAAGTGCCCGCCCATCAGGGCGTAGCCACCGAACACGGCCCCCAGGACCACCAGATAACCAACCAGAACGAGCACGCGCTTCCCCTAATGCCGCTTCCGGCGTCGAATCAAAAAACCTCGCCTCCCAAACCGAACGCCGGGGAATCAAGGACCCTTTCAGTGCAATCCGCCGGCCTCCAGCGTCGATTCCACGGCAAACCCAGCGTGTCCCACTGCGAGCGCCTCGGCCGGGTGTTCGCCGGCGCGCTTCGCGCCGCGCACCTTGCCCGCGCGCGAAGGCGGCCGGCACAGAACGCACACGTAGCCGTTCTTGCTGTCGTGCGCGTGCGCCACGAACTTGCCGCCGCACCGGCAACACGCACTCAACTGCAGCATGTCGCTGTCGAAAAATCGCACCATCGTGTAGGCGCGTGTGAAATCCAGCACAATTTCGCCGCCCTGCGATTCAATTTGCTCCAGATATAGCCGGTAGCTTTTGATCAGTGCCTGCAAACCGTTCTCGTTTGCGTGCGTCAACATGAATTGATACATGTTGTAAAACATCGACGAATGGATATTGGCCAGCCAGGTCATGTACCAGTCCGTCGAAAAGGGCAGCAAACCCTTGGGCGGCGAAACGCCCTTGAGCTCCTTGTAGAGACGGATCAGGCGCTCGCGGCTCAAGCTCACCTCGGCCTCGAGGAACTGGAGGCGTGCGCCGAGCCCAATCAGCTCGATCGCGAGCTGGACCTCGCGCACTTCTCCGAGGACGCTTTTAGTCGTCATTCGGCAACCTCCGCGCTGCGCGCTGCGGTATTTGCGTTAGGAACGGCCCTGCGGCTCATGCAGCCACGCCTTCAAGCATCGACAGCCGTCGCGCCGACATCAGGATCGACATGTGCGCCTGCTGCAGGGTCGTGTCCTTCCCCTCGCCGACCACGGCCGACATCGACGGATGGTCGTCGAGGCGGAAGCTGCACAGCAGGAAGTTCGATGCCGCCAGTTTGAGGATCTGGGCCAGCGACATGTTGGCGAGCATGTCCGCCAGTTCGCGGCTCACCCCGAGCCTGAACATGGCGGCCGCGCGGTCCTGTTTGACGAGCTTCTGGGCCAGCAGCATGTAGGCGAGGTTGAGGTCGCCGATTTCCTTGGAAATCTCGCCGCTCGCGGCGTTCTTCACGTTATCCGGTTCCACTTTTGCACTCCGTTCAATCAAGGCTTCAGTCTATCCAGAGTTATTTACAAATGTAACTTCTTCATATTTATGTATCTGAAAGTGAGAAATAAATTACGCCTTGTCTCCGCCCTCCGTGCGATACCCGGTTTTGTGTGATTTATTTCGTAGACCAAATTCATTCACTTTAATAACGATCAGCCTCGCTTAATTCGGAAGAAAAAAGTTCTAATTCACCAAGACAAAAATATGCCAATGAATATGAATAATAAAAAGTATTAATTTCCATGCCCTGAACCTCCGGACTCGGCCTCCTCCAGCCGGTGGATCCAGGCCATGATTTCGGCCACCGCCAGGTACAGCTGCGGCGGGATCTGCTGGTCGAGATCGACCTGCATCAGCAGCTTGTTCAGGGCCGGCGAGGCATGGACGTAGAGGCCGTTCTCGCGCGCCTCGCGCATGATCGATTCCGCCGCCACGCCGTAGCCCTTGGCCACGACCACGGGGGCCCGGGTCTTGCCCAGATAGGACAGGGCCACCGCGCTCTGGCGTTCGTCGGTGCCGGGAGTCATTGAGCAACCTCCGCGCGATGCGCTGCGGTGCTATTCGACTTGGGAGCGGCCCGGCGTCTCATGACTTGTCCTTCGCGGCGATCTGCAGCTCCTGCAGCCGCAGGCCCGCGGCCTCGAAACGCTGCACCAGCCGGTTGCTGTCGGCGCGCAGGCGCGCTGCGGTGCTCGCCTCGCTGGCCGCCAACTGCGCCTGGATCTGGGAGCCGGTGAGGCTCAGGCGCAAGTCCACGGCGCCCAGCCGGGGCAAGCCCAGCGAGACCGTGGTGGTCCAGCTTCGCGCAGCGGGTTCATGAGGCGCATCGCCCTGCGGCTTTGCATCCTCTTCCTGGATCGACCACGTCATCGGGACCTCCGGCCACGCCTGACCGCTCCAGCGGAACACCGCCGTGGCCAGCAGGTCGAGCTGCTGGTGCACCACGGTCGCGGCTTGCGGGTGGATCACTTCGCCAGCAGGCAACGCCTGAACCGGTGCCGCGGCGGCATGGCGCAGCGTCGCCTCTTCGGCACGCGGCACAGGCGGCGCCTCCGGCGGTGCGGCGGACGGTGCCGCCTCGCCCCGGCGATAGGCCGCCTGCACGCGCGCGGCATCGGCCGCAGGCGCGACGGTCTCGGCGTGAACCTGAGGCGCCGGTGCGCGCGGCGGCAGCGCACCATCGCTCGCGCCGGCCTCGGCGGGCGAGCGCGGCGCACCGGGCGCGCCGGCCGCCGGCAGCACCGGCTTCAGCGTCTCGGCCGCGATGGCTGTGGCGGTAGCAAGGGGTTGGGCGGCGGTCTCGGGCCCCGCGCTCCTTACAGGCGCCCAGCGCGCTTGCGGCTCCTGCGCCAGCTGCGCCAGCGTGCGGGTGCCGGCTGCGAACTCGCGCAAATGCGATTCGTAGAACAGGCCGCTCGCGTTCACGGTCTGCGCCAGCGTGCCGGCGAGCGCGGCGGCCGAAGGCTGCTGCTGCGAGGACGGCCACATCGGCGATGCCCCCCGCAGCGGGCCGGCGTCGGGAAACTCCGCCAGCAAGGCGCCGATGACGCGCGCCGCCACCGACAACCGCGCGGCGGCCGGCCCGGCCGCATCGGGCTGGCCTGGAGCGGACTGGCCTGGCGCTGCCGCTGCGCCCGCGGTCGGCGCGTGCCGGCCCAGGGCCATCTCGGGCGGCAGGCGAATGTCGTTGACGACCTCCCGCACCCCCACCACGGGCCCCGTGGCCGCATCCGTCCCGACCTGGCTCTGCTGCAGCGCGAGCAGTTCCAGCCGCGGCGCGAGCTTTGCGCTCAGCAGCGTATCGACCAGGCCGGAAAGTCTGTTCATGGCAGCGATATACCGTTCAGCGCGGCAGCCCGTAGGCCTTGTCAAGCTCGCCCTGCTTCTGCAGCCGGGCCATCGTGGCGACCAGGCGTTCGAGCTGCGGCTTGACCAGCCGACGCACTTCATCCTGGTCGGCGCGGATGCGCTCCATCAGGCGCTGCGCCTGGTCGAGCTGCGCGGGTTCCAGCGCTTCCGTGGGGCCGATCTGCTTCAATCGCTCGACCACCGTCGCGCACTGCTCTTCCAGGGCCGGAAGGCGGTCCCACTCCTTGGCCCGCGCCAGCGCCGCCATCAGCGACGTGGTCGAGGCGAGTTGCACGTAGCAATGGACGATTTCACTGCGGGCGGCCATGTCTCTTCTTTCTTCGATTCGTATTCAGTGGCCGGCGGCAACGCCATCGATCTCGCGCCATGCGGAGGCGATGTTCTCGAGCAGCGCCTCGGCTTCGTCGAGCGCTTGCGCATCGTTGTGCAGGTTGGCCTGCAGCAGGCGCCGGATGACGTAGTCGTAGAGCGCCGACAGATTGGCGACCAGGCCCTCGCCGGCCGCCCCGGCCGCCTTGGCGTCGAGGCTGGCCTTGAGGCCGTTGTCGACGATGCCCACCGCCTTGGAGATCGCGTTGCCCTTGGCCGCGACATCGCCGCTCGCCATGTGGTGCCGCGCCATGCCGATGGCCGTGACGGCGCCGTCGAACAGCATGCAGATGAGCTGGTGCGGCGACGCGCTCATCGCTTGCGTTTCCACGCCGAGGCGTGCATAGGCGTTGGCGCCGGTTCTGAAGGTGTGGGGTGTGTACATGCGCTGCTCCGCGTGGGGCTTAGTTGTCGCTGCTCATGCTCGCGAACTGCTGCGTGAGGTAGCTGCTGGTGCTGTTCATCTTGCTGACCAGCAGATCCAGTTGGGTGAACTGCGCGCGGTAGTACTCGACCTTGGCATCCACGCGCGCCTGCATGTCGGTGTACTGCTCGTCGAGCTGCTTGAGCGAGGTGTTGATGCCGTCGGTCGCCACCTTGAGCACGCCGCCGGTGGAAGTGGCCTTGGTCACCAGCGCGTCGAGCTGCTTGCCGTAGCCGGTGGTGCTGCTGGTCGCGCTCGAGAAGAGCTTGGAGACGCCGTCCAGGTTGGTGGCGAGCGCGCTCTTGAGCTTGTCCGAGTCGACGCTCATGGTGCCGTCCTTCTGGAAGCTCACGCCGATCTGCGACAGCATCGTCAGGTCGCCCGTACCGCCGGCCTGCGGCGAGGTGAGCGTGTTGCGGATGCTGGTCTGGAGATTGCGCAAGGTCGAATCGCCGACCAATGCCGCGGCCGTCTTCTTGTCGGTGTCGAAGGTGGTCAGCGTGCTGGCCGTGCTCTGCAGGGCGTTGTAGGCCTTGACGAAATCGTTGATCGCCGTCTCGACCGAGGCCGTGTCGCGCGCCACGCTCAGCGTGCTGGTGCCGGTCTTCAGCACGGTCAGCGTCGTGCCCTGGATCGATTCCTTCACGGTGTTGCTCGCGCTCGTGACGGCGATGCCGTTGACCGTGAGCTCGGCGTTCTGCGCCTGCACCGTCTGCTGCAGGTTCTGCGTGCCTGCCGGATCATGGTTCAGCAGGTTCGCCAGCGCCGCGTCGCCGGCCACGGAGACGCGCATGCTCGAGGCCTTGCCGGTCTCGGTCGATGTCAGCACCAGCCGGTTGGGCGTGCCGCTGCCGTCGTTCACGATGCTCGCCGTCACGCCGGCCTTGGCGGCGTTGACCGCGTCGCGGATGCCCTCGAGCGTGTTGTGCGCCGCATCGATGGTGATCGGCACTGCCGTGCGGCTCGCGTCCGGCGTGAAGCCCGCGCCCGTGTACTTGCCGCTCGCCGCGTCGTAGCTGCCGCCGGCGATGGTGCCGAAGTCGATCGTGATGGTGCCGGTGCCGATGGCCGTCTTGGCGCTCGCCTGCCCGGCCGCCACCACCGACTGCGCCTGCGCGAGCTGGGTGACGTTGATGTTGTAGATGCCGGCCGCTGCCGTGTTGCCGGCACTCGCGGACATCACGTCAGTGGCGCTGGAGGTGGCTTTCACGCCCAGGAAGAAGGCCGGGTCCGACAGCTTCTTGGCCGCCGTCTGCAACGTGCCGAGCGCGCTCTGCAGCTGGCCGTAGGCCGACAGCTTGCTCGTGTAGCTGACCTGGCGCTGCTGCAGCAGCACCAGCGGCTGGCTCTCCGCCGTTTCGAGGTTGGTGAGCAGGCTGCTCAGGTCGAGGTTGGAGCCGATGCCGAGACTGCTGATCGATGCCATGAATGAATTCCTGTTTCTAATGAGTGCGACAAACGCATGCCTGTGGCCCACGATGGCCGAACCCGCGGCCGGCGACGCCAGGCCCCTTCGGGGAACACCGCGCAACCGGCTTTGCCGGGCCGCTGGTGTTGCCCCCGGTGAGGGGGTTGGAGGCCACACGAAGTGGGCAAGCCTGGGGGTGGTTCATATCAAGCCGACTGGCTCACCAGCAGGCCGGGCGCCTTGTCCAGCGCCTTGGCGATGCGCACCACTTCCTCGGTCGGGATCTGGCGAATGACTTCGCCGCTCGCCCGGTCGACCACCTTGACGATGACCTTGTCGGTGTCCTGGTCCACCTCGAACTGCAGGCCGACCGAGCGGCTCTGCAGCGAGGCATTGACCTCGCGCACCGCCTGTTCGACCTGCGTCGGCGTCGCGGCCTCCACGGCATCGGCCGCGGTGGTCGCGCCCTCCGGCGATGCCGCTGCGCCCGCGCCGATCGGCCGGCCCGAGAGCATCTGCACCCACCACTGGCCGTTGTCTGCTGCCGGAGCTACGGGGATCGACATGGTCTTCACCTTTGGTTGCTTGCTTCGCTGTCGTCTGCGGCCTGGCCAGGACCAGGCCGCAGAGAACAGCGCAGGCGCTGTCGGGCTTTCGCCCGGACGCCTGCGATGGTTTCTTCTTCGATTAACGCAGGAGGGACAGCACGTTTTGCGTGGTCTGGTTGGCCTGGGCCAGCACCGAGGTACCGGCTTGCTGGAGGATCTGCGCGCGGGTCATGTTCGACACTTCGGTCGCGTAGTCGGCGTCTTCGATGCGCGAACGCGAAGAAGACAGGTTGGTCACCGTGGTGCCGAGGTTGGCGATCGTCGAGTCGAAACGGTTCTGCACCGCACCCAGCGAGCTGCGCAGGTCGTCGACCATCTTGAGCGCTGCGTCGAGCTTCTTCATCGGGTCGACCGAAGCCGCGCCCGTGAATTCGGCCGTGGCGCCGGCGCCGCTCAGCACGATGTCGGTGGCGGTGTTGTCGAAGTCGGTCCCGCCTGCACCGCCGTTGGCCAGCGCGCCTGCGCCGACGCTGAAGTTCTTGCCTTGCACGGCCACGTAGGCGGTGGTGGCGCCGGTGGAATCGACACCGACCTTGACGAGCTGGTCGGCCAGCGTCACGGCAGCGGTCACGCCGTTGGACGGATCGGTGAAGTCGATGTCGGCGACGTTCAGCGTCACGGCGCCGGTGGCGTCGGCGACCGAGGCGGCATAGAAGCTGTCACCCGACTTGACCACGAAGTTGGCCGTGGCGGCGCCGGTGGCGTCCTTCACGTTGTGCAGGCTCAACGAGCTCGCAGCGACGCCCAGGGACGTGGCAGCAGCGCTCAGATCGACAGCGGCAGGCGTGGCAGCCAGGTTGGTCTGCGTGATGGCCTCGCTCACGGGGAGAGCGTTGTTGCTCACCGAGAAGCCGCCGAGGCCGAGCGTCGTCGAGTCGATCTGCTTGAGGTCGATCTTGATGGTTTCGCCGTCGTTGGCACCGACTTGCACGGTCAGCGGCTTCGCGCCGGCCGACAGAACCTTCACGCCGTTGAAATCGGTCTGTGCCGAGACACGGTCGATTTCGCTCATGCGCTGGGTGATTTCGTCCTGGATCGACTTCAGGTCGCTGGCCGAGTTGCTGCCGTTGGCGGCTTGCACGGCGAGTTCGCGAACGCGCTGCAGGTTGTTGTTCACTTCCTTCAGTGCGCCTTCCGTCGTTTGCGCCAGCGAGATGCCGTCGTTGGCATTGCGCTGGGCTTGCGACAGGCCCTTGATGTTCGCCGTGAAGCGGTTGGCGATCGCCTGGCCGGCCGCGTCGTCCTTGGCACCGTTGATCCGCAGGCCCGAAGACAGGCGCTGGATCGCGGTGTTCAACGACGACTGCGACGCGTTGAGGTTGTTCTGCGTGAGCAGCGAGAGACTATTGGTGTTGATGACTTGCGCCATGTTCGACTCCTGTAGACAAAGGTTGTGGACTTCGGCCAATGGCCGCAACGCTGGACCCGCTTCCCACCGTGAGACTCAAGCCATCGTTGGATTAGTTATCGGCAGGGCTTTCCAAACATTTAGGCCGGTGCGCCAAAAAGATGCGCGCGGCCCTTTCCACAACCTTCAGGGCTCAAGCGGGCAGGTTCATCACTTCCTGATAGGCGGCCACCAGCCGGTTGCGCACCTGCAGCCCGGTCTGGAAAGCCACGTTGGCCTTCTGCAGGTCGACCATGACATCGTTGAGCGCCACGCCCGGACGCCCCAGCTCGAAGGCCTCGGCCTGGCCGTAAGCCTTGGTCTGCGCCGTGCTGATGTTGTCGAGCGAGCGTCGGAGTTCGGCTGCGAAGCCGCCCGGCTGGGCCGCCTCGGCGGCGGGCGGCGTGAAGCCGGACTGGAGCGCGGTGACCCGCATCTGCTGCAGGACGGACTCGATGGCGGCAATCGACATGAGCAAACCTTTTCTCTTCTAGAACTTCCGTATTGACAAAGAAAGCGCCAAGGCACTCCCGCGTGTTTTCAGCGTATCAGCCAAGGCTGCCGGCAGATGCGCCCAACTGACGGCAAAACCCGCGGTTGTTCGACCAATCGAATCCGCCCCGGCTGCCGAGAATCGACTGCGAACAAGAAAGCCTGCTGACGACATCAACGGCCCTGCGGCATGACTCCTCCACATCGACGACTCTCTTTCCTCTCCATGAATCCGGCGCGGCCGGCCGCGCCGGAGGCGCGCACATGAGTGCGACGGCGCCCGCGGGCGCCGCGCCAACGGCGCCGGCCCTCCCGCCTCTCATGGAACGGATGCGCGCGCAGCCGAAGCTGCCGCTGATCGTCGGCGCCGCCGCGGTGGTCGCGGCCGCCGCGGCCTTCATGCTCTGGAGCCGCGCGCCCGACTACAAGGTGCTCTACACCAACGTCTCGGACCGCGACGGCGGCGCGATCATCGCGTCGCTCACGCAGATGAACGTGCCCTACAAGTTCGCCGAAGGCGGCGGCGCGATCCTGATCGCCGGCGACAAGGTGCCTGAAGTGCGCCTCAAGCTCGCGGCCCAGGGCCTGCCCAAGGGCGGCGGCGTCGGCTTCGAACTGATGGACAACCAGAAGTTCGGCACCAGCCAGTTCGCCGAACAGGTCAACTACCAGCGCGGGCTCGAAGGCGAGCTCGCGCGCTCGATCGAGTCGATAGCCACGGTCGAGTCGGCGCGCGTGCACCTGGCGCTGCCCAAGCCCTCGCTCTTCGTGCGCGACCAGAAGAAGCCTTCCGCCTCGGTGGTGCTGAGCCTGCACCGCGGCCGCAGCATCGACGAAGGCCAGGTCAGCGCCATCGTCCACATGATCTCCAGCAGCGTGCCTGAGCTCGACGCCAAGAGTGTGACGGTGGTCGACCAGCGCGGCAACCTGCTGTCGGCGGCCAATGCCGGCGCGCGCGGCCTGGACGTGAGCCAGCTCAAGTACGCGCAGGAGATCGAGCAGGGCTACATCCGCCGCATCGAGGCCATCCTGCAGCCCATCGTCGGCGCGAGCAATGTGCGGGCGCAGGTCGCGGCCGACATCGACTTCTCGGTGGTCGAACGCACCGACGAGAAATACAGCCCCAACCAGGATCCGCGCAATGCCGCGGTCCGCAGCCAGCAATCGAGCGAATCGAGCCAGCACGGCGCGACGCCCCCGGGCGGCGTGCCGGGCGCGCTGTCGAACCAGCCGCCGACTACGCCGAACGCGCCGATCACAGCGCCGCTGCCCGGCATCGCCGCGACGCCGCCCGCGGCCGCATCGACGACCACGACGGCCACCAGCACGGCGCCCGGCGCGCCCTCCAGCCTGCGCAAGGACACGACGACCAACTACGAGCTCGACCGCTCGATCCGCCATGTGCAGCAGGGCGCGGGCGCGGTCAAGCGCCTGTCGGTGGCGGTGGTCGTGAACAACCGCGAGGGCGCGGACGGCAAGGCCGGCGCGCGCGCGCTCGCGCCGGCAGAGATCGAGCAGATCCGCAACCTGGTCAAGGAAGCCATGGGCTACAGCCAGGAGCGCGGCGACTCGCTCAACGTGGTCAACAGCGCCTTCGCCCGCGAGGGCCACGATGAAGCGGCACGGGACGTGCCGAACTGGCGCGACCCCGAGAACATCGAGCTCGCCAAGACCGTCGGGCAGTACCTGCTGCTCGCCGCCCTCGCCCTCTTCGCCTGGTTCGCCGTGCTGCGGCCGCTGCTGCGCAAGCACCTGGCACCGCCGGCAGCGCCCGCTTCCGCCGAACCGGCACAGAAGGCCATGGCCGCCGGCGGCGATCCCGACGACGCCGGCTCCGCGCAGGAAAGCGCACGCCAGCGCGAAGCCGAGCGCCAGAAGGCCGACCTCGACTACGCCCACCAGACCGCCGACAGCGATCCGCGGCTGGTGGCCACGCTGATCAAGCATTGGATGAACCCATGAGCAATATCAACTTGGGAACCCGCAAGGCCGCGATCCTGCTGATGTCGCTGGGCGAGGACCGTGCCGCCGCCACGCTGCACCACCTGCCCACCACCGAGGTACAGGCGCTGGGCGTCGCGATGGCCAAGCTGAGCCAGGTGTCCAAGGAAGAGCTGGCGGCCGTGCTGTCCGAGTTCCGCATGGAGACCGAGCAGCTCTCGGCCCTGCACCTGGGTTCGGGCAGCTACATCCGCGCAGTGCTGCGCAAGGCGCTGGGCGACGACCGCGCCAGCAACCTGCTCGAAGACATCCTGCAGCCCGACGAGCCGCACGGCGGCATCGAGCGGCTCAACGATCTCGAGGCCGGCGAAGTGGTGGAACTGATCCGCGACGAGCATCCGCAGATCCTCGCCACGCTCTTGGTGCACCTGGACCGCAAGAAGGCTTCGGAAGTGCTGGAGAAGCTGCCGGTGCGCCTGCGCCACGACGTGATCATGCGTGTGGCCACCTTCGGGGGCGTGCAGCCGGCGGCGCTGGCCGAGCTGACCGACGTGCTGACCGAGATGCTCTCCGGCGAAGGCCTGAAGCGCAGCCGCCTTGGCGGTGTGCGCACCGCCGCCGAGATCGTCAACCTCATGAACAGCGCGCAGGAAGACGAGGCCATCGCCCACGTGCGCGAGCACGACGAGGCCCTCGCGCAGCGCATCCTCGAAGAGATGTTCGTGTTCGAGAACCTGCTCGATCTCGAGGACCGCTTCATCCAGCGCCTGCTCAAGGACATCGAATCCGATTCGCTCATCGTCGCGCTCAAGGGCTCGGCGCAGGAGCTGCGCGACAAGTTCCTGCGGAACATGTCGCAGCGCGCCGCCGAGACGCTGCGCGAGGACATCGAGCTGCGCGGCCCGGTGCGGGTCTCGCAGGTCGAAGCCGAGCAGAAGGCCATCCTGCAGGTGGTGCGCCGCCTCGCCGATTCGGGCGAGATCACAGTCGCTGCGCCGGGAACCGATGACTTCGTCTAGCCACTCCTCCTTCGGCGCCCGTGCACGGCTGTCCGCAGCCTATGCGCCAACGCGGCCGGCCACGCCGTCCAAGCCGGTGCTCTCCGCCTGGCAGCGCTGGGAAATGGGCACGCTGGATGAAGACGCTGCGCCGCCGCAGCACGTTGTCGAAGCCGCCAACGCGCAGCGCATCGATCCCGCGGCGCTGGCGCGCGACGCCGAACTCGAACGCCTGCGCCTCGAAGCGCGCGCCGCGGGCGAAGCCGAAGGCCGCCGCGAAGGCTGGGCACAGGGCCATGCCGAGGGCCGCACCGCCGGCCTGGCCTCGGGCCTGGCCGCCGCCAGCGCGCATGCCGAGCAGCTGCGCGCGCTGGCCGCCACGCTGCCGGACGCACTGCGCCGCGCCGAGAGCGAACTGGCCGATGCCATTCTCACGCTCGCGCTCGACGTGGCCCGCCAGGTGGTGCACCGCACCTTGCGCGCCGAGCCCGAATGGGTGCTGCCGCTGGTGCAGGACCTGCTGCATGCCGAGCCTGCGCTGCAGGGCGAGCCGCGCCTGCTGCTGCATCCCGAGGACGTGGCGCTGGTCAAGAACAGCCTGGGCAACGAACTGCAGATCGCCGGCTGGCAGGTGCGCGCCGACGACACGCTGGCGCGCGGCGGCTGCCGCGTCCAGTCCGCCAGCGGCGAGATGGATGCCAGCCTCGAAACCCGCTGGAAGAGCGTGACTGCCGCATTGCACCGCGATGTGGTTGCGCTGGACATCTGATGTCGACGCTCGCACCCAACCCCCATCTGCAATCCTGGCGCGGCATGCTCGCCCAGGCGCGCAGCGAGGTCAGCCACTGCACGACCACCACCCACTCGGGCCGACTGACCCGCGCGGTGGGCCTGGTGCTCGAAGCCGTGGGCCTGCAGCTGCCCGTGGGCAGCGACTGCTTGATCGAGCTGCCGCCCGGCTATCCGCAGCGCCATGCCGAAGCCGAGGTGGTGGGCTTCGCCGGCGATCGCCTGTTCCTGATGCCGCAGAGCGAAGTGGCGGGTCTCTTGCCCGGTGCGCGCGTCTTCGCGCGGCCCGGCACGGGCGGGCCCGGCGCCGGCGGCGATTCGCACACCAAGCGGCTGCCGGTCGGCGAAGGCATGCTCGGCCGCGTGGTCGATGCGGCCGGCCGCCCGCTCGACGGGCTCGGCCCGCTCGACATCGCCCGCAAGGTGCCGCTCTCCTCGCCGCCGGTCAATCCGCTCTCGCGCGCGCCCATCGACTCGGTGCTCGACGTCGGCGTGCGCGCCATCAACGCCATGCTCACCGTCGGCCGCGGCCAGCGCATGGGCCTGTTCGCGGGCTCCGGTGTGGGCAAGAGCGTGCTGCTCGGGATGATGGCGCGCTACACCAGCGCCGAGGTGATCGTGGTCGGCCTGATCGGCGAACGCGGCCGCGAGGTGAAGGACTTCATCGAGAACACGCTGGGCGAGGAAGGCCTGGCCCGCGCGGTGGTGGTCGCCGCGCCGGCGGACAACTCGCCGCTCTTGCGCCTGCAGGGCGCGGCCTATGCGACCTGCCTGGCCGAATACTTCCGCGACCAGGGCAAGGACGTGCTCTTGATCATGGATTCGCTCACCCGCTACGCGATGGCGCAGCGCGAGATCGCGCTGGCCGTGGGAGAGCCGCCGGCCACCAAGGGCTACCCGCCTTCGGTGTTCGCGAAGCTGCCTGCGCTGGTGGAGCGTGCCGGCAACGGCGCGCGCGATGCACAAGGCCGCGGCGGATCCATCACCGCCTTCTACACCGTGCTGTCCGAAGGCGACGACCAGCAGGACCCGATCGCCGATTCGGCGCGCGCCATCCTCGACGGCCACGTGGTGCTCTCGCGCACGCTGGCCGAGGCCGGCCACTACCCGGCCATCGACATCGAGGCTTCCATCAGCCGCGCGATGACCGCGCTGATTCCGCCCTCGCAGTTCGAGACCGTGCGCCGCTTCAAGCAGATGCTCTCGCGCTACCAGCGCAACCGCGACCTGATCAGCGTCGGCGCCTATGCGGCCGGCCACGACCTGCAGCTGGACCAGGCGATCGCGATGTATCCCAAGATCGAAGCCTTCCTGCAGCAGGCGATGCACGAGCGCGCCGACTACGCGGGCTCGATCGCGCACATCACCGGTTTGTTCGAAAGCAAATAGGACCTGTTATGTCCAAGAAGCTCCCCCTCGACACCCTGACCGAACTGGCCCGCACGCAGAAGGAAGAGGCCGCGCGGCGCCTGGGTGCCTTGCAGAGCGCGCAGGTCAGCGCGCACCAGAAGCTGGACCTGCTGCTGCAATACCGCCAGGACTACAGCCACCAGCTTCAGCTGCTGATGGAGAGCGGCCTGCCCGCCTCGCAGTGGCGCAACTACCGCAATTTCCTCAGCACGCTCGACGGCGCCATCGAGCAGCAACGCGCCATCGCCGTCCAGACGAATGTCCGGCTCGACCATGGCCGTGGCGACTGGCAGCACCATGCGCGCCGCCTCAACTCCTTCGACACCCTGGCCGACCGCCTGCGTCGCCAGGAAGCGATGGTGCAGGCCAAGCGCGAACAGCGCGACAGCGACGAGCGCGCGGCGCGCAAGTTCATCGACCGCGCGGCGCATTCGAGCCCCTGATCTCATCTACCTGGAACCGCCATGTCCACCTTCATCGCTCCCTCTGCCGGCCCGGCCGCGCCCAGCCAGCCGCTCACATCCTCCGGCCCGCGCGGCCGCCCGGCCGACGAGCCGCAGGGACAGCGCTTCGGCGAGGTGCTCGAGCGCTCGCGCGCCGCCGGTGCGCGGAAGTCCGAGGCATCGCCGGACGCAGCGCCTGCCGAGGCCGTTGCGCTTCCGAAGCCGGAGCGCGGCGCGGACAAGAAGGACGAGCTCGTCTCCGATCTGCTGGCCTTCGCGCTGTTCGCGCCCGCGCCGGTCGCGCCTCAACCGACGGCCGTGGCGACGCCCGCCGCCGGCCTGCCGAGCGAAGCCAAGGCAGAGGTGTCGATGGCAACGGATGTTGCCCAAGACCCCTTGCTTGCGCAGACGCCGCCGGCGACCGCCCTGACCGAAGCCGGCACCGAAGCAGCAGCCAAGACCCTCCCCGCAACGCAAGACGCAGGCCCGGAGGCGAAAACGCTTCCTGCACAAGCGGCTGCGGCACAGGCCAACACCGCCAAGTCGGTGCCCGTGGCAGCGGATGCGAGCGTTGCCGACGCCGCCGCGCCGGCAGCCGTCGCTGCAACACCGCCGCCGGCCGCAAGCGCCCTCCCCTCGGCGAAAGCCCTGGCCGCCGGCACGGCCGCGCAACAGCAGGCCAAGGCATCGCCCGCGCTGCCCTCCGTCGACGAGACGAAGACGGTGCCGGCTGCCGCGACGAGCACCGAGCGTGCCGATGCAGCCGCAGCGCAGAGCCCGGCGTCCCCGACTGTGGTCCCCACATCGACGTCTTTCATGCCGCAGGCGGTGGAGCGCGCCAGCGCACCCGCCAGCCCCACACCCGTGTTGACCGTCGCACCGCCGGTCGGCAGCGACGAATGGGGCCCGGCCATCGGCCAGCAGATGCTGCGCATGAGCACCGGCGGCCATCAGGTGGCCGAGCTCAACCTCAACCCGGCCGGCCTCGGCCCGCTCAAGGTCACGCTCAGTCTCGGCGACAACCAGGCGCAGGCCATGTTCGTGTCGGCCCATGAATCCGTTCGCAAGGCCGTCGAGGCCGCGCTGCCGCAATTGCGCAGCACGCTCGCCGAGCAGGGCATCAGCCTGGGCCAGACCTCGGTCGGTGCCGAGTCGCGGCCCTGGGCCGGACAAGGCGACGGCTTCGGCCAGCCGCAGCAGCAGCCCTCGTCCTCGCGGCAGGCGGCGTATCCCGGGCGCGCGGACACGGGCACCGATGCCGTTGCGCCTCGCATGCCTGTGGCCGCGCGCAGTACCGGCAGCGCCGGACTCGATACCTTCGCCTGAAACGCGAGATCTGAGGCCCTTTCCCCCGCTTGATCGGCGCTTCGCTTGCGCGTGCGCCGGCCAAGAATTGACCGAATCGTTTTGCAGCAGCTCCCACCCATGGCCACCAGTCCCTCACTCACCCAAGTCGCTCCCTCCGCGCCGCGCTCGTCGAAGCTGCTGATCGGGCTGCTGATCGCCGTCGGCCTGTGCGCCCTCGGCGGCGGCGGTTATGCCTTGAGCCGCAGCAACCTCTTCGCACGCGAAGCCGCCGCGCCGGTGCCGCAGAAGCCCATCTTCGTCACGCTCGAACCGCTGACCGTCAACGTGCAGTCCGAAGGCCGCGGGCGCTTCCTGCACATCGGCATGGCGCTCAAGGTGCGCGACGAGCAGGCCAAGACGCAGATCGTCGAATCCATGCCCGAGCTGCGCAGCCGGCTGCTGCTGCTGCTGTCGAACCGCCAGCCCGAATCGCTGCTGTCCACGCAGGACAAGGCCCGGCTGGCCGAGGAGATCCGCGCCGAGCTCAACAAGCCGCTCGGTCCCAACCTGCCCGCGCAGGACATCTTCAGCGTTTCCTTCAACACCTTCGTGGTGCAGTAAGGGTCTCCTGGCATGGCCTATGAACAGGTGCTCTCGCAGGACGAGGTCGATGCGCTGCTGCAAGGCGTCACCGGCGGAGCCGTCGACCAGACCCGCGCGCCCACGCCGGCCACCGACGGCCTGCCGGCCTACGACCTCGGTGCGCCCGACCGCGTGGTGCGCAGCCGCATGCACACGCTGGAGGTCATCAACGAGCGTTTCGCGCGTCATCTGCGCAGCTCCTTGCTGAACTTCATGCGCCGCAGCGCCGACATCTCGGTCGGGCCGGTGCAGATCCAGCAGTACGGCGAGTTCGTGCGCCACCTGCCGGTGCCGACCAACATCAACATGCTGCACTTCAAGCCGCTGCGCGGCACCGCCCTGATCGTGTTCGATCCGAAGCTGGTGTTCCTGGTGGTGGACAACCTGTTCGGCAGCGACGGCCGCTACCACGTGCGCGTAGAAGGGCGCGACTTCACGCGCACCGAGCAGCGCATCATCAAGCGCCTGCTGAACCTCACGCTGCAGTGCTACGGCGACGCCTGGCAGCCGGTGTTTCCGCTCGCCTTCGACTACGTGCGCGCCGAGATGCACGGCAAGCTTGCCAACATCGTCGCGCCCAACGAGGTGGTGATCACCACCACGCTGCAGGTCGAGTTCGGCCCGGTCGGCGGCTTCGTGCACGTGTGCATCCCCTACTCGATGATCGAGCCGATCCGCGACCTGCTGTCCAACCCGGTGCAGGACGAGATCGAGGTCGACAAGCGCTGGGTCAAGCAGATGTCGCAGCAGATGCAGAGCGCCGACGTCGAGCTCAGCGCCGACTTCGTGACCATCCCCTCGACCATCGGCGAGCTGATGAAGCTGCAGGTCGGCGACGTGCTGCCGATCGAGCTGCCGAGCTCTGTCGTCGCGCGCGTCGACGGCATTCCGGTGATGGAGTGCGGCTTCGGCGTCTCGAACGAACGCTATGCGCTGCGCGTGCAACAGATGATCTCCCACCAAGACAGCGATCTGAAGAACGACCATGACTGACAACACTCCTTCCAGCAGCGATGCGGACGACTGGGCCAGCGCGCTGGCCGAGCAGACCGCGGCCTCCGCGCCCGCGCCCCTGCAGGCCGCCGCACCCGCACCCGTGGCGGCGCCGGCCGGCGCACAGGTCTTCCAGCCGATCCAGAACGCGCCGACGGCCCACAGCTCGCCGGTCGACATCGAACGCATCCTCGATGTGCCGGTGCAGCTCACGGCCGAGATCGGCCGCACGCGCATCACCATCAAGAACCTGCTGCAGCTCTCGCAGGGTTCGGTGGTCGAGCTCGACGGCCTGGCCGGCCAGCCGCTGGACGTGCTGATCAACGGCTACCTGATCGCGCAGGGCGAGGTGGTGGTGGTGAACGAGAAGTACGGCATCCGTCTGACCGACATCGTCACGCCCTCCGAGCGCATGCAGAAGCTCAGCCGCTCATGATTCCTTGCAGGCGACCGCTGCGGGCCGCGGCCTCTCTTCTTGCGTGGGCATGCACGCTGCCGGCGCGCGCGGCGCTGCCCACCGTGCCGACACCCGCCGCCGAGGCCGCGCCGGCAGTCGGCGCCTCCGGCCTGCTGCAGGCCGGCTTCGGCATGCTGGTGGTGCTCGCGCTGATTTTTGCGTGCGCATGGATGGCACGCCGCTTCGGCCTGCAGCGCTTCGGCGGCGGCAATCTCGTGAAGGTGGTGTCGAGCTCCATGGTCGGCCAGCGCGAGCGCGTGGTGGTGGTGGAAGTGGGTGCGACCTGGCTCGTGCTGGGCGTCACGGCCAGCCAGATCAACACCCTGCACACGCTGCCGGCGCAAGCCTTGGCCTCGGCGCCGGCGGCCACGCCGCTGGATGCGAGAACCTCCCAGGCGCTCGGCCTGTTCGCGCAGAAGCTGCGCGAATCGCTCGGCGTCAGGCCGCGGCCGGGCGAATGATGCAGGGCCACCGTCGTCGCTGCCTGCGCCGCGCGGGCCTGCTGCTGGCGCTCGTGCTGCCTGCACTGCCGATCGCCGCCTGGGCGCAGGGCCTGCCCGGCCTCGTGAGCACGCCCGGCCCGGGCGGCAGCCAGACCTGGTCGCTGAGCGTGCAGACGCTGGTGCTGCTGACCTCGCTGTCCTTCCTGCCGGCGCTCTTGCTGTGCATGACCAGCTTCACGCGCATCCTCATCGTGCTGGGCTTGCTGCGCACCGCCATCGGCACGCAATCGTCGCCGCCCAACCAGATCCTGGTGGGCCTGTCGCTCTTCCTGACCTTCTTCGTGATGTCGCCGGTCTTCGACAAGGTCTACAACGAGGCCTACAAGCCCTTCTCCGAAAACAAGATCAGCGCCGAGCGCGCGCTCGAACGCGGCATCGGCCCCTTCAAGACCTTCATGCTGAAGCAGACCCGCGAGAACGACCTCGCGCTCTTCGCGCGGCTGGCCAAGGTGCCGGCGATGGAAGGGCCTGAGGAAGTGCCGCTGCGCATCCTCTTGCCCTCCTTCGTGATCAGCGAGCTGAAGACCGCGTTCCAGATCGGCTTCACCATCTTCATCCCCTTCCTCATCATCGACCTCGTGGTGGCCAGCGTGCTGATGTCGATGGGCATGATGATGGTGCCACCCGCCTCCATCGCGCTGCCCTTCAAGCTGATGCTCTTCGTCATGGCCGACGGCTGGCAGTTGCTGATCGGCGCGCTGGCCGAGAGTTTCTATCTGTGACGCCCGAATCCGTCATGGCCATCGGCAGCCAGGCGATCCATGTGTCGCTGCTGCTCGGCGCGCCGCTGCTGCTGGTGGCGCTGGTGGTCGGCCTGGTCATCAGCATCTTCCAGGCCGCCACGCAGATCAACGAAGCCACGCTGTCCTTCATCCCGAAGCTGCTGGCGGTGTTCGCTGTGCTGGTGATCGCCGGGCCCTGGATGCTGGGCCAGATCGTGGACTACATGCGGACGCTGTTCTCGAGCATTCCGCAGCTCGTGACCTAGAGGCGCAATGCCGCCGGTCTTTTCGGTCACCTCGGGGGAACTCAACGCCTGGATGGTGGCCTTCCTCTGGCCCTTCGTGCGCATGCTGGCGCTGGTCAGCACCGCGCCGATCTTCGGGGAGCCGGGCGTGCCGCGGCAGATCAAGGTCGCGATCGCGGCCCTGCTCGCGGTGGCCGTCGCGCCCACCATCGGGCCGATGCCGCCGGTGCCGGTGGTGTCCGCGGGCGGCGTCTGGATCCTGGTGCAGCAGGTGCTCATCGGCGGCGCCATCGGCTTCGCGATGCGGCTGGTGTTCGCCGCCGTGCTGGCGGCGGGCGAGTACATCGGCCTGCAGATGGGCCTGTCCTTCGCGTCCTTCTTCGATCCGATGAGCGGCGGCGCCACCATGGTGGTCGCGCGCCTGCTGCACATGCTGGCGATGCTGATCTTCCTCGCGCTCGACGGCCACCTGCTGCTGATCGCCGCGCTCGCCGAGAGCTTCCAGACCCTGCCGATTGCCGACGCGCCGCTGGCCGCGCGCGGCTGGATGTTCCTCGTCGCGGGCGCCGGCCAGATCTTCGCCAACGGCCTGATGCTGGCGCTGCCGCTGGTCACGGCGCTGCTCACGCTCAACCTGGCGATGGGCATCCTGAACCGCGCCTCGCCGCAGTTCAGCATCTTCGCGGTGGGCTTTCCGCTGACGCTGCTCGCGGGCATCGGCATGCTGCAACTGCTGATACCGCAGATGGGCGCCTTCCTCGCGCCGCGCATCGCGGCGGGCTTGTCGTCGGTGATGGAGTTGACGCAGGCTTTGCGGCCTTGAGTCCAGGCATGGGGCGCGCTACGGCGCCCGCGTGATCTCCGCGCAGATCACCGGGGCCGGCACATCAGACGCCGCCGACCCTTGCGTGCCGTCTTCTTCGATGCGCATGGCCGCCTGCAGCGCCGCGATCGCCGCTTCGGCATCGGCCTGGCTGGCCGCATGCACGCGCGCCAGCGGCTCGCCCTTGCGTACCTTGCTGCCCAGCGGCAGCACCTGCGTGAGCCCGACGCGCGGATCGATGCGGTCTTCGGCGCGGCGCCGGCCGCCGCCCAGGGCAACGATGGCCAGGCCGATGGCGCGCACGTCCGCCGCCACCAGTACGCCGTCTTGCGGTGCCGGCAGATCGCATTGCACCGGCGCCTCCGGCAGTTGGCGCACTGCTTGCCCGAGGTCGCTCGCACCACCCAGGCCCGACACCATGCGCGCGAAACGCTCGGCGGCCGCGCCGCTGTCGAGCGCGCGCATGGCGTGGGCCCTGGCCTCGGGCAGGTCGGCCGCGAGGCCGCCCAGGCGCAGCAGCCGCGCCGCGAGCGCCAGGGTCACTTCGAGCAGCCGCGGCTCGCGTTCGTCGCCCATCAGGAAATCGATCGCTTCGCGCACTTCGAGCGCATTGCCCGCGCTGCGGCCCAGCACCTGGTTCATGTCGGTGATCAGCGCCTCCGCGCGCAAGCCGGCGCCGGCCGCCACGTCGACCATGCTCTTGGCCAGCGCCCGCGCGCCGTCCAGGCGCGGCATGAAGGCGCCGTTGCCCACCTTCACGTCGAGCACCAGTCCCTCGAGCCCGGCCGCGAGCTTCTTGGAGAGGATGCTGGCGGTGATCAAGGGCAGCGATTCGACCGTGGCCGTCACGTCGCGAATCGCGTAGAGCCGCTTGTCGGCGGGTGCCAGCGTGGGGCCGGCGCCGACGATGGCGCAGCCGGCATCGCGCAGAACGGCGAGCAGCGCATCAAGCGACGGCTCGACGCGGTAGCCCGCCAGCGATTCGAGCTTGTCCAGCGTGCCGCCGGTGTGGCCCAGGCCGCGGCCGGAGATCATCGGCACCACGCCGCCGCAGGCCGCGACGATCGGCGCCAGCATGAGGCTCACCTTGTCGCCCACACCGCCGGTGGAATGCTTGTCGAGCACCGGGCCCGACACATCGGGCCATTGCAGCACTTCGCCGGAATGCGTCATGCCGCGGGTCAGTGCCACGCATTCGCCATCGTCCATGCCGTTGAGCAGGATCGCCATCGCCAGCGCGGCGATCTGGCCTTCGCTCCAGCTGCCGTCGGTGAGGCCGCGCACGAAAGCTTCGATCTGCGCCGGCGAGAGCGCATGGCGATCGCGCTTGGCGCGGATGACCTCGGCCGGCAGCAGCATCAATAGTCTCCGGGAACGGATGGCTTGCCGGCGCCTTTCTGCAACAACACCGACTCGATGTCGGCCAGCAGGCCGCTGGCGCCGAAGCGCAGCCGCTTCGGTCCGATGGCCGACTCGCCCAGCATCTCGCACGCCAGCGCGATGTAGATCGCCGCATCGGCCACCGTGCGCACGCCGCCCGAGGCCTTGAAGCCAACCTCATCTTTTCGCGCGTGGCCGGCAATGGTCTCGAGCATCGCGCGCGCGGCATCGGGCGTCGCGCCCGTGGCCGTCTTGCCGGTGCTGGTCTTGAGGAAGTCAACTCCGGCATCGAGCCCGATGCGGCAGGCCTGGCGGATCAGTTCTGGCGACTGAAGTTCGCCGGATTCGATGATGAGCTTGAGCGTCTTGCCCGCGCAGGCCGCGCGCACCTGCGCGACCAGGGCCGCCGCGCTGTCCGCATTGCCCGCGGCGAGAGCGCGCCAGGGCAGGACCAGGTCCACTTCGTCGCCGCCGGCCGCGAGGATGGCCTGCGTCTCGCGCAAGGCGCGTTCGCTGTCGAGCGCGCCGTCGGGGAAGTTGGCCACGGCCGCGACGCGGATCGATGCCGGCAGCGCGGCCCTGGCCTGCGCCACGAAGCGCGGCCACACGCACAGCGCCGCCGGCGGGCCGGCCGGCCCTTGCGCCTTGGCGCACAAGGCATCGATGGCGGCCGCGTCGTCGCCGTCGTTGAGGCTGGTCAGGTCCAGGCAGGCCAGCGCAATGCGCGCGTCGCGTGTCATGTCGGTTTCCACATCATCTCCTTAACACCTCGTCGCCCGGTGCGTAGTCGGCGGCCTTGAGCGGGCTGCGGCCGGCGATGTAGGCGCGCAGCACCTCGGCATCGACGAAGCCGGTGTTGAGGTAGCCCGGATGCGTCGCCAGCTTGGGATAGCCGTCGCCGCCGGTGGCAGTGAAGTTGTTGATCGCCAGCCGGTACGCGCGCCGCGGGTCGATGGGCTGGCCGTTGACCTTGGCATCCTTCAGCTGTCCGCCTTCGATCAGCATCTGCACGCCCGCCGTCTGCGGGAAGCCGCCCGAGCCCGGTGTCATCCTGGCCGCGGCTTCGAGGTAGCCCAGCAGCTCGGCGCCCGTGAGCTGTACCACGGTCACCTGATTGCCGAAAGGCTGGACCTTGAGCACGTCGCGGTAGGTGATGCGGCCTTCGGGCAGCGAATCGCGCACCCCGCCCGAATTCATGAGCGCGACATCGGCGCCCGTCTTGTCGCGCATGGCCTGGGCGATCAGCCGGCCGAGATTGGTGGCTTGCCTGCGCACCCGTTCGCGATCACCGTCGAACACGCCGGCCGCTTCGCCCACCGGCACCGTCAGCTGCGCCTGCCCGTTGTCCTGGAAGGGCTGCAGGAAGGCGCGCACGCCGGCGTCCTCGGGAATGGTCTCTTCATACGCGACCTTCTTGCCGTCCACAGTGCGCTTGAGGTTGACCGGAATCAGCTGGTACTTGATCAACTCGATCCGGCCCGGGCGCACCTCGAAGTCGGCCCGGCCCACGTACTTGCCCCATTCGTGCGCCTGCACGATCCAGGTGCCGTTCTGACGGTCGGGCGCGCAGGGCGTGCCGGGCACGTAGGCGTCGTTGCGCAGGTTTTCCTGCAGCATGCAGACCGGGTTCTGGCTGTGGCCGCCGACGATCAGGTCGAGCCCGCGAGTGGCGCGCGCCATCTCCACATCGCCCGGCGCGTTGACGCCGCGCCGGCCGTCGGTGTAGTGGCCCATGTGGGTGGCGGCGATCACCATGTCGGCCTTGGCGCGCAGCTCGGGCAGCAGTTGGGCCGCCTCCTCGATGGGCTTGCGGAATTCGATGCCCGCGATGTTGGCGGGCATCACCATCCTGGCCGTGTCGTCGGTGGTCAGGCCCAGCACCGCGATCCGCAAGCCGCCGCGCTCGAACACGCGGTAGGGCTCGAACATGCGCTGGCCGTTCTTGTAGATGTTGGCCGAGAGCAGCGGAAAGCCGGCCCACTGGCGCTGCTTGTCCAGCACCGCGGGCGGCTTGTCGAACTCGTGGTTGCCGACCGCCGAGGCGTCGTAGCCGAGCAGCTTCATGCCCTTGAAGTCGGGCTCGGCGTCCTGCAGGTCGGACTCGGGCACGCCGGTGTTGATGTCGCCGCCGTCGAGCAGCAGCGTGTAGCCGCCGCTGGCCCGCACCTCGGCGCGCAGGCGGTCGATGAGCGTCTTGCGCGCGGCCATGCCGTATTCGCCGTCGGCATTGGTCCAGAAGCGGCCGTGGTGGTCGTTGGTGTGCAGCACGGTCAGCTTGATCGGCGCGCGCTCGCCCGGCGCCGTGGCGCAGCCGGCCAGCAGGGCCAGCGCGGCGGCGGCGGCGATGAATGGCATGCGCATGGGTCGAATCCTCCAGAGCAGATCAGATCGCTGCAATGACCGCTGCGAGCAGGCGCGATGCGTCCTGGTCGGCGGCGCGCGCGTTGCGCAGGGTGTGGGCGTGGCTCAGGCTTTCATCGGAGAGCCCCGCGGCCATGTTGGTGAGCATCGAGAAGGCCAGCACCTTCAGGCCCGCGTGGCGGGCCAGGATGGCTTCGGGCACGGTGCTCATGCCCACGGCCTGCGCGCCCAGCAGGCGCAGCATGCGGATCTCGGCCGGGGTCTCGAACTGCGGGCCCAGCACCCAGGCATAGACGCCTTCGTGCAGCGCGATGCCCGCCTGCGCGGCCGCGGCGCGGGCCTGCGCGCGCAAGGCCGGATCGTAGGCATCGCTCATGTCGACGAAGCGGTCCGAGCCGGGCTCGTCGTGCAGCGGCGTGCGCTGGGCCATGTTGAGATGATCGGCGATCAGCATCAGCGAGCCCGGGCCCATGTTCGCGTCCAGGCTGCCGGCGGCATTGGTCAGCACGAGGATGCGGCAGCCGGCGGCGGCCAGGCTGCGGATTGGGCCCTTCATGGCCGCCGCGTCGCCGCTTTCGTAGACGTGCTTGCGGCCGCGCAAGAGCGCGACCGCGCGGCCGCCGATGCGGCCCAGCCGCAGGATGCCGGCATGGCCGGCGACGTTCAGCGCCGGGAAGGCGGGCAGCTCGGGATAGGGGATGTCTTCCGGCGCCTCGACGAGTTCGGCCGCGCGGTCCCAGCCGGAGCCGAGCACGACGGCCAGCTCGGGCGCGAGGCCCTTGGCGCGGATGCGCGCAGCACTGGCTTCGATGGCGTTCATGGCGACGGAAGATGCGCCGGACCAAAGCTCGCCGGCAGCAGCTCGCCCAGCGTGTAGCGGCCGCGCACCTCGCGCAGGTCGGCACACCATACCGGCGTGTCGTCGTCGGCGAACTCGCGCAGCTTCTGGCGACAGCCGCCGCACGGCGTGACGGGCGCCTCGGCCACACCGACCACCACCGCCGCCAGCACCCGCGTGCCGCCGGCCAGCACCAGGTGCGCGAGCGCCGAGGCCTCGGCGCACTGGCCCTGGGGATAGGCGGCGTTCTCGATGTTGCAACCCGCATGGACCTGGCCGCGTTCGTCGAGCAGCGCGGCGCCGACCGCGAACTTCGAATAGGGTGCATAGGCGCGCTCGCGGGCGGCGCGGGCGGCATCAATCAACTGCGTCATCTGGGTCTGCGAAACGGCCATCATCGCTCCTTCACGTACGGGATGCCGAGCGCCTTGGGCGCACGCGCCTTGCCCACGAAGCCGGCCAACAGCACCACCGTCATCAGGTAGGGCAAGGCCTGGACCGCCTGCACCGGCACGGCGCCGACCAAGGGCAGCACCGTGCCCTGCAAGCGGATCGACACCGCATCGAGAAAGCCGAACAACAGGCAGGCGAAAAAGGCGCCGACCGGATGCCACTTGCCGAAGATCATGGCGGCCAGGGCCATGTAGCCGCGGCCGGCCGTCATGTTCGGCATGAACGACGGATTCTGCGCCAGCACCAGGTAGCTGCCGGCCAGGGAGCACAGCACGCCGTTGAGCATGAGCGCCCGGTAGCGCAGCGCGGTGATGGAAACGCCCGCCGCATCCACCATGGCCGGGTTCTCGCCGGTGGCGCGCAGGCGCAGGCCGAAGCGGGTGCGAAACAGCAGCCACCAGACGGCCGGCACCAGCGCGATGGCGAGATACACCAGCGCGTTGTGGCCGAACAGGCCCAGCCCCAGCACCGTGCCCACCCAGGGCAGCGCGCGCAGCGCCTCGCCGGCGCCCGCCCCCCACGGCGCGAGGCGCACCGTGTCGGGCAGCGGGGGCGTCTGGCCGCCCTGCTGGAACCACGCGATGCCCAGCACCACCGTCAGCCCGGCGGCCGTCATGGTGATGGCCATGCCCATCACCACCTGGTCGCCGCGATGGGTCACGCAGCCGAAGCCCTGCAGCAGCGAGAGCGCGACGCCGACGATGAGCGACACGGCCAGGGCCAGGGCCAAGGAGCCGCTCAGCGCAGCGACGCTGCCGGCGGCGAAAGCGCAGGACAGCATCTTGCCTTCGAGGCCCAGATCGATCACGCCCGAGCGCTCGGCCAGCGCACCGGCCAGCGCGCACAGGATCAGCGGCGTCGCCACGCGCAGGGTCGAGGCCAGCAAGGTGCCGAGCGCGACTTCATCCATCGACGGTGCTCCCTGCTGCCGCCGCGGCGCGTGGCGCACGGCGCGTCGCGCGCCACAGCCGTGCCAGCGTCGGCGCCGCCACATGCGCCAGCGCGCCGGAGAACAGCACGATCAGGCCCTGCAGCGTGTACACCATGTCGCGGCTGAAACCGGGAATCTCGAAGGCCAGTTCGGAGCCGCCCTGGTACAGCGCGCCGAAGAGCAGCGCTGCCAGCACGATGCCCACCGGGTGGTTGCGCCCGATCAGCGAGACTGCGATGCCGGCGAAGCCGGCGCCCACCACATACTCGAGCAGCAAGCGCCCGTGCACGCCCGCGATCTCGTTGATGCCCACCAGCCCGGCCAGCGCGCCGGACAACGCCATCGACACCATGATCTGCACGCGCGGCCGCATGCCACCGTAGTGCGCCGCCTCCGGCGCATGGCCGACCGCGCGGATGGCGTAGCCCGGCTGCGAGCGCCACAGCAGCAGGTACACGGCCACGGCCGCGGCCAGCGCCAGCAGCACGCTCAGGTTGAGCGGCGAGGCCGGCCATTCGATGCCGAGGCCGGCGATCGCTTCGTGCACGCCGGGCAGGTGCGCCGACGGCGCGAAGGCGCGGCTCTCCACCGTCATGTTGCCGGGCTCCTTGAGCACGTCGACCAGCAGATAGGCCAGGAGCGCCGAGGCGATGAAGTTGAACATGATGGTGGTGATCACCACATGGCTGCCGCGCCAGGCCTGCAGCGCCGCCGGCACCGCGGCCCAGCACATGCCGAACAGCATGGCGGCGCCGATCATCAGCGGCAGCATGGCCCAGCGCGGCAGGTGTTCGCCCAGCGCCAGGGCCGCCAGCGCGGTGCCCAGCCCGCCCATCATGGCCTGGCCTTCGCCGCCGATGTTGAACAGGCCCGCATGGAAAGCGACCGCCACCGCCAGGCCGGTGAAGACGAAGGTGGTGGCGTAGTACAGCGTGTAGCTCAGGCCCATGCGGCTGCCGAAGGCACCCTGGATCAGCAGCGTGAGCACCTGCCAGGGGTTGTGGCCGACCACGGCGACGACGATGCCGCAGGCCAGGAGGGCCAGCGCGAGGTTGACGAGCGGCAGGACCAAGAGGTCGATCCATCGCGGCAGATCGGTGCCTTGAGGATTCACGACTTCGCGACCTCGTCGCCCGCGCCGCACATCAGGCGGCCCAGCGTGGTCTCGTCGCACTGGGCAACCGGGCGCTCGCCGACGATGCGTCCGCCGGCCATCACGAGCACGCGGTCGGCCAGCGCCAGGATCTCGTCGAGCTCGGACGAGACGACGAGCACCGCACCGCCGCCGGCCGCCATCGCGCGCAGGCGACCGTGGATGAACTCGATGGCGCCGATATCGACCCCGCGCGTCGGCTGGCCCACCAGCAGCACCCGCGGCTTCGGCGCGGCTTCGCGCGCCAGCACCAGCTTCTGCTGGTTGCCGCCGGAGAACTTGGCGCTCGTCAGGCGCACATTGCGCGGCCTCACGTCGTACTCGTCCATCATCCGCGCGGTGTCGGCCTGCATGGCCGACTGCCTCATCCAGCCGTGCCGGCTGTAGCGCGGGCGCCGCTGATAGCCGAGCACGGCCGATTCCCAGGCCGCGAAGGGCAGCACCAGGCCGCGCCGGTGCCGATCTTCCGGCACATGGGCGAGCCCTGCTTCGCGCGCGGCTTCAGGGTCGAGCCAATGCTCGCGCGTGAAGGAGCGCGAGCCCAGCGTGAGCGTGCCGGCCTGCGGCGCCAGCATGCCCGAGAGCACCTCCAGCAGCTCGCTCTGGCCGTTGCCCGAGACGCCCGCGATGCCGACGATCTCGCCCGCACGCAACTGCAGCGACACGTCGACCAGGCGCGGCGTGCCCTGCGCGTCGCGCCAGTTCAGGCCGCGCGCTTCGAGCAGCGGCGCGGCGCTCGCGGCGCGCGCGGCGCTGTCCACGCGCCCCATCTGCACGCGGCGTCCGACCATGGCCTGCGCGAGCGCGTCGACGCTGGTGTCGGCCGTGGCGCAGGCCAGCACCACGGCGCCCGCGCGCATCACCGTCACCGCGTCGCACAGCGCCATGATTTCCTTGAGCTTGTGCGTGATCAGCAGCACCGTGGTGCCGCGCGCGCGCAAGGCCCGCAGCGTGTCGAACAGCTGCTCGGTCTCCTGCGGCGTGAGCACCGCCGTCGGCTCGTCGAGGATCAGGATGCGCGCGCCGCGAAACAGCGCCTTGAGGATCTCCAAGCGCTGGCGTTCGCCAACCGGCAGCTGTTCGACCGGCAGGTCCAGCCGCACTTGCAGGCCGCTGTCGCGCATCAGCGCCTCGAGGCGCGTGCGCACCTGCGCGCGCGCGTTCGGCAGCCGCCAGTGCGGCTCGGCGCCGAGCAGGATGTTGTCGAGCGCGGAAAACGTCTCGACCAGCATGAAGTGCTGGTGCACCATGCCGATGCCCAGGGCAATGGCTTCATGCGCGCCGCGAATCTGCGCAGCCTTGCCTTCGATCTCGATCTCGCCGCTGTCGGCCTGGTAGAAGCCGTACAGGATCGACATCAGCGTGCTCTTGCCGGCGCCGTTCTCGCCCACCACGCCATGCACCGTGCCGGCCGGCACCGTGAGCGTGACTTCGCGATTCGCGTGGACGGCGCCGAAGTGCTTGTCGATGCGCGTCATGCGCACCGCGGGCGCGGGGCTCTCGTTCATGGAATTTCAGCGCGCCCCACGCAAGGCGAATGCCCCCACGCGATACCAGGAACACCGCGGAACCGGCTTTGCCGGGCCGCTGGTGTTGCCCCCGGTGAGGGGG
Source organism: Variovorax sp. CF079 (assembly GCF_900101545.1). Lineage (GTDB taxonomy): Bacteria > Pseudomonadota > Gammaproteobacteria > Burkholderiales > Burkholderiaceae_C > Variovorax. Next base: position 26,418 of record NZ_FMZU01000001.1, on the reverse strand, counting down.
TTGGCGTAGCGACACGAAGTGCGCGAAGCCTGGGGGAGAGTCACAGTTTGCAGGCGTTGTCGGCCATGTAGTCGGCCACCTTGATCTTGCCCGCAATGATGTCGGCCTTGGCCGCGTCGACCTTCGCCTTCATGTCGGCGCTCACCAGCTTGGCGTTGTGCTCGTCCAGCGCGTAGTCGACCCCGCCTTCCTTCAGGCCCAGCGAGGTGACGCCCGGGGTCGGCTTCTTCGCGGCGTTGAGCACCGCCACGTCGACGCGCTTGACCATCGAGGTCAGCATGGTGCCCGGCTGCAGGTGGTTCTGGTTGCTGTCGACGCCGATGGCCAGCTTGCCCGCATCCTTGGCGGCCTGGTAGACGCCCGAGCCGGTGCCGCCGGCGGCGGCGAACACCACGTCGACACCCTTGGCGAACTGCGCCTTGGCGAGTTCGCTGCCGCGCGTCGGGTCGCTCCAGGCGGCGGGCGTGGTGCCGGTCATGACCGAGCTCACCTCGACCTTCGGGTTGGCGTACTTGGCGCCCTGCTCGTAGCCGCACTGGAACTTGCGGATCAACGGAATGTCCATGCCGCCGACGAAGCCGACCTTGCCGCTCTTGCTGGCCAGCGCCGCCATCATGCCGACCAGGAAGCTTCCCTCCTGCTCCTTGAACACGATCGATTCGACATTGGGCAGCTTGACCACCGAGTCGATGATCGCGAAGTTGAGCTTGGGGAATTCCTTGGCCACCTTCTCGATGCTGCTGCCCTGCGAGAAGCCGATGCCGATCACCGGGTTGGCGCCGCGCGCGGCCATGCGGCGCATGGCCTGCTCGCGCTGCGCCTCGTTGGCGATCTCGAAGTCGAGGTAGGGCTTGCCGCTTTCCTTCTTCCACATCTCTGCGCCGCGGTAGGCCGCTTCGTTGAAGGACTTGTCGAATTTGCCGCCCATGTCGTAGACGATGGCCGGCTCGGCACCTGCCACCAGCGTGGCGCCGGCGGCGAAAGCGAGGACGAGGGCCTTGTTGAGTTTCATGTGCGCATCCTTGGTGTTGGCGATCCGGCTGTAAGACTTCTTGCTGCGTTGCAGGGCTTGCGAGAGCCTCGGGTCAGGATAGCAAGACTTGCGCCGCATCAACCCCGGGGCACCACTAGCTCCACTACCATGCCGCGATGGCCGCTTCGCTCTCTCCCGCGCTCGCGCAACACCTGCAGGCGTTGCCGAAGGTGCTGCTGCACGAGCATCTCGACGGCGGCCTGCGACCGGCCACCCTGCTCGAACTGCTGCGCGCACGCGGCCTGGCCGCGCCGGCGCCGGACGCCGCAGCGCTGGCGGCCTGGTTCGACGCGCGCGCCCATGCCGGCAGCCTCGCCGAGTACCTGCGCGGCTTCGCCCTCACGGTCGCGGCCATGGCCAGCCCCGCCGCGCTCGCGCGCGTGGCCTTCGAGGCGGCCGAGGACGCGCGGCTCGACGGCTGCGTGCTGGCCGAGTTCCGCATCGCGCCGCTGCTGTTCGAGCCGATGGGCGTGCCGCCCGAGGCCGCGGTCGAGGCGCTCTTGGCCGGCTTGCGCCAGAGCCCGCTCCCGAGCGGGCTGATCCTGTGCGCCATGCGCGAGCAGCCCAGCGCGCACAGCGAGCGCGTGATGCGCCTGGCGCTGCGCTACCGCGCCGAGGGCGTGATCGGCTTCGACCTGGCGGGCGCCGAACGGGGCCATCCGCCGTCGCGCCATGCCGCCGCCTTCGCCATGGCGCGCGAGGCCGGCCTGCCGATCACCTGCCATGCCGGCGAGGCCGACGCGGCCGAGCGCGTGCTGGAAGCGGCGCGCCTGGGTGCGCGCCGCATCGGGCACGGCGTGCGGCTGGCCGATGCGCTGGACGCGGAGGCCGGCAGCGCGGCCCGCGCGATGCTCGACGAAGTGCGCGCCAGCGGCGTGCACCTGGAGCTGTGCCCCACCAGCAACGTCCACACCGGCGCTGCCGCGTCGCTGGCGGCCCACCCGATCCGGCGACTCTGGCAGGCCGGCCTGAGCCTGTCCTTCCATACCGACAACCGGCTGATCTCGATGGTCAGCATGAGCGGAGAAGCGATGGGCCTGGTGCGCGACAACGGCCTGGGCCTGCGCGATCTCGCGGCGATGGGCCTGCAAGCGGCCGAGCATTCCTTCCTTCCCGCGCCGGCGCGCCTGCAGGCGCAGGCTGCGCTGCAAGCCTGGCAGGACCGCACCGGGTGAGTTGCAATCAGCGATGGTGCGGGGATACTTGCCGGTCTGAGAATTCTGGAGTTCACATGCTTCCCGACACGCCCCTCCTACTGGCCTTCGTGGCCGCAAGCCTGGTGCTTGCCCTCACGCCCGGCCCCGCCGTCGTCTACATCGTCGCCCGCACTCTGGCGCAGGGCCGCGCCTGCGGCCTGGCTTCCGTGCTGGGCGTGGCACTCGGCAACCTCGCCAACGCCGTGGGCGCCGCGCTCGGCCTGGCCGCCTTGTTCGCCGTGTCGTCGACCGCTTTCACCGTGGTCAAGTGGGCCGGCGCCGCCTACCTCGTGTATCTCGGCATCCGGATGTGGCGGACGGCGCCGGCCATCGCAATCACCACGCCGCAGGCGCCGCGCAAGCCCTTGCGGCGCGTCTTCCGCGACGGCTTCGTGGTGGCGCTGCTGAACCCGAAGACCACCCTGTTCTTCGCCGCCTTCCTGCCGCAGTTCATGGACGCGCACGCCAGCCCGCTGATGCAGACCCTGGCGCTGGGCGGCGTCTTCATATCCGTCGCCGGCTGCACCGACCTGGTCTATGTGCTGACGGCCAGTCTCGTCGCACCGCGCCTCGGCCGCGCGGCGCGGCATGCGGTCTGGGGCAACCGGCTCGCAGGCACCTCCTTCATCGGCCTGGGCGTGCTCACGGCCATGGGCACGCGGCCCACGCGCTGAGCCTGCGATGTCTCGCCACTGGCTGATGAAATCCGAGCCCGACGAGTGCTCGATCGACGACGCGTTGGCCGCGCCCGATGCGACCGTGCCATGGACCGGCGTGCGCGGTTGGCAGGCGCGCAACCTCATGCGCAGCGAGATGCAGATCGGCGACGGCGTGCTGTTCTACCACTCGAGCTGCCCCCAACCGGGCATCGTCGGCATCGCTCGCGTGGCTTCCGGCACACGGCCCGATCCGACGCAGTTCGATGCGAAGTCGCCCTACTACGACCCGGCCTCCAAGCCGGAACACCCGCGCTGGCTGCTGCTGGACGTGCAGGCGCTGCGCAAGACCCGGCTGCTGGGCCTGCCCGAGATGCGTGCGACGCCCGCGCTGGCCGACATGGTGGTGCTGCGCAAGGGCAATCGCCTGTCGATCACACCCGTCGATGCCACGCACTGGCACCTCATCGTCGACAAGATGCTGGCTTGAAAAAAACCGGTCCCTACAGACCTCACACAAGAATCGAATGAACTTGCGCACCCTGCTCCCGCTCGTCCTGGCCATCGCCGGCTGCTCCACGCCCAACGAGGTCGTCCGCGTTCGCGAAGGCGTGCTACGCGCCCCCACATCCGCCGACGCATCGAACTACTGCCGAGAAAAAGCCTCGACCGCGCGGATGCTCGGCAAGGCCCAGGCCGAAGCCGGCATTCTGTTTCGTTGCGAGTGACGGCTCAGGCCACCCTGCACGACTTCACCACCTACGGCGCCGGGTCGGTGCCGAAGCAGGCGTTGGTGCATTGGGCCGTGCCGGTGACGGTCTTTTCCACCCAGCGCGTATCGGCACCGTCCCTCACCAGGGTCGGGCTCGAGGCGGTGAAGCTCTGTCCGGCCACTATCTCGGCCGGGTTCGGCACACAATGGACAGGTAGAGAACGCAGGAGATCGCCGCATGAATCCAGCTCTGCCGCCTGCTCCGCCGCGGCCGCCTGAGAGTCAGGCCGAGAGCCAGGCCGAGAAGGCATCCCCGGCTCCGGCGGGCGGACCGCTGACCCCCGAGTGGGTGCGCTGGGTCACCGAGCAGTTGCTGCGCGGCTGCACGCCGGAATCGATGCTGGCGGTCATGACCGCTGCCGGCGTCGACGCGCGAGCCAGCGCGGAGCTGATCGAGCTGGTGCCCGCCAACGCGGTCTACGTCGCGGCCGAGGGTCGGGCGCAGCAACTTCGCAAGCTCGAGTCGACGCTGGCCAACCTGCAGCTGCTCTGGGAGATCGACCCGATGTACGGCATCGTGGACAAGCGCGTGTCGGTCAGCGAGGACGAATTCATCGATCGCTACGTGCGGGGCTGCCGGCCCCTGGTGCTCACGGGCCATACGCGGGACTGGCCGGCGATGCGGCGGTGGTCGCCGGCCGACCTGAAGATGCGGTTCGGCCATGTCGATGTCGAGGTCCAGGCCGAACGCCAGGCGAATCCACGCTACGAAGAAGACAAGGCCTCGCATCGGCGGACTCTCCGCCTGGGCGATTTCGTCGACCAGGTGCTCGCCGGCGGCGAAAGCAACGACTACTACCTCACCGCCAACAACGAAGCGTTGCGGCGGCCCGACTTCGCGCCGCTGCTGGATGACATCGGCAGCCTGCCGCCGTGCTGCGATCGCGCGGAACTGGCCGGGCGTTCCTCGTTCTGGTTCGGGCCGGGAGGCACCGTCACCCCCTTGCACCACGACACGATCATGCTGTTCCACACGCAGGTCGTCGGGCGCAAGCGCTGGCGCCTCGTCTCGCCGCTGCAGGGGCAGCGCCTGTACAACACGAACGGCGTCTTCAGCCCCATCGACCTGGATGCGGTCGACCTGAGACAGTTTCCCTTGTTCGAGGGCGTGCGCGTGCTCGAAGTCGTGGTCTGGCCGGGCGAGACCATGTTCCTGCCGCTGGGCTGGTGGCACCAGGTGCGCGCGCTGGACGTCAGCGTGTCTTTCTCGTACTCGAATCTGGCCTTGCCGATCCCGAACCAGTTCACCTACTTCGACCCGGTGCCGCGTGCCGTCCCGTCCACGGATGTTTGATGAAGCACGCGCCCTGCCGTGTGCTCGGCGCTGTTCCGCCGCACGCCCTGCGGCTGGCGCAGGGCGTGCGCTTCGACGTCTGAAGCCTCGGCTCAGGCGACGCGGCAGGACTTGACGACGAAGGGCGCCGGGTCGGTGCCGAAGAACGCGTTGGTGCAGGGCACCGTGCCGTTGACCGTCTTCTCCACCCAGCGCGTATCGGCGCCATACCTCACCACGGTCGGCGCCGACACGGTGAAGCTTTGTCCCTCGTTGGCCAGGAATGCGCCCGAGGGTGGCGGCGCTGGCGCTGGCGCTGGCGCTGGCGCTGGGGCTGGGGCTGGGGCCGGTGCAGGTGCAGGTGCAGGTGCAGGTGCAGGTGCAGGCGCAGGCGCAGGCGCAGGCGCGGGTGCGGGTGCGGGTGCGGGTGCGGGTGCGGGTGCGGGTGCGGGTGCGGGTGCGGGTGCAGGTGCAGGCGCAGGCGGTGGCGGTGGCGGGGACGCGGTCACCAGCCTGCAGGACTTCACCACGAAGGGCGCCGGGTCGGTGCCGAAGAACTGGTTGGTGCAAGGCACCGTGCCGCTGACGGTCTTCTGCACCCAGCGCGTGTCGGCGCCATAGGCCACCAGCGTCGGGCTCGACACCGTGAAGGTGCCGCCCTCCATGGCCAGCGTCGCCCCGGACGGTGCAGGCGCAGGCGCGGGTGCGGGTGCGGGTGCAGGTGCAGGTGCGGGCGCAGGCGCAGGCGCAGGCGCAGGCGCAGGCGCAGGTGCAGGTGCAGGTGCAGGTGCAGGTGCAGGTGCAGGTGCAGGTGCAGGTGCAGGTGCAGGTGCAGGTGCAGGCGCAGGCGCGGGCGCAGGCGCGGGTGCAGGTGCGGGTGCAGGCGCAGGCGCAGGCGCAGGCGCAGGTGCAGGTGCAGGTGCAGGTGCAGGTGCAGGCGGCGGCGGGGCCGTTGCCGTCACGCAGGACTTCACCACGAAGGGCGCCGGGTCAGTGCCGAAGAACTCGTTGGTGCAGGGCACCGTGCCGTTGACCGTCTTCTCCACCCAACGCGTGTCGGCGCCATAGCGCACCAGGGTCGGGCTCGACACGGTGAAGGTGCCGCCTTCGGTGGCCAGCGTCGTCCCCGATGGCGGCGGCGCTGGCGCTGGCGCTGGCGGCGGCGGTGGCGGTGGCGGGGGTGGCGGCGGGGGCGATCCCGTGACGCCCGAATCCGCCACGCAGGACTTCGCCACCGACGGCGCCGGGTCGCTGCCGAAGAAGGAGACGGTGCAGGTGGCGGCGCCGGTCACGACCTTGTGCACCCAGCGGTTGTCGGCGCCGTAGCTCACCAGCGTCGCGCTCGACATATTGAAGCTGCCGCCTTGCGCGGCGACGGTGCGGTCGGTGGTCGTCTGCGTGCTGCCCAGGGTCACGCCGGAGGCCTTGGTCGTGAGCACGTGGCAGCTCTTCGTGACGGTGGGGGAAGGATTGATGCCGAAGAAATCGCTCTTGCAGCTGACGTTGCCGGTGACGGTCTTCGGGGTCCAGTTCCCGCCCACGCCGAACTGCACGACGGTGGGCGCAGGCAGGGTGAAGGTCTGGCCCTGGTCGGCGACCTTCGTCACGCTGCCATCCACCTTGAGGATCTTCCCGATCGAGGGCACGCCCGCGTCGTCGATCACGTACAGCAGGTAGTGCCCGATGGGCACGACGTTCGGGCTCTCGTTGAAGGTGATATCGACGTTCGCGCTTCCCGTGGCCTGGGTGAAGGGCAGCTCGAGGAAGCGCTGCCCGAAATCGGTGGAATGCGTGACCGCGCCGGTGCGAATCAGCGTGACGCGCCCGATCGGCCGCGAGGACGCGACGGTAACGCGGAAGTCGGTGCCGAGCGTCAGCTGGGCCGGTGTCTGGTCGATGATGGGGCGCGGCCGACGCTGGCCGTTGCTGTCGAACAGGTAGGGCGGCGAGTAGATCTCGGCATTGAGGTTCACCACCGGCCCGGGCGAGCCGCCGCCGGCCGACAGCACCGTGCCGTCCGGCAGCAGCATCGCCGTCGAGTGGTAGAGGCGTGCCTTCGTCGCCGCCGCACCGGTGGTCCACTGCCCGTTCGCCGGGTTCCAGATCATCGCGGTGAAGGCGGTGTCGACCAGCTCGTTGTAGCTCGCCGAGCCGCCGGTGACCAGCACCTTGCCGTCCGCCATCACGGTCGCCGTGGCCCAGATGCGGTCGGCCCCGGGCCCCGGGATGGAGGTCACGACGGGGGTGGCGCCATTGAAATCCACCACCATCGCGCTGCCGTCCTCGGCGATCAGCAGGACCTTGCCGCGGTCGAACATGGTCCAGGGCATGGCCCAATTCGCCGTCTTGGGCAGCGTCCCGATCTGCATGATGAACGGGGCCTCGGTGTTCATGCTGAACAGGCGGTTGCCGCTGGTCACCAGCACGCGCCCGTTGGGCGCTAGCACGGCGCGTGGGTAGAACCAGTCGGCCGGCCAGTCCTGCATGTTGAGGGTCTGCCAGCCGAGCGTGGGCCGGTAGATCTCGGGCACCCCGGAGCCCGCACCCCCGCCGTCGATGCCGGCCAGGACGAGCTGGCGTCCGTCAGCCAGCGGCACCAGCGTGCCGTACCAGCGCGCATAGGCCATCGGCGGCCCCGGCGAGATGGTGGCCGCGGCCGGGTCGTACAGGTTGACGTCGCGCACGCCCCCGTTGACCTGATTCGGCGTCACCCCGCGCGTGTCGCCGCCGGCCAGCAGCACGAGCCCGGAGGGCAGCGTCGACTGGGCGGTGCAGAAGAGATCGGTGCGCGTGGTGTGCTGCAGCAGGCTGTGGGCGTTGGTGGCGGGCGTCCACACGTCGTAGTAGAGCTGGGCGCCCTGGGCGCCGCTCGGGTCGGTGCCGTAGCTCATGACCTTGCCGTCGGGCGTCAGCACGGCGTGGATGGCATTGATCGGCCAGGTGATCGGGGCGGCCCATTGACCGCCCGTGCTGGGCGCCACCGGGGCTGCTGCCGGTGCCGCAGCGGCGGCGGCGGCGATGGTCTGGTCGGGCGCGCCCGGGCCACGGTCGATGGGCGCGGTGCGATCCCGCTCCAGCTGCCGCAGCCGGGCGATGTCGTCCAGCGATCTGACGGCCTTGCTGATGGGCGAGGGTGGAGACGGCGGCTTGGGCATCGCTCCAGCGGCCGGCGCTGGCGCTGGTGCCGGTGCATCGCCGGCACCGGTGGGCATGCCGGCGATGCCGGTGCCTGCACTGTCCCCGCCGCCACCGCAAGCGGTGATCACGAACGGGGCGCACAAGGCGATCCATGCGAAGCCCGAAGCACGCGGATCCGGCGAGGCAGTTGCCATATCTCCTCCCCAGAAGTGAGAACTTTGCGGTTATACATCGGCCGTGCTCGGACCGCGTCCTCCAATCTGGGTAGAGCCAAAGACCTAAGGCAAAGCCCTAGGCCGGCACCGAAGAGGCGCCATGCAAGCCCAGCGGCAGGGCACGGGGCAGCACGGCCTGGAGGGGTGGACCTCACTCCCGCGCAGGGCCATGATCGGCAAACGATGGCCGCACTCACCGTCCGCCTCGTTGTCGTTGCCGCCGCGCTCCTGTTGGCCGTGACAGGGGGCCGGTCCGCCGCGGCCGACGCGTTCGCGGCCGAGCGCCAGCGCATGGCGCAACAGATCGCGGCACACGCGCGCGAGACCCACGCCGACACCGGCAAGCGCGCCTTCGACGCGCGCGTGATGGAGGTCATGGCGAAGGTGCCGCGGCATGCCTTCGTTCCCGCCGACCAGCTTCCCTACGCCTACCTGAACCGGCCGCTGCCGATCGGCCACGGACAGACCATCTCGCAGCCCTACATCGTCGCCTTGATGACCGACCTGGCCCGCGCGGAGCCCGGCCACAAGGTGCTCGAGGTCGGCACCGGCTCCGGCTACCAGGCCGCGGTGATGGCGCAGCTGGCCGGCGCGGTCTACAGCATCGAGATCGTCGAGCCGCTCGGTCTGGCGGCCAGGGAGCGGCTGCAGGCGCTGGGCTATCGCAATGTCGAGGTGCGCCTGGGCGACGGCTACCACGGGTGGGAAGAGCATGCGCCCTACGACGCCATCCTCGTCACCGCCGCGGCCAGCCACATCCCGCCGCCGCTCATCCGCCAGCTCAGGGCCGGCGGCCGGATGGTGATTCCGGTGGGCGCGGCCTTCATGGTCCAGCAACTGATGCTGGTCGAGAAGAACGCGGACGGGACGGTCTCGACGCGGCAGATCCTGCCGGTGGCCTTCGTGCCGCTGACCGGCAAGCGTTGAGCCGGCGATGGCCGCGACACGCGCGCCGCTGATCGCCGTGGCGCTGATCTCGGCCGCCGCGCTGGCCTACGAGATCGTGCTGATGCGGCTGTTCTCGATCATGCTGTGGCATCACTTCGCCTACATGATCATCAGCCTCGCGCTGCTGGGCTGGGGCGCCAGCGGCGCCGTGCTGACGCTGGCGCAGCATGCGGTGCAGCGGCACTTCGCGCCGCTGTTCTGCGCATCCGCCGCGGCTTTCGGGGCCGGCGCCGTCGGCTGCTTCCTGCTCGCGCAGCGCGTGCCCTTCAATCCGCTGGAACTGCTCTGGGATCCGCGCCAGCCCGCGAACCTGCTGGCGATCTACCTGCTGCTCCTGCTGCCCTTCCTGTGCGCCGGCGCCTGCGTGTGCATGGCCCTGTCGCGCTTTCGCGGCAAGCTGGCGCGCATCTACAGTTTCGACATCCTGGGTGCGGGGGCGGGCAGCCTGGGCATCGTGGCCTTGCTGTTCGTGCTCTCGCCGGCCGAGGCCTTGAAGCTGATCAGCGCGCTGGGATTCGCTGCCGCGGCGGTGGCATGGCTCGAATGCGGCCGTCCCAGGCGTTGGCCGGCGCTGCTGCCGATGCTGCCGGCTGCCTTGCTCCTGCTGCTGCCCGCAGTCTGGATCGCGCCCGCCATGTCGCCGTACAAGGAACTGTCGCAGACCTTGCGCATTCCCGAAGCCCGCGTGATCGAGGAGCGATCGAGCCCTCTCGGGCTGGTCAGCGTGCTCGAGAGCCCGCGCATTCCGCTGCGGCACGCGCCGGGCTTGAGCCTCAACGCGACGGCGGAACCGCCGCCGCAGCTCGCGGTCTTCGTCGACGGCGAGGGACTCAACGCGCTGACCCGCTTCGACGGGCGGCGCGAGAGCCTGGCCCATCTGGACCAGATCAGCTCGGCACTGCCCTACCACCTGCTGCGCCGTCCGCACGTGCTGGTGCTGGGGGCCGGCGCCGGGGCCGACGTGCTGCAGGCCCACTACCACGGCGCGAGCCGGATCGACGCGGTGGAGCTCAATCCGCAAGTGGTCGAGCTGGTGCGGGACCGCTTCGCGGAGCATGCTGGCGGCCTCTACGGGCACATCGCGCGCGTGCATGTGGCCGAAGCGCGTGCCTTCGTCGCGGCCAGCGACGAACGCTACGACCTGATCCAGGTGGCGCTGCTCGATTCCTTCAGCGCTTCGTCGGCCGGCCTCTACGCGCTGGCCGAGAACCATCTCTACACGGTCGAAGCGCTGCAGGACCAGTTGCGGCACCTGCAGCCCGGCGGCCTGCTCGCGATCACGCGCTGGGTCACGCTGCCGCCGCGCGATGCGTTGAAGCTCTTCGCCGCCGCCGTAGCGGCGCTGGAGCGCTCGGGCGCCACCGATCCCGGATCGCAACTCGCGCTGGTGCGCAGCTGGAAGACCAGCACGCTGCTGGTGAAGAACGGCGTGTTCGGCAGCGAGGACATCGCGGCGATCAAGGCCTTCTGCGCCGCCCGCTCCTTCGACCTCGGCTTCTATCCCGGCATGCGCCCGGAGGAGGCGAATCGCTACAACGTGGTCGAAGGTCCCGACCTGTTCGATGGCGCGACGGCGCTGCTCGGTCCGGGCCGGGACGCGTTTCTCGAGGACTACAAGTTCCACATCGCGCCGGCAACCGACGACAGCCCGCACTTCTTCCACTTCTTCAAGTGGCGCTCGCTGCCCGAACTGCTGTCGCTCAAGGAGCAAGGCGGCCTGCCACTTCTGGAATGGGGCTACCCGGTGCTCGTGGCGACGCTCGCTCAAGCGGCGATCGCGAGCCTGCTTCTCATCGGCCTGCCGCTGGCCTGGGTCGGCATCCGGCAGAGCGCCAGGCGCATGCCACCGCTCGCCGGATCGCGCGGCCGCGTGTTGGTCTACTTCATGGCGATCGGCTTCGGCTTCATGTTCATCGAGATCGCGTTCATCCAGAAGTTCGTTCTGTTCCTCGGCCATCCGCTCTATGCGGTGGCGGTGGTGCTGTTCGCCTTCTTGTTGTTCGCGGGCATCGGCAGCCGCGTCGCCGCGCGTGCCGTGCCGGTGGCGGCGGTGGCCGGCGCCATCGCGCTCGCGGCAGTGCTGTGCCTGCTGCTGCTTCCCTTGCTCTTCCGCCACGCGATGGGGTGGCCGGAGGCGGCGCGCATCCTGCTCTCTGTCGCGCTCATCGCGCCGCTGGCTTTCTTCATGGGCATGCCCTTCCCGCTCGGCCTGGCGCGCGTGGAGGCCGCGGATGTCCGGCTCGTTCCCTGGGCCTGGGGCATCAACGGCTGCGCGTCGGTCACCGGCGCGGTGCTGGCCACGCTGCTCGCGATCCATCTCGGGTTCACGGCCGTGGTGCTGGCCGCGCTGCTGCTCTACGGGCTTGCGGCTGCGGCGCGTCCTTGACACCATGCACGCATGCCCACCGGTCATTGCCACGCTTCGATGCGCCGCGAGTTCCTGAAGAAGGGGCTCGCGGTACTGGCGCCGGCCCTGCTGTGGCCGGCGCGCGGCCGCGCCCAGCCGACGGCCGCCCCCACGACCCGGCCGATCCCTTCGACCGGCGAGCAGTTGCCCGTGGTGGGCCTGGGCAGTTGGATCACCTTCAACGTCGGCAACGACCGCGTCGCGCGCGATGCCTGCACCGAGGTCATGCGCGCCTTCTTCGAAGCCGGCGGACGCATGATCGATTCATCGCCGATGTACGGCTCCTCGCAGGCCGTCATCGGCGAAGGCCTGGGCCGCATCGGCAGCGCGGCGCGCGTGTTCGCGGCCGACAAGGTCTGGACCGGCTCGCGCGCGCGCGGGCCGGGCCAGATGGAGGAATCGCGCCGCCTGTGGAGGCTTTCGCGCTTCGACCTGCTGCAGGTGCACAACCTGCTCGCCTGGGAAGAGCACCTGACTACGCTGTTCGCGATGAAGGCGGCCGGCCGGCTGCGCTACGTCGGCATCACCACCTCGGAAGGCCGGCGCCATCGCGAGATCGAATCGATCATGCGCAGCCAGGCTATCGACTTCGTGCAGATCAGCTACAACCTGCTCGACCGCGAGGTCGAGGAGCGCATCCTGCCGCTGGCGCGCGAGCGCGGCATCGCGGTGATCGCCAACCGGCCTTTCCGCGAAGGTGCGCTGCTGCGCGGGTTGCAGCGCCATCCGCTGCCGCCCTGGGCGGCCGAGATCGGCTGCGACGGCTGGGCGCAGTTCGCGCTCAAGTTCATCGTCTCGCATCCGGCCGTGACCTGCGCCATTCCCGCCACCAGCAGCGTGGCGCACGTGCGGCAGAACATGGGCACCGCCCTCGGCCGCATGCCCGATGCCGCGATGCGCCGGCGCATGGCGGCCTATGTCGAGGCGCTGTAGTGTCCGAGTGGTGGAGCTACCGGCCGTCGGATTTCCTGCTGTTCTCGGCGCGCACCTACCATCGGCTCTTCGAGCTCTACAACGCCGAGCTCTGGCCGGCGCACCTCCTCGCCCTGGTGATCGGGTTGGCGGTGCTGTACACAGCGCTGCAAGGCGGGGTGCAGGCGGCGCGGGTGGCCTGCCTGCTGCTCGCGGCCTGCTGGCTGTGGGTGGCCTGGGCCTTCCATCTGCAGCGCTACGCCGCCATCAACTGGGCGGCGACGGGGTTCGCCGCGGCCTTCGCGATCGAGGGCCTGCTGCTGCTCCTGTTCGGCGTGTTCGGCGCACGCATTCACATCCGGACGCAGCGCGGCTGGAGCGGCAATCTTGGCCTTGGCCTGCTCGTCTTTGCGCTCGTCATCCAGCCCTGGCTCGGCATGCTGCTCTTCGGCAGGCCGTGGCGCGAGGCCGAGCTGTTCGGCATGGCGCCGGACCCGACCGCGCTCGCGACACTGGGCCTGCTGCTCCTCTTGCGGCCGCTCGCACCGTTGGCATGGATGCTGTGGCCGATCCCGCTGCTGTGGTGCCTGATCGGCGCGACGACCCAGTGCACGCTTGCGGAAGTCATGGCTATTTCCAGCATCGAACACGGTCCGCGGCATACTTGAACCGGTCACAACTCGCCTGAATCCTACCGAATGGACAAAGAAGTCGACCCCGCGGTACTTGCGGTCATCAATGAAAAGCGCCTGTTAGGCGAGAAGCGCACCCCCGTCGACATCATCGCCAAGATGGGTGTGTTCGATGCGAGGCAGAAAGCGTCCGACTACGCCTGGCTGGCGACGGGCGACAACGTCATCGCAACCATTTGGGCCGAGTTCGTGAGCATCGGAGCCGGCGGGCGGTGGTTCTATCTCGAGTCTCTGGATACGCAGCATCGGATTGGCGGCGGAGAGCGCACCGCTCTGCAAATTCAGCGCGCCGAAGACAGACTCAAATTGCTCAAGCGCTCGCTGGACGCAGCTCAGGGGTTCCGGGCCGTACTGCAGACGAACCGGGTACCCATCCTCGATCTGGAAAACGACAAAGCCGCCAAGGTTTCGATGCGGGTGGCGGATGACGAAGAATGGCACGTCGCCGCGTGGGATGCCGATCAAAAAGTTGCACTACTGGTTCGCGGCCGACGTGGGTGGCTACCGACCGAGGAAGACTTGCAAGCTGCCCGGGCGCGGGGTGGCGTGCCGGCTGTGGCGCCGGAGGGCCCATCGGGCCAGGCATCTCGAGAAGAGGTCCAGGCAGCCGCGATTGCCTACCTGACGCGTCACTTCGCGGGCTACGGGTACAAGGCCGAGAACGTGGCAGGCCAGAACCTTGGCTACGACATCGAGGTGTCGGACAAGAAGGGCGTCACTTTGCTCAAGCTCGCGGTGAAGGGCACCTCGGCTGGGATGGCCGGCTTCCAGCTCACGGGTGAGGAGCGCGCGTGCGCAAAGCGGGGGGATCCCTGGCGGCTTGCGGTGGTCACGGACGCGCTCGGCCCCACGGCGCAGCACAAACTCTACAAGCCCTCCGAGGTTGACAAAGCACCCGGCCTCGAACCGCTGCTTGAATAGCAAGCGTTGACGTCGCCCACGGAAGGCGTCGACGTGAGTGGAATCGCTCCGGACTTCAACCGCATGTTGGCGACTTACGAAGAAACCCGCCATCGGGGCGGGTTTCAGGGCGATGCGGGAGGAAGGGGCGAACCCCTTGGAGCAAAGCTCCCGTGGCGGGATGAGCCACTGAGTCCACCGTTGCATCACCAAGGTCTGATCGGCCCCTGCACAGGAAGTTCCGCGCCATTTCGCCGTCGGAGCGGCGTCGCGGGGAAACGCGCTGCGCAGGCGTACAGTCGCATGTCGGCATGTCGTTTCTGTGCGCGTCTCGGCTACTGATGGAGACCTTACCCGCCCGTCGGGTATGTCACCAACCCTTTCATCGGAGGGTGCCCATGAGCGAAAGATCCCAAATCGACGAAGCACGCTTTGCGCAAGCCGTGCATCTCGTTGCCGCAGCCGTGTCCGCCAGTTCGCTGAGCAGCGATCGGAGCTTTGATGCGCAAACTCACCAAGACGTCCTTCGAGTGGCGCTGATTCGCGCGTACCAGACGCTTGGGGATGCGCGTGACGAGATTGAGGGTCATTTGCGAGGTCCGGATTGACCTGGTGGACCAGACCCTCCCGACAGGAGTCGCAATGCAAAGGAGACTGCCATGGAACTGACAACCGTCCCGATCGACAAGCCGACGGACCTCAACTTCATCCTCGGCCAGTCGCACTTCATCAAGACGATCGAGGACCTGCATGAGGCGATCGTGCAGACAGCGCCCCAGATGAAGTTCGGCATCGCGTTTTGCGAGTCAAGCGGGCCCGCCCTGGTGCGTCGGAGCGGGAATGACGCGGAACTCATCGAGTTGGCGCAAAAAAATGCCCTGGCGCTGAGTTGCGGACATTGCTTCATCGTCTTCATGACCGGCGGATTTCCGATCAATATCCTCAACACGATCAAAGCGGTACCGGAGGTTTGCGCCATCTACTGCGCGACGGCCAATCCGGTGGAGGTCATCGTGGCCGACACCGGGAACGGGCGAGGAATTCTCGGTGTTGTCGATGGCGCCACGAGCAAGGGAATCGAAACCGAGGCCGACGTCGAAGCGCGCAAGAAGATGCTGCGCCAGTTCGGCTACAAGCTCTGAGCGGCGAGCAGGCGCGGTCCAGCTCAGCTCGGGTGTTGGTTCCGGAACGCCGCCTCTCCGGCGTCCGACACCTCGACCCACTTCTTGTCGGGCGCTGCGTCTGCGACGTAGTTGTCGTGCCAGTTCCACCACTTGTAGGTCGGAGTCTGAGGATAGCCCTCGGGCGAGTCTTCCCAGACCTCCTGCCGGCCCAGCGGCGTGATGTCGAGGTAGTTCCAGGTGCTCCCCATCTGCTCGTCGCCGCGGTTGTTGATGAAGTAGGTGCGAAACACGCGGTCGCCGTCGCGGTAGAACACGTTCGTGCCGTGCCACTCGTCCACGCCGAAGTCGGCGTCGAAGCTGTCGGTGAGGGTGAACCACGGCATCTCCCAGCCCATCCGCGCCTTCAGCCGCGCAATGTCCGGCTGAGGCGCACGCGAGACGAAGACGAGGGTGGTGTCACGGGCGTTCAGGTGGGTGACGTGGGCGACCTGGTCGGCCACCATGGAGCAGCCCCGGCACGCATGGTCGGGCCAGCCGAACACTCCCGGCTCGAAGAAGGCGCGGTAGACGATCAACTGGCGCCGACCCTCGAACAGGTCGAGCAGGCTGGCCTTGCCCGCAGGCCCCTCGAATGCATACGCCGTCTCCACGGCCATCCACGGCATTCGCCGGCGCTCGGCGGCCAGGGCGTCACGCGCGCGGGTCTGGGCCTTTTCCTTCAAGAGCAGCTGCTCGCGGGCCGCCTCCCACGCCTGCGATGACACGACCGGTGGTGTGTGCATGGCGGGCTGGCCGCCTTTCCGTCCGTTCTCGGTTGGCGTAGTCATGGCAGAAATCTCCTGATTGGGCGAATTCCCGCGCCTCGTGGCTGAAGCGCGATTCCATTCGCTGCTCATCGCTCGTTGGTCGTGAGACAGTTTGGCACCGGAAATCGAACGCTGGGAGTAACAAGTGTGGCGGGATTCCGATGGAGTAGTTGGATGGCTCGGCGACCCACTCCGGTCTTCGACAGCCTGCTTCGTATTTGAGAATTTCGCAATCGAGGCTAGGCTGGCGGCATGGACCGCCTGCCCCCGCTGAATGCCTTGCGCGCCTTCGAGGCCGCGGCGCGGCACCTGAGCATCACCGTCGCTGCGGGCGAACTGCACGTCACGCCCGGCGCGGTGAGCCGCCAGATCAAGCTGCTGGAGGACACGCTGGGCCTGCAGCTGTTGCACCGCGGGCACCGGCAGATCTCGCTGACGCGGGCCGGCGCGGACTACTTCCGTGCCGTGACCAAGGCCGTCGATGCGTTGCGCGAGGCCACCCGGCGGCTCACGCGACGCACGCAGCGCAAGCAGCTCAAGGTGCGCTCGTACACGACCTTCGCGATGCGCTGGCTCATTCCGCGGCTTTCCGGATTCCACCAGGCCCATCCGGACATCGAGGTGCTCCTGACCGCCTCGCTGGACGAAGTCGACTTCCGCAAGGAGGATCTCGACGCGGCGATCCGCCTGGGCGACGGCAAGTGGCCCGGCGCGAACAGCCACATGCTGGTTACCAACATCCTCGCGCCGGTGTGCAGCCCCGAACTCCTCAAAGGCCGCACCAAGCTGCGCAAGCCAGTGGATTTGCGCCACTTCACCTTGCTGCACTCGATCGCCCGGCCCGATGACTGGGGCTACTGGCTGGACGCCAACGGCGTGGCGCCGCAGGTCGACAGCGCTGCGGGCATGACCTACCAAAGCTCCGCGATGGCCTATGCTGCCGCCATCGAAGGACAAGGACTGGCCATGGCACAGCTTTTCCTGGTCGAGGACGACCTGCGCGAGGGCAAGCTGGTCATGCCCCTCAAGAAGACGCTCGACATGGGCAGCTATACCTACTATCTGCTGACGCCGGCCGGGCGGCCGGAGAGCGCATCAATGAAGCAGTTCCGGACCTGGATGCTCGCGCAGTTCGCGCTGCCAGAGGCCTAGGACGCCGGGCAGGACACGACGCGATGCGCGAGCAGTCGCTCGATGTGCATCGCGTCGTAACCCGCAGCCGCCAGGATCTCGCGCGTGTGCTGCCCTCGGCGCGGCGCCGGCGCGTGCGGCAGGCGGTTGGTCTCGGCGCTGTTGATCGGGAAACCCGGCGTCCGGACCGCGCCTGCGGCCGGATCGTCGAGCGTGGCGATCATCTGGTTGGCGGCCACCTGCGGATGCTGCTCGACATCGCCGTAGTTCGCGACGCGCGCACACAGGATGTCGGCGGCGTTGAGTTCGGCCAACCAATGGTCGGTCGAGCGGGCGCGGAATGCCTCGGCCAAGGCGGCACGCATCGCGCCGCGGTGGGCCACGCGCAGGGGCGAGCTGGCGAAGCGTTCGTCGCCGATCAGTTGCGGAAGTGCCAGCGCTTCGCACAGCCGGTCCCAGCGCCCGCCGTTGTACGCGGCCACCATGATCCAGCCGTCGGCGGTTTCGAAAGCCTCGTTGGGAGCCGAGTACGGCGCCGCGCTGCCCATGCGCTGCGGGAGCTCGCCATCCGAGAGATAGCTGGTGAACGAAGACTGCTGCAATGCAAGGGCCGCGTTCATCAGGTTCACGTCGAGATAGCCGCCCTGCCCGCTTTCCGTGCGCTGCTGCAGCTGGGCCAGCACGCCCACGCAGGCCACATAGCCCGTGACGACGTCGACCACCGGCGCCTGCACCTTGCCCGGCTCGGCGCCCGGCGATCCGATCAGGCTCATCAGGCCGCTGTCGGCCTGCAGGATGCCGTCGACGCCGGCGCGGTCGGCATACGGGCCGCTCTGTCCGTAGGCGGAGATGGAGCAGTACACCAGGCGCGGATGGTCGGCCGCGAGCTGCGTGTAGCCGAGGCCGAGCCGCTCCATGACGCCGGGCCGCATGCTTTCGATCACGACGTCGGCTTGCGCGATCAGCGTGCGAGCGACGGCCATGCCTTCGGGGGCCTTGAGGTCCAGGCACAGCCCGAGCTTGTTGCGGTTGAAGGCGTGGAACAGCGCGCTGTCGTCGCCGATCCACGGCGGGCCGAGCGTGCGACCGAGTTCGCCCTCGGGCGCCTCGACCTTGATCACGCGGGCGCCCATGTCGGCCAGCAGCATCGAGCAGGTGGGCCCGGCGCCGATCTGCGTGAAGTCGATGACCTTCAGGCTCTCGAGTGCAGTGCGCAGCATGGCGATGTCTCCTTCATGGTTCAGTTCGGCTGGCGCCTGAAAGCCCCTTGGGCCGTGGCGATGACGGTGCCGTCGTCGGCGACCAGCTCGGCACTCGCGAAGTAGACGCGTCTGCCGCCGCCTGTCACGCGCCCGCGCGCCTGGACTTCGCCCCGGTTCGCACGGGCGAGATAGCTGATCGACAGCGTCAAGGTCAGCGCATTGACCGGCGCCGCTTCGCCGTGCGCCATGAGTCCGGCGTAGCCGCAGGCCGCATCGAGCAGCGTGGCGGTCACGCCGCCCTGAAGACTGGCCTGGCGGTTGAGATGCCGGCCCTCGAGCGCGAGCGCCAGGCTGCATCGGCCGGAACTCCATTCGACGAGCCGGATGCCCAGGTGCTCGAGCAGCGGGTTGTCGAGCTGCAACGCAGGACCGGCTCTCATTGCTCGATCTTCAGCTTGAGTTCGCTGACCAGGCGTGCCCAGCGAAGCAGGTCCTTGTCGAGCAGCTGCCTGGCCTCTGCGGGACTGGAAGAGCGGGTCTCGAAACCCTGCTTGGCCAGGCGCGCCTGGACCTCGGGGGTCTTGAGCGCTTCCACCACCGCGGCATTGAGCTTGTCGATGACCGGCTTCGGGGTCTGCGCCGGAGCGAGCAGGCTGTACCAGAGCGAGGCCTCGTAGTTCTTGAAACCGACCTCGCCGAAGGTCGGAAGCTGCGGCAACGCGGCCGATTTGGCCTGTCCCGCGATGCCGAGCGCGCGCAGCTTGCCGCTCTCGATGAAGGGGAGCACCGAGGCCATGGTGCCGAAAGCCAGCTGCACCTGCCCACCGATCACGTCGGCGATGGCAGGCGCGGTGCCGCGGTAAGGCACGTGAACCAGTTGCGTCTTCGCCATGTTGGCGAATACCTCGCCCGCCAGGTGCTGCGGCGTGCCGTTGCCGGGGCTGCTGTACGCCAGCTTGCCGCTGTGGGCCTTGGCGTACTGCACGAATTCGGCAAGCGTCCGGTAGGGCTCGGCCGGGTTGGCCACCAGCACGATCGGCACCGAGGCCAGCAGGCTGACCGGCGCGAAGTCTTTCTCCAGCTTGAACGGCGTCTTGACACCGATGGCGGGGTTGATGGTCACCTGGTTGGAAGCCAGCAGCAAGGTATACCCATCGGCCGGCGCACGCGCCACGATGTCGGTGCCGAGGTTGCCGCCCGCCCCCGGCCGGTTGTCGACCACCACGGCCTGACCGAGGATTTCCGTGAGGCGCGGGGCGATGGCGCGCGCCAGGATGTCGTTGCCGCCGCCGGGCGCGAACGGCACCACGAGCGTGATCGCCTTCGCCGGATACGGTGGCTGCTGCGCATGGCCGAGCGGCCAGGTGCAGAGCGCCGCGGCCGCGGCCGCGAGCGCCAGCAACGAACGGCGGTGTGTGGGATGGGTGTTCATGCGTGTCTCCTTGGATCGATGTTCAGCGGCCCACATAGCGGGGCGTGCGTTTCTCGGTGAAGGCCCTGCGGCCCTCGATGCGGTCTTGCGTATCTCGCAGCACGCCCCAGTACAGCTCGGTGAGCTGCTGCGCGTCGGCTTCGCCGAGGTGTGCCGTCTGGCGCGACAGCTTCTTCACGGCCTGCACCGCCAGCGGCGCGTTGCCGGCGATGCGCCGCGCCAGCGCGAAGGCGCGGTCGAGCAGCGCGACGGGCTCTTCCACCAGCTCCGACACCAGCCCGATGCGCTGCGCGGTGCTCGCATCGATGCGCTCCGCCGTCAGCACCATCTGCATCGCATGCGCCGACGGCACGGCCTTGAGCAGGCGGTGCAGGCCGGACACTGCCGGAATCGAGCCGACGGCCGTCTCCGGCAAGCCGAAGCTCGCGCCGGCCGAGGCAATGCGCAGGTCGCACTGGAGCGCCAGCTCCAGCCCGGCGCCGAGGCAATGGCCGTTGACGGCCGCGATGAGCGGCTTGAACACGCAGAGGTCGCTCAGGTCCATGAGCCGGATGTACAGGCCCATGTCGGCTGCCGGCGCGGACGCGCGGAACAATGCTTCGGCATACGGTGCAGGCGATGTCTGCGTGCCCTTGAGATCGGCGCCGGCGCAGAAGGCCTTGCTCCCTGCGCCGGTGAGGATCGCGACGCGCAGGTCGTCGCGATCGCGGACCTCGACCAGGCACCGGCGCAGGTCTCTCAACGCAGCCAGGTCCAGCGCATTCAATGCTTCGGGCCGGTCCAGCGTGATCAGCGCGACCTGGTCTTTGACATCCAGACGAACGGTCATGAGGAGCTCCTAGACGCTGGGCGATGACAGGCTGCGGCCGCCGCAGACATAGAGGGTCTGCCCGGTCACGTAGGACGCCGCCGGATCGAGGAAGAACTCGACCGCCAGCGCGATGTCGTCCGCCGTGCCGATGCGGCGCACCGGCACCGAGTCCTTGAGCCGCGCCTGCACATCCGGCGCGAAGTTGCGAAACAGCGGGGTGTCGACGATGCCGGGCGCCACCGCGTTGACGGTCACGCCCTTGGCGGCGAACTCGATGGCCAGGCTCCGCGTCAGGCTCACCACGCCGCCCTTGGCCGCCGAATAGTTGGCCTGGCCGAAGCCGCCGAGCCAGGCGCGCGAGGAGAGGTTGACGATGCGGCCGAAGCCGCGCTCCACCATGCCCGGCAGCGCCTCGCGGCAGCAGACGAACTGCGACCGCAGGTTGGAGTCGATGACGATGTCCCAGTCCTCGTCGGTCATCTTCAGGAAGCGCGTATCGCGCACCGCACCCGCGTTGTTGACGAGAAAGTCGACGCGGCCTGCGCTTGCAAGAACGCTGGCGAAGGCCGCATCGACGGCCTTGGAGTCGGTCAGGTCCACGGCAACGCCCATGGCCTTGTGCCCGTCTTGTTGCAAGGCGGCCACAGCAGCGTCGAGCGCCGCGCCATCGCGGTCGAGCAAGGCGACGGTAAGGTCCTGCGCAGCGAGCCGGCTCGCGATGCCGAGGCCAATGCCTCGGGCAGCGCCGGTGACCACCGCCACGTGTTCGGGGTTGAATCTTCTTTCGCCCATCTCACACTCCCAGCAGGTGAACGGATGACGCGGCATGGTCGACGCCGGCAATGCCGCCGCCGGTGCATTGGGTCAGGCCGACCTTCGCGCCCTCGACCTGGCGTGCGCCGGCCCGGCCTTGCAGCTGCCACATCAGCTCGACCATCTGCGCGACGCCGGTGGCGCCGAGCGGGTGGCCCTTGGCGAGCAGCCCGCCGCTGGGGTTCACCGGCACGCGACCGCCCAATCGCGTGGCGCCGGATTGCAGCAAGGCAACAGCCTCTCCGCGCGGCGCGAGACCCAAGGCCTCGTAGTACAGCAGTTCGGCGATGGTGAAGGCGTCGTGCAGCTCCACCACGTCGAGGTCCTGCGGGCCGAGGCCGGCTTGTTCGTAGGCCTGGCGTGCCGCACGGGCCGTGATTTCGGCGTCGAGGATGTCGTCGTCGGCCCGTTCGCGAATGCCCGACACCACCACGGAAGACAGCAGCTTCACAGGCGTGCGCCCTGCCGGGCGGCGCGTGCGCAGCACCACGGCGGCCGCGCCATCGACCTGCGAAGGGCAGCACTGCAGCAGCGTCAGCGGATCGGCGATCATGCGCGAGGCCAGCACCTCCTCGACCGTGGTCTCGGTGCGCTGCTGGGCGTATTCGTTCAGAGAACCGTGGTGACGGTTCTTCACCGCGACGGCCGCCAGGTCGGCCGGCGTGGCAGATCGCTCGTGCAGGAAGCGCGTGCCGCGCATCGCGTACACGGCCGGCAGCACCATGCCCGCCTTTGCATAGAGCTCGGTCTTGTGGTCGTTGCGCTGCAGCGGGATGGTGCCGCCGCCGAGCGCGGTGAGCTGCTCGATGCCGAACACCAGCACCGTATCGTACTGCTCGGCCAGCATCGCGTGCCGTGCCAAGTGGACCGCCGTGGCGCCGCTGGCGCAGGCGTTCTCGACGTTGTAGACCGGAATTCCGCCGAAGCCGAGATCGCGGACGATGAGCTGGCCCAGGATCATGCCGCCGAGCACGTTGGCGCAGTAGATGGCCTGGATGTCGCGCGCCTCGACGCCCGCGTCGTCCATTGCCTTCAGGATGGCGCGCTGCGCGAGCTCGGGAGCGAGCACGCCGCTGTGGCGGCCGAAGGGCGTCATGGCGCCGCCGGTGATGAAGATGTCTTTCATGCCGATGCTCCTTCGACCGCCTCGAACACGTAGCCGAACTGCTCGTCTGGCACTGCGCGATAGCGCTCGCCGATGGCCGGGCGCGCCTTGCCTTGCAGCCGGCCGAAGATGCGCACCGGGCCGGGCAGGTCCACATAGCCGAGCGCGTAAGGCGCCAGCCCGCTCTTGGCCGTCGGATGGATGACCGTGAAGCTGTAGACCTCGCCGATCGAGGGCAGTGCGACCGGCGCGTGCCGCGCGGCCAGCGGCGAAGCATCGGGAAAGGCGGGAAAAATCAGCTCGCCGGTATCGGCGGCGCGCGAGGCGAGCAGGCCGGCGTCGGGCTCAGGGCTCCACAGCGGGTAGGGTGCGACGTACATAGGTCTCCTTGTGGCCGACACCGCGAAGATGGCATCGGATGGAGCTATGGTTGTCCTTCCGGCGCTCGCCGACAAACGACTTCTGTGGCTCTGTCGCTTGAGGAAATCTCAACTGAGCAAGCGCAAACACCGCTGCGCGCTCAGCGCGCAGTGGCGGCGTCGAGCACGAAGGACGTGGCCTTGCGCCACCATGCATCGTCGACGCGCCCCGGCCAGTCGTTGTGGCCGGCCGCCTCGATCACCACCAGCCGCCTGGGCTCGGGAAGCGCGTCGTAAAGCGCGCGGCCGAAGCGCGCCGGCACGATGTTGTCGCGCTCGGCGATGGCGACCAGAACCGGGCGGCCGAAGGAGGCGAGATGCGCGGCGCTGTCGTAGCGATCGCGCAGCAGCCAGCTCACCGGCAGCCATGGGTAGTGATGGCCCGCGACGTTCTCGAGCCGGTCCCACGGCGTGATCAGCAGCAGGCCCACCACCTTGTCCCGCTGCCGTGCGGCCGCCGCGGCCGCGACGCCGGCGCCCAGCGATTCGCCGACCACGAGCAGCGGCGCGCCATGCGCTCGATGCGCCTGCACGATGCTTTGTTCGGCATCGTCGACCAGATGGCGTTCGCCCATCTCTCCGCCGCGCGGGCCGTAGCCAGGGTACTCGGCCAGGATCACGCGCAGCCCCAGGCCCGTGAGCGCACGGGCGTAGTACGCGCGATGCCCGGCATGCCCCGCGTTGCCGTGAAAGACGATGGCGGTGCCGCGCGCCACGCCCGCCGGCTCCGCGACCAGGCCGCGGAAGTCCTCTGCCGAAGGCCAGGCCTTCAGTCCGCCGGACACCATGTCCGCGACCGTGGCCTTGGCCGGGAAGTAGAGCAGGCGGTCCTGGAACATGGCGACTCCTGCCAGCCCGATCAGGCAGGCGATGGCGAGCTTCAAGAGCAGTTTCATCGGCATCGCGTTCACTCCGCGCCGCGCGCGAATGGCACAGGGTACCAGGGCGTCATGCGCACGTCGCACAAGCGTCATGGCCGGTTCATGGCGATGACACGGCCGCTGCCTAGTCTTGGCCGCGCCGCTTGCGAACCCGATCCCCGACAACGCCAAAAATCGGCTGCGGTCTTCGCGGCCGTCCACGCCTTCCTGGCTTCAGCCTCGTCCTTGATTGCCAGCGCGCTCATCGGTTTCTGGGCGCTGCGACGCTACCTCTACCTGCTCAACCATGCCGAGTTCGTCGCCGATCTGGCGGTGTGCCGCGCTTGCGATACCTGGGAGATCCTGAATCCGAACGACGCGGGACAGCCTGCGCAGGATCGCCTGCGCGTTCGCTGCAAGCGCTGCGGCCACGTGTGGTTCATCGAGCTTTGAACGCCTCTTCGACCTGCGCGGCCCAAGCATCGCGGAACGTGAACTTTTGCTCGACTTGCCGTGTAGGACTACACCTACTAATCTTCGGCCATGGTTTCTCCCGGGTGGGCATCAAGGACCAACCCCTTCAGGCCCGCCTCGTGCGGGCCTTCTTTTGCGGACTGCGTCCGACAGGCATCGGGCATCCGTCCCACAGCCCAGCCGCCATCCTGCGGTCACATTGCAGGCTCCCTTCAAAAAAGGAGCCCTATGAACAAGAGACCCGCTCTGGCCAGCCTTTGGCTGATCGCACTGCTCGGCGCCGGCGCCGCGCTCGCCCAGTCGGCGCCGCCCGGCTCCGATGCCCGCACGGCGAGCGAACGCGCGGCCTGCGATGGCGTGCAGCAGGACAAGGCGGCGTGCCTTCGCGAAGCCGGTGCCGCGCGACAGGAGGCCCGGCGCAACGGCCTCACCGGCTCGAGCGCCACCGGCTACGACGCCAATGCGATGGCCCGATGCAAGCTGCAGCCCGCTGCCGACCAGGCGGACTGCGAGGCGCGCGTGCGAGGCGGCGCGGGCAGTTCTTCCGGGGGCAGCGTCATGGGCGGCGGCGTGATTCGCGAGACGGTGACTCCGGTGCCGGCGCCTTCGCGCTGATCGCTGGACGGGTCCGCCCGGGAAGACTCTCGTTGGAGGCAAGCACCGATGCCAAGACCATCTCTGGCTTTCATCGCACTGGTCTTCGCCGGTTCTGCGAGCGGCGCCAGCAACTGCGATGCCATCCTGTCCCAGATCGATACGAAGATCAGAGCCTCCGGCGTCTCTCGCTTCACGCTCACCACGGTAGACGCCGACGCAATCGTTACCGACAAGGTCGTGGGCACCTGCGATCTTGGAACGAAGAAGATCGTGTATGCGCAGGGCGATTTGCCGGCTTCGCCGCCGAATAGTGACGGATCGGCCTCCGGCGCGCGTCCCTCGCCGCCGCAGCCTCGCAGCGAGCCCATCCTGACCGAATGCAAGGACGGCTCCGTATCGGTCGGCGGGGACTGCAAGAAGTAAGCGGGACCCGGATCAACGCCCGACGCTATGCAGCCGCGGCATCGCCGGTGCGCCGACTCTTGCGGTAGCGCGGAGTGACTTCGGCCAGCATCGCCTCCTTGGACAGCAGTCTTGAGCCTCCAACCCAAAGCTCGGTCGGCGCGCCATTGGGATCGCGCACCCGGCGAATCGTCTCTCCGGGACTGTTGTAGGAAGAAGCTTTGCGGATCACCCCATGATCCTTGCCAGCGATCGCGAACTCGGTGTTCGTGCCATCGAAAGGTGGATTCATCGCCGGCGCGACTTGGCACACCACCTTGCCCATGGGGACAAGATCACTGGCACCCCACATGCTCCACCAGCGTCCCTTCCAGGCCGCCTCCCGTTTGGCTGGCGCACCATGGTGTTGAAACGCCGAAAGGATGCTCGCAATCCCATCGACCCACTGGTAGGACGGGCCATCCTGTGCGTTGCAAAGAACGGTGACCGTGAAACCCGAGGCGGTAAAACGCGCCGTTCTCGAAACGAAGCCTTGCAGACTGCCGGTGTGGCCATACCACTCCTTGGGCCCGGGCCCGCTCATCATGGTGCCGTAGCCGTAGTACGACTCCTGGGTGCTGCAGTTGTCGCGCCAGCGGCGCTGCATCATGTGGCGGCGACTCGCTGCCGACAGGATGCTCCCTTTGCTTTCCGGCGCGAGTTGCGCAAAGAACCGAGCCACATCCGAGGCCGTCGAGACGAATCCGCCTGCCGGCGCGATCGCATGGCAGACGTTGTCGCCCGGTACGATCAGGCGCTGCCCGAAGGGGAACTCGGCACTGTGCCCATTGGCCATGGGTGCTTTCTTGCGCAGCTGCGGCATGTCGGGGACGGTCTCGTGCAATCCCGCCGCGTCGATCACGTGGCGGGTGATCCAGGCCGGATATTCGCTGCCGCTGACTTCCTCGATCATCAGCCCCAACAGGCCATAGCCATGGTTGGAATACTTGAGCTGAACGCCGGGTGCGAGCGGCTGCTTCTATGAGGACTTGTTTGTCAAGCGTTCCGGTCAACGTATCGATGGGTGGTATTTCATGGCGGCCCCCGGGTGTTGCTGAGCG
>NZ_FMZU01000010.1 GCF_900101545.1 Variovorax sp. CF079 | reverse complement strand
GTGGACCGCCTGGGCTTCTTCACCGAGGTGAATGTGGAGACGCAGGAGGTGCCGGGCTCGCCGGACCAGGTCGACCTGACGATCAACGTGGCCGAAAAACCGACCGGTACGCTGCAACTGGGCGCAGGTTTTTCCAGTGCCGAGAAGGTGTCGTTCACCTTCGGTATCGCGCAGGAGAATGTTTTCGGTTCCGGCAACTACCTCGGCCTTCAGGTCAACACCAGCAAATACAACCGGGCGCTCTCGCTGACGACCACGGACCCCTACTTCACGAAGGACGGCATCTCGCGCACCTTCGGCATCTACCACACGACCACGCGGCCCTACTACAGCGTCGACGGCGACTACCGGCTGGTCAATGAAGGCGGCAGCATCCGCTTCGGCGTGCCGTTCAGCGAAGTCGACACGGTCTTCTTCGGCGCCGGATTGGAGCGCTACCGCTTCGACCCGGGCGGCAACGTCGCTTTCCTGACACCGCAGTCGTACCGGCGCTACTTCGGCTGCAGCACCAGCGCGTCGGGCCTTGTCACCGGCTGTACCAACGACAGCGTCTGGGGCGTGCCGTTGACCATCGGCTGGTCGCGCGACGACCGCGACAGCGCGCTGCTGCCGACCCGCGGACGCCTGCAGCGCGCCAACCTCGAGGTGGGCGTGGGCGGCGACATGAAGTACCTGAAGACCAACTACCAGTATCAGCAGTTCTTTCCGATCAGCAAGCAGTACACCTTTGCGATCAACGGCGAGCTCGGCTACGGCAAGGAATACGGCGGCAAGCCGTACCCGATCTTCAAGAACTTCTACGCGGGCGGCCTGGGGTCGGTCCGCGGCTTCGAGCAGAACTCGCTGGGGCCCCGCGACGTGCCGCTGCTGGGGCAGACCGAAGGCGCGGCGCTGGGCGGCACCAAGAAGGCGATCTTCAACGCCGAACTCAGCACGCCGTTCCCGGGCGCCGGCAACGACCGCACGCTGCGCCTCTACGGCTTCTTCGACATCGGCAACGTGTTCGGCACGCGCGATGCCTTCTCGACCGACGCCCAGTGGAAG
The DNA here is from genome assembly GCF_900101545.1 of Variovorax sp. CF079. GTDB lineage: Bacteria > Pseudomonadota > Gammaproteobacteria > Burkholderiales > Burkholderiaceae_C > Variovorax. Next base: position 241,418 of record NZ_FMZU01000010.1, on the reverse strand, counting down.
GCGGCGAAGAAGCTCCGCGCCTCGGTGGGCCTGGGCATCAGCTGGATCTCGCCGCTGGGGCCGCTGCGCCTGGCTTACGCCATCCCGGTCAGGCAGCAGGATGAAGACCTGACCGACCCGCTGCATCCGATCCCGAAGGATAGAATTCAACGCCTGCAATTCCAGATCGGAACCTCTTTCTAATGAATCCATTGCTTCGCGCCGCCGGTGCGCTGCTGATCCCCGCTTTCGCCCTCGCGGGCGGGCTCGCGCACGCGCAGGAAACTTTCCGCATCGGTTTCGTCAATCCCGATCGCGTGTTGCGTGAAGCGCAGCCTGCCAAGGCCGCGCAGGCGAAGCTCGAGTCCGAGTTCCTGAAGCGCGAGAAGGACCTGACGGGGCAGGGCGAAGCCCTCAAGGCTGCTTCCGAAAAGTTCGAGCGCGAGGCGCCGACCCTGTCCGAGAGCCAGCGCGTGGCCCGTCAGCGTGCCCTGGTCGACCAGGACCGTGACTTCCAGCGCCGCCGCCGCGAATTCCAGGAAGACCTCAACGCGCGCAAGAACGAAGAGCTGCAGCAGGTCTACGAACGCGCCAACCGCGTGGTCAAGCAGGTGGCAGAGGCCGAGAAGTACGACGCGATCCTGCAGGAAGCGATCTACATCAATCCGAAGCACGACATCACCGAGAAGGTGATCAAGGCGCTGAATGCGTCCACTTCTGCCGGCGGCAAATAGCGGCCGCGAACCGGCGTGGCACTGCGGCTAGGCGCAATCGTTGAGGCCCTCGGGGGCGAACTGCAGGGTGACCCCGCGCTGTCGATCGAGCGGCTTGCGCCGTTGGCGACGGCGCAGGACGACGCGCTCAGTTTCCTGAGCCATCCCAAGTACCGTAAAGAGCTCACTGCCTCGCAAGCAGGCTGCGTCATCGTGTCGCCTGCCATGCGGGAGCTGGCGGCCCAGCGCGGGTCGTTCATCGTGACGGCCGACCCCTACCTCTATTTCGCGCGTCTGACCCAGCTCTGGAAGCAATCTCATGCCAGGCCAGACAGCGCGCGCATCCATCCCAGCGCGGTGATCGACCCCGGCGCGCAGATCGACCCCAGCGCGCGTATCGGCGCGCTGTGCGTCGTCGAGCGTGGCGTGCGCATCGGCGCAGAAACGGTGCTGAAGTCCAGGGTGACGGTGAGCGAGGACTGCGTCATCGGCGCGCGTTGCCTGCTGCATCCGGGCGTCGTGATCGGGGCCGACGGCTTCGGGCTCGCGCCGCACGAGGGCGCCTGGGTCAAGATCGAGCAGCTCGGCGCGGTACGCATCGGCGACGACGTGGAGATAGGCGCCAACACCTGCATCGATCGCGGTGCGCTCGAAGACACCGTGATCGAAGACGGCGTCAAGCTCGACAACCTGATCCAGATCGGCCACAACGTCCGCGTCGGCAAGCACACCGCCATGGCGGGCTGCGTCGGCGTGGCGGGCAGCGCGGACATCGGTGCGAACTGCACCATCGGCGGCGGCGCGATCGTGCTCGGCCACCTGAAGCTGGCCGATGGGGTGCACATTTCGGCCGCGACGGTGGTGACCCGGTCCATTCTCAAGCCCGGCCAGTACACCGGCGTATTTCCCATCGACGACAATGCCGCCTGGGAGAAAAACGCCGCCACGCTCAAACAACTGCACGCTCTGCGCGAGCGCCTGAAGGCGCTTGAAAAACCGGTGGTGCAAGACAGAAAATCATGACGCTCGACATCCATCAGATCCTCAAACTGCTGCCGCACCGCTACCCCTTCCTGCTGGTAGACCGCGTGCTCGCGATGGAAAAGGGCAAGCGCATCACCGCGCTCAAGAACGTGACCATGAACGAGCCGTTCTTCAACGGCCACTTCCCGCACCGGCCGGTGATGCCCGGCGTACTGATGCTCGAGGCGATGGCGCAGGCCGCGGCCCTGCTGTCCTTCCATTCGCTGGACATCGTGCCGGACGACAACACCGTGTACTACTTCGCGGCCATCGACGGCGCGCGCTTCAAGCGTCCGGTGGAGCCGGGCGACCAGCTGACGCTCGAGGTCGAGATCGAGCGCATGAAGGCCGGCATCTCGAAGTTCAAAGGGCGCGCGCTGGTCGGCAGCGAGCTGGCTTGCGAGGCCACCTTGATGTGCGCCATGCGCCAGATCAATTGATCGTGCTCGAGGCATGACGCAGGTTCATCCGACGGCCATCGTCGACCCCAAGGCCGAACTCGACCCGACGGTCAGCGTCGGCCCCTATGCCGTGATCGGTCCGCATGTGCGGGTCGGCGCCGGCACCACGATCGGCGCGCATTGCGTGATCGAGGGGCGCACCACCATCGGCCGCGACAACCGCATCTTCCAGTTCGCATCGCTGGGCGCCGTTCCGCAGGACAAGAAGTACGCGGGCGAACCGACCGAACTCGTGATCGGCGAGCGCAACACGATCCGCGAGTTCTGCACCTTCAACATCGGCGTGCCGGGGGCCGGCGGCGTGACGCGCGTGGGCAGCGACAACTGGATCATGGCCTACACGCACATCGCGCACGACTGCCGCGTCGACGACCACGCCACGCTCGCCAACAACACGACGCTGGCGGGCCACGTGCACCTGGCGGACTGGGTGACGGTGGGCGGGCTGACCGGCATTCACCAGTTCGTCTCGGTCGGTGCCCACGCGATGATCGGCTTTGCCAGCGCGGTGGCGCAGGACGTGCCGCCTTTCATGCTGGTCGACGGCAATCCGCTGGCGGTGCGCGGCTTCAATGTGGTCGGCTTGCGCCGCCGCGATTTCTCCGCGGCACGGATCGCGGCCGTCAAGCAGATGCACCGGCTGCTGTACCGTCAGGGCAAGACGCTCGAGGAGGCCCGCGCCGCCATCGAGGCCCTGGCCATCGAAGTACCCGAATCGGCCGCCGATGTCGCGATGATGAGCGGCTTCCTGTCCAGCGCCACGCGCGGCATCGCGCGCTAGGGCACCGCATGTCGGAGGTACAGCGACAGTTTGCGCTGGTCGCGGGCGAGCCCTCGGGCGACCTGCTGGCCGGGCTGCTGCTCGACGGCTTGCTCTCGCGCTGGCCGGCCATGAAGGCCGTCGGCATCGGCGGCCCGCAGATGTTGGCGCGCGGCTTCGAGAGCTGGTGGCCGCAGGAAAAACTGGCGGTGCGCGGCTATGTCGAGGTGCTGCGCCACTACGCCGAAATCGCCGGCATCCGGCGCCGGCTCCGTGCCCGGCTGCTGCTTGACCGGCCCGAACTCTTCATTGGCGTCGATGCGCCGGACTTCAATCTGGACCTCGAAGCCGCGTTGCGGGCCAGCGGCATGAAGACGGCGCATTTCGTCTGCCCCTCGATCTGGGCCTGGCGCCCGGAACGCGCGGAGAAGCTGCGCACAGCGGCCGATCATGTGCTGTGCATCTTTCCGTTCGAGCCCGCGCTGCTGGCCGAACACGGGATCGCAGCAAGCTACGTTGGCCATCCGATCGCCAACGTGATCCCGATGGCGCCCGACCAGGCGGGCGCACGCGCCGCGTTGGGATTGGACGCGGAAGCGCCGGTCGTCGCCTTGCTGCCGGGCAGCCGGCGCTCGGAGATCCGCTACCTCGCCGCAGGCTTTTTCGAAGCGGCCACGCTGATGCTGCGCGAGCGGCCTGAACTTCAGTTCATCGCGCCCGTGCTGCCGGGCCTCCGGGACGAGGTCGAGCAACTGCTGCAGGCCAGCGGCATGGCCGGCCGCGTGAAACTGCTCGACGGCCGTTCGCACGCCGCGCTCGCGGCCTGCGACGCCACCCTGATCGCCAGCGGGACCGCGACGCTCGAAGCCGCGCTGTTCAAGCGGCCGATGGTGATCGCCTACAACATGAACAAGCTTTCGTGGGCGCTCATGCGCCGCAAGCAGCTGCAGCCCTGGGTGGGTCTGCCGAACATCCTGTGCGGCGAATTCGTCGTGCCCGAACTGCTGCAGGAGGCGGCGACGCCCCAGGCGATGGCCGACGCGACGCTCGCCTGGCTTGCCTCGCCGGACAAGGTTCACGCCTTGCAACAACGTTTTTGCACGCTGCATGCCGAATTGCAGCGCGATACGCCGACACTGTGCGCCGATGCGATCCAGAAAGTTCTTGAAGGCTGAGCAGGCCACGCTCGCTTGGGACGCTCCCGGGCTCCTGGCCGGCGTCGACGAGGCCGGCCGCGGCCCGCTGGCCGGCCCGGTCGTTGCCGCGGCCGTGATCCTCGACGACGAGCGGCCGATCCGTGGCCTGGCCGATTCGAAGACCCTGACCGCGCTGCAGCGCGAGCGCCTGAACGACCAGATCCTGGCCAAGGCACTGTGCTGCTCGGTGGCGCAGGCCAGCGTGGAGGAGATCGACACCCACAACATCCTCCAGGCGACGATGCTGGCCATGCGGCGCGCGGTCGAGGGCCTGCGGCTGAAGCCGGCAAAGGTGCTGGTCGACGGCAACCGGCTGCCCAGGCTGGACGTGCTGGCCGAGGCCGTCGTCGGCGGCGACGCGCGCGTGAAGGCGATCTCGGCCGCCTCGATCCTGGCCAAGGTGCACCGTGACCGGCTCTGCCAGGAACTGCACGCCGAATTCCCGCACTATGGCTTCGCGGGCCACAAGGGCTATGGCACACCAGAGCACCTGGAGGCGCTGTTGCGCCACGGCGCTTGCGTGCACCACCGCAGATCCTTCAGCCCGGTCGCTGCCGTACTCGCACGCGCGACGGGGCAGACGGAGCCCATGACGGCGGCGATGTTGAGCGAAATGGTCGCGGAAACGACCCAGATCGAGGTGCGGATCGCCCCATGACCGCGGACGAGGTCAGCCACATCACGTCGCGGGACAACCCGCTCCTGAAGGAATTGCGCAAGCTGGCGCACGACCCGGGTGCCTACCGCAAGGCGGGCCGGGTCTGGCTCGAAGGCGATCACCTGTGCCGCGCCGCGCGCGAGCGCGGCGTCCGGCCGGCCGTGGCGGTCTTTGCCGAGTCGCTGTGGCCTTCGGCGCGCTCCGAATGGAGCGGGGTGGCGGCCAAGACCGTGGTGCTGGCCGATGCCTTGCTCGCCGGCGTGAGCGGTCTGGAGTCGCCCGCTCCGATGGGCTTCGTACTCGAACTGCCGGCGCCGCCGGCGGTCACCCCCGATGCGCCCACCGTGGTGCTCGATCGCCTCCAGGATGCCGGCAATGTCGGCTCCATCCTGCGCAGCGCGGCGGCCTTCGGCTTCGGCCAGGTGATCGCGCTCAAGGGCACCGCCGCGCTATGGGCGCCCAAGGTGCTGCGTGCCGGCATGGGTGCGCATTTCGGGCTGCAGCTGATCGAGGGCGCGGACATCCAGATGCTGGATGCGCTGACTGTGCCCTGGATCGCCACCAGTTCGCACCGCGGCGACTGGCTGCATCGCACGCAGCTGCCGTACCCGTGCGCCTGGTTGATGGGGCACGAAGGGCAGGGCGTTTCCGCCATCCTGGAGACGCGCGCCGCCCGGCATGTGCGCATTGCGCAGCCGGGCGGCGAGGAGTCGCTCAACGTCGCGGCGGCGGCGGCGATCTGCCTGCATGCGAGTGCCGCCGCGGCCAAGGGATAAGCCCGCGCCGGCTATAATCAAGGGCTTTCCCGCTCACACCCCGCCCACAGCGCACGCAAGCCAACTCCTCGACGAAAGTCGCAGCCCAAAGTCACTTCTTGGGTTCGCTTTGGGCGTCATCCATCCGGAGATCCCTGTGCTTTTGTCTCTCAAGGGAAATTTCCCGCCCGCCATCCTGGCGCTTGCAGACGGCACGGTCTTTCTCGGCAACTCGATCGGCGCCCAAGGCGCCACCACTGGCGAAGTGGTGTTCAACACCGCCATGACCGGTTACCAGGAAATCCTGACCGACCCGAGCTATTGCCAGCAGATCGTGACGCTCACGTATCCGCACATCGGCAACTACGGCGTCAACGAGGAAGACATCGAGTCCGACAAGATCCATGCCGCTGGCCTGATCATCAAGGACCTGCCGCTGGTCGCGTCCAACTTCCGCAAGACGGCCACGCTGACCGACTACCTGGTGCGCGGCAACACGGTCGCCATCGCGAACATCGACACGCGCAAGCTCACGCGCCATCTGCGCACGAACGGCGCCCAGAACGGCTGCATCCTCGGCCTCGCTGCGGGCGAGGCCGTGACGCAGGCGCTGATCGACAAGGCCGTGGCCGCTGCCCGGGCCGTACCCAGCATGTCCGGGCTCGACCTGGCCAAGGTGGTGTCGGTCAAGGAGACCTACGAGTGGACGCAGACCGAGTGGAAACTCGGTGCCGGATACGGCGTGCAGATCACGCCCAAGTTCCACGTCGTGGCCTTCGACTACGGCGTCAAGAAGAACATCCTGCGCATGATCGCCCAGCGCGGCGCACGCATCACGGTAGTGCCGGCACAGACGCCGGCGGCCGACGTGCTCAAGCTGCGTCCGGACGGCATCTTCCTGGCCAACGGCCCGGGCGACCCCGAGCCCTGCGACTACGCCATCGAGGCCACGCGCGAACTGATCGAAACCGGCATTCCGGTCTTCGGCATCTGCCTGGGCCACCAGATCATGGCGCTCGCCTCCGGCGCGAAGACCTTCAAGATGAAGTTCGGCCATCACGGCGCCAACCATCCCGTGAAAGACCTGGACAACGGCCGCGTGAGCATCACGAGTCAGAACCACGGCTTCGCGGTCGACGAGAAGACGCTGCCCGCCAACCTGCGGCCCACCCACATCAGCCTGTTCGACAACACGCTGCAAGGCCTGGCACGCACCGACAAGCCGGCCTTCTGCTTCCAGGGCCATCCGGAGGCCTCGCCCGGGCCTCACGACATCGGCTACCTTTTCGACCGCTTCACGGCACTCATGCAAAGTCACAAAGAAGGACAGAAGAATGCCTAAGCGCACCGACCTCCAGAGCGTTCTCATCATCGGCGCCGGCCCGATCATCATCGGCCAGGCCTGCGAGTTCGACTACTCCGGCGTGCAGGCCTGCAAGGCACTGCGCGAGGAGGGCTACAAGGTCATCCTGATCAACAGCAACCCCGCGACGATCATGACCGACCCGGCCACGGCCGACGTGATCTACATCGAGCCGATCACCTGGCAGACGGTCGAAAAAATCATCGTCAAGGAACGCCCCGACGCCATCCTGCCGACCATGGGCGGGCAGACCGCGCTCAACTGCGCGCTCGACCTCTGGCGCAACGGCGTGCTCGACAAGTACAAGGTGGAGCTGATCGGCGCCACGCCCGAGGCGATCGACAAAGCCGAAGACCGGCTGAAGTTCAAGGACGCGATGACCAAGATCGGCCTGGGCTCGGCGCGCTCGGGCATCGCCCACTCGCTCGACGAAGCCTGGGCAGTCCAGAAGACGGTCGGCTTCCCGGTGGTGATCCGCCCCAGCTTCACGCTCGGCGGCACCGGCGGCGGCATCGCCTACAACCCGGAAGAGTTCGAGACCATCTGCAAGCGCGGCCTCGAAGCCTCGCCGACCAACGAGCTGCTGATCGAGGAGTCGCTGCTCGGCTGGAAAGAGTACGAGATGGAGGTGGTGCGCGACAAGGCGGACAACTGCATCATCGTCTGCTCGATCGAAAACCTGGACCCGATGGGCGTGCACACCGGCGACTCGATCACGGTCGCCCCTGCCCAGACCCTGTCGGACAAGGAATACCAGATCCTGCGCAACGCCTCGCTGGCCGTTCTGCGCGAGATCGGCGTCGACACCGGCGGCTCCAACGTGCAGTTCTCGATCAATCCGAAGGACGGCCGTATGGTCGTGATCGAGATGAACCCGCGCGTCTCGCGCTCCTCGGCATTGGCCTCCAAGGCCACCGGCTTCCCGATCGCCAAGGTCGCGGCCAAGTTGGCCGTGGGCTATACGCTCGACGAGCTGCGCAACGAGATCACCGGCGGCGCCACGCCGGCGAGCTTCGAGCCCAGCATCGATTACGTGGTCACGAAGATCCCGCGTTTCGCCTTCGAGAAATTCCCGCAGGCCGACTCGCGCCTGACCACGCAGATGAAATCGGTGGGCGAGGTGATGGCCATGGGCCGCACCTTCCAGGAATCGTTCCAGAAGGCGCTGCGCGGCCTGGAGGTCGGCGTCGACGGCCTCAACGAGAAGACGCAGGACCGCGAAGTGCTCGAAAAAGAGCTGGGCGAGCCCGGCCCCGACCGCATCTGGTACGTCGGCGATGCCTTCGCCATGGGCCTCTCCGTCGACGAAGTGTTCGCGCTGACCAAGATCGACCCCTGGTTCCTGGTGCAGATCGAGGAGATCGTGAAGATCGAGCTCGAGCTCGAAACCAAGTCGCTGGACGACATCGACAAGAGCACCCTGCTCGCGCTGAAGAAGAAGGGTTTCTCCGACCGTCGCCTCGCCAGGCAGCTCAAGACCACCGACACCGCGGTCCGCGAGAAGCGCCGCGCGCTCGGCGTGCGCCCGGTCTACAAGCGCGTCGACACCTGTGCGGCCGAGTTCGCGACCAACACCGCCTACATGTACTCGACCTACGAGGACGAGTGCGAGGCCGCGCCGACGGACAAGAAGAAGATCATGGTGCTCGGCGGCGGCCCCAACCGCATCGGCCAGGGCATCGAGTTCGACTACTGCTGCGTGCATGCGGCACTCGCGATGCGCGAGGACGGCTACGAGACCATCATGGTCAACTGCAATCCGGAGACCGTCTCGACCGACTACGACACCAGCGACCGCCTCTACTTCGAGCCGCTCACGCTCGAGGACGTGCTCGAGATCGTCGACAAGGAAAAGCCGACCGGCGTGATCGTGCAGTACGGCGGCCAGACGCCGCTCAAGCTCGCGCTCGACCTCGAAGCCAACGGCGTGCCGATCATCGGCACCAGCCCCGACATGATCGACGCGGCCGAAGATCGCGAGCGTTTCCAGAAGCTGCTGAATGAGCTCCAGCTGCGCCAGCCGCCGAACGCGACCGCGCGCACCGAGGCGGAAGCGCTCGAGAAAGCCACCCAGCTGGGCTATCCGCTGGTGGTGCGCCCCAGCTATGTGCTCGGCGGCCGCGCGATGGAGATCGTGCACGAGCAGCGCGACCTCGAACGCTACATGCGCGAAGCCGTCAAGGTCAGCAACGATTCGCCGGTGCTGCTGGACCGCTTCCTGAACGACGCCGTCGAATGCGATGTCGACTGCTTGCGCGATGCCGAGGGCAACACCCTGATCGGCGGCGTGATGGAGCACATCGAACAGGCCGGTGTGCACTCCGGCGACTCCGCCTGCTCGCTGCCGCCCTACAGCCTCAAGGCCGATACCGTGGCCGAGCTCAAGCGGCAAAGCGCCGCCATGGCCAAGGCGCTCAATGTCGTCGGCCTCATGAACGTGCAGTTCGCGATCCAGGAAAAGGACGGACGGGACGTCATCTACGTGCTCGAAGTGAATCCGCGCGCCTCGCGCACGGTGCCCTACGTGAGCAAGGCCACTGGCATCCAGCTGGCCAAGGTGGCGGCGCGCTGCATGGCGGGCCAGTCGCTGGTTTCGCAGGGCGTCACGCGCGAAGTCACGCCGCCGTACTTCAGCGTCAAGGAGGCGGTGTTCCCCTTCGTCAAGTTCCCCGGCGTGGACACCATCCTCGGCCCGGAGATGAAGTCGACCGGCGAAGTGATGGGCGTGGGCAAGACCTTCGGCGAGGCGTTCGTGAAGTCGCAACTCGGCGCCGGCACCCATCTGCCGAAGTCGGGCAAGGTGTTCATCTCGGTCAAGAACAACGACAAGGCACGCGCGGTGGAAGTGGCGCGTGGCCTGGCTGCGCTGGGCTTCGAACTGATCGCGACCAAGGGCACCGCCGCCGCCATCAACGCGGCGGGCATCGCCTGCGCCGTGGTGAACAAGGTGACCGAGGGCCGGCCGCACATCGTCGACATGATCAAGAACAACGAGATCGCGCTGGTCATCAACACGGTGGAAGAGCGCCGCAACGCGATCACCGACTCGCGCCAGATCCGCACCTCGGCGCTGCTGGCCCGCGTGACCACCTTCACCACCATCTTCGGCGCCGAAGCCGCGGTCGAAGGCATGCGGCACATGGACGAACTCGACGTGATCTCGATCCAGGAAATGCACGCGCAACTCGCGCAGTTCGCGCTCGCCTGAAGAGTTGTCCATGGAAACGCAGCTCGTCGAGCTCGACCTGGCCGACTGGAACGGCGCTGCGCCGAACGAAGCGTGGATCGCCGCGCTCGAGGCTGGCAAGGTGCTGTATTTCCCGCGGCTCCCCTTCGAGCTGCGGCCTGAAGAACGGGCCTTGTTCTCGCCCGCGGTGCTGTCGCCAGGCGTCCGCAACATCAGTCTGGATGCCGAAGGGCGCCTGAAGGGCGTGGCGGGCGACGAGGGCGTGCAGCAGGCCGTGGCGGCAATGGTCGGGCGTTTTCGTGCGCAGTCGCAGCAGCTGATCCACGGATTGCTGCCGCACTACACGCCGGCCCTGCGACTGGCGCCGACCAGCTACCGCCCGGCGCAGGTGGAAACACGCGTCCAGTCGTGGCGGGCCGACGACCGGCGGCTGCACATCGACTCGTTCCCGTCGCGCCCCAACTACGGCGAGCGCATCCTGCGTGTGTTCACCAATGTCAATCCCGAGGGCGCGCCGCGCGTCTGGCGGGTCGGTGAGCCCTTCGAGACCGTGGCCAAGCGCTTCCTGCCGCGTGCCAAGCCTTACTCGCGCTGGCAGGCCCGCATGCTGCGGGCGCTGCGCGTCACCAAGTCCTTGCGCAGCGAATACGACCATCTGATGCTGCAACTGCACGACGGCATGAAGTCCGACCTGGAGTACCAGAAGAACGCGCAGCAGCAAACCGTGCCGTTCCCGGCCGGATCGGTATGGGTGTGCTTCTCGGACCAGACCTCGCATGCCGTGATGTCCGGCCAGTACATGCTCGAGCAGACGCTGCACCTGCCCGCCGCGAGGCAATACAATCCCGATTCGAGCCCGCTCGCCATCCTGAGCCGGCTGACCGGACGTCAACTCGTCTGATCCTTTTCCTTCCATGAACCGCCGAACGGCAGCGTTCGGCGGTTTCGCTTTCTGGAGAGACAAAACATGGCCACCACCATTCCGATTACCAAGCGCGGTGCGGAGAAACTTCGTGACGAGCTGCAACGCCTGAAGTCCGTCGAGCGGCCCGCCATCATCACGGCGATCGCCGAGGCCCGCGCCCAGGGCGACCTCAGCGAGAACGCAGACTACGACGCCGCCAAGGAGCGCCAAGGCTGGATCGAAGGCCGCATCAAGCAGATCGAGGGCATGCTCTCGAACGCCCAGATCATCGATCCCTCCGACCTCGACGCGGGCGGCAAGGTCGTTTTCGGTTCGACAGTCGAACTGGAAGATGAAGACAGCGGCGACGCGGTCAAGTACCAGATCGTCGGCGAGGACGAAGCCGACCTGAAGCTCGGCCTCATCAACGTCTCCAGCCCGATCGCGCGCGCGCTGATCGGCAAGGAAGAGGGCGATACCGCCGAGGTGCAGGCACCGGGCGGGGTGAAGCGCTATGAGATCGTCGGCGTCAGCTACCTCTGAATTCACGGGTGAAGGACCGCGTCGCGCTGCTGTTGGCAGCCCTCTGGTGGGGCAGCCTGACGACGATCGGCTTCCTGGTCGTGCCGATGCTGTTCGCCAAGCTCGGGAATCCGGCCATGGCGGGCAATTTCGCGGGACGGCTGTTCGCGGCCCAGAGCTGGGTTGCGTTGGCCTGCGGACTGGCGCTCCTGACCTATTTCAGGTCGAAGATCCAAGAGCGCGTGGATCGATCGTCACGCGTCGCGGTTGCCTGGATCGTCGTGGCACTGCTGCTGGCGCTGCTGCAGGAATACGCCGTCGCGCCCCGCATCCTGGCGCGGGAGAACCTCGGGCTCTGGCACTCGCTCGGCAGTGCCATGTACCTCGGCCAGTGGCTCTGCGCCGGAGTGCTGCTCTGGCGCATGGGGCGCCGCCCCGACTGATCAGGCCTTCCAGAAGCTGGTGATCCAGCGCGCCGGCCGGATGAAGCGGAAGCGCCGGTTGCGCCGCCCGGCCAGCGCATCGGGCGGATTGCATTCCCCGTGGAAGACCATGATGCGCGCGCCTTCGGGCACGAAGGGCTCGCGCCAGTAGTTGGTGGGCCAGGTCGGAATGCCGTGGTACTTGAAGCTCGGACACCACTCGGCCGGCCAGTAGGCCAGCTTGCCATGGTGGTAGAGAAAATCCGACAGGTAGGTCTGCTCGTTGCGGTACTCGGCCTGCACCGCATCCATGTTCTCGCGGAAATGCGCCAGCACGTCGGGATGTGCGCCGAGCTCGAAGCGGTACACCGACGAATTGCCAGTGATGCGCCGGCGCCGCCAGGGACGGGCGTAGTCGTGAATGATCAGGAACTCGCCGGGATGCTCGAAAAAGGCGTCCAGGCTGCCCACGACGACCACGTCGAGATCGATGAACAGCGCCCGGCCGCGCAGGCCGTAGAGGTCCCGTTCGAAGGTGGTCAGCTTCTTCCAGGCGCGGTCGACCTGTCCCGGCTTGAGCTCGAGGTCCAATGGCGGGATCGGAAAGCACTGCACCTCGCTTCGGATGCCCTGGCTGTCGTCGGTCAGGCAGACGAAGTTGAAGTCGCCGCTCAGGTGGCGACGCACCATCGCGTAGAGGCGGTTGACGTAGTCGGGCCCGTATTTCGTGCCCCATTTCATGCAGAGGATGTGACGCTGCGGCCCTGCCGTTGACTCGATCGGCATCCTCAGTCCGCCTGGCGACGCTTCTTGACCGACAGCGGCTTCTTGGCCTTGGCACGCTTGATGGTGCCGCCGGGCGTCAGCCGCTGGTTGCCGAGCACCCGAAGCGTCTTGATCTCCGGGCGCTGTCCTCCGCGCTTGCTGTACTTGATCACCTTGACGTCGCGCGGACCCGGCATGCGGTCCTCGTCGATCTCGCGCGCTTTTTCGGGGATGGGGCGCCAGAGCACGAGCAGCTTGCCGATGTGCTGGATCGGCGCCGCGTTCAGGTCCTCGGCCAGGGTTTGCAGCATGGCTTCGCGGGCCGGGCGGTCGTCGGAGAAAACGCGCACCTTGATCAGGCCGTGGGCCTTGAGCGCGGCATCGGCTTCCTTCTTGACGGCCGGCGTCAGCCCGTCGCCGCCGATCATGACGATCGGGTCCAGATGGTGCGCTTCGGAGCGGTGCACCTTGCGCTGCGCAGGGGTAAGTTGAATGGCGGGCATCCCCGTATTATCGAGCGTCAATGAATCCCAAACCCAAAGCCAAGAAGCTCAACAAGGCGTGGCTGCATGACCACATCAACGACCCCTACGTGAAGCTGGCCACGCGGGAGGGATACCGGGCCCGCGCGGCCTACAAGCTCAAGGAAATCGACGAGACGCTGGGCCTGATCCGGCCGGGGCAACTGGTGGTCGACCTGGGCTCGACGCCCGGCGCCTGGAGCCAGTATGTGCGGCGCAGGCTGTCGCCGAGCGGGGCAGCGGCCGGTGAGCTGGACGGCATCATCATCGCGCTCGACATCCTGCCGATGGAGCCGATCGAGGGCGTGACCTTCCTGCAGGGCGACTTCCGCGAGGCCGAAGTGCTGGAGCGGCTTGCGCAGGCCATGGACGGCCGGCTCGCCGACGTCGTCGTGTCCGACATGGCGCCCAACCTGTCTGGCATCGCCTCGGCCGACGCAGCCCGCGTCGCGCATCTGATCGAGCTTGCAATCGACTTCGCGCGCCACCACATGAAGCCTGAAGGCGCACTGGTCGCCAAACTTTTCCACGGCAGCGGCTACAGCGAGCTGACGCAGCTGTTCAAGAGCAACTTCCGGGTGGTAAAGCCCTTGAAACCCAAGGCTTCGCGCGACAAATCGTCGGAGACCTTCATGGTGGGCATCGGGCTCAAGAACGTCGATACGAATTGATACCCGGGCGCCGGCCGGCATTTGCCTCAAAACCGTGCGCGTCCTATGGCTGCTATAGGGAAATTCCGGCATTTCGCAGGTTGAAAAGCCTAAAATGGGTGCCAATTGCGTGCCCTAGCGCGTTTTTTGTTTTTCGTGTCACGCGCTTTCGACTGGAGCTTCGTTTGAACAATCAGTGGTTTTCCAAAGTTGCCGTCTGGCTCGTCATTGCGATGGTGTTGTTCACTGTGTTCAAGCAGTTCGACACCCGCGGCGTCGCCGGCGCCGGCAATGTCGGTTACTCCGACTTCCTCGAGGAAGTCCGCAGCAACCGCATCAAGAGCGCGACCATCCAGGAAGGCCAGGGCGGCAGCGAGATCGTCGCGATCACCAATGACGACCGCAAGATCCGCACGACGGCCACCTACCTCGACCGCGGCCTGGTCGGCGACCTGATCGCCAACAACGTCAAGTTCGACGTCAAGCCGCGCGAAGAGGGCTCGCTCCTCATGACGCTGCTGGTGAGCTGGGGTCCGATGCTGCTGCTGATCGGCGTCTGGGTCTATTTCATGCGCCAGATGCAGGGCGGCGGCAAGGGCGGCGCCTTCAGCTTCGGCAAGAGCAAGGCGCGCATGCTCGACGAAAACAACAACCAGGTCACCTTCGCCGACGTCGCAGGCTGCGACGAGGCCAAGGAGGAAGTGAAGGAGGTCGTCGACTTCCTGAAGGACCCGGCCAAGTTCCAGAAGCTCGGCGGCCGCATCCCGCGCGGGCTGCTGCTGGTCGGGCCGCCCGGCACCGGCAAGACCTTGCTGGCCAAGGGCATCGCCGGCGAGGCCAAGGTGCCGTTTTTCTCGATTTCCGGTTCGGACTTTGTCGAGATGTTCGTCGGCGTGGGCGCGGCCCGTGTGCGCGACATGTTCGAGAACGCCAAGAAGAACGCCCCCTGCATCATCTTCATCGACGAAATTGACGCCGTCGGTCGCCAGCGCGGTGCGGGCCTGGGCGGCGGCAACGACGAGCGCGAGCAGACGCTCAACCAGATGCTGGTCGAGATGGACGGTTTCGAAACCAATCTCGGCGTGATCGTGGTCGCTGCGACCAACCGCCCTGACATCCTGGACGCCGCGCTGCTGCGCCCGGGCCGTTTCGACCGCCAGGTCTACGTGACGCTGCCGGACATCCGCGGCCGCGAGCAGATCCTCAACGTGCACATGCGCAAGGTGCCGCTCGGCCAGGACGTGAACCCGAGCATCATCGCGCGCGGCACCCCGGGCATGTCGGGCGCCGACTTGGCCAACCTGTGCAACGAGGCCGCGCTGATGGCTGCGCGCCGCAATGCGCGCGTGGTCGAGATGCAGGACTTCGAGAAGGCCAAGGACAAGATCTTCATGGGCCCCGAGCGCAAGAGCATGGTCATGCCCGAGGAAGAGCGTCGCAATACGGCCTACCACGAGTCCGGCCACGCGCTGATCGGCAAGCTGCTGCCCAAGTGCGACCCGGTCCACAAGGTCACCATCATTCCGCGCGGCCGCGCGCTGGGCGTGACGATGAGCCTGCCGGCGCAGGACCGCTACAGCTACGACCGCGAGTACATGCTGAACCAGATCAGCATGCTGTTTGGCGGCCGTATCGCCGAAGAAGTGTTCATGCACCAGATGACCACCGGCGCCAGCAACGACTTCGAGCGTGCCACGCAGATCGCGCGCGACATGGTGATGCGCTACGGCATGACCGAATCGCTGGGCCCGATGGTCTACGCCGAGAACGAGGGCGAAGTCTTCCTCGGCCGCTCGGTCACCAAGACCACCAACATGAGCGAGTCGACCATGCAGAAGGTCGATGCCGAGGTGCGCCGCATCATCGACGAGCAGTACGCCTTGGCGCGCCGCCTGATCGAGGAGAACAGCGACAAGATGCACGCCATGGCCAAGGCGCTGCTCGAATGGGAAACCATCGACACCGAGCAGCTCGACGACATCATGGCCGGCCGCGCACCGCGTCCGCCCAAGGACTGGACGCCGCGCATCCCGCCCTCGGGCGGCGGCAGCGGCGGTACGCCGGCGGTGAACCCGGATCCGGCGCCGACAGCGGCTTGAGCATGATGCTTTGGCTATCGACGGGGCCTCTGGCCCCGTTTTTTCTTTGGAAGGGCGTATGACGATCTGGCGCACGACGCGCTTTGCCATCGACCTCGCGCAGCCGCGCGTGATGGGCATCGTCAACGTCACGCCCGATTCCTTTTCCGACGGCGGCGCCCATGCCTCGACCGAAGCTGCGGTGCGGCATTGCGTTCAACTGGTGGAAGAGGGCGCCGACATCCTCGACATCGGCGGCGAGTCCACGAGGCCCGGAAGTCCTGCCGTACCGCTGGCGGAGGAACTGGATCGCGTGCTGCCGGTGGTGAGCGAGGCGGTGAAGTTGGGCGTGCCGGTCTCGGTCGATACCTACAAACCCGAGGTGATGCGCGCGGTGCTGGGGCTCGGTGCCGACATCGTCAACGACGTGTGGGCGCTGCGGCAACTCGGCGCACGGCAGGCCGTGGCGGCGCATCCCTCGTGCGGTGTCTGCCTGATGCACATGCACCGCGACCCGCAGACCATGCAGGCGGCCCCCATGGAGGGCGACGTGCTCCCCGCAGTGCGTGCCTTCCTGACGCAGGGTGCGAAGGAACTGCTGGCGTTGGGCGTCGGTTCGGATCGCATCGTGCTCGACCCGGGCATCGGTTTCGGCAAGACCGTGGCGCAGAATTTCGCCTTGCTCGCACGCCAGCAGGAGCTGCTCGCCGCCGGCTGGCCGCTCTTGATCGGTTGGTCGCGCAAGTCTTCGCTCGGCGCCGTCACCGGCATCGAATCGGCGGCCGAGCGCATGGTGCCCAGCGTGGCGGCGGCGGTCTTGGCCGTCGAGCGCGGCGCATCGATCCTGCGCGTGCATGATGTGCGCGAAACGGTCGCCGCGCTGGCCGTATGGCGCGCGATGAAACGACAACAACAAGCACTGCAGGAGCCACATCCATGACAAGAAAATACTTCGGCACCGACGGCATCCGCGGCACGGTCGGCCAGGCGCCGATCACGCCCGACTTCGTGCTGCGGCTCGCGCATGCCGTCGGCCGCGTGCTCAAGAAGACGGAGGCGCGCCCGACCGTGCTGATCGGCAAGGACACGCGCATCTCGGGCTACATGCTGGAGTCGGCGCTCGAATCGGGCTTCAACTCGGCCGGCGTCGACGTGATGCTGCTGGGGCCGCTGCCGACACCGGGCGTGGCCTACCTGACGCGCGCACAGCGGGCCAGCCTGGGTGTCGTGATCAGCGCCAGCCACAACGCCTATCCGGACAACGGCATCAAGTTCTTCAGCGCACATGGCACCAAGCTCAGCGACGAATGGGAGCTGGCGGTCGAAGCCGCGCTCGAAGAGCCGCCCGTCTGGGCCGATTCGGCACAGCTCGGCAAGGCGCGCCGGCTCAACGATGCGCCGGGCCGCTACATCGAGTTCTGCAAGAGCACCTTTGCCAACGACCTGACGCTGCGCGGTCTGAAGCTGGTGGTCGACGGTGCCCACGGCGCTGCCTACCAGGTGGCACCGCAAGTGTTCCATGAGCTCGGTGCGGACGTGATCAGCATCGGCTGCGCGCCCGACGGCCTGAACATCAACAAGGGCTTCGGCGCCACGCATCCCCAGGCGCTGATCGATGCGGTCCGGGCGCAGGGCGCGCACTACGGCATTGCGCTCGACGGCGATGCCGACCGCTTGCAGCTGGTGGACGCGAGCGGGCGCCTGTTCAACGGCGACGAACTGCTCTACCTGATGGTGATGGAGCGCATCGCGCGCGGTGAGAAACCTTCTGGCGTGGTCGGGACGCTGATGACCAACAAGGCGGTCGAAGTTGCGCTGCGCAAGCAGGGCATCGAGTTCGTGCGCACGCGCGTGGGCGACCGCTATGTGCTGGAAGAGCTGGAAAAGCGCCGTTGGCTGCTCGGAGGCGAGGGCTCCGGCCACCTGCTCGCGCTCGATCGCCACACGACGGGCGATGGCATCGTGAGTGCGCTGCAGGTGCTGCAGGCCTGCCAGCGCAGCGGCAAACGCGTGGACGAGCTGCTGGCCGATGTCACGCTCTTTCCGCAGACGCTCATCAATGTCCGATTGGCCGAGGGGCAGGACTGGAAAGCCAACCAGGCGCTGGCGGCCGAAACCCGGCGCGCCGAGGCCGAACTGGGCGATGCAGGCCGCGTGCTGATCCGCCCCAGCGGCACCGAGCCGCTGCTGCGCGTGATGGTCGAGGCGCGCGACGCAGCGCAGGCCGAGGCCTGCGCAAGACGCCTGGTCGCGGCCGTCGAAGCGGGTTGAACGCGTGATCGACGTCCTGCTCGCCGATTACCGCAACCCGGCGCATGCGCGTGCGCTGGTCGAGCTGCTGGACAGCTATGCGCGCGATCCCGCCGGCGGCGGCACGCCGCTGGCGTCCCAGGTGCTGGATGAACTGCCCGAGGCGCTGGCCGCGCGGCCGCAGGCCTTCAGCGTGCTGGCCTACGACGCAGCGCAGCCGATCGGCCTCGTCAACTGCATCGAAGGCTTCTCGACCTTTGCCTGCAAGCCGCTGGTCAATGTGCACGATGTGGTCGTGCTGGCCAGCCACCGCGGCCAGCGGGTCACGCAGCGCATGCTGGCGCGTGTCGAGGAAGAGGCTCGCGTGCGTGGCGCCTGCAAGCTCACGCTCGAGGTGCTCTCCGGCAACCGCAGCGCGCTGCGCGCCTACGAGCGTGAAGGCTTTGCCGGCTACCAGCTCGACCCGGCCTTCGGCTCGGCCATGTTCCTGCAGAAGAAGCTCTGATCAGAAGCGCGTGACGGGCATGTCGCTGTCGCCCTTGCCGGGGGCGTACTTGCCCAGCTCCCACTTGGCGATCGCATTGCGGTGCACTTCGTCCGGACCGTCGGCGAAGCGCAGGGCGCGCGCGCCGACATAGGCGTAGGCGAGCGGGAAGTCGTCGGACATGCCGCCGCCGCCGTGCACCTGCATGGCCCAGTCGATCACCTGGCAAGCCATGCTCGGCGCGACCACCTTGATCATCGCGATCTCGTTCTTGGCGACCTTGTTGCCGGCCACGTCCATCAGCCATGCGGCCTTCAGCGTGAGCAGGCGCGCCATGTCGATCTTGCAGCGCGCCTCGGCGATGCGTTCCTGCGTCACGGTCTGCGAGGCGACGGCCTTGCCGAAGGCGATGCGGGACGAGGCGCGCTTGCACATCAACTCCAGGGCGCGTTCGGCCAGGCCGATCAGGCGCATGCAGTGATGGATGCGTCCCGGGCCGAGGCGGCCCTGCGCGATCTCGAAGCCGCGGCCTTCGCCGAGCAGCATGTTGCCGGCCGGCACGCGAACGTTCTCGAAGTACATCTCGACGTGGCCGTGCGGCGCGTCGTCGTAGCCCATCACGTTGAGCGGGCGCACGATGCGGATGCCCTTGGCATCGGCCGGCACCACGATCATGCTTTGCTGCGAGTGGCGCGGCGCCTCCGGGTCGCTCTTGCCCATGGTGATGAAGACCGCGCAGCGCGGATCGGCCGCGCCCGAGATCCACCACTTGTGGCCGTTGACGACGTACTCGTCGCCCTGCCGTTCGACGCGCGTGGCGATGTTGGTGGCGTCGCTCGACGCGACCTCCGGTTCGGTCATCGCGAAGGCCGAGCGGATCTCGCCTTCCAGCAGCGGCTTGAGCCAGCGCGCCTTGATCTCGTCCGAGCCGTAGCGCGCAATGGTTTCCATGTTGCCGGTGTCGGGCGCCGAGCAATTGAAGGCCTCGCTGGCCCATGGCACGCGGCCCATGATCTCGGCCAGCGGCGCGTATTCCTGGTTGGTGAGGCCGGCGCCTTCGTAGCCCGAGGCAGCGGCGCTGTCGACCGGCAGGAACAGGTTCCAAAGGCCCTGGGTCTTCGCCTTCTGCTTGAGCTTCTCGACCGTCTTGAGCGCGGTCCAGCGCTTGCCGGCCGCGGTGTTGGCGGCCAATTCGGCCGCGTACTCGGCTTCAGCCGGGTAGATGTGGTCTTCCATGAAAGCGGTGACGCGCTTCTGCAAGTCCTTGGTCTTGGCCGAATATTCGAAATCCATGGGGTCTCCTTTGAAATGGGGAAGGCTCAGGCCCGTTGTGCGAATTGCCAGGCCATCTCGGCCATCGGTCGCGCACCGCGGCCCGAGGCCACGGCTTGCTCGCTCGACGCGGTACCGGCCTCGACCCGCTTGGCGATGCCCTGCAGGATCGCGGCCATGCGGAACAGGTTGTAGGCCTGGTAGAAATTCCAGTCGGTCGCGAGCGCCTCCGGCGTCGTGATGCCGGTGCGGTCGCAGTACTTGCGGATGTATTCGCTCTCGGTCGGGATGCCCAGGCTCTTCAGGTCGAGGCCGCCGATGCCGCGGAACGAACCCGGCGCGATGTGCCACGACATGCAGTGGTAGCTGAAATCGGCCAGCGGATGGCCCAGCGTCGACAGTTCCCAGTCGAGCACGGCGATCGCACGCGGCTCGGTGGCGTGGAACATCAGGTTGTCGAGCCGGTAGTCGCCGTGCACGATCGAGGTCATCTTCTCGTCGCGCGCGCTGGCCGGGATGTGGGCGGGCAGCCATTCCATCAGACGGTCCATTTCGGGGATGGGCTGCGTGATCGAGGCCACGTACTGTTTGCTCCAGCGGCCGATCTGGCGCTCGAAATAGTTGCCGGGCTTGCCGTAGTCGGCCAGGCCGCGCTCGGCGAACTTCACGGTGTGGAGCGCCGCGATGACGCGGTTCATCTCGTCGTAGACGGCGGCCCGCTCGGCATTGCTCATGCCCGGCAGCGACTGGTCCCACAGCACGCGCCCGGCCATGAATTCCATGACGTAGAAGGCGCGGCCGATAACGGCTTCGTCTTCGCACAGGCAGTACATCCGCGGCACCGGCACGCCGGTGCCGGCCAGGCCGCTCATGACCTTGAACTCGCGCTCGACCGCATGGGCCGAAGGCAGCAGCTTGGCGACCGGGCCGGGCTTGGCGCGCATCACGTAGCTTTGCGTCGGCGTGACCAGCTTGTAGGTCGGGTTGGACTGGCCGCCCTTGAACATTTCGACCGTGAGCGGCCCCTTGAAGCCGTCCAGGTTCTTGTCGAGCCAGGCGGTCAGCGCATCGACGTCGAAGACGTGCTGCTTGGATACGGCGCGGGTGCCGACGAAGTTGTCGAAGTCCTGGGTCATGTCTCTGCGGTCTTTTATTGATCGGCTTCGGAAATGCGCATCAGCGCCGCGCGGTCCAGCACCACCAGGCCGCCCGGTTCGATGCGGATCGCATCCTCGCGCTCCATGGCCTTGAGCTCCTGGTTCACGCGCTGGCGTGAGGCACCGAGCAGCTGCGCCAGCTCTTCCTGAGCCAGGTGCAGCCCGATGCGCATCTGGCTGCCGTCCGCCAGGTTCGGCACGCCGTAGCTGCGAACCAGGTGGATGAGCTGCTTGGCGAGCCTGGCGCGCAAGGGCAGCGTGTTGAGATCCTCGACCAGCCCGAAGAGCTGGCGGATGCGGCGCGCTTGCAGGCGCATCAGTGCCTCGTAAAGCTCGACATGATTCGACAGGATCTTCTGGAAATCGGCGCGCGCCACGCAAAGGATCGTGGTCTCGCCATGCGCGTAGGCGTCGTGGGTTCGACGGTCGCCGTCGAACATCGCCACGTCGCCGAACCAGATGCCCGGCTCCACATAGGTCAGCGTGACCTGCTTGCCCGAGACCGCCGTCGAACTCACGCGCACCGCGCCCTTGGCGCAAGCGATCCACTGCTCGGGCGGGTCGCCGCGTGCAGCGATCAGCTCGCCGTCCTTGTAGCGTTTGACGAAAGCACATCGGAGGATGTCGTGACGAAGCGATGGAGAAAGAGAAGAGAACCAGCGACCACCATTGATCGCTTCACGTTCTTCGATGGTAAGAATGGGGTCGTCCATGGACTGTCCTGTGTGTGACTGAAAAGCTGAGGGTTGTCGCGAGAGCGACGTGCCGCTACTCGTAGCGCGGCGTTTCCTTGGCGAGGAAAGCGGCGATCCCGATGCCGGCGTTGCGGTGGTGCAGGTTGCGCACAAAGTGGTCGCGTTCCTGCGACAGCTGCGAAGCCAGTGTTGCGCCTCGCGCCTCGCTCAGCAGCTCCTTGATGCTGGCCAGCGCGTTGGGCGCGCGTGCGTTGAGGCGGTTCGCCAGCGCGAGCGCCGCACTCAAGGCCTGGCCGCTCTCGGTGATCTCATTCACCAGGCCGAGCGCATGCAGGCGCTGTGCCTCGATGCGCCCTCCGAGCATGAGCCATTCGCTCGCGAGCTGCCGAGGCAGTGCCTGCGCGAGATGCCAGCTCAAGCCGCCGTCCGGCGACAACGCGACGGTGCTGTACGAGGCGGCGAATACTGCATCGCGCGCGGCGACGATGAAGTCGCAGGCCGCGGCGAGCGAGAAGCCGGCACCGGCCGCGGCGCCCTCGACGGCCGCGATCACCGGCTTGGGAAAGGTGCGGATCGAATCGATCCAGTTGTGCAGCGACTCGATGCTCTCGGCCTGCACTGCGGGCTCGCGCTCGCGATTGGCCGAAAGGCGCTGCAAGGAGCCGCCGGCGCAGAACCATGCGCCTTCGCCCACGAGCACGACACTTCGGATCTCGTCGCTGTTCTCGGCGCCGCTGAGCGCCTCGATGCCGGCCGCGTACATCTCGGGGCCCAACGCATTGCGCTGCGAGGGGTTGGAGAGCGTGAGCACCAAGGTCTGTCCTTCGCTCGTGCTTTTCAGTTCTGCGGTCATGGTCGGTGTCTCTTACTCTTCTTCATGCGTGAGGCTCAGGCCCAGTGCGCCACGGCGGCGCAGCCACGGGCTCGGGCGGTAACGGGGATCGCCATACACGGTCTGGAGGTTGAAGAGCACTTCCAGCACATTCGTCGGCCCGTACAGGTCGCCCATCGCCAGCGGACCCTGAGGGTAGCCGAGGCCCAACCGAACGGCGACGTCGAGGTCGGCGGGCGAACAGACGCGCTGCTGGCACATGTCGGCGGCGATGTTCACGATGGTGCCTATCACGCGCTGGGTGACGAAGCCGCCGCTGTCGCGGATCACGCTTACCGCCTTGCCGTCGCGCGCGAAAAGCGCATGGGCCGCATCGCGCACGTCGCGCCGCGTCGCGGGATTGGTGGCCAGCACGCGGCGCTTGGTGGCTGCATCGTCCACCATCAGGTCGATGCCGACCGTGCGCGTCGCATCGAGCCGTTCGACGGCGGCGACGGTCGTGACGTCGAAGCCCAGCGGTGCGACCAGGATCAATGCGGCGGGCGAGGGCGTGGCGCCGCTTTCGAGCTGCGCGCCCAGCGCATGCACGAGCCGCAGCAAATCGGGCCGCCGTGCTGCGCGGGGCGAAACCCAGACGGCCGGGGCGGCGTCGACCGTCGGCACCGGCGCTTCGGTGGGCAACTGCGCCGCACCGTCGACATAGCGATAGAAGCCTTCGCCGGTCTTGCGACCGAGCGCACCCGCTGCGAGCCGTTGCGCGGTGATCACGCTGGGCCGAAAGCGCGGCTCCTCGTAGTACTGGCGGTAGATCGACTCCATCACGGGATGGGAAACATCGAGCGCCGTCAGATCGAGCAGCTCGAAAGGCCCGAGGCGAAAGCCCGCCTGGTCCTTGAGGATGCGGTCGATGGTGGCGAAGTCCGCCACGCCTTCCCCGGCGATGCGCAGCGCCTCGGTGCCGTAGCCGCGTCCCGCGTGGTTGACGATGAAGCCGGGCGTGTCCTTGGCCTGCACAGCGCTGTGGCCCATCTGCGCGGCGTAGCCCGCGAGCCGGCGGCAGACCTCGGCCTCGGTCTTGAAGCCGGCCACGACCTCGACCACCTTCATCAGGGGCACCGGGTTGAAGAAATGAAAGCCCGCCATGCGCTGCGGATGCGCCATCACCGCGGCGATGGCGGTGACCGAGAGCGATGAGGTGTTGGTCGCCAGCACGGCCGAGGGCGCGACCACCGCTTCGAGTTCGCTGAACAGCTTGCGCTTGACCTCGAGGTCTTCGACCACGGCTTCGATCACCAGCTCGCAGCCAGCGAGCGCCTGGACCGATTCGACGGCGCGGACACGAGCGGACAGTGCATCGCGCTGCGCCTCGTCCAGTTTTCCCTTCTCGTGCTGCTTCTGCCACTGGGCGAGGATGGCATCGCGTCCGCGGACCGCGGCGCCCTCGAAGCTGTCGAGCAGCAGGACCTCGCTCCCGGCCTGCGCGGCGATCTGCGCGATGCCGCGCCCCATGGCGCCGGCACCGATGATGCCCACATTGGAAAAGTTCACAGTCATTTGATAATTGTCTCTCTGAGGATGGCTGGCACGGATGCCCATGCCAGAATGTGTCTACTTTCGATTACTTTTTTCGAACCATTTTGCAACTCCCACGCCTGGCGGCGGCCCTCTTTCTATTCGGGCTCGCACTTGACTCGCCTGCCTTGACGATCGGGCGGCCCCAAGGGGCTGTCTGGATCGGCAAGCCGCTGGATGTGGTGATTCCGCTTTCGCTGGATGCTGCCGAAGATGGGGGCGCGTTGTGCCTCGAAGCCGAGGTCGTGCAGGGGGACACCCGCATTGCCGATCGGAGCCTGACTGTATCGCTGGAGCCGGGGCCGAAGGCCAGCAGCCCGCGCATCCATATCCGTTCCACCGTCGCCGTGGACGAACCCGTGGTCAATGTGAACGTGCGTGCCGGCTGCGATACGAAGTCGACGCGCAGCTATGTGCTGCTGGCCGACGTTCCGTCCGAACCCGCGCTGCCCGTCCTTGCGGCGCCTTCGGGTGCAAGGGCATCGTCCGAGACCCCGGCGCGAGCGCCCGCGCGCGCGCCATCGCGTGGTGCGGCAGGGGGCGCATCGTCCGGCCTCGAAGGCCCGACCGCAGCGCCGGCGCGGCGCAGCACCGCAGCGGCGCCCGCCGCGCGCACGCGCGACGCCGACGGGTCGTCGCCGCGTCCCAGCGCTGCCTCTGCGCCCGCGCCGCGCCGGCCCGCCGCGGCGCAACCGCCTGCCACACCGCGTGCGGCCGCGCCGCGCACCGTCCCGGCGGTCGCAGCCACTGAGCCGAGGCGCGGGGCCGTCGCCGGTGGATCCCGGCTCCAACTCGAAACGCTGGAGCCGGTTCCCATCGCGCAGCCCGGCCTCAAGACAAGCCCGCAACTGACGCTGCCGGCCAGCGAAGACCTCGCGCGCCGCGCCGCGGCCGCCGCCGAGTGGCGCGCGCTCAACATCGACCCCGAAGCGGCGCAGCGCGAGGCCCAACGCATGCAAGCGCTGGAAGCCACGCTGGCCGCGCTGCGCGAGCAGACGGCGCAGAACCAGCGCACCTTGCTCGAGATGCGCAGCGAGCTCGCGCAGGCGCACGACAGCCGCTACCGCAATCCACTGGTCTACGCGCTGATCGCCCTGTTGCTGATCGCGCTGGTGGCGATCGTGCTGCTGTGGCGCATGGCGCGCCGAGCCGCAGCGCCGGCCTGGTGGGGCGAGACGCCGTCGAAGGGCGAGGGCGGTCCCACGCGGCCGAGTTCCTTGCGCGCACTGCTCGACGAGGAGCCGGACGTCGACTCCGTACCGCCGCCGCGGCGCAGCGCGAACGCCACCAGCTTCGGCGCGGCGACCTTTGCAGCCCTGGAGCCCGACGACGACAGCGGCTTCGGCGAATCCGAACCCCAGCCGGCACGCACGCCCGATGGCGCGCCGGTGCGGCCGGTCAACACCGAAGAGCTGTTCGACGTGCAGCAGCAGTCGGACTTCTTCCTTTCGCTCGGCCAGCACGACCAGGCAATCGCGGTGCTGCGCGAACACATCGCCACCAATCCCGGCACCAGCGCGTTGGCCTACCTGGACCTGCTGCGGATTTTTCATTCGCTGGGGCGCAAGGAGGACTATGCGCGCCTGGCGGAGGAATTCGAACGGGCCTTCAACGCCGACGTCCCGGCGTTCGAGAATTTCAACGAGACGGGCAAGGGTCTCGAACACTATCGCAGCACCCTCGCGCGCATCGAATCGCAGTGGCCTGCGCCGGGCACCCTGGCGCTGATCGAGGAGCTGATATTCCGCAAGCCCGGCGCGCACGAGGACGAGGCCTTCGACCTGGCGGCCTACCAGGAGCTGCTGCTGCTCTATTCCGTGGCCAAGGAAGTGATCGATCCGAACAGCGCACCGCCTGCGCCCGTCACGCCGCACTCCTTCGTCGATACCTTCGGCCACGACCAGCTGGCCACGACGCCTGCGCCGCTCGATCGCGAGAGCGCGCCCGAGGCCGTCGAGTACGCCCCGACGCTGCCCCCCTCGATCTACGGCGCCATCGACGACCACCTGCACCATGAGACTGTGCTGGTGCCGGATGCGCCGCTTCCGGCGCCTCCCGCAGGCGCCGCACCGGTGCCGCGCGCCAAGCCCGACATCGACCTGGACCTCGCCGAATTCGACAAGACGGCCTTCGAAACCATGCGAGCGCCGATCGAAACGCCGAAGCCGCCGCCCGCACCGTCCAGCGATCCCCACGTGATCGATTTCGAGCTCTTCGATCCGGCCACCGAGGCGGAGATAGCTCCCAAGCCGGTCAAGCGCTGAACGCCGGGGCGCGGCGTTGCGCCCGGTCGACGGCCAGGCTGAGCGCCAGCGCGCAGAGCACCATCGCCAGGCCCGCCCAGCTCATCCAGGCGATCGCGTCATGGGCCAGCAGCCAGCCTCCGGCTGCGGCGCCCACCGCTTGCCCCACGTAGATGCCGGAACTGTTGAGCGCCACCGAGCCCGGCGCGAGCGCGGGCGCCATCGAGACCAGGCGTGCCTGCTGAGCCGAGTTGGTGGCGAAGCAGCCGAAGCCCCAGGGCACGATGATCAGCGCCAGCCCCGCGAGCGTCACGCCCAGGGGCCACAGAAGAAGGCTCAGCGCGATCAGCGAGGTCGTGAGCAGCACCGTCTGCGAGGCGCCCATGCGGTCGATGTACCGGCTCACGAGCATGTTGCCGAGCAGGCCGCAGACGCCGAACCAGCCCCACATCAGGCCCAGTGCCGTGGCGTCCGCGCCCAGCACTTGCTTGAGGACGGGTGCGAAATAGCTGAACAGAACGAACTGGCCCGCGCCTTGCAGCGCGGTGACGGAGACGACGCCCATCAGCAGCGGACTCTTGAGCACCTGGGCCCAGGCCGCGCGCGACAGCGCGGCCGGCCGGATGCCCGATGGGAGCTTGCGCCAGATCCAGGCTGCGCTGAGGATCGACAGGAGCGCGATCGTCGCGAACGCGGTGCGCCAGCCGAAATGACCGCCGATCAGCGTGCCGAGCGGAAGGCCCAGCACCGAGGCCATGGACCATCCCAGAAAAACGAAGGTGACGGCGCGGCCCCGCTGCTCGAGCGGCACCAGCAGACCCACGCAGGCGGCCGCCTGCGGCGTGAAGATCGCGGGCGCGACGACCGTCAGCATGCGCACCACCAGCAGCCCGCCGAAGTTCGGCATCAGCGTCGCGAGAAGATGCCCTGCCGCATACCACAGCATGGTGCAGGCGAGCAGCACCCGGCGGTCCCAGCCCGCGACCACGGCCGCCAGCAAGGGAGCGCCGAGGCACATCACGACGGCCGCCGCGGTGATCAACTGGCCGGCGGTAGCCGCGCTGACTTGCAGCGAGGTGCTGAGTTCGTTGAGCGTGCCGGGCACCACCATCACGCCCGTCCCGATCACGAAGTTGCCCGCCAGCAGGGCCCACAAAGCTGCCGGCAGAGCAGGCTGCTTCAACGGCGGACCTGCAGTGCGCCCGGATTCACGATGTTGGTCGGGTTGCCCTTGATGAAGCTGACGACGTTGTCGAAGGCCTGGCCGAAGTACATCTCGTAGCTGTCCTGCTCGACGTAGCCGATGTGCGGGGTGCAGATGCAGTTCTCCAGGCGCAGCAGCGCATGGCCTTGCAGCGGCGGCTCGCTCTCGAACACGTCGACGGCTGCCAGCCCGGGCCGGCCGCGGTTGAGGGCCGCGAGCAGCGCGTCCTGTTCGACCAGCTCGGCGCGCGAGGTGTTGACGAACAGTGCGGTGGGCTTCATGCGCGACAGATCCTCGAGGGTGACCAGGCCCCGTGTTTCCTCCGCCAGCCGCAGATGGATCGACAGCACGTCGGCCACGCTGAAAAAGACGTCCCGGTTCGGTGCCACCTGAAAGCCGTCGGACCGTGCCCTGGCGCAGCTCTCTTCGCGGCCCCAGATCACCACCTGCATGCCGAAGGCCTGCCCATAGCGTGCGACCAGCTGGCCGATGCGCCCATAGCCCCAGATGCAAAGCGTCTTGCCCTTGAGCACCGAGCCGAGCCCGAAATTGGGAGGCATCGAAGCCGACTTGAGCCCCGACTGCTGCCAAGCGCCATGCTTGAGGTTGCTGATGTACTGCGGCAAGCGGCGCATCGCCGTCATGATCAGCGCCCAGGTGAGTTCGGCCGGCGCCAGCGGCGAGCCCGTGCCTTCGGCCACCGCGATGCCTTGCTCGGTGCACGCATGCACGTCGATGTGGCTGCCGACCCGGCCGGTCTGCGAGATGAGCTTGAGCTTGGGGAGCTTCTCGATCAGCTGGCGAGAGATCTGTGTGCGTTCACGGATCAGCACGATCACGTCGGCATCCTTGAGCCGCACCGAGAGCTGCCCGATGCCTTTGACCGTGTTGGTGTAGACCTTGGCCGCGTACGCGTCGAGCTTGGAAGCGCAACGCAGCTTGCGCACCGCGTCCTGGTAGTCGTCGAGGATCACAATGTTCATGGCATGCCATTGTGCCTCGCACCATCCGCGTACTCCGTGCCCTGCGTTCCACAGGCGCACGCTGCCCGGGGATAACCCAGGCTCGGTTCGGCTTCAATTGCCGATCGGCATCGCCTCGCTCAATGCAGGCGGCTGGCGCGCGGCACGGTGTCCGCCGCTTCCAGGGCGGCCAGCCGATCGAGTTCGGCGCAGACGTCCGCCATGCGGCCCGAGATCACGACGCGGCCCGCGTTCTGGCCGGGGCGCTGCGCATCGACCGTGCGCACCACGCGCAGGGGACGCGTCGGCGCGGGTGCAGGGGCACAGCTGGGCCGAATGCCGACATAGCGAAGGCCGGACGAACGCCTGCGGCGCGAAGGCATCCAGCGATCGGCCAGCGATTGCAGCGGCATGAACAGATCAGCAAGGCTGAGAAGAGCGATTCCCATGTGAACTCCAGAAAAGTCAGAGGTTGAACACAGGCAGGATTGCTTTCATCGGCTGCTACAGGGTGATGGCCCTCGGCCATACGCCCGCCACCTGTCGCGGCCGGGGTTTGGACCCCTACATGAGCATCGTGTTGCGGATCAGGCCTACAGCCAAGCCTTCGATCTCGAAAGGCTCGCCGGGCTGAACGACGATGGTGGGGTAGTCGGGGTTTTCGGCATGCAGCTCGATGACCTGCTTGTTGCGCTTGAGGCGCTTGACCGTGACTTCGTCGCCCAGCCGGGCCACCACGATCTGGCCGTTGCGGGCTTCCTTGGTGGCTTGCACCGCCAGCAGGTCGCCATCCATGATGCCGGCGTCGCGCATGGACATGCCACGCACCTTGAGCAGGTAGTCGGGCTGGCGCTGGAACAGGGTGTTCTCGACGTAGTAGGTCTGGTCGACGTGCTCCTGCGCGAGGATGGGCGAGCCTGCAGCCACACGGCCGATCAGCGGCAGCGCGAGCTGGGCCATGCCGGGCAGCGACAGGGAGAATTGGTTGTTGCGCGATTCGTTCAGCGAGCGCAGTGCGTCGCCCTTGAGGCGGATGCCGCGCGAGGTGCCGCTCACGAGTTCGATCACGCCTTTGCGTGCCAGGGCCTGCAAATGTTCTTCGGCCGCATTGGCCGACTTGAAGCCCAGTTCGGCGGCGATCTCGGCACGCGTGGGCGGGGCGCCGGTGCGTGCGATGGCGCTCTGGATCAAGTCCAGAATCTGCTGCTGGCGGGCGGTAAGCTTGACGGCGAACTGCATTGATGACTCCTTGCGGCACTGGCTGAATATCCAGTACCTGTATTTTTAACCAGTTTCCGGGAGTTTGGCAAGACATGGTCGATACCCTTCGAGAAGGCAAGCGCCGC
Source organism: Variovorax sp. CF079 (assembly GCF_900101545.1). Classification (GTDB taxonomy): domain Bacteria; phylum Pseudomonadota; class Gammaproteobacteria; order Burkholderiales; family Burkholderiaceae_C; genus Variovorax. Next base: position 211,444 of record NZ_FMZU01000010.1, on the reverse strand, counting down.
GTGATCGTTCTGGGCACCGGCGGCACCATCGCCGGCCGCGCTACGGCGGCCGGCGACAACATCGGCTACACGGCCGGGCAAGTAGGCGTGACGGAACTGCTGGGCGGCATCGAGGCGCCCGAAGGCATCGCACTCGCGGCCGAGCAAGTGGCGCAGATTGACAGCAAGGACATGAGCTTTGCGATCTGGCGTACGCTGGCCGAGCGCTGCGCCCATTGGCTCGCCGAGCCCGACGTAGCGGGCCTCGTCATCACCCATGGCACCGACACGCTGGAGGAAACAGCCTTCTTCCTGCAGTCGGTGCTGGCTCCGTCGAAGCCGGTGGTCCTGACCTGCGCGATGCGGCCCGCGACCGCGCTGTCGCCAGACGGCCCGCAGAACGTGCGCGATGCGATCGCGGTCGCGTCCAGCCCCGGCGCGCTGGGCGTGGTGGCCGTCTGCGCGGGCACGGTGCACAGCGCCTTCGACGTCCAGAAGGTCCACACCTACCGGCTCGACGCCTTCGACTCCGGCGATGCGGGACCGGTGGCCTATGTGGAGGAGGGCGCGGTGCGCGGCCTCCGAAGCTGGCCGGTATCGCCGCAACAAGATGCGCGCGAGCTCTTCGAACGGATGACGAATGCCGCCCGCTGGCCCCATGTGGAAATCGTGATGAGTCATGCGGAGGCGCGCGGCAGCTTGATCGACACACTGATTCGCGAGCGCCAGTCCGGCGCCGCCGAGCCGGTAGAGGGCCTGGTGCTCGCGGCCACCGGCAACGGCACCTTGCACCTTGCGCTGGAAGAAGCCGCGCTGCGGGCGCAGGCTGCCGGCATCGCGGTCGTGCGCGCCACGCGATGCACGCAGGGCCGCATCCTGCCGGCGCCGAATGCACTCTTGCGTGACGCGGGCGCACTGACTCCCGTCAAGGCGCGCATCGCGCTGGTGCTGGAGCTGATGGCAGATCAGCCGGCCGCCGATTGAGGCCATGTTCGGCGCTCTGCAATCGCACTCGTGGGCCTATCCGGCGCTGGAGGCGGTGCACGTCATCGGCATCGCACTCCTGCTCGGCAATCTCGTGGCGCTCGAGCTGCGGGTGTTCGGACGTGCGGCTGCCTTGCCGGTGCGGGCGATGGCCAGGCTGTCGCTGTCGATCGCGCTCTGCGGCTTCACGCTGGCGGCGGCCAGCGGCTCGCTGATGTTCGCGACCCAGCCGGCCGAACTGCTCGCCAACCGGGCCTTCGTGATCAAGATGGGATTGTTGCTGGCCGCCGGATGCAACGCGGGCTGGTTCCACGCGCGAAGGTCCTTGCGCAAACTCGATGCGCTGGCGCGGGTACAGATGTTGTTGTCCACTGCGATCTGGCTGGCCGTCGTGTTCTGCGGCCGCTGGATCGCGTACTGAAGAGAAGAAGGAGTTCTTCCGATGAAACGTCGCAGCATCGTCATCGCCGCCGCATCCCTTCCCGTCGCCACCCCGTTCGCCTGGGCACACCACGGCTGGAGCAGCTTCGACCAGGAGCGTCCGCTCTACCTGGAAGGAAAGGTCGTGCGCGCGCGTTGGCAGAACCCGCATGCCGAGCTGGTGATCGAGGTTCCGCCGGGTCTCAAGGTGCCGGCAGACCTCGCAACGCGACAGCCGCCCGCGCAGAGCGCGCCGGTCGATGGCCCCGGGCTTCTTGCCAAGGCGACCGCGCCGCGCCGCGCCGATCGCCAGTGGACGCTCGAACTCGCGCCGCTGACGCGAATGGAGGCCTGGAAGGTTTCGGAGATCAAGTCCGGCGCGACCATCTCGGCAGTGGGCTTCACCTTCAAGGAAGAAAAGGGCGAGCCGGTGATGCGCGTCGAATACCTGTTCGCCGACGGCAAGGTCTACGGGCTGCGCTCCAGCCCGGCCTGATCAGCTGCCGAGGGCGCCCAGCGCGCGCTGAGTGATCTCGTCGACCGTGCCGACGCCGCTGATGGCGCGGTACTTCGGCGCTGCGGCCGGGTCCGCCTTGGCCCAGGCCGAGTAGTAGTCGACCAACGGCCGGGTCTGCTGGCTGTAGACCTCGAGCCGCTTGCGCACGGTTTCTTCCTTGTCGTCCTCGCGCTGGATCAGGTCTTCGCCCGTGAGGTCGTCCTTGCCTTCGGTCTTCGGCGGGTTGAACTTGACGTGGTAGATGCGCCCCGACGCCGGATGCGAGCGGCGCCCGCTCATGCGTTCGATGATGTCGGCAAAAGGCACGTCGATCTCGAGCACGTAGTCGATCTTGACGCCCGCCGAGCGCATGGCCTCGGCTTGCGGAATGGTCCGCGGGAAGCCGTCGAACAGAAAGCCCTGGGTGCAGTCCGGCAACGCGATGCGTTCCTTGACGAGGTTGATGATCAGGTCGTCGCTCACCAGGGCGCCGGCATCCATCACGGCCTTGGCCTGGAGCCCGAGCGGTGTGCCGGCCTTGACGGCGGCGCGCAGCATGTCGCCGGTCGAGATTTGAGGAATGCCGTATTTCTGGCAAATGAAGGCTGCCTGCGTGCCTTTGCCTGCCCCGGGGGCGCCCAACAAAATCAGTCTCATGGTGTCCTCGGACGGTTCTTCGATTTCTGTCGCGCCATGCGTTTCACGAGGGAGAACGCAGGGCGGAGTTGCGTCGAGGATAGCACGCGCTCCGCGGCCGACTTGGCCTGCGCGGGGACGAAATCAGGCGTTGGAGAGCAGTGCGCGGACGCGCTCCAGATCTTCCGGCGTGTCGATGCCCGGCCCGGGCGCATGGGCGCTCACGTGCACGGCGATGCGGTGCCCGTGCCACAGTGCGCGCAGCTGCTCCAGTGCCTCCGTGGCTTCGACCGGTGCCGGCGGCAGGCTGGGAAACTGCCGTACGAAGCCGGCGCGGTAGCCGTAGATGCCGATATGGCGCAGCGCTGCGGGTGACTGCGGCAGCGCCGTCACGCCGCCTTTCGCGAAGCCGTCGCGCCACCAGGGAATCGGTGCGCGACTGAAGTAGAGCGCATTGCCCTGTGCGTCGAGCACGGCTTTCACGACGTTCGGATTGAGGAAATCTTCGAGGGATTCGATCGCGTGCGCGGCCGTGCTCATCGCTGCGTCGGGATGCGAGGCCAGCGTGTGGGCCACGGCGTCGATCAATGCCGGGTCGATCAGCGGCTCGTCGCCCTGGACGTTAACCACGATCGCATCGTCGGCCAGACCGAGCTGCGCGCAGGCCTCGGCGAGGCGATCGCTGCCGCTCGCGTGGTCGGTGCGCGTGAGCAGGGCCTGGACACCGTGTGCCTCGCAAGCGGCGACGATGCGCGCGTCGTCGGCGGCCACCACCACGCGCTCGGCGCTCGATTGCAGGGCGCGCTGTGCGACGCGCACCACCATCGGCAGGCCGGCAATGTCGGCCAGGGGCTTGTCGGGCAATCGTGTGGACGCGAGCCGAGCCGGGATCAGGACGGCGAAAGGCAAGGTCAAAGTCCCAGCTCTTCGTCGGAAAGCGTGCGCGCCTCGGTTTCGAGCAGCACCGGGATGCCATCGCGCACCGGGTAGGCGAGGCGGGCGCTGCGCGAGGCGAGTTCCTGCTTCTCGGCATTCCACGTGAGCGGCCCCTTGGTCACGGGGCAGACGAGCAGTTCAAGCAGCTTGGTGTCCATCGAGCGATGATAGCTTTGCGTCGAGCGCTTCGAAGAAGGACGGCTCGGGTTCGAACACCAGCGGCAGCGCCAGCGCGTCGGGGGCTCGGCGCCACAGCTTGACCGCGTCCTTCTCGGTGCAGATCAGCGTGTAGGCGCTGCCGGGCGGCGGGGTCCAGTCGCTGAAATCGTGGTGATCCGGCAATGCAATGCACTGCTGCGGTACCAGGGCGCGTTCGTGCAGCATCTGGAAGAAAGCCTCGGGCTTTGCAATCGCGGCAACCGCGACCAGCGCCCGGCCGGCCAGGGATGCGAGCGGGACCGGCGTGCCATCGAGTCGCAGCGCATGGTCGGCCAGCGCACGTCGTGCCGTGAAGCCGGCGAAGGCGGGTCGCGCGCCGGTGTGGATCACCAGGTCGCAGCGGCGCGGCCAATGCTCGCGCAGGGGGCCGGCCGGCAGCAGCCAGCCATTGCCCGTTCCGCGGTCGTCGAAGACGCAGATCTCGAGGTCGCGCGCCAGCGCAAGGTGCTGCAGGCCATCGTCGCTCACGATGAGCTGCGTGTCCGGGTGAAGAGCGAGCAGGGCACGCGCCGCTTCGGCACGCCGCCGCGCCACGAAGACCGGCACCGCGGTCGAGCGGCGAATCAGCGCCGGCTCATCGCCGACCTCGCGCGGATCGCTGTCGTCCTGTACCGCGCGGCAATCGTCGGTCGCTCGCCCGTAGCCGCGCGATACCACGCCGACCTTCATTCCGCGGGCTTGGAGGTGTCGCACGACCGCCATCACGACAGGCGTCTTGCCGGAACCGCCGGCGATGACGTTGCCGACCACGATCACCGGCACGCCGACGCGCTCGGTCTGAAGGATGCCTCGGCGATAGAGCGCGCGCCGGATTGCGGCCAAAGCGCCATAGAGCAGCGAGAGAGGCCACAGCAGCCGCGCGAGCATTCCGCGCTGAAGCCAGGCCCGCTGCAGCACTAGCGTCCCGCCTGCGCGGCCGACTGCGTGGCGAAGGTGATTTGCATGAGGCCCGCGCGCCGCGCGCCTTCCATCACCGTGATCACAGACTGATGGGCGGCGCTGGCGTCGGCGCTGATGATCACGACGCTGTCCTTGCCGCCGTTCGCCGCGGCGCTCAGCGCTGCGGCCACCGTCTCCACGCTGCGGTCGGGCAACTGGGTCTTGTTGATCGAATAGCGTCCGTCGGCGGAGACGGCGACGATCACTTCCTTCGGATAGTCGCGCTGGGCCTCCACGTCGGCCACCGGAAGGCGCAACTGCATCTCGGTGAACTTGCTGTAGGTGGTCGAGAGCATCAGGAAGATCAGCACGACCAGCAGCACGTCGATGAACGGGATCAGGTTGATCTCCGGCTCCTCGCGCGAGCCGTGGCTGAAATGCATTCGTTTCATGATCGCAGCGTGTTCAGGTGACGCGCAAAACGTTCGCCGGCGAGCTCCAGGTTCAGCAGGTACTCGTCGACCCGACTGCGGAAATAGCGCCAGAAGATCAGAGCCGGGATCGCCACGATCAGCCCGAAGGCCGTGTTGTAGAGCGCCACGGAGATGCCGTGCGCCAGCTGCGCCGGGTTGCCGGTGCCGACCGCGCCGCTGCTGGGCGACTGGGAGCCGAAGATCTCGATCATGCCGATCACCGTGCCCAGCAGCCCGAGCAGCGGGGCCGCCGACGCGATGGTTGCGAGCGCCGGCAGGTAGCGTTCGAGTCGATGCGCGACCACGCGTCCGGCCGATTCCATCGACGCGCGCAGGTCGTCTTCGGTCGAAAGGGGGTTGGAGTTCAAAGTGCGGAAGCCGGCGGCCAGCACCTCGCCGAGCCCCGAGTTTCTTTCCAGCTTGGTCACCACGTCCGGGCCCGGGACCGCAGCGCGCGAGACCGTGATGGCCTCGTCGAGGAGCTTGGGCGGCAGGACCTTGGAGGTCTTCAGGCTGGTGAATCTCTCGATGACGAGCGCGAGCGCAATCACCGAACAAGCGAGCAGCGGCCAGATCGGCCAGCCCGCAGCAACTATGATCGAAAACAAGTATTCCTCCGGCCCCGTGGACTGCAAATGCGCGGCGATTATCCACCGGCGCGAAGCATTGTTCCGATTTGTATTCGCTGTAGGTTCAGACGCACAGTTTCTGTGGATAACTTTGTGGCTAACCCGCGGAGCAACTCATCTGGAGCCACACGCGGCGGGCTTTCCGCTGGATCGACTGAATTTTGAGCAGCACTTTTTTCAATCAAATCAATGGCTTGTACGTGGAGTCGTGGGTGTCGTGCGGATGCCTCGTGCGGCCGGGAGACCGCCGCCGCGCTTGTGGACGACTGTTCATCTGTAACACCGCCTCGACATGAGCGAGCGTGAAGCAATTCCGGCGGGACCGCGGGTCTGGGCCGTGGGCGCACTGTGTCGCGCCGTGGCCGATGCGCTCGATGCTCGCTTCAATCCGGTCGCGGTGCGCGGCGAGATTTCCGGCTTCTCGCGTGCGGCCAGCGGCCACTGCTACTTTGCACTGAAAGACGAATCCGGCCAGTTGCGGTGCGCCATGTTCCGGCGCGCCGCAGGCCTGCTCGATTTCTCGCCGCGCGATGGCGACCAGGTCGAGGTGCGCGGCCGATTGGCGGTGTACGAGCCGCGCGGCGACCTTCAACTGGTGGTCGAAAGCCTGCGTCGAGCCGGGCAGGGCGCGCTGTTCGAGCAGTTCCTGCAGCGCAAGGCGAAGCTGGAGGCCGAGGGCCTTTTCGATCCCGCCCGCAAGCGGCCGCTTCCGGCCATGCCACGCGCGATCGGTGTCGTGACCTCGCTCGGCGCGGCAGCCTTGCACGACGTCGTCAGCGCATTGCGCCGCCGCGTGCCGCACATTCCTGTGGTGTTGGCGCCGGCCGCGGTGCAGGGCGCCGGTGCGCCGGCGGAGCTGGTGCGCTCGCTGCAGTCGCTCTACGCGCTGCAGCCGACGGTCGACTTGATCCTGCTGGTGCGCGGCGGCGGCTCGATCGAGGATCTCTGGGCCTTCAACGACGAGTCGCTGGCGCGCACGATCGTGCAGAGCCCGGTGCCGGTGATCAGCGGCGTCGGCCACGAAACCGACTTCACCATCGCCGACTTCTGTGCCGACCTGCGCGCACCGACGCCGACCGCCGCGGCCGAACTCGTCGCTGCGCCGCGCGATCTGTGGCTCGGCGCGCTCGATCTGCTCGAAGAGCGGCTGCGCGACGCGATTTCCGCGCGCCTCGATGTCTTGAGCCAGCGCCTCGATCTGGCCGCGGGTCGGCTGGGGCGCCCCTCGACGCTGGTGACGCGCCAGCAACTGCGCCTGGCTCACCATGCGCAACGACTGCACTACGCCGTGCTCTCGAGGACGCAGCGGCTCGCGCAAGCGCAGCAGCCGTTGCAGGCCGAGTTGCCGCTCAAGTTCACGCGTGCCCTGGTTCAGCGCAAGGAACGGCTCGAACGGGCTGCTCTGCGCCTGCAACTGCTGGATCCGGCGCTGGTCTTGCAGCGCGGCTACGCATGGCTCACGAACGAACAGGGACAGGCCGTCACCAGCGTGCGAGGCCTGACACCCGGCGACGCGGTGCGCGCGCGCCTCGCCGACGGCACGGTCGACATGACAGTCAATCGAACGGGTACGACGGGACGGCGTCCGACGCGAGCCACGTGATTCCTTTCTAGAATGCTTCGTCTCACAACCAACCCGCGAGAAAAGACATGGAACACGTCCTCCCACCCCTGCCGTACGCGCTGGACGCCCTGGCGCCGGAGTATTCGAAGGAAACGCTGGAGTACCACTACGGCAAGCACCACAACGCCTATGTGGTGAACCTGAACAACCTGCAAAAGGGCACCGAGTTCGAGAGCCTGCCGCTGGAGGAGATCGTCAAGAAGTCCAGCGGCGGCATCTACAACAACGCCGCCCAGATCTGGAACCACACCTTCTTCTGGAACTGCATGAAGCCCGCGGGCGGCGGCGAGCCCACCGGCGCGCTGGCCAAGGCGATCGATGCCAAGTGGGGCAGCTACGCGGCCTTCAAGGAGGCCTTCGTGAAGTCGGCGGTGGGCAACTTCGGCTCGGGCTGGACCTGGCTGGTGAAGAAGGCCGACGGCTCGGTGGACATCGTGAACATGGGTGCCGCGGGCACGCCGCTGACCACGGGCGACACGGCACTGTTGACGGTGGACGTCTGGGAGCACGCCTACTACATCGACTACCGCAACCTGCGGCCCAAGTATGTGGAGACCTTCCTGGCCAAGCTGGTGAACTGGGACTTCGCGGCCAAGAACTTCGGCTGAGTCGAGGCTTACCAAAAAAAAGCCGACCCGCGGGTCGGCTTTTTAATGGGCGGGCGATGCTCAGCGCCTGGCCGCAAACAGTTCGCCGCCGAGCTTCGCCCCCTTCTTGATGTTCTTCTTGGCGAACCAGCCTTGGTTCATCTCGAGCACGAAGCGAACCGGCTCCTCGGAACAATGCGACTCCTCGGTCAGGGGCTTCATGTCGGCCAGGTTGACGATGCGGCCGTCGTCGGCCACGAAGGCTGCGGTCAGCGGCAGCAGGGTGTTCTTCATCCAGAAACACTGGGTCGCGGGCTGCTCGAACACGAAGATCATGCCCTCGGTTTGCGGCATTTCCTTGCGGAACATGAGACCGATCTGCCGCTGTTCGGGGGTCTGCGCGACTTGCGCATCGATCTGGTACATGCCCGCGGACAGCTTCACGCGCTGGAGATTGGTTTGAGCTTCCTGACCGTGTGCAAAGGTCATCAATGAAGCTGACAGCGCAAGCAGGGCCACAAAACGCTGGAACATGGATCGACTTTCAATAAAGCGGGTGGCAATGCAATACAAACAAAAAATGCCCGCTGATGCGGGCATGACTATTTGCTTTGAAGCTTACATCTTCTTGAGTGCAGACGAAAAGAAAGCGTTCCGAAGAACGCTTTCTTTTTTGGTGCCAACCAGCTTACTGGGGCGTGGTGCCTTGCGCGGGAACCGGCTTCTTGCCGCCACCCTTGGCCTGGCGGCGCGTGTCGCGCGAGTCACGGCGTGCCTGGGCGGCCTTGTCGGCGCCAGTGGCGGTCACGCCACCGCTACCCTCTGACACCTTGCTCTGGTCGCCGCCCGGAGCTTTGACTTGGCCGGCAGGCTTCGCGTCCTTCTTGGCTTCGGCGCGTTCGGCCGCCTTGCCCTTGCCTGTGGGGTCGACTTCGGCGGGCTTCGTCTGGGCGTATGCGCCAACGGCGAACAGGCCGGCGATCATGACTGCGAGAACTTTGCTCATTACGGGTTCCTCTGTGGAGATGGATTGAAAATGCCTCCCGGCCAGCAGAAGGTCAGCCAACAACGAGACCCATATGGACTCGGTTGACAGAACCTTCGGACTCCTCCGGTTGCGTCTAAAATTCTACGGCTATTCAGCCGGCTGGAAACCTAGTGTCTTCCAGCCTTCAATTCATCCCGGAGCCCTTGCGTCATGTCCAGCTATCAGCACATCAAAGTCCCGGCCGAAGGCCAGAAGATCACGGTCAATGCCGACAACTCGCTCAATGTGCCTGATCAGCCGATCATTCCCTTTATCGAGGGCGACGGTACCGGCCTCGACATCACGCCCGTGATGATCAAGGTGGTCGACGCGGCAGTGGCCAAGACCTACGGCGGCAAGAAAAAGATCCAGTGGATGGAGGTCTACGCCGGCGAGAAGTCGACCAAGGTCTACGGTCCCGACGTCTGGCTGCCCGAAGAAACGCTGCATGCGGTGCGCGACTACGTGGTCTCGATCAAGGGCCCGCTGACCACGCCAGTCGGCGGCGGCATCCGCTCGCTCAACGTCGCGCTGCGCCAGGAGCTCGACCTGTACGTCTGCCTGCGCCCCATCCAGTACTTCGAGGGCGTGCCCAGCCCGGTCAAGGAGCCGCACAAGACCAACATGGTGATCTTCCGCGAGAACTCGGAAGACATCTACGCCGGCATCGAATTCGAAGCCGAAAGCGAGAAGGCCAAGAAGCTCATCAAGATCCTGCAGGACGAGTTCGGCGTCAAGAAGATCCGTTTCCCGAACACCTCGGGCATCGGCATCAAGCCGGTGTCGCGCGAGGGCACCGAGCGTCTGGTGCGCAAGGCGATCCAGTACGCGATCGACAACGACAAGCCCAGCGTGACGATCGTGCACAAGGGCAACATCATGAAGTTCACCGAAGGCGGCTTCCGTGACTGGGCCTATGGCCTGGCCGCCAAGGAATTTGGCGCCGAGCTGATCGACGGCGGCCCCTGGATGAAGTTCAAGAATCCCAAGACCGGCAAGGAAATCACCGTCAAGGACTCGATCGCCGACGCCTTCCTGCAGCAGATCCTGCTGCGCCCGGCCGAATACAGCGTGATCGCCACGCTGAACCTGAACGGCGACTACGTGTCCGACGCGCTGGCGGCGCAGGTCGGCGGCATCGGCATCGCCCCGGGTGCCAATCTGAGCGACACCGTCGCGATGTTCGAAGCCACCCACGGCACGGCGCCGAAGTACGCCGGTAAGGACTACGTGAACCCCGGTTCCGAAATCCTCTCGGCCGAGATGATGTTGCGGCACATGGGCTGGACCGAGGCGGCCGACCTGATCATCCGCTCGATGGAAAAATCGATCGCCAGCAAGAAGGTGACCTACGACTTCGCCCGCCTGATGGACGGCGCCACGCAGGTCAGCTGCTCGGGTTTCGGTCAGGTGATGATCGACAACATGTAAATCCCGGCGTCCGAAGCGCCGGCTGACGCCCTGGTGTGTAAAGCCCCGGCACCGCAAGGCGCCGGGGCTTTTTCGTTGGGGCTGGCGGCACGCAGCTTGCATGCGCCGAGGCGGCAGTTCCACAGGCATCCGTCTTGAATGTCACAAAGCCGCCACCAGTTGTGTCCCTTGCGCAAGTACAACCGGCGGCGGCTCTATAAAATGATTTTCATGGCTACCAAAATCCCCTCGACTCCCCCTACGCCGCCGGCCGTGAAGCCGGGGCAGGACGACGGCGATGCGGTCGTGATCGAGCGGCGGCCCCAAAAAACTGCGCCGCCGCAGATGTATCAGGTGGTGATGCTCAACGACGACTACACGCCGATGGAGTTCGTGATCGTCGTGATCCAGGAGTTCTTCAACAAGGACCGGGAAACCGCCACCCAGATCATGCTCAAGATCCATCTCGACGGGCGCGGCGTCTGCGGGGTGTATTCCCGCGACATGGCGGCCACCAAGGTCAATCAGGTGATGGAAGCGGCCCACCAGGCCGGGCATCCGTTGCAGTGCGTCAGTGAACCGGTTGAATAAATCGCGCTCCAACCCATCTGAGAATTTATTTACAGCAAGGCAAAAGGAAATCACATGATTGCCCAGGAACTGGAAGTCAGCTTGCACATGGCTTTTGTCGAAGCCAGGCAGCAGCGCCATGAGTTCATCACGGTGGAGCACCTGCTGCTCGCTTTGCTGGACAACCCGAGTGCCGCAGAGGTTCTGCGCGCCTGCTCGGCCAACGTCGACGACCTCAGGGCGTCGCTCACCAATTTCATCAAGGACAACACGCCCCAGGTGGCGGGTACCGACGATGTGGACACCCAGCCCACGCTCGGTTTCCAGCGCGTGATCCAGCGCGCCATCATGCATGTGCAATCCACCGGCAACGGCAAGAAGGAAGTCACCGGCGCGAACGTGCTGGTCGCGATCTTCGGCGAAAAGGATTCGCATGCGGTCTACTACCTGCATCAGCAGGGCGTGACGCGCCTCGATGTGGTGAACTTCATCGCCCACGGCATCAAGAAGAGCGATCCGCCGGAAGCTGCCAAGGGCAGCAGCGAATCGTCCTCCGGCGAAGGCGAGGAGGGCGGCGGCGAGAAGAACGAGAAGTCGTCCCCGCTCGAGCAGTTCACGCAAAACCTCAACCAGCTTGCCAAGGAAGGCAAGATCGATCCGCTGATCGGCCGCGAGTACGAGGTCGAGCGCGTGATCCAGATCCTGTGCCGCCGGCGCAAGAACAACCCGCTGCTGGTGGGTGAGGCCGGCGTCGGCAAGACGGCGATCGCCGAGGGCCTGGCCTGGCGCATCACGCAGAACGACGTGCCCGAGATCCTGGCGGAGTCCCATGTCTACTCGCTCGACATGGGCGCGCTCCTGGCCGGCACCAAGTACCGCGGCGATTTCGAACAACGCCTGAAGGGCGTGCTCAAGTCGCTCAAGGACAAGCCGAACGCGATCCTCTTCATCGACGAGATCCACACGCTGATCGGCGCCGGCGCGGCCTCGGGCGGCACGCTCGATGCCTCGAACCTGCTCAAGCCGGCGCTGTCCAGCGGCCAGCTCAAGTGCATCGGCGCTACCACCTTCACCGAGTACCGCGGCATCTTCGAGAAGGATGCGGCCCTGTCGCGTCGTTTCCAGAAGGTCGATGTGGTCGAGCCGACGGTGCAGGAAACCATCGACATCCTGAAAGGGCTGAAGTCGCGCTTCGAGGAGCACCACGGCGTGAAATACGGCGTGGCTGCACTGCAGGCCGCGGCTGAGCTGAGTGCCAAGTACATCAACGACCGTCACTTGCCCGACAAGGCGATCGACGTCATCGATGAGGCCGGCGCCGCCCAGCGCATCCTGCCCGCGAACAAGCGCAAGAAGACCATCAGCAAGGCCGAGGTCGAGGAAATCGTCGCCAAGATCGCGCGCATTCCCCCGGCCAACGTCTCGAACGACGACCGCGGCAAGCTGCAGACCATCGAGCGCGACCTGAAGAGCGTGGTGTTCGGCCAGGACAAGGCCCTCGAGGTGCTGGCTTCGGCGGTCAAGATGGCGCGTTCGGGCCTGGGCCGCGAAGACAAGCCGATCGGCTCCTTCCTGTTCAGCGGCCCCACCGGCGTCGGCAAGACCGAAGCGGCGAAGCAGCTGGCCTACATCATGGGCATCGAGCTGATCCGCTTCGACATGTCCGAGTACATGGAACGCCACGCGGTGAGCCGGCTGATCGGTGCGCCTCCGGGCTACGTCGGTTTCGACCAGGGCGGCCTCTTGACCGAAGCGATCACGAAGAAGCCGCACGCCGTGCTCCTGCTCGACGAGATCGAGAAGGCGCATCCGGACATCTTCAACGTGCTGCTGCAGGTCATGGACCACGGCACGCTGACGGACAACAACGGGCGCAAGGCCGACTTCCGCAACGTCATCATCGTCATGACGACCAATGCAGGCGCCGAAACCATGAACAAGGCGACCATCGGTTTCACCAACCCGCGCCAGGCGGGCGACGAGATGGCCGACATCAAGCGCCTGTTCACGCCGGAGTTCCGCAACCGCCTGGATGCGACCGTGAGCTTCAAGGCCCTCGACGAGCAGATCATCCTGCGCGTGGTCGACAAGTTCCTGCTGCAGCTCGAGACCCAGCTGGCCGAGAAGAAGGTCGACGTCACCTTCACCGACGTGCTGCGCAAGCACCTGGCGAAGAAGGGCTTCGATCCGCTGATGGGCGCACGGCCGATGCAGCGCCTGATCCAGGACACGATCCGCCGCGCCCTGGCCGACGAGCTGCTGTTCGGCCGCCTGCAGGAAGGTGGCCGCCTGACGGTGGACCTCGACGACAAGGAAGAGGTCCAGCTCGACATCCAGCCGCTGCCCAAGAAGGAAGGGCGCGCCAAGCCCGAAGCGGAAGAGGCTGCAACGGGCTGATCAACGGGCTGGTCCGCTCATCCGGAGTCCACTCCCAAGGCCGGTAGCATTGCGCTACCGGCCTTTTTTCATTCACCGACCTCTTTCGCCCTTGATCGTCCCCGAGCTCAGCCACGAATGGAAGACCGGCCTCTCCCTGGCATGGAGCGGCTACATCGCGGTGTTGTCCGTCTGGATCGTGATGCAGAAGCGCGCGCCGGTGTCGACGATGAGCTGGATCCTCTCGCTGGCGCTGCTGCCCTTCGCCGGCTTCGTCATCTACTACTTCCTCGGGCCGCAGCGCTTGAAGAAGCAGCGCCTGAAGCGGCTGCGCAGCCGCGCGATCGCCCAGGCGCCGGCCGACGTCGCCACGCTGCGCGAGGCCGCGGAACGTGCGCCGCCCGCCCTGCGGCAGATGGCCGCGCTGGGCACCGCCGCCAGCGGCCTGCCGGTGTCGAGCGCGACGGCGGCCCGCCTGTTGTCCGGCGGTGCCAGCACCTTCGACGCCATCTTCGAAGCGATCGGCAGCGCACGCGACCACGTGCACCTCGAGTACTACATCTTCGAGCCCGACACGATCGGCACCGCGCTGCGCGACCTGCTGATCGAACGCGCGCGAGAGGGCGTCACCGTGCGCCTGCTGCTCGATGCCCTCGGCTCCAAGCGCATCGGCCGCAAGTTCATGGCGCCGATGCAGGCCGCCGGCATCCAGGTGGCGCTGTTTCACGACACCCGCATCGGCCGGCGGCTGCGGCCCGTGACCAACTACCGCACCCACCGCAAGATCGTGGTGTGCGACGGGCGCGTGGGCTTCACCGGCGGCGTCAACATCACCGACGAGGAAGACCGGCGGGTGCGGCCCGACGCGTATCACGACGTCCACCTGTGCATCGAAGGCAGCGCGGTGCGCTGGCTGCAGACCACCTTTCTCGAAGACTGGGCCTACGCCACCGGCGAGGATCCGCGCCGGATGGACGAAGCCATCGACAGGCTGCTGCCGCGCCTGCCGGCCGAGGAGGGCGCGGGTGACATTCCGGTGCAGATCGTCACCAGCGGTCCCGACAGCGGCCTCGAAGCCATCCACCGCATGCATGTCGCGGCCATCCACTCGGCGGCGCAGCGCGCATGGCTCACCACGCCGTATTTCGTGCCCGGCGAACCGGCCTTGATGGCGCTTACCAGCGCGGCGCTGCGCGGCGTCGACGTGCGCCTCCTGGTGCCGCGGCGCAGCGACTCGCTGATCGTGAGCGCCGCGGCGCGCTCCTACTACGACGAGCTCATCGCGGCCGGCGTCAAGATCTGGGAATACAAGGCGCGCATGCTGCATTCCAAGACGCTGGTGGTGGACGACAACTGCGCGATGATCGGCACCGCCAATTTCGACAACCGCAGCTTCCGGCTCAACTTCGAGGTGTGCGCCGTGATCTATGGTCCGGCGCTGGCCAAGCCGCTCGCCGCGCAGTTCGAAACCGACCTTCACAGCGCCGCGGCCGTGCGCGCCAACCGGAAGCGCAGCTTCCTTCCCCAGCTCGGCGACGCGACGGCACGCCTTTTCTCACCTTTGCTCTGACGATGTCCCAAACCTTCCTCTGGCACGACTACGAAACCTTCGGCACCGTGCCGCGTCGCGACCGGCCCTCGCAGTTCGCCGCCATCCGCACCGACGCCGCTCTCAACGAGATCGGCGAGCCCATGATGATCTACTGCAAGCCCGCGCCGGACTACCTGCCGAGCCCGGGGGCCTGCCTGATCACCGGCATCACGCCGCAGATCTGCCTCGAGCGCGGCATTCCGGAGCATGAGTTCGCCGCGCAGATCGAACGCGCGTTCTCGCAGCCCGGCACCATCGGCGTCGGCTACAACACCATCCGCTTCGACGACGAGGTGACGCGCTTCCTGTTCTGGCGCAACCTCATCGATCCCTATGCGCGCGAGTGGCAGAACGACTGCGGCCGTTGGGACCTGCTCGACGTCGTGCGGCTCACCTATGCCTTGCGTCCCGACGGCATCGAATGGCCGAAAAAGGACGACGGCACGCAGAGCTTCAAGCTCGAAGACCTGGCGCGCGCCAACGGCTTGCTCCACGAATCGGCCCACGATGCGCTGTCGGACGTGCGCGCCACGATCGCGCTGGCGCGGCTGATCCGCGACAAGCAGCCCAAGCTCTTCGACTTCGCCTTCGCGCTGCACAGGAAAGACCGGGTCGCGAGCGAACTGGGCCTGCCGGCCACGCGCGAGTCGGCACGGCCTTTCCTGCATGTCTCCGGCATGTTCCCGGCCGAGCGCGGCTGCCTGGCCGTGATGTGGCCGCTCGCGAGCCATCCGACCAACAAGAACGAGCTGATCGCCTGGGACCTGGCGCACGACCCGAGCGAGCTGCGCGACCTCGACGTGGCGACGCTGCGCCAACGCCTTTTCACGCGAAGCGCCGATCTGCCCGAAGGCGTGCTGCGCCTGCCGGTGAAGAGCGTGCACCTGAACAAGTCGCCGATGGTGGTCGGCAACCTGAAGACCTTGGCGCCGGCCATGGCCACGCGCTGGAGCATCGACCTCGAAGCGGCGCTGCGCAACGCCGCGCTGGCGGCCGCCTTGCCCGACATGAGCGCGATCTGGCCCCAGGTCTACGAGCGGCCGCGCGAAGCAGCGCCGGACGTCGACGAAGACCTCTACGGCGGCTTCGTCGGCAATGGCGATCGCCGGCGGCTGACCCAGCTGCGCAGCCTGTCGCCGGCGGAGCTCGCACATTCGCGCACCGGCTTCGACGATCCACGGCTCGAAGAGCTGCTGTTCCGCTACCGGGCCCGCAACTTTCCCGATACCCTCGACGAAGACGAAACCGAACGCTGGGAGGCGCATCGCGTCGCGCGCCTGCTCGAAGGCGAGGGCGGGGTGCGCAACGTCGACCAGCTCTTTGCCGAGATCGATGTGCTGGCCGAGACGGCCGATGAGCGCGGCGAAGAGATCCTCGGCGCACTCTACAAATACGCCGAGGCGATCGCGCCCGCGGTTTGAGGAAGAGAGGGAGCACCCATGAACAAAAAGGCAAGCGGCACCTTCGAAGTGAAGATGCGGCCGCTCTGGCAGAGCGAGCAGACCGAAGGCGCGACGCTCGGCAGGATGTCGCTCGACAAGCAGTTCAGCGGCGACCTCGCGGGCACCGGCCAGGGCGAGATGCTGAGCGCCGTCACGACGACGCTTGGATCGGCCGGCTACGTGGCCATCGAGCGCGTGGCGGCGACGCTGCACGGCCGCGAGGGCAGCTTCGTCCTGCAGCACACGGGCACCATGACGCGCGGCGAGCAGCAGCTGTCGATCACCGTCGTGCCGGATTCGGCCACCGGCCAGCTCGCCGGCCTTGCAGGCAGGCTGGCGATCCGCATCGCAGACGGCAAGCATTTCTACGATTTCGACTACAGCCTGCCCGAAGGCGCGTGACCCAAGGAGAGTCTCATGATTCTTGTGACCGGCGACATCCTCGCCAAGAGCGACACCGTGGACGAAGTCCTCGCGCTGAGCCTCGAACACGTGCGCCGTTCGCGCGCCGAGCCGGGCTGCATCTCGCATGCCGTGCACCGCGACGCGGAAAACGCGCTGCGCCTGGTCTTCGTCGAGCAATGGGTAGATCGCGCGGCACTCCTGGCCCACTTTGCGGTCCCGGCCTCGCGTGCCTTCGCCAAGGCGGTCGGCGGGCTTGCTGCGGCGGCGCCCACGATCCAGATCTACGAGGCCGAGCCCGTCAAGCTGTGAGACCGTGAGCCTTCGCCGCCTGACCCCCGACGACGCCGAGGCCTACCGGGCGTTGATGCTCGAAGCCTACGGGCGCCATCCCGATGCCTTCACCTCCACGGTGGCCGAGCGCGAGGCCTTGCCGCTGTCGTGGTGGACGTCGCGGCTCGATGTTTCACCGACGGCACCGCAGATCGTGCTGGGTGCGTTCGACCACAAGGGCCTTCTTGCGGGCGCAGCGGGCATCCTGTTCGAGTCGCGCGAGAAGTCGCGGCACAAGGCGAACCTGTTCGGCATGTATGTCGCGCCGGCCGCCCGGCAAGGCGGCTTCGGCCGTGAGCTGGTGTTGGGCCTGCTCGCGGAGGCCTCCGCGCGCGAGGGCGTCAGGCTGGTCCAGTTGACGGTGACCCAGGGCAACGATGCCGCGCAGGCCCTCTACGAGCGCTGCGGCTTTGCCGCCTTCGGCGTCGAACCGTTCGCCATCGCGCAGGGCGGCACCTTCCTGTCGAAGGTCCACATGTGGCGCGCGGTCGCTGCGCCGGCCTGAGATCAGTTCTTCGGATGCATCCAGGCGGTGGCCGCCGGCCGGTCCGCCAGGTGCAGGGCCGCCGTCGCAGCCGGCGTCTCGGCCAGCAGCCGGCCCTTGCGATACACCTTGAGCCGCGTCGCGCGCAGCCGGATCGCCTCGACCGGATCGCGCGCCTGCAGCAGCACGAAGCTGGCATCGCAACCCGTTTCGAGGCCATAGCCGTCGAGCCCGAAGACCTTGGCGGCATTGACCGTGACTGCATCGAAGCACTGCCGGATGCCGCGCTGGCTGGTCATCTGCGCCACGTGCAGGCCCATGTGCGCGACCTCGAGCATGTCGCCCGAACCCATGCCGTACCAGGGGTCCATCACGCAGTCGTGGCCGAAGGCGACGTTCACGCCCTGGGCCATCAGCTCGGGCACGCGCGTCATGCCGCGCCGCTTGGGGTAGCTGTCGTGGCGGCCCTGCAGGGTGATGTTGATCAGCGGATTCGCGATCACGCTGACGCCGGCCTCGGCAATGAGCGGCAGCAGCTTGCTCACGTAGTAGTTGTCCATCGAATGCATCGAGGTGCAGTGCGAGCCCGTGACCCGGCCGTGCAAGCCCAGGCGCTGCGCCTCGAAGGCCAGCGTCTCGATGTGGCGCGAAAGCGGGTCGTCCGATTCGTCGCAGTGCATGTCCACCGGCAGGCCGCGCTCGGCGGCCAGCTCGCACAGCAGTTTCACGCTCGCGGCGCCGTCGGCCATGGTGCGTTCGAAGTGCGGAATGCCGCCGACCACGTCTAGCCCCAAGTCGAGCGCGCGCTTCAGGTTGTCGACGCCACCGGGCGAACGCAGCACACCGTCCTGCGGGAAAGCGACCAGCTGCAGGTCCAGGTAAGGCGCCACGCGCCGCTTGACTTCGAGCAGCGCATCCACCGCGAGCAGGCTGGGGTCGCTGGTGTCGACATGGCTGCGGATCGCGAGCAGGCCCTTGGCGACTGCCCAATCGCAGTAGGCGAGTGCGCGCTCGATCAGTGCCTCGGCCGTGAGCAGCGGCTTGAGCTCGCCCCACAACGCAATGCCTTCGAGCAGCGTGCCGCTCTGGTTGACGCGCGGCAGGCCGTAGCTCAGCGTGGCGTCCATGTGGAAGTGCGGGTCGACGAAATGGGGCGCGACCAGCAGGCCCTGGGCGTCGAGTTTTTCAGCAGCCGGCGCATCGAGCCCTGCGGTGACTTCGATGATGCGGCCGCCCTGCACCGCGATCGACATGCCGCTGCGACCGTCGGGTAGCGTGGCGTTTTGGACGAGCAGATCGAGCATGGCTAACGTTCGCCTTTGAGATAGGGCTTCATGAGGGCTTGCGGATAGCTGGCCTTGCGCGCCACCAGCACCAGCGCCACGATCGACAGCACATAGGGCAGCATCAGGTAGAGCTGGTAGGGCAGCACGGCATCGCCGGATTGTTGCAGCCGCAGCTGCAGCGCGTCGAAAAAAGCGAACAGCAGGGCGCCCAGCAGGGCCTTGCCGGGCCGCCAGGAGGCAAACACCACCAGCGCGACGCAGATCCACCCGCGGCCGTTGACCATGTTGAAGAAGAAGGCGTTGAAGGCCGACAGCGTGAGGAAGGAGCCCGCCACGCCCATCAGCGCCGAACCGGCGACGATGGCGCCGCTGCGCGTGGCTGCGACCGAGACGCCCTGGCCCTCGGCCGCCTGCGGGTTCTCGCCGACCATGCGCAGCGCCAGGCCCAGCGGCGTGCGGTAGAGGATGTACGCGAGCACCGGCACCAGCAGCAGCGCGAACAGCGTGAGCGGCGTCTGCGCATCGAGCACCGGGATGTGCAACCATTCCATCGGCGCGAAGGGCGTGACGGTCGGCGGCGTGTTGACCTTCGGAAAGCTCACGCGGTAGCCGTAGTAGCTGAGCGCCGTCGCCAGCAGCGTGATGCCCAGGCCCGAGACATGCTGCGAGAGCGCGAGGCCCACGGTCAGGAAGGCGTGCAGCAGGCCGAAGACCGCGCCCGTCAACGCCGCCACCGCGACGCCCACCCACAGCGGCGCGCCCGCATAGACCGAGAGCCAGCCGGCAAAGGCGCCGGCGACCATGATGCCCTCGATGCCGAGGTTCAGCACGCCCGCGCGCTCGCACAGCAGCACGCCCAGGGTGCCGAAGATCAGCGGCGTGGCGATGCGCAGCACCGCGACCCAGAAAGAGGCATTGCCGAGGATGTCGACTACTTCCATCGCACTCGATACTGTGTGAGCAAGGTCGCCACCAGCACCGCAATCAGCGAGGCAGCCACGATCACGTCCGCGACATAGGTCGGCACGCCGATCGCCCGGCTCATCGTGTCGGCACCGACCAGCACGCCGGCGACGAACACGCCCGCCGCCAGCACGCCCAGCGGATGCAGGCCGGCCAGCATCGCGATCACGATGCCGCTGTAGCCGTAGCCGGGCGACATGTCGAGCGTGACGTAGCTGGTGCGGCCCGCCACCTCGATCGCGCCCGCCAACCCGGCCAGCGCACCCGAAAGCAACGCCACCAGCACGACGGTGCGCGTGACCGGCACGCCCGCAAAGGCCGCGGCGCGCGCATTCGCGCCGACCGCGCGGATGTCGAAGCCGATCACCGTGTACTTGAACAACACCCAGACCAGCACCGACAGCGCGCCGGCCCACAGCAGGCCGGTGTGCACGCGGGTCTGCGCGATCAGCCGGCCCAGTTCGAGCTCGGGCTGCAGCGACACGCTCTGCGGCCAGCCCATCGCGGTCGGGTCCTTCATCGGCCCGTCGAGCATCGCCGAGACGCCGAGCAGCACGATGAAATTGAAGAGCAGCGTGGTCACCACCTCATCGACGCCGAGCTTGTTCTTCATCAGCGCCGGGCCGAGCAGCAGCAGAGCGCCGGCGACTGCGGCGGCTAGCATCATCAGCGTGAACAGCAGCCAGACCGGCAGCGCGAAGCCCGTGCCGCCATGCAGCCCGCCCACGGCCACGGCCGCCAGCGCGCCGCCGTAGAGCTGGCCCTCGGCGCCGATGTTGAAGAGCCGGGCCTTGAAAGCCACGGTGGCGGCCAGCCCGGTCAGGATCAGCGGAATCGCGCGCGCCAGCGTCTCGCTCCAGGCGAACACCGAGCCGAAGCCACCCTGCAGCAGCAGCGCATAAGTGCGGCCCACCGGCGCGCCGGCCCAGAGCACCAGCAGCGCGCTGACCAGCAGGGTGAAGACGACGGCGCCGAAGGGTGCCAGCACCAGTGCCGCGCGCGAGGTCTCATGGCGGCGCTCCAGCCTCATGTATGTGGCCCCCACGCTCGGCACTGCGTGTCCTCGCTGCCCCCCGAGGGGGCGCGAGCTTGCTTGAGGCGGCCCGGCGCTGCGCTCATGAGCCCGCCATCGCGAGCCCGATGGCTTCGCGCGTCCAGGCCGAGGCCGGTCGCGGCTCGCCGAGCTGGCCCCCGTGCATGACGGCAACCCGATCGCCCAGCGCCAGCACCTCGTCCAGATCGTCGGAGATCAAGAGCACCGCGGCGCCCGCATCGCGCGCTGCGATCAGCTGCTGCTGCACATAGGCGACGGCGCCGATGTCCAGTCCCCAGCTCGGCTGGTGCGCGACGATCAGCCGCGCCGCCTTGCCGTGGCCTTTGGTCGCATCGGGCGCCAGCAGCGCCCGCCCGAGGATCAGCTTCTGCATATTGCCGCCCGAGAGCGTGCGCGCAGGCAATTCGAGTCCGGCGCCGCGCACGTCATAGGCTTTCTCGATGCGCCGCGCATGGGCGCGTGCGGCTGCGCGCCGCACCCACAGCCAGCGCGAGAAGGCCGTGCTGCGCAGTCGCTCCGACACCGCGTTCTCCCACACCGGCAGGTCGCCCACCACGCCGACCGCGTGCCGGTCTTCGGGAATGCGCGCCACGCCGCGCTGGACCAGCCGCGCAGGCGAGGCCGGCAAGGCCCGCCCCATCAGCTGTACCGTGCCGCCGATCGCGCGGCGCGTGCCGCAGAGCAGCTCCGCCAGCGCGACCTGGCCATTGCCGGAAACGCCCGCGATCGCCGTGATCTCGCCGGCCCTGAGCGTGAGCGTCACATCCGCCAGCCGGTCCTGACCGCTGCCGGCCGTTTGCACATGGTCCAGCACGCAGACCGCGTCGCCGACCCGCCGCGCGGGGCTGCGCACCACGCCTTCGATCGCATGGCCGACCATCCACAGCGCGAGCTGAGCCTGCGTGGTCTCGGGGGTGCGCGCTTCAGCCACCAGCTTGCCGCCGCGCAGCACCGCGATACGATGCGACACGCGCAGCACCTCGGCCAGCTTGTGGCTGATGAAGATGATCGACAGGCCCTGCGCCACCATCTGCGCCAGGGTGTGGAACAGCGCCTCGCTCTCTTGCGGCGTGAGCACGGCGGTGGGTTCGTCGAGGATCAGGATGCGCGCACCGCGGTACAGCGCCTTGAGGATCTCCACCCGCTGCCGTTCGCCGACCGAGAGGTTGCCGACCGTTGCGTCCGGCTGCACCGGCAGGCCGAAGCGCTGCGAAACTTCCAGCAGCCTGGCGCGTGCCGCGCTGCGCCGCGAGAAGCCCTGCCACAGCGGCTCGGTGCCCATCATCACGTTGTCGAGCACGCTGAGGTTGTCCGCCAGCGTGAAGTGCTGGTGCACCATGCCCACGCCCGCGGCCAGCGCCGCTTTCGGATTGCCGGGCGCGAGGGGCCGGCCGAAGACCTCGATCTCGCCCGCGTCGGCCGTGTAGTGGCCGAACAGGATCGACATCAGCGTCGACTTGCCGGCGCCGTTCTCGCCCAGGAGCGCCAGCACCTCGCCGGCCTGCAGTTCGAGCGAGACCGCGTCGTTCGCCACCAGCGTGCCGAAGCGCTTGGTGATGCCGCGAAGCGAGAGGACGGTCGCCAACAATTATTTTCAGTTGGGACAAAGGCCCCGCGCAGCGGCGGCCTTCGTTCGGGAAACACCGCGGAACCGGCTTTGCCGGGCCGCTGGTGTTGCCCCCGGTGAGGGGGTTGGCGCAGCGACAAGCAGTGCGCGAAGCCTGGGGGAGAGCTTCACTTGGCCGTGGACTTCGGTTGGCCGTCGTCCACTTTCACCGTGAACTTGCCGGAAAGGATGTCGGCCTCCCTGGCCTTGACCTTGGCGACGATGTCGGCCGGCACCTTCTTCTCGAAAGTACCGAGCGGCGCCAGCTCGGAGCCCTTGTGCTTCATCATCGAATAGGGGCCGTAGTCCTCGGCCGCGAACTTGCCTTCCTTCACCAGCTTGATCGCGCGGTCGGCCGAGGGCTCGAAGTTCCAGAGCGCAGATGCGACCACGGTGTCGGGGTACTTGTCCTGCGTGTTGATCACGTTGCCGATCGCGAGCTTGCCCTTTTCCTTGGCCGCGTCGCTGACCCCGAAGCGCTCGGCGTACATGAGGTCGGCGCCCTTGTCGATCATCGCGAAGGCGGCTTCCTTGGCCTTGGGCGGATCGAACCAGCTGTTGATGAAGCTCACGCTGAACTCCACCTTCGGGTTGGTTTCCTTGGCGCCGGCCATGAAGGCGTTCATCAGGCGATTGACTTCGGGAATCGGGAAGCCGCCGACCATGCCGATCTTGTTCGTCTTGGTCATGCCGCCGGCCACCATGCCGGAGAGGTAGGCGGGCTCCTGGATGTAGTTGTCGAAGACCGAGAAGTTGGGCGCCTGCGGCTTGAGCGAGGAACCCATCAGGAAGGCCGTCTTCGGAAAGTCCTTCGCGACCTTGCGCGCGGCCGCTTCGACGCCGAAGACCTCGCCGAGGATCAGCTGGTTGCCGGCCTGTGCGTACTCGCGCATCACGCGCTCGTAGTCGGCGTTGGCGACGTTCTCGGTGGCCTTGTATTCGATCTCGCCGCGCGCCTCCGCCGCCTTGAGCGCCTTGTGGATGCGGCCCACCCATTGCTGCTCGAAGGGCACGGTGTAGACCGCCGCCACCTTGAGCTTGGCCTGCGCGAGCGCGAGGCTGGGCGCCCCGGCCGCGAGCGCCGCGGCAATGGCGACCGAACGGACGATCAGATGACGGCGTAGGGACACGGACTTCTCCTCGTTGATATGGAAATTTATTTGGTGCCGAAGATGCGGTCGCCCGCGTCACCGAGGCCCGGCAGGATGTAGCCATGGCTGTTGAGCTCGCGGTCGATGGCCGCGGTGTAGATCGGCACGTCCGGGTGCGCGGCCTGGAAGGTCTTGATGCCTTCCGGGCAGGTGAGCAGGCAGACGAACTTGATCGACTTCGGGTTCAGTTCCTTGAGCCGCTCCACCGCGGCGACCGCCGAGTTGCCGGTGGCCAGCATCGGATCGACCACGATCGCGTCGCGCTCTTCCATGCCGCCGGGCATCTTGAAGTAGTACTCGACCGCGGTCAGCGTCTTGGGGTCGCGGTACAGGCCGATGTGGCCCACGCGCGCACCCGGCACCACGCTCAGCATGCCGTCGAGGATGCCGGTGCCGGCGCGCAGGATGGAGACCAGCACCACCTTCTTGCCGTCGATCACCTTGGCGTTCATCGTCTCGAGCGGGGTCTCGATCTCGATGTCCTGCATCGGCATGTCGCGCGTGACCTCGTAGGCCATCAGCATGCTGATCTCGTTGAGCAGGCGCCGGAAGCTGTTGGTGCTGGCCTCCTTGCGGCGCATCAGCGTGAGTTTGTGCTGGACGAGGGGGTGGTCGACGAGGTGGACGTTGCTCATGAGAGTTGTTGTGAGAAAAAGGAGAAGTCTAGAAGACAGTGCCGTCGCTCTCGATGCGCAAGGGTGGCGCACCGCCACGCAAGCGCTGTGCCAGCGCCCGGCCGGCGGCCCAGGTGCCGCCTTCCAGCACGCGGGCCAGCGGCAGCTCTTCCTCGCTGCGGTCGAGCACCTTGCGCACCCGGGGCACGAGCTCGTCGAGCAGCGCGATGGTCAGCGCGCGCCATTCGACGATGAACTCGTCGCCCACCTTCCAACTGCGCTCGAGCAGGGCCGGGTCCTTGGGCACGATCACGCCGCTGTCGAGCAGCAGGCCGCCGTTGCGGTACTCGGGCAGGGCGGTCAGCGCATCGAGATGGCGCACCTTGACGCCGGCCCACTCGAAGGGCTCGAGCAGCGAGTAGGTCAGCCACTGCGAGAGCTTGTGGAAGGGCATCCAGCCGTTGGTGAGCCCCGGCCCGCGCACCGCGCTGTGGCGCCAGCAGTCGCCCAGCGCGAGCGCCGGGTCGCCCGAGCCGATGCCGCCGGCCGCATCGCTGCCGTCGGCCGCGAGGCTGTCGATCGCGTTGGCGGCGGGCCAGATCCGCGACAACGATTCGAGCAGCAGCGAGAGGATCTCGTGCGCCGTGATCTCGGCCGTCGGCGCGGCGCCGGGTCCATAAGGGCCGACCAGCGCATCGAACAGGCCGCCTGGCCGCCCCTCGTCGCCGAAGGTCTCGGGCTGCTCGCTCATCGCCTCGCCGAGCCGCCGCAGCAGCATCGCGCGGCCCGCGAGGCCCACGAGCGGATTGACCTCGCTGACCTGGAAGGCATCACCCAGCCGGTCGGTCACCAGCGCGCGCAGGCCGGCGGCATCGGCTTGCAGCGGGTGGTCGGGATTCGAGGAGAACAGGCCGCTCGTGAAGGCATGGAAGCTGGCGACGCCCAGGCCTTCGGAGCGCGTGAAGCGCTTGCCGGTGGCGGCTTCGATGTAGTGCCAATCGGGGCCGGCGCCGGCATCGAGCAGCACGCTCACCAGCACCAGGTCGATGTGGGCGCGGGCCCGCTGGGGCGCGTCCAGGTGGCCCAGCAGCCGATCGAGTTCTTTCAGCCGGTTCACGTCGCCCGCTTCGAAATGGCGCCAGCGGCTGTGATAAGGAATGGTGTCCCAGGGATAGCGTTCGCGCGTCACCTCCGCCACCGTGCGGGCCGTGTCTTCGAGCGCGGCCTCGTCGCCGATGGTGAACCACTGCGATTCGCCGCGGCGCGCGCGGGTCAGCAATGCGGCCGCGCGTATGCGCACCGCGCGGGTCGTGCGCAGAAACGCCGCAGCGCCCGCCGGATGAGTGGTGTCGGTCACGAATTCGAGCGCCGGGTCCACGTGGCCGTCGGCATCGGCATGGCGCACGGCCGCGTTCGAGGTGGGGCGATCGGGATCGAGCCCGTAGTTGTCCTTGCTCATTGATCCAGCTTCCGGCCCTTGGCCTTCTTGAGTTCCTCGGCGTCCGGCACCACGCCAGGCGTGAAGTAGCCGGCCGCCATCTTGGCGTCCATCTCGACGCGGGCGTCGGCCGGGATCAGTTCGTCGGGGATGTTCACGCGCGTGCCGATCTCGATGCCAGAGCCGGTGATGGCGTCGAACTTCATGTTGCTCATCGATACCAGCCGATGGATCTTGCGGATGCCGAGCCAGTGGAACACGTCGGGCATCAGCTCCTGGAAGCGCATGTCCTGTACGCCGGCCACGCACTCGGTGCGCGCGAAATACTGGTCGGCGGTGTCGCCGCCCACCTGGCGCTTGCGTGCGTTGTAGACCAGGAACTTGGTCACTTCGCCGAGAGCTCGGCCTTCCTTGCGCGAGTAGGCGATCAGCCCGACGCCGCCGCGCTGTGCGCCGCGTATGCACTCCTCGATCGCATGCGTGAGGTAGGGCCGGCAGGTGCAGATGTCGGAGCCGAACACGTCGGAGCCGTTGCACTCGTCGTGGATGCGCGCCGTGAGTTCGACATCCGGGTTGGCCAGGTCGCGCGCATTGCCGAAGATGTAGATGGTCTGGCCGCCGATGGGCGGCAGGAACACCTCGAGGTCGGAGCGCGTCACCAGCTCGGGGTACATGCCGCCGGTTTCTTCGAAGAGCACGCGGCGCAGGTCGGTCTCGGAGCAGCCGAAGCGTCTGGCCACCTCGGGCAGGTACCAGACCGGCTCGATCGCCGCCTTGGTGACCATCGCCGCGCCGCCGGGTGTGAGGAACTTGCCGTCGGCCTTCAGGCGGCCGGTCTGCAGCGCCTCGATCACCTCGGGCAGGATCACGTGCGCCTTGGTGATGGCGATGGTGGGGCGGATGTCGTAGCCGGCCGCCAGCTCGGTGGCAAAGGCCTCGGCCACCACCGCGCCCCAGGGATCGAGCGAGACGATGCGGCCGGGCTCGCTCCACTGCGGATAGGGGCCGATCACGTCGGTCGGCGCTGTATTGGTCAGGTCGGCCTTGTGCTCTCGCTTGAGCGCACCGGCCGCGACGGCCAGCGCGCGGTAGACGCTGTAGGAGCCGCTGTGCGTGCCGATCACGTTGCGGTGCGCGCGCTTGGTCGTGGTGCCGACCACCGGGCCGCGCTCGGCTGCGGTGGCGGCGCCCCACTGGATCGGCAGGGCGCCGAAGCCGCCCGCGTGCGAGGTCAGGCGGATGTGGGGCCGCTGGGACGGTACGGAAGAGGGCTCGGGATTCGCGGAAAGAGACGGCGTGGAAGGAGTCGGAACGGTGTCAACGGACATTGCAGGCCCTCAAAAAACACAATGTAGCGAGGGCTTCTGCGACTGGCAAGCCGCTGGCCCGGCGCCGGGCCGCCCCAAGCCGCGCTGCACCCCCTTGGGGGGCAGCGACCACACGAAGTGAGGGAGCGTGGGGGCTTAGCTGATGCGCAGCAGGCGGTCGATTGAGAGGGCGCCGCCTCCGCGACCGAGCAGGTAGAGCAGCAGCGCGGCCCACGAAAGATGCGTGGGCCAGGCGTCCGGATAGACGAAGACCTGGATCACCAGCGTCATGCCCAGCAACGCCAGGGCCGACAGCCGCGTGAACAGGCCCAGCACCAGCAGCACCGGAAACAGATGCTCCGCATAGGCCGCGAGGTGCGCCGCGATCTCGGGCGGCACCAGCGGCAGCTTGTACTCGGTGCGGAACAGTTCGTAGGCGCTGTCGGTCAGCGTGAGGAAGCCCGTGACCTTGGTGCGGCCCGACAGAAAGAAGATCGCGGCGATGCTCATGCGCGCGGCCAGTGCCAGCAGGTCGTGCGGCACGATGCGCGTGAGCCACGAGGCCAGCAGGTTCCAGTGTGCGCGAAGGCCGCGCCCGTCGCTCGAGGCCAGGGCGTTGGAGGCTGTAGCGTTCGAGTTCATGGTGTTCTTTCGATGAAGGCACCCGCGCGCAGCAGGCTTTCGAGCAGGGCGGCAAGGTCGGCATCGGGATCGATGGCCAGGGCGCGTTCGCCCGCCTCGGCCAGCGGCAGACCGGCGGCGCAGGCATCGAGAAAGGCGCAGCCTGCTTGGGGAATCGCGCGCCAGACCACGGTGTCGGCGGGACGCGTGAGCAACGCGCCTTCGCCTTGCCAGACGAGCTCTTCTTCATCGTCGGCGGGAGTGCGGTTGCGCGCCCAGATGCTGTAGACCGGCTGCTCGTCGAACCAGGCCCAGCGCGCCGCCGGATGGGGCTTGAGCACCAGGGTCGCGAGCAGTTCCGGTGTGCAGCGGGCAAGCCATGCGGCATCGAGCACGGGCGCATCCTGCGCGGCATGAGCTTCGCACCACAAGGCGTCGAGCCGTGCCGCGCCGGGCAGATAGGTCAGTTCGGCGGCCGGCTCGAAGCCCTGCAGGAAGGCGGCGAAGCCGCTTCCGTAGTTCAGCAACCGGCCGTCGCGCGGCGCCTCGGCCGCCACATGCAGCGCCGCGGCGGCACGAAACCATTCGCTGCCCACCAGCCGCGCCACCACGGGCAAGTTGGCTTCGAGCGCGTCGATGCAGCCCTTCATCACGGTGTTGCGATAGACCGCGAAGGCAGGTTGCGCCGCGAGCTGCTGCACCACCGGATCCGCGACGTCCTGCGGCGCGAACAAGGCCTTGGCGAAGGCGTCCTGGAACTGTGCGAGTGAGGTGCTCATGTCACGGTCTCCTGCGCGATGCGGCGCAGTTCGGCGTCGGCTTGCGACCGCTCGCCCATCAGCTCATCGAAGGCCGGCACATTGCCGTCGCGTTCGATCAGCGTGGGGCGGGCGCCCGCGCGCTCGATGAAGCGGCGATAGAGGCCCCAGACCTCCGGCGCGATCGGTGCATCGTGCGAGTCGATCAAGAGCGCCTCGCCCAGCGTCGGATCGAGCGCATGGCCCGCGAGATGGATCTCGCTGACCAGCTCGTGCGGAAAATGGTCCAGCCAGTCCGTGGCCGAGAAGCCCAGGTTGCACGCCGACACGTGCACGTTGTT
This sequence comes from Variovorax sp. CF079, assembly GCF_900101545.1. Taxonomy (GTDB): domain Bacteria; phylum Pseudomonadota; class Gammaproteobacteria; order Burkholderiales; family Burkholderiaceae_C; genus Variovorax. Next base: position 182,808 of record NZ_FMZU01000010.1, on the reverse strand, counting down.
GATGTCGAGCAGCAGCGTGCAGCCGGTGCGCCGCGCGAGTTCGGCAAGGAAGTCGATCTCGTCCCACGCGTGCCCTTCGAAGCGCAGATAGTGAGACGGGTTCTCGATCGCGATGGCGGTGTTCAGCGCGTCCTGCGTGCGCGCGATGTTGGCGGCAATGCGATGCAGCGCTTCGGTGCTGCGCGGAAAGGGCAGCAGGTCGGGAAAGTGCCGGCCCTTCCAGGCCGACCATGCGAGGTGTTCGGAGATCAATGCAGGCTGGATGCGCTGTGCCAGCGCCGCCAGCCGCTGAAGGTGCGCGGCATCGGGCTCGGCATCGCCCGCGAGCGAGAGCGAGACCCCGTGCAGCGACACCGGATGGCGCTCGCGGATCGCTTCCAGCCATTGCAGCCGCGGCCCGCCCGCCACCATGTAGTTCTCGGGGTGCACCTCGAACCACAGCCCTTCGACCTGCGACGACAGCGCGGCGTCATAGTGCTCGGGCTTGAGGCCGAGGCCTGCGGTGAGCGAGCTGGACATGATGGCGGCAGGGCAATCGATCAGGACTTGATCGGCGTCAGCGAGCCCGTGCCCTTCGGCGTCTTGATGGTCACGCAGGTGCCGGCCGGCACGTTCTTCCAGGCGTTGCCCTGGTAGTCGACCTTGGAGGTGCCTGCACAGGTGGTGCCGGGGCCGGCGGCGCAGTCGTTCTTGCCGGCCATCGAGACGCCGTAGCACTTCTCCATCGCGGCCGTCTTGTCGGCCATCGGTTTGTCTTGCGCCATGGCGGAGCCGGCGGCGAGGGCGCCCAGGGCGAGGGCGGTGATGGCGAGAGGGCGAGTGATCATGGAATGAGCTCCAGTGGTGAGTGAAGATTTTCAACCGCGCCGCTCGGCGCAGTCGTTTCTACTTCGTGGCCTGCGCGCCCGGGGTTACAACGCACGGCACAATCCGCCGGATTTCTTTTTTTGGCTGCGCCTGTAACCGGCTTGAGCGAAAGCACGAATGACAAGTGGGAGCCCGATGGCAAAGAGCGAAGCGGAGACGGTGCTGCACGACCTGTTCGTGCGCGGCCTGGACGGCGACGCCCAGGCCTATCACGCGTTTCTGCAGAAGCTCAGTGCACACCTGCGCGCGTTCCTGGGCAGGCGGCTGTTCGGCTGGCCCGACGAAGTGGAAGACCTTGTCCAGGAATGCCTGATCGCCATGCACAACCAGCGCCACACCTACCAGAGCGACCAGCCGCTGACGGCCTGGGTGCATGCGATCGCGCGCTACAAGATGATCGACCTGCTGCGCGCCAAGGCCAGCCGCGAGGCGCTCAACGATCCGCTGGACGACGAGCTGGCCGTCTTCGCCGAATCTGCCACCGAGGCCAGCGACGCGCGCCGCGACCTGGCGGGCCTGCTCGACACCTTGCCCGACCGGCATCGCCTGCCGATCGTGCACGTCAAGCTCGAAGGCCTGTCGGTGGCCGAGGCGGCGCGCAAGACCGGCATGTCGGAATCGGCGGTCAAGGTCGGCATCCACCGCGGGCTCAAGGCGCTGGCGCTGAAGATCGGAAAGTCCTCATCATGAAAACAGACGAGCTCGTTGCCCTGCTGGCGCGCGAAGCACCACCGGTGCCGCGGCATGCGGCCGCACGGCGCCTCACGATTGCGCTCTTGGCCGGCGTGCCGCTGTCGATCGCGTGGATGGTCATCGAGTACGGCGTGCGGCGCGACCTGGTGCAGACCATGTTCTGGCCGATGTTCTGGGTCAAGCTGGCATTTCCGCTGTGCATCGCCATTGCGGGCTTCGTGGTGGTGCAGCGCCTTGCGCGCCCCGGTGCGCGGGTCCGCGCCGCATGGCTGGGCCTGGCGCTGCCGGTGCTGGCGCTGTGGGTGATGGGGTTCGCGGCCTGGTTTCTCGCGCCTGCGGACGAGCGCACGGCCTTGCTCTGGGGCCAGACCTGGCGCACTTGCGCCTTCAATATCGCCGTGATCTCGGTGCCGGTGTTCGTGGCCTCGCTGGTCGCACTGAAGAGCCTGGCACCGACGCAACCGGCACTGGCCGGTGCTGCGGCCGGCGCCATGTCAGCGGGAGTGGGGGCGGCGATCTATGCCTTGCACTGCCAGGAACTGGCGGCGCCGTTCCTGGCGATCTGGTATGTCGCGGGGATGGTGTTGCCTGTGGTGGCGGGGGCGGCTGTTGGGCATCGGTTGCTGCGATGGTGAACTCACCTCTTGCATAGGCCGAGCACCCACTCCTGCTCCGTGCAGACACGCCCTTGGGGTTGCTGCACGGCCCAGGCCGGCGCACCGGCCGCTGCCTGACCGGCGATGCAGGCGCGCATGCGCTTTTCCATCGGCGCGTAGTAGCGCCATCCCTGGCTGAGGGCAGGAAGCTCCAGGCGCACTTGCTTCCACTTGGGATGCCCATTGGCCTGGAGCTTGTCGAAGTTCTTGCAAAGCGACTCGGCAAAACGGCCGAGGTTTCCGACCGTCGACTGCAAGCCATAGTCATAGGTGACCAGGTAGGCCTTCACGGTGAGGGTGGGAATGTCGGCCGTGAGCCATGTGGAGTAGCTCGCGGCGCGTATGGTCGCGGGAAAGTAGGTCTTCTTCGCACGCGCTGTTTCCGGCGCCGCGTCGTCCAGCTTCAGGATCTTGATGTAGTTGCGCGCCTCGGGCTTCATGTCCGAGAACAGCTTGGCCGGCTGTCCGGCAACGATGATGGCGACGTCGATCGATTTGTCGACGGTGAGCTTGGCGAGCGCCTCCTCGTTGCTCAGATACTGCGCGTTGGCAGCCGGTATCTGCTCGCCGAACATCAGCTGGTATAGCGTTCTCGAGGTGAGCGCCGTACCGCTGCCGAGCGCTCCGACTGCAATCTTCTTGTTCTTGATCTCGTGGATGGAGCTCAGCGGCGAATCGGCACGGGCGACGAAATAGATCTCCTCATCGTAGAGCGGCATGATGAGCCGCAGCGGACGGATGATGTTGCCCGCGTCGGCGTTTCCGGCCTTCGCCTCGTCCAGGAAGGCCTGGTAGACGTCGGACTGCACCAGGGCCAGCTTGACCCCCGGCTCGAAGCGCATGCGCTGAACGTTCTCCGCCGAACCCTTGGACTCCATGACCTCGAGCTCGATGCCGGCGGGCTCGGCGACCCACTTGGCAAGGTCGCGGCCGATCTGGATGTAAGTGCCGGTTTTCGATGCGGTGACTATCTTGTACTGCGCCCTGGGCTGCGCGGCGGCCGAGGACAGGAGGGCCATTGCTATCAGGCCCGTCAGGATTGATCTGATTGGCATTGCTGGCTCCAGTGAAGAGTCGTCATGGTAGTCCTGTCGGGCGATTAGCGGTACTCCGCGCTGCCCGCGCATCTCATCTCTCGCACAGAGCCAGTGCCGCAAGCGCGGCATCGCACTCGGTCTTCTGGGGGGCCGTCACGCCGCTCACCGGCGCAGGGACGGAGATTGCCGGCACTTCAGCTGCCGGCGGCGCTGGGTCAGGGGCCGGAGCAGGGGCCGGATCGCTAAGCCCGAGCGCCTTGGCCGCCCTAAGGGTGGCATCGCGCAGCTGTTCACGCTTGGCCGTTTGCTCCCGCACGCGCTGATCGAGCTCGTCCTTCAACGCCCGCACGTCCGGATGATCCGGATGCGCGGCGGCCAGGGGGACCAGCGCGCGCTCCGCGGCTGTGAGGTCGCCGCGGCTCAAGGCGCTCTGCGCTTGCGCCAGTTTCGCCGTGAACTCTTGCAACCTGTCCGTCTCGTTCTGCTTGTCGAAATAGAGATAACCCAGAGCCAGGGCGAGCACAGCCAGAACCAGCGCCGCTACCTTGCCCGTTGCCGAGCGCGTGAGGGCAGCGCTGGAAGGCGGCGCCACGGCAATCTGCGCGGGCAGCTCCTCTTGCCATCCAAGCCGGGCGGGGACGATGCGCGCAAGCTCGGAGCTCACATCCTCTTGGGTCTCATTGACAGGGGTTTCAAGCTCAGGCTCGAGGGCGGCCTCTGCCGCATCGGCGCCAAACGTGACGGACGCATCCTCGCCGCAGTACGGACAAAACTTGACCCGCCCATGCAACAGCGCAGCGCAGCGCTGGCAAGGCGCCGAGAAGTCCAGGTCCGATTTGGCCAAGCCCGGTTGGACGAGACGGCTCATGAGTCGATCCGCCAGCCCGGCGAGCGGCGCTTGTCGGGGTGATAGAGATACAGGTGGCCCGAATAGACGAACGGTCGCGTCGCCCACGGCCTGGGCATTCTGTCGACCCAGAACTGCACGTCATGCTCGCCGCGCAATTCGAAGGTGGTGGTGTACGTCTCGTTCGATGCGAAAAGGTCATCCACCGAGCGGGCATTCGACACGCGCGCGCACAGCAGGGTCGATGCTGAAGTCGATGCCAGCAACGGAAAGATCACTTCGTCGGCGCTGGCAACAGGACTGTCGTCATCGGGATCCAACCAGGGATCGCCCCGCAGGCGTGTCTCAAGCTGAAAACACGCGGCCCCGGTGCAAAGCCGCGGTGAACTTGCCGGTCTGATTTCCGGTTCGCCCAGTCCCAGTTGAACAAAGACGATTTGCCCTCCCTGCTCGTCCTGCAGCAAGCACTGCTGCCATAGATGGCCGCTGTCGGAAAGGTAGGGGCTGCCCAGATCGAAGCGGGGCGTGATGCCAGACGCCCATGGCAGAAAGGACGTTTCGAGCGCGGTGCCGCTGCCGCGCTTGACGATCAGTTGGCCCATCGAGGTCATCCAGATGATCTGCCGGTGATCAGCCAGCGGGCGAAACCATGCCGCTGTCGCGGTCGCGGCAGCGACTTTCGGCCCATGGACACGGCGAAGAGCACTGCCCTTTGGATTCAACGCGTAAACGCCGAGTTTTCTGTCTTCTTCCAGCATGGGCACATAGACCCTGCCTTGCCACATGACCGGCGCGCCTGCGCAGCGTCTGCCCACGAGCTGCGATTCGTAGGTCCGGGCCACAGGATTGACGGTCACGATGGCCAGCCCGTCCTCGGTAGGCATGAACAGCTTGGTGGATCCTTGCGGGTTCTGCACCACCATGCCCCAGGCGTGGTCGTCGAGAGAGCTCTCGACGAGTATCTCCGCTCCTCTGGGGTAGACCTCCAGCCAGCACTCCGAGTACGGCAGCCAGTGATAGATGAGTCCCCGCGAAGCGTCGAGGGCGAACAATCCGGACTCGCACGCATGGCACGTGCTCACAAGGAACTGGTAGTTTCCCGCAGGCGGCATCCCCAGATGGCGGTCCGGCAGAGACTCGACGCTCAGCGTTGGCCGCAGCGCCAGGCGAACGGCTGTCCGTCCCAGCCCTTGCGGCTGGTCGGCAGCGGAACCATCGCCGCCGAAAGGCGGCAGCCACGTATCCAGATGGGCGATAGGCGGTTCAGGCAGCGCTCTACCGGTGATGGGAGAAAACTTGAACGCCCCGGGGTAGAGTGCGACCGGCTTGGCCCCCCGATCCGCCTCATCGAAGCTGACGCGCGCCCCGACCAGCGTCGCCAGGTCGAGCGGGTTGAACGTCGCCGGGGCTGCACCCAGCCCGCGGTAGTCCGCGAGGTCAAAAGCCCCCGTCGTCGGATTGCGCGACCAGACCTGATCGCCCAGCTCCCAACGCTCGTTTTGATGAGACGTCGTCAGCGACGCGGACATTCATCCAGTGTGCGGCCGGATATGGCCGTTCCTGATGGGGGAATCCCCGCCCTGGTGGTGAGACCTCCCCCTCGGCCGTCGAGTCGTACCTTTTATGGTGGATGACGCTGCATGCCGTTTCCCGAACACTCCGGGGGCCGGTCGAGACTCAGAAGAGTCGCCGGTGGTCGCGATGGAGGACATCCATGCACACTGGCAAAGCCCCGGTCGAAGCGAAGCCACCTACTGGTTGCGCCCTGGCGCTGGCGCTCGCCGGGCTGGCGGCCATCGCCGGCTGCTCGACCTACCAGACCTCGCCCGGCAAGCCGATCGCCGACACTGCCTTCAAGGAAGGCATCACCGTCTTCAACCTTGCGGCCGAGACCTTCGCCAAGGACCTGCAAGCCAGCGCGTTGGCGTCGGATCAATCGGCCCCGGCCCTCAAGGCGTTTCGCTCGGGCCGCGCGATGCTGGACTTGCAATGTGATCGATATCTGGACGCTGTCGGCGGCGCGAACCAGGCCGCTTCCAACGAGCGCAAGCAGGTGAGCCTGATCGGGGGCTTGGCCTCCGCCATCATGGGACTGACGGGCAGCAGCGCCAAGGAGATCGCGGGCGTGGCCACCACCTTCAGTTTCGCCGCGTCGAGTATGGACGCGTTCACAACCGCTTATCTTTTTTCCGACGCTGCCCACTCGGTCACCAAGATCGTGCGCGAGTCGCAGAGCGCTTTCCTCGCGTCGGTGCAGGGCCAACTGCCGGGCCTCGACTATCCCGACGCGGTCGCGTTGCTCACCCGCTATGAGTCGGTGTGTCGCCCGTCGCAGATCCGTGCCCTCATCGACGAGGCGATCGCCAAGGGCAGGGTCGTGGCCGAGGCCCCGCCCGTGGCGGCGCCTCCGCCTGCGCCCCCGCCCTCGCAGTTGCCGCAGCAGGGCCTCGCGCCAAATCAGATACCGAGCCCGCCGCCGGCAGTCCCGCGCTTGCTGAGGCTGCCTGTACTCACTGTCCGATAACCACGCCCGAAGGAGAGCATCATGACCATCAATCAGCATCACTTCTGCAACTGCCTCACTGCGGGACCGGTCGACCAGGACGACCAGCAGCGGCTCAACGGCCACCGCGCCGCGCTCCTGCGGGCGGCCAAGTGGGATCCGGGAAGCATCATCACGATGCGCTTTCTCGAAGGCGCACCGGGACTGCAGCAACGCGTTCAGGATGTGGCGGAGGAATGGACCCGACTGGCCAACCTGACCTTCGACTTCCGCGACAAGGGCCCCACCGACATCCGGATCGCGTTCGTCCAGGGCAACGGATCCTGGTCCTACCTGGGCACGATGTGCCGGCAGATCAAAGAGCCGGAGCCGACGATGAACTACGGCTGGCTGACGCCTGATTCACCGCAGGACGAACTGCGCCGCGTCGTGCTGCACGAGTTCGGCCATGCGCTGGGCATGGTCCACGAGCACCAGAACTCCAGGGGCGGCATCCAGTGGAATCGAGCTGCCGTCATAGCCGATCTGCGCAAGCCGCCGAACAGCTGGAGCGACGCCACCATCGAAACCAACATGTTCAAGAAGTACGAGGAGCTCGAACTCGACGCCACGGCCGTCGACACCCACTCGATCATGATGTATCCGATACCGAAGGCCTGGACGCTCGACGGAAGCTCGGCCGGCCTGAATGGCGAGCTGTCCCAGACCGACAAGGACTTCATTGCCGAGGCCTATGGCAAGAACTGAGTCCCCCGGGAACGCCAGATGAACCCGAACGACTACGCCATCCTCATCGGCATCGACAGCTACCCCGAGCTCGGCGAAGGCAATTCGCCCGTCGACCTGCGCGGGCCGCGCAACGACGTCGATGCCATGAAGAAGTGGCTGCTCGATCCGAACGGCGGTGGATTGCCCGGCGTGCAGAACATCTTCGAACCTCTAGCGGTACCGCACGTCCCGGGCGCTGCCGTTCCGACGGCCGGGCAGCTCGACCAGTTGATGTCGAACATCGACGGCGTCGCACAGGCCAACAAGAAGGCCCGCAAGGGCATGCAGGTCGGGCGCAGGCTCTACATCTACATGTCCGGGCACGGCTTCTCGCCGGGACGCCAGCGCGCCTGCCTCTTCACTGCCGATGCCAAGGAGCGGCTAGGCCTGAACATTCACGCGACCGGCTGGCTCAACTGGCTGCAGGATGCGGGCTACTTCCGGGAGTTCGTCCTCTGGGTTGATGCCTGCATGAACCGGGCTTCCTTCCTGCAGCCGCACGATCCGCCGCTGCCGCTCGCGGCGGCTTCCAATCCCCCCTTGGCCAACTTCGTCGCCTTCGCCGCCCAGCGTCCCCTGAAGGCGGTAGAGGTTCCGATCGCCGAAGACGAGGACAGAACCCACGGCGTGTTCACCTGGACCCTGCTCGAAGGCTTGCGAGGCGCGGCGGCCGATGTGAACGGGCGCGTGACCGGCCGCAGCCTGGCCGACTGGGTGCGCAATGCGCAGTCCGCGCGTTTCGTGCAGCGCGATCGCGACGACCGCGACGTCGCGCAGGAGCCCGAAGTCGTGCAGGAGGACTCCGGCCTCATCTTTGCCCGCGGCGTCACGCCGCCGGCCTATGAGGTCACGCTCACGTTCAAGGCCCCGGCCACGGGCGCCAATGCGCACCTGTGGTCGGGGTCGCCGCCGGTGGTGAGCCGGACATTCACGGTGGACGATGGGCCCAAGGTCCTGGCGCTCAAGCCTGGCCTGTACCTGATGGAAGTGCCGGACGCCGGGCTACGCCACGGCTTCGAAGTCGTGCGTCCGACCAAGGTCGCGATCGTGGATGCCGGTGTGCCGGTGATGCAGTTCGATGGCAGTGAGGTCTACCGCCTCGACGTCGATCCCGGCGATCCCACGGCCGAGATATTCGTCGTCGACAACCGGTTCTCCCTGGTCGACTATGGACCAGCCCATCTTTCCACACCTCTGCCGCCGGGCCTGTTCAAGGTGAAGATCCGAATCGGGAACGCAATCACCCAGCGGGTGGTGATGCTGGATCGTGATCACCCGCTCACCGACCTGGGCCAGGCCCAGCTACTGGCAACCGTGGTGCCGCTGCCGGACACTGCGGCAAGCCACGAGTACCATCAGGCCGGCCGCCGGCGTGCGGTGGATGCGGCCAATGCGCTCGTGGCGTTGCCCGGGCAGGCGGTGATCATGGTCATGGTTCGCACCTACAGCAGCAAGATCGATACCGTGCCGGGCACCACGCCGCCGTGGCACGGTGTCAGCATCGTCGATGCGAACGGGGAGGCCGTCATCGACATGGAACAGGTGCGCGAGCGCCATGAGGGCGGCGACGCCTATGCCTTCAGCGTTGCAGCGGTGCACCCCGGCAGCTACTTCCTGCGGCAGGACATCGAGGAAGGGCATGCAATCGAGCAAAGCCTGATCGTCTGCGCAGGGTGGCGCACCGAGGTCTTCGTGCTGCGGCGGGTCGTTCCGGGCGCGACCAAGGTCGATCCGCGACCGCGCGCCGCGGTGATGATGCGCCGGCTCGGAGAAGAGCACGACGCCGAGACCGATGCGGAAGATCGGATGGCCGAAACTGCCAAGCAGGCCATGGCCAACGAGCGGCGTATCCTGAGCGCACGACTCGAAGAGATGCTGATGCTCAAGTCCCGCAATCCCGTGGCCGGCATCATCGGCGGCCACCTGCTCCTGATCGAGCGTGAGCGCGATTCCGGACGCGACATCAGCATGCTCGACACCGTCGTCGCGAACCTTCGCGGGCTGCTCGGCGAGGGTCATCCCGACGTGGAGGCGCTCGCGCTGCAATGCGCGGACCCGAAGCTGCGGCGGGTCAACGCTTTGCGCGGCCCGCCGATGTTCCAGCGCAGCTGGGCCTTGCTGGCGCAGGCTGCCCGCAAGCGTGTCGACCTCGTTCCGGCGGACATGTGGGCACGGATCCAGGCCCTGGCCGCGCTGCCGCCATTCCTGGTGTGGAACACCGACGAAGAAGTGAAGTCCTCAGCCAGGAAGGAACTCGCGCGTGCCGTCCTTCGGCCTCAGGTCAGCACCCCGCCATCGCCGCCGTCGCAGGCGCTCCAGCCCGGCATGCTGCCGAAGGTGGCCAAGCGTGCGCCGCGCAGCGTGCCGCGGTCGCCGGAGGCACTGGCGCGCCTGCCGCGCGCGACCCGCGCCCGCGCGGCCTCGCTGAACCTGCCGCCCTGCGCGCTCGAGGCCTTGAAGGCGGGAATGGAATAGTCGCCAGGAGGCCAGCCACGTCCATCGCCACGCCGACCGCCGACTGGATCGACCTTGCGGGCGCATGCATCCCGCCGGGGTTGCGTCTGTCGTTCCAGCGCTTCCTGCGCCCGACGTCGCGCATCGCCTCCGGCAGCCTGCCCTCTAGCCTGGGTGCGCTGCCGGTCGGGCTCGGCCGGCAGGGCGACCTCATCGTGCCGACGGCCGACAACGAAGCCTTCTGGGTCGGACTGGAGTTGGCGCGAGCCGCCCAGCCGATCACGCTGCGGCTGTCGGTGGAACTGCGCAGCGGCGATGTGCTGGATGCCCTCGGCGCCGCACCATCGAGCGCCCTCACGGTCCCGCCCACACGTCACGTCGGTGGTTTCACCCATGCGGGGTCGGGCCTGCGCGCCTTCGCGCGTGGTGGCGGCGAGGACATCAATGGCTGCGTTCGCCTTGTGTTTCGCGCCGCCATCCTTGCGGTCGAGTCCGAGCCTTTCTCGACCGTGGTCAGGCTCGTGGACTACGCCGGCTTCACTGCAGAAAGCGGCATGGCGCCGCCTTCGCCGCTCGATCCGGACGCCGGCTTCCAGGGCTGGCGCCTGCCGTGACCCGGAGGCTCATTTGGGCAATGCGATGTCGAGAAGCTCGTGGGCGACACCCACATGCCGGGGCAAAAAGGGCGATCAGGACTGGGCCCTTCAGCGCCGCGTCTTAGCTCCAAAGATCCCACCCAGTACCCCGCGCAGGATCTCCTTGCCGACGGTGGTGCCCATGGTCCGCACCGCCGACTTGGCCATCGTCTGCGCAAGCCCATCGCGCTTGCCGCCGCGCGGGCCCGTGGAGCCGAACAGGATCTCGTTCAGCCCACCCATCAGCCCACCCGATTCCTCCGCCGCTGCAGCGCCAGGCTTGCCTTTGATAGCCGGCGCGTCAGGCGCCGTCTCGGCCCGTCCCTTGAGCTTTTCGTACGCCGACTCGCGGTCTACGGCCTTCTCATAAACCCCGGCCACCAGCGAGTTCGCAATCAACGCCTGCCGCTGCGCAGCAGTGATCGGCCCGATCTGGCTTCCCGGCGGCAGCACATACACACGCTCGGTGATCGTCGGCCGCCCCTTGCCGTCGAGAAAACTCACCAGCGCCTCCCCAACCGCCAGCTCCGTGATCGCCGTCTCGATATCCAACCCCGGCTTCTGCCGCATCGTCGTGGCTGTCGCCTTCACGGCCTTCTGATCCCGCGGCGTAAAGGCCCGCAGCGCGTGCTGCACGCGATTGCCCAACTGCGCCAGCACCGTATCCGGAATGTCCAGCGGGTTCTGCGTCACGAAGAACACGCCCACGCCCTTGGAGCGCACCAGTCGCACCACGAGCTCGATGCGTTCGACCAGGGCCTTGGGCGCCTCGTTGAAGAGCAAATGGGCCTCGTCGAAGAAGAACACCAGCTTAGGCTGCTCCGGGTCGCCGATCTCGGGCAGTTGCTCGAACAGCTCCGACAGCAGCCACAAGAGGAAGGTGGCGTAGAGCCGCGGCGAGTTCATCAGCTTGTCGGCGGCGAGGATGTTGACCACGCCCTTGCCGTCCGCGGTCTGCATGAAGTCCGCGATGTTGAGCATCGGCTCGCCGAAGAACTTGTCGCCGCCCTGGCTCTCGATCTGCAGTAGGCCGCGCTGGATCGCGCCCACGCTGGCGGCGCTGATGTTGCCATATTCGGTGGTGAACTGGCTCGCGTTCTCGCCCACGTGCTGCAGCATGGCGCGCAGGTCCTTCAGGTCGAGCAGCAGCAGGCCGTTGTCGTCCGCGATCTTGAACACCAGGTTCAGCACGCCGGCCTGGGTTTCGTTGAGGTTGAGCATGCGGCCCAAGAGCAGCGGGCCCATGTCGGAGACGGTGGCGCGCACCGGGTGGCCCTGTTCGCCGAACACGTCCCACAGCGTGACGGGGCAGGCGAGGGGCTGGGGCAGCTCGATGCCGCGTTCCTTGAGGGTGGCGGCCATCTTCTCGCCGATGCTGCCTTGCTGGCTGGCGCCGGTCAGGTCGCCCTTGACGTCGGCCATGAACACCGGCACGCCGATGTTCGAAAGCTGTTCGGCAATGGTCTGCAAGGTGACGGTTTTGCCGGTGCCGGTGGCGCCGGTGATCAGGCCGTGGCGATTGGTCAGGCCCGGCAGCAGGGCGCATTCGATGGTGTCGTGGCGGGCGATCAGAAGGGGGTCGGCCATGGGTGCTCCCGGTCAGTGGTACGCAGCGGAGTCTATCGAAGCGGCCTCCTATAATTCGCACCCCGTGCGATAGTTCATTCAAAAGTTCTCGGAGTTTGATTTGTCATCGACCCAGCCCCCTATTTCCGCCGTCGGCGATGCGCCCGAACAGTCAGCCCTCGAGAACGAGCTGGCTGTTCTTCTTGTGGAGTCGCTCAATCTCGAGATCGCACCCTCCGAGATCGTGCCCACGGCGCCGCTGTACGGGGAAGGCCTGGGGCTCGATTCGATCGACATCCTCGAAGTCGCGCTCGAGGTCTCGCGCAAGTACGGCTTCCAGCTGCGCTCCGATGACGAGCGCAATCAGCAAATCTTCCAGTCGCTGCGCAGTCTTGCGGCCCACGTCGCGCAGAATCGCGGCGCTTCCTGATCCATGTCTCGATGGCGCATGGCGCTCCTGCTGCTCGCGGGGGTGGCCTATGCCGGCGTTTCCCATTGGATGATGCTGTACCACGCCGCCGCGCCCTGGGCGGTGGGGGTGCTGCTCGCACCGCTGTGGCTGGCAGCGCTGGGCCTGGCCGGTAGCCGCTTCGGCGTCTGGGGCTTGGCAGTGGCCGGCGCGGCCGGTGTGATCGGCTTCGCGCTGGTGCTGCGCGGCGAGGCGGGGGACCCCAATCGGCTCTATGTGTTGCAGCACGCGGGCATCAACGCCTTGCTGTGCGGATGGTTCGGCAGCACGCTGCGCGGCGACCGCCTGTCGCTGATCGGCCAGTTCGCCGAGCGCATCCATCCGCTGTCGCCGGCCATGCGTGCCTACACCGCTCGCGTGACCTGTGTCTGGACCGCCTATTTCGCGCTCATGACCGTGGCCTCGATCGCGGTCTATGCCTTCCTGTCCTTCGCCGCCTGGTCGGTGCTGGCCAATCTGCTCACCCCTCTGATGGTGGCGGGGCTGTTCCTGGGCGAGTACCTTCTGCGCTATCGGCTGCATCCCGAATTCGAGCGCACCCGCCTGATCGACACGGTGCGCGCGTTCTACGGTGCGCCGGTCGATACCCACACCCGGCGATGAATCCGATTCCGCTTCTTTCCGATCGCGATCCTGAAGCGCCGCTCGCTTGGCGTCACGGCGTGCCGGTGAGCGCGCGCCAGTTCCTGGCCGACGTCGCGCGCTTTGCACCCGAGCTGGAGGCCGGCGGCCCGGTGATCAACCTCTGTGTCGACCGCTATGCCTTCGCGGTCAGCCTGGCGGCCGCACTGGTGCGCGGCGAGACCAGCCTGCTGCCGCCCGATGCACGGCCCGACACGCTGGCGCGCCTCGTCGAGGCCGGCGGCCACACCTTCGCCATCGTGGACGCGGAACAGGCCGAGACGCCGGGCATGCCGCGCATCCTGATCGAGAACCGCGCGCCCGTCGCCGACGCCGGCGATCGGCCTGTGCCCGAGATCGCGAGCGACCTGCATGCCGTCAGCCTGCTGACCTCCGGCTCGACCGGCACGCCACAGCCGCATGCCAAGTCGTGGCAGACGCTGGTGGGCGACGTGGCCGCGGCGGTCGATCGCTTGTCCGGCCTGCTCGGGCGCCCCTCGCTGGCCGGCCTCACGCTGGTGGCGACGGTGCCGGTGCAGCACAGCTACGGCCTCGAATCCTCGGTGCTGCTGGCCATGCTGGGCGGTGCCGCTTTCGACAGCGGACGGCCCTTCTTCCCGGCCGATGTCGCGGCGGCGCTGGCCTCGGTGCCGCAGCCGCGCGCGCTGGTGACCACGCCTTTCCATCTCAAGACCCTGCTGCTCTCGGGCGTGGCGCTGCCGCCGGTGGACCTGATTCTCTCGGCCACCGCGCCGCTCTCGCCGCAGCTCGCGGCCCAGGCCGAAGAGGCCACGGGCGGCATGCTGATCGAGATCTACGGCAGCACCGAATCGGGCCAGGTCGCGACGCGGCGGCCCACCCAGAGCGAGGTCTGGGAGACCTTCGGCCAGATCCGCGTGCATTCCGAGCACGACGCCGAGGGCGGAGAGCGCTTCATCTTCGAAGGCGATTTCATCCCCGAGCCGACGCCGCTGGCCGACGTGCTGGAGCTGGTCGACGATCGGCGCTTCCGCCTGCTGGGCCGCGCCAACGACCTGATCCACGTGGCTGGCCGGCGCAGCTCGCTGGGCTACCTCAACCACCATCTCAACAGCATCCCGGGCGTCGTGGACGGTGCCTTCTGGCTGCCCGACGACGTGACCGACGGCGTGGTGCGGCCGGTGGCTTTCGTGGTGGCGCCGGCGCTCGATGCGCACGCGATCATCGCGGCGCTGCGCGAGCGGCTGGAGGCGGTGTTCGTGCCGCGCCGCGTGGTGCACGTCACGGCCTTTCCGCGCGAGGGGACGGGCAAGCTCACCGCCAGGGCACTGCGCGAGTTCGCGCTGGCGCAGCTCGCATCCGACGGCACGCCGGTGCAGCTTACGCACGAGGTGCCGGCGGACCATCCGGCTTTTGCGGGTCATTTCCCGGGCCAGCCCTTGCTGCCCGGTGCGCTGCTGCTGTCGGAAGTGCTCGAAGCAGTGCAGGGCGTGCCCGCGCTGGCGGCCCGGCTCGGTGCACAGCCGACGCTGGCGGCGGCCAAGTTCCTCGCGCCGGTGCGCCCGGGCAGCACGCTCGTGATCGACCTCATTCCCGAAACCGGCGCCTCGCGCGGGCTGCGCTTCGAGGTGCACTCTTCCGGGGTGACGGTGGCGAGCGGGCGCTGGACGCCGGGCAGCACGGCATGAGCAGCATTCCGCCCGAGGCCGGCGACGCGAAGTCGCGCCAGGCCGACTGGTCACGCATGCCCGAGCGCAGCAACATGCTGGCGTTGCGCGTGATCTGCTGGATCGCCATCAAATGCGGGCGGCCGTTGGCGCGTCTCATCCTGCATCCGATCAGCCTCTACTTCCTGCTGTTTTCGCCGGCGCAGCGGCGCCACATCAAGCGCTACTTGTTCCGGGCGATCGGCCCGAATGCCGGTTGGGTCGATGGCTATCGGCTGCTCCATGCCTTTGCTTCGACGGTGCTCGATCGCATCTATTTGCTGCGCGGCCGCCTGGACCTGTTCGACATCCGGGTCTATGGCAATCTGCCGGTCGAAGCCGAAGCGCATGCGGGGCGGGGCGCCTTCCTGCTGGGGGCGCACATCGGCAGCTTCGAGGCGATGGGCGCCTGCAAGCAGCAGAGCCAAAATCCCGAAGACCTGCGGCTCGCGATGTTGATGTACCAAGACAACGCACAGCAGATCACCACGGTGCTCGACGCGATCAGCCTGCCCGGTCTGCGGCCCCACATCATCGCCCTGGGCCGGCCGCATTCGATGCTCGCGCTGCGCGACTGGCTCGACGGCGGCGGCCTCGCGGGCCTCCTGGCCGATCGCACGCTGGCGGGTCCGGACGAGGCGGGCCAGCAACGCGGCAACAGCATCGAGCTGCCTTTTCTCGGGCAGCCGGCGCTCATCAACGATGGCCCGTTCCGGCTGGCCGCGCTGCTGCGTCGCAAGGTGTTCTTCATGGCCGGGCTCTATGTCGGAGGGGCGCGCTACGATGTCCGCTTCGAGCCGCTGGCCGACTTCAGCGAGCGCATATCCGACCCGGCGGAGCGGGAACGCCGCATCCACGCCGCGCTCGAAACTTATGTGGCACGGCTCGAGGCCTTGTGCCGTGCCTATCCCTACAACTGGTTCAATTTTCATGACTTCTGGCTCGAAGATTCGGCTTGAGCGCTGGGGCAGGGGACTGCTGGCGGTGCTGGCTTTTTCCGCATCATCCGCCTGGGCCCTCGACCTTCCTGAACTGATGGGCCTCCTCGCCAAGCAGAAGAGCGGCGAGGCGCGCTTCACCGAGCAGCGCTTCGTGCGCGGCCTCGAAGGCCCGCTGGACGCCAGCGGCACGCTGAGCTTCCAGGCGCCCGACCGGCTGACGCGGCGCACGCTCACGCCACGCCCCGAGACCATGGCGGTCGACGGCAACACGCTGACCTTGTCGCGCGGCGGACGCACGCGCACCATGACGCTCGACAGCATGCCCGAGCTGCTCGGCATGGTCGAAGCCATGCGCGGCACCTTGAACGGCAATACCCAAAGCCTCGCGCGCTACTTCCGCACCTCGGTCTCCGGCACCCCCGACAAGTGGACGCTGGACCTCGTGCCCATCGATGAGAAGCTCGCGGCCCAGGTGCGCACGCTGCGCCTGAGCGGGCGCGCGGGCGAAGTGCTCGGCATCGAGATGGAGTTCATCGGCGGCGACCGCTCGGTGATGAGCATCACACCCACGCGCACCGCGCCGTGACGCGCCACGCTGCCGCACCCGGCCGGCGGCGCATCGCGCTGGTGCTCGGCATCTGGCTGCTGGCGCTCGCGGCGGGCGTCGCGCTGATCGCGCGCACGCATTTCAGCGCCGACCTCTCGGCCTTCCTGCCCGAAAGCCCCGACGAGCGGCAGCGCGTCTTGATCGAGCAGGTGCAAAGCGGGATCGCATCGCGCACGCTCTTCATCGGCATCGAGGGCGGCAAGGATGCCGCGCAACGCGCCGAGGTGTCGCGCGCCGTGGCCGCGGCGATGCGCGAGAGCAAGCTCTTCGACCAGGTGCAGAACGGCGACACCAGCGACTGGAAGGAGTCCGGCACCTGGCTCTTCGACAACCGCTACCGGCTGGCGCCCGACGTGAGGCCCGAGCGCTTCACCGCCGCCGGCTTGCGCGATGCGATCGTCGACACCTTGTCGCTGCTCGGCACGCCGGCCGGCAACATCACCAAGCCGTTGCTGGAGCGCGACCCCACGGGCGAGACGCAGCGCATCGCCGAAGGCCTGATCCCCGCGAGCTCGCCGCGCAGCGAACACGGCGTCTGGGCCTCGCGCCGCGCGCCGCGCGCACTGATCCTGGCGACCACGCATGCGGCCGGCAGCGACCTGGACGCGCAGGCGCTCGCGGTCGAGCGCGTGCGCAGCGCCTTCGAGGCCGCCACGCGCGAAACGGGCAGTGCCGGCCCGCGGCTGCAGATGAGCGGCGCGCCGGTGTTCTCGGTGCAGAGCCGCGACCAGATCAAGGGCGAGGCGATCAAGCTCGCCACCGTCGGCGGCATCGTCATGGGCGTGTTGCTGTTGCTGGCCTTTGCTTCGCCGCGCGCGCTGGTGATCGCGGTACTGCCGGTCGCGACCGGCGTGGTGGGCGGCACGGCGGCGGTCAGCCTGTGGTTCGGCGAAGTGCACGGGCTCACGATGGGCTTCGGCAGCACGCTGATCGGCGAGACCGTCGACTACGCGATCTACTACCTGATCCAGGCGCGCGGCGCGGCAGTGCCGGGCACCGGCTGGCAACGCTGGCGCGACATCCATTGGCCCACCGTGCGGCTGGGCCTGCTGACGTCGGTCTGCGGCTTCGCGGCGCTGGTGTTCTCGGGCTTCCCCGGGCTCGCACAGCTCGGCGTGTTCTCGCTGGCCGGCCTGATCGCCGCAGCGCTCGTCGCGCGCCACGTGCTGCCGGTGCTGGCGCCCGACGGTGCGACCGGCATGGGCATGCGGCGCCAGATGGCCCAGGTCGCAGGCGTCATCGTCCGTGCGTTGCCGCGCCTGCGCTACCTGTTCGCGGGCCTGGGCGCGGCCGCACTGGCGCTGGTGCTGTGGCAGGGCGGCCATCTGTGGCGGGCTGAACTCAGCGCCATGAGCCCGGTGCCCAAGGCGGCGCAGCAGCTCGACGAGGAACTGCGTGCCGACATCGGCGCCAGCGACGGCGGCACGCTGGTCGTGGTCCGCGGCGCCGACGAGCAGGCCACCTTGCGCAACGCCGAGGCCGCTGCCGCGAAGCTCGAAGCGCTGGTGGACCAGGGCGAACTGGCTGGCTTCGAGAGCGTCACGCGCCTGCTGCCCAGCGAGGCCGCGCAGGCCGCGCGCATCGCCAGCCTGCCCGATGCCGCGACGCTGAAGACGCGGCTGGCCGAAGCGACCCAGGGCCTGCCGCTGCCGGCGAGCCGGCTCACGCCTTTCCTCGCCGATGTCGAGAAGGCGCGCTCGCAACCCATGATCCGGCGTGCCGATCTCGAGAACGGGCCGCTGGGCGCCGTGGTCAATGCACTGATGTTCCAGCGGCCGGGCGGCGGCTGGTCGGCGCTGATCTCGCTGCACCCCGGCGAGCGCTTCGATGCAGGGCGCCTCGCGGCGGCGCTGGCGGATGTGCCCGAGGTGCAGGTGGTCAACGTCGGCGACGAGCTGCGCGGTCTCTATCGGCGCTACCTGCACGAGGCCTTCGTGCAGGTGATGCTCGGTGCGCTGGCGGTGGTGGTGCTGCTGGGCGTCTACCTGCGCTCCGGGCGCCGGCTGCTGGCCGTGTGCGAGCCGCTGCTGGTCGCGGTGCTGCTCACGCTCGGCGGCCTGGCGGTGCTGCAGGTGCCGCTGGGCATCCTGCATCTCGTGGGCCTGCTGCTGGTGGTGGCCGTGGGCTCGAACTACGCGCTCTTCTTCGACCAGCTGCGCGAGACCGGCCGCGCCGACGAAGACACGCTGGCTTCGCTGATGCTGGCCAACCTCACGACCGTGGTTTCCTTCACGCTGATCGCGATCTCGGACATTCCCGCGCTGTCAGCGATCGGCCGCGTGGTAGCGCCTGGCGCGCTGCTCGCGCTGCTGCTGTCGGCCGCGTTTGCGCGCGGGCCTGCCGGGGCTTCGGCGGCCCGTCAGTGATGGGAAAATCCTTCCCGATGCCCCAAACTCTTTCTGCTCCCGAGTCCTGGCCCTGGCCGCCGATCATTCGCGCCAGCGTCGGCTGGCATCTGCTCGCCATCGCGGCCGGTGTGCTGGTGCCGGGGGCGGCGCCGTGGGCCATCGGCGCGATCGTGCTCAACCATGTGCTGATCACCGCCGCGGGGCTCACGCCGCGCAGCAGCCTGCTGGGCCCGAACGTGACGCGGCTGCCGCAGCCGGCCGTCGCGCGCCGCGAAGTCGCGATCACCATCGACGACGGGCCTGACCCGGAGGTCACGCCGCAGGTGCTTGACCAGCTCGACGCTCATGGCCAGCGCGCCACTTTCTTCTGCATCGCCGAGCGCGTGCTCGAACACCCGGCGCTGGCGCGCGAAATCGTGGCGCGCGGCCACAGCATCCAGAACCACACGGCGCGGCATCGGCACAACTTCTCCTTTCTCGGGCCGCGCGGTTTCGCGGCCGAGATATCGCGCGCGCAACAGGTGCTGCAGGAAGTGACCGGCGAGCGGCCGACCTGCTTTCGCGCGCCCGCGGGCCTTCGCAATCCTTTTCTTGCGCCGGTGCTGCATCGCATGGGCCTTTCGCTCGTGAGCTGGACGCGCCGCGGCTTCGACACGCGCGAGCGCAACGCGGCCACCGTGCTGGCGCGGCTCACGCGCGATCTGCAGGCAGGCGACATCCTGCTGCTCCACGACGGCCATGCGGCGCGCACGGCGGCCGGACGGCCTATCGTGCTCGAGGTATTGCCCCCCCTGTTGGCGCGCATTCATGCGAACGGCTTGCGCGCAGTCACCTTGCCGGAAGCATTGGCCGCATGAGTTCACAGGTATCGACCACCACCGACGCCGCATGGCGCCGACTGCATGAAGCGGCCACTGCGCCGTACAGGAAGGCCGGTAACTTCGCCTGGCATTTCGCGCGCGGCAAGCTGGAGCGCGATCCGGTGTTCCGCGGCCTCGTCGAACGCGGCCTGATCGGCGAGAGCCACCAGCGCGTGGTCGACATCGGCTGCGGCCAGGGACTGTTCGCGAGCCTGCTGTCGGCGATGGCCGCGATGCAGTCGCGAGCGGGCCATTGGCCGCCTGCATGGCCTACGACACCGGCCGCCGCGGAGTACACCGGCATCGAGCTGATGCCCAAGGACGTGGCGCGCGCCGAAAACTCCATCGGCCATCTGCAGCCGGCGCCGCGCTTCGTCTGCGCCGACATGTGCACGGCCGCCATGCCGGCCTGCGACCTGGTCGTGATCCTCGACGTGCTGCACTACGTCGACCACGCCGCGCAGGAGGGCGTGCTGCGGCGCGTGCACGCCGCGCTGCAGCCGGGCGGGCGATTGCTGCTGCGCGTCGGCGACATGGCCAGCCGGCGCGGTTTCGCCATCAGCCAATGGGTGGACCGCACCGTCACGCGCATCCGCGGCCATCGCGTCTCGCCGACCTGGGGCCGGCCGCTGGCGGACTGGACGGCGCTGCTGCAGCGCCTGGGCTTCTCGGTGCAGAGCATGCCGATGAGCGAAGGCACGCCCTTCGCCAACGTGCTGCTGGTGGCCGACCGCAGGGAGGCTGCGTGACCACCGCACCGCAGCAGCTCGACCAGGCCGGCATCGCGAGGCGCATTCCGCACAGCGGCAGCATGTGCCTGCTGGAGCGCCTGGTGTCCTGGGACGCGCAGGCCATCCACTGCACCACCACGACGCATCGGCGCGAGGACAACCCCTTGCGCACGGCCAGCGGGCTGTTGTCGCCGAATGCGATCGAATATGCGGCGCAGGCCATGGCCTTGCATGGCGGGCTGATTGCGGAGGAGGGCAGCGAGCCCTCGGCCGGCTTTTTGGCCAGCGCGCGCAATGTGCGCTTTGCCGCGCAGCGCCTCGACGAGGTCGAAGGCGAACTGCACGTGCATGCGCAGCGCGCCTCGGGCGACGCCAGCCAGATCCTCTACGAATTCGCGGTGAGGGCCGCGCAGGGCAGGCCGCTGGCAGAAGGCCGCGCGGTGGTTGTGCTCAATACGCCGCTTGCAACGGGAGCATCCTCATGAGCCTTACCGGTAGACGCGCACTGATCACCGGCGCCAGCGGCGCTCTCGGTGCGGCCATCGCCGAGCGCCTGGCGCGCGACGGCGCCACCGTGCTGCTGCATGCCAACTCGCGGCCCGAGGCGGTCGAGCAGCTCGCGGCCACTATCATCGCCGCGGGCGGCCAGGCCGAATGCCATGTGTTCGACCTGCAGAGCGACGAGGCCTCGCGCGCCGCGTGCGAACGCATGCTGGCCGGCGGGCCGGTGCAGGTGATCGTCAACAACGCCGGCGTGCACGACGATGCGGTGCTGCCGGGCATGAGCGCCGCGCAGTGGCACAAGGTGATCGACGTCTCGCTCAACGGCTTCTTCCGCGTCACGCAGCCCTTGCTGCTGCCGATGCTGCGCACGCGCTGGGGCCGCATCCTCAACATCTCGTCGGTGGCCTCGCTGACGGGCAACCGCGGCCAGGTCAACTACGCGGCCGCCAAGGGCGCGCTCAACAGCGCGACCAAGGCGCTGTCGCTCGAAGTGGCAGCGCGCGGCGTGACCGTCAACGCTATCGCGCCCGGCATCATCGCTTCGCCGATGGCCGACGGCGTGTTCGACAAGGCGATGATCGATCAGCTGGTGCCGGTGAAGCGGGCGGGCAGGCCGGAAGAGGTGGCTGCGCTGGCGGGGTTTCTGGCCAGCGATGAGGCGGCCTACATCACGGGGCAGATCATCTCGATCAATGGCGGGATGATCTGATCAACGCTGAAACGGCGGCGCTCGCCGCAGCCGGCGCAGCAGGAGAGCGGGCAAGCGCAGCACGAACTCCAGCATCAGCCGCGTGTGCATCCAGCTCAGCAGCAGGTTGTCTCGCACGTAGTTGAAGTGCGAGACGCCGCCTTCCTCGGCCGTGAGGTACTTGACCGGTGCATCGATGTTGACCGGCTTGACGCCGCGCCACGCGAGGCGCACCACGGCCTCGGTGTCGAAGTCGAAGCGGCGCATCCAGGGCTGGCGCGCCATCACTGCGATCAGCTCCGGCACCGGATAGACGCGAAAGCCGTAGAGCGAATCGCCGATGCCGGCGAACAGGGTTTCGAGCTGGGTCCAGCCGTTCGAGACGCGCCGGCCGCGCACGCGCAGCAGCGGCGCCGAGGCATCGAAGACCGGGCGGCCCAGCACCATGGTCTCGGGCCGGGCCTGTGAGGCTTGCATGAAGGCCGGGATCAGGTCGGCCGGGTGCTGCCCGTCGGAGTCCATGGTGAGCGCATGCGTGTAGCCGGCCTCCTGGGCCGCGCGCAAGCCATGCAGCACGGCCGCGCCCTTGCCCTGGTTCTGCGGCAGCACCCACACGCGCAAGCCGGGGTCGGAGGCGGCCATCTGCTGCAGGCGTTCGCCGGTACCGTCGGTGCTGCCGTCGACCACCACCCAGACCGGGCTCCATTGCGCGCGGGCCGCGCTGACCGTCGAGAACAGGCGCTCGCCCGTGTTGTAGCTGGGAATCAGGACAAGGTGGGTGCGCGAGACGTCTGGCATGCGGGCTGCGCGTCGGAGGCGCGCTGTTCCATGGGGTGGCGAAAGTATTGTTCGATCTCGTGCAGCAGCGCGTCACTGTCCTGCTGCGGCGCAAAGCGTTGCCCGAGCCGGAGCCTGAAGACGATCGGCAGCGGCGGCACGCGCCACAGCGGCCAGCCTTTGCCGAGGTAGGGCGAATCGGTGTCGATGAAGACGGTTTGGATCGGCGCCTGTGCGAGCTTGGCGATCAGCGTGACGCCGGGGCGAAAGGCATTGAGCGGCGGTATCACGGTGCGCGTGCCCTCGGGGAAGATCACCAACTGGCCGCCGTTCTTGAGATCTTCGACCGCGAGCCGCACCATGGTGCGCGCCGAGTCGTTGCGGATGTAGCGCGCCAGGCGCGCGCCTGCCCCGAGGAAGATGTTGCGCATCAGGTCGGCCTTCATGATGCAGGCGCTGCGCGGCAGGCGCGCCACCAGCAGCAGGGCGTCGAGCATGGTCGGATGGTTGGCGACGAAGATCACGCCGCGTTCGTCGCGCAAGGCGTCGAGGCAGCTCGCGTCGATGCGCATCATGCCGATGGCCGAGGCCGTGGCCCAGAACGAGCGGTAGGCGAAGGCGATGACGCTGCGGCCGAGCGAGCGGCCCACGCGCGCCGGCAGCACCGGGTAGAGCAGCATCGCGACCAGGTTCCAGGCCAGCGAGATGCTGCCCAGCAGCAGGAGCAGGGCGTAGAGTAGCAAGGCGAGCGGAATGAAGAGGATCCAGCGCAGCAGCCGGTTCATGATGGCGTGCTCGCGCTTTCAGGCGTGCAATGAGCCGTTGGCAACCGCATGGGCCTCGATCTCCACCAGCAAGTCCTGGCGGCAGATGTCCGCCTCCAGGTAGACCGCATGGCTCACGGTGTGAGCCTCTGCACCCAGCGTTTCTTCGAGCACCCGGCGCACGATCGGCGCATCGGCGACATGGCGCACGTACACCACGCAATCGAGGGCCGCGAGATCGAAGCGCGTGGTCGCGCGCTCGTTGGCCGCCGCGATCACCGCGCCGAGATTGCGCAACGTTTCCTGGGTCTGCGCCACCACGTCGCCCAGGTGCACGGTTTCATGGCCGACGATGCTCGCCGTGCCCGAGATGAAGAGCGCCACGTCGCCGCCACCGATCTCGGCCAGCGCCGCGCGCGAGAAGGTCGGCGAGCGCGGGCCGTAGGTCGGCGGATAGCGGTAGGCCGAGACCTGCCGCGGGTTCTCGACCGGCAGCGGCGCGATGCGTCCCGCCAGGAAGCGGATGCACAGCGCGCCCTGGTGGATGCCGAGCGCGCAGGCGGCCGGCGCTCCTTCGAAAGCGGCTTGGCCGGCGTCGAAGAAGGCCTGCTGGCGGCCCAGGTTGAACTGCCGGTAGCGCTCGAGGCCGCCGCCGTCGCCATTGATCTGCGGCAGGTAGTTCCACACGCGCAGCAGGTGGGCGCAGCCCGTCTGCTCGAGCGACTCGAACAGGTCGCGATAGGCCCGCTGGGCGAGGGCGGCCAGGCCCACCTTTTCAGTGGCCTCGTCGAGATCGATGGCGCCCAGCATCCAGTGGCCGTCGCAGCGCCAGCGCACCACGCCGGTGGTGCCGGATTCGATGCGTTCGCTGGCATGCCACACGTCGGCCATGGCGCCCGCTCCCGAAAGAACGCGCGCATTGACCGTGGGCATCCAGGTTAGGTCGTCCGGTGTGCCGTAGCCCAGCGCGCCGAAGGGCGGGTTGCCGGCAGACAGCAGGGCCAGGCTTTGCGACAAGGACAAGCGCTGGACGCGCAGGGGCGGCACCCCGTTGAAATCGCGCGCGCTCACTGGGCCTCGACGATGTTTTCGCCGGCAAGCGGCCCGAGGTCGCGGATGTTGCTGCGTCGCCTGCGCCAGGCCTCCCAGGTGCGGCGCGGATGCCCGGCCGACACCAGGTAGTAGATTGCCTTGAGCACTCGCAGCGAGCGCCAGATCGGCGTCTTGCCGTAGATATCGCCGGCCAGCAGCGACATGAGTGCTTCCTTTACGCGGAACGGGTTTTGCGGGTACATGAAGAACTCGCGAATGGTCGGGTTCGTGACGCGGAAGATGAACCACGAGAACTCGCGCGGACCCTTGCGCATGTAGCGCTCGAAGCGCTGCCGCGCCGGGGCGGCCTGCGCGGGTCGGTCGAGTGCGGTGGCCACCACCTCCGCGCCTTCGAAGGCGCTGTGCATCGCGAGGTAGACGCCCGAGGAGAACACCGGGTCGACGAAGGTGAAGGCATCGCCCAGCATCAGGTAGCGCTCGCCGCTGCAATGGGTGCTGGTGTACGAATAGTTACCGGTGGCGTAGACCGCGTCGCCGACCAGCGTGGCGTTCTTGAGGCGCGCGGCCAGCTGCGGGCAGCTCGCAATGGTGTCGGCGAAGAAATCCTTGAGCGGCTTGCTGCGCGACTTCAGATAGTGCGGCCAGCACACGGCGCCGACGCTGGTCGTGCCGTCGGCCAGCGGGATGTACCAGAACCAGCCGTGCGCAAACCAGAAGATCGTGATGTTGCCCTCGAGCTTGCCCGGCAGGCGCTCGGCATTCGTGAAGTGGCCGAAGAGGGCCGAGCTGTTGTGCTTTGGGTTCTTCTGCTTGGCCTTGAACTTGTTCGACAGGAAGGTGTCGCGGCCGGAGGCGTCGATGACGAAACGTGCGCGCCAGTTGCAGGAGGCGCCGTCGTCCAGCGTGGCCTGGACGGTGGCGCCGTCGTCGTCGAAGCGTACGTCGCGCACCCGGCAGCCTTCGATGGCCTGCGCGCCCTGGGTGGTGGCGTTGCGGAACAGGATCTCGTCCATCTCGGAGCGCCGCACCTGCCAGGCATAGGGCATCGACTTGTCCCAGGCCTCGGCGAATTCGACCATTTGCGCGTGATCGTGATCGGGCGAAACGAATTCGACGCCCCACTTGGGCATGCCGATGCGCTCGAGCTCGTCGCGCAGGCCCAGCTTGTCGAACAGTGCCACGTTGGCCGGCAGGAGCGATTCGCCGATGTGGAAGCGCGGATGGCGCGCCTTCTCGAGCAGCACGACCTTGCGGCCCTGCCGCGCCAGCAGGGCGGCGGCCGTGGAGCCAGCCGGGCCGCCGCCGATCACGAGCACGTCGCAAGTCTGCGGCGAAAGCGCGGCGGGTTCGGCTGTTGTTGTAGGGATGTTCATGCGCTTTGACTGGGATGGATTCCAAGAAGATGCCCGATCGGACGTGGCGCATCAGCGGCGGATTATCCCAAAAAGCATCTATGGTCTCGCTGTAGGACACGGGGCGTTGCGCGCGCCGGACAGTAAACTCGCTACCTGCTTTGAAAACACGAGATAGCGAGATAGAAAGCCATGGCCGGACACAGCAAATGGGCGAACATTCAGCACAGGAAGGGCCGGCAGGACGAGAAGCGCGGCAAGCTCTGGACCCGTGCGATCCGTGAAATCATGGTCGCGGCACGCGCCGGCGGCGGCGATCTGAGCGGCAATCCGCGGCTCAGGCTGGCGGTCGAGAAGGCCAAGGCGGTCAACCTGCCGGCCGACACCGTCAAGCGCAACATCGACAAGGCCACCGGCAACCTCGAAGGCGTCAACTACGAGGAAATCCGCTACGAGGGCTACGGCATCGGCGGCGCCGCGATCATCGTCGACACCATGACCGACAACCGCGTGCGCACCGTCGCCGAGGTGCGCCATGCCTTCTCCAAGCACGGCGGCAACATGGGCACCGAAGGCTCGGTCGCCTTCCAGTTCAAGCACTGCGGCCAGTTCGTCTTTGCGCCCGGCACCAGCGAGGACAAGGTGATGGAAGTGGCGCTCGAAGCGGGCGCGGAGGACGTGGTGACCGACGACGACGGCGCCATCGAGGTGCTGACCGCAGTCGGCGACTTCGAGACGGTCAAGAACGCGCTCGAGGCGGCAGGCCTCAAGCCGGAGGTGGCCGAAGTCACGATGCGGGCCGAGAACACCATCGAGCTCACGGGCGAGGACGCCGCGAAGATGCAGAAGCTGCTCGACGTGCTCGAGGACCTGGACGACGTGCAGGATGTCTATCACAACGCAGCGCTCTCCGAATGAGGAAAGCGCCAATGAAAGCCTGCGAATGAAGGTACTGGTGATTGGGGGAGGGGGCCGCGAGCACGCGCTGGCGTGGCGGCTGGCGCAGGCCGCTCGGGTCAGCCGGGTCTATGTGGCGCCGGGCAACGGCGGTACGCGCGCGGATTCGCGCTACGAGTGCATCGATATTTCTGAGCCCGCCGCATTGCGGGCCTGGGCGCTGAAGAAAAAAATCGCATTGACCGTGGTCGGCCCCGAAGCGCCGCTGGCGGCCGGCGTGGTCGACGAATTCCGCGCGCACGGCCTGCGCATCTTCGGG
The DNA here is from genome assembly GCF_900101545.1 of Variovorax sp. CF079. Classification (GTDB taxonomy): domain Bacteria; phylum Pseudomonadota; class Gammaproteobacteria; order Burkholderiales; family Burkholderiaceae_C; genus Variovorax. The sequence continues at coordinate 156,166 of NZ_FMZU01000010.1, read as the reverse complement.
CCCACCAAGGCGGCGGCGCAGCTGGAGAGCTCCAAGGCTTTTTCCAAGGCCTTCATGAAGCGCCACAAGATCCCGACGGCCGAGTACGAGGCCTTCACCGATGCCGCTGAGGCCCACGCCTACGTGGATGCCAAGGGCGCGCCGATCGTGGTCAAGGCCGACGGCCTGGCCGCCGGCAAGGGCGTGGTGGTGGCGATGACGCTCGAGGAAGCGCACGAGGCCATCGACTTCATGCTGGTCGACAACAAGCTCGGCATTTCGCACAACGAGGGTGGTGCGCGCGTCGTCATCGAGGAGTTCCTGCAAGGCGAGGAGGCCAGCTTCATCGTGCTGTGCGACGGCCGCAACGTGACCGCGCTGGCCACCAGCCAGGACCACAAGCGCCTGCAGGACGACGACCAGGGCCCCAACACCGGCGGCATGGGCGCCTATTCGCCGGCGCCGGTGGTCACGGCCGAGGTGCATGCGCGCGCCATGCGCGAGATCATCCTGCCGACCATCCGCGGCATGGAAAAAGACGCCATCCCCTTCACCGGTTTCCTCTACGCGGGTCTCATGATCGATGCCGCGGGCCATCCGAAGACGCTCGAATTCAACTGCCGCATGGGCGACCCCGAGACCCAGCCGATCATGATGCGGCTCAAGTCCGACCTGTTCGAGGTGTTCTGGCACGCCACCGACGGCACGCTTGACCAGATCGAGCTCGACTGGGACCGCCGTGTCGCGCTCGGCGTGGTGATGGCGGCCCACGGCTATCCGCTTTCGCCGCGCAAGGGCGACCGCATCACGGGCATTCCGCCCGAAGCGCCGGATGCAGTGGTGTTCCATGCCGGCACCACGCTCGAGAACGACGAACTCAAGTCCAGCGGCGGGCGCGTGCTCTGTGTGACCGTGCTGGCCGACAGCGTCAAGCAGGCGCAGCAACGCGCCTATGCGGTCGCGGCGCGCATCCATTTCGACGGCGCGCAATACCGCAAGGACATCGGGCACCGCGCCGTCCACGCGCGCGGTTCGCAAGGCTGATGCGCGAGGATCCACAAGCGGTCGGCGACTACCTGCGGGGTTTGCAGCAACGCATCGTGGCCGCGCTCGAAGCGGCCGATGGCGGTACCTGCGTTCGCGACGAGTGGAAGAAGGAACCGGGCGAGCCGCTGCAGGGCAGCGGCCTGACCTGCATCCTCGAAGACGGCCTGCTGTTCGAGCGCGCCGGCTGCGGCTTCTCGCAGGTACGCGGCCCCAAGCTGCCGCCCTCGGCTACGCAGCACCGGCCGGAGCTCGCCGGCGCGCCTTTCGAGGCGATGGGCGTGTCGCTGGTGTTCCATCCGCGCAACCCCTATGTGCCGACCGTGCACATGAACGTGCGCATGCTGGCCGCGCTGCCGGCCGACGGCGAGCCGGTGTGCTGGTTCGGCGGCGGCATGGACCTCACGCCGTACTACGGTTTCGAAGACGATGCGGTGCATTTCCACAGCACTTGCCGCGACGCGCTGGCGCCCTTCGGCGAGGATAAGTACCCGCGCTTCAAGACCTGGTGCGACGAGTATTTCTTCTTGAAGCACCGCAACGAGCAGCGCGGCATCGGCGGCATCTTCTTCGACGATTTCGCCGAGCTCGGTTTCGAGCAGAGTTTTGCGATGCTGCGCGCGGTCGGCGATGCCTTTCTTCCGGCCTACCTGCCGATCGTCGAGCGGCGCCGCGACATGGCTCACGGCGAGCGCGAACGCGCGTTCCAGCTCTATCGCCGCGGCCGCTACGTCGAGTTCAACCTGGTCTGGGACCGGGGCACGCACTTCGGCCTGCAGTCGGGCGGGCGCACCGAGTCGATCCTGCTGTCGATGCCGCCGCTGGCGAGCTGGGCCTATCGCCGGCAGCCGGAGCCCGGCACGCCCGAGGCCGCGCTCTACAGCGACTTCATCGTGCGACGCGAATGGCTCTGACCGCGCCCCGCGTCGGTGTCTTCGGCGGCGCCTTCGATCCGCCGCACAACGCGCATGTCGCATTGGTCGAGGCCGCGCTGGCGCAGCTGAACCTGGCCGAGCTGCGCATCTTCCCGACCGGCGACGCCTGGCACAAGCAGCGGGCGCTGAGCGCGGCCGAGCATCGGCTCGCGATGGCGCGGCTGGCCTTTGGCGGATTCGAGCGCACGGTGGTCGATGCGCGCGAAACGCTGCGCGCGGGGCCCACCTACACCCTCGACACCCTGCGCGAACTGCAGCAGGAGCAGCCCGCCGCCCAGCTGGTGCTGATCATGGGTGCCGACCAAGCCGCTTCGTTGCCGCGATGGCACGGTTGGCAGGAGATTCTGGCTCTTGCTATCGTTTCCGTAGCGTATCGCGCAGGCGCCACGGGCTCTGCCGATCCTGTTGGCCCTAGAATCCTGCCTCCCCTCCCGTCCGGTGCGCGCGTCGAAACCCTCGAACTCGCGCCGATGGACATCAGCGCGACCGACATCCGGACCCGCGCTGCGACGCGCGTCGACTTTTCTCGTCTGGTTCCGCCGGCGGTTGCACGCTATATTGACCAACACCATCTCTATCGATCCGCCTGATGAACACTGAAGCCGCCGCCAAGAAAGACACCCAAAAACTCCAGAGAGCCATCATCGACGGCCTCGAGGACGTCAAGGCGCAGGACATCCAGGTATTCGACACCGAGCATCTCTCTCCGCTTTTCGAGCGCGTGATCGTCGCCTCGGGCACCTCCAACCGCCAGACCAAGGCGCTCGCCGCCAGCGTGCGCGATGCGGTGAAGGACGCCGGCTTCGGCAAGCCGCGCGTGGAGGGCGAGGACAACGGCGAATGGATCATCGTGGATTGCGGCGCGGCGGTCGCGCACATCATGCAGCCGGCGATCCGGCAGTACTACCACCTCGAAGAGATCTGGGGCGACAAGCCGGTGCGCACCAAGCTGGGCGCTTCGAAGCCCGCAGCCCCCGCCAGAGCGAGCGAGGAAAAGGCGCCCGCGGCCAAGAACAGCACCTCGCTGCGCCGTTCCAGCGCAGCCAAGACCGCGATCCGCGCGGCCGAACAGGCCGCCAAGCCGAAGAAGCCCGCGGCCAAGAAGACGGCCGCCCGGAAGACGCCGGTCAAGACCATGGTCGTGAACAAGGCGCCCGCGAAAAAGGCCGCAGCCTCGAAGAAGGCCGCACCGGTGGCGAAGAAGGCGCCGCGCAAGACCGCTTCGTCCCGGTCATGAAGCTGCTGGTGGTCGCAGTCGGGCAGCGCATGCCCGACTGGGCACAGACCGCCTGGGACGACTACGCCAAGCGTTTTCCGCCCGAACTCAAGCTCGAACTGCGTGCGGTCAAGACCGAGCCGCGCGGCTCCAAGACGCTTGAAACGCTCTATGCGGCCGAGCGCGAGCGCATCGAGGCCGCGATCGCCAAGGGCATGCGCATCGTGGTGCTGGACGAGCGCGGCACCGCGCTCACCACCAAGGCGCTCGCTGCCCGGTTGCAGGCCTGGCAAGGCGAGGGTGATGACGTCGCGCTGGTGATCGGCGGCCCCGACGGGCTGGATCCCGCCTTCAAGGCCGCCGCGCACGAACGCATCCGCCTGTCGGATCTGACCTTGCCGCATGCGATGGCGCGCGTGCTGCTGGTCGAGCAGCTCTACCGTGCCTGGTCGGTCAATGCAGGACATCCTTATCACCGCGAATGAACCCGTCTTTCATCTATCTTGCGTCGCAAAGTCCGCGGCGCGCGCAACTGCTGGGACTGCTCGGCGTACACCACGAACTGCTGCTGGCCGGGCCGGATGAAGACACCGAGGCGCTGGAGCACGAGCTGCCGGGCGAATCGCCGACGGCCTATGTGCAGCGGGTCACCGCGCTCAAGCTCGATGCGGCCGTGGCGCGGCACAAGCGGCTGGACCTGCCGCCGGCGCCCGTGCTTTGCGCCGACACCACCGTGGCCCTGGGCCGCGCCATCCTGGCCAAGCCGGAGGGCGCGCGGGATGCCGAGCGCATGCTCGCGCTGCTGTCCGGGCGCACCCACCGCGTGCTGACGGCGATCGCGCTGCAGCACGGCAGGCGCCGGCATGCGGCGCTCAGCGTGTCGCGCGTGCGCTTTGCCGCCGTCGCCAAGTCGCGGATCGCCGACTACGTCGCCACCGGTGAACCGATGGGCAAGGCCGGCGCCTATGCGATCCAGGGGCGGGCCGCGGCTTTCGTCGAACACATCAGCGGCTCGCATTCGGGCATCATGGGCCTCCCGATGTTCGAGACGGCACAGCTGCTGCGCCGGGCCGGCTTTAGGCTCTAAAAACATGCAAGACATCCTGATCAACTGGTCCCCCCAGGAGACCCGTGTCGCCCTGGTCGAACATGGCGCCGTCCAGGAGCTGCACGTGGAGCGCACGCTCGAACGCGGGCTGGTCGGCAACATCTACCTCGGCAAGGTCTCGCGCGTGCTGCCGGGCATGCAGTCGGCCTTCATCGACATCGGGCTCGACCGCACGGCCTTCCTGCATGTGGCCGACATCGTGGCGCCTTTCACGCCCGGTTCGCGGCCGAGCGCGCCGCAGCCGGAGCGCGACGGCCGCAACGGCGGCGCCGTGGTGCCGATCGAGAAGCAGGTGTTCGAAGGGCAGTCGCTGCTGGTGCAGGTGATCAAGGATCCGATCGGCACCAAGGGCGCGCGGCTGTCGACCCAGATCAGCATCGCCGGCCGGCTGCTCGTCTTCCTGCCGCAGGACAACCATGTCGGCGTCTCGCAGAAGATTCCGCCGGATCTGCGCGATGCCTTGCGCACGCGCATGCAGGTGCTGATCGAGGCCGCCGCTGCGGCCGACAGCGGCGGCGCGGTGCCCGCGAACACCGGCGGCTTCATCCTGCGCACCAACGGCGAGGATTCGAGCGATGCCGAGCTGGCCGAAGACATCGCCTACCTGCGCAAGACCTGGTCGCGCATCCGTGAGCTCTCGTCGCGCATGCCGCCCATGTCGCTGCTGCACCAGGACCTGAGCCTGCTGCAGCGCGTGCTGCGCGACATGACCAGCGAGGACACGCAGACTATTCGCATCGACTCGCGCGAGCAGTTCGACCTGCTCCTCAAGTTCGGGCTCGAATTCATGCCGCAGGCGGCCGGCAAGCTGCAGCTCTACAAGGGCGAGCGGCCGATCTTCGACCTCTATTCGATCGACGAGGAAATTGCCAAGGCATTGGGCCGCCGCGTCGACCTGAAGTCCGGCGGCTACCTCGTGGTGGACCAGACCGAGGCGCTCACCACCGTCGACGTGAACACCGGCGGCTTCGTCGGCGCGCGCAACTTCGACGACACCATCTTCAAGACCAACCTCGAGGCCGCGCAGGCCATCGCGCGGCAGCTGCGGCTGCGCAACTTGGGTGGGATCATCATCGTCGACTTCATCGACATGGCGCGCGACGACCATCGTGAGCAGGTGCTGGCCGAGTTTCGCAAGCAGCTCGCGCGCGACCGCGTCAAGACCACGGCCGGCGGCTTCTCGCAGTTGGGCCTGGTCGAGATGACGCGCAAGCGCACGCGCGAATCGTTGGCCCACATGCTCTGCGAACCCTGCCTGGCCTGCAACGGGCAGGGCATCGTGAAGACCGCGCGCAGCGTGGCCTACGACGTGCTGCGCGAGATCCTGCGCGAAGCGCGCCAGTTCACGCCGCGCGAGTTCCGCATCGTGTCGTCGCCGCAGGTGATCGAGCTTTTTCTCGACGAGGAGAGCCAGCACCTGGCGGGCCTCAGCGATTTCATCGGCAAGCCGATCTCGCTGCAGGCGGAGCCGGCGATGGGGCAGGGGCAGTACGACATCGTGCTGCTCTAGCCGGCCGCGCTAGAGCGTCGGGTCTTGGCCGGCAGTTGCGCTGCGTACTGCATGCGTCTGCAGCCGCGCATAGAGTCCTTCCAGCGCCATCAGCTGCGCATGGCTGCCTTGCTCGGCGATGCGGCCATGCTCCATCACGATGATGCGGTCGGCATGCTGGATGGTCGAGAGCCGGTGCGCGACGATCAGGGTGGTGCGGTTCTGCATCAGCCGCTGCAGCGCCTCCTGCACCAGCCGCTCGGATTCGGTGTCGAGGGCCGAGGTGGCCTCGTCGAGCAGCAGCACCGGTGCGTCCTTGTAGAGTGCGCGTGCGATCGCGAGCCGCTGCCGCTGTCCGCCCGAGAGCTGCGTCGCGTTGTGGCCGAGCACGGTGTCGATGCCCTGCGGCAGGCTCTGGACGTGCACGGCCAGGTTCGCGGCCGCCACGCAGGCGAGCACGCGTTCGCGGTCGACCGCGGCGCCGAGCGCCACGTTGGCCGCCAGCGTGTCGTTGAGCATGATCACGTCCTGGCTGACCATCGCGAACTGCGCGCGCAGGCTTTTCAGCTTCCACTCGGCAACGTCGTGGCCGTCCAGCAGCACCTGGCCGGCACTCGGCAGCACGAAGCGCGGCAGCAGGTTGACCAGCGTGGTCTTGCCCGATCCCGAGGGGCCGACAAAGGCCACCACCTCGCCGGGCGCGATCGAAAGGCTCACGCCGTCGAGCGCCCGGGCCTCGTCCTCTCCGCGGTAGTTGACCCGCACCGCGCGCAGCTCGATGCGGCCTTCGGCCCGCGGCGTCTCGAAGCGGCCCTGTGACTCGGATGCGACGCTGTCGATCAAGGCCAGGCCGCGCTCGAGCGCCGCGAGCCCGCGCGTGATCGGGCCGGCGATGTCGGCGAGGCGGCGGATCGGCGCGATCAACATCAGCATCGCCGTGATGTAGGCGACGAAGCCGCCGACCGTCAGGCCCTGCTCGCCGCTTTGCCAGAGGGCGATCATCACGACCACCGACAGCGCGACGGCAGCCACGATCTGGGTCAGCGGCGTCATTGCGGCCGAGGCGATGGTGGACTTCACGGCCAGGCGATTCAGGCTGTGGCTGAGGCGGTCGAAGCGCTCGGTCTGGCTGGCCTCCGCGTTGTGCAAGCGCACCATGCGGTGCGCGAGCACGTTCTCCTCCACCACGTAGGCCAGCTCGTCGGTGGCCTGCTGGCCGAGTTGCGTGAGGCGATAGAGGCGCTTCGAGAACACCTTCATGATCCAGGCCACGCCGGGCGCCAGCACGCCGACGATCAAGGTCAGCTTCCAGTTCAGGTAGATCAGGTAGGCCAGGAGCGCAATGAGCGTGAAGCCGTCGCGCGACAGGCCCAGGAGCGCCTGCACCAGCAGCATGGCGCCGGTCTGGACCTCGTAGACCACGGTGTTCGACAGCGCGCTCGCCGACTGGCGCGAGAAGAGGGCGAGCTCGGCCGCAAGCAACCTTTCGAACATCACGCGTCGCAGCCGCTGCATGCCTTCGTTGGCGATGCGTGCCAGCGCGTACTGCGAGACGAACTGCGCGAGGCCGCGCACCGCGAAGAGCAGGATGATGGCCGCCGGTACCATCCAGAGCGCAAGTTGTCCGCGCGTGAAGCCGCGGTCGAGCAGCGGCTTGAGCAGCGCGGGCATCAGGGGCTCGGTCAAGGCGGCGACGAGGGCCGTGGCGAGCCCGAGCGCCCACCAGCGGCGCGAGCCTCCGAACCAGGTCATGAGTCGCGCAAGCCGGCGCGTGAGAGGAGGGCGCGCGGACTCGGCGTCGGGGGAAGGCTGCATGGCGGCGCATTCTACGGTTGCGTACGATCGGCCCCCGCTGTAGGACCACGCCTGCACATACACGTTTTGTGACCTTGCGTGCATCGCCTTGTGTACCATGTGGCCTCGTTTCGTCCGGGCATGAAACTTAAATCCCGGAAACCTCTCCGAACTGCATGAAAAAGCCGTTGCAAGAATTCTCCCCAACCCCTTCTTCATCGTTCTCCGTCCGCCGCACACTGATCGCGGCATTGGCTGCCTCCCCCGTACTTCCCGTGCTCGCCCAGTTCAGGGTCGAGGTGTCGGGCGTCGGTTTGACGCAGCTGCCGATCGCGCTTGCGCCTTTCAAGGGTGAAGACGCATCGCCGCAGAAGCCCGCGGCCATCGTCCAGGCCGACCTCGAACGCAGCGGTCAGTTCCGCGGCGTCGACGCCTCGGGCCAGTCGCTCGACGAGACCTCGCGTCCCGACCTGAGCCTGTGGCGGCAACGCACGGCCGATTCGCTGGTCGTGGGCAGCGTGACGCGGCTCGCAGACGGCCGTTACGACGTGCGCTTCCGCCTCTGGGACGTGGTGCGCGGACAAGACCTCGGCGGCCAGAGCTACACCGTGCCGCAAGGCGATCTGCGCCTGGCCTCGCACCGCATCGCGGACTATGTCTACGAAAAGCTTACAGGCGAGAAAGGCATCTTCTCGACCCGCATCGCCTACGTGACCAAGGGCGGCACCCGCTACAACCTGTGGGTCGCCGATGCCGACGGCGAGAACGCGCAGGCCGCGCTCGCCAGCCCCGAGCCGATCATCTCGCCGGTCTGGTCGTCCAACGGCGCGCAGCTCGCCTACGTGTCCTTCGAATCGCGCAAGCCGGTGGTGTACGTGCACAGCGTCGCCAACGGCCAGCGGCGGCTGGTGGCCAACTTCAAGGGCTCCAACAGTGCGCCGGCCTGGTCGCCCGACGGCAGCACGCTGGCCGTCACGCTGAGCCGCGACGGCGGTTCGCAGCTCTACACCATCTCGTCGAACGGCGGCGAACCGCGCCGGCTCACGCAGAGCAACAGCATCGACACCGAGCCGGTGTACTCCGCCGACGGCGGCACCATCTACTTCGTGAGCGATCGCGGCGGCGCACCCCAGATCTACAAGATGGGCGCCAACGGCGGCAACCCGACACGCGTGACCTTCAGCGGCACCTACAACATTTCTCCGTCGGTCAGCGGCGATGGCCGGTGGTTGGCCTACATCTCGCGGGTGGGCGGTGCCTTCAAACTCCATGTGATGGAACTGGCGACGGGCAACGTGACGGCGCTCACCGACACCACGGCCGACGAGAATCCCAGTTTCGCCCCGAACAGCAAGCTGATCGTCTATGCCACCCGGCTGCAAGGCCGCGAAGCGCTGATGACAACAACACTCGACGGAAAAATAAAGGCTCGACTGGCAGGACAGGCGGGAGACATCCGGGAACCGGACTGGGGTCCGTTTCAAAAGCAATGATTAACTTGAGGAGTTCGAAATGTTGAAACGTACGATTTATTCGCTGGCCATCGTGGCGCTGATCGCCGGTTGCTCGTCCGGGACCAAGGTGAGCGACACGCCGGTGGTGGACCGCTCAGGCACCGCCGGGGGGGCCGGCGGAACGGCCAGCGGCGTCGCGCCGGTCAGCATCGACCCGCGCGCGCAGACCGCACAGGGCCCGGTCGGCGTGGCACGGATCGTTTATTTCGACTTCGACAGCTACACGATCAAGCCCGAGTTCCAGTCGCTGATCGATGGCCATGCCCGCTTCCTGAAGGCCAACCCGCAGCGTCGCATCTCGATTGAAGGCCACACCGACGAGCGCGGCGGCCGCGAATACAACCTGGCGCTGGGCCAGAAGCGCTCCGAAGCCGTGCGCCGTTCGCTCGGCCTCCTGGGCGTGCCGGACAGCCAGATCGAGGCCGTGAGCTTCGGCAAGGAAAAGCCGGCGGCGCCGGGCAGCACTGAAGACGCCTGGGCGCAGAACCGCCGCGCCGAGATCACCTACCGTTGATGATGCGACGAGTTTCCTTGCGTAGCGCGGCACTCGCTGCCGCCTTGTTGTGTGCCTCGCTGGGTGCACAGGCCGCGCTTTTCGAGGACGACGAGGCGCGCCGCGCGATCCTCGACTTGCGCCAGCGCGTCGAGGCCATGCGCCAGCAGGCCGAGCAGCGCCAGAACGACGAGAACGCGCAGTTGCGGCGCAGCCTGCTCGACCTGCAGACGCAGATCGAGCAGATGCGCGGCGATCTCCAGCGCATGACGGGCCAGAACGAGCAGCTCACGCGCACGATCACGGAGCTGCAGCAGCGCCAGGCCGAGATCGACGACCGGCTCAAGAAGAACGAGCCGTCGAAGGTCGCGGTCGACGGCCGCGAGTTCACGGCCGACCCGAAAGAGAAGGCCGACTTCGATGCGGCGCTGGGCATCTTCCGCGGCGGCCAGTTCGCGCAAGCGCAGACGGCCTTTGCCGAATTCGTGAAGCGCTACCCGCAGAGCGGCTACAACGCCTCGGCGCTGTTCTGGCTCGGCAACGCGCAGTACGCCACGCGCAACTACAACGAGGCCATCGCCAATTTCAGGTCGATGCTCTCGCTGGCGCCCGATCACGCGAAGGCGCCCGAGGCGGTGCTGTCGATCGCGAACTGCCAGATCGAGCTGAAGGACACGCGCGCGGCACGCCGCACGCTCGAAGACCTGACCAAGGCTTATCCGCAGTCCGAAGCCGCGCAGGCCGGGCGTGAGCGCCTCTCGCGGCTCCGGTAAACCGGGGTAGCGGCTTGAACGCAATGTCTCCCGTCGTCACCCTGGACGACGCCGATCTGGCCCGCCGCTTCGGCGGGCTCGAGCGGCTCTATGGCGTGCCGGGTGCGGGCCGCATTCGCGATGCCCATGTGCTGGTCGCCGGCATCGGCGGCGTCGGCTCCTGGGCGGTCGAGGCACTGGCGCGCAGCGGCGTCGGACGGCTCACGCTGATCGACCTCGACCACATCGCCGAATCGAACATCAACCGGCAGATCCATGCGCTCGACACCACCGTGGGCCAGGCCAAGGTCGAAGCCATGCGCGAGCGCATCGCGCACATTCATCCCGCCTGCGAGGTGCTGGCGATCGACGAGTTCGTCGAACCCGGCAACTGGCAGGAGCTGCTGGCGAGCGCGCAGGCGGCGAACGGACCCGTGGCCGCCGTCGTCGATGCCTGCGACCAGGTGCGTGCCAAGCTGGCCATGGCGGCCTGGGCCCGCGAGACCGGCACCGGCTTCATCACCGTGGGTGCGGCCGGCGGCAAGCGCCTGGCCCACAAGGTCGACATCGACGACCTCGCGCTGGTCACCCACGATCCGCTGCTTGCGCAACTGCGCCAGCGCCTGCGCAAGGAGCACGGCGCGCCGCGCGAGGGCCGCAAGATCGGTGTGAGTTGCGTCTTCAGCCGCGAAAGCGTGGCGCCGCCCGACGCTTCCTGTGCGATCGAGGAGGGAGATGGCTCCCTCAACTGCCACGGCTACGGTTCGGTGGTGAGCGTGACGGCCACTTTCGGGCAATGTGCGGCGGGCTGGGTTCTGGACCGGATCGCGCGCAGCGCCACGCTATAATTGTGGGCTTTGCCGGCCTCGACGCCGGCACCAAGAAAAACAAAGAGTGGGACGTTAGCTCAGTTGGTAGAGCAGCGGACTTTTAATCCGTTGGTCACAAGTTCGAATCTTGTACGTCCTACCACCAAGCCGCTCTGTTGGTGGAACCGTCGCTATTGCTTTTATAGCGCTGTTCCGCGATTCCTGAAGTTGTTCCGCAACTTGGCATAGAGGGCGCACCCTTTCATGAGCATGAAGGACGCACGTCCCGAATCTCTCGAGGCTCTCGCAGAACTTCAGCGCGCTCGCACTTGACAGCGCGGAGGATCTCAGTCACCCGGCTCTTTACGCAGCCATTTGTTGACGAACCAGTCCAGTAGGACCCTGAAGATGAACATACCAACGCCACCGAAACCCACCCTGACGGAACCGGTCCTGCAGTCTCCTTCGACCGTGTATGTGGATCAGATCGCGCAAATTGCCGTCGGACCGTTTGTCTCCAAGCTCATTTTCGGGGCTGAGGCTCGATCTGGTGAGGTGCCGAAGCCGGTTCAAACCATCGTGATGCCTACCCCAGCGCTGTTGCAGCTTCATCAGCAACTCGGCAGTCTTATTGAAGACCGGCAGATCATGGAGACCATATCGAAGAACGTCTTGAAGTTCGCGGACGCGTTGCAAAAGCCGGTCAAATAAGAAAGGCCCACATGCCAGTTGGCTTGCGGACCTCTTTGGGAAGCGAATTGCGGAACAGTTCTTAGGCTAAGCGCTTGATTTCCTTGGGAACTTCAGGGGTTCAGGCCGCCTCGTTGCCGCCGAGCGCCGGGTGAGTGCTCGAGATCGCTGAAACGATGCCGACGGCGCTCGCACGCAGCAGCTCCTGCCGCAAGGCCGCCTCCAACTGACGGCGCGCCGTGTCCGGGCGGTCGTGGTCGTACTCTTCGTCCAACTCGCAGTGCAGGTAGTAGTCGACCCGGGCCATGAGTCGCTCTAGCGATGCTGCGAGGTCTGTCTCATTCATCTTTCGATCTCCCACCTTGGTCCCTGTTTGGCCTTTGGGGCTTGCCCCTAAATCGGTCGGGGGCTCTCTGTTGCTTTGGGCGCATTATCACCCGTCAGCACGATTGCGCCGGATTCTGCGGCGTGTTAGTCCAACTCCCTGTGGGGGTAAAGGCACGCCCCCTTTCAGTGCAGCCGGAGGCGATTCCATGTCTGGCGGATGCGGGACGAGGCTGCCGGCTCTTCAGCCCGCGGCGCCCCTTCGGGTGGTGGGAGCAGGTGCCGGACCGATTGCGCCACCTGCACGCACTCCTTGATGTGCAGCTCGCCCAACGTGCGCAGGGCGGCGTAGCCCAGCGCGGCCGAGACGACCTGGCCCGCGATGGGCACGTACTTGGTGGCCTGCTTCGCGGTCAGGCGGATGCCGGCGTGGCGGGCCAGCTTGATCAGCAGTTCGCGGGTCACGAGCTTGCCCACCAGCAGGGCGCCGACGGCGGCGGCCGCCTGCTGCACGCGCTCGCGCTGATGGGGCGCCAGGCGCTGGATCTGGGTCGCCGAGAGGCCGAATTCCGCACTGATCTGGGGCACCACCCGTGAGAGCAGTGCCGCGTCGGCGGCCCAATCGACGCCGGGAAGCGGCACCGCGCTCGCAGCGGCAGCGATCAGCGCCTTGCGGCCGAGCAGGCGCCGGCTGCGCCGGATCGCCGCGATCAGCTGCGGATCACCCTGAGCGAGTTCGATGGCCGACGGCATATTCGGCGCAGCCTATCACGCCAGCTCAGGCCGCGAGCGCCTCGAGCCGGTCCGACAGCGCCAGCCAGCGCTCCTCGAGCTGTCCGATCTCGTCGTTCAGCGTCTTCAGGCGCTTGCCGGCTTCGGCGATCTCAGGCGCGGGCAGCGGATTCGCCAGCCGCGCTTCGAGCGAGGCCTTTTCGGTGCCGGCGGCGGCGAGCCGCTCGTCGATCTGCGCCAGCTCGCGCTTGAGCGGCTTCGCCTGCTCGCTGCGCTGCTGGCGGTCCTGGGCCGCTGCCTGGGGAGAGGGTGCGGCCTTTTCGACGACGGCAGCAGCCTCGCGCGTCGCCAACTTGGCCTCTTCGCGCAGGCGCTTGGCCTCGTCCAGCAGGTAGCGCTGGTAGTCGTCGAGGTCGCCGTCGAAATCCGTCACCACGCCGCGGCCGACCAGCCAGAACTCGTCGCAGACCGAGCGCAGCAGCGCCCGGTCGTGGCTCACCAGCATCAGCGTGCCTTCGAACTCGTTGAGCGCCACGGCCAGGGCCTCGCGGGTGGCGAGGTCGAGGTGGTTGGTCGGCTCGTCCAGCAGCAACAGGTTGGGACGCTGCCAGACCATCATCGCCAGTACCAGGCGCGCCTTCTCGCCGCCGCTCATGGTGCCGACCGCCTGTTTCACCATGTCGCCGCTGAAGTTGAAGCTGCCGAGGTAGCCGCGCAGGTCCTGTTCGCCGGTGCGCTCCTTGACGCTCGAGCCAAGCTCGCGTGCCATGCGCACCATGTGTTCGAGCGGCGTGTCCTGCGGGCGCAGCACGTCGAGCTCCTGCTGCGCGAAGTAGCCGATGTTGAGGCCCTTGCCCTCGGTCACCGTGCCGGCGAGCGCACCCATTTCGCGCGCGATGGTCTTGACCAGGGTCGACTTGCCCTGGCCGTTGGCGCCCAGGATGCCGATGCGCTGGCCGGCCAGCACCGAGCGGTTGACGCCGCGCAGGATGGTCTTGGGCGGCTCGTCCTCAATCAGGTACCCAAAGCTCGCATCGCTAATCGAGAGCATCGGGTTCGGGATGTTCCCTGGCTCCTTGAACTCGAAGCTGAAGTCGGCCTCGGCCAGCAGCGGCGCGACCTTTTCCATGCGCTCCAGCGCCTTGACGCGGCTTTGGGCCTGCTTGGCCTTGCTGGCCTTGGCCTTGAAGCGGTCGATGAACTTCTGCAGATGGGCGATCTTGTCCTGCTGCTTGGCGAAGGCGGACTGCTGCAGCTCCATCTGCTGGGCACGCAAGGTCTCGAAGGCGCTGTAGTTGCCGCCGTAGCGCGTGAGCTTGGCGTGCTCGATGTGCAGCGTCACGTCGGTCACGGCGTCGAGGAACTCGCGGTCGTGGCTGATCACGATCATCGTGCCGGCGTACTTCTGCAGCCAGGCTTCGAGCCAGACCAGGGCGTCCAGGTCCAGGTGGTTGGTCGGTTCGTCGAGCAGCAGCAGGTCGCTTGGGCACATCAGCGCGCGGGCCAGCTGCAGGCGCATGCGCCAGCCGCCGGAGAAGCTGTTGACCGGCTGGTCGAGCTCGTGCGCCTTGAAGCCGAGGCCGAGGATCAGCGCCTGTGCGCGCGGCACGGCATCGTGCTCGCCGGCGTCGGCCAGGTCGGTATAAGCATGCGCCAGGTCCATGCCGATGTCGTGATCGTCGGGGTCGGCTGCATGGGCGGCTTCGGTGACGGCGAGGGCTTCGCGCAACTCGGTGAGCCGCGTGTCGCCGCCGACCACGAAGTCGGTGGCGGACTCGTCGGTCTCGGGCATGTTCTGCGCGACCTGCGCCAGGCGCCACTGCTTTGGGGAGGCGAAGTCACCGCCGTCCTCGTGCAGCGTGCCGTTGAACAGCGCGAACAAGGTGGACTTGCCGGCGCCGTTGCGCCCCACCAGCCCGACCTTCTCGCCGGGGTTGATGGTGACGCTGGCGCCGTCGAGCAGCACTTTGGCGCTGCGGCGCAGGATGACGTTTTTGAGAGTGATCATTGAAGAAGTGATTCGCGCGGGACCAGCAATACCTGGTCTTCGCCCGCGCTGGTGGCGAGCCACACCACTTCGAGCTGCGGGAACGCTGCCTCGAAGTGCGAGCGCTCGTTGCCGATTTCAAGCACCAGCACGGCGGATTCGCTCATGCGCGCCGGTGCGTCGGCGAAAAGCCGGCGGATGAAGTCCATGCCGTCGGCGCCGCCGGCCAGCGCGAGTTCGGGCTCGGCGCGGTATTCGGCGGGAAGCCCGGCCATGCTTTTCGCATTGACGTAGGGCGGGTTGCAAAGAATCAGGTCGTAGGGGCCGCGCACCTTTGCGAGGCCATCGGATTCGACGAGCGTGATGCGCGCATCGAGCTGGTGGCGCGTGACGTTGATGGCCGCCACTTCGAGCGCCGCGGTCGACAGGTCGGCCGCGTCGACGCTGATTTCCGGATAGGTCATCGCCGCCAGTACCGCGAGGCTGCCGTTGCCGGTGCACAGGTCCAGCACGCGCCGGGTGTGTTCGCCGAGCCAGGGATCGATGCTGCCATCGGCCAGCAGCTCCGCGATGAAGCTGCGCGGCACGATGGCGCGTTCGTCGATGTAGAAGGGCACGCCTTGCAGCCACGCCTCCTTGGTCAGATAAGCCGCGGGCTTGCGCGTCGCGATCCGTTGCGCCAGCACGTCGGCCACCCGCGCTGCATCCGCCGGCGCGACCGCGCGATCGGCGACCGCATCCAGGTCGTCCAGCGGCAGGCCCAGGCGCCACAGCACCAGCCAGGCGGCTTCGTCGAAGGCGTTGGTGGTGCCGTGGCCGAAGGCCACGCCCGCATCGGCCAGCTGCGTGGCGCCGGCCTCGATCAATTCGATGACGCTGCTCATACGCCTTGCAGCGTTTCGAGCCGGTCCAGCGTGCGCTTGTAAATGTTCTTGAGCTGCTCGATCTCGGCGACGGTGATGTGCTCGTCGATCTTGTGGATGCTCGCGTTGACGGGGCCCAGTTCGACCACCTGCTTGCAAATCTTGGCGATGAATCGCGCATCGCTGGTGCCGCCGCTGGTCGACAGCTCGGTCTCGATGCCGGTCTCGTCGCGGATGGCCTGCTGCACCGCGCCGACCAGTTCGCCCGGCGTGGTCAGGAAGGGCAGGCCGCCGATGGTCCAGGCCAGCGTGTAGTCGAGGCCGTGCGTATCGAGCACGGCCCGCACGCGCTGTTGCAGCGATTCGGGCGTCGATTCGGTCGAGAAGCGGAAATTGAAATCGATCACCGCCGCGCCGGGAATGATGTTGCTGGCGCCGGTGCCGGCGTGGATGTTGCTGATCTGCCAGCTGGTCGGCTGGAAATAGGCATTGGCAGCGTCCCAGCCCCCGGCCGCGTTGATCGCGACCAGTTCAGCCAGCGCCGGCGCAAAGGCGTGGATCGGGTTCTTCGCCAGATGCGGATAGGCGATGTGTCCTTGCACGCCCTTGACGGTGAGCTTGCCGCTCATCGTGCCGCGCCGGCCGTTCTTGATCATGTCACCGCAGCGCTCGACCGCGGTCGGCTCGCCGACGATGCAGTAGTCGATGCGCTCGCCGCGCGCGGCCAGCGTGTTGCAGACCACCACGGTGCCGTCGAGCGCCGGCCCTTCCTCGTCGCTGGTGAGCAGCAGGGCGAGCGTGAGGCGCGGATCGGGCGTCGTGGCCAGGAAGTCCTCGATCGCGACGACGAAGGCCGCCAGCGAGGTTTTCATGTCGCAGGCGCCGCGGCCGTAGAGCTTGCCGTCGCGGTGCGTGGGCGTGAACGGATGGCTGCTCCACTGCTCGAGCGGGCCGGTGGGCACCACGTCGGTGTGGCCGGCGAAGGCCACGGTGCGCGTGGCCTGCGGCTCGCCAGCGCCGGGGCGCACGGCCCAGAGGTTGGTCACGCGAAAGTCGGCCGGGCCGCTTTCGATGCTTTCGAGCCGGAAGCCGAGCCGCGCCAGCCGCTCGCCGAGGATCTGCTGGCAGCCCGCATCGTCGGGGGTGACCGAGGGGCGGGAGATCAGTTGTTCGGCGAGTTGGAGCGTTCGGGACATTGAAAGAGAAAAGGGCTAGTGACGGACGTCGAGCGTGATGTCCGTGAAGGTGGGTTCGTCGACCTGGTCGAGCAGCGCGCGGTCTTCGCGGCGTGCCGCCGGCGCGGCGCGGTTCTGCAGGCGCCACATCAGGTTGGTCGGGGAGTCGGCTTGCGCGAGGCCTTCCTCGCGGGTGATGAAGCCGTCGGTGATCAACCGGGCGATGTCTTCCTCGAAGGTCTGCGAGCCTTCGGCCATCGACTGCTCCATCGCTTCCTTGACGCCCGAGAAGTCGCCCTTGCCGATGAGCTCGGCCACCAGCGCCGTGTTGAGCAGCACTTCGAGCGCCGGCATGCGGGCGCCGTCGGGCGTGCGCAGCAGGCGCTGCGCGACGATCGCGCGCAAGGCGCCGCCGAGATCGCCCAGCAGCGTGGCGCGCACCTCGACCGGATAGAAGCTCAGGATGCGGTTGAGCGCGCGGTAGCTATTGTTGGCATGCAGCGTGGCCACGCACAGGTGGCCCGACTGGGCGTAGGCGATTGCGGCCGTCATGGTCTCGCGATCGCGGATCTCGCCGATCTGGATCACGTCCGGCGCCTGGCGCAGCGCGTTCTTGAGCGCGATCTGCAGCGACTGCGTGTCGCTGCCGACGTCGCGCTGGTTCACCATCGACTTCTTGTTGGTGAAGGTGAATTCGATCGGCTCTTCGACCGTGAGGATGTGGCCGGTCGCGTTCTCGTTGCGGAAGTCGAGCATCGAGGCGAGCGTGGTGCTTTTGCCGGCGCCGGTGGAGCCCACCATGAGGATCAGGCCGCGCTTCTCCATCACCAGCGTCTTCAGGATCTCGGGCAGGTTCAGCTCGGCGAAGGACGGGATGACCGAGGCGATGTGCCGCACCACCACCGCATAGCTGCCGCGCTGGCGCATGGCGCTGATGCGGAAGTTGCCCGCGTCCTCGAGCGCGATCGCCGTGTTGAGCTCGCCGGTGCGTTCGAGTTCGGCGATGCGCTCCGCATTCACCACCTCGGAGAGCAGGGCGAGCGGCGCCTCCGGCGGCAGCACCTGCGCATTGATGGGCAGGCAGTTGCCGTTGATGCGGATCAGCGCCGGGGAGTGCGCCGAGAGGTAGATGTCGGACGCCTTGCGTTCGGCCATCAGGCGAAGAATTCGCTCCATCGTCTTCATCGGCATTTCTCCTCGGCGTTGTGTGGTTGGTTAAGAACGAAGTGTTCAGTCGCGCAGCAGGTCGTTGAGCGAGGTCTTGGCGCGGGTTTGCGCGTCCACTCGCTTCACGATGATCGCAGCGTACAGGCTGTACTTGCCGTTGTCCTTGGGCAGCGTGCCGCTGATGACCACCGAGCCTGCCGGCACGCGGCCGTAAGTCACTTCGCCGGTCGCGCGGTCGTAGATCGGCGTGCTCTGGCCGATGTACACGCCCATCGACAGCACCGAGTTCTCTTCGACCACCACGCCTTCGACCACTTCGGAGCGCGCGCCGATGAAGCAGTTGTCCTCGATGATGGTCGGGCCGGCCTGCAGCGGCTCCAGCACGCCGCCGATGCCGACGCCGCCCGAGAGGTGCACGTTGGCGCCGATCTGGGCGCAGGAGCCGACCGTGGCCCAGGTGTCGACCATGGTGCCTTCACCGACGTAGGCGCCGATGTTCACGTAGGAGGGCATCAGGATCGCGCCCTTGGCGATGTAACTGCCGCGGCGCGCCACCGCCGGCGGCACGATGCGCACGCCGGCTTCCTTCAGCTCGCCGGCCGAGAGGTGCGAGAACTTGGTCGGCACCTTGTCGTAGAAGCCGAGCGAGCCGGCCTGCATCTGCTCGTTGTCCTTGAGGCGGAAGGACAGCAGCACGGCCTTCTTGATCCACTGGTGCACCGTCCACTGGCCCACGGCCTCGCGGGTGGCGACGCGCAGCTTGCCGTTGTTGAGCTCGGCGATCACATGCTCGACCGCATCGCGAACTTCCTTCGGGGCGCTGGTGGCGGAGATGTTGGCGCGGTCTTCCCACGCGGCGTCGATGGTCTGCTGGAGTTGTTGGGTCATGTGGAATCGATGAAAGAGGGCTCAGCGGCCCCGTTGAACGAACTGGACGATGCGCTGCGCGGCCTCCACGCACTCCTTGGTGCTGGCCACGAGCGCCATGCGGATGCGGCCCCGGCCGGGGTTGGCGCCTTGCGCATCGCGCGCCAGGTAGCTGCCCGGCAACACCGTCACATTGTATTGAGCGTAGAGCTCGCGGGCGAAGGCGGTGTCGTCGCCGTTCCACACTGCCGGCACGCCCGCCCAGAGGTAGAAGCTGGCATCGGGCAGGCGCACATCGAGCACCGGCTCGAGCAGCGGCGTCACGGCTGCGAACTTGGCGCGGTACTGCGCGCGGTTGTCGACCACATGGCTTTCGTCGCTCCAGGCCGCGATGCTGGCCGCCGCCACCGCGCCGCTCATCGCGCTGCCGTGGTAGGTGCGGTACAGCAGGAACTTCTTCAGTATGGATGCGTCGCCGGCGACGAAGCCGCTGCGCAGGCCGGGCACGTTGCTGCGCTTGGACAGCGAAGTCAGCGCCACCAGGTTGCGGAAGTCGTCGCGGCCCAGCTTGGCTGCGGCTTCGAGTCCGCCCAGCGGCGGCTCGTCGCGGAAGTAGATCTCGCTGTAGCACTCGTCGGAGGCGATGACGAAGCCGTGCTGGTCCGCCAGCGCGAACAGCTTCTTCCATTCTTCAAGCGGCATCACCGCGCCGGTCGGGTTGCCGGGCGAGCAGACGTACACCAGCTGCGCGCGGGCCCAGACCTCGGCCGGCACGCTGTCCCAGTCGACGGCGAAGTTGCGCGCCGCCACGCTCGGCACGTAATAGGGCTCGGCGCCTGCCAGCAGGGCCGCGCCTTCGTAGATTTGATAGAACGGATTGGGGGAGAGCACCACCGGCGCCGGCGTCTTCGTGGGGTCGACCACCGTCTGCGCCAGAGAGAACAGCGCCTCGCGGGAGCCATTGACCGGCAACACCTGCGTTGCCGGATCGAGCGCCAGGCCGTAGCGCTGCCGCACCCAGCCGGTGAAGGCCTCGCGCAAGGGCAACTCGCCCGCTGTCGCGGGGTAGACCGCCAGCGTATCGAGGCTGTTGCTCAATGCATCCTTGATGAAGGACGGCGTCGCGTGCTTGGGCTCGCCGATGCCGAGGCTGATCGGCTCGAAGGCAGGGTTCGGCGTGACGCCGGCGAACAGTTCGCGCAATCGCGCGAAGGGGTAGGGCTGCAGCTTGGCGAGCAGGGGGTTCATGGCTGCGATTATCGCGGGCCCGCCTGTGTTTCAGCCGCAAGAAAGGCGTAGAGACGCGGATCGTCGGCGTAGCCGACGTTGAATCGCATCCATGGCGTCGGCTGCTGGCCGGGCCGGAACAGGTAGCCGGGCGCCAGCATGATGCCTGCGGCCACGGCGCGCTGGGCCACGGCGAGCACGTCGACGTCCTCGGAGGGAAAACGGGCCCACAGGAACGGACCGCCCGCCGGCCGCGTGAACACCTCCAGGCCCGCGGCCGCAAGGCCATCGCACACCGCGTTCTGCGCGGCGCTGAGCCGTGCGGCCAGCCGGGCGATATGGGCGCGAAAGCGCCCCTCGACCAGCACCGCATGCACCAGCTTCTCGCCCAGTTCGGAACTGGTGAGGCTGCTGACCATCTTCTCGTAGATGAGCTTTTCCGCGAACTCCTCGCTGCTGGCGACGAAGCCCACCCGCAGGCTGGGGGAGATCGTCTTGGAGAAGCTGCCGACGTAGATCACGCGGCGCAGCTGATCCAGGCTCGCCAGGCTGGTGGCGCCGGGCGGTTCCAGGCCGGCCATGACGTCGTTCTCCACCACGCGGAAGTCGTACTGCTCGGCCAGCCGCAGGATCTGGTAGGCCACGGCCGGCGAACACTGGCTGCCCGTGGGGTTGTGCAGGTGGGTGCTGATGAAGAAGGCCTTGGGCCGGTGGCGCTGCGCCAGCGCCTGCAGGGCCGCGAGGTCGGGGCCGTCGAGCTTGCGCTCGACGCCGATCAGGCGCACGCCGAGCGATCGCAGGGTGGCGAAGAAGTTGGTGGAACCCGGGTCGTCCACCAGCACCGTGTCGCGCGGCTGCAGCAGGCAGCGGCCGGCGAGTGCCAAGGCCTGCGTGGCGCCATGGGTGAGCACGATCTGGTGCGGCGTGGCGTCGACGGCGCGCGCGGCCAAGAGGATCTGGATCTGCTGGCGCAGCGGCAGGTAGCCGTAGGGCGTGCCGTAGTTCGCCAGGCCGGCGGACTTCTTGCGCGCCAGGCCCGCCAGCGCCTGGCGCACGCCGTCGGTGTGCAGCCAGTCGGGCGGCAGCCAGCCGCAGCCGGCATTGAGCAGCGTGCTGTCGTCCTCATAGACGCGCCGTATCAGCCACAGCGAATCGACCGAGGTATGGCCGACGAAGGGCTTGCGGCGCTGCTGCATCGCGGTGCGGCTGCGGTTCGCGGCGACGAAGTAGCCGCTGCCTGGCCGCGCCTCCACATAACCCTCGGCCACCAGCCGGCTGTAGGCATTGGTCACGGTCATGGTGCTGATGCCGCATTCGCCGGCCAGCGCGCGCACCGATGCGAGCCGCGTGCCCGGGGGCAGCGCACCCTTGTCGATCTTCTCGACCAGCGCCTCGTAGACCTGCCGCACCAGCGGTACGGGCCGGGTGCCGTCAATGGAAATCATCGGTGCGTTCATCCAGGGTGGGGTACGGGTCGGTGCACTGTATATGGGCGTGCACCGCCTTGCTCAGTCTCGTGATCGTGCATGCTGATATAGCGCACATCGCACGAACTGTATATATCCACTTTGCGCATTCCCTGACTCAATCGGCGGCTCGTCTCATCCATCGGGAAATGCACATGCAGAAGCTGAATTTCACGCGCTCCCTTGCCGGCGGCATCGCCGGCGCCTTCACGCGCCGGCAGGCCGCCTGGTGCGTGGCCGCTGCGCTGGCCGCGAGCGCTGCCGTGCCGGCGCTGGCGCAGTCCTCGACGCTCAAGATCATTCCGCACTCGAACATCACGGTGCTCGACCCGATCTGGACCACGGCCTATATCTCGCGCAACTTCGGCTACATGATTTACGACACGCTGTTCGGCACCGACATCGACGGCAAGATCAAGCCGCAGATGGTCGACAAGTGGAGCGTCTCGAAGGACGGCAAGACCTGGACCTTCACGCTGCGCGACGGGCTGGAGTTCCACGACGGCAAGCCCGTCGCCAGCGAGGACGTGGTCGCGTCGCTCAAGCGCTGGGCGAGCCGCGACACCTTCGGCGGCCAGCTCGCCAAGGTCACCGACAAGTACCAGACGCCCGACGCCAAGACCTTCGTCCTGGTGCTGAAGGAGCCCTTCGGCCTGGTGCTCGAAGCGCTGGGCAAGCCCTCGGCGAACGTGCCTTTCATCATGCCCAAGCGCGTGGCCGACACGCCCGGCGACACGCAGATCAAGGAGACGATCGGCTCCGGCCCCTTCGTCTTCAAGGCCGATGAGTTCCGGCCCGGCGAACGCGCAGTGTTCGTCAAGAACGCCAAGTACAAGCCGCGCGCCGAAGCACCTTCGGGCACCACCGGCGGCAAGCAGGTCTACGTCGATCGCGTCGAGTGGCTCATCATCCGCGACGCGCAAACGCAGATGAATGCGCTGATCAACGGCGAGGCCGACATCCTCGAGCAGCCGGCCTTCGAGCAGTACGCCTCGCTGCGCACCAACCCCGACATCCAGCTGATCGATGCGCAGCCGGCCGGCAACCAGTTCATCTTCCGCTTCAACTTCCTGCACGCGCCCTTCGACAACGAGAAGATCCGCCGCGCCGCGATGATCGCGATGGGCCAGGAAGCCTTCCTCAAGACGCAGGTGGGCGCGCCCGGCCTCACGCGCTACTGCAAGAGCATGTTCCCCTGCGGCACGCCCTTCGAGTCGACGAACACCGGCGACTACAGCGGCGTGGCGAATCCGCAGAAGGCCAAGGCGCTGCTGCAGGAGGCCGGCTACAAGGGCGAGCCCGTGGTGCTGATGCGCCCGACCGATCTCGCCGCCATCGCCAAGCTGCCGCTGGTGGCCAAGCAGCAGCTGGAGCAGGCCGGCTTCAAGGTCGACCTGCAGACCATGGACTGGCAGACCCTGGTGGCGCGCCGCGCCAAGAAGGACCTGCCTTCCGCCGGCGGCTGGAATGCGTTCATGACTTCGTGGACCTCGTCCGACATCCTCAACCCGCTGACCATGGCGATGATGAACGCGGCCGGCGACAAGGGCTGGTTCGGCTGGCAGGACGACGCCAAGCTCCAGGACATCAAGACCCAGTTCACCAAGGCCGCGACCGAGGCCGACAAGAAGAAGCTGGCCGAGCAGGCGCAGTTGCGCGCTTTCGAAACGGTGACGCACGTCCCGGTGGGCCAGTACAGCCAGCCGGCCGCCGTGCGCAAGGGCGTGAGCGGCCTGGTGCCGGCCGGTGCGCAGGTGTACTGGAACATCAAGAAGCAATAAGGCCGCCGGCGTCCACCCATGCTCAGCTTTCTTGCCAAGCGCCTGCTGGCCACGCTGCCGGTGCTGCTGGTGGTGGCGATCGCGGTCTTCATGATCGTGCGCCTCACCCCCGGCGATCCGGCGGCGGTCATCGGCGGCAACAGCGCCACCAGCGAAGACCTCGATCGCATCCGCGAGCAGCTCGGCCTCACCCGGCCGCTGTGGACGCAGTTCCTGCTCTGGGGCGAGGGCGTGCTGCGCGGCGACCTGGGCTTCTCCTTCTTCCTCAACAAGCCGGTGCTGACGCTGATCGCGCAACGCATGGAGCCCACGCTCTCGCTCGCCGGCGGCACGCTGCTGCTGGCGGTGGCGATCGCGCTGCCGCTGGGCACGCTGGCGGCCTGGCGCATGGGCGGCTGGCTCGACAAGGCGGTGATGGCCTTCTCGGTGGCCGGCTTCTCGGTGCCGGTGTTCGTGGTCGGCTACCTGCTGATCTATGTGCTCGCGCTCAAGCTGCAGTGGTTTCCGGTGCAGGGCTACAGGCGCCTCGCGGGCGGCGTCGGGCCCTGGCTGCAGCAACTGGTGCTGCCCTGCCTGACGCTGGCCGTGACCTACGTGGCGCTGCTGGCGCGCGTGACGCGCGCGGCCGTCAGCGAGGCGCTGACCGAGGACTACATCCGCACCGCCCGCGCCAAGGGCATCACCGAACTGCAGGTGCTCAAGCACCACGCGCTGCGCAACGCGGCGGTGCCGGTGGTGACGGTGATCGGCGTCAGCGCCGCGCTGCTGCTCGGCGGCGTGGTGGTGACCGAGACCGTGTTCGCCATTCCGGGCCTGGGCCAGCTGACGGTCGACGCGGTGCTCAACCGCGACTTCCCGGTGCTGCAGGGCGTGGTGCTGTTCTTCGCGCTGCTCTATGTGCTGGTCAACCTGCTGGTCGACTTGAGCTACCTGTTCCTCGACCCTCGTATCCGCTACTGACCACCATGGGCACTCTAGGCAAACTCTGGCGCAACGGCGCCGTGCGCGGGGGCGTCATCGTGCTCGCGGTGCTGGTCGTGCTGGCCGCTGCGGCGCCCTGGCTCGGCACCTTCGATCCGGCCGCGATGGATCCGAGCTACGTTTCGGTGCCGGCCGGCAGCGCCGGCCAGGTCACGCTGCCCGACGGGCGCGAGCTGCAGCACACCTTCTGGATGGGCAGCGACAACTTCGGCCGCGACATCTGGAGCCGGGTGCTCTACGGCACCCGCATCTCGCTGGTGGTGGGCATCTTCACCGCGGCGGCGGCGATCGTATTCGGCTGCCTGCTGGGCATGCTGGCCGGCTACTTCCGGGCGGTGGATGCGGTGCTGATGCGCATCATGGACGGCCTGATGGCGATCCCCGCGGTGCTGCTCGCGATCACGCTGGTGGCGGTGCTCGGCGCCAGCCTGCCGACGGTGATCCTCGCCATCGCCATGCCCGAGGTGCCGCGCGTGACGCGGCTGGTGCGCGCGCTGGTGATGGGGTTGCGCGACGAGCCCTTCGTCGAGGCGGCGCGCGCGCTGGCCACGTCGAATGCCGTGATCCTCTGGCGCGACATCCTGCCCAACGCGCTGGCGCCGCTGATCGTGCAGGGCACCTTCATCGCCGCCTCGGCGGTGCTGACCGAGGCCATCCTGAGCTTCCTCGGCCTGGGCCTGCCGGCCGACGTGCCGACCTGGGGCAACATCATGGCCGAGGGGCGCGTGCTGTTCTCGCAGGCGCCGGGCAACGTGCTGTTCCCGGCCCTGTTCCTGGTGCCCACGGTGCTGGCCATCAATCTGCTGGGAGACGGCCTGCGCGACGTGCTGGACCCCAAGTTCTCCAAGCGCGTTTGAGGACGGCCGCATGACCACCCAACCCCAAGCCGCGGTGCCCGTGCTGCTGGTCGAAAACCTCCAGGTGGCGCTGCCGGCCGATGCCGACCGGCCCTATGCCATCGAGAGCCTGAGCGTGCGCATCGAGGCCGGCCGCACGCTGTGCATCGTCGGCGAATCGGGCTCCGGCAAATCGGTGCTCGCCACCACCGTGATGGGCCTGCTTGCCAAGGGCCTCGGCGTCGGGGCCGGCCGCATCTCGCTGGCCGGCGAGATGCTGCTGGCCGGCGGGCGCTACGTGTCGGACAAGCGGCTGCGCGAACTGCGCGGCACCGGCATGGGCATGGTGTTCCAGGAGCCGATGACCGCGCTGAATCCGGTCCACAGCTGCGGCGAGCAGGTGGACGAGCTGCTGCGTACCCACACGGCATGGAATGCGGCCGAGCGCAAGGCGCGCATCCTCGCCATCTTCGAGCGCGTGCGCCTGCCGGACCCGGCGCGCATGTTCGCAAGCTATCCGCACCAGCTCTCGGGCGGCCAGCGCCAGCGCATCGTGATCGCGATGGCGATCATCCTGAAGCCGCGGCTCCTGATCTGCGACGAGCCCACCACCGCGCTCGACGTGACCACGCAGGCCGAGATCCTCAAGCTCATCGCCGAACTGCAGGCCGAGCAGGGCAGCGCGGTGCTCTTCATCACGCACGACATGGGCGTGGTGGCCGAGATCGCCGACGACGTGATGGTGATGCACCGCGGCAAGGTGGTGGAGCAGGGCCTCTGCGAGCAGGTGCTGCGCGCGCCGCGCGAGGCCTACACGCGCATGCTGCTGGACGCGGTGCCCGGCATGACGCCGCCGCCGCCGCGCGACCTGCCGGGCGGCGCACCGATGCTCGCGGGCCGCGGCGTGGGCAAGACCTACGCGCGGCGCGACTGGATGGGCCGTGCCAGGCACAACACCGCACTGCGCGACGCCAGCGTGGCCGTGCACCGCGGCGAGACCGTGGGCGTGGTGGGCGAGTCCGGCTCGGGCAAGTCGACCTTCGCGCGCTGCATGATCCGCCTGATCGATCCGAGCGAAGGCAGCGTGCACTGGGGCGATGCCGAGGTGCAGCAGCTTCCCGAGGGCCGCCTGCGCCCGCTGCGCTCGCGCGTGCAGGTGGTGTTCCAGGACCCGAACCGCTCGCTCAATCCGCGCCGCACCGTCGGCTCCTCGATCGTCGAGGGCGCGATGAATTTCGGCATGGACCGGCAGCAGGCGCGCCACAGCGCCGAAGAGCTGATGGACCGCATCCAGCTGCCGCGCGCCGGGCTCGAGCGCTACCCGCACCAGTTCTCGGGCGGCCAGCGCCAGCGCCTGGCGATTGCGCGCGCCATTGCCTGCCAGCCGCAGGTGCTGGTGGCCGACGAGGCCGTCTCGGCGCTGGACGTCTCGGTGCAGGCTCAGATCTTGGAATTACTGCGCGAGATTCAGCGCGACCTCGGCCTGGGCATCCTGTTCATCACGCACGACCTGCGCGTGGCCGCGCAGCTGTGCGACCGCGTGATCGTGATGAGCCAGGGCAGCATCGTGGAACAGGGCGCCACCGGCGAGGTGTTCCGCCGGCCGCAGCACGACTACACGCAGCGCCTGCTGGCCGCCGCGCCGCGCGCGGAGCTGGCGCGCAGTCCGCTGGCGGCCTGAACCATCCATTCCTTCAGAAACAGAGAACCACCCTCTCATGACAGAACTCCACGCACTCCCGGCGCTCGAGATGATCGCTGCCTACAAGAGCGGCACGCTCTCGCCCGTCGAAGTCACGCAGGCCGTGCTCGACCAGATCGCACGCTGCGAGCCGCGGCTGCAGGCCACCTATGCGCTCGACCCCGAGGGCGCGCGGGCCATGGCCCGCGCCTCCGAAGCGCGCTGGCGAGCCGGCACGCCGCTGGCGTGCGGCGGCGTCACGCTCGACGGCGTGCCGGCCACCATCAAGGAGAACATCGCGACCCGCGGCGTGCCGGTGCCGCTGGGCACGGCCGCGACCGAACTCGTGCCCGCCGCGGCCGATGCGCCGCCGGCGGCCAGGATGCGCGAGGCCGGCGCGGTGTTCCTCGGCAAGACCACGATGCCGGAGTACGGCATGCTGTCCTCGGGCCTGTCGAGCTTCCATCCGCTGACGCGCAACCCGTGGAACACTGACAAGAATCCCGGCGGTTCGAGCGCCGGCGCCGGTGCGGCCGCAGCCGCCGGCTACGGGCCGCTGCACATCGGCACCGACATCGGCGGCTCGGTGCGTCTGCCGGCCGCCTGGTGTGGCGTGGCCGGGCTCAAGCCCAGCCTGGGCCGCATCCCGATCGACCCGCCCTACATGGGCCGCGTCGCCGGCCCGATGACGCGCACCGTCGCCGACGCGGCGCTGATGATGGCCGTGCTGTCCCAGCCCGACGCGCGCGACCACATGAGCCTGCCGCCGGCGCAGATCGATTGGCTGGACCTGGAGCGCGACATCCGCGGGCTGCGCATCGGCCTCTTGCTGGACGCCGGCTGCGGCATGCCGGTGGACCCGCAGGTGCGCGCGGCGGTGGAGGCGGCGGCGAAGCTGTTCGAAGCCGCCGGCGCCGTCGTCGAACCCGTGACGCCCTGGATGAACGACGAGATGCTGCATGGCGTCGATACCTTCTGGCGCATCCGCTCGGGCATGGACGTGCAGGCGCTCGCGGCGGACAAGCGCGCGAAGCTGCTGCCCATCGTGCGTGCCTGGGCCGAGGCCGGGCTGGGCCTGACGGGCGAAACCGCCTTCCATGGCTACACCCAAACATTCAAGACCCGCGCCGCAACCGTAGCCGCCACGCAGCCCTACGACTACGTGATCTCGCCCGTGTCGCCCAACACCAGCTTCGCGGCCGAATGGGCCTACCCGACCAACGATGTCGCGACCGCGATGGACCACATCGGCTTCACGCTGCCCTACAACATGAGCGAGCAGCCGGCCGCCTCGGTCAACTGCGGCTACGACAGCAACGGCGTGCCGATCGGCCTGCAGATTGCGGGGCGCCGCTTCGACGATCTCGGCGTGCTGCAGATCGCGCGGGCCTGGGAATCGATGCGTCCGGCCCAGCGCCCCTGGCCCGCCATCCCGCTCGAACGCTGATGACAGTGCGCTGGCAGCCGGAGTTCGTGCAGGGCGCACGCGCGATCGCCGGCCCTGCGCTGGGCACCGTCGCGATGGGTCTGGCCACCGGCGTCGCGATGGCCAAGAGCGGGCTCGCGCTGCCGGTGGTGCTCGCGATGTCGCTGGGCGTGTTCGCCAGCGCCTCGCAGCTGGCTTGCGTGCCGCTCATCATGGCCGGCGCGCCCTTGTGGGTGATCGTGCTGACCGCCGGCATGCTGAATGTGCGCTTCGTGGTCTTCAGCGTGCATTGGCGGCACTACTTCGGCCGGCTGCCGCTCGGGCACCGGTTGCTGCTGGGCTATCTCGCGGGCGATCCGGTCTATGCGCGCTTCGTGCAGCGCCATCCGCGACCCGCGGCCGGGCAGCTGCCGTACTTCCTCGGGCTTGCGCTGACGAACTGGGCCGTCTGGCAGTTGTCCTCGCTCGCCGGCATCTTTTTGGCCGATGCGATTCCCGTCGAGTGGGGGCTGCGCTTCGTCGGCGTGCTGGCGCTGCTCGCGTTGGCGCTGCCGATGCTGTCTGACCGCGCGGCCTGGCTCTCGGCCGCCGTGGCCGGCGCGGTGGCGCTGCTGGCCTGGCCGCTGCCGCTGGGCCTCAATGTGGCCGTCGCGATCGCTGCGGCAATGGCCGCGGGCCTTTGGGCCGACCGACGCGCGGGCCGTCTCGCATGAGCAACCTGCACGCCTGGATCGCCGTCTTCGCGCTGGTGGCGGTGACGGTGCTCACGCGCGGCGTGTTCCTGCTGCCGCGCCGCGAGCCGCGCCTGCCGGCCTGGCTGCAGCGCAGCCTGCGGCACGCGCCGCTCGCGGCGCTGGTGGCCGTGGTCGTGCCTGAGGTGCTGCTGTCGCAAGGCCACCTGCCGACCGACTGGCGCGATGCGCGCTGGTTTGCGGTCGCCGCCGCGACCGCCTGGTACGCATGGCGGCGCGACATCACCGGTACCATCTTCGTCGGCGCCGCCGTGCTGCTTGCACTGCGGCTCGGGCTGGGCTGGTAGCACTTCACACAAGGACACCCATGAACATCCTGATCGCCGGCTTCCAGCACGAGACCAACACCTTCGCTCCGACACGTGCCGACTGGGCCGCCTTTCTGCGCGGCGACAGCTTCCCGGCCTATGCGGAAGGGCCGGCGATGCTGGAGCGCTTCACCGGCTCCAGCCTGCCGGCGGGCGGCTTCATCGCCGAGGCGCAGG
This sequence comes from Variovorax sp. CF079, assembly GCF_900101545.1. GTDB lineage: Bacteria > Pseudomonadota > Gammaproteobacteria > Burkholderiales > Burkholderiaceae_C > Variovorax. Next base: position 126,593 of record NZ_FMZU01000010.1, on the reverse strand, counting down.
CGCGCGGCTGGCAACTGCTGCCGTCCTGCTGGGCCGGCGCCACGCCCTCGGCGCAGGTGACGCGCGACGCTTTCGAGCGCATCGCGGGCACCATCGTCGAGGCGGCGCGCAGCGCGCTGGCCGGGCCGGGACTGGATGCCATCTACCTCGACTTGCATGGTGCCGCCGTGGCCGAACACGTCGACGACGCCGAGGGCGAGCTGCTGGCACGCCTGCGCGCGCTGGTCGGGCCCGAGATGCCGATCGTCGCCAGCCTGGATCTGCATGCCAACGTGACGCAGCAAATGCTCGAGCTGGCCGATGCGCTGGTGGCCTACCGGACCTATCCGCACGTGGACACCGAAGCGACCGGCCGGCTGGCCGCGCAGCTGCTGGAACGGCGCCTCGCGCGTGGCGCACGCGAGCCTGTCGCGGCGCGCCGCATCCCCTTCCTGATCCCGATCAACGCCGGCTGCACCATGATCGAGCCGGCCGGTGCGGTCTACCGTCAGCTGCCCGGGCTGGACGTACGCCACGCCACCATCGCCAGCGTGGCGATGGGTTTTCCGGCGGCCGATTTCCCCGAGTGCGGGCCGATGGTCTGGGCCTACGGCGACGCGGCCCAAGCCGTGGTGGACACGCTGTACACCGACATCTGCGAGCCGGCAGTGCGCTGGCGCGTAGCCACCTGGACGCCGGATGATGCCGTGGCCCAGGCCATCGAACTGGCGGGGCCGGCCGCACGCCCGGTGGTCATCGCCGACACCCAGGACAACCCTGGCGCCGGCGCCGACAGCAACACCACCGGCATGCTGCATGCGCTGCGTCGCGCGGGCGCAGGACAGCGCTTTCCACAGCAGGTAGCGCTCGGGCTGTTGTACGACCCCGAGTCCGCCGCGGCGGCGCATGCCGCGGGGCGGGGCGCGCGCCTGCGCCTGGCGCTGGGCCGCTCGGTACCCACCTGGTCGGGGCAATGGAGCGACCCGCCGGTGGAAGCCGAATGCACGGTGCGCGCGCTGCATGAAGGCGGCATCGTGCTGCAGGGGCCGATGATGACGGGCGTGCGAGTCCGGCTCGGCCCTTGCGCCTGCCTGGACGTGGACGGCGTGCTGGTCGTGGTCGCCAGCGGCAAGAAGCAGATGCTCGACCGCGCGCTGTACCGCTGCGTGGGCATCGAGCCTGAGCAGATGAAGATTCTCGTCAACAAGAGCTCGGTGCATTTCCGCGCCGACTTCGCGCCGATCGCGCATGAGATCCTGGTGGCGCGCGCGCCGGGCCCGATGTCCGCCGATCCGTCGGACCTGCCATGGACCCGGCTGGCGGCATCGACATCGCCCCGGGTGCCGGATTGAGGAGCGCAGCATGAAAGTCCTCATCGCCCGGATGAATCACGAGACCAACACCTTCTCGCCGGTGCCCACGCCGCTTTCGGCCTTCGGCAACAAGGGGCCGCTGTATGGCATCGACGCCCGGCGCGAGGCCGAGGGCGGGCGCACCGCCATGTCGGCTTTCATCGACCTGGCGCGGGCAAGGGGTGCGGAGATGGTGACGCCGATCTCGGCATCGGCCAACCCGAGCGGCCGAGTGGAGGCGGCCGCGTACGCCGCGATCTGCGACTGCATCGTCGACGCATTGCCCGGCTGCGATGCCGTGCTGCTCGATCTGCACGGCGCGATGGTCGCCCAAGGCAGCGACGACGGCGAGGGCGATCTGCTGGCGCGCATTCGGGCTGCCGCGCCGGGCGTGCCCGTTGCCGTGGCGCTCGACCTGCACGGCAACGTGACGCAGAAGATGATCGACCACGCCGACGTGATCGTGAGCTTCAAGACCTATCCGCATGTCGACATGTACGAGACCGGCGAGCACGCAGGACGCTTGCTGTTCACCAAGCTGGACGGACTTTGCCGTCCCGTGCTGGCCTGGCGCCGGCTGCCGTTGATGACGCACACGCTGCGCAGCGCCACCGCCGAAGGCGCGATGCGCGACGCGGTCGCGGCGGCACGCGCGGCGGAAGCCGATGGCATGGCCGCAGTCTCGATCCTCGCCGGCTTCAGCCTGGCCGACATCCCGAACCCTTGCATCAGCGTGGTGGTGGTGGGCGACGGCGACGCCGCAGCGGCCGACCGGGTGGCGGCTGCGCTGGCGGAGCGCATCTGGGCGGCGCGTGCGGACTTCGTCTATCGGTCCGAGCCCTTGGCGCAATCGCTGGCGCGCGCCCGCAAGCTGGCGGTGCAGGCCGATCGGCCGGTGCTGCTGCTCGACCACGGCGACAACTGCATGTCGGGCGGCAGCTGCGACACCATGGACGTGCTGATGGCGGCGCTTGCGGCCGGCATGCAGGGCATCCAGGCCGGCCTGCTGTGCGATCCGCAAGCGCTCGCGCAATGCGCCGAGGCCGGCATCGGCGCCGAGATCGAGCTGCTGCTCGGCCACAAGCGCCCGCTGGTGCAGATCGGCCGCAGCACGCCGCCGGTGCGGCTGCGCGGCACCGTGCGCGCGCTCACCGACGGGGAGTACGTGATCACGGGGCCGACCTACACCGGCCAGCGCGCCTGCATGGGCCGCTCGGCGGTGTTCGACATCGGCGCGGCGCAGATCGTCGTCACCGAGCGCACGCACGAGCCCTGGGACCTGGGCACCTTCGAAAGCGTCGGCCTCGATCCGCGCCGTGCGCGCTTCCTGCTGCTGAAGTCGCGCATGTACTGCCGGCCGGTCTTCGTGCCCATCGCCGCCGGGCTGGTGGAGTGCGACAGCCCGGGTGTCACCAGTTCGGACTATTCGCTGTTCCCGTTCGAGCGGCTCGCGCGACCGCTGCATCCGTTCGACGAGCCTTCTTATTCGGCTACAGCTTCTTGACCAGCACCTGGCTCTTGCGGTCCCAGTTGTACTTGCGCTTGCGCGCCTCGGGCAGCCAGTCGGGGTTGACCTGCTGGAAGCCGCGCTTCAGGAACCAGTGCATGGTGCGCGTGGTCAGCACGAAGATGCTTTCCAGCCCGCTGGCCTTGGCGCGCTGCTCGACGCGCTTGAGGATGCGTTCGCCGTCGCCTTGCGACTGCGACTGGGGCGAGACCGTGAGCGCCGCCATCTCCGCGGTCTTCGCCTCAGGATAGGGGTAGAGCGCCGCGCAGCCGAAGATCACGCCGTCGTGCTCGATCACCGTGTACTGGCCGACGTCGCGCTCGATCTCGGTGCGGCTGCGCTTGACCAGCGTGCCGTCGCGCTCGAAGGGTTCGATGAGCTGCAGGATGCCGCCGATGTCGTCCGCCGTCGCCTCGCGCAGCGATTCGAGCTTCTCGTCGATCACCATGGTGCCGATGCCGTCGTGCACGTAGACCTCGAGCAGCAGCGAGCCGTCCACCGAGAAGGGGATGATGTGGTTGCGCTCCACGCCCGCCTCGCAGGCCTTGACGCAGTGCTGCAGGTAGAAGGCCGTGTCGGTCGGGGTCTGGGGCGGCGCCAAGAAGGCCAGCAGCTTCCTGGCGCTGTCGAGCGGCAGCTCGGTGTCGATGGGGTTGTCCTCGCTGACGGGCTGGCTGGTGTCCTGCGGAATGCCTGGAACCTCGGTCAGGAAGATCAGCTTGTCGGCCTGGATCGAGATCGCCACGCTGGTCGCGACTTCTTCCATCGTGAGGTTGAAGGCCTCGCCGGTGGGCGAGAAGCCGAAGGGCGACATCAGCACCATGGCGCCGAAGTCGAGCCCGCGGCGGATGCCGGCGGCATCGACCTTGCGCACCAGGCCCGAATGCTGGAAGTCGACGCCGTCGACCACGCCGACCGGCCGCGCGGTGATGAAGTTGCCCGAGATCATGCGCACGGTGGAACCGGCCATCGGCGTGTTCGGCAGGCCCTGGCTGAAGGCGGCCTCGATCTCGTAGCGCAGCTGTCCGGCCGCCTCCTGCGCGCAGTCGAGCGCCACCTCGTCGGTGATGCGCATGCCGTGCGAGTACTTGGCCTCGTGGCCCTTGGCGCGCAGCTGTTCGTTGACCTGCGGCCGGAAACCGTGCACCAGCACCACCTTGACGCCCATGCTCTGGATCAGCGCCAGGTCCTGCGCGATGCTGGGCAGCTTGCCGGCCGCGATGGCCTCGCCCGCCATCGCGACCACGAAGGTCTTGCCGCGGTGCATGTGGATGTAGGGCGCCACCGAGCGGAACCAGGGGACGAAGGTGAAATTGAAGACGGTGGACATTGGCGGGGTAGGGCAGGCGAAAAGTTCGGGCGCAAGATAATCGACGATTTTCCCCGAACTGCCAGCCTTGTCTTCGTCCCCACTTCGAATCGAGTTTCCAGAATCCCTGCCGGTGTCGGCCCGGCGCGACGAAATCATGGCCGCCATCGAGGCGAACCAGGTCGTGATCGTCTGCGGCGAGACGGGTTCGGGCAAGACCACGCAGTTGCCCAAGATCGCGCTGGCCCTGGGTCGGGGCAAGCTCAATGCGCCCCCTGGCAAGGGCCGCCTGATCGGCCACACGCAGCCGCGGCGCATAGCCGCATCGTCGGTGGCCAAGCGCATCGCCGAGGAGCTCAAGACGCCGCTGGGCGAGGTGGTCGGCTTCAAGGTGCGTTTCCAGGACCGGCTGGCGCGCGACGCCTCGGTCAAGCTGATGACCGACGGCATCCTGCTGGCCGAGACGCAGACCGATCCGCTGCTCAAGGCCTACGACACGCTGATCATCGACGAGGCGCACGAGCGCTCGCTGAACATCGATTTCCTGCTCGGCTACCTGCGCGAAATCCTGCCGCGGCGGCCGGATCTCAAGGTCATCGTGACCTCGGCCACCATCGATGCGGACCGGTTCGCGCGGCATTTCGCGTCGGCCCGCCCGGCGCCGGGCCGCCCCAAGGCGGGCGCGGCCCCCTCGGGGGGCAGCGACGACGCGCAGCGCGGAGCGTGGGGGCCAATGACTCCTGCGCCCACGATCACGGTTTCGGGCCGGATGTTCCCGGTGGAGCAGCGCTACCGCCCCTTCGAGGAGTCGCGCGACTACGACCTCGCCAATGCCATCGCCGACGGCGTCGACGAGCTCTGGCGCGATCCGCACAACGCCGGCGACATCCTGGTCTTCCTGCCCGGCGAACGCGAGATCCGCGAGGCCGCCGACCACCTGCGCAAGCATCTGAGCCATCAGCCGCTGATGCGCAGCGCCGAGGTGCTGCCGTTGTTCGCACGCCTGTCGCAGGCCGAGCAGGACCGCATCTTCGACGGCCACACCGGTCGCCGCATCGTGCTGGCCACCAACGTCGCCGAGACCTCGCTGACGGTGCCGGGCATCCGCTACGTGATCGATGCCGGTACCGCGCGCGTCAAGCGCTACAGCTTCCGCAGCAAGGTGGAACAGCTGCTGGTCGAGCCGATCAGCCAGGCCGCGGCCAACCAGCGTGCGGGGCGCTGCGGCCGGGTCGCCGACGGCATCTGCATCCGGCTCTACGACGAGAAGGATTTCGTAGGCCGGCCGCGCTTCACCGATCCGGAGATCCTGCGCTCCTCGCTGGCCGGCGTGATCCTGCGCATGAAGTCGCTGCGGCTGGGCGACGTCGAGCGCTTTCCTTTTCTCGAAGCGCCGCAGCGGCGCGCGATCGCCGACGGCTACCAGCTGCTCAACGAGCTCGGCGCGGTCGACGACGCGAACGAGCTCACGCCGATGGGGGCCGAATTGGCCAGGCTGCCGCTCGATCCGCGGGTCGGCCGCATGATCCTGGAGGCACGCACGCGCGGCGCGCTCGAAGAGGTGCTGGTGATCGCGAGCGCGCTGTCGGTGCAGGACGTGCGCGATCGGCCGATGGAGGCGCAGCAGCAGGCCGACCAGGCGCATGCGAAGTTCGACGACGAGAAGAGCGAGTTCAGCGGGTATCTGCGGTTATGGAAGTGGATCAACGACGCGCGCGGCGGCCATGGCGACACCCACAAGCTCAGCAACCGCCAGTACGAATCGCTGCTCCGGCAAAACTTCATCAACGTGCGCCGCGTGCGCGAGTGGCGCGACATCCATTCGCAATTGCTCACGGTAGTCACCGAGCACAAGTGGCGCATCAACAGCGAGCCGGCGGGCTACGAACCGCTCCACCTTTCGATGCTCTCCGGCCTGCTCGGCAACATCGGCTGGAAGCTGGAGGACCCTTCGACAGGCTCAGGACAGGCTTCGGAGTACCTCGGCGCGCGCGGCATCAAGTTCTACCGCCATCCCGGCGCGCATCTGAAGAAGAAACCCGGCCGCTGGATCGTCGTGGCCGAGCTGGTCGAAACCACGCGCCTCTTCGGCCGCGGCATCGCGAACATCGAGCCGCAGTGGCTGGAACAGGTCGCGGGCCATCTGCTCAAGAAGCAGCTGCTCGACCCGCACTGGGAGAAGAAGGGCGCGCAGGTCGCGGCGCTGGAGCGCGCCACGCTCTACGGGCTGGTGGTCTACAGCGGGCGGCGCGTGGACTTCAGCAAGGTCGACCCGGTGGCCGCGCGCGAGATCTTCATCCGCGAGGCGCTGGTCGGCGGGCAGTGGGAAAGCAAGCTGCCTTTTCTCGCCGCCAACCGCAAGCTGGTGCGCGAGGTCGAGGGTCTCGAGCACAAGTCGCGCCGGCAGGACGTGCTGGTCGATGACGAGCTGATCTACGCCTTCTACGACGCCCAGCTGCCGCCCGATGTGTCGAGCGGCCTCGCTTTCGAGAGCTGGTACCGGCAAACGTCGAGGGAGCAGCCGCGGCTGCTGTTCCTGACGCGCGAGGAGCTGATGCGGCACACGGCCGCCGGCATCACGACCCAGTCCTTTCCGCCGACGATCCGGCTGGGCGGCGTCGATTGCGCCGCGACCTACCTGCACGAGCCCGGCGATGCCAAGGATGGATTGACGGTCACCGTGCCGCTCTTCGTGTTGAACCAGGTCAGCGAGGAACGCTGCGAATGGCTGGTGAGCGGCATGCTGAAGGACAAGGTGCAGGCGCTGCTGAAGAGCCTGCCGCAGAAGCCGCGCGCCCGCCTAGTGCCCTTGCCCGACTCGGCCGCGCGCCTCGCGGAGCAGCTGGCCGCACCCGAGGTCTTCGGCCACGGTTCGCTGACCGATGCGCTGCTGAAACGCGTGCGCGAGCAGACCAGCCTCGACGTGAAGCGGACCGACTTCAAGCTCGACATGCTGCCGCCGCACCTGTTCATGAACCTGCGCGTGGTCGACGAGCACGGCCGCCAGCTCGGCATGGGGCGCAGCCTCGGCGCGCTGAAGGCGGAGCTGGGCGCGCAGGCGCGCGGCGCGTTCCAGGCGCTGGCGGGACTCAACGTCAAGGCGTCCGTCGAGAAGCCCGATGCATCTGCGCCGGCCGAGAACAAGGCCGCGGCCAAGGCGCCGGCGGCGCCCGCGCTGCCGGCAGGCCAGCGCTACACGGCATGGACCTTCGGCGAGCTGCCGGAGCTGATGGAAGTGCGGCGCGGCGCGCAGTCGCTGATCGGCTTTCCGGCCCTGGTCGACGGCGGCGACGCGGTGACGATCGAGGTCTTCGACGAACCGGCGGTGGCCGCCGCGAAGCATCGTGCCGGCCTGCGCCGCCTGTTCGCACTGCAGCAGAAGGATGCGCTCAAGTACCTCGAGAAGAACATCCCCGACCTGCAGAAGATGGCGGTCGCCTACATGCCGCTCGGCACGGCGGAGGAACTGCGCGCCCAGATCGTCGACGTGGCGCTCGAGCGGGCCTTTCTGCAGGAGCCGCTGCCGGCCGACGAGGCGGCGTTCAAGCAGCGCGTGGACGAGGGCCGCGGGCGGCTCACGCTGATCGCCAACGAGGTCGCGCGGCTGGCCGGCACCATCCTTGCCGAGTACACGCTCGCCGTGCGCAAGATCAAGGACACGAAGATCCAGCCCGCCGCCACGGCCGACGCGGCGCAGCAATTGCAGCGCCTGGTCGGCAAGCGTTTCATCGCCGACACGCCCTGGCCGCGGCTTGCGCACTTCGCGCGCTACCTCAAGGCCATCACCCTGAGGCTCGACAAGCTGCGGGCCGACCCGGCGCGGGATGCAGAGCGGCTCGCGGAGCTGCGGCCGCAGGAGCAGCGCTACTGGCGCCTCCTGGCCGAGCGCAAGGGCGCGCTCGACGAACGCATGAGCGAGTTCCGCTGGCTGCTCGAGGAGTTGCGCGTGAGCTTCTTCGCGCAGGAGCTGCGCACGCCGCAGCCGGTCAGCGTCAAGCGGCTCGACAAGCTGTGGGTGCAACTCGAAAGCTGAGCGTGGACCCAAAAAAAAGCCCGCCGAAGCGGGCTTTGCTTTCAAGCGTTCGTGCCACCTATATGCGCCCCATGAGGAGCAGCACGATCACCACCAGCAGCACCAGACCCAGGCCGCCGCTCGGGCCATAGCCCCAGCTGCGGCTGTAGCCCCAGCTCGGCAACGCGCCGACCAGGAGCAGGATCAGAACGATCAGCAGGATCATTGAGAGCGACATGGATTTCTCCTAGGTCTTTTGTATGGAGGAGTCCATGCTCGGCATCGGCAGGCGAATCCATCGCCGGAAGGCGCGCCCTCCGGCGGTCAGGACTCTCCTACCGTTCGTGTCAGAGCCGCGCCAGTCGGTCGATGGCTGTCTGGAGCGTCTCGTCCTTCTTGGCGAAGCAGAAGCGCACCACGCGCTGGTCGAAACCGTCGGCATAGAAGGCCGAGAGCGGAATCGCGGCGACGCCGATCTCGCTCGTGAGCCACTGGCAGAAGTCGGACTCGCCGAGGTCGCTGACCTCGCTGATGTCCACGCACTGGAAGTAGGTGCCGGCGCTGGGCAGCAGCTTGAGCCGCGTCCTGGCCAGGCCGGCCGCGAACAGGTCGCGCTTGTGCTGGTAGAAGGCCGGCAGTTCGAGGTAGGGCGCGGGGTCGGCCATGTAGCTTGCCAGCGCATGCTGCATCGGCGTGTTCACGGTGAACACGTTGAACTGGTGCACCTTGCGGAACTCGGCGCTGAGCGCCGCTGGCGCGGCCACGTAGCCGACCTTCCAGCCGGTCACGTGGTAGGTCTTGCCGAAGCTGCTGACGATGAAGGTGCGCGCCGCGAGGCCCGGGAAACGCGCCGCGCTTTCGTGGCGCGCGCCGGCGTAGACCATGTGCTCGTAGACCTCGTCGCTGATCACCAGCACGTCGGTGGGCGCGAGCAGTTCCTCGAGGCGGCGCATCTCCGCTTCGGTCCACACGGTGGCGCTGGGGTTGTGCGGCGTGTTGACGATGATGGCGCGCGTGCGCGGCGTGATCGCGGCCGCGATCTTGTCGAAGTTGGGGCGGAAGCTGCCGGGCGTGAGCGGCACGCGCACCACGGTGCCGCCGGCCAGGTCGATGTTGGGCGCGTAGCTGTCGTAGCAGGGCTCGAGCACGATCACCTCGTCGCCCGCGTGCACCACCGCGAGGATCGCCGTGATGATCGCTTGCGTTGCGCCGGCGGTGATGGTGATCTCAGTGTTCGGGTCGTAGCCGTGCCCGTAGAGCGTCGAGATCTTCGCCGCGATCGCTTCGCGCAGGGCGGGGATGCCGGGCATCGGCGGGTACTGGTTGTGGCCGGCCGCCATCGCGCGGGTGACGGCTTCGAGCAGCTTCGGGTCGCAGTCGAAATCCGGAAAACCCTGGCCGAGGTTCACTGCCTTCTTCTCGGCGGCGAGCGCCGACATCACGGTGAAGATGGTCGTGCCGACGGTAGGCAGCTTGGTCTTGACGTCGGGGGTGCGGGCGATGCTCACAGCTCGTAGTCCTGGTGATGACCGCTCAAGGCCTTGGCGATCAGGTTGCGATCGAGCCGGTCGGAGAGCAGCTCGGCGAATTTGAAGACGAAGTTGCGCAGGTAGGCGCTGCGCTTGAATGCGACGCGTGCGATGTTGGTGCCGAACACATGGCCCATCGGCCGCACCACGAGATCGGCATTGGAATCGTCGCGCACCGCCATCTCGGCCACGATGCCGACGCCGAGACCGAGCCGCACATAGGTCTTGATGACGTCGGAGTCGATGGCCTCGAGCGCGATGCGCGGCGTGAGCTTCTTGTGCGCGAACGCATGGTCGATGCGCGTGCGGCCGGTGAAGGAAGGGTGGTAGGTGATGATCGGCTCGGCCGCGATGTCCTCCAGCGAGATGCGCTCCTTGCTCGCGAGCGGATGCTCCTTGGGCAGCACGAGCACGTGCTGCCATTCGTAGCAGGGGATGGTCACGAGATCGGCGTAGTCGGACAGCGATTCGGTCGCGATGCCGATCTCCGCGATCTCGTCGATCACCATTCGCGCCACCTGGTCGGGCGAGCCCTGGTGCAGGCTCACGTTGACCTTGGGATAGGCCTCGCGCAGCTTCGCCACCGGCACCGGGAGCACGTAGCGCGCCTGCGTGTGCGTGGTGGCGATCGAAAGCGTGCCGCTGTCCTGGGCGCTGAACTGCTCGCCGATGCGCTTGAGGTTGCCGACCTCGCGCATGATCAGTTCGATGCTTGCGAGCACATGCTGGCCGGGTTCGGTCACGCGCTTGAGGCGCTTGCCGTGGCGCGCGAAGATTTCCACGCCCAGTTCTTCCTCGAGTTCGATGATGGCCTTGGACACGCCGGGCTGCGAGGTGTGAAGTGCCTTGGCCGCTTCAGTCAGATTGAGGTTGCGCCGAACCGCTTCCTGCACGAATTTGAACTGGTGAAGATTCATAACAAATTCCGTCTTAATTCGGAATTCATTATGCCTTCGATGTCTATCGAAAGCACCGCAAGTTCAGGATTTGAGTGCCACGCGAGCCAGCAGATCGATCACTTCCGGCTCTTCGCCGACGGCCTGCGCGAGCGAGAAGACGACCCCCGGATGCAAGGCACGCAGCGCGTCGAGCAAGCCGGGCAGGTCTTCGCGCAGATGCTTTCCCATGCCGAGAAAGAGCGGCACCACGCGGATGGCGCCGGCCCCGCCGGCGATCAGCTCTGCCGCCGCGGTGCGCAGGTCCGGCGCCACCAATTCGAGGTAGGCGCAGGCGACACGGGCCGAGGGATCGAGCGCCGCGACGCGACGCGCCACGGCCTCCACCGGCGCACGCCAGCGCTCGTCGCGCGAGCCGTGCGCAAAGAGAACGATGCCTGTCGCGGCCGTCATCAGGGCCGCTACCGCCGCAGCACCAGCCAGCTGAAAGCGGCCAGCGACATCACCGTGTAGATCAGGCCGGGCGCCGCCGCCGTGATCCAGGGCCACCAGTTGCTGAGGTTGCCCAGGTAGCCGAACACGTTGTTCAACAGGAAAAAGCTGATGCCGATCATCACGCCGCCGAACACGTAGGCCGTGATGCCGGCCTGGCGGAAATGCAGGTAAGCGAAGGGCAGGGCGAGCACCACCATCACGAGGCAGGACAGCGGATAGAACACCTTGCGCCAGAACTCGATCTCGTAGCGCTGCGCGGTCTGGCCGTTGGCGTTGAGATGCTGGATGTATTCGAACAGGTCGAGCGTGCGCATGCGGTCCGGACGCAGCAGGGCGACCGACACCATCTCGCGCGTGAGCGAGCTCGGCCAGTCCAGCGCCGCAATCTTGGTGGTGACGATGCGAGCCCGGTCTGCCGCGTTGCGCGTGTCGTACTGCTGCCGTTCGACGCCGAAGAGCGCCCAATGGCCATCCAGGATGCGCGCGAAGGATGCGGTGGTCTGCGAGGTCACGAAGCCGTTGCCGTCGAACTCGAAGATGCGCGGATCCTTCAGCGTGCCGTCGCGCGCCATCGAGACCACGTTGACCGCGTAGGACATGTCGCCCTGCTTTTCCTTCAGCCAGGCGCCCGTGTTGCCCGCGAGCGTGAAGACGCCCTGGTAGCGCGACTTGAGCAGCTGGGCAGTCCGGTCCGAAGCCGGCGAGACATAGTCGCCGACAGCGAAGGTCAGGAACACGAAGCCAAGTCCCAGCAGCAGCAGCGTGCGCAGCGCGCGCCAGGGCCCGAGACCGCTGGTGCGCAGGATCGTGTATTCGGAGCTCTGCGCGAGCCGCGCCATCACGAAGATGGTGCCGATCAGCACGGTGATCGGCAGCAGCTCGTACAGGTGGCTCGGGATCAGCAGCGTCACGAAGACCAGGGCCTGGGCGGCCCCGTAGGCGCCGCTCCCCGGTTTGCCGATCGACTGCAGTTCGTCGACGAAGTCGAAGAAGAAGAACAGGCTCAGGAAGCCGAGGGTGACGAAGGCCACGGCCTTCAGCACCTCCACGTAGATCAGTCGACGGATGGTTTTCACGCGTGGGGTGGCGTTGCGGGCCGCAGGCGCGGGCGGCCCCAGTTGAAGTGTCGCTTGGCAAGCCAGAGCAGGCCGAGCAGCAGCGCGCCGCCGTGCAGCGCCAGCATGAAGCCGCCCATGCTGTAGCGGCCGGAGCCCACCCAGTTCTGGCCGAGATTGAGCATGTTGTAGTAGAGGACGAAAGCGAACAACGCGAAGAGCAGATTGCCGCTGCGGCCCACGCGCGGATTCACACTCGTCAGGGTCAGCGCCAGCAGCACGAAATTGATGGCCGCGAGCATCATGCCGATGCGCCAGGCCAGTTCGCCGCGATTGGCCGTATTCGGTTCCCGCAGCAGGGTCAGCGTGGTGCGGGTGCGCACCGGGCTCGTGTCCGTCGAGACCCCCTCGTCGCCGCCGACTTTGGCGCCGTAGGTGTCGAACTCGCTGATCTTGAGCTCCAGCCCATCCAATGTCCGCGAGACGCGCTGGCCATTGCTGAGCATGAGGTAGCGCGCTTCTCCGATGTCTTCCATGCGGCCGCTGCGGGCCGATGTGATGATCTGCATGTTGCGCTCGATCGAGGAGATGAAAACGTTCGTGGCGGTGGCGCCATCCGGTGTGTCCTTGTCGATGAAGAACACGCGGTTGCGCCCGGCCGACTCGCGGAACTCGCCGGGCGACACGCGCTCGATGTCGCCGCGGCGCTGGTACTGTTCGCGCATCCCCTGGGTCTGCGAGTTGGCCCATGGCCAGCCGACCAGCGCGAACACGGCGATCAGCAGCAGCACCGGCCAGGCGAAGCGGAACAGCGGCAGCGCGAAATCCGCCAGGCCGCGCCCGCTCGAGAACCAGATCACCATCTCGCTGTCGCGGTACATGCGCGACAGGGTGCCGACGATCGAGATGAACAGGCTGAGGCTCAGGATCGTCGGCATGTAGCCGAGCACCGTGTAGGCCATCACGAGGAAGACCTCGGACGGATTCACGCTGCCCCGCGATGCCAGTCCGAGCGTGCGGATCAGCATCATGGTCATCACGATGGTGGCCAGAACCACGAGGGTGGCGCCGAAGCTGCGGGACAGCTCCTTGCGTAAAGAGGAATGGAATAACATCGTCGAGGGAAAAAAAGGATTATGGACTTTCAACTCAAGACCCTCTCCACCGCTCAGGCTGCCGCCGAAAAAGCCGATGTGCTGATCGTGCTCGTTGCCGCCGGCACCACCCCCTCCAAGGATGCCATCGCCACATTGATCGCGGAGGCCCGCAAGGCCGGCGACCTCCCCGACAAGGCCGGCAAGCTGCTGGCGCTGTACCGCCCGGCGCACGTCGCGGCGCCGCGCGTGGTGCTGGCTTCGGTGGGCGACGGCAAGCCTGCGTCGGTGCGCGCCGGTGTGCTTGCCGCGGTCAATGCGGCCAAGTCCGGCGACCCCAGGCGCGTCCTCATCGTCTTCGCGCAGGCCGCGGACTCTGCCGGTCTGCGCTGCGCGATCGCCGCGGCCGCCGACGCGAGCTACGTCTACACGACCTCCAAGTCCAAGGCCGAGCCGCGCTCGATCCGCTACCTGGGCTTCGGCGTCACGGAGGCGGGGCCGCTGCGAGAAGCTTTCGACGAGGCCACGGCCATGGTCGCGGGCATCGAACTGGCCAAGGAGTGGGGCAATCGGCCCGGCAACTATTGCACCCCCTCGCTGCTGGCCGATGCGGCGCGCAAGCTGGCCGCGCTGCCGTGCGTGAAGTGCGAAGTGCTGGGCCCGAAGGAAGTGGAGAAGCTCGGCATGGGGGCGTTCAGCGCGGTCGCGCAGGGATCGGCCGAACCCTTGCGCTTCATCGTGCTGCGCTACCAGGGCGCGCCCAAGGATGAGGCGCCGGTGGTCCTGGTCGGCAAGGGCATCACCTTCGACACCGGCGGCGTTTCGCTCAAGCCGGCGGCCGAGATGGACGAGATGAAGTTCGACATGTGCGGCGCCGCGAGCGTGCTCGGCGTGTTCCGCGCGCTCGGCGACATCCAGCCCGCCCTCAACGTGGTCGGGCTGATTCCGTCGTGCGAGAACATGAACGACGGCCGCGCGGTCAAACCCGGCGACGTCGTCACCAGCATGAGCGGCCAGACCATCGAGGTGCTTAACACCGATGCCGAAGGCCGTCTGATCCTGTGCGACGCGCTGAACTATGCCAAGCGCTTCGAGCCGGCTGCGGTGATCGACATCGCCACCCTGACCGGCGCTTGCGTGATCGCGCTGGGCGGCGTGCGCAGCGGTCTCTTTGCCAGCGACGACACGTTGGCCGCTGCGCTCGAAGCCGCCGGCGAAGAAGCGCAGGACCGTTGCTGGCGGATGCCGCTGGACGAGGACTACGCCGAGGGCCTCAAGAGCAATTTCGCCGACGTGGCCAACATCGCCGGCCGCGCGGGCGGGGCGATCACCGCCGCCAAGTTCCTGCAGCGCTTCGCGGGCGATTTCCAATGGGCCCACCTGGACATTGCGGGCACGGCCTGGAAGAGCGGTGCGGCCAAGGGCGCGACGGGGCGGCCGGTCGGGCTGCTGCTGACCTATTTGCTGAAGCGGGCCCGCAAGGCGGCCGTGAAGACAGCGCCGCGCAAGTCCCGCAAGAGCGCCAAGACCCGGTCGGCAACGTGACCGAGATCGACTTCCACTTCAACACGCCGGACAAGGTGAACTACGCCTGCCGGCTGCTGCGCAAGGCCGTGGGCGCGCGCGGCGCGCGTGTGGTGGTGGTGGCTGATCCCCAGTTGCTGGATGCGGTCGACCTGGCCCTGTGGACCTTTGCGCCGGCCGAGTTCATCGCCCATTGCCGCAGCGACGGCGAGCCGCACACGGTGGCGCGTTCGCCGGTCGTGCTGGCCGAAAGCGGCGCTGCGCCGCTGCCGCATCAGCAGGTGCTGGTGAACCTGGGTGCGGAACTGCCCGCTGGTTTCGAACGCTTCGAGCGCTTGATCGACATCGTGAGCGCCGACGACGCCGACCGGCTCGCGGGCCGCAAGCGCTGGCGGCACTACGCGGAACGCGGCTATGCGATCCAGCGCCATGACTTTGCCGGGAGTACCGCCTGATGCAGCGCACCCCTCCGCGTTTCGTGCCCACGCTGACGACCGTGCTGGAGCTGCCGCCCGGGCCTGCGCCCGGTGCCGAGCCCCTGCCGGAGCCGGTCGCACCTGCAGTGCCCGAGCCCTCGCAAGCGGTCGCGCTGGACCCCCAGGCGCTGCTGTCGGAGGCCGACGCCTTCCGGCTCGAAGAGCAGTTGCTGCACCGCGTGTTGCAGCGCATCGACCTGTCGCTCGAGGAGCGCGTGAGCGACGCCGTGTCAGTTGCTGTTCAGCAGCAGCTCGACACCATGATCCCGCGTTTGCGCGGCGAAATAGAGACCGTGCTGCGTGCTTTGGTGAGCGAAGCGCTGGCCCAGGAGCTTTCTGACAACACAGGGTCTACGCCAGCATTTGGCGCACAAAGCTTGGGCTAAACTGCGCGCCAGGTCGAAAGCGCGGGGGCGCTACGGGTCCTGCGGCGCGGAACTTGCTGAGTCTTCGCACGCGGATCGATAGACCGCTATGTACTCTTATTTATCAATGTTCTGGAGGTTCCCATGCAATTGAAATGGACTGCGGTCGCACTGGCTGCTCTCACGCTCGTGGCTTGCGGCAAGAAGGAAGAAGCAGCTGCGCCCGCCGCGCCCGCACCGACTGCAGCGGCACCCGCGCCTGCCGCACCTCCGGCGGATGCACTGGTGGTCAAGATCGGTCACGTGGGCCCCACGAGCGGCGCCATTGCCCACCTCGGCAAGGACAACGAATTCGGCGCGCGCATGGCCATCGAAGACCTCAATGCCAAGGGCCTCAAGATCGGTGACAAGGTTGCCAAGTTCGAACTGCTGGCAGAAGACGACGCGGGTGACCCGAAGCAGGGCACCGCAGTGGCCCAGAAGCTGGTCGACAGCAAGGTCAACGGCGTGGTTGGCCACCTGAACTCGGGCACCTCGATCCCTGCTTCCAAGCTGTACAGCGATGCGGGCATTCCGCAGGTCTCGCCTTCGGCAACCAACCCCAAGTACACCCGCCAGGGCTTCAAGACCACCTTCCGCGTGGTGGCTGACGACACGCAACTCGGCGGCACGCTGGGCAAGTACGCGGTCGAAACGCTGAAGGGCAAGAACATCGCCGTGATCGACGACCGTACCGCTTACGGCCAGGGCGTGGCGGAAGAGTTCGAGAAGGCCGCCAAGGCCGCCGGCGGCAACATCGTCGGCCACGAGTTCACGACCGACAAGTCGACCGACTTCAACGCCATCCTGACCAAGCTCAAGGGTGCCAAGCCCGACGTGCTGTTCTTCGGCGGCATGGACGCGGTGGGCGGCCCGATGCTCAAGCAGGTCAAGCAGCTCGGCATGAACGTCAAGTTCATGGGCGGCGACGGCCTGTGCACCGGCGAACTGGCCAAGCTGGCCGGCGATGCGATCGGCGAGGAAATGGTCGTTTGCGCGGAAGCAGGCGGTGTCGAAGGCGACTTCAAGCAGCCGCTCGAAGACTTCAAGACCAAGTTCAAGGCCAAGAACGGCGTCGAAGTGCAGATCTACGCGCCGTACGTCTACGACGCGGTCAACGTGCTGGCCGAAGCGATGGTCAAGGCCGGTTCTTCCGACCCGGCCAAGTACCTGCCCGAACTCGGCAAGGTCCAGTACAAGGGCGTGACCGGCCCGATCGCCTTCGACGAAAAGGGCGACATCAAGAACGGTGCACTGACGCTCTACACCTACAAGGGTGGTGCGCGTACGCAGATCGCCGTGGTGCGCGGAGCGAGCTGAGAAGCCCGATTGCCAGAATAAAAAAGGGCCTTCGGGCCCTTTTTTCATGCTGTCGAGCGGCTGGCATCGTTGCAGTAGTCGAAGAAGGCATCGAGCTCCTTCGACTTGTCGAACACGGCGTCCGCACCGAGCGCCATGCAGCGTGCGCGGATGTCCGCGTTGACGTAATTGCTGAGGACCACGGCGCGCTGTAGTGGCGTGCGCTCCCTGCAGTTGCGCAGCACGCCCAGGCCGGAGCCCTCCTTGAGGAACAGGTCCACGATCAACAACTGCCATTCGCTCGCATGGGAGGCCAGCCAATCGGTCGCGTCCTTCTCGGTCTCGGCCGCGCCGACGATCCGGGCATGCGCCAGATCCTCCAGGGCCGGAATCAGGTTGTCCCGGATGGTCCTGTTGTCTTCGACGAGGAAGGTGAAGAGGGCCATGTGGTTTCCGGGTTTCCGGGCTGTGGGAATGCCAGCCTAGCGCGGGAGGCCTGCCGGGTTCCTAGCGACAGCCGCCAACTCATTGCGTAGGAGAAAGCAGACGGACGCTCGACTGCCAAC
This sequence comes from Variovorax sp. CF079, assembly GCF_900101545.1. GTDB lineage: Bacteria > Pseudomonadota > Gammaproteobacteria > Burkholderiales > Burkholderiaceae_C > Variovorax. The sequence goes on along the minus strand of NZ_FMZU01000010.1, from coordinate 109,096 downwards.
CGCGAGCGAATGCATCAGCCGGCGTCGCGCTCTCGTTCGGTACGCTTCTCGATCTCCTCCGCCAAGGTTGCGTTGACTTCGGCGAGCGTCTCGGCCGACTCGGCCAGCTTCTTTTCAAGCTGGCCGGTGTGCTCGATGGCCTGTGCGACGTCGCCCACCTGCACTTCGTCCGGAAGCTCCTGTTCCAGCACCGTGTTGATGACGGCCAGGTCGTCGGATGCGCGCTGCACCTCGGCAGCCACCGCTTCGGTCTTGTCCAGGGCCTGATCGAGCGGCGCTGCGGCCCGATCCGGTTTGCTTTGTCCGGCCATCCGAGCTCCTTCTCTGGGGATGGAAAAAAGTAAGGCGATGGTACTCTGTCGCCCGACGACCCCCAAACGAAAAAGCCCCGGGTACGGGGCTTTCACGACGACTCCCATGTGCGATGGGAGGGAACTGGATCGGTTTTTCCTGGCGGAGCAGGCGGGATTCGAACCCGCGGAGGGCTATTAACCCTCACACGCTTTCCAGGCGTGCGACTTAAACCGCTCATCCACCGCTCCGAAGCCCGCAATTGTAGCAGCGGGGACGAATCGATCTCAGGCGGTGCCCGATGTCTTTCCGGCCTGCACCATGCGCATCGCCGAGGCGATGAGCGCCGCGGTCTCGGTCATGTTGCTCGGCACGATCAGCGTGGTCGTGGCGTCGGCCGCGACCTTGCCGTAGGCATCGACCGCGCGCTCGGCCACCTTGAGCTGCACGGCCTGTTCGCCGCCCGGCTGCCGGATCGCGGCCGCCACGCGCTCGATGGCGCCGGCGGTCGCCTGGGCCACCGCGGTGATGGCTGCCGCCTCGCCCTGCGCGTTGTTGATCTGCGCCTGCTTCTCGCCCTCGGAGCGAGCGATGAAGGCTTCGCGTTCGCCGGTGGCGATGTTGATCTGCTCCTGGCGGCGGCCTTCGGAGGCCGCGATCAGCGCCCGCTTTTCGCGCTCGGCCGTGATCTGGCGCTGCATGGCCTGGAGGATTTCCTTGGGCGGCGTCAGGTCCTTGATCTCGTAGCGCAGCACCTTCACGCCCCAGTTCAGCGCGGCCTCGTCGATGGCGGCCACGACCTGGGCGTTGATGATGTCGCGCTCCTCGAAGGTCTTGTCGAGCTCGAGCTTGCCGATCACGCTGCGCAGCGAGGTCTGCGCGAGCTGAGTGACGGCCACGATGTAATTGGACGAGCCGTAGCTCGCGCGCATCGGGTCGGTCACCTGGAAGTACAGGATGCCGTCGACCTGCAGCTGCGTGTTGTCGCGCGTGATGCAGATCTGGCTCGGCACGTCGAGCGGGATTTCCTTCAGGCTGTGCTTGTAGGCCACCTTGTCGATGAAGGGGATCAGGAAGTTGGGTCCGGGGGTCATCGTGTTGTGGTACTTGCCCAGGCGCTCGCGCACCCAGGCGTTCTGCTGCGGCACGAACTTGATCGACTGGCTGATGACGATGATCGCGATAACCAGGATGACGAGGGGGACTGCGAGTTCCATGAATGCTTCCTTTTCGGTTCTTGCTTCTTGTCAGATCTTGTCGACGACCAGGCGGCTGCCGACCACCTCGGCCACGCGGTGCTCGCCGATCGACGGCGTGCTTCCGGCGCGGGGCACCACGGTCCATTGCGCGCCGCGGTAGCGCACGGTGGCGGTGCCGTCGGGATTCCAGGCGTCGACGTAGACGCTCTCGCCGATATCCAGGTTGACGTCGCGGTTGGCGGCGGTCGGCGGCTCGGCCGGCCGCCGACGGCGGATGATGTGCCAGATGAGCACGGCGCCCACCCCCACCACCGCCGCGACCACCAGCTGGGTGGTCAGGCTGGCGCCCGCATGGGCCGCCACCGCCGCCGCAGCGAAGCCCGCGCTCAACAGCAGCAGGTAGACCGTGCCGGAGAGCAGCTCCAGCACGATGGCCCCTCCCGCAATCAACCACCAGACGGTGGAACTCGCCATGACGACTCCTCTCTTTATTGAAGGCACGACATTCTGAGTCAAAAGCCGATCAATTCCTTCATCTGAATTCCGTACACTTCGCGCCTATTTGCCAGTCCGGAGCCGCGCTCATGAAATTCCGCTTTCCCATCGTCATCATCGACGAGGACTTCCGCTCCGAGAACAGCTCGGGGCTCAGCATCCGCGCCCTGGCGCAGGCTTTCGAGAAAGAAGGCTTCGAGGTGCTGGGCGTCACGAGCTACGGCGACCTGAGCCAGTTCGCCCAGCAGCAAAGCCGCGCCAGCGCCTTCATCCTGTCGATCGACGACGAGGAGTTCACCGTCGGCCCCGACCTCGACCCGGCCGTGCTGAACCTGCGCAACTTCATCGGCGAGGTGCGGCGCAAGAACGCCGACGTGCCGATCTACATCTACGGCGAGACCAAGACCTCGCGCCACATCCCAAACGACATCCTGCGCGAGCTGCACGGTTTCATCCACATGTTCGAGGACACGCCGGAGTTCGTGGCCCGCCACATCATCCGCGAAGCCAAGAGCTACCTCGAAGGCGTGCAGCCGCCGTTCTTCAAGGCGCTGATCGACTACGCGGAGGACGGCTCGTACTCCTGGCATTGCCCGGGCCACTCGGGCGGCGTTGCCTTCCTGAAGAGCCCGGTGGGCCAGATGTTCCACCAGTTCTTCGGCGAGAACATGCTGCGCGCCGACGTCTGCAACGCAGTCGAGGAACTCGGCCAGCTGCTGGACCACACCGGCCCGGTGGCGGCCAGCGAGCGCAATGCGGCGCGCATCTTCAATGCCGACCACTGCTTCTTCGTGACCAACGGCACCAGCACCAGCAACAAGATGGTGTGGCACCACACGGTGGCGCCCGACGACGTGGTGGTGGTCGACCGCAACTGCCACAAGTCGGTGCTGCACGCGATCATCATGACGGGCGCTATTCCCGTCTTCATGAAGCCGACGCGCAACCACTTCGGCATCATCGGCCCGATCCCGCGGAGCGAATTCGAGCCGTCGGCCATCAAGGCCAAGATCCGCGCCAATCCGCTGCTCTCGCACGTGGATGCCGACCGGGTCAAGCCGCGCGTGATGACGCTCACGCAATCGACCTACGACGGCGTGATCTACAACACCGAAACCATCAAGGGCATGCTCGACGGCTACGTCGATACGCTGCACTTCGACGAGGCCTGGTTGCCGCACGCAGCCTTCCACCCGTTCTACGGCGCCTACCACGCCATGGGCAAGCGGCGCGTGCGTCCCAAGGAGTCGCTGGTGTTCGCGACGCAGTCGACCCACAAGCTCCTGGCCGGCATCAGCCAGGCCAGCCACGTGCTGGTGCAGGATTCGCAGAACCGCGCGCTCGACCGCGACCTCTTCAACGAGGCCTACCTGATGCATTCGTCGACCAGCCCGCAGTACGCGATCATCGCCAGCTGCGACGTCGCGGCCGCGATGATGGAGCCGCCCGGCGGCACCGCGCTGGTGGAAGAGAGCATCCTCGAAGCGCTGGACTTCCGCCGCGCGATGCGCAAGGTCGAAGCCGAGTTCGGCGCGGACGAGTGGTGGTTCAAGGTCTGGGGACCCGAGAAGCTGGTCGAAGAGGGCATCGGCCGCGCGAGCGACTGGATCATGGAAGGCGAATCGCGCACCGGCACGAACGGCAAGAACGGTTCGCGCAACTGGCACGGCTTCGGCAAGCTGGCCGACGGTTTCAACATGCTCGACCCGATCAAGTCGACCATCGTGACGCCGGGCCTGGACCTGCAGGGCAAGTTTGCCGAGACCGGCATTCCCGCCAGCATCGTCACCAAGTTCCTGGCCGAGCATGGCGTGATCGTCGAGAAGACGGGGCTCTACAGCTTCTTCATCATGTTCACCATCGGCATCACCAAGGGCCGCTGGAACACGCTGCTCACCGCGCTGCAGCAGTTCAAGGACGACTACGCGCGCAACCAGCCGATGTGGCGCATCCTGCCCGAGTTCTGCCAGCAGCATCCGGGCTACGAGCGCCTCGGCCTGCGCGACCTGTGCCAGCACGTCCACCAGCTCTACGCGCGCTACGACGTCGCGCGCCTCACGACCGAGATGTACCTGAGTGACCTGACGCCGGCGATGAAGCCGAGCGACGCCTACGCGCACATTGCGCACCGCAAGACCGAGCGCGTGGAGATCGACGAGCTCGAAGGCCGCATCACCACCAGCCTGATCACGCCGTACCCGCCGGGCATTCCGCTCCTGATCCCGGGCGAGGTCTTCAACAAGAAGATCGTCGACTACCTCAAGTTCGCGCGGCAGTTCAATACGGAGTGCCCGGGCTTCGAGACCGACATCCACGGCTTGGTGGCGCGCGTCGACGAGAACGGCAAGAAGCGCTACTACGCGGACTGCGTCCGCAACGCCGACTGAAGAAGGATCAGCCACGGCGCAGGATTGCGCGCGGTGCTTTGAATCCGCTTCGGCGAGCTCCTCGTATTGGTTGCAGCCGTCGCGCTTTCTGCGGCGGCTTCAATCCCAGAGGAGCTATTCATGAACCGTAGATTCCATCGCCTTGCATCCCTCACCCTGGCTGTCACGATGGCCGCTGCAGCGGCCTCGGCCGTCGCGCAGGTCATGGTCGGCGGCGCGCCGATGTTCGCCACCAAGGACATCATCGACAACGCCGTCAACTCGAAGGACCACACCACCCTGGTTGCGGCCGTCAAGGCCGCCGGCCTGGTCGAGACCCTCAAGGGTCCGGGTCCGTTCACGGTGTTCGCGCCGACCAATACGGCCTTCGCCGCCTTGCCCGCCGGCACGGTCGACACGCTGCTCAAGCCCGAGAACAAGGGCAAGCTCACGGCCGTCCTGACCTACCACGTGGTACCCGGCAGGCTGGACGCCGCCGCGCTCGGCGGGCAGATCATGGACGGCAAGGGCATGGCCACGCTCAAGACCGCCGCCGGCGGCACGCTGACGGCCAAGGCGAGCGGCGGCAAGATCATGGTCGGCGACGAGAACGGCGGCTGGGCCACCGTGAGCACGGCCGACGTGTACCAATCCAATGGCGTGATCCACGTCGTCGACAAGGTGCTGCTGCCCAAGTAAGGCAGCAGCACGCGGGAGCCTCGATCAGGACGAGGACGCGAGGTCTTCCCGCACCCGCAGAAAGCGCGCGAACCTCGGCAGGCCGCCGGGGCTCGTGCCGTTGTAGCGGTAGTTCACCCAGCTGCCGACGGCCGGCGGCTCGTTGCGCTGGGCATCGCTGAAGCCGCTGCCGAGCCTGAAGCGCTTGCCCTCGGGCGTCTCGACCAGCAGCGCGCCCATTCGGCCCGCATGCTTGCCGCGGCCTGGAACATGCGCCAGCACACGCGCATCCGCATCGTCGTAGGGCTTGAGCTTGAGCAGATCGCTGTTGCGTTCGGCACGGTAGAGCGAAGCTCCCCGGTGCAGCATCAAGCCCTCGCCGCCCATGCGCACCGTCTTGTCGAGCAGCGCCTGCAGCGACTCGTGCGTCGTCGCGCGCTGCTGCGGGACCGGCACCAGCCAGGGCGCATCCGTGATCGGCAGCAGCTTTCGCAAGACGGCGAGACGGGCCGTGAAGTCGCCGGGCTGGGCCGGCAGATCGAAGACCATGAAGTGCAGCTCGTGCCATGCCGCGTCGTTCGGCGTCTGGCTGCGCACCGTGGACACCGCCTGCGCGAAGCGGCCGCGGCCGGCCCACAGTTCGCCGTCCATCGGCACGGCGGGCAGCGAGGCGGTGAACCAGGCCGGCGCGACGATGCGTTCGCCGCCGCGCGTCCAGAGCTGCTTGCCGTCCCAGTAGCCGCGCACGCCGTCGTACTTCTCGCTGACCCAATGGTCGTCGAGTGGCATGCCGCGGCGGTACACCTCGGCGAGCATCAGCGTCGGGGCCGCTGTGTCGCGCGCCAAGGCCCCGGACGGGGCTGACAAGGTGCATGTGGCGGCCACGGCGCCGAGCAGGAGCGCTCGGCGCGACAGCTCGGCAGGCGCCTGCAAGGCGCGGCCTGAATGAATGCGAAAACTCATGATCGACTCCCCGCCATGTTTTATTGACAAGCCGGGGGATTATGAGAGGTGCTGCCGGCGGCCTGCGCCGGTTGGACCAGGCTCAGCCCGCGGCCGGTTCGGCGATGCCGCCGACGACGTGGCTGAAGCCGCCGTCGACATAGGTGATCTCGGCCGTCACGCCGCTGGCGAGATCGCTCATCAGGAAGGCGGCCACGTTGCCCACTTCCTCGATGGTCACGTTGCGGCGGATCGGCGACACCTCGGCCACCACCGAGAGGATCTTGCCGAAGCCCTTGATGCCGCTGGCCGCCAGCGTCTTGATCGGGCCGGCGCTGATGCCGTTCACGCGCATGCCCTTGGGGCCCAGCGACTCGGCGAGGTAGCGCACCGAGGCCTCGAGCGAGGCCTTGGCCAGGCCCATGGTGTTGTAGTTGGGCAGCACGCGCAGCGCGCCCAGGTAGGTCAGCGTGAGCAGCGCCGACTTGTCGTTGAGATAGGGCAGGGCCGCCTTGGCCATTGCCGGGAAGCTGTAGGCGCTGATGTCGTGCGCGACCTTGAAGGCGTCGCGCGACAGGCCGTCGAGAAAATCGCCCGCGATCGCTTCGCGTGGCGCGAAGCCGATGCTGTGGACGAAGCCGTCGAAGGTGGGCCAGGTCTGCGAGAGATCGGCGAAGAGCTTGGCGATCTGGGCATCGTCGCCCACGTCGCAGTCGAAGACGAGCTTCGAATCGAAATCGGCCGCAAACTCGGTGATGCGATCCTTGAAGCGCTCGCCGACGTAGCTGAACGCGAGTTCGGCGCCCTGTTGATGGCAGGCCTTGGCGATGCCGTAGGCGATGGAACGGTTGCTCAGCACGCCCGTGATCAGGAATTTTTTGCCGGAAAGAAAGCCCATAAAGCGACCTCGTGAAAATCTTGTGCAGAATTCTCGCATGCGAGCTTGGCTGCTTCTGGTGTTGGCGCTCTCGGCAGCCCCCTCGTGGGCGGCCCATGCGTACGCGCAGTTCGGGGACGTCAAGTACGCGCCGGGTTTCACGCATTTCAGCTATGTGAACCCGAATGCGCCCAAGGGCGGCGAGATCCGCATGGTGCCGCCGACGCGGCCCACCAACTTCGACAAGTTCAATCCGTTCACGCTCAAAGGCACGGCGCCATCAGGCCTCGGCAACCTGATGTTCGAGAGCCTCTTGACCGGCAACTCGGAGGAGCCGACCACGGCCTACGGCCTGCTGGCCGAGGACGTCGAGGTGGCGCCCGACAAGCGGTCCGCCACCTTCCGCCTTCATCCCAAAGCGCGTTTCAACGACGGTTCGCCGGTGCTCGCGGCCGATGTGGTGCACTCCTTCACCACGCTCACGGGGCCGCTGGCGGCACCCCAATTCCGCACGATCTACGCCGAGGTGAAGAGCGCCACGGGCATCGGCGAGCGCACGGTGCGCTTCGACTTCGCGAGCCCCAATCCCGAGCTGCCGTTGGTCGTGGGCGGAATGGCGGTATTCAGCCGTGCCTGGGGCGCCGGCAAGCCTTTCGACCAGGTCACGACCGAGGTGCCGATTGCGTCGGGGCCGTACAAGATCTCTAACCCGCGCATGGGCCGCGACATCACCTACACGCGCGACCCGAACTATTGGGGGGCTGAGCTTCCGGTGCGCAAGGGCTTCTTCAACTTCGACCGCGTCACCTTCAAGATCTACCTGGACGACACCTCGCGCTTCGAAGGGCTGAAGGCGGGCGAGTTCGACTTCATGCGCGAGTTCACCTCACGCAACTGGGCGCGCCAGTACACGGGCAAGCAGTTCACGTCCGGCGAGATCCGAAAGCGTGCGTTCGAGAACCAGAACCCGGGCGACTTTCAGGGCTATGTGTTCAATGTCCGCAACCCGAAGTTCAAGGACATCCGCGTGCGGCAGGCCATCGGACTCGCCTTCGATTTCGAGTGGCTCAACAAGCAGCTCTTCTACGGCCTGTACAAGCGCGTGCAGGGCTACTACCCGAACAGCGAGTTCCATGCCGAAGGGCTCCCCAGGCCGGACGAACTGGCGCTGCTCGAGCCGCTGCGCAGCAAGCTGCGGCCCGAAGTCTTCGGGCCGGCCGTGATCTCGCCGAGTACCGCGCCACCGGGCAGCCTGCGCGAGAACCTGCGCCGCGCGCGCACGCTGCTGGCCGAGGCCGGCTGGACCTACCGCGACGGTGCCCTGCGCAACGACAAGAACGAGGTCTTCACCATCGAGTTTCTGAACGACCAGCCTTCGCTGATCCGCGTCGTGACGCCGTTGCAGACGGCCTTGCTGAAGCTCGGCATCCAGATGAGCTTTCGCACGGTGGACTTCTCCCTCTCGCAGCAGCGCATGGACAACTTCGACTTCGAGATGACCTCGGTGCGGCTGCCCGGAACCACGGCGCCGGGCGGCGAGCTGCTGGAATTCTTCGGCTCCAAGGCGGCCGCTACCCACGGCTCCTCGAACATCTGGGGCATCGCCGATCCCGCGGTCGATGCGCTGCTGCAGAAGGTGGTCGGCGCCACCACGCGGCCCGAATTGAGCGCCGCGATGCGTTCGCTCGACCGCGTGCTCTCGCACGGCTACTACTCGGTGCCGCAGTACTACGGCGACGCCTTCCTGATCGGCTACCGGCCCCGGCCCTTCGTGCTGCCGGATGTGATCCCGCCTTATTACCAAGCCGATGCCTGGGCCATGAGCACCTGGTGGGCATCGCCTGCCAACAAGTGAAGCCGTCATATGGCCAGCTACATCCTCAAACGCCTGCTGCTGATGGTGCCCACGCTCTTCGGCGTGCTGCTGCTGACCTTCGTCACGGTGCAGTTCGTGCCGGGCGGCCCGGTCGAGCAGATGGTGGCGCAGCTGCAGGGCCGCGACTCGGGCGGCGAACGCGCAGCCAGTTCCGGCGCGGGCTACCGCGGCCGCCAAGGTCTGGACGAAAAGCGCATCGAGGAGATCAAGAAGCTCTACGGCTTCGACAAACCGCCCGCCGAGCGTTTCTGGCTGATGCTCAAGTCCTTCGCGCGCTTCGATCTGGGCACCAGCTTCTACCAGCACAAGGATGTGTGGGAACTGGTCAAGGAGAAGCTGCCCGTCTCCATCAGTCTGGGTCTGTGGACCTTCTTCATCAGCTACCTCATCGCAGTCCCGCTCGGCGTGGCGAAGGCCGTGCGGGCCGGCTCGCGATTCGATTTCGTCACCACCTTGATCGTGCTGATCGGCTATGCCATTCCGGGCTTCGTGCTCGGCGTGGCGCTGCTGGTGGTCTTCGGCGGGCAGCTGCAGTGGTTCCCGCTGCGCGGCCTGACCTCGCCCAACTGGGACAGCCTGAGCTGGGGCGCCAAGGCGATCGACTACCTGTGGCACATCGCGCTGCCCGTGACGGCGATGGTGCTCGGCAGCTTTGCCGTGACAGCGATGCTGACCAAGAACTCCTTCCTCGAGGAAATCCGCAAGCAGTACGTGCTGACCGCGCGCGCCAAGGGCCTGGCCGAGCGCCAGGTGCTGTGGAAGCACGTGTTTCGCAATGCACTGATTCCGATCATCACCGGCTTCCCGGCCGCCTTCATCGGCGCTTTCTTCACCGGCTCGCTGCTGATCGAGACGCTGTTCTCGCTCGACGGGCTCGGCCTCCTGAGCTACGAGAGCGTGATCCGGCGCGACTACCCGGTCGTGCTCGGCACGCTCTATCTCTTCACGCTGATCGGGCTGGTGACCAAGCTGATTTCCGATCTCTGCTACGTCCTGGTCGATCCGAGGGTGAAGTTTGACTAACAGCAGCCCCGTGACCATTTCGCCCGGCCGCCGGGCCTGGATGCGCTTCAAGCGCAACAAGCTCGGCTTCTGGAGCCTCGTGCTCTTCACCGTCCTGGTGGTGCTGAGCCTGTTCGCCGAACTGCTTTCGACCGACAAGCCGCTGGTGGTGCGCTACGAAGGGCAGACCTACTTCCCGGTGCTGCGCGACTACTCCGAAAAGACCTTCGGCGGCGACTTCGAGACGCCAGCCGACTACCTCGATCCCTTCATCCGCGAGCGCATCACACAAGGCGGCAACTGGGCGATTTACGCGCCCAACCCCTACGGCCCCAAGACGCTCAACTACTTCGCGAAATCGCCGAACCCGGCCGCGCCTTCCAGTGAAAACTTTTTCGGCAGCGACGATCGCGGCCGCGACCTGCTGGCCCAGCTGATCTACGGCTTCCGCGTGAGCGTGCTGTTCGCGCTGGCGCTGACCGTCATCGGCGTGGTGCTGGGCATCGTCACGGGCGCGATCCAGGGCTTTTTCGGCGGCAAGACCGACCTCGCGTTCCAGCGCTTCATCGAGATCTGGGGCTCGATGCCGGAGCTGTATCTGCTGATCATCTTCAGCGCCGTGTTCGCCCCCAGCGTCGCGCTGCTGCTGATCCTCCTGAGCCTGTTCGGCTGGATGGGCCTGTCGGACTACGTGCGCGCCGAGTTCCTGCGCAACCGGCAGATGGACTACGTGCGCGCCGCACGCGCGCTCGGCGTCGGCAATCTGCAGATCATGTGGCGCCACATCCTGCCCAACAGCATGGTGCCGGTCGTCACCTTCCTGCCGTTTCGCATGAGCGCGGCGATCCTGGCGCTCACCTCGCTCGACTTCCTGGGCCTCGGCGTGCCGCCGGGAACGCCCTCGCTCGGCGAACTGCTGAGCCAGGGCAAGGCCAACATCGATGCCTGGTGGATTTCGCTCTCCACCTTCGGCGTGCTGGTGCTCACGCTGATGCTGCTGACCTTCATGGGCGACGCGCTGCGCGATGCGCTCGATCCGCGGAAGGCCGAAAAATGAACCGGCCACTTCTGGACGTCCGCGGATTGCGCGTCGCCTTCGGCGGCAAGGAGGTCGTGCACGGCATCGACTTCGCCATCGCTGAAGGCGAAAAGCTGGCGCTGGTCGGCGAATCGGGTTCGGGCAAGACCGTCACGGCGCTGAGCCTGCTGCGGCTGGTGCAGAACGCCGATATCTCGGGTGCCGCAAGCTTTGCCGGCGGGGAGGGCGGAGGTGCAACACGCGAGCTGCTGTCGCTGCCGGAAGCCCGACTGCGCGGCATCCGTGGCAAGGAGATCGCGATGATCTTCCAGGAGCCGATGACCGCGCTCAACGCGCTCTACACCGTGGGCGACCAGATCGCCGAGGTACTCGAGCTGCACGAAGGCATGCCGGCGCGCGCCGCGCAGGAAGCCGCCGTGCAGTTGCTGGCCGACACCGGCATTCCGGAACCGGCGCGGCGGGCGAGGGCGTTCCCGCACCAGCTCTCGGGCGGCCAGCGCCAGCGCGCGATGATCGCGATGGCGCTGGCCTGCAAGCCGCGCCTGCTCCTGGCCGACGAGCCGACCACCGCACTCGATGTCACGGTGCGCGCGCAGATCCTCGAACTGCTGGCCGAGTTGCAGCGCAAGCACCACATGGCCGTGCTGCTGATCACGCACGACCTCAACCTGGTGCACCGCTTCGCCGACCGCGTGGCGGTCATGGAGGACGGCCACATCGTCGAGCAGGGCGCCGTTTCGACCGTGTTCGGCGCGCCGCAGCATGCCTACACCCGCAAGCTGATCGACAGCCGGCCGACGCGCGACGTGCCGCCCGTTCCCGCGGAGGCGAAGAGTGCGCCACCGGTGCTCGAAGCCAAGGCGCTGCGCGTCAGCTATCCGGTCTCGCGGCCCGGGGTGGCCGGCTGGTTCCGCAAGGGCGAGTTCGTGGCGGTGCAGGGCGCCGATTTCCGCATTGCGCAGGGCGAGACGCTGGGTGTCGTCGGCGAATCGGGCTCGGGCAAATCCACCCTTGCGCTCGCCGCGCTCGGTCTGCTCAAGTACGGCGGAAGCCTCGGCGTTGCCGGCCAGCGCTGGAATGCCGGCGGCGCGAGCGACCGCGCGCTGCGCCGCCAGATGCAGGTCGTGTTCCAGGATCCGTTCTCGTCGCTCTCCCCGCGCATGACGGTCGAACAGATCGTCGGTGAAGGCCTGACGGTGCACGCGCCAGGCCTCGACACCGCGGCCCGGCGCACGCGCGCACTGGCCGCGCTGGCCGACGTGGGCCTGAGCGAGGCGCAGTTCCCCTCGCTGCTCGACCGCTATCCGCACGAGTTCTCGGGCGGACAGCGCCAGCGTCTGGCGATCGCGCGGGCGCTGATCGTCGACCCGAAGCTGCTGGTGCTCGACGAGCCCACCAGCGCGCTCGATGTCACGATCCAGAAACAGGTGCTGGGTCTGCTGCAGCGACTGCAGCGTGAGCGCGGCTTGAGCTATCTGCTGATCACGCACGACGTCGAGGTGATCCGCGCGATGGCGCACCAGGTCATCGTGATGAAGGACGGTGCGATCCTCGAATCGGGCGGCGTCGAGCGCGTGCTCGATGCGCCCGAACATCCCTACACGCAGAAGCTGGTCGCTGCAGCGCTGGCAGATTAGAGAAAGACGGAGAGCACGAAATGTCGGCGATCGGAAGCGACCGGCGCGGCGCCTGGCGCGCAGCGCTCGCCTGCATGGTGAGCCTGGCGGTGGCGATGGGGCTGGGCCGCTTCGCCTTCACGCCCATGCTGCCGATCATGCTGCACGAGGGCAAGCTGGATCTGCAGGCGGGTGGGGTGCTGGCTTCGCTCAACTACCTCGGCTACTTCGTCGGCGCGCTGTCCTGCGCGGCGATCCGGCTCAAGCCGGCCACGATGGTCCGCGGAGCGCTGGTCGCCACCGCGGCGCTGCTGCTCGGCATGGGCCTGTGGGACAACTTCAGCGTCTGGGGCGTGCTGCGGACGGCGGCCGGCGTTATGAGCGCCTGGACCTTCGTCTTCGCCTCCGGCTGGGGCCTGCGGAGGCTGGCGGAAACGGGCGCCCCGACGCTGCAGGGCGTGATCTACGCCGGGCCGGGCGTCGGCATTGCGGTCACCGGTCTGGTGGGCGGCGCAGTGGGGCGCTGGGGCTCGGAGGCCGGCTGGATTGGCTTGGGCCTGCTGTCGCTGGTCTTGATCGCCGTGATCTGGCGCATCTTCAGCGACGGCGAAAGCGCGCACGCAGCGTCGCCGGCCGCCACCGCCGCGGCACCGAGTGAGGCTGAATCGGCCGCCGCGCGCAACGATGCGCGCTGGCTGGTCGGGCTCTACGGCCTGGCGGGCTTCGGTTACATCATCACGGCGACCTTCCTCCCGGTGATCGCGCGCCAGGCCTTGCCGGGCTCGCCCTGGCCCGATTTTTTCTGGCCCCTGTTCGGCCTGGCGATCGTTCCGGGCGCCCTGATCGGTGCGCGGGCGCCGGTCCACTGGGACAACCGGCTGCTGCTGGCGATCGCCTATGCGCTGCAGGCGCTGGGCGTCGTGCTTTCCGTAGCCTGGCCCACCATCATCGGCTTCACCCTGGGCAGCCTGCTGCTGGGTATGCCTTTCACCACCATCACCCTGTTCGCGATGCGGGATGCGCGGCGGCTGCGCGGCAACGCCGCGGCCGGGCTGATCGGCTATGCAACGGCTTCCTACGGCGTCGGCCAGATCCTCGGGCCTCTGTTTGCGGCGCCGCTGGCGCAGCGCACCGGCTCGTTCACGGTGCCGCTTTTGGTGGCTGCGGCGGTGCTGGCGGTTGGTGCCTTGCTTTTTGCGCTGGTCTGGTGGCGGTCGCAGCGGCCGGAAGGCGCTTTGACCACCTAGAAACCGACGTTCTTACACGTGTTTGGCATATAATTCGAGGCTCACGACCAAACGGGCGGGTACTCACCGCCCGTTTTTTATTGGTCGAAGCATTTCTCGATGCCGCAGGCAGGCAGGCGGGGGGCGGCATCGGGGGCACACCAGAAGGCGCATAAAGACACGTGGCATTGCAGCAGACAGTGGAACAAACCGTGGCCGGGCTCGGCTACGACCTGGTCGAGATCGAACGCTCGGCTGGAGGACTGCTGCGCGTGACGATTGATTTGCCCTGGAGCGGCCCCATTTCTGAGACTGCAGCCGGTGCGCCGGAGCCTTTCGTCACCGTCGAAGACTGCGAGAAGGTCACCCGCCAGCTGCAGTTCGCGCTCGAGGTGGACGGCGTCGACTACAAGCGGCTCGAGGTGTCCTCGCCGGGTATTGACCGACCGCTGCGCAATGAGCAGGATTTCGAACGTTTCGCAGGCGAGGTGATCGACATCACGCTGAAGGCGCCCATGGGCGCGGCGGCGGCCGGCCAGGTGGCGGCCAATCGCAAGAAGTTTCGCGGCACGCTGGAGCGGGTCGCAGGGGCCGATGGCTCGCAGGGGTGGCAGATCGTCTGGAGCGATGCACCTGAGCCGAAGCCCGGTCAGAAGATCAGCAAGAAGCGCGCGCCTGCACCCCTGCAGGCGCTGGGTTTTGCATTGGACGAGCTGCGCGAGGCGCGGCTTGCGCCGATAGTGGATTTCAAGGGGCGCAGGCCCAAACCCGACACGACGGTGTCGGAATGAACAAGGAGAGTGGTGGCATGAATCGCGAAATGTTGATGTTGGTGGATGCGATCTCGCGCGAGAAGAACGTCGAACGCGACGTGGTTTTCGGCGCGGTCGAGTCTGCCCTGGCGCAAGCCACCAAGAAGCTCTACCAGGGCGACGTGGACATCCGCGTCGCGGTCGATCGCGACAGCGGCGACTATGAGACCTTCCGCCGCTGGCACGTGGTGCCCGACGAGGCCGGCTTGCAGCTGCCCGACCAGGAAATCCTGCTGTTCGAAGCCAAGGAAGAGATGCCCGACATCGAGGTCGACGAGTACATCGAGGAATCGGTGGAATCGGTGCCGATCGGCCGCATCGGCGCGATGGCGGCCAAGCAGGTGATCCTGCAGAAGATCCGTGACGCCGAGCGCGAAATGCTGCTCAACGACTTCATGTCGCGCGGCGAGAAGATCTTCACCGGCACCGTCAAGCGGCTGGACAAGGGCGACATCATCGTCGAGGCCGGCCGCGTCGAAGGGCGGCTGCGCCGCAGCGAGATGATCGCCAAGGAAAACCTGCGCAACGGCGATCGCGTGCGGGCCATGATCATGGAGGTCGACCTCACGCTGCGCGGCGCGCCGATCATCCTGTCGCGCGCGGCGCCCGAGTTCATGATCGAGCTGTTCCGCCAGGAAGTGCCCGAGATCGAGCAAGGCCTGCTCGAGATCAAGAGCTGCGCCCGCGACCCCGGATCGCGCGCCAAGATCGCCGTGCTCTCGCACGACAAGCGGGTCGACCCCATCGGCACCTGCGTCGGCGTGCGCGGCACGCGCGTCAACGCGGTCACCAACGAGCTTGCCGGCGAACGCGTCGACATCGTGCTGTGGAGCGAAGACCCGGCCCAGTTCGTGATCGGCGCGCTCGCGCCGGCCAACGTGTCGTCGATCGTGGTCGACGAGGAAAAGCATGCGATGGACGTGGTGGTCGACGAGGAAAACCTCGCGATCGCGATCGGCCGCGGCGGCCAGAACGTGAGGCTTGCCTCCGACCTGACCGGCTGGAAGATCAACATCATGGACGCCAACGAGTCGGCCCAGAAGCAGGCGAGCGAAACCGACGCCAGCCGCAAGCTCTTCATGGAGAAGCTCGACGTCGACGAGGAAATCGCCGACATCCTGATTTCCGAGGGCTTCACCAGCCTGGAAGAAGTGGCCTACGTGCCGATTTCCGAGCTGCTCGAGATCGAGAGCTTCGACGAGGACACGATCAACGAGCTGCGCTCGCGCGCCAAGGATGCGCTCCTCACGATGGAAATCGCCAGGGAAGAGAACGTCGAGAGCGTCTCGCAGAATTTGCGCGACCTCGAAGGACTCGATCCTGAACTCATTCCGAAACTGGCCGAGGCGGGTGTGCACACCCGCGACGACCTGGCCGACCTTGCGGTCGATGAACTCACCGAGATCACCGGCCAGAGCGCCGATGACGCCAAGCACCTGATCTTGAAAGCCCGCGAACACTGGTTCGCAGGCCAAGAGTGACGGTCATGGAGGCACGAAACCAATATGTCCAGTACCACTGTCGCCGAGTTCGCGAACGAGCTCAAGAAGACTCCCGAAATCCTGCTTGACCAGCTCAAGAGCGCGGGGGTGGCCAAGGCCGCCCCGACCGACGCGCTCACCGAGGCCGACAAGCAGCGCCTGCTCGGCTTCCTGAAGGCCAGCCACGGCACGGTCGAGCCCGAGCGCAAGAAGATCACGCTGACCAAGAAGTCGACCAGCGAGATCAAGCAGGCCGACGCCACCGGCCGCGCGCGCACGATCCAGGTCGAGGTGCGCAAGAAGCGCACCTTCATCCAGCGCGACGAGGGCCACCCGGCCACGCCCGAGCCGGCGCAGCAGCCGGCCGAGGCGCCGGCCGCCGCCGCGCCCGCCGCGCCGCGCATCGACGAAGCCGAACTCGCACGCCGCGAGGAGGAAGCGCGCCGCCAGGCCGAACTGATCCGCCGCCAGGAAGAAGAACTGGTCGAGAAGCGTCGCCTGCGCGAGGAAACCGAAGCGCGCGAACGCGAAAAGATCGAGCGCGCCGAACAGGCCGAGCAGGAAGCCAAGGCTGCCCGCAGCAAGAAGGCCGCGGAGAAGCCCGCCACCGTGACCGAAGGTGCGCCCGAAGCGCCCGAGGAAGCACCGGCGGTGAGCAACCGCAAGGCCGCTGCCGAGGCTGCCGCCGCCCAGGTCAAGGAAGACGCCAAGGCCAAGGCGGCTGCCGAATCGAAGGCCCGTGCCGACGAGGAAGCCGTGCGCGCCAAGGACCTCGACGAGCGCCGCCGCAAGGCCCTGGCCGAGGCGGAAGCCATCCGCGCCATGATGAATGCACCGGCGCGCGTGCTGGTGCCGCACAAGGCACCCGAAAAGCCTGCGCCTGAAGCCAAGGCCGCGGTCAAGGGAACGCTGCACAAGCCGGCCACGCCCGCCGCCCGCACGGCGGCGCCGGCTGCGCCCGGCACGACGGCACCCGGCGCCGCCGGCGCCGGCAAGGAAGTCAAGTCGGCCAAGCTCTCGTCGAGCTGGGCCGGCGACACGGCCAAGAAGAAGGAAATCAAGACCCGCGGCGATGCCAGCGGCGGTGTCGGCCGCGGCAACTGGCGCGGGGGCCCGCGCGGGCGCCGCGGCAACGACCGCGGAGGCCAGGAAGAACGCGTGCAGGCCGCGCCGGTGGAGGCGCGCGTGCTCGAAGTGCACGTGCCCGAAACCATCACGGTCTCGGAACTCGCGCACAAGATGGCCGTCAAGGCGTCGGAAGTCATCAAGCAACTGATGAAGCTCGGCCAGATGGCGACCATCAACCAGTCGCTGGACCAGGACACCGCGATGATCATCGTGGAGGACATGGGCCATACCGCGGTGGTCGCCGCGCTGGACGATCCGGAAGCCTTCACCGACGAGGACGTGTCTGCGCAGAACGCCGAAGCGCTGCCGCGCGCACCGGTCGTGACCGTCATGGGCCACGTCGACCATGGCAAGACCTCGCTGCTCGACTACATCCGCCGCGCCAAGGTCGCCGCGGGGGAAGCCGGCGGCATCACGCAGCACATCGGTGCCTACCACGTCCAGACGGAGCGTGGCATGGTGTCCTTCCTCGACACCCCGGGCCACGAGGCCTTCACCGCCATGCGTGCCCGCGGTGCGCAGGCCACCGACATCGTGATCCTGGTGGTGGCGGCGGACGACGGCGTCATGCCCCAGACCAAGGAAGCCATCAAGCACGCGAAAGCGGCGGGTGTGCCGATCGTGGTCGCGATCAACAAGATCGACAAGGCCGATGCCAACCTCGAGCGCGTCAAGCAGGAGCTGGTGGCCGAGGAAGTGGTGCCCGAAGAGTACGGCGGCGATACGCCCTTCGTCCCGGTCTCCGCCAAGACCGGGCAGGGCGTCGACAACCTGCTCGAACAGGTGCTGCTGCAGGCCGAAGTGCTGGAACTCAAGGCGCCGGTGGATGCCGCGGCCAAGGGCCTGGTCATCGAAGCGCAGCTCGACAAGGGCCGCGGCCCGGTCGCCACCGTGCTGGTGCAGTCCGGCACGCTCAAGACCGGCGACGTGGTGCTGGCCGGCTCGACCTTTGGCCGCGTGCGCGCCATGCTCGACGAGGACGGCAAGACCATCAAGACGGCCGGCCCCTCGATCCCGGTCGAGATCCAGGGTCTGACCGAAGTGCCGCAGGCCGGCGACGAGTTCATGGTGATGGGCGATGAGCGCCGCGCGCGCGAGATCGCGACCTACCGTGCGGGCAAGTTCCGCAACACCAAGCTGGCCAAGCAGCAGGCTGCCAAGTTCGAGAACATGTTCTCGGACCTGAGCGCCGGCGAAGTCAAGATGGTGCCGATCATCATCAAGGCCGACGTGCAGGGTTCGCAGGAAGCGCTCGCGCAGTCCCTGCTCAAGCTCTCGAACGACGAGGTCAAGGTGCAGGTCGTGTACGCCGCGGTGGGCGGCATCAGCGAGTCGGACATCAACCTCGCGATCGCCTCCAAGGCCATGGTCATCGGCTTCAACGTGCGCGCCGATGCCGGTGCGCGCAAGCTGGCCGAAGGCAACAACGTCGGCATCAGCTACTACAGCATCATCTATGACGCTGTCGACGAGCTGAAGACGGCGATGGCCGGCATGCTGGCACCGGAGCGGCGCGAAGAGGTCATCGGCTCGGCCGAGATCCGCACCGTCTTCGTGGCGTCCAAGATCGGTACGGTCGCGGGCTGTATGGTCACCGCGGGTTCGGTCAACCGCAGCGCGCATTTCCGCCTGCTGCGCGACAACGTGGTCGTCTACACCGGCGAGATCGACTCGATCAAGCGCCTGAAGGACGACGTGCGCGAAGTGCGCGAAGGCTTCGAGTGCGGTATCAAGCTCAAGAACTACAACGACATCAAGGAAGGTGATCAGCTGGAGTTCTTCGAGATCAAGGAAATCGCCCGGACGCTGTAAGCGCCCGATGCGACCCTGGCCATGCCCAAGAGAAAAGCCGCTGCCCCAAACCGCGCCTTCAAGGTCGCCGATCAGATCCAGCGCGATCTGACGGAGTTGATCGCGCGCGAGTTGAAGGATCCGCGGGTGGGCATGGTCACGATCCAGGCGGTCGAGGTCACGCCCGACTACGCGCATGCGAAGGTCTTCTTCAGCCTGCTCGTCGGCGACCCGGTGGAAACCACCGAAGCGCTGAACCAGGCCGCGGGCTTCCTGCGCAACGGCCTCTTCAAGCGCCTGCACATCCACACCGTGCCCACGCTGCATTTCCAGTTCGACCGCACGACCGAGCGCGCCGCCGACATGAATGCGCTGATTGCGCAGGCCGTCGCTTCACGTTCCAAAGACGACTGAAGATGAACGCGCCACGCACACGGGTGCAGAGGCGCCCTGTGCACGGGGTGCTGCTGCTCGACAAGCCGCTGGGTCTTTCCAGCAACCAGGCCTTGCAGAAGGCCAAATGGCTGCTGCGCGCCGAAAAGGCAGGCCACACGGGCACCCTCGATCCGCTCGCGAGCGGCGTGCTGCCGCTGTGCTTCGGCGCGGCGACCAAGTTCAGCCAGCTGCATCTCGATGCCGACAAGACCTATGAGGCGACCGCGCGGCTCGGCATCAAGACCTCCACGGGCGATGCCGAAGGCGGGGTGATCGCCGAGCGTCCCGTGGCCGTGACGGCCGAGGACCTGGTGCGCGTCGAAGCGCAATTCACCGGTCCGATCCGCCAGGTGCCGCCGATGCACAGCGCGCTCAAGAAGGACGGCAAGGCGCTCTACGAATACGCACGCGATGGCATCGAGGTCGAGCGCGCCGCACGCGACGTGACGATCCACAAGCTGGCGCTCGGCCGCGTGGAAGACGACCAGATCCGCATCCTCGCAACCGTGAGCAAGGGCACCTACATCCGCACGCTCGGCGAAGACATCGGCGAAGCGCTCGGTTGCGGCGCCCATCTCACCGCCTTGCGCCGCATCGCCACCGGCGGCTTCGAAGTCTCGCAATGCGTGACGCTGGAAGCGCTGGAAGCCATGGGCGAGCAAGAGCGCCTGGCGCGGCTGCTGCCGACCGAAGCCCTGGTGGCCGGCCACACGAGCGTCACGCTCGGCGCCGAAGATGCGGCACGCTTTCTTTCGGGCCTGCGCCGTCGCGGCGACTGGCCCGACGCAGCGGAGGTCGCCGTCTTCGGGCCCGCGCCGTCGCACACCCCCGTTCGCCCTGAGCTTGTCGAAGGGCCGGCGCAGGCGTCGACAAGCTCAGCCCGAACGGATGAAAGAGCATTCCTCGGCACGGCGCACGTCACGGCCGGCGAACTGATCCCGGGGCGCTTGCTGAACCCCATCGAAATCCAGCAGACACTTTTGACCGAAGCGACACCATGAGCACCAACCAGATTCGCAACATCGCCATCATCGCCCACGTGGACCATGGCAAGACCACCATGGTCGACCAACTGCTGCGCCAGTCCGGCACCTTCGCCGAACACGAGAAAGTGGTCGACACCGTGATGGACAACAACGCCATCGAAAAGGAGCGTGGCATCACGATCCTGGCCAAGAACTGCGCCGTGACCTGGAAGGGCACGCACATCAACATCGTCGACACCCCCGGCCACGCCGACTTCGGCGGCGAGGTGGAGCGTGCGCTCAGCATGGTGGATGGCGTGGTGCTGCTGATCGACGCCCAGGAAGGCCCCATGCCCCAGACCCGCTTCGTGACCAAGAAGGCCCTGGCCCTGGGTCTGAAGCCCATCCTGGTGGTGAACAAGGTCGACAAGCCCGGCGCGCGCCCCGACTATGTGGTCAACGCCGCCTTCGACCTGTTCGACAAGCTCGGCGCGACGGATGAACAGCTCGATTTCCCCGTGGTCTACGCCTCGGGCATCAACGGCTGGTCGTCGCTGGAAGAGGGCGAACACGGCGAGCAGTGGGGCCCCGACATGTCGGCCCTGTTCGACACCATCCTCAAGCACGTGCCGGCCCATGCGGGAGATCCCGCCGCGCCGCTGCAGCTGCAGATCTCCGCGCTCGACTTCTCGACCTTCGTGGGCCGCATCGGCGTCGGTCGCATCAACGCCGGCACCATCAAGCCCATGATGGACGTGGTCGTGATGGAAGGTCCGGACGGCAAGTCCGTCAAAGGCCGCGTCAACCAGGTGCTGACTTTCCAGGGCCTGGAACGCGTGCAGGCCACCGAAGCCGGCCCGGGCGAGATCGTGCTGATCAACGGCATTGCCGACATCGGCATCGGCGTGACCGTTACCGACCCGGTGAATCCGGCGCCGCTGCCCATGCTCAGGGTCGACGAGCCGACGCTGACGATGAACTTCTGCGTCAACACCAGCCCGCTGGCCGGCCGCGAAGGCAAGTTCGTCACCAGCCGCCAGATCTGGGACCGCCTGCAGAAGGAGCTGCAGCACAACGTGGCGCTGCGCGTCAAGGAAACCGACGAGGAGGGCATCTTCGAAGTGATGGGCCGCGGCGAACTCCACCTGACCATCCTGCTGGAAAACATGCGCCGCGAAGGCTACGAACTGGCTGTGTCCAAGCCGCGTGTGGTGTTCCGCGACGTCGATGGCGTCAAGCACGAGCCGATCGAACTGGTGACCGCCGACATCGAAGACCAGCACCAGGGCGGCGTGATGCAGGCGCTGGGCGAGCGCAAGGGCGAGCTGGTCAACATGGAGCCGGACGGCCGCGGGCGCGTGCGCCTGGAGTACCGCATTCCGGCGCGGGGCCTGATCGGCTTCACCAACGAGTTCCTGAACCTGACGCGCGGCTCGGGCCTGATCTCCAACATCTTCGACAGCTACGAGGCGCACAAGGGCGACATCGGCAGCCGCAAGAACGGCGTGCTGATTTCCATGGACGACGGCGAGATCTTCACCTACGCGCTGGGCAAGCTGGACGATCGCGGCCGCATGTTCGTGCGGGCGAACGACCCGGTTTACGAAGGCATGATCGTCGGCATCCACAGCCGCGACAACGACCTGGTGGTCAATGCCACGCGCACCAAGCAGCTCACCAACTTCCGCGTCTCGGGCAAGGAAGACGCGATCAAGATCACGCCGCCGATCGACCTCACGCTCGAATACGGCGTGGAATTCATCGAGGACGACGAACTGGTCGAGATCACGCCCAAGAGCGTGCGCCTGCGCAAGCGCTTCCTGAAGGAACATGAGCGCAAGCGCGCCAGCCGCGACACAGTCTAGAGCCGCGCTGTCTCACGGCCGCGCGGTCTGGCTGATGGTCGCCGTGACCCTCATGTGGGCGACGGCGGGCGTGGTCACGCGCCACCTCGAACAGGCGCGCAGCTTCGAGATCACCTTCTGGCGCAGCTTCTTCACGCTGCTGGCCCTGCTCGTGATCCTGCCGCTCTGGCAGGGACGCGCAGTGTTCTCGAAGATCCGCGACGGCGGCCGCGCGTTGTGGATCTCGGGCGTCTGCTGGTGCGTGATGTTCACCGCCTTCATGGTGGCGCTCACGCTGACCAGCGTGGCCAACGTGCTGGTGACCATGGCTCTGGGGCCGCTCTTCACCGCGCTCGCGGCGCGGGTCTTCATCGGCCACCGGCTTGCGGCGCGCACCTGGGCCGCCATCGTGGTGGCGGGCCTGGGCATCGGCTGGATGTACGGCACCCAGCTCGGCGACGGCCTGCTGGCCGGCACGCTGGTGGCGCTCTGCGTGCCGCTGGCCGGCGCCTGCAACTGGACCGTGGTTCAGCATGCGCATGCCAAGGGCCGCGACATCGACCTGGTCCCCTCGGTGCTGCTCGGCGCCGCGGTCTCGTCGCTGGTCACGCTGCCGCTGGCCTGGCCGCTCCAGGCCAATGCGCACGACCTGGGCCTGCTCGCCTTCCTTGGCTTGTTCCAGCTCGCGATCCCGTGTGCGCTGTCGGTGGTCTGCGCGCGCATCCTGAAGGCGCCCGAGGTGGCGCTGCTCGCGCTGCTGGAAATCGTCTTCGGCATCGCGCTGGCCTGGATTGGGGCCGGCGAGGAGCCGGCGCCGAGCGTGCTGACAGGCGGTGCGCTCGTGATCGGCGCATTGGTGTTCAACGAACTGCTCGGGCTGCGTGACCGCCGCGCGGCCGCTATACCCTTGCCGTGGACCCACTAGACTTGGGACTTCTACCGATGTCCGGTGCAAACCCAGGACCGTTTGACTTCCATTTCAAGAGGGAGATATCGATGCGACTTTCCACGTTCCTGCTGGCCGGTGCGCTGGCTACGGCATCCTTGGGCGCCGCGGCCCAGGTGTCGGTCAACATCCATGTGCCGGGCCTCATTGCCGTGGCGCCGCCGGCGCCTCGCTTCGAGCGCGTGCCGGCGCCACGCGTCGGCTACGTCTGGGTGGCCGGCCATTGGCAATACCACCAGGACGCGTATGGCTGGCGCCAGGGCTACTGGGAGCCGGCGCGCCCCGACCATGTCTATGCGCCGGGCCGCTGGGTGCGCGCCGACGGCGGCTGGCGCTGGGTCGAACCCAACTGGAAGAGCAAGGGCGGCAAGCACCGCGACCACGACGACGATCGCTATGAACGTCATGGCCGGCATGACGATCACGGCCCCGGCGGCCATCACTGCCCGCCGGGACAGGCCAAGAAGGGCCGCTGCTGAGCCTCAGGGGCGCGCCACCTTCCAGACGTTGTTGACGCCATCGCCGGTCTTGTCGCCGGCCTTGGTGTCCTTGACCCAGTAGTAGAGCGGCCAGCCCTTGTAGGCCCATTGCTTCTTGCCGTCGTCGCGCACGACGATGGTGTAGGCGGCCATCGGCTTGGCTGTGTCGGCCGCCATCAGCGGCGGCCAGTTGGTGGCGCAGGGTCCGTTGCAGGTGGACTTGCCGCTGCCGGCGGTATCGCGATCGAAGGTGTAGAGCGTCATGCCGGTGGGGCCGACCAGCACGCCATCGGCGGTACGGGTCGGGGTGTCCGGCGCCGATGCGGTCCTGGACATGCTGCCGCATCCGGCGAGCAGGGCGGCCGCAAGAATCGAAGCGCTGAGCAGTTTCATCAAGTTTTCTCCTTCGGTTAAAAAATCGCAAAAGCCGATACGGCCGGGGCAGTCTAGCGCCCGGGCCTTTTGTTCATAGTTGACGGTAGACCACGCCGGCGAGGCCCAGCAGCGCATCGCGCGGCAGCTTGCCCGCCAATGCATAGCCGAAACCGCGATCGACCCAATAGAAGCTCGGCACCGGACTGTCCGTCGAGTAGCGGAACGCCGTTTCGCCCGCCTGTGCCGGCCCGGCGGCGCTGCCCAGGCTGCCGATGTAGAGGGTCACGCGCTCGCCGTCGGCGCGCTCGAACATGAACTGTGCCCTTGCCCCCTCGCTGCCCGGCAGCAGACGGCCGCCCACGAGCGCGTAGCCCTCGGCCGACAGATCCGGCACCTTGAGCGGCTTGTCGAGCCGCCTGGAGAGCCACTGGACGAGGTGCTGCTGCTCGGCAGCGACCACTTCGACCGGATGCCGCTTCTCGGGCGCATAGACCGCATGCGCCACCGAGGCGGCATGCACGAACTCGCGCGTGGCCGGCGCGCGGGCCAGCGCGGCGCCGGTCTGCTGCGACGCCGACCATTGGTGGTTGCCGACCCAGCCGGCGGCGAAGGCGATCAGCACGCCCGCAGCCATCCCGCCCCAGCGCATCCAGCGCGCCTGTCGGGCCCGGCGATCATCTAGATGCCGGGCCGCCGCCAGCAGCGCTTTGGGAACGGGTTCGTCGAGCACTTCGCGATGCAGTTCGCGCAGCGCGTCGCGCTGGGCTCGCCAGGCGAGCTGGTCGGTGTCGGGAGGCGGCGTGGGGCTGTTCATGGCGGATGAGATGCGGGCTACTTGAGGCGGCGCAGACCGGGGCGGCCCGATGCCGGCGACTCGGTCCCTTCCATCAGGTCCTGAAGCCGGACCCGGGCCCGCGAGAGGCGCGACATGACGGTGCCCACGGGGACATCCAGAATCCTGGCGACCTGCGCGTAGGAGAGGTCTTCGAGCGCCACCAGCAGCAGCACGGCGCGCTGCTCCTCGGGCAGGCGCATCAGGCAGCGCTGCAGGTCGATGGTCCGGTCGCGATGGCCGTCGCCACTGCTCAATTCATGCGCCACATCATCGATGTCCACCGTGGCGCGCGGCGGTGCGCGCCGCACCTGGCTCGCGAACACGTTGTGCATGAGCGTGAAGAGCCAAGCCCGCAGATCGCTGCCCACGATCCACAAGCGCCACTTGCTGCAGGCGCGCTCCAGCGTGTCCTGCACCAGGTCGTCCGCGGCCCAGGCGTCTCCCGTCAGCGCGCGCGCATAGCGCCTGAGGCTGGGGATGTGGTCGACGAGCGCGCGTGAATCCATCGCTGCACTAACGCCGTGGGGGCGCGGTTTATTCCACCGTGCCCGAAAAAATTCAGTGCTCGCTGCGCAGCACTCGCCGCTTGATCGGCTTGGCAGGGTTGCCGCCGTACACCGTCCAGGGATCCAGGGAGCGGAAGGCGACGCTGCGGGCGCCCAGCACCGCGCCTTCGCCCACTTCCACACCGGGCCCGACGAAGGCTTCTGCCGCGATCCAGGCGTCGGCGCCGATGGTGATCGGGCTCGCCGTCAACTGGAAACTCGCAGAGGAAATGTCGTGGCTGCCTGCGCACAGGTGTGCGCCCTGCGAGACCAGCGCGGCGCGCTCGAGCCGGATCGGCGCCATGTTGTAGCAAATGACCCGTTCAGCCAGCATCGCGCGATCGGCCAGGTGCAGATGCGGCGGATACCAGACCCGCGCGCTGCCGCGCACGTCGCTGGATTCGCCCAATTGCGCGCCGAAGAGTTTCAGCAGAAAGCGGCGCCAGAAGCGCATCTGCGGCGGCGTCCAGGAGGCGAGCAGCGCCCAGCTCAGGTTCCAGGCCGCGCGCAGCAGCCGGTTGGAAAGCGAGAAACTGGGGCCGCCTTCGAGCGGGTTGACGCGCGCGGCGTCGAGGGGTTGGAGCGCCATGGTGCTTCCTTCAGCGGCTACGGCTCTTCATGGCCCGCTCGACCTCGCGCTTGCCTTCGCGGTCCTTGATGGTGTCGCGCTTGTCGTGCTCGGCCTTGCCCTTGGCCAGCGCGATCTCGCACTTCACCTTGCCCGCTTTCCAATGCAGGTTGAGCGGCACCAGCGTGTAGCCTTTCTGCTCGACCTTGCCCACGAGGCGGCGAATCTGCTCCTTGTGCAGCAGCAGCTTCTTGGTGCGCACCGAATCGGGCGTGATGTGCGTCGAGGCCGAACGCAGCGGGTTGATCTGGCAGCCGATCACGAACAGCTCGCCGTCGCGGATCACGACGTAGCCGTCGGTCAGTTGCACCTTGCCTTCGCGCAGCGATTTGACTTCCCAGCCCTCCAGCACCATGCCGGCCTCGAAGCGTTCTTCGAAGAAGTAGTTGTACGCGGCCTTCTTGTTGTCCGCGATCCGGGAGGAGGTGTCTTGTTTTTTTGTGGCCATGGTGTGTCAGGTGAGGGCTGCATGGCTTCAATACAATCCGTCGCGCACGCTGTGCCGATTCTATGAAAACAGTCCACAAGTCCATCCTGATCTGGTACAGCGCCGAAGAGATGTACTCCCTGGTCACTGACGTGACGAAGTACCCCGAGTTTCTCCCCTGGTGCGACAAGGCCAAGGTGATCGAGCACGACGCCGCCGGCATGACGGCCGAAGTCGGCCTCGCTTTCAGCGGTTTTCACCACAGCTTCACCACCCGCAACACCCATGTGCCGGGCCGCGAGGTCCATTTGAAGCTGGTCGACGGACCGTTCTCCAACCTCGACGGCGTCTGGAAGTTCACCCCGGTGGGCGAGGCGGGCGAGCGGGCCTGCCGCGTCGAGCTCAACCTCAGCTACGGCTTCAGCAATTTCGCGTTGCAGGCGCTGGTCGGGCCGGTGTTCGACAAGGTCGCATCCAACCTCGTGGAGGCCTTCGTCAAGCGCGCCGAGCACATCTACGACAAGATCTGATGCTGCAGGTGACCGTGGCGTACTCGCCGGCGCCGCGCGAGGTGTTCGAAGAGGTGCTGGGCGTGGCCGAAGGCGCGACAGTGCGCGATGCCGTGCGCGCGAGCCATCTGCCGCTTCAATTCCCGCAGCTCGACTGGCAGGCGATGCAGCCCGGAATCTGGGGCCATGCGGTGGCATGGGATCAGGCTCTGGCAGACCTCGACCGCATCGAGCTCTGCCGCGCGCTCACGGTGGACCCCAAGGTCGCACGGCGCGAGCGATTCAAGAAACAGGGCGCACGCGGAACGGGCCTGTTCGCGCGCCGCCGCAAGGGCGGCAAGGCCGGGTACTAGGCTCGGGGTGTGCGGGAGATCAGGCGGGAAACACCGCGGAACCGGCTTCGCCGGGCCGCTGGTGTTGCCCCCGGAAGGGGGGTTGGCGAAGCGACACGAAGTGCGCGAAGCCTGGGGGCGAGCCTATTACTTGCAGTCGGCGCCGATCACCGACTGCAGGCGCTCCTGCTCGGCGGCCCGCGCCTTGTCGTCCATGATCTCGCGCTCGCCCTGGGCGTTCACGCGGGCCACGCGGATGCCGCTGTCGAAGGTGGCCTTGGCCTGGCGCGCCCGCTGGCAGTTCTCGGCCTTGGCCTGGGCGATCTTCTGAGCCTCGGCGGCCTTCTTGGCCTTTTCGGCTTCCTCGGCCTTGCGCGTTTTCTCCTCGAGTTCCTTGTCCACGCCGCTGGGCCTGGCGCCGCTGGCGGCAACGCGGGGCGCAGCAGCGGCATCGGCCTCGGGAGTTGCCGGTGCAGGGCTGAAGTTCGGCCGCGAGGAGGGCGCACCCGGCCGGCGCAGGATGTTCTTGTCCGGAATCTCGGGCGGCGGGGCCTGGTCGCTGAAGACCTTCTTGTTGTCCTTGTCGATCCACTGCCACTGGGCATTGGCGCCCATCGACAGCAACAGGCAGGCCGATCCGAGTACGAGCAAGTGCGCGATTTTCATGGCCGGCAGTTTAGCGCCGCCTTACGTTTTGCAACTTACTCGATGGCGTTTTTGCAACGTAACAACGGTATTCGTGCCGCAAGCCGATTCACCTTTGGCCCGGGTAAGTACCGAGCCATCGTTACAATCCGTCTTTTGGAGCTTCACCCATGCGCCTTCTCGGCAAAGCGCTCACCTTCGACGACGTGTTGCTGGTGCCAGCGTTCTCTCAGGTCCTGCCCAAGGACACCTCCCTCGCCACCCGATTCTCCCGCAATATCACACTGAACCTGCCGCTGGTCTCCGCGGCGATGGACACCGTGACCGAAGCGCGCCTCGCCATCGCGATGGCGCAAGAGGGCGGCATCGGGATCGTGCACAAGAACTTCACCGCCGCCGAGCAGGCTGCGCAGGTGGCCAAGGTGAAGCGCTACGAATCCGGCGTGCTGCGGGATCCGGTGGTGATCACGCCCACGCACACCGTGCTGCAGGTCATGCAGCTGTCCGACGAACTGGGCATCTCGGGCTTTCCGGTCCTCGACGGCGGCAAGGTGGTCGGCATCGTGACCGGGCGCGACCTGCGCTTCGAGAGCCGCTACGACGTGCCGGTGAGCGAGATCATGACGCCGCGCGAGAAGCTCATCACCGTGCCCGACGGCACCACGCTCGCCGAGGCCAAGGCGCTGCTCAACAAGCACAAGCTCGAACGCCTGCTGGTCATCAACAACGCCTGGGAGCTCAAGGGCCTGATCACCGTCAAGGACATCACCAAGCAGACCAGTTTCCCGAACGCCGCGCGCGACGCCAGCGGCCGGCTGCGCGTGGGCGCCGCGGTCGGCGTGGGCGAGGGCACCGAGGAGCGCGTCGAGGCGCTCGTGAAGGCCGGCGTCGACGCGATCGTGGTCGACACCGCCCACGGCCATAGCGCCGGCGTGATCGAGCGCGTGCGCTGGGTCAAGAAGAACTATCCGCAGGTCGACGTGATCGGAGGCAACATCGCCACCGGCGATGCCGCCCGCGCGCTGGCCGATGCGGGCGCCGACGCGGTCAAGGTCGGCATCGGCCCCGGTTCCATCTGCACCACGCGCATCGTGGCCGGTGTCGGCGTGCCGCAGATCATGGCGGTGGACAACGTCGCCACCGCGCTGCAGGGCAGCGGCATCCCGCTGATCGCCGACGGCGGCATCCGCTACTCGGGCGACATCGCCAAGGCCATCGCCGCCGGCGCCAGCACCGTGATGATGGGCGGCATGTTCGCCGGCACTGAAGAGGCGCCGGGCGAGATCGTGCTGTTCCAGGGCCGCAGCTACAAGAGCTATCGCGGCATGGGCTCGATCGGCGCCATGCAGCAGGGCAGCGCCGACCGCTACTTCCAGGAATCGACCACCGGCAACCCGAACGCGGACAAGCTGGTGCCCGAAGGAATCGAGGGCCGCGTGCCCTACAAGGGCTCGATGGTCTCGATCGTCTACCAGATGTCCGGCGGCTTGCGCGCCAGCATGGGCTACTGCGGCTGCGCCACTATCGAGGACATGAAGAACAAGGCCGAGTTCGTCGAGATCACTACCGCGGGCATTCGGGAAAGCCACGTGCACGACGTGCAGATCACCAAGGAAGCGCCCAACTACCGCGCGGAGTGATCGGCCTCTCATGCACCACCAAAAAATCCTGATTCTCGATTTCGGCTCCCAGGTCACCCAGCTGATCGCACGGCGCGTGCGCGAAGCGCATGTGCTCTCCGAAGTCCATCCCTGCGACGTCACCGACGAATGGGTGCGCGAGTACGCGAGGGACGGCAGCCTGAAGGGCGTCATCCTCTCCGGTAGTCACGCAAGCGTCTACGAAGAGACGACCGACAAGGCGCCGCAGGCGGTGTTCGAGCTCGGCGTGCCGGTGCTCGGCATCTGCTACGGCATGCAGACCATGGCGCACCAGCTGGGCGGCAAGGTCGAGGGCGGCCACAAGCGCGAGTTCGGCTTTGCCGCCGTGCGCGCGCGCGGCCACACCGAGCTCCTGCGCGACATCGCCGACTTCACGACCGACGAAGGCCACGGCATGCTCAACGTCTGGATGAGCCACGGCGACAAGGTCACCGAGCTGCCGCCGGGTTTCAAGCTGATGGCCTCGACAGAGAGCTGCCCGATCGCCGGCATGGCCGACGAAGACCGGCATTTCTACGCCCTGCAGTTCCACCCCGAAGTCACGCACACGCAGCAGGGCAAGGCGATCCTCGAACGCTTCGTGCTCGGCATCTGCGGCGCCAAGCCCGATTGGGTGATGCGCGACCACATCGCCGAGGCGGTAGAGGCGATCCGCAAGCAGGTGGGCGACGAGGAAGTCATCCTCGGCCTCTCGGGCGGCGTCGATTCCTCGGTGGCCGCCGCGCTGATCCATCGCGCCATCGGCGACCAGCTGACCTGCGTGTTCGTCGACCATGGCCTCTTGCGCCTCGACGAAGGCGACAAGGTGATGGACATGTTCGTCGGCCAGCTGCACGCCAAGGTGATCCGCGTCGATGCAAGCGAGCTCTTTCTCGGCAAGCTGGCCGGCGTGAGCGACCCGGAGGCCAAGCGCAAGATCATCGGCGGCGAATTCGTCACCGTCTTCAAGCAGGAAGCGGCCAAGCTCACCAGCGCCGGGGCCAAGGGCGCCAAGTGGCTGGCCCAGGGCACGATCTATCCCGACGTCATCGAGTCCGGCGGAGCCAAGAGCAAGAAGGCCGTCACGATCAAGAGCCACCACAACGTGGGCGGCCTCCCCGAGCAGCTGGGCCTGAAGCTGCTGGAGCCGCTGCGCGACCTGTTCAAGGACGAGGTACGCGAGCTCGGCGTCGCGCTCGGCCTGCCGCCCGAGATGGTGTACCGCCATCCTTTCCCCGGGCCGGGCCTGGGCGTTCGCATCCTCGGCGAGGTCAAGAAGGAATACGCCGAGCTGCTGCGCCGCGCCGACGCGATCTTCATCGAGGAGCTGCGCAACTTCAAGGACCCGTCCAGCGGCAAGAGCTGGTACGACCTGACCAGCCAGGCCTTCACCGTGTTCCTGCCGGTCAAGAGCGTGGGCGTGATGGGCGACGGCCGCACCTACGACTACGTGGTGGCGCTGCGCGCCGTGCAGACCAGCGACTTCATGACCGCCGACTGGGCCGAGCTGCCCTATGCGCTGCTCAAGAAGGTCTCGGGTCGCATCATCAACGAGGTGCGAGGCATCAACCGCGTGACCTACGACGTGAGCAGCAAGCCACCGGCGACGATCGAGTGGGAGTGAGGTGTGCGGTAATGCTTATATAAATCAATGACTCAGATCGAGTTTCGATGTCCATGAGCACGACATCAATGGTGCTTCTCGAAAACTCTAAGTTGTTGAAAGATCTGGGCTTTTTGTTGCAGCAAAAACCCATCCGAAAGTGATCAGCGAAGAATGCAGCGCTACTTTCTGACGGTATTTTTGACGGCATCCCAGCGTTGCTGGATTGACGCCGATTTTTTACCGCCATTCGCTCCTGCAGAACGAGGCCGCGTGCTGGCACTGGAGGATGCCGCCAAGGACCTGCTGACGCCGGAGAACACGTGAGCATGGCTACGAGGAAAGCGCCGAGTTGGAGCGACGTCAAGGACAAGCTCGCCGACTTCGACCGCGCGGGATTGATCGGCCTGGTGCAAGACCTCTACGCCGCCAGCAAGGAAAACCAGGCCTTCCTGCATTCCCGATTCGGTCTCGGCGACGATGTGCTGAAGCCGTACAAGGCGACCATCGACCGCTGGTTGTGGCCGGACGTGTTCAAGAACCAGGACACCTCGGTCGCCAAGGCAAAGAAAGCCATCGCAGACTACAAGAAGGCCGTCGGCCAGCCGAGGGGTCTGGCCGAGCTAATGTTGTTCTTCTGCGAGCGCGCGGCGGGCTTCAGCAACGACGTCGGCTTGCAGGACGAGGGTTACTTCGACGCTCTGGCGCGGATGTTTGCGCAGGCTTTGACGATCATCGGTACCTTGCCCGAGGATCGTCGGCCCGAACTACTGGGGCGCTTGGATGCTGTCCGACGCCTCGGCCACAACTTGGGTTACGGCGTTGGTGACGACATGGACGACCTGCTGGTCGAGCATGGATTCGATGGCGGACAGTGATGAACTCACCACGCTGCGCGCGGAGAACGGCCGGCTGATCGCGCTGCTCGAATCGCACGGCATCGAATGGCGGGCGCAGCAGCAGCCGTCCCCACCGCCCTTCGAGCCATCGAGACTGTCCATCGACGAGAAGGTCACCATCTTCCGACGGCTCTTCCGCGGCCGTATCGACGTGTTTCCCGTCCGATGGCAAAGCAAGACCACGGGCAAGTCTGGCTACGCGCCGGCCTGCGCGAATGAGTGGCGCGCCGGTGTGTGCGAGAAGCCGCGCATCAAGTGCGGAGACTGCGGCAATCGTCTGCTCGTCCCGCTGTCGGACACGGTGATCTACAACCACCTGGCCGGCGGGCACACGGTCGGGGTGTATCCGCTGTTGGAGGACGACAGCTGCCATTTCCTGGCCGTCGACTTCGACGAGGCCGGTCACCGCCGCCGCGATGATCGCGCGCCGGGGTGTCAACACCCTGGTGCTGGTGCATCGCACCGAGCTGGCGAAGCAGTGGCAGGAGCGGCTGCAAGCCTTTCTCAGCGTCGGTAAGGGCGTGGTCGGCACCATTGGCGGCGGCAAGGCCAAGCCGACCGGCAGGATCGACATTGCCGTGATGCAGTCCCTGTCCCGCCAAGGGGAGGTGACCCCGCTGGTCGAGGACTACGGCCACGTGGTCGTCGACGAGTGTCATCATGTCGGTGCAGTCTCCTTCGACGCAAG
Source organism: Variovorax sp. CF079 (assembly GCF_900101545.1). Lineage (GTDB taxonomy): Bacteria > Pseudomonadota > Gammaproteobacteria > Burkholderiales > Burkholderiaceae_C > Variovorax. The sequence goes on along the minus strand of NZ_FMZU01000010.1, from coordinate 76,482 downwards.
CCTCAAGCGGACCAAGGCCAAATATGTGCTTGGCCTGACGGCGACCCCGATCCGACGCGACGGCCAGCAGCCGATCATCTTCATGCAGTGCGGGCCGATCCGCCACACTGCGGCCACGCCCGCCGGAGCGCCGCACGAGCTGGAGGTGGTGCCGCGGTCCTGCCATGTCCGGATCGATCTGCCGAAGGACGCCGGCATCCAGGACGTCTTCCGGCATCTTGCCAACGATCAGGCCAGGACCGAGGCCATTGCCACCGAGGTGCGCAACGCCTTCGTGCAGGGCCGCAAGGTGCTGGTTCTGACAGAGCGCACGGAACACCTCGACGCGATCGAGGCAGCCCTCGGCGGCCTTGGGTCGGAACTCTTCGTATTGCATGGCCGGATGTCCAGAAGGCAGCGTGCGGCGCTGGTGGCAGGCCTTGAGGCACTGGCGCCCGGCGCGCCGCGCGTCCTCCTGGCGACTGGCAAGTTGGTTGGCGAGGGCTTCGACCACCCGCCGCTGGACATGCTGGTTCTCGCCATGCCGGTGTCCTGGAAAGGCACGCTGCAGCAGTACGCCGGTCGCCTGCACCGGGAGCACGCCAGCAAGACCGACGTGAAGATCATCGACTTCGTGGACACCGGCCACCCGGCGTTGCTGCGTATGTGGGACAAGCGTCAGCGCGGCTACCGAGCGATGGGATATCGGATTGAGGCCGGCACCGTGCCGAACGAAAGCCTGCTTTGATGCGCTGATGCAGATTCAGGTGCGCTTGAATTGGAGCGAGCGGGCAGACCGCTATCGGCGACGCTGCGTGGCAGGAAGTATCGACGTTGTATATACTTCGTTGATATCAACGTTTCCGGAGCTGCTCATGCCCAAAGAAGCCATGTTCACCATGAAGCTGGAGCCGGAGCTGCGCGACGCCTTCATGGCCGAGGCCGAAGCTAGCCACCGCCCGGCGTCGCAGGTGGTGCGCGAACTGATGCGCGAGTTCGTCGAGCGTCAACGGCAGGCCCGTGAGTACGACGCGTTCCTGCGCGCCAAGGTCGACACGGCGCGCGCGCAGATCGCGTCCGGTCAATACACCAGTGACGCCGATGTCGAGGCCCGCGTTGCTGCCCGTCGCACTGCACTGCGGGCCAAAGCCGGCGGCCCTGACGCATGAGGGTCCTGTGGACCTTGTCCGCTGAGCAAGACCGCGCTGACATCGTCGACTTCATCGCTCAGGACAACCCGCTCGCCGCTATCCGCATGGATGAGATTTTCTCGGCAGCTGTCGGCCGGCTGGCCGAGCACCCCCTGCTGGGACGGGCCGGACAGATCCCGGGCACCCGCGAGTTGATCCCACACGAGAGCTATCGGCTGGTCTATGAGGTGCGGGCCGATACCGTCTGGATCTTGACCTTGGTGCATACCGCTCGCCTGTGGCCGCCGGCCCGGTCGTGATCGGATGCCAGCAAAAGCGCTCGGTTTTTGACGGTAGAAGTGACGGTAAAGCACGATGACTCGGACTACGAAAGGCAGTGCTCATGCGGGTTTCCAGCCATCGGAAATCATCGAGTGGGAGTGAGGGGTACTGTGGCGTATGCAGAGTTCCTGGGCGCACCGTAGCCGGGTTCGACCAAGCGAAGTGGTTCTGCCGTCCAACGACAAACTCAAGCCGCCGCAGCGCTGTGATTGTTCGTGACACACGATACAAGGCCGATGTCCGTACATTCGACACGGCTGCAGAATCGTCGACAGCCCCTGCTCACTCGTGCCCTCTTGCCGCACGTAAGGTCAACGCAGAGGCAATCGACTAAAAGCTCGCCCTCGGAATTTCCCGTTCCGTAAAGACTACGTGAGCCTGAGCGTCGGGCGGGATGGATGGCATGCTGCCATCCCAAGCTTGCCACGCACTTCGGAGCTCATTGGCCATCGTGGGATAACGGTTCTTGAGATTGGCGCGCTCCCGTGCGTCGTGACCGAGGTTGAAGAGGAACTCGTTTCCTTCAATACTCAGCCATTTCCAGTCGCCGCGAATCACCGCGCGCTGGGTACGATGTTTCATGCGCCAGAACAAATCGCGCGGCATATGCGCGTGAGGATCGTCCAGCGCTGATAGCATGCTCTTGCCATCGAGCGGGTAGTCCGGATGTGCTGCGACGCCGGCAGCGTCGAGCATCGTGGCCGTCCAGTCCATCGTCAGGTTGGGTACGTTGTGCAAGGCGGATGACGCGATGCGCGCCGGCCAGCGTGCGATCAGGGGCACGCGGATGCCGCCTTCGAGCAAGTCCATTTTCTGACCCACGAAAGGCCAGTTGTTGGAGAAGCGCTCGCCTCCGTTGTCGCTGGTGAAGACAACGAGTGTGTTGTCTGCGGCATCCTTGCGGGCCAGAGCATCGAGAACCCATCCGATGCCTTCGTCCATGTGATGGATCATGCGCTGGTAGGTGGCGATTGATCCACCATCCAGATGTTTGCCCACGCCCGCGATGCGCAACGCTTCATCGGCGTCGTCGCGTGTGAGCCAAGGCCAGTGTGGCGCACTGTAGTGCAGGCTTAGCAAGAAGGGCCTGTCTGCGGCTTGCCGTTCAACGAAGTCGACGGCGCGCCGGCTCAGCAAGTCGGTGAGATAGCCAGCTCGACATCGCAGGGTGCGGTCGGGAACGGCGGCCTGGAGTCGGTCGCCAAGGATGCGGCCGTTCAGTCATTGAGGAAGGCCAGCGCCTCGGGCACGAACTCGCCGTGATACTGGAAAATCCCGCCATGCCCGGCATCTTTGTAGATGACCAGTTGTGAGCCAGGAATGCGACGCGCCAAGTCATGACTGTTCACGGTGGGCACCATGATGTCGTTGTCGCCATTGGCGATCAGCACAGGGATGCGGATGCCGCCCAGATCCTGGGGCTCCTGCCGGCCCCAGGCCTTGATTGCCTTCAGCTGCCGCAGGAGGCACTGGGCGTCGGCCCCTTGTCCCGATCCGCCTTGCGCTCCTTCAGTCGTTCCAGGAAGGCTTTCGCGGCTTGGCGGCCATTGGCCGTGGAGGTGAAGGCCAGGTAGGTCTTGGGATCGCGCAGCGTCAACAAGCCCTTGGCCATCAGCGGCCAGGAGACCGCTCCGACATCGTCGATGCCTTTGCCGCCTGCCGGCCCCGTACCGGTCAGGATGAGTCGGCGCACCAGGCCGGGCGCTTTCAGCACGATGTCCTGCGCCACGAATCCTCCGAGGGAGAAGCCGAGCAGGTCGACCTTCTCGAAACCCAGTGCGTGGATCAGTGCGATCGCGTCCCGTGCCATTGCATCGATGGTGACAGGTGCCGTTCCGCCCGAAGCGCCGATCCCCCGGTAGTCGATGGCGATGATGCGATGCCTGCGGGAAAGCCCATCGACGATACGCGGGTCGAAATTGTCGAGGACCGCGCCCCAGTGGTTGAGGAGAACCAGCGGTACGCCGCCGCGCGGCCCCAGGTCACGGTACGCAAATGAAGTCCCGTCGACATCGATCGATCGGTTGAGGGCGTCGATGTAGGGCATGCGCGATCCTGGGTGCTTGTCGGTAGGGGTCATAATCTCTTCAAGGTGCTTGGTGTGGCGCGGCGAATCGAGGGGAGTCAAGCGCCATCACGTTGGCGGTCAGGCGTTCACATCGACGATGGTGCGCCCCTGAACCTTCCCCGCGAGTATTCGGCTGGCGACTTCAGGCACCTCTGCCAGGCCAATCACCTTGGTGGTCCGTGCAAGCTTGTCCAGATCCAGGTCGCTGGCCAGACGCGACCACGCCTGCAGCCGCACAGGCTGCGGCGCATTGACCGAGTCGATACCGGCGAGGGTGACGTTGCGCAGGATGAAGGGCAGGACGGATGCCGGCAGATCCGCGCCCTGTGCAAGACCGAAGGCCGCGACCACGCCGCGATACCGGGTCTGCGCCAGGACGTTCGCCAGCGTATGGCTGCCGACCGAATCGATGGCCCCGGCCCATTGCTCCTTGCCGATCGGTGCACCCGCTTCGGACAGGGCGTGGCGGTCGATGACGTCCGCCGCGCCCAATGCACGCAGGTAGGCGGCTTCGTCGAGGCGACCGGTCGACGCGATCACGCGATAGCCCAAGCCCGACAGCAATGCGATCGCCACGGAGCCGGCACCGCCATTGGCGCCGGTCACCAGGATGTCGCCACGCTCGGGCGTCAGGCCGCCATGCTCGAGTGCGAGCACGGACAACATGGCGGTGAACCCGGCGGTGCCGATGGCCATGGCATCCCGGGTCGAAAAGACTTCCGGGATCCTGACCAGCCAATCACCGCTCACCCGCGCCTTCTGCGCGAAGCCACCGTGGTGCGTCTGACTCAGTCCCCAGCCGGTCGCCAGCACACGGTCGCCGGCTGCGAGGCTGGGATAGGTCGACGACTCGACGACACCGGCAAAGTCGATGCCCGGAATCAGCGGAAACTGGCGAATGACCGGTGACCGGCCACTGAGCGCCATCGCGTCCTTGTAATTCACCGTCGAATACTCGACCGCGACGGTGACGTCGCCCGGCATCAGGTCTCGTTCACCGAAATCGACAAGCGCGATCGAGGTCGTTTCGCCGTTCTTGGTTGCCAGCAGTGCTTTGAAGTTCATGAATTTGGTCTCGTTTCAGTCGACGTAGAAGTTCGGCCAATGCTCCGGCCGTTGCCCTCATGTCCTCCGCGATGCTTCTCAACGTGTTCGAACATCGTTGATGACTGGCGCAAGAAGCCACGATCGTCCCGCAGGTCCCCTCTCGCGGTGCGTTCAGTTCGCCAGGCCGATGTAGTGCCCGAGTCGTCGTTCGAGCTCGGCGGGTCCGTGCTCGGCAGCAAGCTTGCCCATCCTCGGGCGGCGGGCGCGGAAACCAGGCCATGCCAGCGACTGGCTGTACTCCGCATAGGCGGCCAGGAGATCCGCGTCGGGCGGAAGCGTTGCGCGATTGACCTGGGCCTTGGCGCCGGCCAGCGATTGCTTGTCAAAACCGGACAGGCGAGTGGCGAGCGCGTTGACGAACGGGTCGAGTTCGTTGTCAGGCAGTGCACGGGTCACCATGCCCAAGCGCTCTGCATCGTCAGCGGCGTAGTCCTGGCTGCTGAGGATGACTTCCAATGCACGATCTCGTCCGACGAGCCGCGGCAATCTCTCGGTCCCGCCCCCGCCCGGCAAGATGCCCGAACCCACCTCGGGCTGGCCAAACAGCGCCTTTTCGAGACTCGCGTACCGCAGGTCACATGCCAGCGCGAACTCATTGCCGCCACCTCGCGTCCGGCCGCGGATGCTGGCGATGCTGATGACCGGCGACTTGCTCAGTCGCAGCACCAGATCGGTCCAGGTCGGCAAGGGCGGTTGAGTCGACTCGATCGGGAAATCCTGTGCCTTGCTCAGGTCGAAGTGGTTGATGAAGTACCCATCGATGTCGCTCCTGAACACAATGACCTTGACCTCGGGGTCGCGGTCCATGTCCTTCACCACGGCATGCAGAGCCGACACCATCTCCGGCACCACGAGGTTGAAGGGCGGGTTGGCGATCGTGACCTGCCAGAGCTGCGGAGTGCGCTTGTGCAATTTCACCAACGGTGACTGTGTGCCTGTGGCGAGGTCGGCGCTCGACCGGGGCGTACCCTGCGCGGAGGCTGATGGTGGCAATGCGGCGGGAAGTGCCACGGCTGTCACGGCCACAGCCGAGGCAACGAAGTCCCGGCGCGATACGCCCTGGTCCGAGGGCTGCGTTCTACATATTGTCCTCATGAGGGAAACCTCTTGGAAAAGTACCGGTTCAAGGTACGGGCACTGAGAAATACATCGTGGACACGCTGCGCTACTTGTGAGTTACGAGTTGCGAGTGACGAGTTGCCGTGTCCCGAGTCGGGGAAGATCTGCTGCAGATGTTCGGGCTCGGCGCTTCAAGACGTGGCCCGATAGCGCTCTGCCACATGCGCCTGCCGGATGTCCGCGATCAGGGCCTGACGTGCCGTGTTCAGCACCTCCCAGCGCGCGGCATCATGCAGCGGCGGGATGGTCACGAGTTCACGGCGGTCGAATCCGGCCAGCGCGGCATCCACCAGCTCATCCACGTGCATCAAATCAGGCATTGCACTGATATCGATGCCCGCGCGCTCCCAAATCTCGGTACGGGTGCCGGCAGGCAACACCGCCTGCACGTAGACACCCTTGGGCGTGAGCTCCAGGCTCAGGCCCTGGGACAGGAACAGCACGAAGGCCTTGGTCGCGCCGTAGACCGACATGCCGAACTCGGGCGCCAGGCCGACCACCGAGCCGATGTTGACGATCGCGCCTTTGCCGGCCTGCGCGAGGCGCGGGGCGATGGCACTGGCCAGTCTGACCAGCGCGGTGGTGTTGAGGTTGACCAGGCGGGCGACATCGTCTGTCGATTGGTCGATGAAGGGACCGGACAGCGCGGCCCCGGCGTTGTTGATCAGGGTTTCGATCCTGGCGTCCTCGCGCAGGCGCGCCTCGACTACGGCCAGATCGCCGGACTGGGTCAAGTCGGCCGGGAGGATATCGACGGCGGCGCCGGTTTCCGCACGCAGGCGCGCAGCGAGCTTTTCCAGGCGCACCTTGTCGCGTGCCACCAGCACAAGGTCGTGGCCGCGGCGTGCGAAGCGGTCGGCATAAATGGCGCCGATGCCGGTCGAGGCGCCTGTGATGAGAACAGCGGAATGAGAGGTCATGTGATTTTCTCTTGGTCAAAAAGGTGGGTTGATGCCGCGATGTGCAGCATGGAAAAACGACTATCGGGCGCTGGAATCGGCGAGGGTCGGATAGTCGGTGTAGCCCTGGGCGCCACCGCCATAGAGCGTGGCTGGATTGAGTGCGGCGAGGGGAGCGCCGATCTCCAGCCTTTCGACCAGATCGGGGTTGCCGATGAACGGGCGGCCGAAGGCGAACAGGTCGGCCTTCCCCTCGATCAGGCGGGCGTTGGCCAGCTCGGGGCTGTAACCGTTGTTGGCCAGGTAGGTTTTCTTGAAGCGATTGCGCATCGAATCGAAGTCGAACGGTGCGGCATCGCGCGAACCACCGGTAGCGCCTTCGACCACATGCAGATAGACGATGCCCAGCGCATCGAGCTTGTCTGCGATGTAGTCGTACTGCGGCTGAGGATCGCTGCAGGAAATGGCGCCGGCTGTTGATACGGGCGAGAGGCGCACGCCGGTGCGTTCAGCACCGATTTCCGTCGCCACAGCGGCGGTGACTTCAAGCAGCAGGCGCGCGCGGTTCTCGATGGAGCCACCGTACGCGTCCGTGCGGGTATTGGCACCGTCCTTGATGAACTGTTCCAGCAGGTAGCCGTTGGCGCCGTGGACTTCGACGCCGTGGAAGCCCGCGGCGATCGCATTGGCCGCTGCCTGGCGGAAATCCTCGACGATGCCTGGAATCTCATCCAACGCCAGGGCGCGTGGCTCGGAGACATCGTGAAAACCATTGTTGACGAACGTCTTGGTCGCGGCGCGGATGGCAGAGGGCGCCACCGGCGCGGTGCCACCAGGCCGCAGGTCGACGTGGGAGATGCGGCCCACGTGCCACAACTGGACGAAGATCCGCCCGCCCTTGGCGTGAACGGCGTCGGTCACCCTGCGCCAGCCGTCGATCTGCGGCTGCGTGTAGAGGCCGGGGGTGTCCTGGTAGCCCTGGGCATCGGCCGAGATCTGGGTGGCCTCGGTGATGATGAGGCCCGCCGAGGCGCGTTGGCCGTAGTAGGTGGCGGCGTGCTCGCTGGGGATCAGACCCGCACCCGCACGATTGCGCGTCAGCGGCGCCATCACGATGCGGTTGGATAGTTTGAGTGAGCCAAGTGTGTAGGGCTCGAAGAGCGTTTTGTCGGTCATGTCGGTTTGCTGTGTCGTCGTTGATCGGGCGGGAAAGGGGACGCGCGACGACATCACTCCTCCAGGAACTGGATCGCGTGTCGGAGGAAGCGCTCGGGATACTGGAACTGCGCGCCGTGTCCGGCGTCGGGGTAGATCAACAGCTGCGCGTTGGGAATGTTCTGCGACAGATGCCAGGAGTTGATCGTGGGGATCATGATGTCGTGGACGCCGTTGAGCACCAGGGTCGGCTGCGTGACGGCGTTCAGGAAGGCATAGGGATTCGCACCCGGCAACGGCTGCAGGTAAGCGGCGTGCGCCTCGGCCTGGGCTTGAGCGACCTCCATGGAACTGGGCGGATCCTGCTCGACGCGCTGGTGGCGGCGCTCCCAGAAGGCCAGACCCGCCTGCTTCGCAGCCTCCGAGCGGCCGAAGAACAGGTAGAGGAAGTCATCCGCTGTCGGCACGGGATTCGGCGCGACTTCGAGCACCCTGGGCTCCATCTTCGGATCGCCGCCGCGCAGTCCGGTGCCGAGCAGAAGAAGCTTGCGAACCAGTTGCGGGTGACGCAGTACGACCTCCTGCACCTGGAAGCCCCCGATCGAGAAGCCAAGCAGATCGACCTGGGACAGACCCAGCGCCCGGATCACCAGGGCGATGTCGTCTGCCATGTCTTCGATCCGGTTGCGGGGCGAGCCGGTCGAGGAGGCAATACCGCGACCGTTGTAGAGGATGACTTCGCGGCCTGCGGCCAGACCATCTGTCAACTGAGGATCCCAATGGTCCAGGCCGCCGCGGAAATGCTGGACGAAGAACAGAGGGGGTTGTTCGCCGGAGGTGTTGCCCCAGCGGCGATAGGCGAATTTGTCGCCATCCACTTCGACGAAGCGGGTGGGGGCGGTCAGGTGGGTGTCGCTCATTTCCGGAAGCCTTCCAAGGTAAGTCGGCTTAATGATGTCGATCATCATCTTTATTGTCAAGGACTTTGATGATGATTGACATCAATGTATATTCACGACTTCACCGATGGCGCATCTAGAGAGATCCTGGACATGAAAGTCACCAAAGCGCAGGCGCAGGCGAACCGGGCGCGCATCGTCGAGACGGCCTCTGCGCTGTTTCGCGAGCGTGGCTACGACGGGGTCGGGATTGCGGACTTGATGGCGGTCGCCGGCTTTACCCATGGTGGGTTCTATAAACACTTCCCGTCCAAGGCCGACCTGCTGGCGGAAGCGGCGACCTGTGGTTTTGCGCAGTCGGCCGCCAAAGCCGAAGGGGTCGATGCGGTGGAAGTCGTCAAGCGATACCTGTCCCGAGAGCACCGCGACGCTCGGGGTGAAGGTTGCACGATGGCCGCGCTATGTGGAGACGCTGCGCGTCAGCCGGAGTCGATCAAGACGGCTTTTGCGACCGGCGTTGAAAGCCTGCTAGAGGCCCTGGCAAACCAGGACGGCGCGCCCGAGGACGGCAAACGGGAAGGCGACCTGCGCGCCAGGCGCATCGACGTCCTTGCGCAGATGATCGGCGCAATAGTGCTGTCGCGGGCATGTCCTGACGACTCGCCACTCGCCGATGAAATTCTGGATGTCTGCCGTGCGGCAGTGCTGTCGAGGCTATCGGCTCCCCTTGATGCGTAGCTCACGACTCCGTGTGCGGACGCGACCACGACGTGCCTGATCTTTGACCTCTCTGCACCCGTTTCAGGAGGCCCCCATGGTCGAGCATGAAATCGCTTCTGACGGTAAAAGCGACGGTAAAGATCCATGTCGGTCACAGCCAAGTCCTTGGACCATGCGGGTTTGGACGGCCTGTTGACGATGGAGTGGGAGTGAGGGGCGGAGCGTTCTCTGTACAAGCGCGTCGTAGGTAGCGCGTCAAGCGGCGTTCGCCTTCTCTTGAATGGTCTGGCAGTGTTGGAGAAGGGTGTCGAACGACTCGACCTCATCGAGGAACAAGCCATCGTCAACCATGTGCTGGTAGTCGGCGGCCAACTTGGCTAAGGCGCCGTCGTCGGGAACGAGGCGAAGACCGCCCGCGACTGCGGCGTGGTAGTCGATCGGTCCACCATCTAGGTTCTTCTCCGCGAAGAAGATGCTCTTGTGATCGGCCACCGCGCTCGCCAGCGCCGTGTCTGCAATCGCCGAGTCGGCGAAGCCGGCGGCATCCAGCCGGGTCACGTCGTGCCAATGGCGGGCGAACCTATCCCCGCCTCGAAAGGCACCTTGCGCGCAGAAGACGTGAATCGCGGTAGCTTTTTCCCAGAAGGTCCGCTCGGCACGCATCACCTGTGGCGTCGCTTCGGGAAACTCAACGCTCCGCAGGTGTGCGGCTGCATCGCAGTGAACGGAGCGCAGTTCGCAAGGCTCGCCGGTGGATCGCGCGCCAAATTCAAGCATGATTGCCGACGAGACATATCCCGTTCCCGAGGTCAAGGGCGTGTAGTCGATGAACACCTTGTCGCCTTCGGCCCGGACCGTGGCGGGCAGGCCACGCTGCCCAAGGTCTTGCTGGAGCCGCGGAACGACATCGGTGGCCACCCAATCAGCCAAGCGGGCGCGGATCTCCTTGCTCCACTTCTTCTCCTGGCTCTTGCTGGCCGGGAGCGGCGTGCCCGCATCGCCGATCAGATCACCAGCGATGGCGCGGATGTCGTAGGTGAGGTCCACGTCCTCGGAGAACCGCTGGATGACGCCATAGGCCTTCGACAGGGAGGTGCCACCCTTGAAGACAAGATGCGGCGCATAGGGCGCGGTGAAGAGGTGCCGCAAGGACCACACCACCCAAACGTCCTTTTCCAGGAGGTGAGGAGGGCGCCCGGACGCATTGGCGGCCTGGGCAAGGGCCTCCAAGCGCTCGTCGGCGGAGAGCTCGAAGAACTCAGCCATGCGGTATCAGCGCGCTCACCTCCTGCGCCATCCAGGTCGGCAGGCGCGCCCGTGCCGACGCCACTTCTTTCATCTCGGCCGGCGGCAGTTTGGCGCGCAGCGCCCGCAGCGCAGCGCCGGCCTTTTCAGGCCCCAACCATGCCAGCGCTCGCACCACATCGCCGGCAGCGCGGCCAGCAAAGATCAGTTGCCACACCGGCGCATGCCGCAACTCCACGGTCTGGGCGCCCAGCTTCAAGCGGCGGCTGGGGCCGGACGTCAGATAGACGGACCGCATCGGCACCTGAGTCGTGAGCCCGAGCGCGTTGGCGGCGGACGCACCATGCGACACGATGGTTTCCCCGCGCTGACTGGCCAGCCCCTCGACCATCTTGGCGGTCGAGGGCGCACGGGAACCGAAGCGGCTCTCGACCGGCAGGACATAGATGCCGCGGCCCGCGCGCAGCAGGGCGCCGCGTTGCACGAGGCGGGACAGAACCTGGTCCACAGCGGCCCGGTTCCCCAGATGCAGCAGTTCCTTCGCGACCAAAGGCGTGCCCTCCGGCAACCCGGCGGCGTGCTCTAGAACTAGTTTGGCGAGGGTCTGCATGGCGGCAACTCTTGGAGTGGTAGAAGTATGACGTAATTTCTGACAGTTTTCAAGTCGCTTGCCGCCAGCGTGCGTCGCCGCTCACCGCTACGGACCGCGAATTCCAGCGCAATCTCCACGGTGCGCTTGCGGAGGTCTAAAAGACTTGGTAAGACATTCTTACCGACCGTAATGGCCCACATGGAGGTCCAAATGGATGCCGCTTTGATTCAGACGACCCTGGTGGAAGTGCTGCAGAACATACAAGCCACGAGCGAGCTTGAGTGCCCGCCACTTGGCGGCGCGACGAAGCCCATCGAGGAACTGCCGAAGTTCGACAGCAAGATATGGCCCGTCGCCATTGGCATGCTGGGCGCGAAGCTCGGCATCAACATCGCCAATGATGTGAACATCTTCCGGCAGGACGATTCCAGTATTGCGCTGACGATCGACGAGATCGTTGCAAAGGTCGTTGCGCTCGTAGAAGCGCAAGCCGTGGTTGAACCCATGCAGGCGAACGCGCAATGACGGACGGCCCGGACACCCACCGCTCGGCGATCGCCGAACGCCTGCGAGAGGCCAGAAAGGCAGCCGGTCTGTCGCAGGGCCAGGTGGCCAAGTTGCTGCAGATGCATCGGCCGACGGTTTCTGAGATCGAGGCCGGCAATCGCCGTGTTTCTGCAGAAGAACTGATGAAATTTGCAGAGACCTACGATGTCACCGTTTCATGGCTGCTGGGCGAAACAGCCGAACAGCTCGAGATGAATGACCCGCGACTTCAGCTTGCCGCACGCGAATTGAGCAAGCTGAAGCCAGACGACCTGGACCGACTGCTGCGACTGCTGGCGTCGATGCGCAGCTCGGATGCCGAAGAGGGAGGGGGGAGCAAATGAGTGCTCAGCTCTCGAACACGTCGGCCGCGGGGCGAAAAGCCCTGGTGATGCAAGGCATGCAGGCTTCAATCGCGGCGCGCGTGAAGGCGGGCGTGGATCTCAAGAGTCCCACCTGCATCTATGGCTTGTGCGAGGCGCACAACGTCGCAGTCCGCGCCGCCGATCAGGCTGGCGAAAGCACCATCTTGTAGAGACGCCCACGACAGCCGCCGCAGACTGGGGCCTGAGGTCCAGCCTACTAGATGCCATAATTGTAGCGTTTTTCTGAAAATAATGCCAGCATATTGCTTCTTCTTAAAAAAGATGTGATCTTGTTTTGGAAGATATGTAAATATTATGGCTGTTTTTGCCAAAAACACCTAGAATATCGGCTTCATGGCCAAGAAGACAGCCCCTTTGCTCCCAGCCACCGATGAACTGCTACGTCAGTTCGGCGGCCGCCTGCGCCTGGCGCGGCTGCGCCGGCGGCTCTCGGCCAAGCAGGTTGCCGAGCGAGCCGGGATGGCGCCCATGACGCTGCGCAGCCTGGAGCGCGGCGGGTCGGGGGTGACCATGGGTGCCTACCTCGCCGTCATGCAAGTGCTGGGCATCGAAAAAGACCTCGACTTGCTCGGTAAGGCCGACCCTGTGGGTCGCGAGCTCCAGGATGCGCAGCTGCCCGCGCACACCAAGACAACACGACCGAGCTTGTCGCCGTCAGCCAAACGGCCGGCGACGGCCAAGACGCCGGTGCCGGTTGCTGGCGCCGCGGCGGAGCTTCGCCATGCCATCGAAAGCTCACCGCAAGAACAACTGCGCAAGCTATTCGATTCCCTGCCCAGCGAGCAGATGCGCAAGGCACTTGAAGCACTGCCGGAAACACAGATGCGCAAGGCACTGGCCGCCATGCCGTCCGCGCACCTGCGTGAAGCCGTGGACCGGCGGGATGCCCCCAACAGGCAAATCAAGAAGCTGCTCAAGCCTTCTGAGGACGCGCGGGACTGGATCAAGAAGAGCGGCTTCGCCAGCGCCGATGCACTTGCTGGCTTGATCGACCCCTCGGTGTCGCTGAAGAAAGGGCGTTGAGCCCATGGCAGCGACCATCGCCGTCTATGCGGACTGGGTCGGCCTCGCAGAGCCGCTACGGCTGGGGTGGCTGCATGCCAGGCGCGGAGCAGGCCGGGAAGTTTTCGAGTTTGAGTTCGACGCCGCGGCGCTGGCCCACCCCGCCGCCGGGAACTTGCACCTGGATCCCCGGCTGGGCCTCTTCGAGGGCCGGCAGCACCCGCCCCAGGGTCACGAGACCTTCGGGGTGTTCGCCGATGCGAGCCCGGATCGTTGGGGCAGGTTGCTGATGCGCCGCCGGCTAGAGCGCGCGCAGCGGGCAGGGCAGGTGGGCAAGGCCGTGCGCCTGCATGAATCGGACTACCTGCTGGGCGTGCACGACGCCTATCGTTCCGGGGCGCTGCGCTTGCGACTTGATGACGCCGGCGATTTTCTGGACAACCAGCACGGCGCGGCAGCGCCGCCATTCGTGCAGCTGCGCGAACTGGAAGCGGCCAGCCTGGCGCTGGAGCGCGATGAGGACAACACCTCTGCGGCGGGCGACGACTGGCTGCGCATGCTGATCGCACCCGGCGGCTCGCTCGGCGGTGCGCGGCCCAAGGCCAGCGTGGTCGATCCACAGGGGCAGTTGTGGATTGCCAAATTCCCCAGCCTACGCGACGAGCACGACGTGGGCGCCTGGGAACTGGTGGTGCAGACCCTCGCGAAGGGCTGCGGCCTCGCCGTGCCACAAAGCCTCGCACGCAAATTCGCGAGCCCGCACCACACCTTCCTGGTGAAGCGCTTCGACCGTACGTCAGACGGCAGGCTTCACTTCGCCTCGGCGATGACGCTCACCGGCCGCTTGGATGGCGACGATGCATCGACAGGTGCGAGCTATCTGGAGATCGCCCGCGTGCTGATCGATCACGGCGCGCACACTGTCGCCGATTTGCGCGAGCTGTGGTCGCGCATCGTGTTCAACATGCTGGTCTCCAACACCGACGATCACCTGCGCAACCACGGCTTCATCCTCGTGCCCGGCAAGGGCTGGCGCCTGTCCAATGCCTACGACATGAATCCTGTGCCCGAGGCGCAAGGCCTGAAGCTCAACGTCAGCGAGGCCGACAACGCGATGGATCTCGATCTGGCGCGTTCGGTGGCGCCATACTTTCGGGTCTCCAAGAAGCTGGCCGACGAGATGGTGTCGCGCAGCCAGGCCGTGGTGAAGCAGTGGCCCAAGATCGCCGACAGCCTGAAAGTTCGTGCTCGAGAGCAGGAGCGAATGGCTCCAGCGTTCCAGCTCGCTGGCTGATCAGCCCAGCCCTTTAAAAAATGCGCGCTCGGGGGATCATTGGCATCTACTGAGGACTATTGGATCGCGCCCTCAACAGTATCCAAACGATTGATTCAAGAATAGTGGCTGCGCTGCGCAGTGCTTCCTTCAGCCCATGGATGGGTGTCTCCATCGTCTTGTGGACGCGCACACCCGAACGGCCGACTAACCTGACTTGAGGCGTCTTACCCCGAGCGCCACCGTGAAGAACCACCCGAGGAGTACCTGACCATGGCAAAGACCAAGAGGAGTACAGCGTCGTCCTCTGACGGCGACGCGCGCAAGTCGGTCATCGTGACCTTCAAGCCGAAGGAGACGCGGCGCAACAAGTCGGCCGACAAGATGGAGATCCTTGCCTCGAGCTGTCCACGCGCCGGCAACCTTTTCATCTACGACGTCGCCGGCGCCGACGCGTTCACCGTCGGCGCCCCGGGCCTGCCGACATCGATCGAGAGCGACAGCATCGGCTTCGACATCAACCTCTACGAGGCACCGATCGTCACGTTGAAGCTGTCAGATAGCGAGATCAAGGCGCTGAAGAGCAACCCCGACGTCTCCGCGGTCGAAGACGACGGCTGGGCCTATGCGCTCCCGCTGCAGAACTTGGTGTTCGAGGGGCAGCCGTCGGTGCAGGCCGAGACGGTGCCGATCGGCGTCTCGCAGATCCAGGCGGTGCCGGCCTGGGGTTGCTCGCGCGGTCGCGGCATCAAGGTCGCGGTGCTCGACACCGGCATCGATTGGAACCATCCGGATCTGCGGCCGAACGTGCGCAGCGCGATCAGCTTCGTGCCGGGCGAAACGGCGATGGACGGCAACAGCCACGGCACGCACTGCTCAGGCACCATCGCTGCGGTGATCAACGGCGCCGGCGTCGTCGGTGTGGCACCTGAGGCCTGGCTCTATGGGATCAAGGTACTGGCCAACAGCGGCAGCGGCCAGTTCAGCTGGATCATCGCCGGCATCAACTGGGCGATCCAGAACAAGATGCAGATCGTCAGCATGAGTCTGGGCGCGAGCAGCGCGCCAGCGGCGCTTGAAGCGATCTGCAACGCCGCGTTCAACGCCGGTGTGCTGCTGGTCGCGGCAGCCGGCAACGCCGGACCGCCGCCGGCCGGCCAGCCGACTTCGGTGGGCTTTCCGGGGCGCTACAGGAATGTGGTCGCGGTCTCGGCGATCGACAGCAACAACGTCATCGCGCCGTTCAGCAGCCGCGGGCCGGAGGTCGAGATCTGCGCGCCGGGCGTGCAGGTGCTGTCCACCGTGCCCGGTGGCGGCTACGGGCAGAAGAGCGGCACCAGCATGGCCTGCCCGCATGTCGCCGGCGCTGCGGCAGTGATCTGGGGCGCGCACCGATTCGCCACCAACGTGCAGATATGGAACCTGCTCGGGGCGAGCGCCGACAACCTCGGCAACCCGGGCTGGGACCCGCAGTACGGCTACGGCCGCGTCGACGTGGACCAGGCCGCACTGGCGGTGGTGCCGGCGCCAGCGATTCAGTTGCGGCCCTGAGGCGCGGCGACGCAGCAGCCGATGCAGGTGCTGATCCTTCCGCTGGTGCCCGACGCGCCGCTGCCGCGGCGCGCGCAGGCGGCCTCCCGGTCACCTGGACGCCCAGGCTACGGCGTGCAGGAGCAGTGCCTGCCGTTTACCGCGGCCGCCGGGCTCGGCCTGCTGGTGCCTGCGCCGTTCGACTTCGGCCTGTGCCTGCCGGCTGAGGTGCCGCCGCTCGCGCGCGCCTTCAGGCCGCCACCCGCGGCCGATGTCGCCGGCGACCGACGGACGTTCTACGTGTGCGACCGGCCGTCAAGCCGCTTCACAGGCAATGCGTTCACCTTCGACGCCTTGCCTTTCGACGACGAGCAAGGGCAGCGCCGCGAGATACGCCCGGTGCATCCCGGATTGAGTTTCTTCGATCGTGAAGACCAGGCGCACCTGTTCAAGTTGCACCTGCCCTGGTTGCTGCGCACGCCGCCGCAGGTGGACAGCTTCTTCGGCCAGCCGATCAACCGTCCGGTGCCGGTGGCAATGCACGTCGGCCTGGTCGAGACCGACTGGTACGCGCATCCAGTGAACCTGGTGTTGCTGCGGCCTGCCGAAGGATCGCTGCATGTGCGCGCCGGCGACACCGTCGCTCAGGTGAATTTTGTCGCCCGCGCCGCCCGTCGCGTCGATCCCGAGATACTTCCGCGCGACGGCAGCACGGCCCACGTGCTGCACAACGAGTTGCTGCAATGGCACATCGCGCATGGCCGCGATCGCAGCGCCTATCGGAGGCTTGCGCGCAGCGAGCAGGGCCGACTCGTCGAGGCTCAGAGCAACGGCGCCGGACCTTGAGCCCATGCAGGCACTGTAACGACGCGATGGGAAGAGCGACGGGCTCAGCCGCCGTCAGCGAACGCTTCGAGCGCCTCGGCCAGTCCGTCGTACTCGATGCACTCCACCATCGGATGCGCCGCCAGGTCCAGTACCTGGCGTGCCGTCATCTCGCCGGCGACCATGCGGATCACTTCGATCTCTTGCGTCGCTACAAACGGCACGACATCGGCCGCTTTCGCGCCGGGCGCGAGCGTGACGATGAACTGGAGCTTCAGCTTTGGATGCCTGACAGCCAAGCGGGTGAGCACTGAGGCCGTGCGCGGTTCGAGAGGGTGTTTCATCGCGGCGATCTGATTGGCGGGGCTGGCGGATCCATGCTATCCCCGCCAAGAATAGTCGGGTTGCTCGAGCTGGCTTTGACCTGGACCTGCAGCGCGCAACCATGCCGCGAGTCGCGTGTCTTCGAAGGGTGGGGTAGATCATTGGTATTCAGGAATGCACCCTGCTTGCTTGCGCAGCGCAGATCAGGGAAGCTCCTGCCACGTCGGTGCGCCGGCTCGCCTATCGAATGAATCCATCCGTTCTAAAAAACCGCCGCATCAGCCTGAATACGCGCCTGAGTCTGGGCGTCGCTGCGGTGGTGCTGGCAGCCACGTTCACGATTGCGACGATCGCGTTGCACCTGGTCAAGGCCAGCATGCAGGCGTCGATTGCGAACGAGCAGTTCGCGCGCGTATCGACCATTGCGGAGGCGGTAGACCAGAAGTTCGCGAGCCGGCGAACCCTGCTGAAGACCTTCGCCGAAAGCGTGGAGACGCAGGGATTCACGAACGCTGCGCCGCTGCAGGCCTTCCTGAAACAACACGAGTCCCTTCGAGCAGCCTTCGACAACGTCGCCCTCCTGGACCTCGATGGCAATCTGGTGGCCAACTTCAACGGCGCGCAACAGATCGGCCGGTTGAACATCAAGGACCGTGCGTATTTTTCGGACACGGTCAGATCCATGGCCGGCGTGATCTCGCAACCGTACCGCAACCGGATCAACGGCCTGGCGCAGGTGGCGATCACGGAACCCGTGATGGACGGTACCGGAGGCGTGCAGTTCGTGATCTCGGGCTCCATCAACCTGAAGGAACGGAATATTCTGGGCTCGCTCGCCGACATCAAGTTCGGCGAGACCGGCTACCTGTTCATCACGACCACGGACGGCGTCGTGGTCGACCATCCCCGCGAGGCGCGCGTCCTGAACCGCTCCAGCGCAGAGAACGCTGGCAACCCTGAAATCGATCGCGCGATCGCGGGCTTCGAGGGCAAGACCGAGGGGCTCAACGATGCCGGCGTGCATGGCCTGTACGCCTTCAAGCGCATCCGCCACGCCAACTGGGTTCTGGGCTCGATGTATCCGCGCCAGGAGGCCTTCGCCCGGATCGATGCCATCGAGCGCGCGGCCTGGGGCGGGGCGCTCGTGCTTGCCCTGCTGGCGGGCACGCTGGCGCTGGTCGTCGTGCGACGCCAGCTGAAGCCGCTGACGGAACTGCACCGGCACATGCGGGATGCGCAAGCCGCACCCGCCGAAGTTGCAACGCCACGCAGTTACCCGCGCGATGAGATCGGCGATCTTTCGCGAACCTTCGACGAGCTGATGCGAGAGCGGCAATCCAGCGAAAAATTCCTGCGCGACATCACCGACCACCTCCCCGCCATGGTGTCGCATGTGGATGCCCATGGACGCTTCGGCTTCGTGAATGCCCGCCTGTGCGACAAGCTGGGCCGCAGCGCATCCGAGCTCGTCGGCCAACCCGCGCAAGGCATGCACGGCGCGGACGACAGCGTCATTCCGGACCGCTACCTCCAGCGGGTGTTGGCCGGCGAGCCCGTGACTTTCGAGCGAAGAGGCTCGGTGAGGGGCGGCGAGCAGGCGCGTTTTTTCCAGACCGATCTCATCCCGGATCGCGATCGATCGGGATCGGTCCGCGGCTACTACGCGATGACCTCCGACGTGACGGAGCGCAAGCGCATCGAGCTCAGTCTCGCGCACAGCGAGGCGCAGATCCGCACCATTGCGGACAGCATTCCGGCACTGGTTTCGCACGTCGACGCTTCGTTGCGGTACACCTTTGTCAACGCCCACATCAAGGCGCTGCACAAGAACGATGCGATGGTCGGCAGGTTGATGTCCGAGGTTCGCGGGAAGGCGGACTTCGCCGTGGTCGAGCCTTACTACCGCCGTGCGCTCGCGGGCGAAACCGTGATCGTCGAAAAAAGCGGCGATTCGGCGCTGGGCATCGGCGACCGGACCTACAAGGCCCACTACATCCCCGACCAGGACGATGTCGGCATGGTGCAGGGCGTGTTCGCAATGACCTTCGATATCACCGACGAGGTCAGGGTACGCAAGGCGCTCAGCGAGCAGGAGAAGCGGCTGCGCGACGTCACCGACAGCATTCCGGCGCTGGTGGGTTATTTCGATCGCGAGGAGAACTGCCACTTCGGCAACAGTCGGGCGCGGCAGATGGCCGGCTTGGGCGATGGTCCGCTCGACGGCGTGACCTTGCGGTCCGCGATGGGCGAGGAGGTGTACGCGCAGCACGTGCCGCACATTCCCATGGTGCTGGCAGGAAAGGCGGTGCGCTTTCCAGTCCAGGCGCCGCTTCGCGGCAAGGACGGCTACTTCCAGGTGAATCTGATCCCGGACAAGGATCTGCAGGGGCAGGTGCTGGGCTTCTACCTGATGACCTTCGACATCACCGCGCTGAAGGAAGCGGAGCTGCGCCAGGCTGAAAGCGAAATGCGCTTGCGCACCATCACGGACAACCTGCCGGCGCTGATCACGTACATCGACCGCGAGCAGAAGATCACTTTCGCGAACGCGACCTACCGCGAATGGCTGGGACTCGATCCGTCCGCGCTCGTGGGCCGCCATATCCGCGACGTGGCAGGCCCCGAGCTGTACCTGGCCCGCAAGGCCATGCTCGAGCGTGCGCTGGCGGGCGAGCGTGTCGAATTCGAAGCCAAGACCAAGAGAGAGGATTTCGATCGCATCACCCACGTCATCTACGTGCCCCACATCGGCGTCGACGGCTCGACGCATGGCATTTTCTCGCTCAGCCTGGACATCACTGCGCTCAAGCAGGTGGAGCGCCAGCTGATCGAGCTGGCGCGGGTCGATACGCTGACGGGCTTGCCGAACCGGCTCGCCTTCAACGAGTATCTTCCGAACGCCATCGCGCGTGCCAGGCGCACGGGCAGCACCATCGCGCTGATGTTTCTGGACATCGACCATTTCAAATCGATCAACGACACGCTCGGCCACGCGGCTGGCGACGAGGTACTGAGCGAATACGCAGGACGCCTGCTGGCCAGCGTGCGCAGCACCGACACCGTGGCGCGGCTCGCCGGCGACGAATTCGTCATCGTGCTCGAGAACCCGAGCACGCAGGAGGCGGCCGCGGCGGTGGCGCGGAAGATCGTCGGACGGGTCAACGCTCCGGCGTTCCAGGTCGATGGCCGGCTGCTGGATGTCACGACGAGCATCGGCATCGCATTTCATGAAGCGACCGATTCTTCCGTCACGGCCGAAGAACTGCTGGCGCTTGCGGACGCCGCGCTCTATGGCGCAAAGGCGGCCGGGCGCAACAGGTTCGAGTTCTCCGCTGACAATTTCGCCGGGGTGGCCCAGAATCCCCTGCGCCAATCGAACAGGAGCTAGAGGCCATGCCGTCTGCCGAAGTCGTTACGCCAGAGCAGTTGTTGAAAGAGATCGCAGCGCAAAGCCGCATGCCGATCGTGCGGATAGGTCAGGCGCTGGTGTCCCTGGGCATGGTCACGGACGAACAGTTGAGCGCCGCATTGGCGCAGCAGCAGCTCGATCGCAGCGTGCCGCTGGGCGAGACCCTGGTGCGCATGGGTGTGGTCAGCCGTGCCCAGCTGCAGACCGCGCTGGTGCGAAAGATGGGCTACCCCCTCGTCAATCTGCATCTGTTCCCGGTCGCTGCCGAAGCCCTGCGCAAGATCAGCCATGGCGTCGCGCGGCGCTTGCAGGTGATGCCGCTGATGATTCACGAGGGGCGTCTCATCCTCGCGCTCGACGATCCGACTGGCCGGCATGCCGCCATCGACGAAGTGGAGTTCATCGCCGAGATGAAGGTGGTCCCGGTGCTCGGACAGTGCCGCGACCTGGACGGCGTGCTGCACAAGGCGTACGAGAAGATCGGCGCGCCGGCGGACGGACGCTCGGCAGCTGCCGACCCGATGGCCATCGACTTCGACCTGGCCGGCACCAGCGAACTGCTGGAGACCCTCGAGAAGGAAGGCCGCGCGCCTCCGGTCGACGAAGAGGCGCCGATCGAGCAATCGGACAACTCGCTGGTGCGGATGATCAACAGCATGATTCTCGAAGCGCACCGCGAGGGCGTGTCGGACATCCATATCGAGAGCTATCCGGGGCAGGAGAAAACCCGCATCCGTTTTCGCCGCGACGGAAGGCTCTACACCTATCTGGAACTTCCGCCCAGCTACCGCAACGCGATCGTCGGACGCGTGAAGATCATGTGCGACCTCGACATCAGCGAGAAGCGCAAGCCGCAGGACGGCAAGATCAATTTCGCCAAGTTCTCGCCGCAGCATCACATCGAACTGCGCGTGGCGACCGTCCCGACCAGCAACGGGCTGGAAGACGTGGTGATGCGCATTCTTGCTTCGGCCAAGCCCGTCGCGCTGGACCAGCTCGGGCTTTCGGAGCGCAATCTTGCGCGCTTCACCGCGGCGGTCGAGCGCCCCTACGGCATGGTGCTTTGCGTCGGCCCCACCGGTTCGGGCAAGACCACGACCCTGCACTCGGCGCTCATGCACATCAACACGCCGGAACGAAAGATCTGGACCGCCGAAGACCCGATAGAGATCACGCAGCCGGGTCTGCGGCAGGTGCAGGTCAACCCCCGCATCGACTGGACCTTCGCCAAGGCCTTGCGGGCCTTCGTGCGCGCAGATCCGGACGTGATCATGGTCGGTGAGATCCGGGACGAGGAAACCGCCAAGACCGCGATCGAGGCATCGCTGACCGGCCACCTCGTGCTCTCGACCCTGCACACCAACAGCGCGCCCGAAACCGTGACGCGGCTCCTGGACATGGGGATGGACCCCTTCAACTTTGCCGACTCGCTGCTGGCGGTGCTGGCGCAGCGGCTGGTGCGCCGCCTCTGCACCCACTGCATCAGCAGCCGCCCCGCGAGCCCGGAAGAGACCGAGGAACTGCTGGCCGACTACCTGCACGCGTTCGCGAAGAAGGATTCGCCGGCCGAACGGGAGGCCGTGCTCAATTCCTGGCAGCGCCGCCATGCCCGCGATGGGCGGCTCATGCGCTTCGCGAGCGCCGGATGCAAGCACTGCGACGACACCGGGTTCAAGGGACGCGTCGGCATCCATGAGCTGATGGTGATGTCGAAAACGCTGCGCCGCCTGGTGCAAAACGGCGCTCGCGCGGAAGAACTGCAGGAAGCGGCGCTGCGCGAAGGCATGCGCACCCTGCGTCAGGACGGCATCGCCAAGGTTCTTTCAGGGCAAACGACGATCGAGGAAGTGCGCGCGACCAGCAACGTGTGAAGGCTTACGCGGCGTCCCATGCCACGGACGGCAACGCCGCGACGGCAGGCCTGGCAAACAGGTAGCCCTGGAACAGATCCACGCCCAGCGCGCGCAGCACGCGAACTTCTTCCGAAGCTTCGACACCTTCCGCGATCACCCTGATTTCAAGCTCCTCGCAGGTGGCGACGAAGCCTTTCACGATGGTCACCCGGACGGGGTCAATGTGGATGTCCCGCACCAGGCTTATGTCGATCTTCACCACATCGGGCTGAAAGGCCGCGAGGAGCTCGAAGCCGGCGTAGGCGGAGCCGAAGTCGTCGATGGCAGAGGTGAAGCCGTAGCGTTTGAAGGTGCGGAAGGCCGCCGCGAGACCGGGCAGGTCCTCGACGCGCTCGCCCTCGGTGATCTCGAACATCAGGCGGTTGATCGGAAAGTTGCAGCGCTTGGCCGTTGCCATGGCGGTACGAAAGCATTCTTCCTGCCCGGCCACGTCGTTGGGCATGACGTTGAGGCTGAGCTTGGATTCCATGCCCAGCGCCGAGGCCATCTCGATGGCCCGCACGCGGCAGGCTTCGTGGAAGGCAAAGCGCTGTTGCGGGCCCACGCGCCCAAGCACTTCGGAAGCGCCTTCTCCGGACAGGCCGCGCACCAGCGCTTCATGGGCAAAGATTTCCCGCCGGGCGAGGTCGACGATCGGCTGGAAGGCCATCGTGAATCCCGAGTCGAAGCCAGGGGAGTCGGCAACGGCGGTTGTTTCGGCTGTCACTGGCATGGACCTCGCAGGCGGTGTTGGTAAAGGCTGCATTGTGCTGGCGAGCCTGTGTAGTCCGGTGGCGCAAAAATACAAAGTGACCACAGGCGAGCGAAAAGTCGCACCTTGGTATTACTTCACCCGTTGCTTCACGAGCTTCCGCGCCAGCGTGCGCCGATGCATGCCGAGGCGCCGGGCCGTTTCGGAGATGTTGAAGCCGGTCTCGGCCAGCGTTTCGTGGATGCGCTCCCATTCGAGCGTCTTGATCGAGGTCGAGCGCTCGGTCAGTTCGACCTCAACATCGCCCTCGGCGCGGCCGAAGGCGGCCTCGATGTCGTCGGTGTTGGAGGGCTTGGCCAGGTAGTGGCAGGCACCGAGCTTGATGGCTTCCACGGCGGTCGCGATGCTGGCGTAGCCGGTGAGCACGACGATCAGCATCTGCGCGTCGTGCGCATGCAGCATCTGGACGCAGGCCAGCCCGGAGGCGCCGCCGGCGAGCTTGAGGTCGACGACCGCATAGCCTGGCGAGTGGGTCTTCAGGATCTCCGTCACCTGCTCGGCGGCCGTGGCCTGCAGCACCGTGTAGCCGCGGCGCTCGAAAGAGCGGCACAGGGTGCGCGCAAAGGCCGCATCGTCCTCGACGATGAGCAGCAGTCGTTCGTCAGTTTCCATTGCCTGCGATCTCCTCGAATTGGATCGCCGCCAGCGGCAGGCGCAGTGTCACGGCGGCACCACCTTCCGGCCGATTGTGCGCCGCCACGCTGCCGCCCAGGGTGCGCGCCACGTTGACGACCAGGAACAGGCCCAGGCCGCCGCCGGGGCGCCCCTTGCTTGACTGATAAGGCTTGCCCAGCTGCGCCAGCATCCCGGGTGCGAAGCCCGGGCCGGCATCGGACACGGTCAGGACCAGCTCGTCGCCATCGCGCGCCGCATCGAGGCCGACCCAGCCCGGCGAGGCCTCGAGCGCGTTGTCGAGCACGTTGTAGATGGTCTGCTTGAGCGCGGAATCCGAGACGATGGGCAGGTCGTCGCCGAAGGTGTTGGCGTAGGCCAGCGCGCCGGGCGAGCGCGTGGTGCGCCATTCCGCGACCAGGCCGTCGAGGAAGGCGCGGACGGTGGTCTGCACCGGCGACTCGCCGCGCGCTTCGCCGGCCGACAGCAGGATGCCGCTCACGATGGTCTTGCAGCGCGCCACCTGGGCCTGCATCTCCTCGATCTCCTGCCGTAGCTCGGGCTCGGCGGCAAAGGGCTGCATGCGCTGCCAGTCGCCGAGGATCACCGACAGCGTCGCCAGCGGCGTGCCGAGCTCATGGGCCGCGCCGGAGGCCAAGAGGCCCATGCGCACGATGTGCTCTTCCTCGGCGGCGCGCTGGCGCAGGTCCGCCAGGTGCGCGTCGCGCGCCCGCAGGTTGCGGCTGATGCGCGTGATGAAGATTGCCAGCAGCGCCGCGTTGAGCGCGAAGCAGATCAGAAGCCCCTGGATGTACGGACTGGCGAGCCCGCGCGCATTGTCCATAGGAATCGCCAGCGGGCGATGGACGAAGGTCAGGCCCATGAAACAGGCGGCGGTGACGGCGACCATGGTGCGGGTGTAGCCGGGGCGCAGCAGCACGGCGCCGAGACTGACCTGCAGCAGGTACAGGAAGATGAAGGGGTTGGTGGCGCCGCCGCTGAGATAGAGCTGGACGGTCAGCGTGCCGACGTCGACCAGGAGTGCGATGAAGAGCTCGCCGTCCGCGACCTCCTGCCGCCGGCGCCAGCGCAGCAGGCTGAAGAGGTTGAAGGCCACGAGAAAAGCCAGCGCCGCCCCCATGTGGTCCAGCGGCAGGCGGATGCCGAAGCCGAAATGGACGATGGCAATGGTCAGGATCTGGCCGCCGACGGCCATCCAGCGCAGCTGGATCAGCTGCTGCATGTTCTTCAGGCCTGCCGAGTCGCCGGGTTCAGTGTTCTGCTGCATCCCTCTTTGCTCTCGTTGCGATGCGCTCCGTGCGCGCCACCAGCCAGGCCGCGCCCGCGACCATGAGGGCCAGCGCATACCAGGTGATGGCGTAGACCAGATGGTTGTTGGGGAAGGCGATCACCGTCAAGCCGGCGGCCGGCCAGCGCGGTTCGGCCGCTGCATTCGCCGGCTGCGGCGCAGGCGCATCCTCGTCCACGAAGAAGGGCGCCACCTCCGCCAGGCCGCGCGCCGCGGCGATGGCCTGCACGTCGCGCGAGAACCAGCGGTCGGCCGCGGGATCGTTGCGGCGCAGGAAGCCGCCGCCGGGCTCGGTCATGCGCAAGAGGCCGATGATGCTGACTTCGCCCGCCGCTTCACCGTTGGTACGCTTCGCGCGCTCGCGCCGCTGCGGCGGCACGAAGCCGCGGTTGACCATCACCACCGAGCCCTGCGCGGTCTGCAGCGGCGTCAGCACCCAGTGGCCGGCGCCGAGCACGGTCGAGGCCTGTACCAGGGTTTCACGCTCGTGGAGAAAGCGGCCTGTCAGCCGCACATGCCGGTATTCGTCGTCGGCCGCACTCACGCGCGGCCATTGCGCGGGCGCGGGTGCATCCGCCGGCGGCGCATGCACGCGCCCTTCGACGCGATCGATCAGCTGGAGCTTCCAGCTGCGCCGCTCGAGCTGCCACGTGCCCAAGGCCAGGAACAGGATGAAGAGCAGGGCGCCGGCAACGGCGAGCATCGCCAGTGCCGGCCTGGAACGCGTTGCGCTCAAGGCGCGTTGCGCATCTCGTGCATCGAGGCCGGCATCATGTTGTGGTTGAGGTGGAACATCACCCACAGCGAGCCGCTCAAGGTGATCACGACCAGCACGATCGTGAAGATCAGCGCGAGCATGTTCCAGCCGCCCTGCGACTTGGCGTTCAGGTGCAGGAAGTAGATCATGTGGACCACGATCTGCACGGCCGCGAAGCCCAGGATGACGAAGGCCGTGAGGCCGGGCTTGTCGAACACCTTGCCCATCACCAGCCAGAAGGGGATGGCGGTCAGGATCACCGACAGGATGAAGCCGGTCAGGTAGCCCTTGAGGCTGATGTGCAGGTCCGCTTCGACGTGCGGGTCGTGTTCGTGAACGTCGTGCGCATCGCTCATGACAATGATCCCATCAGGTAGACGAAGGTGAAGACGCCGATCCACACGACGTCCAGGAAGTGCCAGAACATCGACAGGCACAGGAGCCTGCGCCGGTTCTCGGGGATCAGCCCGTGCTTGCCGACCTGGATCATCAGCGTGACGAGCCAGACGATGCCGAAAGTCACGTGCAGGCCGTGCGTGCCCACCAGCGTGAAGAAGGAGGACAGGAAGGCACTGCGCTGCGGGCCGGCGCCTTCGTGGATCAGGTGCGCGAACTCGTAGAGCTCGATGCCGATGAAGCCCGCGCCCAGCAGGCCGGTGACGGCCAGCCAGGCCAGCGTCGCGCCGGTGCGCTTCTTCAGCATCTCGAGCATCGCGAAGCCGTAGGTGATCGACGACAGCAGCAGCAGCGAGGTGTTGAGCGCGACCAGCGGCAGCTCGAACAGGTCGGCGCCCGAGGGGCCTGCTGCATAGCTGCGGCCCAGCACGCCGTACATCGCGAACAGGCAGGCGAAGACCAGGCAGTCGCTCATCAGGTAGAGCCAGAACCCGAGCAGCGTGCCGTTCTCGGGATGGTGCTCGTCCACGACGTGGAAGAGCGGGTTCGGTGCGGCGCTCACGGCGCCGTGGGGGGAGGGGACGGTGATCTCAGACATGGCCGGCCAGGAGTCGGGTGCGATCGCCTTCCGTGCGGACGACCTCGTCCACCGGGATGTGATAGTCGCGCTTGTAGTTGAAGGTGTGGATGATGGTCGCGAGCAGGAGCGCGGCGAAGGACATGCCGGCCAGCAGCCACATGTGCCAGATGAGCGCGAAGCCCATGGCGGCGCTGAGCATGGCCAGCACGAAGCCGGCGGCGGTGTTC
The DNA here is from genome assembly GCF_900101545.1 of Variovorax sp. CF079. Classification (GTDB taxonomy): domain Bacteria; phylum Pseudomonadota; class Gammaproteobacteria; order Burkholderiales; family Burkholderiaceae_C; genus Variovorax. The sequence continues at coordinate 49,387 of NZ_FMZU01000010.1, read as the reverse complement.
TTCGGCATGTGGATCGGGGTGAAGCCTTCCAGCGGCCGCTCGTAGCCGCGCTGCTTCATGTCCCACCAGGCGTCGTTGTCGTGGATGCGCGGCGTGAAGGCGAAGTTGTAGGCCGGCGGCGGCGAGGAGGTGGACCACTCCAGCGTGCGGCCGCTCCACGGGTCGCCCGTCGTGTCGCGCAGCGATTCGCGCTTGCGGAAGCTGACGACCAGCTGGATGAGGAAGGAGAGAATGCCCAAGGCGATCAGGAAGGCGCCGAAGGCGGCGATCTGGAACCAGATCTGCAGCGACGCATCCTCGAAATGGCTCACCCGGCGCGTGACGCCCATCAGCCCGAGCACGTACAGCGGCATGAAGGCGAAGTAGAAGCCGGTCAGCCAGAACCAGAACGAGCACTTGCCCCAGAACGGGTCGAGCTTGAAGCCGGAGACCTTCGGGAACCAGTAGGTGATGCCGGCGAAGGCGCCGAACACCACGCCGCCGATGATCACGTTGTGGAAGTGCGCGATCAAAAACAGGCTGTTGTGCAGCACGAAGTCGGCCGGCGGCACCGCGAGCAGCACGCCGGTCATGCCGCCGATCACGAAGGTGACCATGAAGCCGATCGTCCACAGCATCGGCACCTCGAAGCGGATGCGCCCGCGGTACATCGTGAACAGCCAGTTGAAGATCTTCGCCCCCGTCGGGATCGAGATGATCATCGTGGTGATGCCGAAGAAAGAGTTGACGCTGGCGCCCGACCCCATGGTGAAGAAGTGGTGCAGCCACACCAGGTACGAGAGGATGGTGATCACGACCGTCGCGTAGACCATCGACGCATAGCCGAACAGGCGCTTGCCGCTGAAGGTGGACACCACCTCCGAGAACACGCCGAACACCGGCAGGATCAGGATGTACACCTCCGGATGGCCCCAGATCCAGATGAGGTTGACGTACATCATCGGATTGCCGCCGAGCTCGTTGGTGAAGAAGTTCGTGCCGACGTAGCGGTCCATCGACAACAGCGCCAGCACCGCGGTGAGCACCGGGAAGGCGGCCACGATCAGCACGTTGGTGCAGAGCGCGGTCCAGGTGAAGACCGGCATCTTCATCAGGGTCATGCCGGGCGCACGCATCTTCACGATGGTCGCGATCAGGTTCACGCCCGACAGCAAGGTGCCGACCCCGGCGACCTGCAAGGACCATATGTAGTAGTCGACCCCGACGTCGGGACTGTAGGCAATGCCGGACAGCGGCGGATAGGCGAGCCAGCCGGTCTTGGCGAACTCGCCGACGAACAGCGACATCATCACCAGCACCGCGCCGCTCGCGGTCATCCAGAAGCTGAAGTTGTTCAGGAAGGGGAAGGCCACGTCGCGCGCGCCGATCTGCAGCGGCACGACGTAGTTCATGAGCCCGGTGACCAGCGGCATGGCGACGAAGAAGATCATGATCACGCCGTGGGCCGTGAAGACCTGGTCGTAGTGGTGCGGCGGCAGGTAGCCCGCCGCGTCGCCGAAGGCGATCGCCTGCTGCAGCCGCATCATGATCGCGTCGGCGAAGCCGCGCAGCAGCATCACCAGGCCGAGCACGATGTACATGATGCCGATCTTCTTGTGGTCGATGCTGGTGATCCAGTCGCGCCACAGCGTGCCCCAGACGCGGTAGTAGCTCAGCGCGCCCAGGAGGGCGAGGCCGCCCAGCACGACGGCGACGAAGGTCGCCATGAGGATCGGCTCGTGGTAGGGGATCGCCTCCCAGGTGAGGCGTCCGAAGACGAGCTTGGTCAGATCGGGATGGTCGGGCATCGTGATGAACGGATTACTGGATCGTCGTCCGGACGGCGAGCGGCGCCCCGGTCGGGTTGTCGATGGTGCAGATTTCGGCGGCGAGGGTGCGCATCGGCTGGCCTTGCTCGCCGCGCGGCACGGTCGTCATGGCCAACGGGGACAAGCCGCCGCGGCCTGCGCCGCCGCTGGCATCGACCGCCATCATGTGCTTCATGCACATCTTGCCGGGCTCCACGCAGCGGTTGACGATGGCGTCGTACAGGCCCGGCGCCACGCTGGCGTAGCGGCGCACCGGCTCGCGCTCGCTCGGGCGTTCGAGCTGCATGTAGCCCTCGCGGCTGAGCGCCTGGCCTTCGGCCTTGTTCTTCTGCACCCAGCGATCGAAGTCGGCACGGCTCATGCCGTGGAATTTGAAGCGCATGCCCGAGAAGCCGGCGCCGCTGTAGTTGGCGGAGATGCCTTCGTAGGTGCCGGCCTTGTTCATGACCGCGTGCAGCTTGGTTTCCATGCCGGGCATGGCATAGATCTGGCCGGCGAGCGCGGGGATGTAGAAGGAGTTCATGACCGACGAAGCCGTGATCCGGAACTGGATCGGCACGTCCACCGGCGCCGCGACCTCGTTGACCGTGGCGATGCCTTGCTCCGGATAAAGAAACAGCCATTTCCAGTCGAGCGCCACCACCTCCACCACCAGCGGCTTCGCGTTATCGGGCACCGGGCGTCGCGAGTCGATGCGGTCGAGCGGCCGGTAGGGGTCCAGCGTGTGCGTGCTGATCCAGGTCAGCGCACCGAGCGCGATGATGATCAGGAGCGGCGCGGCCCAGATCACCAGTTCGAGCTGCGTCGAATGGTCCCAGTCCGGCTTGTAAGTGGCCTCGGTGTTGGACTCCCTGTACTTCCAGGCGAAGAAGAAGGTCAGGGCGATGACCGGCACGATGATCAGCAGCATCAGCATCGTGGACACCACGATCAGCCGGCCCTGCTGGGCGGCCACGTCGCCGGACGGGTTCAGCACCACCATGTTGCAGCCCGCCAGCAGGGCAGCGAGCACGAGGAGAGCCGGTCCGCGAAGGGTCTTGAGGAGTGGCATGCCTGGAGCGAGGAAAAAACGTAGGCCGCGGGAAAACGCGGATTGCGGATGAGCGCAAAATGTACGTCCATCGACCCTGCTTGGCGATTGGACGTTTTGTCCTATGGCGTAAAACCGCATCTGATGCGACCCTGAGCGACCTTGCAAGCCCCCTGAACCCGAAGCACGCACGATGTCCAGCATCAGCCACGCCCCTTCCGAACCCTCGTCCGAGACCCTCGAGAGGGATGCTCGCCTCATCACTGCCGACCATTCGAAGGTGGCGCCCGGGGAAATCGCGGTCGGCGTGGTCATCGGGCGCGCATCCGAGTACTTCGACTTCTTCGTCTATGGCATCGCGTCGGTGCTGGTGTTCCCGGCCCTGTTCTTTCCGTTCGAGGACCTGCTGGAAGGAACACTTTACGCCTTCGTGATCTTTTCCTTCGCCTTTATCGCGCGGCCCTTCGGCACCGTGATCTCGATGGCGGTCCAGCGCCGTTGGGGGCGCGGCACCAAGCTGACCATGGCGCTGTTCCTGCTGGGCACCTCCACCGTCGGCATCGCATTTTTGCCCGGTTACGAGACCGCGGGTTTCGCGGCCATCGTGCTGCTCTCGATTTTCCGCATCGGCCAAGGGCTCGCGCTGGGCGGCTCCTGGGACGGCTTGCCCTCGCTGCTGGCGCTCAACGCGCCGCCGAACCGCCGAGGCTGGTATTCGATGCTGGGCCAGCTCGGCGCGCCGGTCGGCTTCATCATCGCCAGCGGTCTGTTCGCCTTCCTGTATGCCAGCCTGTCGCCGGCTGACTTCCTTTCGTGGGGATGGCGCTACGCTTTCTTCGTGGCCTTCGCCATCAATGTGGTGGCGCTGTTCGCGCGCCTTCGGCTGGTGGTCACGCACGAGTACGAGGTGTTGCTCGACGAGCAGGAGCTGGAACCCACCGACGTGGTCGAGCTCGTCCGCGCGCAGGGTTCCAACCTGTTGATCGGCGCCTTCGCCGCGCTGGCGAGCTATGCGCTGTTCCACCTGATCACCGTGTTCCCGCTGTCGTGGATCCGGCTGTATTCGGAGCAGTCCATCACCGAATTCCTCGGCATCCAGATCGTCGGCGCGGTACTGGCGGCCGGCGGCATCGTCGCCTCCGGATGGATCGCCGACCGCGTGGGTCGGCGCCAGACGCTGGGCGCGCTCGCGATCCTGATCGCGGTCTTCAGCGGCTTCGCGCCGATCCTGCTCGACGGCGGCACCGTGGGCCAGGATGTCTTCATCCTGGTCGGCTTCGTGCTGCTGGGCCTGTCCTACGGCCAGGCCTCGGGCACCGTGACCTCCAATTTCATCTCCAAGTACCGCTACACCGGCGCTGCGCTCACCTCGGACCTGGCCTGGCTCATCGGCGCCGCGTTCGCACCGCTGGTGGCGCTGGGCCTGTCGGCGCACTTCGGGCTCGCCTACGTCAGCGTCTATCTGCTGTCCGGCGCGGCGTGCACGCTGGCGGCGCTGGGCATCAATCGCGCACTCGAGGCCCGCGAGCAGCCGTGATGCCCGTGCAGCCATCGCTCGACGGCGTGGCAGCTCGGCCACCGTCGACCGACCGGCTGTTCTTTGCGCTGCTCCCTGACGCGGCCGCCATCGCGCGCATCGAGAAGCTCGTGCGCGATCTGCAGAGCGATTTCGGGCTGAAGGGCAAGCCGCTCGGCGCAAAGCGCTTCCATGTGACGCTGCACGTCGTGGGCACCTTTGCGCGCTTTCCGCAGGAGCTTGCCGACGCTTCGGTCAGTGTCGCGCAAGCGGTGACCGCCATGCCGTCCTTCAAGCTCGGCTTCGACCGCGTCGGCAGCTTCTCGCGCAAGGCACGCAACATGCCGCTGGTGCTGCTGGGCGAAGACGGCTTGGTGAGCGTGAAGACGCTGCAGCAAGCCCTGGACCGCGCGATGGCGCAGATCGGCCTCGGTCACGGCGGCCGCGAGCACTACACGCCGCACCTGACGCTGCTGTACGACGACCGCCACGTTGCCGCGCGACCGATCGAGTCCATCACCTGGACCGCGCACGAGTTCGTTCTCGTGCGCAGCCTGATCGGCCAGAGCCGGCACGAGGTGCTGGCGCGCTTGCCTTTGGGCGGCTGAGCGCGGGGTTCAGCCGCCGCGCTGCATCCGGTCCGCGACCCAGTCCACGAAGACCCGCACGCGCGGCGACAGCTGCCTGTGATGCGGATACATCACCGACACCGGCATCGGCGGAGGCCGGAACTCGGCCAGCACTTCGCGCAGCGTCCCGGCCGCGAGCTCCCGTTCCACGTGATAGCGCGGCATCTGCGCGAAGCCCAGGCCGGCCGCGCAGCAAGCCGCGTAGGCATCGGCATGGCTCACCGTCGCCGAGCCGCGCAATTGCATCGTGCGCCGCTCGCCGTCCACCATGAACTCGAAGGGCAGCACCTTGCCGCTGCCGCTCGCATAGTTGACCGCGCGGTGGGCCCGGAACTCCTCCGGCGTGCGGGGTTCGCCGAATTGTTCGAGATAAGCGGCGCTGGCGCAGGTCACCTGCTCGAGCAGCGCGACGCGCCGGCCCACCATGCTCGACTCGCGCGGCTCGCCGGCGCGCAGCACGCAGTCGATGCTTTCGCGCACCAGGTCCACCAGCCGGTCGCCGAGGCCGATCTCGACTTCGATGTCGGGGTAGCGCGCAAAGAACTCGCCGATGTGCGGCAGCAGGAAATGCATGGCGAGCGTGCCCTGCAGGTCGACGCGCAGCTTGCCCTTGGGTTTGGCCGCCGAACTGCGGAAGACCGACTCCGATTCCTCGAAGTCCGACAGCAGTTGCTGGCAGCGCTGGTAATAGGCCTCGCCATCCAGCGTGGCGCTCACATGCCGCGTGGTGCGGTGCAGGAGGCGTGCGCCGAGGCGCTTTTCGAGTTGCTGGATGGTGTGCGTGACCGTCGCGCGCGGCAGCTGCAGGTCGTCGGCCGCGCGCGTGAAGCTCTGCAGGTCGACGATGCGGACGAAGACGCGCATGGCATCGAGGCGGTCCATCTTCAGCCTTCCTTGATTGTTTGTGATTTTTGGACAGTGATGGCGAATCTACTGCATTTATCTGCTTCTGATTAAACAGAACAATCCATCCCACTGACCCGCGAAGAAGCAAGCGGACCAGCCCTCAACCAACCCTTCCAGGAGCTCAGCCATGAACACATCGCAAGTCGCCATCGTCACCGGCGCATCCCGCGGCATCGGCGCCGCCATCGCCAGCCGCCTCGCCGCCGACGGCTATGCCGTGGTCGTCAACTACGCCGGCAATGCGCAGGAAGCCGCCAAGGTCGTGGACGGCATCGCCGCCGCCGGCGGCCGGGCCGTCGCCGTGCAGGCCGACGTGGCCGATCCGGCCGCGGCGCGCCGCCTCTTCGACGAAGCGATCGCCGCCTACGGCCGCGTCGACGTGCTGGTCAACAACGCCGGCGTCATGCCGCCGGCGCTGCCGCAGCTGGCCGACACCGACGACGCCACCTTCGACCGGCTGTTCTCGGTCAACGTCAAGGGCAGCTTCAACACGATGCGCGAGGCGACGACGCGCCTGCAGACCGGTGGGCGCATCCTCAACTTCTCGACCAGCGTGATCGGCCTCGGCCTGCCGGGCTACGCGATCTACGGCGCGACCAAGGCCGCGATCGAGGTCATGACCAACATCCTCGCCAAGGAGCTGCGCGGCAAGGGCATCACGGTCAACGCCGTCGCGCCGGGCCCCACGGCCACCGCGCTGTTCCTCGACGGCAAGTCGCCCGAAGCCGTCGAGCGCTTCGCCAAGGCCGTGCCGCTGGAACGCCTGGGCACGCCGGAAGACATCGCCAACACGGTGGCCTTGCTCGTCGGCCCGCAGGCCGGCTGGGTCAACGGCCAGACCCTGCGCGCCAACGGCGGCCTGGTCTGAACTCCTCTCACACAGAAAGCAACACCATGAAGAAATCCGTCATCCTCGTGACCGGCGCCTCCACCGGCATCGGCCATCTCACGGCCCGCGCGCTCGCGGCGCAGGGCCACGTCGTCTACGCCAGCATGCGCGACATCGCCGGCCGCAACTCAGCGCGCGTGCGCGAGCTGCGCGACTGGGGTTTTGCAGGCGGCCACGACATCCGCGCGATCGAGCTCGACGTGCTCTCGCAGGCCTCCGCCGACGAAGCGGTTGCGACCATCGTCGGCGAACAGGGCCGGCTCGACGTCGTCGTCCACAACGCGGGCCATCTCGTGGTCGGGCCGACCGAGGCCTTCACGCCGGAGGAGATGGTCAAGGTGTTCGACACCAACGTGCTCGGCACGCAGCGTGTCAACAAGGCCGTGCTGCCCGTGATGCGCGGCCGGCAGTCCGGGCTCGTGCTGTGGGTCAGCAGCACCACGGTGCGTGGCGGCTTCCCGCCCTTCATGGGGCCGTATGCGGCAGCCAAGGCGGCGATGGATTCGTTGGCTGTCACGATGTCCTACGAACTCGCGCGCTTCGGCATCGAGACCTCGATCGTGGTGCCCGGCGCCTTCACCAGCGGCACCGCGCATTTCCAGAATGCGGGCAAGCCGGCGGATGCGGCGACCGTGGCGGCCTACGCGCGCTACGACGGGCTCATGGACCAGGTGGGCGCCAAGCTCAGCGCACTGATGCCCTCGCATGCCGACCCGCAAGCCGTGGCGGACGAGATCGCGCGCATCATCGGGCTGCCGGCCGGCGAGCGGCCGTTCCGCTCGGTGATCGATTTCATCGACGACGGCGCGGGCGCCGTGACCGAAGTGGCCGAGCGCGTGCGCGAAGCCTTCGCGGCGCGCATCGGGATCGCCGACCTGCTCGAGCCCGCGATCCGGGCCTGAGCGCGGCTATTCCTCCGGAACGTACTTGCCGCCCGCGGCCTTGTACTTCTCGATCGCCTTGCTGAGGTCATCGAGCTCCTCGCAGGGCACGGTGCACAGCTTCACCAGCCGCGCATGGCGCTCCTCGGCCTTCGGCAGATCGCCCTTCACGAGATAGAGCTCGCCCGAATATTCGAGCGCGCCGCGGTGGTTGGGGTCGATGCGCAGGGCGGCGTCGTAGAAGCGCTCCGCGCCTTCCAGGTCCGGTGCGGACTTGTTCTTGCGCAGGCTGTAGCCCATCAGGTTGTTCCAGTCGGCGCTGCGCGGGTCGTTCACCCGCTTGAGTTCGGCAATGGCCGCCGGCCAGTTCTTGGCCGTGATCTGCGCCCTGGCGGCCGCCAGCCGAAGCGCGGGCGGCGTCGAGTCGGTATCGGCCGCGAGCGCCGGCTGCAGCGAGAGGGCGGCGAGCAGGACGCAGGCGGCGAATCGATGGAGCATCCTCATGGGCGCCATTTTGCAGCGCCGCGGCAGATCTCAGGGCTCGGGGATGTACTTGTTGCCGGCTGCCTTGTAGCGCTCGATGGCCTGGCTGAGCCGCTCCTGTTCGAAGCATGCGTTGTTGCAGACCAGTTTCAGCGTCGCCAGCCGCTGCTCCGCCTTGGGCAGCTTGTCCAGCACCAGGTAGAGCTCGCCGGAATACGAGAGCGCCCCGCGGTGGCTGGGCTCGATGCGCAGCGCGGTGTCATAGAAGCGTTCTGCGGCCGCATAGTCGGGCGTCCTGGCCTTGCGCAGGCTGAAGCCCATCAGGTTGTTCCAGTCGGCATTGTTCGGGGCGTCCACGCCCTGCAGTTCCGCGATGGCGCCTTTCCAGTCCTTGGCTTCGATCAGCGCCCTCGCGTTCGCAAGGCGGATCGACGCCGGCAGCGATGCCGAGTCCACGGCATGCACGCTCTGGTGCATCGCGAGCGCGGCGAGAAGGATGCAGGCGGCGAGGCTGAAGGTCGTCTTGGTCATGCTGCCGAGAATAGGCAGCGGCGCCGGCCTGGTCTTGAAGATTTGCGCCATCGCCGGCGCGGTGCATCACGCGGTCAGCTTGCCGAAGCCCGAGTCGCGCGCCAGCACGATCGCGCGGCCCCGGTTGTCGACCTCCAGCTTGGCGAACACGCTGGTCAGGTGGTTGCGCACCGTCTTTTCCGACAGGCCTAGCGTCGCTGCGATCTGTGCGTTGTCGCGGCCCTGGGCCAGCAGTTCGAGCAATTGGCGCTCGCGGCCGGTGAGCGCATCGAACACCGGGTCGTGCGCCGGCGCAGCGGCGGGCAGGAATCTGCGCACCTCGGCGAGCCAATGCGCCCAGCCGGGCTCGTCGAGCAGCAGGTGGTTGCCGCTGTCGATCGGCACGAAGCGCGCACCGCGGATGCCGCTCGCGATCAGCCGCCCCTCGGCGAAGGGCACGCGAAGATCGCGCATGCTGTGCAGCACCAAGGTGGGACAGCGCACTTCGGCCAGAAGATGCGTGACGTCGATGCGGTTGAACTCGCGCATGAAGCGCGCGGCGTTGGCGGGCGAGCTGGAGATGCGCTCCAGCTCGTTGAACCAACGGTGCTGTTCGGCCGAGCCTCCCGGAATGAACTGGCTGGTGAAGAACTGGCGGAACGACGCGTCCTCCTTGCCCCAGCCCAGTTCGGCCAGCTTGCACATCATCTCGGCTTCTTCGCGCTGCAGGGCCGTGTTGCTGCGCACCAGGCGCCCGCGCGCATAGCCGCCATGCAGCACCATGTGGCTGACGCGATCCGGATGCTTCGCCGCGTAGGCGATGGCGATCGACGCACCTTGCGAGATGCCGAGCAGGCCGAAGCGCTCGGTGCTCAGCGCGTCGACCACGGTTTCGAGATCGCTCAGCCAGCTGTCGAAGCCGAGATCGTCGACCTCCCAATCCGACAGGCCACAGCCGCGCTCGTCGTAGCGCACGAAGGTGGCGTTGGCTGAGAGCCCGTGCAGCACGTGGCGCCAGACCGGGCTCTCCCAGTCGTACTCCAGGTGCGACAGCCAGGTCGCGGCCTTGATCAGCAGCGGGCCGCTGCCGGACATCGCATAGGCCAGCTGCACCTGGTCATGGCCGCGCGCGAAGCGGATTTCCTGTCGCGGGCGCGGCGGGCCGGCGGCGGATAGATAACTCGATTTCTGCACAGCCTTTAGTTGAGGACGTTTGTCTCCCATGGTCAATCGACCAGATGGCCGGTACCCGGCCGGACCGGCTAAGGCAAGCGCCGGATTTCCGTGCCGAAGCCCTGGAGCCGCTCGACCACATAGGCCGGATCCAGCAACTCCTCGGGGTGGTAAAGCCCCGGCACGACCGCCCAGCCGCCGGCCAGGCCGAGCAGACGCTCGACCGCCAGGGCCGCGCCACGCGCGCTGAGGCCCGAGTAGACGTCGCCGTCGATCAGCGCGTGGCGCGTGACGCCTTGCCGGCCACCCTGCTGCTCACCCGCGATCTCCACGATCACCTCGTGCGAGGGCGCCGCGCGGCGCCGGCCCTCCCTGAGGGCGAGATCGACCCGGATCGACGGCGCGCCGGTCGCGGCCGCGAGGCTCACCACGTCGAGCAGCGGGTAGGCCTGCCCCTCGTGCGTGACGCCGTCGGCATCGACGAAGCGGCGCTTCGCCTGCGCTTCGTTCGCCCACAGCCAGCGGCCTTCATGCCGCAGCAGCGGGCGCGGCGTGCCGTGGCCCAGGCGTTCGATGTCGGCCTGCGCAACCGGCCCGCCGAGGTCGTCGGCATCGAGCAGCCCGCCGATCGCGATCGAATCGACGCGGCGGAACTCGCGCGCGAAATGCAGCGCGGCGAGCGCCGCCGTGCCGCCCAGGTACTGGCCCAGCAACAGGATGGGCGCGCTGTTCGGCTTGCGAACATGGAGCGCCACCTCCGGCCCGATGTCGAACACGAAATCGGAGAAGGACACATGGGGCAGGCCGCGGGCCTGGGCAAACCGCATCGAGTGCAGGCCAGCGTCCTTCAGCAGCACGACCACGGCGCTGTAGCCTGCATCGGCCGGCAGGCCAAGGTCCCTGCGGGCCAGGTCGATCATCACGGCGCCGGCGCCGCCGATCTCGCGTGCGAGCGCACCGGCCTTGTCCATGTCCCGAGCGCCGATCGCGATCGGCAAGCCCGGCTGGAGTTGGCGCAACGTGCGCACGGCCCGGCTGCCCACCTGGCCGGAGCCGCCGATGAACAGGACGGGCTTCATGCCAGGGCTCCCTCGACGACTTGCAAGCCGGCCTCCTGCAGGCGCCGAAGCGCATAGCCCGGCTCGATCAGCACGTCGGGCAGGTAGAGCCCCGGCGGCGCCGCGGCGCCGCCGGCCAGGCCCAGCAGGCGCTCGATGCCGAGCGCCACGCCCACAGCCGTCACGGGCGCCTGGCCGCCCGGATGCACCAGCACATGGCGCGTGCGGCCTGGCTGGCCGTTGCTCTTCAGCCGGCCGCTCATCTCGATGATGATTTCTGTGGAGAAGGGCTCGCCGCGCCGGCGCGAGGCGCTTTCGCCGACGGCCAGGTCCACGCGGATCGAATGGGCGTCGGTGGCGGCGCCCAGGCTCAGCACGTCCAGCGGCGCGTAGGCCTGGCCCTGTTGTTCGACACCTTCCGAGTCCTTGAAGCGGCGCGCGGCGTCTTCGCCGGTGGCCCACATCCACTGCCCGTTCTTCAGGATCTGCGCGCTCGCCGCGGCCTGCGTGATGCGCTCGTAGTCCACGTAGGCCGCCGGACCGCCCATGTCCTGCTCGTCGAGTACCAGTGAGATCTCGATCGTCTCGACGCGCTCGAATCCGGCCGCGAACTGCAGCGTTGCGAAGGTGGCCACGCCGGCCAGCCAGTTGCTGGCCATCAGCACCGGTGCGCTGGCCGGCCTGCGGATGAACCAGGCCACCTCGGGGCCGACCTCGAAGCTGGCGCTGGAGACGCTGAGGTAGGGCAGCCCGTTCGCCTGCGCATAGTCCAGCGAATGCATCGTGTCGTCCTTCAGGAACATCGCGATGGCGCTGTAGCGCTTGCCGGCGGGCTGGCCCAGGTCGGCGCGCGCGAGGTCGATCGCCATCGCGTCTGCATGGCCGATTTCTCGCGCCACCGCCTCGGCCCTGGCCAGGTTTCGCCCGCCGATGGAGATGGGGAGTTCGGGGTGCAGGCGGCGCAAGGCCTTCGCGGCCTGGGCGCCGACGACGCCCGAGCCGCCGATGATGAGCACGGGTTTTGTTGAACGCGCTGGCATGGTGGGAGCTCCTGTCTGGGATTGGGTAAGATGCAATCTACGTCAAGTAACTTACTATTGGTAAGTTACTGAAAGTAGAATCCAGACCAAAGACGCTGTCAAGCCCGCCCCATGAACGACCCTTTGCCCAAAAAGCTGTCCAAGGCCGAGCGCCGCGAACAGCTGCTCGAGACCGCGCTCGCCATCGTGCGGGAGCAGGGCACCGACGCCCTCACGCTCGGCTACCTGGCCGAGCGCGCGGGCGTGAGCAAGCCGATCGCCTACGAACATTTCAAGACACGCTCGGGCCTCCTGATCGCGCTCTACGAGCAGATCGACAACCGCCAGGTCGCGGCGCTGCTGCTGGCGCTCGAACGAACGCCGCGCCGGCTGGAAGAGGTGGCGCGGGTGGTCAGCACCGCCTACATGAACTGCTTCACTTCGGTGGGACCCGAATGGCACGCAATCTCGGCCGCGCTCAAGGGCGACGAGGAGATGGACGCCTTCCAGCGCGAGCTGATCGACAGCTACGTCGCTCTCTACCGCGATGCGCTCGCGCCCTATTCGAAGCTGCCCGAGGACGAATTGCGCCTGCGCTGCGTCGGCATCATCGGCGCCGGCGACGCGATCGCGCGCGACATGGTCCGCGGGCGCATCGACGAGGCCGCGGCGGCGGCGAGCCTGGCCTCATTGATCGTCGGCTGGCTGGCTGCCAAGGCATAGCGCCAACGCCAGCACCGACAGCGGCGCCGACCCCTCGGCCTTGTTGTTGATCGTCACGTAGGCCGCATGGCCCGCGCCGGTGGTGGCGGCGATCACGCGGGCCAGCGTCCCGCGTGTCTCGGGGTCCGGGTCCACGAGCTTGTCGAAGGGCTCGTAGAGCTGCTTGGCTTCCTCGTAGCCGTAGGCGCCGTGCAGCCGGTTCAGGTTCCAGCGGCAGACCAGCGGGCCCGGCCACAGCGCGCGCAGCACCGGCAACTGCTCGCCGATCGGCGGCATCTTGGGATGCAGGCCGAGGCAGTAGGTGGCGCCGGCCTCGCGCAGCACGTCGGCAAAGGCCGGGGTCAGGAACTCGGGATTGCGCACCTCGACCGCGATCACGCCGTCCGGCGCGCTCGGGCGCAGCGCGGGCAAGGCCTGCAGCATGTGCCGCAGGCGCTGCAACAACTCAGGCATTTGCGACAACATCGACGACGGCAGCGGACTGAGCTGGAACACGAGCGCGCCGATCTTGGCGCCCAGGCCGTCGAGCGCCGGCTGCACGAAATCCTGCACCGCCAATGCCGAATCGAGGAAGGCCGGATTGGGCTGCATGCCACGCCCGTCCTCACCGCGCACCAGCGCATCGGCGACGACGCTCGGTGCCTTGACGACGAAGCGGAAGTCTTCCGGCACCTGCTGCGCGTAGGCAGCGAACTGGCTGGCCGACAGCGCGCGGTAGAAGCTGCGGTCCACGCTGACGGTGCGCAACAGCGGATGCTGCGCATAGGCCTTGAGGCCGTGCTTGGACAGCACCGACTGCTCGTACTCGCCGTCCCAGACCAGTCCGGCCCAGCCCGGGAAGAACCAGGAAGAGGTGCCGAGCCGCAGTTGCGGCGGCAGCGCCTTCGCCAGCGCCCGCTGCGCCGCATCGGACGGCGCGGGCTGGACCTTGGCCGCAGCAGCCTGGCCTGCGCGCTTCTTCGGCGCGGGCGAAGCGGGCGCGGGTTCGTTCGGGTCGTCGAAAAGCGAGTCTTGCATCGTGTGGCAGGGCGAGCGCCACATTCTCCAGCAAGCCCTAGCCCAGCTGCCCGCTGGCCAACGCCGCCGCAGCCGAGCGCGTCTCGACGCCCAGCTTCTCGAAGATGTGCTCCAGGTGCTTGTTGACCGTGCGCGGGCTCATGCCGAGGATCTCGCCGATGTCGCGGTTGGTCTTGCCCTTGGCGAGCCAGGACAGCACCTCGGTCTCGCGCGGCGTCAGCGCCGCATCGGCCAGGCGCGAAGTGCCGGCGGCGCCTTCCTTGTGCGGCGCCAGCAGCAGCATCGTTTCGCCCAGCGTCGCGGTGCCCAGGTTGCGCACCGACAGGCGCGTGCCTGCCAAGGTCGAAAGCACCACGCTCGCGCCGCCCGCGAGCACCGGGTCCAGCGCCGCGGGCAGCTGGCCGGGCGCCGAAGGCTCGCCCAGCGCATGCAGCCACAGCGCGGCCTGCGGCGAACGCCAGGCCACGCGGCCCTGCGCGTCGATCAGCACCACGCCCATGCCCGCCACGTCGACCGCGTCGCGCGCCATGCGCGCGATGTGGGCGTTGCGCGCGTGCGTGTGCAGGCGCGCCAGCACCTCCTGCGCGCGGATCGGCTTGACCACGTAGTCGACGCCGCCGCTCTCGAAGCCTTCGACCACGTGCGGCGTTTCGGACAGCCCGGTCATGAAGAGCACCGGGATGTGCGCCAGCGCCGCGTTGGCCTTGATGCGCCGGCAGGTGTCGAAGCCCGACAAGCCCGGCATCAGGCCGTCGAGCAGGATCGCGTCGGGCACCACCAGTTCCAGAAGGCGCAGCGCCGACTCGCCGTCGCCGGCCACCAGCACCGTGTAGCCGCTGGCCTCCAGCGTGTCGCACAGCACGCCCAGGCTGCTCGGCGCATCGTCGACCACCAGCACCACGGGCCGTTCGCTTTCAGGGGTTGGATACATGCAGCAGATCCTCCGAAAGGGCTTTCTTGAAATCCTCGAGCTCGAAGCGCATGACCATGCGGCGCAGGTAGCTGCAGCTGGCGGCCAGCGTCGCGTCTTCGGACGCGAGGCGGTCGAGCGCGCGCTGCAACCCGCGCACGTGGCCGAGTTGCACCAGGCTCATCAGCTCGGTGCGTGCGTCTTCCGGCAGGCCCAGCTGCTGCGGCGGCGCGGCTTCGGCCGGCGGCGGCGCATGGCCGGGCACCATCCATTCCAGGCCGAGGTGGCGCTCCAGCGTCATGATCAGCTCGGACTCGATCACCGGCTTGCCGATGAAGGCCTGGCAGCCGGCCATGCGCAGTCGCTCGCCCTGGTTCTCGAACACGTTGGCCGAGACCATCACGATCGGCACCGCGTCGAAGCCGGCGGCGCGAACGAGGGCGGCCGTCTGCCAGCCGTCCATGTCGTCCATGCTGATGTCGAGCAGGATGGCCGAGGGCACGTGCTCGCGCAGGCTGTCGAGGCACTCGGTGCCGCTGGCGGCCTCGCGCACGTCGAAGCCCAGCGGCGCCAGCATGCCGGCCAGCATTTGGCGCTGCACCGGCTGGTCGTCCACCACCAGCAGCGTGCGGCGTGGGCCGAAGTAGCCGGAGATCTGGCGTTGCGGCTCGGCCTGCGGTCCGGGATCGGGCACCTCGCGCAAGTAGACCCGCACGCTGAAGGTGCTGCCGGCGGCCGAACTCGCGGTCAAGGTGAGTTCGCCGCCCATCAGCGAGGTCAAGAGGCCGGTGATGGTCAGGCCCAGTCCGGTGCCCGGTTCGCCGCGCTGGCGGCCCGCGGCGCCGCGCTCGAAGGGCAGGAAGATGCGCTGGTGGTCCTGCGGCGCCACGCCGATGCCGGTGTCGACGACGTCGAAGCGCAGCACCTGCCGCCGCGCATCGACGTGCAGCGTGACCGTGCCGGCATCGGTGAAGCGCACCGCGTTCGCGAGCAGGTTGATCAGGATCTGCCGCAGCCGCTTGGCATCGGCCTGCACCCAGGCCGGCAGCCGCCCGCTCTTCGTGAAGACGAAGGCCAAGCCCTTGGCCTCGGCCTGCGGCCGCACCATGCGCACCACCTCGTCGAGGAACTCGGGCAGCGGCAGCGGCATGCGCTCCAGCTGCAGCCGGCCGGCTTCGATGCGCGCCAGGTCGAGCAGGCCGTCGATCAGGCTCAGCATGTGCTCGCCGCTGTGGTGGATGGTCTGCAGCGCGTCGCGCGGCGGGATCTGCTTGCCGTCCTCCTTCAACAGGATCTGCGAGTAGCCGAGGATGCTGTTGAGCGGCGTGCGCAGCTCGTGCGTCATGCCGGCCACGTAGCGCGTCTTGGCCTGGTTGGCGGCCTCGGCCGCGTCCTTGGCCGCCTGTAGCGCGGCGTCGGTGCGCTGGTGCGCCTCGATCTCCAGCGTGAGCAGGTGGTTGTGGCGATTAGATTCCTCCTGCGCCATCTCGCGGCTTTCGCTGCCGAGCACCACCCACCAGGCGCCCAGCGCCGCGGCCAGCGAGAGCAGCGCGAAGGCCTTGAGGAAGGCATCGCGCAGCGCGCCGCGCTCCACCGTGCTCTGGATCAGCTGCTGCTCGTACACCACGCCCATGATCACGGCCAGCAGCAGGATGAAGGAGCTCGCCACCACCAGATAGCGCGCCACGCGGAAGTTGAGCCGTGCCGAGAGCGCGGGCGGCAGCAGCGCCGTCAACCAGGTGTTGACCTGCTCGGCCGCGCGCGAACCGGTCTTGCAGCGGTCGTGGCAGCGCGACTCCAGCGTGCAGCACAGCGAGCAGATCGGCGCGTTGTAGGCCGGGCAATGGGCCATGTCCTCCGATTCGAAGGCGTTCTCGCAGACCGAGCACTTCACGCTTTGGCCCGGCGCCCAGGGCGTGTCGCCGCTGCGCGCGAGGTAGTAGCGCCCGCGCGTCCACCAGGCGAGCAGCGGCGAGACGAGGAGGGCAGTCAGGAGCGCGATGAAGGGCGAGAAGGCCTGGGCCAGCGGACCCAGCGCGCCGGCATAGGCCACGATGCCCAGCAGCGCGGCCACCAGCATCGCGCCAAGCCCCACGGGATTGATGTCGTAGAGGTGCGCGCGCTTGAACTCGATGTGCTTCGGGCTCCAGCCCAGCGGCTTGTTGATGACCAGGTCGGCCACCAGCGCGCCGACCCAGGCGATGGCGAGGTTGCTGTAGAGGCCCAGCACGTTCTCGAGCGCAGCGAAGACGCCCAGCGTCATCAGCAGCACCGCGATCATCACGTTGAACACCAGCCAGACCACGCGGCCCGGATGGCTGTGCGTGAGGCGCGCGAAGAAGTTCGACCAGGCCAGCGAGCCCGCATAGGCATTGGTGAGGTTGATCTTGATCTGCGACACCACCACGAAGAGCGTGGTCGCACCCAGCACCCAGGCCGGGTTGCCGAACACGTAGCCGAAGCCGGCCAGGTACATCTGCGTCGGCTCGACCGCCTGCTCGCTCGGGATCTGATGCTGCAGTGCCAGGAAGGCCAGGAAGGCGCCGCCCAGCATCTTCAGCATGCCCGGCACGATCCAGCCGGCGCCGGCGACGAGCACCGCGCCCCACCAGCGGCGCCGGTTGGCAGGCGTCTTCTCCGGCAGGAAGCGCAGGTAGTCGACCTGCTCGCCGATCTGCACCACCAGCGAGAAGGCCACTGTCGCGCCGGCGCCGAACATGATGGCGTCGAAGCCGCTGCTGCTCGAAATGCGGCCCGAGAGGCTGGTGAAATCGCTGAAGGCCTGCGGGTTCTTCAGCAGCACTGCGATGTAGGGGCAGACGAAGAGAACCATCCAGATCGGCTGCGTCCACAGTTGCAGCCGCGAGATCAGCGTGATGCCGTACATCACGATCGGGATCACCACCAGCGACGAGACCAGGTAGCACGCCGGCAGCGGCCAGCCGAAGTAGAGCTGCAACGCGAGCGCGAGGATGGCCGCCTCCAGCGCGAAGAAGATGAAGGTGAAGCTCGCGTAGATGAGCGAAGTCAGCGTGGAGCCGAGATAGCCGAAGCCGGCGCCGCGCGTCAGCAGGTCCATGTCCAGCCCGTACTTGGCTGCGTAGTAGCCGATCGGCAGGCCGGTGAGGAAGGTGATGAGGCCCACCACCAGGATGGCCCACACCGCGTTCGAGAAACCGTAGCTCAGCGCGATGGTGCCGCCGATGGCTTCGAGCGCGAGGAAGGAGGTGGCGCCGAAGGCCGTGTTAGCGACCCGGAACTCCGACCACTTGCGAAAGCTGCGCGGCGTGTAGCGCAGCGCGTAGTCCTCCAGGGTTTCGTCGGCGACCCAGGCGTTGTAGTCGCGGCGAATCCTGAAGATTTTCTGGCCTGTCACAGATTGCATGGTGTTCCGGCGCTCGGCAGTGGAAGGCATGCGTTGCAAGAAGCGCTCCTGCTGGGCCGTGGGCAAGGCGGGCAGTGTGGCGCCGGGCGGCGCGGGCCCCGATACGTTGATTGACGTATTCGGATCGCCGGGTCCTCTTCCTAGAGTGGCGGCCATGGTGCCGGTCGCACCGCCGGCTGGATGCACAGCGGTGGTGCGCAGCAACCCAAAGCCTTTTCACAACCCGCCTGGAGAGTTCGATATGTCCCGTGACCCCAACGCCTCCCCCGAGTCGCTGCTGCAGCAGCGCCGCCGCCTGATCCAGGGCGCCGCCGCGCTGCCGATGCTGGGCCTCGGTGGCCTCGCCTTCGGCCAGCAATTCCCGACGGCCAAGGTGAACACCACCAAGCTCGCGGTGACCGACACCGAAGTGACGGTCGGCCAGCTGCATTCGTCCAGCGGCACGATGGCGATTTCCGAGACCGGTTCGATCCAGGCCGAGCAGCTCGCCATCGACGAGATCAACGCCATGGGCGGCATCCTCGGGCGCAAGATCAAGGTGATCAAGGAAGACGGCGCTTCCGACTGGCCGACCTTCGCCGAGAAGTCGAAGAAGCTGCTGGTCAACGACAAGGTCGCGACCGTGTTCGGCTGCTGGACCTCGGCCTCGCGCAAGGCGGTGCTGCCAGTGTTCGAGAAGGAGAACGGCCTCCTGTACTACCCGACCTTCTACGAAGGCCTGGAGCAGAGCAAGAACGTGATCTACACCGGCCAGGAAGCCACGCAGCAGATCATCTGGGGTCTGGACTGGGGCGCGAAGGAGAAGAAGGCCAAGACCTTCTTCCTGGTCGGTTCCGACTACATCTGGCCGCGCACCTCGATGAAGATCGCGCGCAAGCACATCGAGAACTTCCAGAAAGGTTCGGTCAAGGGCGAGGAGTACTACCCGCTGGGCCACACCAACTTCAACTCGCTGATCAACAAGATCAAGGTCGCCAAGCCGGACTGCATCTTCGCGGCGGTGGTGGGCGGCTCCAACGTCGCCTTCTACAAACAGCTCAAGGCCGCAGGCATCACCGGCGACAAGCAGTTCCTCTTGACGCTGGCGGTGACGGAGGACGAGATGACGGGCGTGGGCGGCGAGAACTTCGCCGGCTTCTATTCGTCGATGAAGTACTTCCAGACGCTGCCGAACGACAACAACAAGAAGTTCGTCGCCGCCTTCAAGGCCAAGTACGGCAAGGACTCGGTGATCGGCGACGTCACGCAGGCCGGCTATCTCGGGCCCTGGCTCTGGAAGGCCGCGGTCGAGAAGGCCGGCAGCTTCGACGTCGACAAGGTGGTCGCCGCTTCGCCGGGCATCGAGCTGAAGACCGCGCCCGAAGGCTACGTGAAGCTGGACCCGAACCACCACCTGTGGAGCAAGGCGCGCATCGGGCAGGGCATGCCGGACGGCAGCTTCAAGGTGGTGGCGGAGTCGAGCGAGCTCATCAAGCCGGATCCGTTCCCCAAAGGCTACCAGTAAGGACTTCGCTCCCTCCCCCTCTGGGGGGCAGGGGTGGGGGCATGCGGCGCGCGCATTCGACCGCTGCTGGCCCCCATCCCAACCTTCCCCCAGAGGGGGAAGGAGTCAAAACCATCGGATCTTCGCCATGAACTTTTCGGACATGTTGAACATCGGCCTGATGCAGGGCTTCGCGGGCCTGAGCCTGTTCGCGGTGCTGCTGCTGATGGGCCTGGGGCTGGCGATCATCTTCGGCCAGATGGGCGTCATCAACATGGCGCACGGCGAGTTCATGACGATCGGGGCCTACACGATCTACCTGGGCTCGACGCTGACTGAGGCGCACGCACCGGCCTTGCTGCCGTACTACTTCCCGCTCGCCATCGTGATGGCCTTCGTGTTCGCCTTCATCGCCGGCTGGCTGGTGGAGTGGGGGCTGATCCGGCACCTCTACAAGCGCCCGCTGGACACCCTGCTGGCCACCTGGGGCATCAGCCTCGGGCTGCAGCAGATCTTCCGCACCGGCATCGGGCCCAAGGAAGTGAGCCCGACGCTGCCCGAGTGGCTGATGGGCTCGTGGGCGCCGGCCGAGGGGCTGGACATCCCGATCAACGGCCTCTTCGTGCTGGCGCTCACCGCCTTCGTGACGGCGGGCATCCTGATCGCGCTGCACCGAAGCCGCTGGGGCCTGCGCGTGCGCGCCACGGTCGCCAATCGCCAGATGGCCAACGCGACCGGCATCGACACCAGGAAGACCGACCGCTTGACCTTCGCGATCGGCTGCGGCATCGCCGGCGTGGCGGGCGCGGCCTTCACCACCATCGGCTCGACCGGGCCGACCTCGGGCCAGCTCTACATCGTCGACGCCTTCCTGGTCGTCACCTTCGGCGGCGCGGCCAGCCTGCTGGGCACGGTGGTGTCGGCCTTCGGCATCGCGCAGACGCAGTCGATCTCGGAGTTCTTCATCACCGGCTCGATGGCCAAGGTGCTCACGCTCTCGCTGATCGTGCTCATTCTGATGATGCGCCCGCAAGGCCTCTTTGCCGTCAAGGTGCGGCGCTAGGACTTCTCACATGACTTCGCTTTTCGATTCGTTCAAGCGCTCGGGCCTGTGGAGCGTGATCGTGCTGGCGGTCCTGCTGGCGGTCGTGCTGCCGGCGACGCTCGACATCTTCCGCCTCAACCTGGTCGGCAAGTACCTCACCTACGCCTTCGTCGCCGTCGGCCTGGTGATGGTGTGGGGCTACGGCGGCGTGCTGAGCCTGGGGCAGGGCGTCTTCTTCGGGCTCGGGGGCTACGCGATGGCGATGTTCCTGAAGCTGGAGGCCTCGGACCCCGAGACCACCAAGATCCAGTCGACGCCGGGAATCCCCGACTTCATGGACTGGAACCAGATCACCGAGCTGCCGATGCTCTGGCTGCCCTTCAAGAGCCTGCCGCTGACGGTGATCCTGGTGATCGCGGTGCCGACGGCACTGGCCTGGCTGATCAGCTTCGCGATGTTCAAGCGCCGCGTGGGCGGCGTGTACTTCGCGATCATCACGCAGGCGGTGGCGCTGATCCTGTCGGTGCTGATCATCGGCCAGCAGGGCTACACCGGCGGCGTCAACGGCATGACCGACCTGAAGACGGTGCTGGGCTGGGACACGCGCACCGACAGCGCCAAGTACATCCTCTACTACCTCTGCGTCGGCCTGCTGATGGCCAGCATCCTGCTGTGCCTGTGGATCCAGAAGAGCAAGCTCGGCACGCTGCTGCTCGCCATGCGCGACAAGGAAGACCGGGTGCGCTTCTCGGGCTACGACGTCTCGAACTTCAAGGTCTTCACCTTCTGCCTCGCCGCCGCGCTCTCGGGCATCGGCGGTGCGATGTTCGCGCTGCAGGTGGGCTTCATGTCGCCGTCTTTCGTCGGCATCGTGCCCTCGATCGAGATGGTGATCTTCGCGGCCGTCGGCGGGCGCATGAGCCTGGTAGGTGCGGTGTACGGCGCGCTGCTGGTGAACGCGGGCAAGACCTTCTTCTCCGAGAGCTTTCCGGATCTGTGGCTGTTCCTGATGGCCGCGCTCTTCATCGGCGTCACGCTCGCCTTCCCGATGGGCTTGGCCGGGCTGTGGGAGAGCCATATCAAGCCCTGGTGGCTGCGCCGCGCCGCCGAGCGGAAGCTGCATGCCGAGCAACTGGCCGCCGCGCAGGCCCACTATCCGGAGCCGCCGCCGAAGGCGAGCCGCACTGTCGCTGAACCCTCGCTGCCCGACGGTGTCGGCAGCCAGAGCGCCTGAGGATTCTTCATGAGCAGCAACACCGACTTCGCGCTCGCAGTGGAAGACCTCAGCGTCTCCTTCGACGGCTTCAAGGCCATCGACGATCTCACGCTCTACATCGACCGCAACGAGCTGCGCGTGATCATCGGCCCCAACGGCGCCGGCAAGACCACATTGCTCGACCTGATCTGCGGCAAGACCAGGGCCACGAGCGGCAGCATCAAATTCCAGAACACCGAGCTCACCAAGATGGCCGAGCACAAGCGCGTGCGCCTGGGCATCGGGCGCAAGTTCCAGACCCCCTCGATCTACGAGAACCTGAGCGTGTTCCAGAACCTCGAGGTGTCCTTCCCCAAGGGGCGCTCGGTGTTCGGTGCACTGGCCTTCCAGTGCGACGACGAAGTCAAGGCCAAGGTGCAGGCGGTGGCCGATGACATCGGCCTGGCCGGCAAGCTGCATACCGAAGCCGGCCTGCTCTCGCACGGCCAGAAGCAGTGGCTCGAGATCGGCATGCTGCTGATGCAGGAGCCCGAGCTGCTGATGCTCGACGAACCCATCGCCGGCATGAGCGCGCGCGAGCGCGAGCTGACGGCCGAGCTGCTCAAGCGCATCTGCAGGAACCGCGCGGTGATCGTGATCGAGCACGACATGGATTTCGTCAAGCAGATCGCGCACAAGGTCACCGTGATGCACCAGGGAAAGATCCTGGCCGAAGGGCCGATGGAGAAGGTGCAGGCCGACCCGAAAGTCATCGACGTCTACCTCGGTCATTGAGAGAAAGAGACCCATGCTCCAAGTGACAGACCTTCACGTCGCCTACGGCCAGAGCGAGGCGTTGCACGGCATCTCCTTCGAGGCCAGGGCCAACGAGACCGTCGCCATCATGGGCCGCAACGGCATGGGCAAGACCACGCTGTTCAAGAGCCTGATGGGCGTGCTGCCCATCAAGAGCGGAAGAATCGAGGTCGCGGGCCAGGACGTGTCGCGCGACGAGAGCTTCCGCCGCGTGGCCAAGGGCATCGCCTACGTGCCGCAGGGCCGCATGATCTTCCCGACGCTGACGGTCGAGGAAAACATCCAGACCGGCCTGGAGAACGCCAAGGTCAAGCGCATCCCCGAGGAGATCTATGCGCTTTTCCCGGTGCTCTTCGACATGAAGCGGCGCAAGGGCGGCAACCTCTCGGGCGGCCAGCAGCAGCAGCTGGCCATCGCTCGCGCGCTGGTCACCGAACCCAAGGTGCTGCTGCTCGACGAGCCCACAGAAGGCATCCAGCCTTCGATCATCAAGGACATCGCGAAGGCGCTCAACGAGATCCGCAAGATGCGGCAGATCACGATCGTCGTGTCCGAACAGGTGCTGAGCTTCGCGCTGGACGTCGCGGATCGGCTGTTCGTGATCGAAGGCGGCCGCCTGGTCCACGAGACCGCGCGCGACAAGACCGACGTCAATCACATCAAGGCCTACCTCTCCGTGTGACATGACCACCCCCGTTTCTTGCTCACTTCGTGTAGCCGAATCCCCCCTCAAGGGGGCGACACCGGTGGCCCGGCAAAGCCGGTTCCACGGTGTCCCCCGAACGGGCTTCGCTTCGCTTGCCGCTGAATTTCGGTGCGGCTCACGCAATCCATCACAAACCAACCCTGGAGCACACGCATGACCGACACCCTGATCAAGGTCGACCTCACCCAGTCGCCCACCGAGAACGAGTTGATCCACAACCGCTGGCATCCGGACATCCCGATGGCCTGCTGGGTCAACCCGGGCGACGACTTCATCCTCGAGACCTTCGACTGGACCGGCGGCTTCATCAAGAACGACGACAGCGCCGACGATGTGCGCGACATCGACCTGAGCACCGTGCACTACCTCTCGGGCCCGGTGGGCGTGAAGGGCGCCGAGCCCGGCGACCTGCTGGTGGTGGACCTGCTGGACATCGGCGCCAAGCAAGACAGCCTCTGGGGTTTCAACGGCTTCTTCTCGAAGAAGAACGGCGGCGGCTTCCTCACCGACCATTTCCCCGAAGCACAAAAGTCGATCTGGGACTTCAAGGGCATGTTCACCAGCTCGCGCCATGTGCCGGGCGTCAACTTCGCGGGCCTGATCCACCCGGGCCTGATCGGCTGCCTGCCGGACAAGCCGATGCTGGACATGTGGAACAAGCGCGAGATCGACTTGATCGCGACCGACCCGGAGCGCGTGCCGGGCCTGGCCAACCCGCCCTTCGCCGCCACCGCCCACATGGGCAAGATGACGGGCGAGGCGAGGGCCAAGGCCGCCGCCGAGGGCGCGCGCACCGTGCCGCCGCGCGAGCATGGCGGCAACTGCGACATCAAGGATCTGTCGCGCGGCTCCAAGGTCTTCTTCCCGGTGTACGTGGATGGTGCGGGCCTTTCGGTGGGCGACCTGCACTTCAGTCAGGGCGACGGCGAGATCACCTTCTGCGGCGCGATCGAGATGGCCGGCTGGGTGCACATGAAGGTCAGCCTGATCAAGGGCGGCATGGCCAAGTACGGCATCAAGAACCCGATCTTCAAGCCCAGCCCGATCACGCCGAGCTACAACGACTACCTGATCTTCGAGGGCATCTCGGTCGACGAGGCCGGCAAGCAGTACTACCTGGACGTGCACATCGCCTACCGCCAGGCCTGCCTGAACGCCATCGAGTACCTGAAGAAGTTCGGCTATTCGGGCGCGCAGGCCTATTCGATCCTCGGCACCGCGCCGGTGCAGGGCCACATCAGCGGCGTGGTCGACGTGCCCAACGCCTGCGCCACGCTCTGGCTGCCGACGCAGATCTTCGACTTCGACATCAATCCGAACGCGGCAGGACCGACGAAGATGATCGACGGCTCGATCGACATGCCGCTGTCGCACGACCTGCGCTGAGGCGGGCGGAATCGATGCCCACCTACGATTACGCCTGCAGCCGCTGCGGCGGCTTCGACGCCTTTCGCCCGCTGGCGGCACGCAACGAGCCTGCGGCCTGCCCGCATTGCGGCGAGGCCTCGCCGCGCGTGTTCGCGAATGCGCCACAGCTGGCTCTGATGGCCGGCAGCACGCGGCGTGCGATCGAGACCAACGAACGCGCCTCGCACGAACCGCGAAGCTCGCGCGACTACGCGCGACTCAGGCACCCGGCCGGCTGTGGCTGCTGCTCGAGCGCGCGCTCAGGCGCCACGGTGAAGGCACCGAACGGCGCCAAGACCTTTCCCTCGAAGCGGCCCTGGATGATCAGTCACTGAAGCGCTTCACTCGGGCGCCAGCCTGAAGCTGGTCTTCAGGCCACCGACCGCCGACGGTCCGACCCACAGGTCGAAGTTGCCGGGCTCCACCGTGGGCTGCAGGTCCTGGCCGATGAACATCAGGTCGGCGCGCGAGAGCGTGAACTCGACCGCCATCGTCTGGCCCGCTGGCACGCGCACCTTGCGGAAGCTCTTGAGCTCCCGCACCGGCCGCGTGACGCTGGCGGCGCGGTTGCCGATGTAGAGCTGCACCACTTCCTCGGCCTCGCGCTTACCGGTGTTGGTGATGCGCGCGCGCACGGTCAGCGTGCCGTCCCAGGCCATGCGGCCCGGGCTACTCAGTTCCAGGCCCTCGTAGCGCACGCGTGCATAGCCCAGCCCGTGGCCGAAGGGGAACAGCGCATCGTTGCTCGCGTCCAGGTAGCGTGCCTTGTAGAAGGTGGCCGGCGCATCGGCGAGCTGCGGCCGGCCGGTGCGCTTGTGGCTGTAGTAGTAGGGCACCTGGCCCGGCGTCTGCGGAAAACTCACCGGCAGCCGGCCCGAGGGATTGACGTCGCCGAACAGCACGTCGGCGATGGCCGGCCCGGTCTGCGAACCGAGGAACCAGGTGACCAGGATCGCGCGCGCATTGCGCACCGCGCCCCTGAGCGCCAGCGCGCGGCCGTTGCGCAGCAGCACGACCACCGGCTTGCCGGTGGCTGCGACAGCGTCGGCGAGCTCCTGCTGCGCCCGCGGGATCTCGATGTCGCTTCGCGAACGGGCCTCGCCCGACATTTGCTCGTTCTCGCCGATCGAAAGCACCACGACGTCGGCCTCGCGCGCCGCAGCGACTGCCGCGTCGATACCGCCCGCGATCGGCGCATCGACGTCCGAGCCGCGCACCACCGTGAGCAGTTCGGGCGAGGCGAGCGAATTGCGGATCGCCTCCTCGATGCCGGCCGGCGACGCCTGGCCGGGAAAGACCATCCAGGGCCCGAACAGGTCGGAGGCACCGGCAAAGGGGCCGATGAGCGCGACGCGTTGCCCCGACTTCGACAGCGGCAGCACGTCGCCGTCGTTTCTGAGCATCACGATCGAGCGTCCGGCAGCATCGCGCGCCAGCGCCTGGTGCGCGGAACTGTCGAAGCGCGGGCCGGCCGCGTCTTCGAGCCCGCGGAAGGGCTGGTCGAACAGGCCCAGCCGCAGCTTGATCCGCAGCACGCGGCGCACCGCGTCGTCGAGGCGGGACATCGGCACTTCGCCCGAAGCCACCAGGCCGGGGAGGTGCTGCATGTACAGGCCGCTCTGCATGCTGACGTCGGTGCCCGCGAGGAAGGCGCGCTTGGCGGCTTCGCGCCCGTCGGCCGCGAAGCCGTGCGCGATGAGTTCCTCGTCGGCGGTGTAGTCGGAAACGACGA
The DNA here is from genome assembly GCF_900101545.1 of Variovorax sp. CF079. Taxonomy (GTDB): domain Bacteria; phylum Pseudomonadota; class Gammaproteobacteria; order Burkholderiales; family Burkholderiaceae_C; genus Variovorax. The sequence continues at coordinate 23,066 of NZ_FMZU01000010.1, read as the reverse complement.
AGCCCTGGAAGCCCCATTCGCCGCGCAGCACGCCGGTCAGCAGGTTGCGGTTGGCGTTCGAGGGGATGCCGCCGATCTCGTTGAAGGCGCTCATGATCGACAGCGCACCGGCATCGATGGCCGAGCGAAAGGGCGGCAGGTAGACCTCGCGCAGCGTGCGCTCCGAGAGATCGACCGTGTTGTAGTCGAGCCCGCCCTCGGCCGCGCCGTAGCCGGCGAAGTGCTTGGGCGTGGCCAGCATCGCATCGGCGCGCCCGAGGTCCTTGCCCTGGAAGCCGCGCACCCGCGCGGCCGCGAACTGGCGGCCCAGGTAGACGTCTTCGCCGGCGCCCTCGACGCCGCGGCCCCAGCGCGCGTCGCGCGCGATGTCGACCATCGGCGCGAAGGTCCAGCGGAAGCCGTCGGCCGTGGCCTCGACGGCGGATGCATGCGCCGTGCGTTCGGCCAGGGCCGGCTCCCAGCTGGCCGCCTCCGCGAGCGGCACCGGGAACACGGTGCGGAAGCCGTGGATGACGTCGGCGCCGAAGAGAAGCGGGATGCCCAGGCGCGACTCGTTGACCGCCGCCTGCTGCGCCCGGCGCTTGCCTTCGAGGCCCGCGTTGTTGAAGAGGCCGGTCACGCGGCCGGCGCGGATGTCGGCCAGCTGCTGCTCCTGGCTCTGGCGCGCGGCCTGCGGATTGGCCACGATGTCGATGCCCGCGGGCGCGTAGAGGCTCAGCTGGCCGACTTTTTCTTCCACCGTCATGCGCACGATGAGGGACTCGACGCGCGCAATCGACATCGGGGTCAATCCGCCGGGCGTGGGGCCCGTGGCGCAACCGGTGATGCAGGCGAGAAGGAAGAGGAGGGCGAAGACGAGGCGGGGGAATCTGCAGACGCTCATTGCCCGCATTTTCGCGTGAGCCGAATGGCTCGGAAAATCGTCGGGCTCTCGGGCCCCCGGCTGTCCCTACGTCAATCAACGTATTCGCCGCCGTCCGCCGGCTTCGCAGAATGGATCGCATCCATGGCCACAGACAAGGACCGATCATGATTCACGGCGATATTTCGAGCAGCAAGGACACCGTCGGCGTCGCGGTCGTCAACTACAAGATGCCGCGTCTGCACACGCGCGCCGAGGTGCTGGAGAACGCGAAGGCGATCGCGAAGATGGTGGAGGGCATGAAGACCGGCCTGCCGGGGCTGGACCTGGTGATCTTTCCCGAATACAGCACGCACGGGATCATGTACGACAGCACCGAGATGTACGAGAACGCGGCCACGGTGCCGGGCGCCGAGACCGAGATCTTCGCCGCCGCCTGCCGCAAGGCCAAGGTGTGGGGCGTGTTCTCGCTCACCGGCGAGCGCCACGAGGAGCATCCGAAGAAGGCGCCCTACAACACGCTGATCCTCATGAACGACCAGGGCGAGATCGTCCAGAAGTACCGCAAGATCATGCCCTGGGTGCCGATCGAGGGCTGGTACCCGGGCAACAGCACCTACGTGAGCGAGGGTCCCAAGGGCCTGAAGGTCAGCCTCATCATCTGCGACGACGGCAACTACCCCGAGATCTGGCGCGATTGCGCGATGAAGGGGGCAGAACTCATCGTGCGTTGCCAGGGCTACATGTACCCGGCCAAGGAACAGCAGATCCTGATCTCGAAGGCGATGGCCTTCGCCAACAACACCTATGTGGCGGTGGCCAATGCATCCGGCTTCGACGGCGTGTACTCGTACTTCGGCCACTCGGCGATCATCGGCTTCGACGGCCGCACGCTCGGCGAGTGCGGCGAAGAGGAAATGGGCGTGCAGTACGCCGCGCTGTCGAAAAGCCTGATCCGCGACTTCCGCAAGAACGGCCAGTCGGAGAACCACCTGTTCAAGCTGCTGCATCGCGGCTACACCGGCATCCTCAATTCGCACGAAGGCGACAAGGGCGTGGCCGACTGCCCCTACGACTTCTACGCGCAATGGATCGCCGACCCGCAGGCCACGCGCGAGAGGGTCGAGGCACTCACGCGCTCCACGGTCGGCACCGCCGAAGCGCCGATCGACGGCATTCCCAACGAGGAGACCGCCAACCTCTATCGCTGAAGACACGCTGCCGGCGCGGGCACAATCCGCGCCATGAGGCAATGGTTGCGTACGCAGGGCGGCTGGTGGCTTGCATGGCTGCTGCTCGCCGGCGCCGGTGCGGTCTGGATCGCGCGCGCCGAACTCCGGCAGCTCCATGAGGAGTTCGAGGCCAACGGGCGCATCGCGCACCGCCTCATGAGCCAGCAGGTGGTGCAGTACGACGCGGTACTGGCCACGCTCGCATTGCTGGAAACCGCGCCGGACGGGGCCCGCTCGGAGCAGCGCCTGCCGTCCGTCTACCCCTCGATCCTCGGCGTGCAGCGGCGCGATGCCGGCGCGGCCTGGGCCGACCCTCCGTTGGCGGCGGCCGAGGCGAAGTCGCGCGAACTGCGGCGCCCCGAGCTTGCAGCGCAGGACTTCGCGAACGGCCGCTACCGGCTCGTGATCGGCGCCGAGCCGACCAGCTATGCGCTCGACATCGACCTCGCGAGCACCGTGCCCTGGCGCGACTGGCCGATGGACCCGAAGCAGAGCCCGGTGCGCGTGGTGCTCGAGCATGCGGGCCAGCAGTTCGTGCTGCAGGCCGGACAGCCCGCGGCCTCGCAGGGCTGGCCCTTCAGCTTCCGCAAGGTGCTGGCCTCAGAAAGCCAGGCCTTCGACCTGGCGGCGCAGCGCCAGGTCTCATGGCGCGAACTGCCCTGGGCCTGGATGGCCGCCTGGGCGCTCGCGATGGCGGTGGTGCTGGCCGGCAGCTACGCGTTGCGGCGCCAGCGCATCGAGCGGCGGCGTGCCGAAGAGCTGCTGCGGCTCGGCCAGGTCGCGCGCCTCAATGCGCTCGGCGAGCTCGCGGCGGGCATGGCGCACGAGCTCAACCAGCCGTTGACCGCGGTGCTCGCCAACACGCAGGCCGCGCGCCGGCTGCTCGACGACGACCCGCCCGAGCTCGACACCGCACGCGCGGCGATGAAGCAGGCCGCCGAACAGGCGCGCCGTGCCGCCGACGTGGTGGCGCGCCTGCGCCGCGTGATCGAGCGCCCCGGGCATGCGACCGAGGCCAGGCCGGTGATCCTGCAGGAGGTGGTGCGCAACGGGCTGCACCTGCTCGGCCCGGAATTCGACAGGCGCGCGATCGCGCCGGCCTTCGACGGTGCCGCACAGGCGCCGGTGAGCGTACGGGCCGAGCCGGTGGCACTGGAGCAGATCGTCCACAACCTGCTGATGAACGCGCTGCAGGCGCTCGAAGAACTGCCGGCCGGCGAGCGGCAACTGCGGCTCACCGTGGTTCGCAACGGCGCATACGGTGTGTTGACTGTGAGCGACAACGGGCGCGGCATTGCGCCGGAGATCCTGCCGCGCATCTTCGAGCCCTTCTTCAGCACGCGCGAAGGCGGCCTGGGACTGGGCCTGAGCTTGTGCCAGACCTTGGCCGAGAGCGTGGGCGGCACGCTGGCCGTGGAAGCGGCCGCGCCGCGCGGTGCCCGCTTCACGCTGCGCTTGCCGCTTTCGTCATGAACGAGCCGCTTTCTCCGCTCATCCACCTGATCGACGACGACCTCGCCGTGCGCGAGAGCCTGGCCCTGCTGATCGGCACGGTGGGCCTGCGCACGCAAGGCTGGGCGGATCCGCAGGCCTTCCTCGAGGGCTTCGACCGCGGCGGCATCGGCGCCATCGTGCTCGACGTGCGCATGCCCGGCATCGGCGGCCTCGCGCTGCTCGAAACGCTGATCGCCCAGGGCGTCGACCAGCCGGTGATCATGCTCACCGGCCACGGCACGGTCGAGATGTGCCGGCGCGCCTTCAAGGCCGGCGCGGCGGAGTTCCTCGAGAAGCCGGTTGACGACGAACAGCTGCTCGAGGCGCTGCAGCACGCGGTGCGCCAGCACATCCGCTCGCGCGAACGGGCGCAGGCCGACCAGGCGGCGCGCGAGCGCCATGCCCAGCTCTCCGAACGCGAGCGCGAGGTGCTGGGCTTCATCGTGGCCGGACTCACCAACAAGGAGATCGCGCGTGCGCTCGCGTTGTCGCCGCGCACGGTCGAGACGCATCGCGCCAACCTGTTCGCCAAGCTCGGCTGCGATTCGCTGGCGCAGCTGATCCGGCGCTACGCAGCGCTCGTCGACAGCACTCCGTAGTTCTACGGAGCGGCCGGCGTAGCCGTACGAATGTTCCTTCGAAGGGCCTGTTTCTACAGTTGCGTTGCGGCCGGCAAGGCGCCGGCGCAAATCGATCAACCCCTTTCGGAGACCTACATGCATTCGACCCTTCGCCTCGGCAGCCTCGCCGTCCTGCTCGCCGCTTCCGCGATGAGCGCCCAGGCCCAAGCCCAGACGCCGAGCCCCGCCGTCCGCAGCGAAAAGAACATCTCGCTCGAACTTGCGAACCAGCTCGCCGCGGCGACCGTGGCAGCCTGCGCGGCCAACGGCTATTCGGTGGCGGCCACGGTGGTCGATCGCGCCGGCGTGGTGCGCGCGGTGCAGCGCGCCGACAACGCGGGCTCGCACACCGTGGGCGCCAGCGAGCGCAAGGCCTGGACCTCGGCTTCGGCCAAGGCGCCGACGCTGGCGATGATGGAGAACGCACAGAAGAACCCCGGCGCGGCCAACCTGGTGAACATCCCCGGCTTCCTGCTGCTCGGCGGCGGCGTGCCGATCAAGGCCGGCAACGAAGTCATCGGCGCCGTGGGTGTCGGTGGCGCGCCGGGTGGTCACCTGGACGAGCAGTGCGCCAACGCGGGGATCGAGAAGGTCAAGGCGCAGTTGGGCTGAAGGCGATGAAGGCCGTCCTTGTCTTCGCTGCGCTCGTGCTGACCGCGGGCGGCCTGGCCGCGCCTGCGGCGGCGCAGATGTCGCCGGCCGCCGCAGAGGTGCTGGCCTATGAAGGCTTGCACCAGGCGGCGTGGCGCGGCGACCTGCCGCGGCTGAAAGCGCTCATCGAGGGCGGCGCCGCTCTCGATGCGCGCGACAGTCGCGGCCACACGCCCTTGCACGTGGCGACGCATGCGCGCCAGCGCGAGGCGATCCGCATGCTGGCCAAGGCCGGCGCGAGGCTCGACGAAAAGCTCAAGGCCGCGGGCGCAAAGTAGGGGCCTGCGAACGGGCCCCCGGCTCGGGGACAATCGGGCGATCCTCGATGCAGGGCCGCTCCATGTACATGCCACCCCAGTTCAATTCGCAAGACCGTGCCATCGCCGCGGAACTCATGCGCGCGCATCCTTTCGCCAGCCTGATCTCGACCGACGACGACGGGCTGCCCTACGTCTCGCACCTGCCGCTGGTGCTCGACGACCGCGGGGAGGGCGGCTTCGCACTCTTCGGCCATTGCGCCAAGCCCAATCCGCACTGGCGCTACCTGCAGGCGCGGCCGCAGGCGCTGGTGAGTTTCCTGGGGCCGCATGCCTACATGTCGCCCTCGGTCTACCCCGACCTCGCGCGCGTGCCGACCTGGAACTACCTGGCGGTGCATTGCACGGTCCAGGCCGAGCTGATCGAGACGCCGGCTGAAAAAGATGCGCTGCTCAAGCGCTTGATCGGCCAGCACGAGCCGGCCTACGCCCAGCAGTGGCGCGAACTCGGTGAGGAGTTCCAGAACAAGATGCTGAACGGCATCGTCGGCTTCGAGCTGCAGGTGACGGCATTGCAGTGCAAGGTCAAGCTCAACCAGCACCGGCGCGAATCGCATGCCGCCATGCACGCGCGCTACAGCGAGGGCACGCCCGACGAACAGGCGCTGGCCGCGTGGATGCAGCGGCTCGGCATGAAGACCGGCGCGGCGCAGACGGAGGAAGGCTGAGATGCGCGCCCTCGGCTTGATTGGCCTGGTGCTCGCGCTCGCCATCGTCGGGCTGCTGGCCAGGAAGCAGATGGGCGGCGTCGCGGGCGCACCGGCCGCCGACGCACGCACGCAAAGCCAGCAGGTCCAAGAGCAGTTCAAGCAATCGCTGGACGCCGCGATGCAGCAGCCGCGCCCCCTGACCGATGACAAATGACGCGCACTGGATGCAGCTCGCGCTGGCCGAAGCGCGGCTGGCGGCCGAGGCCGGCGAAGTGCCGGTGGGCGCGGTGCTCGTGAAGGACGGCCGGCTCGTCGCCAGCGGACGCAACGCGCCGGTCGCGCAGCACGACCCCAGCGCGCATGCCGAAATGAACGCGCTGCGCGCGGGCGGTACGGCGCTCGGTAACTATCGCCTCGACGGCTGCGAGCTCTATGTGACGCTCGAACCCTGCGCCATGTGCGCCGGCGCGATGCTGCATGCGCGCCTGGCCCGCGTCGTGTTCGGCGCGGCCGATCCGAAGACCGGTGCCGCGGGATCGGTACTCGACCTGTTCGCGCAGAGCCAACTCAACCATCGCACGCACGTGCAGGGCGGCGTGCTTGCAGCGGAATGCGGCGATCTGCTGCAGGATTTCTTCAAGGGCCGCCGCAGCGCGGCGCGCGAAGCGGCCGAACCCCTGCGCGACGATGCCTTGCGCACGCCGGTCGAACGCTTCGGCGCGCTCGCCGGCTACAGCTTCGCGCCGAACTACCTGAGCGATCTGCCGAGTCTGCAGGGCTGGCGCATGCACTACCTGGACGAAGGGCCGAGTGGCGCCGCTTGCACCTGCCTCTGCCTGCACGGACCGGGCGAATGGAGCTACTTCTTCCGCCATCTCGCGGCCTTGCAGACGCTGCGCGTGCTGGCGCCCGACCTGATCGGCTTCGGCCAAAGCGACAAGCCCAAACGGGAGGCCGTGCACCAATGGGCCTGGCATCGCGACGTGCTGCTCGAATGGCTGGAGCGCCTGCAGCCCGGCCCGCTGGTCCTGGTGCACAGCGCCGGCGCTTCCGAACTCGCGTCGCTGCTGCGCGCTGCCATGCCCGCGCGCTTTCCCTTGGCGCTGCTGGCGCCCGACGCCGGCGAGCCCGTGGCCGACGCATGGCGCGCGCCCTTTCCCGACCGCGGATACGAAGCCGCATTGCGTGTCCTGGGCCCGACTCCGCGGGGCGTCTCGGGCCCTGACGCAGCACAGGCGTCCCGGCTGGCACAGGAGGCAATGGGATACTTCGCCCCGTGACAAAGAAACACATCTACATCTACTCGCCCTCCAGCGCGGTTCGCAACAAGGCCGCATTCCGGCGCGGCGTGAAGCGCCTGCAGGCGCTGGGCCATGAAGTCGAACTGGACGAAGCCGCGCTCGACAGCCATCAGCGCTTTGCCGGCGACGATGCCACCCGCCTGGCCGCCATCGCGCGCGCCGCGGGCAGCCGCGCCGACGTGGCGCTGATCTCGCGCGGCGGCTATGGGCTCACGCGCATCCTCGATGCCATCCCCTACAAGGCCGTGACCCGCGCGATCGAGCGCGGCACCGAGTTCGTGGGACTCAGCGATTTCACGGCCCTGCAGAACGCGCTTCTCGTGAAAACCGGCGCCGTGAGCTGGGCCGGCCCCGCGCTCGGCGAGGACTTCGGCGCCGAGGATGGCGCCGACGACATCATGGAAGCCTGCTTCGACGATCTGCTGAGCGGGCGGGGCGAGGGCACAGGCTGGCGCATGCCGGCGCGCGATGCCGCGGCGATGCCGGGCTTTCGCGGCATTCACGATGCGGTGCTGTGGGGCGGCAATCTCTGCGTGCTCACCAGCCTGCTGGGCACGCCGTACTTTCCCCAGATCGACAAGGGCGTGCTTTTCTTCGAAGACGTGAACGAGCATCCCTACCGCGTCGAACGCATGCTCGACCAGTTGCGCCACGCGGGCGTGCTGGGCCGTCAGAAGGCGGTGATCTTCGGGCAGTTCACCGGCGCCAAGAAAGTGCCGCACGATCGCGGCTTCAGCATGCAGACCGTCGTTTCACGGCTGCGCGAACTGATCAAGGTGCCGGTGCTGGCGGGCCTGCCCTTCGGTCATGTGCCGACGAAGGTGCTGTTGCCCGTGGGGGCCAAGGTGGAACTGGCGGCAGACGCACGCGACGTCTTCATGGTGTGGGGACACCGGCACGCGCATTGAAAAAAGAAAAAGGCTGCTATGCAACAGCCCTTCAGGTGGTGATGCGGTGGTGCGGTCTGGGCCCCATCGCGCCGGGCAGGCCGCCCTTGAACAGGCGGTTGATCTGTCTCATCTGGCGGCGGGCGGCGACCTCGCCATCGATCGCGCTCAGCGCGGTCAGCACGTCCTGGCGCAGGTACCAGAGCGCCTCGAGATCGCCGGCAAAGCGAACGCGCTGGGCAACCCGCTGAACGGAATGGCCGCCGTGGACTTGCAGCAGCGACAGCATCGCAGTACGGATCTGGCCCATCTGACGGTCCGCCGAGCGGCGCAAGCCGAGGCTCGGGAGCGACAGAAAGCGGAAGAAACTGCTGAGTGACACCATGAAAGACGAAGGCGTTTTGCCGGAGGCCTTGAGGGTTGCTACGTTAAAGCCGCGCAGGACGCCACACAAGTGTGGAAACATCATTTCATGTTCAAAAACAACATACTTCACGAATCAGTTCATGCACTGGTCGAAGAATTGATACCTAAGTTCTACCTGGCGAGTGAAATGAGCGCCAAGCGCCTGTATCGAAATGAAAAAGCAACAGGCGCAGCGGCTTCCCGGTCGATTTGACACGCTGAAAGGGCGTTTTTCTGATGCTTTGCCATAATCCCTCGGCGAGAGCTACCAAAAATTGCACACGATGAGCGCCCACCCCACTGTCGTTTTTGCTGACCTGACGGGGAGCACCCGGGTCTTCGAGGCCATGGGGAATGCACGTGCAACCGACACTGTCACAAGACTGATTCAGTGGATCGGGGGTGTTTGCGAGGCGCACGGCGGCCGCGTCGTGAAATCGCTGGGCGATGGCGTCTTTGCGATATTCGCCAATGGTGCGACCGCCACCCGGGCCGTGCTGGAACTCCAGCGCAACCACCAGAAGCGGCTTCAGACCTGGCCCGCACCGCTCAGGATGGAGCTTCAGATCGGCGTGGCGAGCGGCGAGGTGGTCGAAGTCGACGGCGACTGCTATGGCGACGCGGTCAACCTGGCTTCGCGGCTCAGCGATCTGGCCGGCCCGAGCCAGATCTGGGCCACGGAATCGGTCATCGACGAATTGGTGGGCGGCGAGGTACGCCACCGCAGCCTCGGCCCCATCAACATCCGCGGCAAGAACGAGATGCCGATCGTCCACCGTATCGATTGGCAGGACGAGGTCTCGGAGTTCCTCACGATGCCGGCCTCCCTGGCGCCGCCGGCGCGAGGCGCCGATTCGTCCTTCGGGCAGATCGAACTCGCATGGCTGGACGTGCGCTCGATGTTTCGCGCCGCGGAGCTGCCTATCCATCTGGGGCGCGTCGACGAAGCCCAGTTCGTGGTCAACGATCCGCGCGTGTCGCGGCTGCACGCGCGCATCGAAGCGCGGCAGGGCAGTTGCGTGCTGGTCGACGTCAGCACCTACGGCACCTGGGTCCGCTTTCACGGCACGGCCGGCGCCAGCGGCGAGATCGCGCTGCGGCGCGACGAATGCGTGCTGCACGGCAGCGGCGAAATCGGGCTCGGTGCACCCTTGAGCGACTTCAGCGCACCGACCATCTCGTTCAACACCACCGGCGGCAACGTGTTGCTGGCGCGCCGCGACCTGCGGTAGGGCCTGTTAACAGGCCCTAAACCCCTGCCGGCATCGCGCCGCGCGCGAATCTTCTTGGCATTGCCGGCGAGTGCGTCCACCATGGCGCCTCTTTCTCCGCCGCACCATGCTGCCGCCCTTCGATCCCTGGCTCACGAGCTTTGTCGCCGCCGACGTGGCCGTGGCCTCGCATGCGAGCGCAGAGGCGCTGGCCGGCCTGCGGGCGCGGCGTCTGGCCGATCTGCTGAGGTCCGCAGCGCGCGGATCGGCGCTGTACCGCAAGCTGCTCGCAGGCCGCGATCCGGCGCGCCTGCGCCTCGAAGAGCTGCCGATTGCGCAGAAGGCCGAATTGATGCGCCGGTTCGATGACTGGGTCACCGATCCCGCGCTGCGGCTCGATGCGCTGCGCCGCTTCGCCTCCGACCGCTCTCGCATCGCGGACCCTTTCCTCGGCCGCTACGTGGTGTGGGAGAGCTCGGGCAGCAGCGGCGAGCCGGCCATCTTCGTGCAGGACGCCCGGGCGATGGCGGTGTACGACGCGCTCGAATTTTGGCGGCGGCCGGTGCTGCGGCCGCTTCAGCGGATGATGGACCCGTGGTCCGTCGGCGAAGGCATCGCCTTTGTCGGTGCGACCTGCGGCCACTTCGCCAGCACGGTGTCGATCGAGCGGCTGCGGCGGCTGAATCCTGCGCTGGCCGGCAGCCTCCGCAGCATCTCGTTCCTGCAGCCCGCCGGCAAGCTGGTGGCAGAACTGAATGCATTGGCACCCGCTGTCATCGCCACCTATCCGAGCGTGGCCGTGCTGCTGGCGGAGGAGCGCCTTGCCGGCCGGCTCGAGACGGCGCCGCGCGAGCTGTGGACCGGCGGCGAAGACCTCTCGACGGCGACGCGCGATTTCCTGCAACAGGCCCTGGGCTGCCGGGTGGTCGATAGCTACGGCGCCTCGGAGTTCCTGACGCTCGCCGCCGAATGCCGTTGCGGCAGCCTGCATCTGAACTGCGACTGGGCGATCCTCGAATCGGTCGACGAAGGTGGCCGCCAGGTGCCCGCCGGTGAGGCCGGCGCGACCACCTTGCTGACCAACCTCGCGAACCATGTGCAGCCGCTGATCCGCTACGACCTGGGCGACCGCGTCACGCAGCGCGCTTCGGCTTGCGCCTGCGGCTCCCATCATCCGGTGATCGAGGTTCAGGGCCGCAACGACGACACGCTGCGGCTTGGCCGCCCCGGTGCGCGGATGGTGCGCATCCTGCCGCTGGCCGTGAGCACGGTGCTGGAAGACGATGCGGGCCTGTTCGACTTCCAGCTCGAGCAGCAGGGGCCTTGCGACCTGCTGCTGCGCACGGGCTTGCACGGCAAGGCGGCGGACACGAGCTTGCGGCGGGCCCGGGCGGCGCTCTCCGCCTTTCTGGTGCGGCAAGGCGCGGCCGGCGTGCACATCCACTGCCGAAGCGGCGAGACGGGACGCCGCGGCCGCAGCGGCAAGGTGCAGCGGGTGGTCGGCGCGCATGCTTGAAGCACGGGGCGGCATCCACTAGGCTTGGTCCACGCACAACATGGAGACCGGCATGACCCTCACGAGCCCATTTCCCATCCCTTACGGCAACATTCAGCCGGTCCTCGACTGGCAGGCCGCATTCATCGAGGGCCTGCTACAGGCTCAGAACTTCCAGCTCCAGATGCTGGCCGCATGGCAGTGGCCGTTCGCCAGCGTCAACCAGGAACTGTGGGATCAATGGGCGGCCCGTTTCGGAGGCGGGGTGCCGTTGGACGGGTAGGGCGCCGCAAGGCACGCTGGTTTCGCGATGAGACAAGGGTTTATACCTAGATTCGGACCCTCAAGTTTCAGCGCTGGGCTGCCGATATGCCTAACAACCTGGCCCAGCATCGGCGGCCGTCACGGGGAAAGCACATGCGCAATTGGAAGATCAGTACCCGACTGGGTATGGGGTTCGGGATCGTGTTGCTGTTGATGGCGACAGGGGTCGCGATCGGCATCGCGTGCCTCCAGGACATCACTGGCAGCGGCACCATCACCCCGGAACTCGCGCGGCGTATCGATTCGACGCAGAACCTCATGCTGGGCCTCGGGCTCGTTGCCCTGCTGGCGGGCGTCGGCTGCACCCTCTGGCTCGCGCGCAGCATCATGCAGCCGCTGGGCGAAGCGATCTTCATCGCGGAGACCGTGGCTTCGGGCGACCTCAGCAAGGAATTCGAAACCGAGCGCGGCGGCGATTTCGGACGCCTCTTGCGCGGCATGGGCGAAATGGAGGACACCCTGACCGACGTGGTGACCCGCATCAAGGCGTCGAGCGAATCGATCGTGGTGGCATCCAGGCAAATCGCTGCCGGCAATCAGGATCTGTCTTCGCGCACCGAGGAGCAGGCGAGCTCGCTGGAGCAGACCGCGGCGTCGATGGAGGAACTGACCTCCACCGTCAAGCAGAACGCCGACAACGCGCGTCAAGCGAATCAGCTGGCGCTCTCTGCCTCCGAAGTGGCGGTCAAGGGCGGCGACGTGGTCAGCCAGGTGGTCCACACCATGGCCTCGATCAATGCGTCCTCCAAGAAGATCGTCGACATCATCGGCGTGATCGACGGCATTGCCTTCCAGACCAACATCCTCGCGTTGAACGCAGCGGTCGAAGCCGCGCGAGCCGGCGAGCAGGGCCGAGGCTTCGCAGTCGTGGCTGCCGAAGTGCGCAACCTCGCGCAGCGCTCGGCCGCCGCCGCCAAGGAAATCAAGGGCCTGATCGACGATTCGGTGGGCAAGGTCGATGCCGGCAGCCAACTGGTCGGCGAAGCCGGCAGGACCATGGAAGAGATCGTGGGCAGCGTGAAGCGGGTGACGGACATCATCGGCGAGATCACGGCCGCGAGCCACGAGCAGACGCAGGGCATCGAGCAGATCAACCAGGCGATCACGCAGATGGACCAGGTGACGCAGCAGAACGCGGCGCTGGTGGAAGAGGCCGCGGCTGCGGCGCAATCGATGCAGGAGCAGGCGGGGAACCTCTCGCAGGTCGTCGGCACCTTCAAGCTCGACGACGACGAACAGCCCGTCGTGGCCCAGCCCAAGCCGATGCCGGTGCAAACGCGGCCTGTCGTCCAGCCGGTGCGGCCGGCACAGCCACCGGCGCGGCGGGCCATTGCCGCGCCGCAGCGCAAGCAACTGGCCACCACGAGCACGCCAGCCGGCAGCGGCGACTGGGAGACCTTCTGACCCGCAGCTGCCAGCCGATGCCCTTGATCGCGCTTACAGCTTGTGCGTGGACAGCAAGATGCTCGTCTCCGTGTTCGAGATGCCCTGAATCGAGCGGATGGCATTGAGCACCTTGTCGAACGCCTCCAGGGTGTCGGCACGCAACTCGGCCATCAGGTCCCAGCGGCCATTCGTCGTGTGCAAGGCAACGACATTCGGATGCCCGCGCAGCTTCTTGAGCACATCGGGCCCGTGGTGGCCCTCGACCTCGATGCTCGTGATCGCCCGGATGCGATGGGCCTCCGCCTCCGGCCGCAAGCGCACCGTGTAGCCGACGACGGTTCCGTCGCTCTCCAGCTTGGCGATCCTGTTCTGCACCGTGGCCCGGGCGACGCGCAGCTTCTTTGCCAGCGCAACCACGGACATGCGCGCGTTGTCGCGCAGCAGCGCGATGAGTTGGCGGTCGGTGTCGTCCATTGTCAGATCTTCAAAGTGCCATTCCTACTTAGCAAAATGTAATCCTCCTGGAGGAATTTGCCAAGTTGGATGGTTCATTCTGGCACCCCGCGACGGAACAATTGCGGCATGGCTGCGCGCAGCAATCGCAATTTCCAGGAGCCCTTCATGACCCGCTTCGTAGACGTCCCCACCATGTCCCGCCTCGTTCAGGACATTGGTGTGCCCCGCTTCATCGGCGAGCTCGCCGATGCCATCCAGCAGGACTTCGTGCGCTGGCCCGAGTTCGACAAGTCCGCCCGCGTCGCCAATCACTCGGAGATCGGCGTCATCGAACTGATGCCGGTGTCCAACGCCAAGCGCTACGCTTTCAAGTACGTCAACGGCCATCCGAGCAACACCACGCGTGGCCTGTACACGGTCATGGCCTTCGGCGTGCTGGCCGAGGTCGAGACCGGCTACCCGGTGCTCTTGTCGGAACTGACCGTCGCCACCGCGCTGCGCACCTGCGCGACCTCGCTCGTGGCGGCGCGCGCATTGGCACGGCCCGATGCGCGCCGCATGGCGCTGATCGGCAACGGCGCGCAAAGCGAGTTCCAGGCGCTCGCCTTCCACAGCCATCTGGGCATCGAGGAGATCGCCGTCTACGACGTCGACGCCCGCGCGACGGACAAGCTGGTCCGCAATCTGTCGGCGTACCCGTCTCTGAAGATCATTCGCGCCGGTTCCACCGCCGAGGCGGTCCGCGGCGCCGACATCGTGACGACCGTCACCGCCGACAAGGCTTACGCCACGATCCTCACGCCCGGAATGATCGAGCCGGGCATGCACATCAACGCCATCGGCGGCGACTGCCCGGGCAAGACCGAACTGCACGCCGACGTTCTGCGAAATGCTCAGGTGTTCGTCGAATACGAGCCGCAGACGCGCATCGAGGGCGACATCCAGCAGTTGCCGCAGGACTTCCCGGTCGTCGACCTGTGGCGCGTGCTCGCCGGCACCGAAACGGGCCGCCAGCGCGCTGACCAGGTCACGGTGTTCGACTCCGTGGGCTTCGCGTTGGAGGATTACTCGACCTTGCGCTACGTGCACGCGCAGACCGAGAAGCGCAATCTCGGCATGAGCGTCGAGCTGGTGCCCTGGGCCGAGGATCCGAAGGACCTGTTCCGCCATACGCGCAGCGGCGCCTCGCATGCCGTCATGCGCCGCGTCGCATGAACGGGCTCATCGCCATGCCTTCCATCCAGGCGCCTGCCGCCGTGGTCATGGTCCGCCCGCACCGGTTCACGCCGAACCCGGAAACCGCCGCCGACAACGCGTTCCAGAGCCTGGCCGCGAAGGAGGCCGCGCAGGCCGTGGCCGGCGCAGCGCATCGCGAGGTCACGGCCGCCGTGGAGCGCCTCGAAGCCGAAGGCGTGCGCGTGCACCTGTTCGAAGACCAGGGAGACCGCGACACGCCGGATTCGGTCTTTCCCAACAACTGGTTCTCCACGCATCCGGGCGGGCACGTCGCCATCTATCCGATGCACGCGCCGAGCCGCCGCCGCGAACGCCGTGCCGACGTGATCGAGATGCTCAAGTCCAGGTACCGCGTGCAGGACGTGATCGATTATTCCGGTCTGGAGCAGGATGGCCTGTTCCTCGAAGGCACCGGCGCGATGGTGTTCGATCACCTTGCGCGCGTGGCCTACACGGCGCGCTCGAACCGTGCCGATCCGGTGGCGCTGGAGCGCTTCAGCACCCATTTCAACTTCGAGCCGATGCTGTTCGACACGGCGGATGAGGCCGGCCGCCCGATCTATCACACCAATGTGCTGATGTGCGTGGCGACGGAGTTTGCGATGGTGGGTTTCGACATGGTTCCCGACCAGCGAAGGGCCGCCGAACTGCGCGCCCGGCTGCAGGAGTCGGGGCGCGAGGTCATTGCGCTGAGCGCCCGGCAGATCGCCGACTTCGCCGGCAACGCGATCGAACTGTCGGGTCGCGACGGCCGGATCCTGGCGCTGTCGCAGCGGGCCCTCGAGAGCCTCACCGCTCAGCAGAAGACGACCATCCAGCGCTCGGCCCGGCTCGTTCCCCTGTCGGTGCCGACGATCGAAATGGCGGGCGGCTCGGTGCGCTGCATGATCGCCGGCATCCACCTGTCTCTGAGGGGCGCGTGATCGCTCTATCTGCCCACGATCGTCAGTTCACGGTCGTTGGCAGTGACGTCGAAGAGCGACAGCAGTTCCCGGCCGAGGAGGGCGTCCGTCGATTTGCGGCCCAGCGAGCCCACGACCACGGTGGCCTGCGGCACGCTGAAGGGCCCGAAGGTCATGGGCACACGCTCGATGCGACGCGCATCCATGACGGCCCCGGCGGTCTGCATGTGCGCGGGGGAACCTCCGATCAGGTTCGCCCGTGCGGCGAAGTCTTCGGTCACGGCGACGCCGGCATTGACCGTGGCAGCCTTGTCGATCACGAAGCGCACGGGGAAGCCGTTGACGGAGCCATGAATCCAGAAGCGGCCGTCCTGGCCGACGGGAACGGTGATCTGCCGGGATCCGTCGACTGCAATGTTTGTCGTCTTTCCCTTGGGCTGATCTGCGGTGTCGACCAGTACGCAGGCATCGGACCGAGGCTGCGCCGGCCGCGCGCTGGGCGGCACGTTCGTGTAGGTCTTGCCGCATTTGAAGATGGATTCCGCCGCGACAACCGGGTGCATGCTCATGACGCCGAGGGCAATCGCCGCTTGTGCTGCGAGATAGCGCAGCGCCTGTTTGGGTTTCGAGTGCTTCGACATGGCGTGACCTCGCTCTGATCAACAGTCTCAGACAATGCTTCATCCGGTAGCGGCGCAGCGTCATCCAAATTCCACGTCGGCTGAACGGTTCGTTGGAGGCGATCGACGGTCTTATGAACGGATCACCCGCGCACCGACGGCGCGGGCATGCCTGGCGCTGATCAGCCCTTGATGAAGGCGAGCAGGTCGCTGTTGAGACGATCCTTGTGCGTGTCGGTGAGACCATGCGGGGCGCCCGGATAGACGATCAGCTTGGCGCCCTTGACCAGCTTGGCCGATGCGCGGCCGGACGCGTCGATCGGCACGATCTGGTCGTCGTCACCGTGAACGATGAGCGTCGGCACGTCGAACTTCTTCAGGTCTTGGGTGAAGTCGGTTTCCGAGAACGCCTTGATGGAGTCGTAGGTGTTCTTGTGGCCGCCCATCATCCCCTGCATCCAGAATGAATCGATGAGTCCCTGCGAAGGCTTGGCGCCCGGCCGGTTGAAGCCGAAGAACGGGCCCGAGGCGATGTCCTTGTAGAGCTGCGAGCGATTCGCGATCGAGCCGGCGCGGATGCCGTCGAACACCTCGATCGGCAGGCCGCCGGGGTTGGCCGGCGTCTTCAGCATGAGCGGGGGAACCGCACCCACGAGCACCGCCTTGGCCACACGTTTCGTGCCGTGACGGCCGATGTAGCGCGTCACTTCACCGCCGCCGGTCGAGAAGCCGACCAGCACTGCGTTCTTCAGGTCCAGCTTCTCGATGAGGGTGGCGAGGTCGTCGGCATAGGTGTCCATGTCATTGCCGTTCCAGGGCTGGCTGGAACGGCCATGGCCGCGGCGGTCATGCGCGATCACGCGATAGCCCTGCGAGGCCAGGAAAAGCATCTGTGATTCCCAGCTGTCGGAGTTGAGCGGCCAGCCATGGCTGAAGACCACGGGTTGGCCCGAGCCCCAGTCCTTGTAGTAGATCTGCGTACCGTCCTTGGTGGTGATGTAGCTGCCGGCCGGCTTGGCTTGAGCGCTGGCCGGAACTTTGCTGCCGCGAGGCTGTGCGGTTTCCGGCTTGTCGGCGGCTGCCAGCGCTGTGCTCGCGGCCAGGCTGATGATGGACAAGGCGACGACTTTGGAAAGAGTCTTCATAGCAGGCTTCGTTGGAGGTTGGTTTCAAGGTTTCGCGTCTTGGGGTGCATGTCGGTGCGCGACGCCGCCATGTAAAACGTGTGCAAGTAAATAGTGTGCTATGTATATGCCGGAAAAAAGGGCACAGTGCTGTGCCCGTCACGATGTGCTCAGGAGGCGTTCTTGAACAAGTTCGTCCGTATCTCCAGCAGTCGCTCGCGCATCGAGCGCAACTCATCCGCCGAACACCGTGCGGCGGAAGCGACACACGCGGGAACCGCTTTCGCTCGAGCCCGCAGAGCGCGCCCCTTGCTCGTCAGCGACACGACGACTTGCCTTTCATCCGATGTCGAGCGACGCCGATCGATGAGCTCCGCCGACTCGAGACGCTTGAGCAACGGCGTCAGCGTGGGCGACTCCAGAAACAGTTGCTCCCCGATCTCGGACACCGTCAATCGATCGCGCTCCCACAACACCAGCATGACCAGATACTGTGGGTATGTCAGGCCGAGGTCCTTCAACAATCCACGATAGACCTTGTTGAAGCCCAGCATGGTCGAGTAGAGCGCAAAGCAAAGCTGTTGCCCCAGGGCCAGGGAATGCGCCTCGGAGGGGGCTGCGACGGGTGATTTGCTTGCCATGGGCGAATTATAAATAGCACACTATCTAATCGCAAGCGCTTTATTTGTGCTGCCGAGAGAAGTCGTCCTATCGATTGAAGGTGGCTTACGTACCTTCCCTATGGTCGAACGAGGAGTCCGATCGCAAGAATGTCTCGTCCAGTTCGCCAAGCCGGCAGTCCAGAAGCGCCGGCTCGACTTCACGCTCAAGCACTTCGAACATCCCTTCGACAAAGTCCACCAGGCGATCGGAGGCCGAAATCGCATCATCAACATTGCCAGTGGCGACTGCATCAAGGACGGCAATGTGCGCGTCCACCGTGTCCTGCAAGTTGGCACCCCGCTCCGCATGCGTGTGATAGATCCAGCCGATGCGACGGAAGATGGTGTGCAGCGGCCGCAGCGTGCTTTCGACGAAAGGTTCGCCGGCGGCCGCGAGAAAGAGCTGGTCGATGCGCCGATCCACCACGTTGAACTGCTCGAGCGTCATGGCGTGCCTGTGTTCGGCCAACTGGCGCTTGAGATGCAGCATCTGGTTGCGCTGTGAAGAACCGGATCGCTCGGTGGCCAACCGGATCACGAAACGCTCCATGTCGCGCCGCAAGCGCAGCAGGACGCGATCGCGCGTAAGGTCGACCGGCACGATCTGCAAGCCATGTCGTGGCGTCACGTGCACCAGCGTATCGGCGGCCAGCCGATTGACGGCCTGAAGAACCGGCGTACGACCGAAGCCGACCATCCCCTGCAGATCGTGCGTCGCCAGGAACAGTCCCGGCCTCAGTTCGCAGCAGACCAGCAGTTCTTCGATGCGCGCATAGGCCAGGTCGGAGAGGCTCACCGAACTTCGCCGGCGAGACGGGTCCTGGACCGAAGCACTCTTTGCGGCCAGACGCGGTCGCGGACGGGTGGTTGAAGGCATGCGGCTCGTGGTCTGAAGGGGGTCCGTGCCCATCGCACGTTCCATCGTAAGCATAGCCTGATATTCAAGATTTTCTGCAGCGATAGCGTCGTTTTCTCCAATGAACGACTGCCGAAGGCTGGGATGGGTGTGAATAGGGTAAACACGAAGAACTTTGGTGAAATATCACAGTATTCTTTCAGTCATGGCAACCCTGATCTCAGACGTCAAAGTCATCCTCACGGCCCCGGAGGGGATCAACCTCCTCGTCGTCAAGGTGGAAACCAACCAGGCCGGGCTGTACGGCCTCGGCTGCGCGACCTTCTCCTATCGGCATCTGGCCGTGCAATGCCTGGTCGAGGAATACCTCCGGCCCTTGTTGATCGGGCGGGACGTGAGCGCGATCGAGGAGCTGTGGCAGCTGATGCACCAGAACGCGTACTGGCGCAACGGACCGATCGAGAACAACGCCATCTCGGGCGTCGACATGGCGCTATGGGACATCAAGGGGAAGATGGCCGGCATGCCCCTCTACCAGCTGTTCGGGGGCAAGTGCCGGGAGGGCGTGCCGATCTATCGGCATGCGGACGGCCGGGACCTGGCCGAACTCTGCGACAACATCCAGAAGTACCGGGAGCAGGGCATTACCCACATCCGCTGCCAGAGCGGTGGCTACGGCGGCGGCGCCTTCGGACCGGCCCCCGCGACGGCGCCGAGGGGTGCTGCGCATGGCATCTACCTGGACAGCAGGACGTACATGCGCGACACGATCAAGCTGTTCGAAGGCATCCGAGCGAAGGTGGGCTTCGACGTCTCGCTCTGCCACGACGTGCACGAGCGGCTGAAGCCGATCGAGGCAATCCAGTTCGCCTGCGAGATGGAGCGGTTCGATCTGTTCTTTCTCGAGGATGCGATTGCGCTCGAAGAGGGCAAGTGGCTGCGCCAGCTGCGCGACAAGACCCGCATCCCGCTGGCGCAGGGCGAGCTGTTCAACAACCCGTCTGAATGGAAGACGCTGATCACCGACCAGCTGATCGATTACATCCGCGTCCACCTGAGCCAGATCGGCGGCATCACGCCCGGCAGGAAGCTCCAGCTCTTTGCCGAACAGTTCGGCGTGCGAACGGCATGGCACGGCCCGGGCGACATGTCACCGCTCGGCCACGCGGCCAACATCCACATCAACCTGGCGGCGCGCAATTTCGGCGTGCAGGAATGGTCGGGCACGGAGCCGCCCAACTTCGTCATCCAGGAACTCAAGGGGCCGCGCGATGCGCTGCTCGACGTCTTTCCGGGCCTGCCGGCGTTCGAGAACGGCTACGTCTACGCAAACGACAAGCCGGGCCTCGGCGTCGACATCGACGAAGAGGAAGCCCGCAAATACCCGTGCGAGAACGTCGTGACCACATGGACGCAAACGCGTCTGGCCGACGGAACGCTTCAAACGCCCTAGGAACAGAGACCATGTCCATTCAACTCTTCGATCTCACGGGCCGCACCGCGCTCGTCACGGGTTCCTCGCGCGGCCTGGGCTTCGCCATCGCCGAGGGCCTTGCCGCCGCCGGCGCACGGATCGTGCTCAACGGCGTCGACGCGGCACGGCTGGCCGATTCGGCCGCAGCGCTGCGCGGCAAGGGCTATGCGGTCGAGGCATATGCCTTCGACGTCTGCGACGAGGGCGCAGTGGCCGGCGCGTTCGACCAGCTGGACGCGGCCGGCATCGAGATCGACATCCTCGTGAACAACGCCGGCGTGCAGTTCCGCAAGCCCATGGTCGAGCTCGCGACGGAAGACTGGCGCCGCGTGATCGAGACCAATCTGACCAGCGCCTTCGTTGTCGGCCGCGAGGCGGCCCGCCGCATGATCCCGCGCGGCCGCGGCAAAGTCATCAACATCGGCTCGCTCACCAGCGAACTGGCGCGCGCAACCGTCGCGCCCTACACCGTGGCCAAGGGCGGCATCAAGATGCTGACGCGCGCCATGACGGCTGAATGGGCCGGCCACAACATCCAGGCGAACGCCATCGGGCCCGGCTACATGCTGACGGACATGAACCAGGCCTTGATCGACAACCCGAGCTTCGATGCCTGGGTCAAGGGCCGCACGCCGGCCGGTCGCTGGGGCCGCCCCGACGAACTGGTGGGCGTGGCCGTGTTCCTGGCGTCCAGCGCTTCCAACTACGTCAGCGGCCAGATCATCTACGTCGATGGCGGCATGGTTTCCGTTCTCTAAGCGTTCTCTAACTACACATTCCATTAGGAGACAGTCGATGAAACGAAGCATTCGCGCGGTCGTTGTTGGATTGACCGTTGCCTGCGCCTGCGTCGGCGCCGCGGGCATGGCCTTCGCGCAGGACATCAAGGAGCGCAACATCAAGTTCGCTTTTGCCAACACGGCGGACTCGGCGCACGGGATCGGCGCCAAGCGCTTTGCCGAGATGGTCGCGAGCAAGAGCGGCGGCAAACTGAACGTGAAGCTCTACGGCAGCGGCACGCTCGGTGGTGAAGCCGTGGTGGCATCGGCGATGCAGGGCGGCACCATCGAGATGTCGATGATGGGGCCCGGCCTTCTGACCGGCATGGACAAGGAGTTCGGCGTCTTCGACACGCCCTTCCTGTTCGACAGCTTCAAGGAGGTCGACGCCGCACTGGACGGCCCGGTCGGCAAGAAGCTGCTCGACAAGCTGCCTGCCAAAGGGCTGGTCGGCCTGTCCTACTGGGATCATGGCTTTCGCATCCTGACCAACAGCAAGCGGCCGATCGCGAAGCTCGAGGACATCCAGGGACTGAAGATCCGCGTGCAGCAGATTCCGGTGTTCATCGAGTCTTTCAATGCGATGGGCGCCAACGCCGTGCCGATGCCTTTCCCCGAACTGTATTCGGCCCTCGAGCAGAAGGCCGTCGACGGCCAGGAGAACCCGTTCATCTCCGTCGAGGTGACCAAGTTCTACGAGGTCCAGAAGTACGCCTCCACCACGCGCCATGCGTACTCGCCGCTGCTCGTGCTGATGAGCAAGAAGTTCTGGGACCAGTTGTCGGCCGATGAGCGCAAGGTGCTGACGGACGCGGCGAACGAGGTGAAGAGCTACGAGCGCCAGGTGTCGCGCGAGCTGGATGCCAAGGCGCTCGACACGCTCAAGAGCCGGGGCATGGTGATCACCGAAGTCTCGGCGCAGGAACGTGCACGGATGCGCGACAAGCTCAAGCCGGTGATCGACAAGCATCGCCAGACGACAGGCGAACTGGGCAAGGAAATGACGGCCGAGGTGGAACGCATTCGTTCCGGAAAGTGAAGACCATGAACACCCGAAACATTCTTGGCGCCATCGCCGCGATCGCGGCGACGCTGTGGTCCCCTGTCGCGCCGGCCGCGGACTATCCGAGCCGGCCTATCGAGATCGTCGTGCCCTCGTCGGCGGGTGGAGGCACGGACGTGATGGCCCGGCTCTTCGCCGAAGCTGCCAAGAAGAGCGTGCCGCAACCCTTCGTCGTCACCAACAAGCCAGGTGCTGGTGGTGGCATCGGCATGACGGAAGTGCAGCGCGCACCAGCCGACGGCTACAAGATCGGCGTGCTGATCTCCGAGCTGGCGATCATTCCGCACCTCGGGATGACCAAGGTCACGACCGCCGACTTCATCGCCGTTGCGCGGCTCAATGGCGATCCGGGCCTGATCGCCGTGCGCGCCGACTCGCCATGGCAGTCGATCGACGACCTGTTGGCCGCCGCGAGAAAGCAGGACGGCGCCGTGTCGATGGGCAACGCCGGCACCGGCACCATCTGGCACCTCGCGGCCGCCGCCGTCGAACAGAAGACGCGCGTGCGCTTCAACCACGTGCCCTACCAGGGCGCCGCACCGAGCGTGCTCGCGCTGGCGGGCGGCCATGTGGATGCGATCGTCGTGAGCCCGGCGGAGATCGGTTCGCACGTGGCGGCCGGCAAGGTCCGCGTCCTGGTGTCCATGGCCGAAGGCCGGCTCGCGGCCCCCTACGACAAGGTCGCGACCTTCAAGGAGAAGGGTGTGGACCTGGTGCTGGGCACCTGGCGTGGCCTGGGCGTGCCCGCGGGCACGCCGCCCGAGGTGGTGCGGTACCTGCGCGAGGCGGCGCGCAAGACCTCCGAGGACCCCGCGTTTCGCGAAGCCTTGACCAAGGCCAACCTGCAGCCGGCTTATATGGATGGCGAACAGTTCCAGGCCTTCATGAACAGCCAATCGACCTATTTCAAGTCGCTGCTGGCGACCGTCGAGATCAAGAAATAGGGCGTCGCATGGAAGCCCTTGTCATCCACGCCCCCGGCGATTTGCGCGTCGAAGAAGTCGACACCCCCGAACTCGGCCTCGGCCAGCTGCAGGTGCGCGTGCGCTGCGGCGGCAT
>NZ_FMZU01000022.1 GCF_900101545.1 Variovorax sp. CF079 | reverse complement strand
GTCGTGTTCGTCAACGGCGCCGCGTCGAACCTGGGCAACGGGGTGCGCGTGACCATCGAGGGCGAGCAGGTCGTCGATGGCGTGCTGATCGCCACGCGCGTCAGCTTCAATCCATAGGCACATGACCGATCGCGTGAGCTGATGGGTGGACGCCTACCTGGCCGAGTGGTCTCGCATGTCCGAAGGGCCTGTCGAGCTTGGTCAAGCGGCCACCTGAACTTCGGCTTTGGGCCCTAGGCCGTCCTACCCTAGCCGCATCCGCGACGCTCACCTTCGAGCCTCAAGGCTGGTATTCCGCCTATCGATGAAAACGGTCACGGCGTGACATCGTCGTCGGGCAATCAGAAAATGAACATGCTGGTTCGGGCAGAGCACGAGCGCCTTCTGAGGTTTGAACGCGCGGCGTCCGCGCGCTATCTAGACCTGGATCAGTCCCCAGCGCAGCGCGACCCAGGTCAGCTCCGCCTGGTTGCTCGCGCCCAGCTTCTGCTTAACGCGATAGAGGTGCGAGCCGACCGTGCTGATCGAGAGGTTCAGCGTGGCGGCGATCTGCGCCACGGTCATGCCGCGCGCGAGCTGGATGAAGACCGAGAACTCGCGCTCGCTGAGCAATTCGGCCGGATTGGCGTCGCCCTCGATCTGCGCTGTCGCCAGCGCCTGCGCAGTATGGGCGTCGATGTAGCGTTCGCCGCGCGCCACCGCTTTCACCGCGGCGATCAGCGCCTCGGGCGCGCTGCGTTTGGCCAGGTAGCCGAGGGCACCCGCGCGCAGCACGCGGCGCGGGTGAGCGGTGTCCTCGTGCGCCGACAGCGCGAGCACGCGCGCCTTCGGATCGTGGGCGAGCAGGCGCCGCAGGGCTTCAAGGCCGCCCATGCCGGGCATCGACAGGTCCATCACCACCACGTCGGGCCGCACCTGCGGATAGTCCTGGCAGGCCTGCTCGCCGGTGTCGGCTTCGGTCACGACGTCGATCTGCGCGTCGGCCAGCAGCATGCGAAAGCCCATGCGCACCAGCGCATGGTCGTCGACGAGCATCACTCGGATTGCTTGGGTCGCTTGGGTCATGGGTTCTCCGCGACGGCCGCCGGCAAGGGCAGGCGCACCGTCAGTTGGGCACCGTTCGGCGCGGCGGGTTCCAGGTGCAATTCGCCACCCAGGCTTTCGATGCGCTCGGCGAGCCAGCGCAGGCCATAGTGGCCCGCGCCCGTTTCCCGGGTGGCTTCAGGGCCCGGCAGGCCGCGCCCGTCGTCGGTGAGCGAGAGCTTCACCGCTTCTTCGTCGCGATGCAAGGCAAGCACGATCCGGCGCGCCTGTCCGTGCCGCAGCGCGTTGGTGATGCCCTCCTGCGCGGCGCGGTACAGCACGAGCGCCGCGTCGGTGTCCATCGGCACGCGGTCGAGTTCGAGCCCGAGCTGCCATTCGATCTGTACTTCGCTGTGGCTCGTTCGCGTGCGTTCGACCAGATCCTCGAGCGCGGCCACCAGTCCGAACTTGTCGAGCACCAGCGGGGTCAGGCGCGGAATCATGCCGTGCATCGCGGTGTAGAGACGCGCCGATTCGTCGGCGATCACCCGCGCCGCCTGCTCTGCCTGTGGATCGAGTGCCTGCATGCGCTTGGCGATCGACAAGGCCATGCTGCGCATCGCAGTGACCGACTGCCCGAGCTCATCGTGCAGTTCGCGCGCGATCAGCCGTCGTTCCTGTTCGATCTTCTGGTCGACCCAGCGGCCGAGTTCGCGGCTTTCGGACAAGCGGCTCTCCGCCCGCACCGCCCGCCGCTCGGTCTCGATGTGCTGCTGCAGCATGCCGACCATGCGGTTGAAGGCGGCGCCGATGGCCGCCGCCTCGGTCCCGGGCAGGGCGCGCAGCGCGACATCGAAACGCCCGCTCTCGAGCTGGTTCAGCGCGTCCACGATGTCCGCGAACGGGCGTGTGGCGCGTCCCACGAGCCAGAACACGAGCGCATTGACGATCAGCAGCAGGCCGAGCGCGCTGAGCATCAGTAGCGCGGCACTGTCCCAGGCATCGAGCACCGCGCGCGAGGCGTTGGAACGCACGATCAGCTTGCCGCCGGGAAAGGCGATGGACATTTGCGTCGGCGCAGGCGAGACGAGGCCGGCGAACCAGTGCGGCGCATCGCGGCCGGCCTTGTAGACCGAGGTCGGCGAGCTGTACAGCACTTGCTCCTCGTCATCGAGCAGTGTGATGTCGTTGGAGCGCACGCGGCCGACGCCCTGCAGGAAAGCCAGCATTGCCGGCGTGCCTTGGGCCGCGTAGAGCCACGCCGTCCGGTTCAGCAGCTGCGCAGCCACGCGATTGGCCGCCACCACTTCCTCCTGCACCGATTCGCGCATGGCGCGCAGCTGCAGGGCGAGCATGGCGGCGACGAACAACAGGGTCAGCAGGCTCACGATCAGGTTGATCTTCAGGCGCAGCGTCATGTCGTTAACAGGCCCTAGCGCCGAAGCGGCCGTGCAGCGCGTAGCTGTCGAGTGCGGCGACCATCGCAGAGGCCATCGCCGGATGCGCCGGATCGTGGCCCGCACCGTCGACCCATCGAAGCTGGCCGTGCACGAGGCGCTCATGCACGGCCAGCGCGGCGTCCGCCCGGCAGACGCGGTCGTCGCGGGAATGCAGCAGCAAGGTAGGCACCTGCGGCAGCGCGCCGAGGCGATCGAGCAGCGGGGGCGCGTCGAGCCAGCAGCGGTGGATCAGGTAGTGGCTCTGCACGCGGTAGCGGTCCACCAGCGCGTCCAGCATTTCTAGCTCGGGTTCGATCCCGTCGGATGGCGCGGCCACGCCGCCGGCCAGCGTTTGCTCCCAGCGCCACCACGCGAGGGCGAGTCGCCGGTGCAGGTCCGCGTTGTCGACGGTCGGCGCCTGCTGCAGGGCGCGGGCCAGAAAACCCAGCATGTCGTGGCGTTGATCGGCCGGCGCCACCGCCGCGAACCGCGCCCAGGCGGCGGGCGCGCGGCCCGGCGTGTCCTGGAAGAAGGCCTCGATCTCCTCGGTCGTGGGGAGGAACACCGAGCGCAGCAGCAGGGCCGCCACCGCCTGCGGCTCGAAGCCCGCATAGGCGAGCGCCAGCGTGGCTCCCCAGGAGCCGCCGGCCACCAGCCAGCGCGGCACCTCGAGCTGCTCGCGCACCATGCGCAGGTCTCGCAGCAGCTCGGCCGTGCGGTTGTGCGCGGTCGCGCCGCGCGGACGGCTCATCCCGGCGCCGCGCTGGTCGACGCTGATTACGCGAAAGCGCGACGGATCGAAGAAGCGGCGCAAGAGCGGCGAGCTGCCCGAACCGGGCCCGCCGTGCAGCACGAGCGCGCAAATGCCCGCCGGATCGCCGCTTTCCTCCACATGCAGCACATGGCCGTGCGGCACCGCCAGTGCATGGGTGCGCAGGGGCGGCGATTCGGGGTACAGGCCAGAAGGGAGCACGGGGCCATGGTAAGCGCCGGCCCCTTTGCCGCTATTCATGAAAATCATGAAGTGCGATTCATGATTTCATGGCTGGAGCGCGGCGGCCCCGCAGTCCAAGATGCGCAAGGGACACCACGGATCCCCGCGGCGGCCGACCGGCGCCGTGCAACGCTTCCAGGAGACACACACATGAAATGGGAAACCCCGACGGCCACTGATCTTCGCTTCGGCTTCGAGATCACGATGTACGTCAGCGCCCGCTGAGTTGCGCGCCTCGTGACAACCCGCCCCGGCACTCCCGGGGCGGGTTGTTTCGCCCCCTTTTTTTCTCTTCTTCGATGCGCATCACTGTTCTGGGCTCGGCCGCCGGCGGTGGCTTTCCTCAATGGAACTGCAACTGCCCCAATTGCGCAGGCGTGCGCGCAGGCACGGTGCGCGCCAAGCCGCGCACGCAGTCCTCGATCTTCGTGCGGCCCGACGAGGGCGACGACGGCGTCCTGTTCAATGCCTCGCCCGATATCCTGGAGCAGATCCGCAGCAATCCGGTGCTGCAGCCGGCGCGCAAGCTGCGCGACAGCGCCATCGCCGGCGTGGTGCTGATCGACGGGCAGGTCGACCATGCCACGGGACTTTTCATGCTGCGCGAGCGCGGCACGCCGCTTCCGCTGTGGTGCACCGACCCGGTGGTGGAAGACCTGAGCCAGGGCAATCCGGTGCTGCGCGTGCTGTCGCACTACTGCGGCGTGGCGCGAAACCCGATCGCGATCGACGGCGGCGCCTTCGAGGTGCCCGGCGTGCCCGATCTGGTTTTTCGCGCGCTGGCGCTGAGCGGCAAGGCGGCGCCGTATTCGCCGCACCGCGAGCATCCGGTTGCCGGCGACAACATCGGCGTCACGATTCGCGACCGCAAGAGCGGCAGGAGCGTGTTCTACGCGCCGGGCCTGGGCGCCATCACGCCGCCGGTGTTCGACGCCATGGCGAATGCCGACGTCGTCATGGTGGACGGCACCTTCTGGACCGACGACGAGATGATTCGCCTGGGCGTCGGCGCCAAGCGGGCGCGCGAGATCGGCCATCTTCCGCAGTCGGGCGAGGGCGGCATGATCGAATGGCTCGCGCGGCTGCCCGCGACCACGCGGCGCATGCTGATCCACATCAACAACACCAATCCCATCCTCGATGAGGACTCCGATGAGCATGCCGCGCTGCGGCGCGCGGGCATCGAGGCCTGCGAGGACGGGATGACGATCCAGCTCTGAGAGCGCGGAGCCCCACACACACCATGCATGCCGACAGGATTCAAGACCCGGTTCGTCCGGCCCCCGACAGCGAGAAAAGCGCGCCGGCATGGAGTCGCGAGGAATTCGAAGTCCGGCTGCGCGAGCGCGGCCGCAGCTACCACATCCATCATCCGTTCAACGTGATGCTCAACAGCGGCCGGGCCACGCCCGAGCAGGTCCGCGGCTGGGTGGCGAACCGCTTCTACTACCAGATCGCGATCCCGATCAAGGACGCGGCGGTGCTCTCGAACTGCCCCGACCAGGAAGTGCGCCGCGGCTGGGTGCAGCGCATCCTCGACCATGATGGCTTCGAACTCGGCGGCGTGAAGGATGAGGGCGGCATCGAGGCCTGGCTGCGGCTCGCGGAGGCCGTCGGACTGGCACGCGAGGAGGTGCGCGACCTGCGCCACGTGGTGCCCGCCGTGCGCTTTGCGGTGGATGCTTACGTGAACTTCGCGCGCCGCGCGCCGTGGCAGGAGGCGGTGTGCTCCTCGCTCACCGAACTCTTCGCGCCCGAGATTCACAAGCAGCGCCTGGCCACCTGGCCGGCGCACTATGCATGGATCGAGCCGGCCGGGCTGGACTACTTCCGCAACCGCGTGAGCCAGGCGCGGCGCGACGTCGAGCAGGGCCTGGCGATCACGCTCGATCACTTCGACACCCGGGCGCTGCAGGAGCGCGCGCTGGAGGTGCTGCAGTTCAAGCTCGACATCCTGTGGGCCATGAACGATGCGATGGCGACGCGCTACGGCGTGAACAGCGCATGAGCGAGAACAAGAAAGTGTTGACCCCCGAGAGCAGGCCCCGCGTCGGTCCCGGCTTTCGCCTGCAATGGGAGCCGGTGCAGGACTGCCACGTGCTGCTCTATCCCGAGGGCATGGTGCGGCTCAACGGCAGCGCGGGCGAGATCATGAAGCGCTGCGACGGCGAAAGCAGCATCGCCGCGATCGTGGCCGACCTGGAGCAGGCCTTCGACACCACCGGGCTCGAGCCCGAAGTGCGGGGCTTCGTCGAGATGGCGGCGCAGCAGAACTGGCTGCGGTGGGACGCATGACGCAGCCGCCACGCCCCGGGCCGCCGCTCTGGCTGCTGGCCGAGCTGACCTACCGCTGCCCGCTGCATTGCGTGTTCTGCTTCAACCCGGTCGATTTCGCGCAGCAGGACAGCGAGCTCGGCACCGAGGACTGGCTGCGGGTGCTGCGCGAGGGCCGGGAGCTCGGCGCCGTGCAGTGCGGCCTCTCGGGCGGCGAGCCGCTCTTGCGCGACGACCTGGAGATCATCGTCGCCGAGGCCAAGCGGCTGGGCTACTACACCAATCTGCTGACCTCCGGCGTGGGCCTGAGCGCGGATCGCGCCGCCGCGTTGAAGGCCGCGGGGCTCGACCACGTGCAGTTGTCGTTCCAGGATTCCACGCGCGAGATGAACGACTTCCTCTCGCACACCAAGACCTTCGAGTTGAAGAACCGGGTGGCGAAGATCATCAAGGACCAGGGCTGGCCGATGGTGCTGAACGTGGTGATCCACCGCATGAACATCGACCACATCGACCGCATCATCGAGATGGCGCACGAGATGGGCGCCGAGTACCTCGAACTCGCGAACACCCAGTACTACTCGTGGGCCTTCTTGAACCGCGACCAGCTGCTGCCCACGCATGAACAACTGCGCCACGCCGAAGAGGTGACCGATGCCTGGCGCGCCCGGCTGGGCGAGCGCATGCGCATCTTCTTCGTCGCGCCCGACTACCACGAGGGGCGCGCCAAGAAGTGCGTCAACGGCTGGGGCAGCATGTTCCTCACCGTGGCACCGGACGGCACGGCGCTGCCATGCCACACCGCCAAGATGCTGCCGGGCCTCGAGTTTCCGAACGTGAAGGCGCACAGCCTGCGCGAGATCTGGTTCGATTCGGAGGGCTTCAACCGCTACCGCGGCACCGGCTGGATGAAGGAGCCCTGCGCGAGCTGCGATATGCGCGAACAGGACCTGGGCGGCTGCCGCTGCCAGGCCTACCTGCTGGCCAACGACGCGGCCGCCGCCGATCCGGTGTGCGCGAAGAGCCCCGACCACCACCGGGTGGTGGAGGCGGTGCAGCGCGCGGCCGCGCGCGACCCGGCCGGCCCGGTCGAACATCCGCTGGTGTTTCGCGATCCCGCCAATTCGCGCCGCCTCGCCGCACCCGTCACGCTGGGTGCGTGAGGGCGTGCGGCATGTCGCGGGCCGCTTTCTTTCGCCGCTGTCGACCCGCGACCAACGTTGGAGGGGGCAGGGGCGTCGCGGCCGGCCCAGGCTTATGCGCAGATCTGCCAGGCCACTTTGAACTGGCTGCGCAGCGCAGTTTGAATATGCGAACTTGACTGCTATGACGACGCGAAGAGGTGACGAAAGGACTGTCTCAATGCCTCTTTCGCGTACGCTTCCGTGCATGGGTCCTGCAAGTTGATAGCAGGCCTCCGCTTTTGTCCATTGGCAGGGTCTGCCGTCGAAGAGACGCGCTCTACGCAGGAGCCGTGCCCTTGACGGCCCAAGCGAGCGCTGCGTAGGAGCGTCGGCCATCTGCTTCGCCGTCGAGATAGGCTGCCTCGACAGCGTCGCGCAGCCGAGCGCGCTCGACCTGGCCAAGCGTGGCGACGTATTCTGCGCCAGGACCGTCCTTGCCCTCGAAGGGCGCCCAGTAGTCCGCGAACGAAGCGAACTCCATTCGGATGGAGAGTGTCGTCTCAACCACATTCTTGAAGCCGGCGTCGCCCCACGCCCGGGCCAGTTCGCCGGGCCGCGTCATCGGCCGTGTGTAGTTGCGGGCGCGGCGCGCCCTCGCTTCCAGGTCGAGTGCAGCGGCCGTGTCGAAGAACAAGCGGTTGGCGACCCAGCCGCCACGCGCGTCCCATACAGCCGCACCGACGATACTTCCAGGCTTGGCGACGCGCCGCATCTCGGCAATGGCCTTACCCGCCTCCGGAACGAAGTGCAAGACCAGGAGCGAGAGAACGCGGTCGAAGCTCTGCTCCGGGAAGGGCAGCGCACAGGCGTCGGCCACATTGAAGACGATGCGCGCATCTTGGTTGTGGCGCCTGGCATGTTCGACATAGGGCTCAGCGATGTCCACGCCCCGCACTTCGCCAGCGCCGGTGCGGCGGGCCACCGCAAAGGCCAGATGGCCTGTGCCGCAGCCGACATCGAGTACGCGGTCGCCGTCCGCGGTTCCGACGAAGTCCAGGAAAGGCAGCGCGAGGCGCCGGCTCCAACGGCCCATTAGCTGTTCGTAGCCATCGCCTTCGGCGGCGACGAAGCTCGAAGAAGTGGTGTTCATCGGCAGTTCCTTCGCACGGCTGGGCGCAGTGCCTGCCAGATGCTATGACGCTGTTGATTGCAACGTCAACGTCTTTGAAGGGTAGCTGGGACGACCTCACCAGGGACAGGCAAAACGTGTAGTTCACCGAGACCAGAGCTAGCGCGCGCTGCCGCCCGTTCTGTGGACGCCGGCCTAAGTATCTTGATAGTTCTCGAGCTGCATCGGACCGACATGCCCGAGCGCCGAATGCTGGCGAGTCCCGCCGACTTCGCTCATCCCGGCGGCATCTTGTCGAATGCCAGCAGTTCGGGGTCGAGGTGGTCCCACGCCAGGGCGCGCATGCGGTAGGCCACCAGCTGCGGCTTGTAGCGGCTCGGGTCGTCCAGGCTTGCCGCGTGCACGGTGAAGATCTGCGGCATGGCCGCGAACCCCAGGTAGACCGGTGAGCCGCATCGGGGGCAGAAGCCGCGGGTCTTCAAGTTGCCGCTGTCGGCAACCATGTCCCATTGCGTTGCATCGCCCGTGAGTTTCACGCCGGCGCCGGCGAAGGTCAGATAAGAGCCGTGGCCGCTGCCGCTCATGCGCTGGCAGTCGCGGCACTGGCAGTGGATCATCACCAGCGGGTCGCCGGGGATCTCGTAGCGGATCGCGCCGCAGGCGCATCCGCCGGTATAGGCGTCACTCATGTTCTTTCTCCTGTCTTAAGGTGGTGTTTGCGGTCGCGCGTCAGTGCGGCCCGTTAGCGAAGTTGCTCAGGTTGGGGACGACCTTGCGCCAGCCATCGCGCAAGTTCTGGAACGCGATGTCGTTGGTGGGCGTCACGAAGCCTGAATGCACGAGCTTCAATCGCGTGCCTTCCGGGACCTTGGCCAGCGTGAAGGTGACGAGCGTGTCCAGCCGCGAACCGTAGCCGTTGTTGCTCTCATGGCCGCCCTTCCAGGCGTAGACGAAGCGCTCGTTCGGGACGACCTCCAGCACTTCGCAGTGGATGGTGCCGTCCCACGCGCCGGCCGGCTTGGTCTGGTATGTGAAGCGCGTGCCCTGCACGGGCGCGAAGCCGCGCGGCTCCATCAGCCAGCGTGCGATCAGCGTGCCTGTGGTCAAGATCTTCCAGATGGTCTCGGGCGCGTGGGGAAACACTTCGTCGACCACGATGTCTTGCGTGGCGGATTTCAAGGCGGCGTCGTTCATGGGTCGATTTCTTTCAAGAGGGTTCGGAGGTCGGCAAAGCGCTTGCGCCAGAACACGCCGTAGTGGCCCATCCAGTCGGCGAGCGGCGCCAGACCTTTGGGGTCGGCGCGATAGAAGACGTTGCGGCCCTGCGCGCGGTCCACCACCAGGCCCGCCCGCTTGAGCGAGCCCAGGTGCTGCGAAATGGCGGACTGCGTCACGCCGCTGCCCTGGGTCAACTCCACCACGCTGATTTCGTGCGCGTGCGCGATCCGCTCGAAGACGGCCCGCCGGGTGGGGTCGGCAAGCGTGCGCATGACGGTGTCGAGGGGGGCGGTTTGCATCATGGGATTTATATTAGCGAATGCTAATTAATAAGTCAATGCTAATTTGTTTGACTTCTGCCAAACCCCCGTTCAACCCGGACGGCGATTTCCCTTTCGCCGAAGCAGAGGCCAGTTCGCCCGCCAGCCAATGAGGCAGACGTTGAGCAGGTAGCCGATCTGCTGCACGGTAAGGAAGAAGCTGAATGGGCCGACTCCGGCTATCGCGGAGCGCAAGGCCGCGTCAAACGCGACGACCTGCAATGGCACATCGCGGCGCGGCCCAGCGACATCGCCAAGTTGCCCGAGGGCAGGGCGAAGATTCGAGCCCAGAGGCAAGAGCACCGCGAGCGCACCGGTGACCCGATTCAGCAAGCGGCGGTTTCGGATGTAAGCCACCTGAATTTTCCGGTGCGAGAACGCCATGGCGATCAACGTGCGCCACAGCAAGGCATTCACAAACACCAAGGCTGTGACCGCAGATGACACTGAACCGCTCACACGCAACAGGCTCCATCCCGGTAGGTGACAACACTGAGGGCGCCCGGTGGAACGCCTTGCGGCGGAGCGTGCAGCAGGGACTAAGCAGCGGACCTCCTTCGCCAACGAGGGTCAACGTGAGTTCCATTTCATGCCGAGCCCGCAGCTCTCGTTCGAACTGAATGATCTTGGCGGACGCGTAGCCGCATTGGCTGCCAGCCACGCAGCAGCCCGAGATCCGGCGCGAATCGCCAGGCCAGCAGCAGCAAGGCGAGCACGGCCGGGATCCAGCGAAGGTCAATGTCTGCCGCCTGGCTCTGTGCGAAGCGGCGGTCCAGCATGGCCGTCCTCAGCGCGTCCGGCGTATTGAGGCGCAGGTAGTTCACGCCGACGAGCTTGGCCAGCGCTTGCAGATGGTCCTGGCGCAGCTCGGAAAGATGCTCGTGGTTCTGCGTGCCGCCGATGGCGGAGCCCTGCACCACGTCCTCCGGCTTCCAGTAGCCGGCGGGCTCGCCGCTGCTGCCGGTCTTTGGAATCGGCACCGGCACGTCGCCGCCGACGCCGACGAGCCAGCCCTGCACTTCGCCGGGCGTGACGTCGACCATCGGCGGTGTTTCGTTGGCCCGCAGCGGCGGCGACTCCTGCCCGTCGCTGATGAAGACGAAGCTGGTGTGCGGGCCGATGCTCCTGGCGCCGCGCACGGCCCAGGTCACCCCCTTGCCGACGTTGCTGGCGTTGGCCCAGCGCATGCGGGCATCGATGCGTTCGAGCGAGGCCAGCAGCTCTTCGTAGTGGCTGCAGACCTCGATCGGCGCGAGGATCACCAGCGAGCGGTAGTCCGCGAAGACGCTCCAGCCCACCTTGGAACCGCACGGCAACGCACCCAGCACATCGCGCATGGCTGCGCGCGCCAGCGTCAGCCGACTGACCGCAGCATGGTTGAGTTCGACGTCCTCGACGTTCATGCTCTGCGTGATGTCGAAGCTGACCTGCCACTCGAACACCGGGCGCTGCAGCTGCACACGCGGCGGCCAGACCGCCAGTGCGAGCAACAGCAAGGCCGCCAACAGCGGCCAGCTGCCGCTGCTGCCGATGCGCCGCCAGGCGGCGTTCACGGCAAGTCCCCGGCGACGAATCCGGGAACCCGGACCCGGCGCTGCTCGACCGACTGCTGTTGCTCGGCGGAGAAGGCTTCCTGCTCTTCCGGCGCCAGGCGCAGCGCGCGCTCCAGGTTGTAGCGCGCATCCCAGTCCTGCGGCGCCGCGCGCAGCAGGTCGCGCAATCGCTGCTTGCCCAGTTCGAACAGCGGCACGGCGCCAGTCTGCTGCGCAAGGCCTTGCCGCAGGTACATGTTGCCGAGATTGAAGAGCGCCTGCTGCGCGATGAGGTCGCGTTCGCCATTCTGGAGCAGGCCCGCATAGCCTTTGAGCGCGGCGTCGTGATTGCCGGCCTTCGAGAGGGCCAGCGCCTGCGCCAGCTGCAGCTCGCGCGCAGACCGGAGAGGAATCCCCGTCGCATCCTTGCCGGCAGGCGCATCGGCGATGCGGGCGATCTCGGCATTGAGGCCCGTCGTCTGTCGCAAACGCAAGCCCCGCTCCAGCGCCGCGCCCGCGCAGCACAGGCTCAGAACGCCGAAGACCAGATGAACCGTGCGTCGCTTCATGGGCTTGCCCGCCAGCTTTGAAGCTGCAGCGCGCGGCAGGCGAGCAGGCCGGCGCAGCACAGCATCGCTGCAAGGTAGAAGGCGCCACCGTGGTCGCGCCGCGGTACCCGCTCGTGGATGGTCAGCGGGAAGTTCTGCTGCCGGTCGATCTCGGCCATCGCCGCAGCCATGGCGTTGGAGTCGTCCACCTGGTACAGCCGGTAGGGCGTGCTCAGCGTCTTGAAGAATTGGTGCAGCGCCAGTTCTTCGCCGAGGCCGTAGGCCGATGCCGTCCCGGTGTTGAGGTTGGGAGAGTTCGGGCCGCTGCGCACGTAGATCCAGTACAGGCCGATCTTCTCGCGCGCGAGGCCTGCCTGGACGCGTTGGCGCGTGGCCTCGTCGAGCTGGGCGCCGCCGTCGGAGACGATCAGGATCACGCGGCTTCCCGAGTAGCTGCGGTTTTCGAATTCCTCGATGGCGGCCAGGAGCGCGACACCCATGCGGGTTTCGGGCAGGCCGCGCCCGATGGCGCTGGCGGCGAGCGCGGCCTGTACCGTGTCCGTCTTCTGCGTGAAGGGCACGACGGCGATCGGCACCGTGCTGAAGGTCATGAAGGCGAAGCGGTTGTCGGGCCGCTTCGCGACGAAGTCGCTCAGCAGGTCACGCACGACCTTGGCTTTGGGCTCCTGCGACATGCGGCCCGCCGTTTGCAGGCCGTTGGTGTGAACCGTCGCATCCATGCTGCTGCTGCGGTCCATCAGGATCAGCACCTCGGCGCCTCGGCCGGTGCGCTGCACCTGGGCGCCCGACTGCCCGGGACCGGCGAGTCCGAGCACGGTCAGCGCGATGGCTGCGACCGCGAAGCCGCGCCAGAGGAAACCCGCGATGCGGCCGATGCGGTCGGCCGGCAGCCAGGCCAGGTACGGGAAGTCCAGCGTATCGCTGCGCCGGCGCAGCAGCGGCAGCAGCGCGAGCGGCAGCAGAACGAGCATCCAGAGCTGGGCGAAGTCGAAGCGCATGGTTCGCCTAGCGCCGGTGGCGCTTCTCCGCATCGCGCAGGGCCCGGCACAGCGGTCTGAGCGGGTAGGGGGAATCGCTCTCTGCTGCGGCAGCGTCGCCGGCGAAGAAGCGCCTCGTGGATTCGCGGTAGAAGTCCTCGAGCCGCGCCTGGAGCGGGCGCAGATAGGGCGCCTCGGCCAGCAGCCGCGGCAGGCCGGCGCCGTGGACCACGTGCCCGGCACTGGTGTTCAGTGCGCGATGCACGACGCGCCAGGCTTGCGCGCTCCCCGGGTCGCCGATGCGCTTGAGTTCGCGCCAGGCCTGCGCGAAAGGAAGGTGCCGCGCTTCCCGCGCGTTGCGCCAGGCCCACCAGGCGAACCAAGCCAGCAGCACGCCCAGCAAGGTGGCGAGCGAAAGCCTCATCTGCCGCTCGATGGCATCGGTCGGAAGCGCAGCGACCGGGCGGTCAGGGCGCAGCGGCTGCAGATCGCCCTGGCCGAACACGTCCGGCGGCGTCAGCGGCGCGATGCTGACTGGCCACGCGGGCAGCGCGAGCGTCGGGCCAGAGGCAGTGGCGATGCTCATTGCCGGCAGCGCAATGGCGCTCAGCGCGCGCGGCGCGTTGACGAGCTGGTAGTCGATGGCCAGCCAGCGCCGTCCCTGCGCATCGGTTTCGATCCGCGGAGGCCTGCGCTCCAGCCAGAGGTCGATCCGTGCTGCGGCCGGTAGGGCGCCGGGCTGGAGGGGGCGGCCCGCATGCTCGAGCAGCACGCGCTGCGTCAGGACGTCGCCCAGCACATGGCCGAAGCTGCGCGGCTGTTCGACCGTGGCGGCGACCGGGTCGGCACTCAGCGCAACACCGGTACTGGCGCCTAGCGCCACCGCCATCACCGCCGCCCGGATGGCCTTCATGCCGCCGTCTCCATGAAGTAGCGTGTGAGGGCCTCGGCGTCGAAGCGGCCGTGCAGATGGAAGGGCGGCATGCCGTGCGCGTCGAACAAGGTCCTGAGTTCGGCGCGCCGTGTTGCGACAGCCTCGCGCCATCGCGTGCGCAGCGACTCGCGCATCCACAGGCTGCGCCGCACGCCCGTTTCGGCATCGCTGAGGGCAACCAGCGCGCGCTCGTGCGGTGGCTCGGTCTCGGCCGGGTCCCAGGCCACCACCGGGACGACGCAGGCCGGCGCCAGCTGATCGAGCAGCTCACCGAGGGCAGTGACCGGCCAATGGAAATCGGAGGCGAGAAACACCAGGCCGCCGCGGCCGACCAGGCGTTCGGTCGTGCGCCGCAGGCCGTCGAGCGCGCTGCCGTGCGGCACCATGCCCGGTGCCGCACGGCAGTCGCGCAGCATGCGCGCCATCAGGCTGCCGTTGCCGCGGCTGTGGCGCGCGGGCACGAACAGATCGTCGCGCTCGCGCTGGTCGAAAGCCAGCAGGCCCACCGAGTCGCCGGTGCGGAATGCGCTGTAGCCCAATGCCTCGGCGAGATCGGCCACCACGTCGAGCTTGCGCCTGTCGGCACCGAAATGCATCGAGGCCGAGACATCCACCACCAGATGCACGGGGATCGCCACGCGCAGCCGGTGGATGCGCACCAGCCAGTCGCCGCGGCCGTCGCGAACGCTGGCGCGCAGGTCGATGCGCCGCGGATCGGGATGGTCGAAGAGCCGCCGGTGCGCGGCGAATTCCTGTGCGCTGCCCTGGCTCAGGCCGCGCTGCGCACCCGGGCGCCAACCGCCGAAGCGAAGCGGCAGCCGATAGTGGAATTCGTCGACGCGGTCCATCGCTGCCTCGATGTTTCAAGGCGCGGCGATCTTGTCCATGATCTGCATCACCAGCGCCTCCGACAGCTCGGCCCGGCGCAGCTCGTAGACCGGCGTGAAGAAGATCCGGTGCCCGAGCACAGAAGGCAGCACAGCCGTCAGATCGGCGGGCTCCAGGTGCGTGCGCCCCTCGAGCCAGGCCACGGTGCGCGCCGCGCGCAGCAGCGCACTCATGCCGCGCGGGCTGGCGCCGGCGAGGATCAGGCGATCCATGTCCACGCCGTCGAGCCGGATGCCGAACTTTTGCGGCGTCTCGCTGGCCTCCCACAGGTCGAGCACATAGCGCTCGATGGTCTGGCTGGCGCGCACCGTGCGCTGCACCTGCGCGCCGATGGCGTTGAGCCGGTCCCAGGGCAGGATGGCCGGCGCCACCTTGTCGATCAGGCCTTCGGTGTCGTGGAATGCGGTGTCGAACACCAGCGACTGGCGAATGCTGCGGTCGGCGGGCTTGGGCATGTTCAGCTCTAACATGAAGCGGTCGCGCGCCGCCGACGCCAGCTCGAAAGTCTCTTCGCGCTCGACCTTGTTGCGATCGGCGAAGACCGTCATGTGCGGAAAGCTGTACTCGCGGTCGAAGGCGGAGACGGTGCGCTCGGCCATCGCACGCAGCAGCAGCGACTGGACCTGCGGCCGGGCCCGGTTGATCTCGTTGAAGAAGAAGGTGACCAGCCGTTCGCCGTGGCGCAGCAGAGGTCCCGGATCGATGCGCGGGCGTCCTTGGGCATCGACGTAGGTGTGATAGACCAGGTCGCCCGGCATCAGGTCGACCGTGCCCTCGACGCGCTCGAAATCGCCGCCGATGGCGCGCGAGAAGGCGCGCAGCACCGTGGTCTTGCCGACGCCGACATCGCCTTCGAGCAGCACGTGGCCGCGCGCGAACAGCGCGACGTTGATGAGGCGGATCGTCTGCGTCTGCCCGATCACCGCCTTCGCGACCTCGTCCTCGACGCGCAGCGCGAGATGGCGCCAGTCTTCGAGTTGTTCTTGAAAGCCCATGGTGCTGGTTCCGAGCGGGCCCGCTATTTGGATTCCATCAGCTTCTTCAGGTTGCCGAGTCCGCTGCGGTAGACGCCGGTGACGGCCTTCAGCGCAGCCTCGTCGTTGAGTTCCGGCGGCGGGTTGTTGTTCGGAAAGCCGCGATAGAAGGCGCCGCGCCACTCCACGACGGACTTGCCGCCATCGGCGACGACGGAGAGCGTGGAGGTGTAGTTCGTCACCGGCAGCGCACCGCCGTCCTTGGCGCGGTAGCTGTACTTCTTCTGCGCGTCGTCGTAGCTTTCGAGCGCCTCGACGAGCGTGCCGCCATCCTTGAGCTTGAGGGTTCTCACCGAGCCTTCGGTGTTGCCCTTGTCGGCGGTGCTTTCCGCCACGGCCGGATGCCAGTCCTTCAGCGCGTTGAAGTTCTTGATCTTGGCCCAGACGGCGTCGGCCGGCGCCTCGACGGTGACTTTTTCGGTCACCTTCTGGCGCGTCGGGCCGTGGGCCAGGCTGGAGGCCGATGCGGCAAGAAGCAGGGACGCGGCGAGGATCGAGAGAGCCCGTCGGCCGGGAGCGTGTGTCAGCATGGATGTTCTGCGATGGGTTGAGAAAAGGGTCGCTCTGATAATCCTCAGGGATCGATCGGCGCGCCGATGAAGGCGCCGAACGCGCGGCTGTTCTGCCCTGTGGCGATGGTCTTGAGCTTGCGTCCGCTGCCGGCATCCAGCACCTGCACGTTGTCGTCCATCCAGTTCACGACGTAGACGCGGTCTGCGTGCGCGGCGATGCCCTCGGGATAGGCGAAGCCGGGGAGGGTGCGCAGCACCCGCAGCGAATCGGCGTCGACCACGCTGACGGTGTCGTCGCGCTGGTTGGTCACGAACAGCAGCGCACCGCCTTGCGCCAGTGCCGCGCCGTACGGGGACTTGCCGACCTTCACGGTCGCGATGACGGCCGGCCGCCGCGTGTCGCGCATGTCGATCACGGAGAGGTCGTCGCTCTGCACGTTGAGCGCGTAGAGCCGTGCGCGCGGCGCGTCGTAGAGCAGCGCGAAGGGGTGGCTGCCGACACGCACGCGCGCCAGCACTCGCCGCTTGGCCGTGTCGATCACGGCCACGCTGTCGTCGTCGCGCTCGGCCACGAACACGGTGGCGCTGTCGGTGTGCGCGGCCACGCCGGCGGGCGCCCGGCCCACTGGAATCGAGGCCAGGGGCGGCGCGGCGCCGCTGCCGCGCGCGTCGAACACCAGCAGCCGGGCACCGTACCAGTCGGCGACGTACAGGTGCCGGCCATCGCCCGAGATGTCGAGGCCCACCGGGCCGTCTCCCGCAGCCAGCGTGTTCACGACCTTCTGTTGGCGCATGTCGATGACCGAAATGGTCTTGCTGTCGGGGTTGGACACGAAGGCGCGGCCCGCACGGTCGGACGCCACCACGCCGGCCGGCGACCGGCCGACGGCGACGGTGGCCACGACCTGCTGCGAGGCGAGGTCGATGACGGACACGTCATGGCTTCCCTGGTTGGTGATGTAGGCGAAGGGCGAGGACCAGGCCGAAGTGCACAGCATCAAGGCAGCGATCCATCCGTGGCGCACAGGTGTTGCGGTGCCCGTCATGGCTGTGCGCTTTTCGGGCGCCGTTCAGCGTCCGTTGGCCGGGCCGATGAAGCAGCCCTTTTTCACCTTGGCCTGGAGCGCGCGGTAGCGCTTGATGTCGGCCTGCAGCTTTTCCGAATCGCGGATGTAGCCGCCGCGCTCGCCGCCGATGGTGGTGGCCTTGCTCGCGGTGCTCAGCTGCACGTAGTCCGCGTATTTCACCTCCTTGGCGAGCGCGTCGAGCGCGCACGAGCACTTGTTGATCATCTCGAAGGTACTGGTGCCGGGATGTGCGGCCATGCATTCCTGCACGTAGAGCACTCGGTCCACGGTAGGGAAATCGTTCGCGAGCGCGGCGCCATGCGCGGCCATCGGCAGGCCGAGAAAACAGAGAAGGCGGAGGGTTTTCTTCATGAGGTTCGCCGGTTTTCGAAAAAGTGGCGCTAGCGCGCCGGCGCCTTGGCACCCTCGATGAGGAGTTCCTCGACGAGGAGGGGCTTGGCGGCCAGGCCTTCGCCCTGGATCTGCGTCCGGATGCCATAGACGCCCCCGGGCACTGCGGCCGAGAGCAGGAAGCGATAGTTCTTCTTCGCGAATTTTTCGTACCTCGGCCGGTTCGGATCGTCCAGGAACGGGCTGAACACGATCTCCTTGCCCTTGACCGTGCGCCCCTGGTAGCGCATCGTCGCGTCGCGCACTTCGGCACCCTGGTAGACCGCCATGCGCAGGCGCTTGCGGAAATGATTCTCGGAGCCCCCGGTGAGGCGCTTCATCTCGCGCACGTCATGCTCGAGGAAGTAGAGGATGACGGGGTTGCCGGCGGCTGCCGGCACATCGGGCACCTGCAGCTTGCGCTCTCCGCTCAGGAATGCGCCCTTGGCATCGCAGCAGCTGCCGTCGGCCTTGGCGCTCAGGCCCACCGTGACGCTGTCGACAAAACCCTCTTCGAGGCTGCCTGCCTTGCTGAAGGTGTAGCGCAGCAGGGTCGGCGCCTGCACGCTCTGCAGCTGCGGGGTCATGAACAGCAGGCGCTCCGCGACCGAGAAGTCGGGCTTCTCGCCCTCGGCCCGGGAGGCCAGTGGCGAGACGAGCAAGGCGCAAAGCGAGGCGGCGACGGCGAAGCGCATGGAAGTCGGCTTGGAGCCTGTTCAGGCTCTAGTTATTGGGCGCCCCGAACGATGCATCGACCAGCGGGACCCCGTATTCCTTGAGGATCGCCTGGATCTCGGGCGCCTTGGATTCGATCAGCCCCTCGACCTGCTGCTTCCATTCGCGTTCGCCGTAGCGCACGCCCATGGCCATCTGGTAGTCGAGCCGGATTCCCTTTTCGGATTTCAGCGGCACCACGACCAGGGCCGGCGTCTTGACGCGCTGGGCAAAGAAGCCGGCGATCGGACCCCAGACGACGACGGCGTCGAGCTTGCCCTCGGCCAGGTCCCGCTCGACGATCTCGCCCGGATACTGCGCCGGGTCGGCGCTCATGAGCTTGTAAGGCACGCCTTGTTCGAGCAGTCCGTGCCGGTTGAGCCATTGCGAGGCCGGCGAGCGGTCGTAGATGCCGATGCGCAGCGCCTTCAGCTTGGCCGGATCGAGCTTGAGGAAATCCTCGGCAGAGGCAACGTGGTCCATTCCCTTGCCCTTGGGGAAAACCAGGGCATAGGTCGAGCGGTAGTAGGGCTTGGTGACGGAGACCTCGTCGAGGCCGACCGGCACGCCCATCACGATGTCGCAGGGGTAGTCCTGTCCCGGCAGCTTGAAGCGCAGCGTGTTGCGGAAGAAGGCCAGCCGCTGCGGGAACGAGTAGTAGGTCACCGGAAGTCCGAGCGCCTTGCCGAACAGCTCGGCAATGCGGTTCTCGATGCCCTCGCCCTTGGTGTTGGAGAAGGGCATGTTGTTCGGATCCTGGCACACGCGCAGCGCCTTGCGCGCCGGCGTGTCCTGGGCCACGGCGGGAATCAGCGCGCAACAGCATGCCGCGCCCACGACGCCCGCGCGCAGGCGGGCGCCGATGGGCCGGGGCCTGCCAGCGGGCTGCCGGACGGTCATTTGTTTTCTTCCACTCTGGCGCGGGTGATCGCGCCGTCGGATCGGCCCTTGAGGTAGGCGTAGAGCTGGTTGATGTTGTCCATCACCGCGGGGTTGTTGCCGAAGCTCTGCATGCCCTTGTCGAGCTTTCCGTCTCGCACGATCTTGATGAACTCTTCCTTCTTCAGCGTCTTCAGGCTGTTGATGAGAGAAGGGCCGACCATGCCTTCCTGGTTGGGACCGTGGCAGCGATCGCAGGCGGCGGAGCGCCAGGCGCGAAATCCCTTCATGGTTTCCGGGTCCACCTTGTAGCCCTCGGTTACTTTGTAAGGCGCCGGGTCTGTCGCTGCGACGGCCATTGTGCAGGCCACGCCGGCGAGCAGAAGAAGGGACGGCAGCAACGTTGACGTACGAAATTTCATGGCTCCTGGGTCTCCGATATCTTTGGGAAAGTAGAGGGGAGAGCCCTCTCATGAGTGCTCTCCCGGCCCGCCCGCACATCGCGGCTTGTGGCTTGCGGCTCAGTTGCTCGGCAGCGCGAACACGGTCAGCGAACCGCCGAGCTCGGTGAACTGGCTCAGCTCCTTGTAGCCGCCGACAGCGCCGAGTCCTTCGGTGCTCTTCTCTGGATCGATGCCCGCTGCCATGCCGATGCCGGCCCAGCCGCCGATGCCGGAGAGGACGCCAATGAACTGCTTGCCCTTGTGCTCATAGGTGAACACGTTGCCGATGATGCCCGACGGGGTCTTGAACTTGAAGAGCTCCTTCTTGATGTCCTTGGCATCGACGCACTTGAGATAGCCCTCCAGCGTGCCGTAGCAGGAGATCCCGCCGGCGGTGTTCAGCGAACCGCTCCACACCGAGAACTTCTCCGCCTTGCTTTGCACGATCTTGCCGGTGCCGGCGTCCCAGGTGATGTAGTTGCCCATGCCGCCATGGCTGCTCGGCGTGGGATACATCGAGAGCGTGGCGCCCACGTAGGGCTGGCCAGCCGTGTATTCGACCTTGAACGGCTCGTAGTCCATGCAGACGTGGTTCGTCGGCACGTAGAAGAGCTTGGTGTTGGGGTCGTAGGAAGCCGGTTGCTGGTCCTTGCTGCCCAGCGCCGCGGGGCAGACGCCCTTGGTATTGACATCGGCACCGTTCTGCGCGGTCGAGTACTTGGCCACCACCTGCGGCCGGCCGGTCTTCATGTCGACGTGCGAGGCCCAGTTCACCTTGGGGTCGAATTTTTCGGCCACCAGCAGCGCACCGGTCACGCGGTCCAGCGTGTAGGCGAAGCCGTTGCGGTCGAAGTGCACCAGCGCCTTGGTCGGCTTGCCTTTGACGTTGATGTCCGCCAGGATCATTTCATTGATGCCGTCGAAGTCCCATTCGTCGAACGGCGTCATCTGGTACACCCAGTTGACCTTGCCGGTGTCCACGTCGCGCGACCAGATGCTCATCGACCACTTGTTGTCGCCGGGGCGCTGCGAAGGGTTCCAGGTCGACGGGTTGCCGGTGCCGTAGTACACGGCGTTGGTGGCCTTGTCGTAGCTGTACCAGCCCCAGGTGGTGCCGCCGCCTATCTTCCACTGGTCGCCCTTCCAGGTTTTCAGCGAAGAGTCCTTGCCGACCGGCGCGAGCTTGCCGTCGGTCCAGGTCATGGTCTTGCCGGGGTCCATCAGCATCTCTTCGTCCGGCCCGGTGCTGTAGCCTTTCCAGGCCAGCTTGCCATCCTTGATGTTGTAGGCAGCCAGGAAGCCACGCACGCCGAACTCGCCGCCGCTGATGCCGGTGATGACCTTGTCCTTGAAGACATGGGGCGCGTTGGTGTTGGTGGCGCCGACCTTCGGATCGCCGTTCTTCACCGACCACACCACCTTGCCGGTCTTGGCGTCGAGTGCGACCAGGGTGGTGTCGGCCTGTTGCAGGAAGACCTTGCCCTCGGCATAGGCCAGGCCGCGGTTCACCGTGTCGCAACACATGACCGCGATCACCGACTGATCCTGCTTCGGCTCGTACTTCCACAGGATCTTCTGGGTTTCGACGTCGAGCGCGAACACCTTGTTCGGAAACGGCGAGTGCAGGTACATCGTGCCGTCGACCACCAGGGGCGAGCCCTCGTGGCCGCGCAGCACGCCGGTAGAGAAGGTCCATGCGACCTGCATCTTGCCGACGTTGCTCTTGGTGATCTGGTTCAACTTGCTGTAGCGCTGGTTGAACATATCGCCCGCTTGCATCGCCCAGTTCTTCGAGTTCGCGACGTTCTTCTCTACATCGGCATTGGCAAGCGCCAAGGCCGGAAGAGCAAGCATCGCGACGCCGACATGCCGCACGAGACGGCTGACGATCTGCCTGGAAAATTTCATAAATGTCTCCTCACATTTGACAGTGGGTATCGAACACGAATTGGCAGCAGCCTTCGGATCTATTCGATCGGTTTGGCGAAGGCTGCGGACCGCAACATCCATGCCCACCATGCCGCCACGCAGTCGTCGAGCTCACCGATGCGGGTTCGATCGGCAGGGTGCGCTGTCTCTTCGGCGGATGCCGGTTTTCGAGGGCTGCAAGAGGACTATCGGACCTAGGGAAATCCCCAGCGTTGGATGCCTTCGCCGCGCCGCACGTCACGCGTCGCGGCGGCAATGCGCCGCATGCGCATCCAAATTTGACGCAAAGTGTCTCGCGCCAAGTACGGATGTCGAGTGCCGATGGGTTGCAAAGGCGCTTGCGCGGGCAAATGTGTAGGACGGATTCCAGGTGAAAACCCTGCGAAGGGCAGAGGCACAGAATTTGCGGATCGATAGCGAACGGCAAATACCCTTGATCATTGAAACTACGACAGCTCGACGAATCCCTTCTGCCTCCATGCTGCGAACCATTGACTTAACCAAGCGCTATGGCACGCGCACGGCCC
Organism: Variovorax sp. CF079; assembly: GCF_900101545.1. Taxonomy (GTDB): domain Bacteria; phylum Pseudomonadota; class Gammaproteobacteria; order Burkholderiales; family Burkholderiaceae_C; genus Variovorax. Next base: position 118,118 of record NZ_FMZU01000022.1, on the reverse strand, counting down.
TGCAGTCGTTGTCCTTAGGTCTGCCTGCGGGTCAGTTCGTGGCGCTGCTGGGGCCCAACGGCGCCGGCAAGTCGACGCTGTTCCAGGTCCTGACCGGCATGTTCGCCGCTGACGAAGGCGAGGTCGAAGTGGCAGGCCATTCGCTGCGCCATTCCGCGACCGCTGCGCTCAGGCATATCGGCGTCGTGTTTCAGCAGATGTCGCTCGATCTCGACCTCAGCATCCGGCGCAACCTGTTGTTCCAGGCCGACCTGCATGGCCTTCCGCGGCGGCTGGCGCAGGAGCGCATTGCGTCGGCCTGCGAGCGCTTGAACATCGACGCAGATCTGGACCGCAAGGTGCGCGAGCTGTCGGGCGGCAACCGGCGCAAGGTCGAGCTCGCGCGCGCGGGTTTGCATCGTCCGGCCGTTCTGTTGATGGACGAAGCCACGGTCGGGCTGGATCCGAAATCGCGCCAGGATCTGCTGGCCGCCTTGCGCGCGGACGTGCGCGAGCGCGGGGTGTGCGTGTTGTGGGCGACGCATCGGGTGGACGAAGCCGAGGAAGCCGACCGCGTGCTCGTGCTGCACAAGGGAGCGCTGCTGGCGGACGGCACGCCGGCGCAGGTGAGCCGGCTGCTCGGCGGCGACACGCTGGAAGAGGGCTTCATCGCGCGCACAACTTGAAACGTGAAAATCCCGAAAACAAAAGATGGAGACATGTATGCCAAGACCTTCTCGTCCGATCCTGCGCACGCGGCTTCGCGCCGCCGCCGGCGCACTGGCGCTGGCGGCCGCGAGCCAGGCCGTGCTGGCGCAGGGCGCCGCCTACGTGTCCAGCGAGAAAGATAGCGCGCTGACTGTGATCGACCTGGGGACGCTGGCGGTGAAGGGCACGATCCCCACCTGCAAGCGCGCGCGCCACATCCAGCTGACGCCCGAGCGCCAGCTGATGGTCGCCTGCACCGACTCGAACGAGGCCGACCTGATCGACCCTGCCAGCGGCAAGTCGGTGCGGCGCATCCCGCTGGGCGACGAGCCCGAGGCCTTCGATCTGTCGCCCGACGGCAAGGTCATCTATGTCTCCAACGAAGACGCGGGCGAGGCCAGCTTCATCGACGCGGCCAGCGGCAAGAAGCTGCGCTCCGTGAAGGTGGGCGCGGAACCGGAAGGCGTCAAGGTGAGTGCCGATGGCAAGACCCTGTACGTCACCTCAGAGGTGGCGAGCCTGGTGCACGTGATCGACACCGCCAGCGGCAAGGTCACCAAGAACATCCGGGTCGGCAAGCGGCCGCGGCGCATGGCGATCACGCCCGACGGCAAGGAGCTGTGGGTCACCAACGAGTTGGGCGCCAGCGTCAGCATCGTCTCGACCGCCACGCACGAGGTGATCGCCACCTTGAAGTTCGAGCTCAAGGGCGCGCGCGCCGAGGACATCACGCCCGTGGGTATCCAGATCACGAAGGACGGCCGGCGGGCCTTCGTCGGGCTCGGGCGCGCGAACCACGTCGCCTTCGTCGACGTGGGGAGCCGCAAGGTCGCCTCGCTGGTGCTGGTCGGCAAGCGTGCCTGGAACGTCACGCTCGACAAGGCAGAGGCGCGGCTTTACGTCGTCAACGGGCTGAGCGACGACGTGACGGTGGTCGACGTGGCGCTCGCCAAGGCGATCAAGAGCGTTCCGGTTGGACGCGTGCCTTATGGACTCGTGATCGTGGAATGAGGAAGCGCACACCGGTATCCTGGCTTGCGCTCGCGTCGCTGGCGGCAGTTCTGATCGACGCTGCGCCGGCGGCCGCGGCGGTGCTCAAGGCCACCCTGATCACGCCCGCAGACGATGCGCGCCTGGAGCGTTCGCGCGTCGAGCGCGCCTACCTCGGGCATCCGGGCGGACCGCTCGCAGAGGGCCTCGAGCTGGCCGTCGATGAGGCCAGGTTCGAGCTGGAAGCCGCGGGCGCGGAGGTGGCCCTGGCCAGCGTGCCGGCCGCTTCGGTCGATGCGGCGCGCGCGGCGGCCGTGGCGGCCGAGAAGAACGGCGCCGCGGTGCTGCTGACCGACCTACCTGCCGAATGGACACTGGCGGTGGCCGATGCCGTGAAGTTGCCGGTGCTGAACCTGAGCGACGCGTCCGACCGGTTGCGCCAGCAAGACTGCCGCGCGCGACTGTTCCATCTGATTCCCAGCGAGCGCATGCGCAGCGATGCGCTGGCCCAGACGCTGGTGTCGCGCAAATGGAGCAAGCTGCTCCTGCTGGTGGGCGGCAGCCCGCAGGATGCCTCGCGTGCGGCGACCGCGCAGGCGTCGATCAAACGCTACGGGCTGCAACTGGTGGGCAGCAAACCCTTCAAGCTGTCGGCGGACCCGCGCGAGCGCGACCTGGCCAACCCGCTGCTGCTGACGGCCGGCAGCAGCTACGACGCCGTCTGGGTGGTCGACAGCGACGGCGAATTCGCCCGCACGCTGCCTTATCGCACCGTGCTGCCGCGCCCGGTCGTGGGTGACGGTGGCCTGTTGGCGCTGGCCTGGCACGCGCAGTTCGAGCGCTACGGCGCGCCGCAGGTCGCGCGGCGTTTCGCCAAGGCCACGAAGCGGCCGATGACGGCGCACGACTGGGCCGCGTGGATGGCCGGCAAGACGCTGACGGCCGCGGCCATCGCCGCGCCCAAGGGGCCGAATGCGGCCTGGGCGCAGGCCGTGGCGAAGAGCTCGCTGGACGGTTCCAAGGGCACCGGCCTGAGCTTCCGCGCCTGGGATGGCCAGCTGCGCCAGCCCATGCTGCTGAGCGACGGGCAGGGCGTGATCGCGCAGGCACCGGCCGACGGCGTACTGCATCCGCGCAACGTGCTCGACACGCTTGGCGCCGATGCACCGGAGAAGCTATGTCCGAGCGCGCGCTGAAAACGCCGGAGAGCGCGAGTGCCGAGCCACTGGCGCGGCGCGGGCTGGGCCACGCCTTGCAGGCGATGCGCGCCATCGTGCTGCGCGAGCTGTACAAGTTCTCGCAGCAGACCGGGCGGCTGGTGTCGGCGCTGGTGCGCCCGTTGCTGTGGCTTGCCGTCTTCGCCGCGGGCTTTCGCAACGTCTTCGGCGTCGCGATCGTCGAGCCCTACGACACCTACATTCCCTACGACGTGTACATCGTGCCCGGGCTGGTCGGCATGGTGCTGCTGTTCAACGGCATGCAGTCGTCGCTCGCGATGGTCTACGACCGCGAGATGGGCCTGATGCGCCTGCTGCTTACCGCGCCGCTGCCGCGGCCCTGGCTGCTGTTCTCCAAGCTGTGCGCCACCGCGCTGCTGTCGGTGCTGCAGGCGCTCGCGTTCGTGGTGGTGGCCGCCCTGATCGGCACCGAAGTGCCGCTGCTGTCGCTCGCCGGCCTGCATGCGCTCGCGGCGCTGGCGGCCGGCGCGCTCATGCTGGGCGCGCTCGGGCTGCTGCTGTCGGTGCACATCAAGCAACTGGAAAACTTCGCCGGCACGATGAACTTCGTCATCTTCCCGATGTACTTCCTGTCGACCGCGCTCTACCCGCTGTGGAAGTTGCAGGAGTCGGGGGCCGAGTGGGTGTACCAGCTGGCGCGCTTCAATCCCTTCACCTACGCGGTGGAGTGGATCCGCTTCGCGCTCTATGGCAAGGACCCGGGCCTCGCGCCCTATGTCGTGTTGGGCTGCCTGATCGTCTTCTTCGGCCTGGCTTGCTGGGGCTACGACCCGCAGCGCGGCTTCGGCGGCCTGACCAAGCGGGGAGGGGGCACATGAGCCCCGCCCGGCCGCCCGAAGGGGCTCGCACCGCAGTGCGGAGCACGGAGGTTATCCAATGAGACTGCACGATCGCATCGACCGGCGCGGCTGGCTGCGGCGGGCCGCCGCACTGGCGCTGGGCGCGCTGCCGCTGGGCGGCGCGATGGCTTCCCCCGAAATCTTTCCTTCGCGCCCCGTCACGCTGTGGGTGCCTTGGCCCGCCGGCGGCGCGACCGACGTGTCGCTGCGGCTGCTCGCCGAACTGGCCTCGGTCTGGCTCGGCCAGCCGGTCCTCACCGAAAACCGCGGCGGCGCCGGCGGCACGCTGGCGATGCCGGTGCTGCAGCAGGCGCGGCCTGACGGCTACACCGTCGCCCAGATGCCGCAGCCGGTTTTTCGCGTGCCGCACACGCAGAAGGTGTTGTGGGACCCGATTCGCGACGTGACGCCGATCATTCAGGTTTCCGGCGTCACCTTCGGCGTGCTGGCTGCGGCCGCCAGTCGCATCCGTTCGCTCGACGATCTGTTCGCATTCGCACGCGCGCGTCCCGGCGAGCTGACCATCGCCACCAACGGCATCGGCACCACGCCGCACATGGTGCTCGAGGAGCTGTTGACTGCCCGCGGCCTGCGCTACATCCACGTGCCGTACAAGGGCACGGCCGAACAGTTGAACGCGATCGCCGGTGGGCAGGTGATGGCCGGCGTCAATTCCACCGGCTTCGGGCCGGCGGTCGATACGGGCACGCTGCGGCTGCTGGTGACCTTCGGCGCCGAGCGCTCGAAGCGCTGGCCCGAGGTGCCGGTGCTGCGCGAGCTCGGCTTCGACATCGTGGCCAAGTCGCCCTTCGGCCTGGCCGGGCCGCGCGGCCTGCCGCCCGGGGTGGTGACGGTGCTGCACGAGGCCTTCAAGAAGGCCATGTTCGACCAGCGCTTCAAGGACGAGCTGGCCAAGTACGACCAGGAGATCGATTACCTCGGCCCCGAGGCCTACGCGCAGTCCTGCCGCGAGATCTTCGCGCAGGAGCGCGCCATGGTGGACAAGCTGGGCCTTGCCCGCGCCGGCAGCTGAACAGGAAATCGCACCGATGAGCCAACCGAACCAGAAGACCACCCGCCGGCTGATCGGGCTGGCCGTCGCTGCGGCGGCCTGCCCGATGCAATCGCAGGCACAGGCGCAAGCCGCGCCAGTGGCCGCATTGCCCACCGTGGAAGTGGTGGGCACCACGCCCGTGCCCGGCATCGAGGTGCCCAAGGACCAGATCCCGTCCAACGTGCAAACCGCCGACGACGCGCAGCTGCGCCGCGCGCAGAGCCTGAATCTGCCGGACTTCATGGCCACCCGCTTGCCGAGCGTCAGCGTCAACGAGATCCAGGGCAATCCCTACCAGCTGGACGTGAACTACCGAGGCTTCACCGCGGGCCCCTTGCTCGGAACGCCGCAGGGCCTGTCGGTGTACCAGGACGGCGTGCGCATCAACGAACCCTTCGGCGACGTGGTGAACTGGGATCTGATCCCCAAGGCGGCGATCTCCAGCATCACGCTGCTGCCGGGCTCCAACCCCCTGTTCGGCCTCAACACGCTCGGCGGCGCGCTGTCGCTGCAGACCAAGCGCGGCGACACGCATCCCGGCACCGAGCTCGAGCTGCAGGCCGGCTCCTTCGGCCGGGTGAGCACCGAGCTCACGCACGGGCGCAAGCTGGGCGATGACGGGCATCTGTTCCTGGCGCTCGCCGGCCTCAACGAAGACGGCTGGCGCGACCACTCGCCCTCGCGCGTGCGCCAGCTCTTCGCCAAGGTGGGGCAGGACCGCGGAAAGCTTTCCTGGGACCTGAGCTTCACCCATGGCGACAACCAGCTGGTAGGCAACGGCCTGCTGCCCGAGTCCATGCTCATGCAGAACCGCAAGCAGGTCTACACGCGGCCGGACCGCACCGACAACCGGATGTCGATGCTGACGCTCAATGCCAGCTACCAGCTGAGCGACGTGCAGACGATCTCGATGACGGCGTACACGCGGCGCTCGCGCTACTCGACGCTCAATGGCGACTTGAACAACGACTTCGATCCGCCCGACGTCGAGGAGTCGGGCGTGGAGAACCGGACGAGGACGCGGCAGCACGGCGAAGGCCTGGCGCTGCAGTCGACGGTCAGCGCGAGCATTCATCGCTTCACCTTCGGCGCTTCCGTCGACCGGGCGCGCACGCGCTTCGCGCAGACCGAGGCCGAAGGCTTCCTCGACGCGACGCGTTCGGTGGTGCCGCTGGAAGAAGCCGAGGTCGACGCGCTGCTGGCGGGCAAGAGCCGCACGGCCAGCATCTACTTCCACGACCTGGTGACGCTCAGGCCCGACCTGCAGCTCAGCCTCTCGGGCCGCTACAACGACACCCTTGTGACGACCCGCGACGAGGGGCGAGCCTTGCTCGGGCTTCCCACGCAGCTCGACGGCGAGGGCCGCTACCGCAAGTTCAATCCGGCGGCCGGCCTCACCTGGCAGGCCACACCGCGGCTCACGGCCTATGGCGGCTGGAGCCAGGGCAGCCGTGCGCCGAGCCCGATCGAGCTGGGCTGCTCCGATCCGCAAAACGCCTGCGTGCTGCCGAATGCGCTGCAGTCCGACCCGCCCCTCAAGCAGGTGGTGTCGCAGACGCTCGAGGCCGGGTTGCGAGGCACTTTCGCGCCGGGCCTGAGCTGGAACGCCTCGGTCTTTCGCACCCTGAACAAAGACGATCTGCTGTTCGTCAGCAGCGGGCTGTCGCGCGGCTACTTCACAAACTTCGGGCGCACATTGCGCCGGGGCGTGGAACTCGGACTCGAGCAGCGGACGGACCCGCTGACATGGTCCTTGTCCTACAGCTACCTGCAGGCGAGATACGACTCTCCGGCGTGCCTGGTGTCCGAATCCAACAGCAGCGCCGAAACCAGCTCCGCGTGCGGCGGCGAAGGCGAGATCGCGGTGCGTCGCGGCGATCGGCTGCCTGGTTTGCCCGCCCACCATCTCAAGTTCAACGTCGACTGGCGGGTGACGCCGGCCTGGACGCTGGGAGCCCAATACCGCGCCTACTCGCGGCGATCCGTACGCGGCAACGATAACGGCGCACACACGCCCGACGGGGTCGAATTCAGCGGCACCGGCTACGTGGGCGGCTATGCGCTGCTCGATCTCACGACGAGCTGGAAGCTGGGCCGCAGCGTCGAACTCTTCGCCAAGGTGGCGAACGTGTTCAACCGTCGCTATGCCAGCGCCGGCCAGCTCGGCCGCAACGGCTTCGACGCCGGCGGCGCGGTGCTGCCGCCCGATGCATGGCGTAACGAGCAATTCGTGGCCCCGGGCGCGCCGCGCGCGATGTGGCTCGGCGTGCGGATGCAGCTTGGCTCCTGAGCGCGGATTCGTTCTCAGCCGCGCAGCGCGCTGCGTTTGCGCGCCGGCTTGCGCGCCGCCGGCAGATGGCCGAGCTGCTGCTGGATCTGGGCCTGGCCATGCGTACGCAGATAGTCCTCGAAGGCGAGCGCGACCTGCGGCAATTGCCGCGACGCGAGGTGCATGACGTACCAGTCCCGCACGATCGGATTGCCCGCCACGGGCAGGAGGCCGAGCAGGCCCGCGTTCATCTCGAGCACGCAGGTGTGCATCGACAGGAAGGCGATGCCGAAGCCCGCGGCGCACATCTGCTTGATGGCCTCGTTGCTCGACAGCTCGGAGCCGATGCGCAGCGGCAGGCCGTTGTCCTTGAAGAAGCGCTCGACCGTGGTGCGCGTGCCCGAGCCGCGCTCGCGCACCAGCATGCGCGTGTCCGACAGGAGGGCGAGGCTGGGCTTGGGCGCCGACATCAGCGGATGGCCGGGCGCCGCGAGAAAGGCCATCGGGTGCTTGGCGAAGGCGCTCGAATCGGTCTTCAGCTCGGCGGGCGGGCGGCCCATGATCGCGACGTCGATCTCCTGGCCCGCGAGCATGCGCACGATTTCGTCGCGATTGCCGACCTGCAGCTTGAGCTTCACCTTCGGGTGCTCCTTGGCGAAGTTCACCAGGATGGGCGGCAGCAGGTATTCGGCGGTGGTGATGGCGCCGACGCGCAGCGTTCCCGAGAAGACGCCCTGCAGCGTGGCCATTTCCTCGCCGGCCTCGCGCCACAGGTCGAGGATGCGCCCCGCATAGCCTGCCAGCAGCTCGCCGGCCTCGGTCAGCCGGATGCCGCGGCCGGTGCGCTGCAGCAGCGGCGTGCCGGCCGATTCCTCGAGCGTGCCGATCTGGATCGATACCGCGGGCTGGGTCAGGTGCATCTCGTCGGCCGCCAGCGACACGCTGCCGAGCCGGGCCACCGCGTGGAAGGTGTTGAGCTGGCGAAAGCTTGCGTGCTTGGAAAGGGGCATCGGACGATATTAGATTTGCCACATGTCAATGTCAAAAGATTTAATTTTTCCTAATCGTTGGCGAGTCCTACATTCTCCTCACCGACAGCACGAATCCATTCATCTCTAGAGGCGAATCCATGGGCAACATGAACGAAGCAACGCAGATCACCGATGCCAAGAAGCGGTACTCGGCCGGTGTGCTGAAGTACGCACAGATGGGCTACTGGGACGGCGACTACCAGCCGAAGGACACGGACATCCTGGCGCTGTTTCGCATCACGCCGCAGGAAGGCGTGGACGCCATCGAGGCCGCCGCGGCGGTGGCCGGCGAATCGTCCACCGCGACCTGGACCGTGGTGTGGACCGACCGGCTCACCGCCTGCGACATGTACCGCGCCAAGGCCTACAAGGTCGAGCCGGTGCCCAACAATCCGGGGCAGTACTTCTGCTACGTGGCCTACGACCTGTCGCTGTTCGAGGAAGGCTCGATCACCAACGTGACGGCCTCCATCATCGGCAACGTCTTCAGCTTCAAGCCGCTGAAGGCCGCTCGGCTGGAGGACATGCGCTTTCCGGTCGCCTACGTCAAGACCTTCGCCGGGCCGCCGACCGGCATCGTGGTGGAACGCGAGCGGCTCGACAAGTTCGGACGTCCCCTGCTGGGCGCCACGACCAAGCCGAAGCTGGGCCTGTCCGGGCGCAACTACGGCCGGGTGGTGTACGAGGGCCTGCGCGGCGGCCTGGACTTCATGAAGGACGACGAGAACATCAACTCGCAACCCTTCATGCACTGGCGCGACCGCTTCCTGTTCGTGATGGATGCGGTGAACAAGGCGAGCGCGGCGACGGGCGAGGTCAAGGGCAGCTATCTGAACATCACGGCCGGGACGATGGAAGAGATGTACCGCCGCGCGCAGTTTGCCAAGGAACTCGGCTCGGTGATCGTGATGGTGGACCTGGTGATCGGCTACACGGCCATCCAGTCGATGAGCAACTGGTGCCGGCAGAACGACATGATCCTGCACCTGCACCGTGCCGGCCACGGCACCTACACGCGGCAGAAGAACCACGGCGTGAGCTTCCGCGTGATCGCCAAGTGGATGCGCTTGGCGGGCGTGGACCACATCCACGCGGGCACGGCGGTCGGCAAGCTCGAGGGCGACCCGATGACGGTGCAGGGCTACTACAACGTCTGCCGCGATACGCACACCAAGGTGGACCTGCCGCGCGGCATCTATTTCGACCAGGACTGGGGCGCGCTGCGCAAGGTGATGCCGGTGGCCTCGGGCGGCATCCACGCCGGCCAGATGCACCAGCTGCTGGACCTGTTCGGCGACGACGTGGTGCTGCAGTTCGGCGGCGGCACCATCGGGCACCCGCAAGGCATACAGGCTGGGGCGACCGCCAACCGCGTGGCGCTGGAAGCCATGGTGCTGGCGCGCAACGAGGGCCGCGACATCGCCAACGAGGGGCCGCAGATCCTGCGCGACGCGGCCCGGTGGTGCACACCGCTGGCGGCGGCGCTCGATACCTGGGGCGAGATCTCTTTCAACTACGCCTCCACCGACACGTCCGACTATGTGCCGACGCCGTCGGTGGCCTGAACCGGTCCACGAGGAGAGACAGACATGCGAATCACGCAAGGCACCTTTTCATTCCTGCCCGACCTGAGCGACGAGCAGATCCGCCGGCAGGTCGAGTATTGCCTCGGCAAGGGCTGGGCACTCGGCATCGAATACACGGACGACCCGCACCCGCGCAACACCTTCTGGGAAATGTTCGGCAACCCGATGTTCGACATCCAGGATCCGGCCGGCGTCATGCTCGAGCTCGCGGCCTGCCGCAAGACCTTCGCGCAGCAGTACATCCGCGTCATGGCATTCGACTCGACCCACGGGACCGAGTCGGTGGTGATGTCCTTCATCGTCAACCGGCCGGCCAACGAGCCGGGCTTCCGCCTGATCCGCACCGAGGAGCCGGGCCGCACCATCCGCTACAGCATCGAGAGCTACGCCGTGCAGGCGCGGCCCGAAGGCGCGCGGTACTGAGGCGAAGCCACCCGCATGGATACCGCCCAGTCCACCGCCACCGCGCCGAGGCAGCTCTTCGAGTCCTCGGGCGTGAAGGCCCTGCTCGACCAGCTCGATGCCGAGCTGATCGGCCTGGCGCCGGTCAAGGGCCGCATCCGCGACGTCGCCGCGCTGCTGCTGATCGACAGGCTGCGCCAGGCGCAAGGACTGCAATCGCAGCCGCCCTCGCTGCACATGTCCTTCACCGGCAATCCCGGCACCGGCAAGACCACGGTGGCGATGCGCATGGCCGAGGTGCTCAAGCAGCTGGGCTACGTTCGCAAGGGCCATCTGGTGGCGGTGACGCGCGACGACCTGGTGGGCCAGTTCATCGGCCATACGGCGCCCAAGACCCGGGAAGTGATCAAGAAGGCGATGGGCGGCGTGCTGTTCATCGACGAGGCGTACTACCTGTACCGGCCGGAGAACGAACGCGACTACGGACAGGAGTCGATCGAGATCCTGCTGCAGGTGATGGAGAACCAGCGCGATGACCTGGTGGTGATTCTTGCGGGCTACAAGGACCGCATGGAGACCTTCTTCGGCAGCAATCCGGGCATGGCCTCGCGCATCGCGCATCACATCGATTTCCCGGACTACAGCGAGGCCGAACTGATGCAGATCGCGCAGCTGATGCTCAAGCGGCTGAACTACAGCTTCGACGACGGCGCGGCATCCACCTTCGCGCGCTATGTGAGCCTGCGCCGGCGGCAGCCGCATTTCGCCAACGCGCGATCGGTGCGCAATGCGCTCGACCGCATCCGGCTGCGCCACGCCACGCGGCTGTTCGGCAGCGAAGAGACCCTGACGCGCGAACAGCTCTGCACGCTGGAAGCGCAGGACATCCTGGCGAGCCGCGTGTTCGACCCGAGCGCACGCATGAGCACGGAGCTTGCCTTATGAGCATCGAAGCCCTCGTGTTCGACGTCGACGGCACCCTGGCCGACACCGAGGAGGTGCATCGCCGCGCCTTCAACCTGGCCTTCGAAGAGCTCGGCCTGGACTGGCGCTGGGAGCGCTCCGAGTACCGGGCCCTGCTCGCGGTGACGGGCGGCAAGGAGCGGCTGAGGGCCTACATCGATGGCCTGGCCTCGAGCGCCTCCGAGAAGAAGCGCCTGCACGAGCGGGTGCCGGAGCTCCACGCCGCGAAGACGCGGCACTACACCGAGATCGCGCGGCAGGGCGGCATCGAACTGCGTCCCGGCGTGGCGCGTCTGCTCGACGAGGCGCTCGGCGCCGGCTTGCGCCTGGCGATCGCCAGCACCACGACGGCCGTCAACATCGACGCCTTGCTGCTGGCGACGCTGGGCCCGGGCGGCTTGTCGATGTTCGACGTGATCGCCTGCGGCGACCAGGTGCGCGCGAAGAAGCCTGCGCCCGACATCTACCGGCTCGCGCTCGACACCATGGGCGTGGCGCCCGAGCGGGCGATCGCCGTCGAGGACTCGCCCAACGGAGTGCGCTCGGCCGTCGCTGCCGGCCTTTGGACGCTGGTCACACCCACCTTCTGGACCGAAGGCGGCGACTTCAGCGGCGCCGGGCTGGTCCTGCCCAGTCTCGCAGACGCATGGCTCAGCGTTGAGGAACTCACGCGCAGGGCCACTGCTGTGCCGCTGCTGAATGCGGTTCAAGCGCTCTACCGGGGGGAATGAGATGCAGCAGAAAGAAATCTCCGCGCGGCCCGGGTCCGCCCCGACCATGCGGATCGCGCCCAGCCTGTTGTCGGCGGACTTCGCGCGCCTGGGCGAGGAGGTGAGGGCGGTCATCGAAGCCGGCGCCGATCTGATCCATTTCGACGTGATGGACAACCACTACGTCCCCAATCTGACCGCCGGTCCGCTGGTGTGCCAGGCCATCAAGGCTTACGCCACGGTGCCCATCGATGTGCACCTGATGGTCAAGCCGGTCGACGCGCTGATCCCGATGTTCGTCGAGGCCGGCGCCTCGATCATTTCGTTCCACCCCGAGGCCAGCGAGCACGTGGACCGGACCATCCGTCTGATCAAGGCCAGCGGCTGCAAGGCCGGGCTGGTGCTCAACCCGGCGACGCCGCTGCAGGTGCTCGACCATGTGCTGGACCAACTCGACCTGGTGTTGCTGATGTCGGTCAATCCCGGCTTCGGCGGGCAGAGCTTCATCGAGAGCGTGCTACCGAAGATCGAGGCAGCGCGCCGCCGCATCGATGCGAGCGGGCGCGACATCTGGCTCGAGGTCGATGGCGGCGTGAAAGCCGACAACGCGCAGCGCATCGGCGCCGCGGGCGCCGACACGCTCGTGGCCGGCTCGGCGGTGTTTGCCGGCGGCCGCTATCGCGAGGCCATCGACGCCATCCGCACTCGGGCGCTGGCGGGGTGCGCGGCATGAAGGATCTGCGCGCCATCGACGCCATCGCCTTCGACCTCGACGGCACGCTGGTCGACAGCGCGCCGGACATCCGGCATGCCTTGAATGCCGCGCTCGAAGAGGCGGACCTGGAGGGCTTCGAGCTGGACACCGTGCGCGCATGGATCGGCGACGGGCCCGACGCGCTGATCGCGCACGCCTTGTGCTGGCACGGCATCGACGCCGACGAAGCGCTGCAGGCCCGGCTGCGCAAGGCCTTCGATGCGCACACGCTGGCGGCGCCTCTGCGATCGGGCAGCGTCTTCCACGGCATCGCCGAGCTGGTCGCCGGCCTGGCCCGGACGCTGCCGATGGTGGTGGTCACCAACAAGCCGACGCGGTTGGCACGCGCCGTGCTGGATGCGGCCGGACTGCTGCCTTTTCTGACCGGGGTCTACGGCGCCGATGCGCAAGCCCAGCGCAAGCCTGCGCCCTACCTGCTGCTGGCCGCGGCGCATCGGCTGGGGGTGGCGCCTGCGCGCCTGCTGATGGTCGGCGACGGGCCGCCCGACCTGCTCGCCGCGAAGGCCGCCGGATGTCCGGCCGCCCTGGTCGCATGGGGCTACGGCGGGCGCGCGGTCGGGACCGCATCGGTGCCGGCGTGGCGCCTGGCGACGCCGCAGCAACTGCTGCTGAACGCACTCGCGTCGCGCGCCATGCGCAGCGAAGAAGAAACGACGAATGACTAGAACCAGGAGATCGACATGCCAATCGCAGGCAAGGCCACGCTGACCCAGTACATCATCGAGGAACGCCGCCGCCATCCAGGCGCCACGGGGGCGCTCAATGCCGTCATCACGGACGTTTCGCTCGCCTGCAAGGCGATATCGCGAAAGGTGGCGCTGGGCGCGCTCGCGGACATGCTCGGCAGCGCCAGCAGCCACAACGTGCAGGGCGAGGAACAGAAGACGCTCGACGTGCTGAGCAACGACATGTTCCTGCGCGCCAACGAGTGGGGCGGCCACGTGGCGGGCATGGTGTCCGAGGAGATGGAGGCGCCCTACGTGCCGCCGCAGCAGGATCCGCGCGGCAAGTACCTGCTGCTGTTCGACCCGCTGGACGGCTCATCCAACATCGACGTCAACGTGGCGGTGGGCAGCATCTTCTCGATCCTGCGCGCGCCGACGCCCGAGCGCGACGCCAGGCCGGAGGACTTTCTGCAGCCCGGCACGCAGCAGGTCGGCGCCGGCTATGCGATCTACGGCCCTTCGACGATGCTGGTGCTGACGCTGGGCAACGGCACGCATGCCTTCACGCTCGATCCGCAATTGGGCGAATGGGTGCTGAGCCATCCGAACCTGCGCATTCCTGCGCGGACCAGCGAGTTTGCGATCAACGCGTCGAACAGCCGTTTCTGGGAGCCGGCGGTGAAGCGCTATGTCGACGAATGCCTGGCCGGCCGGGAAGGCCCGCGCGGCATCGACTTCAACATGCGCTGGATCGCCTCTCTGGTGGCCGAGACGCACCGCATCCTGATGCGCGGCGGCGTGTTCATGTACCCGCGCGACAGCAAGGAGGCGGGCCGGGCGGGGCGCTTGCGCCTGCTCTACGAGGCCAATCCGATCTCCTTCCTGATCGAGCAGGCCGGCGGCATGGCCAGCACCGGCCGCCGGCGCCTGATGACGGTCGAGCCCGAGGCGATCCACCAGCGCATCGGCCTGGTCTTCGGCTCGTCCGAAGAGGTCGCGCGCGTGGAGGCGTACCACGCCGAGGAGCCGCAGGACACCTACCAGGCGCCGCTGTTCGGCAAGCGTGGCTTGTTCGCGACCGCGGCCTGAACCAGGCACGAATTCTTCATTCCCGAGGCCACCATGTCAGCCAAATATCCGATCGTTGCCATCACCGGCTCCTCCGGCGCCGGCACCACTTCCGTCACCCGAACCTTCGAGAACATCTTCCGCCGCGAGAGCGTCAAGGCAGCGATCGTCGAGGGCGACAGCTTTCACCGCTACGACCGCAACGCCATGAAAGCGGCAATGACCGAGGAGGAGGCCGCCGGCAACCGGAACTTCAGCCATTTCGGCGAGGATGCCAACCTGTTCGCCGAGCTCGAAGCGCTGTTTCGCGACTACGGCGAAGCGGGCGTCGGCCGCAGCCGGAAGTATCTGCATGACGAGCACGAGGCGGCGCCCTACGAGCAGGAGCCCGGTACCTTCACGCCGTGGGAAACGCTGCCGGCGAGCGAACTGCTGTTCTACGAAGGCCTGCATGGCGGCGTGACGACGGCCAAGGTCGACATCGCGCGCCATGTCGACCTGCTGATCGGCGTGGTGCCGGTGATCAACCTCGAGTGGATCCAGAAACTGCACCGCGACAAGAGCACCCGCGGCTACTCCACCGAGGCCGTGACCGACGTGATCCTGCGCCGCATGCACGAGTACGTGCACTACATCTGCCCGCAGTTCACGCGCACCCACATCAATTTCCAGCGGGTGCCGGTGGTCGACACCTCCGATCCGTTCATCGCGCGCACCATCCCGAGCCCGGACGAAAGCCTGGTGGTGATCCGCTTCGCCAACCCGACGGGCTTCGACTTTCCCTATCTGCTGAGCATGCTGCACGACTCCTTCATGTCGCGCGCCAACACGCTGGTGGTGCCGGGCGGAAAGATGGAACTGGCCATGCAGCTGATCTTCACGCCGATGATCCTGCGCCTCATGGAGCGCCGCAAGAAAGCGTATGCCATCTAGGAACTTCGTCATGACAACTGAAATCCTTGCCTTGCGCACGCAGTGCGCCAACGCCATCCGGGCGCTGGCCATGGACGCGGTGCAGGCCGCCAACTCGGGCCATCCAGGCATGCCGATGGGCATGGCCGACATCGCCGAGGCCTTGTGGCGGCATCGCCTGCGGCACGACCCGGCCCATCCGCGGTGGATCGACCGCGATCGCTTCGTCGTCTCCAACGGGCACGGCTCGATGCTGCTGTATGCGCTCCTGCACCTGAGCGGCTACGCGCTGCCGATGGAGGAACTCCGGCGCTTTCGCCAACTGCATTCGCGCACGCCCGGGCATCCCGAGGTCGGCGTCACGCCCGGGGTCGAGACCACCACGGGGCCATTGGGGCAGGGCATCGGCAATGCGGTCGGCATGGCGCTGGCGGAGAAGTTGCTGGCCGAGGAGTTCAACCGTCCCGGCCATGCGGTGATCGACCATCGCACCTATGTGTTCCTCGGCGACGGCTGCCTGATGGAAGGCATCAGCCACGAGGCCTGTTCGCTGGCGGGCACCTGGCGCTTGAACAAGCTCGTGGCCTTCTACGACGACAACGGCATTTCCATCGACGGTGAGGTCTGCGGCTGGTTCAGCGACGACACGCCGGGCCGCTTCGAAGCCTACGGCTGGACCGTGCTGCGCGATGTCGACGGCCATGACGCGGCGGCCCTCGACGCGGCCATCGCCAAGGCCGCGGCCGCGGACCGGCCGGTGCTGGTGTGCTGCAAGACGCGCATCGGCCAGGGCTCGCCGAATCGAGCGGGTAGCGCGAAGGCGCACGGCGAGGCACTGGGGGAAGCCGAGGTCGCCCTCACGCGGCAGGCGCTGGGCTGGAGTGCGCCGCCCTTCGAGCTGCCGCCGGATGTTGCAGAGGCGTGGTCGGCGCGCGAGTCGGGCGCCGCGCTGCACGCGGCGTGGCAGGCGCGCTTCGCCGCCTATGCGCAGGAATATCCGGCGCTCGCGCGCGAGCTGCTGCGTCGCCATCGCGCCGACGCACCGCTCACTGCGCAGGTCGAGGCAGCGCTGGCCTCGGCGGCAGCGGCTGCGCAGCAGCGGCAGGCGGCCGTCGCCACCCGCAAGGCCTCGCAGCAGGTGCTCGACGAGCTCGGGCCGGCGATGCCGGAACTGATCGGCGGTTCGGCCGACCTCACCGGCTCGAACCTGACCGACTGGAAAGGGCACCGCGCGCTCAAGGGTGCGGGCACGGGCAATCACGTGCACTACGGCGTGCGCGAGTTCGGCATGGCGGCGATCATGAACGGGCTAGCGCTGCACGGCGGCTTGCGGCCCTTCGGCGGTACCTTCCTGACCTTCTCCGACTACGCGCGCAACGGCGTGCGCATGTCGGCGCTGATGAAGCTGCCGGTCATCTACGTCTTCACGCACGACTCGATCGGGCTCGGCGAGGATGGCCCGACGCACCAACCGGTCGAGCATGCCTCGAGCTTGCGCCTGATCCCGGATGTGGATGTCTGGCGTCCTGCCGACGCCACCGAAACGGCCGTGGCCTGGCGGCAGGCATTGCGCCGCATGGACGGGCCGAGCTGTCTGCTGCTGACGCGTCAGGCCTTGCCGCATGCCGGCGGCGGCGAGCGCGTCGAATCCATCGCGCGGGGCGCTTACATCCTGTGGCGTCCGGAAGCGGAGCGCGTGGCCCTGCTGGCGAGCGGCTCGGAGGTCGCGGTCGCACTGGCGGCCGCGGCCTTGCTGGACAAGGAGGGCATTGCGGCCCGCGTGGTTTCGGTGCCGTGCATGGATGTGTTCGAGCGCCAGCATGCGGACTGGCGCCACGCGGTGATTCCGCGCCACCTGCCGCGGCTGGCAGTGGAGGCCGGCAGCACCGGCCTGTGGTGGAAGTTCGTCGGCGAGCACGGCGACGTGGTCGGGCTCGACCGCTTCGGCGAGTCGGCACCGGCCGGCGAGCTTTTCAGGCTGTTCGGAATTACTGCCGAGGCGGTGGCCGAGCGTGCCCGGCGCCTGCTGGCGAGCGTCTCGCATGCCGGCGTGAGGGAGACCGCATGAGGCGCTACACCCCGCGTTGACGCTTCGTTCCCATTCCCATCCCACTTCCACA
This sequence comes from Variovorax sp. CF079, assembly GCF_900101545.1. Lineage (GTDB taxonomy): Bacteria > Pseudomonadota > Gammaproteobacteria > Burkholderiales > Burkholderiaceae_C > Variovorax. Next base: position 100,809 of record NZ_FMZU01000022.1, on the reverse strand, counting down.
GGAGCCTGCCATGGCCATGATTTCACTGCGCCAACTGCTGGACCACGCTGCTGAGCATCAGTACGGCGTTCCGGCCTTCAATGTCAACAACCTGGAGCAGATCCAGGCCATCATGCAGGCGGCCAGGAAGACCGACAGCCCGGTCATCCTGCAAGCCTCGGCCGGCGCCCGCAAGTACGCCGGCGAGCCCTTTCTGCGCAAGATGGTCGAGGCCGCCGTGGAGATGTACCCTGAGATTCCCGTCGTGATGCACCAGGACCACGGCGCCAGTCCGTCGATGTGCATGCAGGCCATCCGCTCGGGCTTCACCAGCGTCATGATGGATGGTTCGCTGATGGAAGACGCCAAGACCCCGGCCAGCTACGACTACAACGTCGGCGTGACGCGCAGGGTGGTGGAAATGGCGCATGCGGTCGGCGTCTCGGTCGAGGGCGAACTGGGTTGCCTCGGATCGCTGGAGTCCGGCATGGCCGGCGAGGAAGACGGCAGCGGCGCCGACGGCGTGCTCTCGCACGACCAGCTGCTGACCGACCCGCAGCAGGCGGCGGACTTCGTGGCCAGGACCGGCGTCGATGCCCTCGCGATCGCCATCGGCACCTCGCACGGCGCCTACAAGTTCAGCCGCAAGCCGACCGGCGACATCCTGGCGATCGACCGCATCAAGGACATCCATGCGCGCATTCCGCAGACGCACCTGGTGATGCACGGCTCCTCGTCGGTGCCGCAGGAATGGCTGGCGGTCATTCGCGAATTCGGCGGCGAGATCAAGGAGACCTATGGCGTGCCGGTCGAGGAGATCCAGGAGGGCATCCGCCACGGCGTGCGCAAGATCAACATCGACACCGACATCCGGCTGGCCATGACCGGCGCCATGCGCCGTGCCATGGGGCGCGATCGCAGCGAGTTCGACCCGCGGAAATTCCTGAAGGACGCCACCGCCGCCGCACGCAATCTCTGCGTCGATCGCTTCCAGGCCTTCGGCAGCGCCGGTATGGCGGGCAGAATCAAGCCAGCGGCACTGGCGGAGCGCTGAAGCTCAATGCGCCGCTTGGACGCAGGGCGGGGCGACGTCGATCCCGATGAGCGCTCGTGCGAACATGTAGTTGTTGCGCGCCCGCTCGCTCATGGAATCCATGTCGACGTGACCTGCCGCATCGCAGGGGAAGGCCCAGCCCCGGCCTTCCCGAAACAGGGATCGAAAACGCAATTCGTAGCGCGGGCCTGTGGTCTGGTCGGAATGTCTCGCTTCGCTGCTCTCGCCCGCGTGCGCTTGCGCCGCCGATACACGATCGATGTATGCCATGTTTTCCAGTCTCCCTGTAGAGGTCTCAGGTGAATCCGATCACAACGTACGACACCGGCCTGGGTGACCGGCGTAGTACTTCGGTAATCACAATTCATGCCAGCCGTTCGCCGGCTCGCCGGAGCCGGTCCTGCGCCGCCGTCATGACACTGTGTGCCACGCGCTCGCCGGGTTTTCGAACAATGTGCGAATCGCAAAAAGCTGGAGGCCGTCGAAAGGCCCGGTGGCCCTGGAGCTACGAATGCTTGTTTTTGGAGGCACGGGTGCGAAGCGCTCGTCGTACAACGCCAAACCGGGTGGCAGACGACGTTTCCCACAGAGTTGCCCACATGTTCGGTGGACAACTTTCGCAGTGAAATTCGTGTCCCCTGGGATAGATGAAGAACTCACTTAGCCACAAGTCGGCTTTGCAAATTTCTCACAAAAATAGTTGGTCCCCTGCCAAGTCATCGGAAGACAGGCGGCGCGCATTCGCGTCACGCGCTGAACTCTGTCGCGGCTCGACGGCGCTGAGCGCGTGTTCAGCCTATCTGCCCACGATCGTCAGTTCACGGTCGTTTGCAGTGACGTCGAAAAGCGACAGCAGTTCCTGGCCGAGGAGGGCGTCCGTCGATTTGCGTCCGAGTGAGCCCACGACCACGGTGGCCTGCGGCACGCTGAAGGGCCCGAAGGTCATGGGCACCCGCTCGATGCGGCGCGCATCCATGACGGCCCCAGCCGTCTGCATGTGCGCAGGCGAGCCGCCGATCAGGTTCGCCCGTGCGGCGAAGTCCTCGCTGACGGCGACGCCGGCATTGACTGTGGCGGCCTTGTCGATCACGAAGCGCACCGGAAAGCCATTGACGGTACCTGGAACCCAGAAGCGGCCGTCCTGGCCGACGGGAACGGTGATCTGCCGAGAACCGTCGGCCGCGATGCTCGTCGTCTTTGTCTTGGGTTGAGTGGCAGTGTTGTCGACCAGCACGCAGCCCTCGGACCGCTGCTGGACAGGGCGCGCGCTGGGCGGCACGTTCGTGTAGGTCTTGCCGCATTTGAAGATGGGCTCCGCGGCCGTGGCCGCGACCGGGTACCCGACGACGACACCGAGGGCGATCGCCGCTTGTGCTCCGAGATAGCGCAGCGCCTGTTTGGATTTCGAATGCTTCGACATGGCCCGACCTCGTTTGCTGATCAACGGGCTCAGACGATGCTTCATCCGGTAGCGGCGCAGCGTCATCCAAATTCCATGTCAGCCAGGCGGTTCGCCGGAAGCGATCGACGGCAGGGCTCCTACGCTGAGCCTTCCTGTTAATTTAACATAATGCACATTGTATTGCCCAAGTCTGTGGGAGCAAAGTTGTAATGTCGCATTCGAGCAAAGGCAGAGGTCTTTAGCCGAGCGTCTGCGGCGCGCACCAGCGTTATAGGGCGTGGCGCCTCGTCCGCAGGCGGTTGGCTAAAGATCCCTCTTGGACTGAACCGGCGGCGCAGCGGCTGCGCTATGGGGATTGAATCGGCGGCGCGCGTCCGCGGCCTGATGATCCAAGCTGCACGGCCGGACTTCTGGCGCTTCCGTGTCGGTGTGCGGATGACCAAACTCTTGGCGTGAGCAATGAGATGCTCGCGATTCGAAGGTCTTGAGCGTCGGCGAGCGAGCGCCAGCCAGACACGCCCGGCGTGGTGCCTGAAGTGCCCCGTACGACGCTCGCAGCTGGCCTCATGCGTTCACCCGCGGTGGACCGCGCGCCGAGGTTCCCGGCAGGAAGGACTCGATGAGGATCATCTGACCATGCCCACAGTGCGGACAGTCACGTAGCGACACACCGGTCAGACGCTGGTATCGATCTTGATATCCGATTGGCGCCGCTGGTAACTCAACGACCGGTGCCGCCATCAACTCGCGACAGTGTTCGAGCCGGGCGTCGCGGTTGCGGTTGGCCAGCAGTCCATAGTGCCGAATGCGCTGGAAGCCTGTCGGCAGCACATGCAGCAGGAAGCGGTGCACGAACTCCCCTGCTTCGAGCCGCATGACCTTTCGACGCGATTCGTGGCGATAGTCCTTCCAAGCAAAGGCCACTGTGCGGCCGGTGAACTCGACCAAGCGGTTGTTCGAGATCGCCACGCGGTGGGTGTATCGGCCGAGATACTCCAGGACTTGATGGGCGCCACCGAAGGGCGGCTTTGAATAGACCACCCATTCGGTCCGGGCGATGGGCGCCAGATAGGTGGCAAGAACCGCGGGCTCCTGCAGCGGCGCAAGGCTGGTGAAGAAGCGCAACGCGCCCTCTTCGGAGGCTTGGTGCAACCTTTCCAGGAACAGACGCCGGAACAGGCGTGACAGCACCCGCACCGGAAGGAAGAACCCGGGCCGACAGGCGACCCACCGCTGGCCGTCCGGTGCTAGCCCTCCCCCAGGTACTACGCAATGCAGATGGGGGTGGTGCATCAGATTCTGGCCCCACGTGTGCAGGATGGAGATGAAGCCGATCGAAGCGCCCAGATGGCGCGGATCGGCGGCAATGGTGCGCAAGGTCTCGGCCGCAGCGTGGAACAGGATGTCGTAGACCACGGCCTTATTCTGGTAGGCGATGGCTGCGATCTCCTGGGGCACAGTGAAGACGACGTGGAAGTACTCGACCGGCAACAGCTTTGCCTGCCGGTCTTCGAGCCACTGCGCGCGCGCCAGCGACTGGCACTTGGGGCAATGCCGGTTTCGGCAGCTGTTGAACGCAATGCGTTGATGCCCGCAGGCATCGCACTGCTCGACGTGACCGCCCAGCGCAGCCGTTCGACAGGTCTCGATGGCGCGCATGACACGGCCCTCCCCGCGGCTCAGTGCAGCCGCGTGACCCTGACGGAAGGCAGGCCCGACCTGGCGGAAGATATCCGCCACCTCGAGCCCGGTGGCTCGCATCGCCGAACGTTCAGAACATGGCGGGCGGGGCGGGTCTTGGCAGCGGCGGTGCGAGTTCAGGCAGCGCATCCAGCGGGCTGATCGTGTCGCACACCGTGTTGGCTGCCACCTTCAGGTAGCGCGAGGTGGTGCTAAGGCTGCGATGGCCCAACAGTAGCTGGATGCGCTTGAGATCTGTGCCCGCTTCCAGCAGGTGCGTGGCAAACGCATGGCGCAGGGAGTGCGGGGTGACCGGCTTGCCGATCGCAGCGGCGCGATGGGCTTTCTGGCACGCAAGTTCCACGGTCGCGCGCGTGATGGGCTGGCCGGGAATCTGGCCCGGGAACAGCCAGACCTTCGGATGAGACGTCCTCCAGTACGCTCGCAGCGCGTCCAGCAACCGCGGCGAGAGCATCACATAGCGGTCCTTGCGACCCTTGCCCTGTTCGATGCGAAGCACCATGCGCTGGCTGTCGACGTCGGTCACCTTCAAATGGATGACTTCGGACACGCGCAAACCTGCGGCGTATGCCGTCGTGAGAATTGTGCGGTGCTTGAGGCTATCGACACATTCGAGGAAGTGAGCGACTTCCGCCGGGCTCAAGATGATTGGCAGCTTCCACGGCTTCTTCGGCATTGGAATGTCGTCCACCGTCCAGTCGCGCTTGAGCGTCACCATGTAGAGGAAACGCAGCGCCGAGGTGGTCACAGCCATGGTGCCCGGTGCGAGCATCCGTGTCTTGAGCAAGTGGGCCTGATAGGACCGCACGTCCTCCGGACCGAGTTGCTCGGGCGAGCATCGGAAGTGCTGCGCATAGGCACTGACCTGTTGGAGATAGGACCGCTGGGTGTTCGTGGCGAAGTTGCGGATGCTCATGTCTTCGAGCATCCGCTGGCGAAGCGGGGTCATGGTGAAGCTCCTTTGCGAGTTGGAACGGACTGGCTGCTGGTATCGCAACCGAATCGTTTCGCATCGGGGCGCTCATGGGAATGCTGGCGTGGAGGTGGACGACCTGTGAGACGCGCTACCGCGTGAGCGGTTTAGTCCAAGTAGACATGTCGCATAGTCGACCGCCCCAAGCCCGTCACCACTTGCCGTCGCTGGGCCTCTTGGCTCGGACGGCCGTGCTCAGCAGCCGGACCGCATCCGGTCGATTGGCTCGTTGGGCGAAATCGATCGCCGTCAGGCCTTGCTCGTTCTTCATCTGGGTGTCGGCGCCTTCGTCAAGCAGCAGCTGTACGGCCGCGGTCGAGCCGTACATCGCGGCCATCATCAGCGGCGTGGTGCCGTTGGGCGACTGCGCGTCGATGAAGGCGTAGTTGTCCAGCAGCTGCTTTATGACGGCCACGTGGCCGTTGGTGGCCGCGTAATGCAGCGGCGCCCAGCCCGGCTTGTTGACGTCGGCGTCGCGCGCAATCAGCTTGGCCACGAGATCCTGCTGGCCCCTGAGCGCAGCCATCATCAAAGGACTCTCGTCCTTGGCATTGCGCAGCTCGACATTGGTCTTGGGCGAATCCAGCAAGGCCTGGATCACCTTCGGCGACGGCTCGCGCAGCGCGATCAGCAAGCCGGTCTGGCCTTGCTCGTCGGGGGTATTGGGGTCGAATCCTCGGTTCAGCAGCTCATTGACGACGCTCGCGTTGTCGCTGCGCACGGCCCGGAAGAAGTCCTCGAACGAGCCGGCATGAATGACAAAAGTTGCTGTAAAAACAGATAGATATACGATCTTCTTAAAGTAGTTTTTCATGCTTTCACGGCAGCGAAAAGAGTTTCGAAGTTGTCGCTGGTGACCTGCGCGATGGTCTCCAGCGGCAACTGGCGCAGCTGCGCGATCTGTTGCGCCACGAAGGGCACGTACGAGGGATTGTTGGTCTTGCCGCGGTACGGCACGGGCGCCAGATAGGGGCTGTCGGTCTCGATCAGCATGCGGTCGAGCGGCACGAAGGCCGCGACGTCGCGCAGATCCTGCGCCTTCTTGAAGGTCAAGATGCCCGAGAAGGAGATGTAGAAGCCCAGGTCGAGCGCGGCGCGTGCGACCTCGGCGGTCTCGGTGAAGCAATGGAACACGCCGCCCGCGGCTTGGGGCCTGCCGTCCTCGCCCTCCTCCTTCAGGATCGCCAGCGTGTCGGCCGAGGCTTCGCGCGTATGGATCACCAGCGGCTTGCGCACCTGTTGTGCGGCACGGATGTGCACGCGGAAGCGGTCGCGCTGCCATTCCATGTCGGCGATGCTGCGCCCGCCCTTGCGTTCTTCCATCTGGTAATAGTCGAGGCCGGTCTCGCCGATGGCGATGACCTTGGGCAAAGCGGAACGCTGCGCCAAGTCTTCCACCGAAGGCTCTGCAATGTTCTCGTTGTCCGGATGGACGCCTACGCTGGCCCAAAAGTTGTCAAAACGCGCCGCCAGGGCCTGCACCTCGGCGAATTCTTCCAACGTGGTGCAGATGCAGAGTGCCCGGTCGACTTGCGCGGCGGCCATCGCCGCGCGAATCTGCGGCATCTGGCCGGCGAACTCGGGGAATGTCAGGTGGCAGTGGGAGTCTGTGAACATCGCGGAGCTTCAAGAAACGGCTGTGCATCCGCACTGCCTGCGGTCCGCGTCTCGTGAACGGGGACTCAAATGGTCTGGGTTGGCCGGTCGGAGGCCATGGTGCCGCCGAGCGCCTCTTCGATGCGCGCCTTGAGTTGGCGCGACTTGTCGTCGGACGGGAAGCGGATACCGACGCCCGGCGCCCGATTGCCGGCGGCGCGGGCCGGGGTGATCCAGGCCACCTTGCCGGCCACCGGATAGCGCTGCGGATCTTCGGGCAGCGTGAGCAGCACGTAGACGTCGTCGCCCAGGCGGTACTCGCGCGAGGTCGGAATGAAGATGCCGCCTTCGGCGAACAGCGGGATGTACGCCGCGTAGAGCGCGCCTTTTTCCTTGATGGCCAGCTGGATGACGCTGGGCCGGGCAGGTGCGGAGGGGGTGGTGGATGCAGGTGTGTTCATGGGCGGCGGCCTGCCGAGTTTAGGGTGCTTCGCGCCTCGCTCACAAGCGCTTCGAGCATCAGGCCCGCATTGAACGGGTGTTCTGCGGTTTTTGCAGCATTCGCGAGCGATTTCGACCAGCGGGCCAACGCGACTTTCGGCGGCACGGCCGGCAGGTCCGCGGCCTCGAAGAAACGCGGCGCAGCGCCGCTGCCGGTGGCCATGAGGTCGTGACACAGCTTCTGCAGCGCGCTGATGGCCTGGGCCGGCGCATGGTCGGCCAGCGCGGCAACGTCGCCGCGCAGCATGGCCTTGGGCAGCAATCCCCAGGCCTTGGGCGACTGGCCCGCGGCGGCGAGCCGCAGCGCATCGCTCGGCCGTCCGCCGGCCGCGCGCAGCAGGGCGGGCGCATCATTGGCGGGCACGCCCTGCTCCACCAGCCAGTTGCGCGCGTCCTCGTGTTCAGGCCAGGGCAAGGTGAAGCCGAGGCAGCGGCTGCGGATGGTGGGCAGCAGTTGCCAGGCGGCTTCGCTCGCCAGCACGAAGCGCACGTCGCCGACCGGCTCTTCCAAGGTCTTCAGCAAGGCATTGGCCGTGATCGTGTTCATGCGCTCGGCCGGATAGACCAGCACCGCCTTGCCGCGCCCGCGCGCGCTGGTGCGCTGGGCGAAGCCGACCGCATCGCGCATCGCCTCGACACGGATCTCGCGGCTGGGCTTGCGTTTCTTGTCGTCGATGTCGGCCTGGCTTTTTTCGTCGAGCGGCCAGCCGAGTTCCTGCATCGCCACCTCGGGCATCAGCACGCAGAGATCGGCATGGGTGCGCACGGAAATCGCGTGGCAGCTCGGGCAGTGGCCGCAGGCGCCCTCCCCCTTTGCCTCGTCGCGCTGCTCACAGAGCCAGGCGGCGGCCAGTGCCAAACCGAGCTCGTACTGGCCCAGGCCCGAAGGCCCTTGCAGCAGCCAGGCATGGCCGCGCTGGCGCAGCAGTTCGCCCAGCGGCCGCTGCAGCCAGGGCGACAGCGCGGGCGCGCTCATCGAGACCCCATCAGGCCGCGCGCGGCCAGGGCCGCCTCGATCTGCTGCCAGACCTGGTCGCGCGACTGGCCGGCATCGATGCGCACGAAGCGCGATGCCGCGGCTGCCCGCTGCGCATAGCCTGCGGCGACGCGACGGAAGAACTCGACCGGCTGCGACTCGAACTTGTCCGGCAGGCGCGCGCCGGCCAGCCGCTCGGCCGCCAGTTCGGGCGACAGGTCGAACCACAGGGTGATGTCGGGCTGCAGCGGCCGGCCCTGCACCCATTGTTCGAGCGCGGACAGCACCGCGGTGTCAAAGCCGTGCCCCGCCCCCTGGTAGGCGAAGGTGGCATCGGTAAAACGGTCGCACAGGACGACTTCGCCGCGCGCCAGTGCAGGCTCGATCACGCGCACGATGTGATCGCGCCGCGCCGCGAACACCAGCAGCGACTCGGTCAGCGGATCCATCGGTTGCGTGAGGATCATCGTGCGCAGCGTTTCGGCGATCGGCGTACCGCCGGGCTCGCGCGTGCGCGTGACCTGCCGGCCCCGGGCCTTGAACAACGCTTCGAGCGCATCGATGTGGCTCGATTTGCCGGCGCCATCAATGCCTTCGAGCGTCAGGAACAAACCCTTCATTGCCCGCTCCGTTGATAGCGGTTCACCGCGCGGTTGTGCTCTTCGAGCGAGCTGCTGAACTGGCTCGAGCCATCGCCCTTGGAAACGAAGTACAGCGACTTGCTTTGCGCCGGCTGGACCGCCGCCAGCAGCGCTGCCTTGCCCGGCATCGCGATCGGGGTGGGTGGCAGGCCAGGACGGGTGTAGGTGTTCCAGGGCGTATCGGTCTGCAGATCCTTCTTGCGCAGATTGCCGTCGAAGCGCGTGCCCATCCCGTAGATCACGGTCGGATCGGTCTGAAGCGGCATGCCCGCGCGCAGGCGGTTGGCGAACACCGCCGAGATCTGGGTCCGGTCCTGGGCCTTTCCTGTCTCCTTTTCGACAATGCTGGCCAGAATAAGCGCCTCATCGGCCGTCTTGAGGGGTACATCGGAGGCCCGCGCGGCCCAGGCGGCGTCGAGTTTCTTGTCCATGGCGCGCATCGCCCGCTGCAGCAGCGCGATGTCGGTGGAGCCCTTGGAATAGGTGTAGGTGTCGGGGAAGAAGCGGCCCTCCGGGTGCAGGCCCGGCTTGCCGAGCCTGGCCATCAGTTCTTCGTCCGCCAGGCCGAAGGTCTCGGGCTTCAGCTGCTCGGCCTTGGCCAGCGCGCTACGCACCTGGCGGAAGTTCCATCCCTCGACCAGCACCAGGCTGCGCGTGGCCTCTTCACCGCGCACCAGCACGTTGAGCAGCGTGCGCGGCGTGATGCCCCGCTCCAGTTCGTAGCTGCCGGCGCGGATCTGCCGGTCCTGACCCGAGAAGCGGAACCACCAATAGAGAAGTTGCGGCGACACGTCCGTGCCCGTGTCGGCCACTGCCTGCGCGACGCCGCGCGGCGTGGTGCCCGGCTCGACCGAGAGATCGACCGTGGGCGCTGGCAGCTCGAGCGGCTGCTGCAACCACCAAAGCCCTGCCGCGCCGGCGCCCAGCACGATGAAGGCGGCGAGTAGAAAAATGGTGAGGAAGAAGCGGCGCACGGGTCCGATGGAGAAGACGGAGAGGAAGAGACGCGGGGTAGCCCTGCGGACTGAACGGGACGGGGCCGACCATGATAATTCAGCGATGACCTCAGTCGTTCTGAATGGCGTAACAGCCCTCTCCCACCTCGGCGTGATTCGCGCCGCGGGCCCCGAAGCCGCCAACTTCCTCAATGGCCAGCTGACCCAGGACTTCGCACTGCTCGGCGCTTCCGAAGCGCGCTTGGCCGCGCTTTGCACGGCCAAGGGCCGCATGATCGCGAGCTTCATCGGCATCCGGCCCGAGCCCGAGCGCGTGCTGCTGGCCGTGAGCCGCGACATCCTTGCCGTCACCCTGAAGCGGCTTTCGATGTTCGTGCTGCGCGCCAAGGTCAAGCTCAGCGATGCCAGCGAGGAGTTTGCGCTCTACGGCCTGGCCGGGACTGCGCTGACCGCCAATGGCGTCGATGCCGGCGCGGTGCCGGGCCGTTGCAGTCAGATCGGCGACGCCAATGTGGTTTCGCTCTATCCGTCCGACGGCATTCCGCGTGCGTTCTGGATCGCGCCGGCCGGCAGCGCCGCGCCCGAGGGCGCTGCCCTCGACCCCGCGCTGTGGCAATGGAGCGAAGTGCGCAGCGGCATCGTCACCCTGAGCACGCCGATCGTCGAAACCTTCGTGCCGCAGATGCTCAACTACGAATCGGTCGGCGGCGTGAACTTCAAGAAGGGCTGCTACCCGGGCCAGGAGGTGGTGGCGCGCAGTCAGTTCCGCGGCACGCTGAAGCGCCGCACCTACCTCGTGCAGGCCGATGCACCGATCGCCGCGGGCCAGGAGGTCTTTGCCGCCAACGATCCGGAGCAGCCGGTCGGCACCGTGGCGCAAGCCGCGCCGGCGCCGGGCGGCGGGTCGGCCGCGCTGATCTCGATCCAGATCGCGGCGCTCGATGCGGGCGGCCTGCGCGCGGGCGCGCCCGACGGACCGGCGCTCACAGTCGAGCCCCTGCCCTACCCGCTGCTCGAAGACATCTGAGGCCGCGGCCTCGTCAGCAACAGCGCCCCCTGCCGCTGCCGTAGCGGGCCTGTTGACGTTCGCGGAAGAAGGCCTCATAGCTCATCGGCGCCTGCTCCGGATGCGTGCGTTCCATGTGGCTCAGGTAGGCGTCGTAGTCCGGCAAGCCCACCATCAGGCGCAGCGTGGCGCCGAGCGAGCGCGCGAGATAGCGCCCGGCTTCCGGCAAGGTCGCGCTCGCCGTTCTCATGCGGCGGCCGACGGCGCCAGCGGCTCGAAGGGCGTCTCGCGCGCGGTCGGCTTGTGGGCCGCGCGCGCCGCAAGACAGGCACGCACGCTGTAGAACAGTACGCTCAGCACCACGAAGATGAAGAGCGCGCACAGCCCGGCGTCGAGCCGGTCGTTGAAGACGATGCGCGCCATCGCCTCGGGCGTTTTGGCCGGCGCGATCAGCACGCCCTGCGCCAGCCCGTCGGCGTACTTCGCGGCATGGGACAGGAAGCCGACCTTGGGGTCCGGCGAGAAGATCTTCTGCCAGCCCGCCGTCAGCGTGCACACCAGCAGCCAGGCGGCCGGCAGGATCGCGACCCAGGCGTAGCGTTCGCGCTTCATGCGGAACAGCACCACCACGCCCAGCATCAGCGCCACCGCGGCCAGCATCTGGTTGGAGATACCGAACAGCGGCCACAGCGTGTTGATGCCGCCCAGCGGATCGACCACGCCTTGGTAGAGGAAGTAGCCCCAGGCGCCGACGCAGAGGAAGGTCGCGATCAGGTTGGCGACCATCGAGTCGGTGCGCTTCAACGCCGGCACGAAGCTGCCCAGCAGGTCCTGCAGCATGAAGCGGCCGGCACGCGTGCCCGCATCCACCGCGGTCAGGATGAACAGCGCCTCGAACAGGATGGCGAAGTGGTACCAGAAGGCCATCATGGCCGGCCCGCCGATGGCCTGGTGCAGGATGTGCGCCATGCCCACCGCGAGCGTCGGCGCACCGCCGGCGCGGCCGAGGATGGTGCTTTCGCCCACGTCCTTCGCGGTCTGGACCAGCATCTCGGGCGTGATCACGAAGCCCCAGCTCGAAATGGTCTGCGCCACCGCCGCCGGCGTGTTGCCGACCAGTGCGGCCGGGCTGTTCATCGCGAAGTAGACGCCCGGCTCGATGCAGGCGGCGGCCACCAGCGCCATCACCGCGACGAAGGACTCGGCCAGCATGCCGCCATAGCCGATGAAGCGTGCATGGCGCTCGTTGTCGAGCATCTTCGGCGTGGTGCCCGAGGAGATCAGCGCATGGAATCCCGACACCGCGCCGCAGGCGATGGTGATGAAGAGGAAGGGAAACAGGCTGCCCGACCACACCGGACCATTGCCTTGAGCGAACTGCGTGATGGCAGGCATCTGCAGCGTCGGCGCGACGAAGACGATGCCGATCGCCAGTGCGACGATGGTGCCGATCTTCAGGAAGGTCGAGAGGTAGTCGCGCGGCGCCAGCAGCAGCCACACCGGCAAGCTGGCGGCGATGAAGCCGTAGCCGATCAACATCCAGGTCAGCGCCTTGCCGTCGAAGGTGAAGAGCGGCGCCCAGGTCGCGCTCTGCGCCACCGCCTGGCCGCCGAAGATCGCCAGCATCAAGAGCACGAAGCCGATCACCGAGATCTCGCCGATGCGCCCCGGCCGGATGTAGCGCAGGTAGACGCCCATGAAGACCGCGACCGGAATCGTGGCCGCCACCGTGAAGGTGCCCCACGGCGATTCGGCCAGCGCCTTGACCACGATCAGCGCCAGCACCGCGAGGATGATGATCATGATCATGAAGGTGCCGAAGAGCGCGATCAGGCCCGGCACCGTGCCCATCTCCTGCTTGATCAGGTCTCCGAGCGAGCGGCCGTCGCGCCGCGTCGAGATGAAGAGCACGATGAAGTCCTGCACCGCGCCGGCGAACACCACGCCGGCCAAGATCCACAGCAGGCCCGGCAGGTAGCCCATCTGCGCGGCGAGCACCGGCCCGACCAGCGGACCGGCACCCGCGATGGCCGCGAAGTGGTGGCCGAACAGCACGTTCTTGTCGGTCGGCACGTAGTCGAGCCCGTCGTTGTGGCGATGTGCCGGCGTCTTGCGATTGCCGTCCAGACGGAGCACGCGCTCGGCGATGAAGAGGCTGTAGTAGCGGTACGCGATCAGGTAGGTGCAGATGGCTGCGATCACGACCCACAAGGCGCTGATCGCCTCGCCGCGGGCCAGTGCCACGGTTCCCAGCGCGAATGCGCCGATCACGGCCACGACGAGCCACACCAGGTGGCGGCGGATGCTGTGCATGCGGATGTCTCCTTGATTTGAACCCCGGGAGTTTGGCGAGCCTTGGCCGCGCCGGCATCCGTCACACCGCGCGGATCGCCCACGTGGCATTGCGTAATGGGAAACCCTAGTTCCAGGAACACCAAGCCTGGGGAGAGCTATTTGATGCGTGCGTGCTCCACCGCGTACTTGATCAGCTCGGCCTGCCCCTCGATGCCGAGCCGGCGCTTGATGCTCTGGCGGTGCGCCTCGATCGTGCGCACGCTCAAGCCCAGCTCGCGCGCGATCTGCTTGCTCGACTGGCCGCGGCCCAGCGCCGACAGGATCTCGCTCTCGCGCGGCGTGAGCAACGGCTTGGGCGCCTGGTTGCGGAACAGCCGCTGCGAAACAGCCGGGCTCAGGAAAGTGCCGCCGGCCGAGACCGCATCGATGGCGGCAACGATCTCGGCCGCCGGTGCATCCTTCAGCACATAGCCGCGCGCGCCGGCCTGCAGGGCCTGCTGCACGTACTCGGGGTTGTCGTACATGCTGAGCATCACCACGCGCACCGCGGGCTGCCGCTGCTGCAGCAAAGCCGCGAGCTCGATGCCGTTCATGTCCTTCATGCCGACATCGGCCAGCACGAGATCGGGCTGCAGTCGCTCGATCAGCACCAGGGCTTCGGCGGCGCTGCCGGCTTCGCCGACGATCTCGATGCCCGGCAGCGGATCGAGGCGCGCGCGCAGGCCGTCGCGCACCAGCGGATGGTCGTCGACGAGGAACAGGCGAACCGCGGATGGCTGCGTCATGCGAGCTCCAGGCTGTGCGCCGGCACATCGGCCACGATGGTCGTTCCGCCGCTGCCGGATCGCATTTCGAGCCGTCCACCGACCGAGGCCACGCGCTCGCGCATGTTACGCAGCCCGATGCCGCGCTTCGGGTCCAGTTGCATGGCTTCCACGTCGAAGCCGACGCCGTCGTCGGCCACCTCGAGCCGCACGCGATCGTCCGAGAAATCGAGCGCGATGCGCACCTGCCGCGCCTGCGCATGCTTGCGCACGTTGGTCAATGCTTCCTGCGTCACGCGGAACAGTGCGGTCTTCACTTCCTCCGTCAGCTCGCGCGGCAAGCCTTCGACGGCGACCGCCGCATGGACAGCGCCCTCCTCGCCGAACTCGGCCGCAAGCCGCTCGAGCGCGGCCGGCAGCCCCAGCGTGTCGAGCAAGGCCGGCCGCAGCCGGTGCGAGATGCGCCGCACTTCGGCGAGCGACTCGTTGAGCCGCTGCAGGGCCTTGCCGAGCGCCGGCGGCGCGTTCTGCTGCGCGCGCTCCAGCGCATCGACGGCCGATTCGATCAAGAGCTTGGCCGACACCAGCGTCTGGCTGGTGCCGTCGTGCAGCTCGCGCGCGAGATGGCCACGCTCCTCTTCCTGCGACTGCACGACCTGGCGCGCCAGGAGCCGCAGCTTGGCTTCGGCAATGCGGTGCTCGCTCAGGTTCAGCAGCAGGCCGGTGGCGCTCACCACACCCAGGCACAGCGCGGCGATGCCGGCGATCCACAGCATGGTGGTGGTCACGTTGAGGCTCACCTGCCGGTCCAGCGTCTGCATCGTCGCCTCGATGTCGTCGAGGTACAGGCCGGTGCCGACCATCCAGTTCCAGCGCGGCAGCGCCGTCACGTAGCCGAGCTTGGGCGCGGTCTGCGCGCTCGAGGGCTTGCGCCACTGGTACTCGACGTAGCCGCCGCCTGCGCGGGCCCGCGCGAGCAGGTCCTGGATCGTGAAGCGCCCCTGCGAATCGCGCAGCTCCCACAGGTTCCGGCCGACCAGGTCGGGCTGGCGCGAGTGCATGAGCGACCGGCCCTGCAGGTCGTAGACAAAGAAGTAGCCGTCGTCGCCGTAGTCGAGCGCGGCAAGCCGGCGCAGGGCCTCGGTGCGCGTCGCCTCGTCGTCCAGCCCTGCGTCGTACAGCGGCCGCACGGTGCTGACGGCCAGTTCGACATAGCTGCGCAGTTCGCTGCGCCGCTGTGCCATGTAGGTCTGCTCGATCAGGGCGCGTTCACGCTGTGCCAGGTCGCGCTCCTGGTGGCGCACTGCGAGCGCCACCAGCACCAGCGCGATCAGGAGCGGCGCGACGGCGAGCGCAACGATCTTGGTGCGGAGATTCATGGGGCGGCAAGACTACCACCCCTGTCGCTCGCGCTTTCAAGCCAGTTTCAGAAGCTCCGCGGCGAGTTCACTCGGCATGTCGACCATCACGTCGTGGCTGACCGGCATCTTCAGGACACGCCAGCCGGGCGCGCCATCGACCTTGGCCGCGAAATAGCGGAACGGACTCGGATCCCAGCCATCGGCCAGGATGTAGAGCCGGCTCGCGATCGTGTCGACGGCGCCGGTGAGCAGCAGCGGCATCTCGAAGGTCGCCAGCGCCTGCGGCCGGCACAGGCGGTCGACGCGGGCGCGGTTGGCCTGCACGACGTTGAACACTTCGGCCGGAATCGGCTGCATCAGGCCGCTGTTGCCGGACAGCGCCGTACCGCGAAAAGCGCTCAGGAACTGCGCCGCCACTTCGGGCGCGAGCGCCTTCGACAGCAGGCCGTTGAGCGAGTCGCCGTTCTCGGGCACGAAGGCATCGAGGTAGACCAGCGAACGCACCTTGTCGCTCATGCGGTCGGCCACGCCGGTGATGACCATGCCGCCGTACGAGTGGCCGACCAGGATCACGTCCTGCAGCTCTTCCCATTCGATGCAGCCGCAGACGTCGCGGATGTGCGTCTCGAGCGTGATGTTTTCCGCCGACTGGTGGAAGCGCTCGCCGACGCCGGTGTGCGTGGGTGTGAACACCGTATGCCCGGCCGCGCGCAATGCCTGCGCCGTCTCGCGCCAACACCAGCCGCCATGCCAGGCGCCATGAACCAGAACGAAATTGGCCATGCTGAACCCTCGAAGAAAAGGAAGCCGGAATATTGGTTGGTGAACGGACCATCTGCCACGGGGTATTCCCGGCAGCGTGGTCTGCGCCGCTCAGGAAGCCGAATCCTCGATGAACTGCTCCAGCAGCCGCTTGAGCTGCTGTGTCTTGCGCGGGCCCAGTGCTTCCTCGATGGCCCCATGATGAGCATCCACGCTGGCCTTGAGCCGCGCCACGGTCTCCAGGCCCAGATCGCTGATGTAGACAACGACCTTGCGGCTGTCCACACTGTCGGCGGCGCGCAGCACCAGGCCGCGGTTGACCAGCTTGTCGATGTTCTTGGTCAGCGCCGGATGGTTCAGAAGCACCGCCTGCGCCAGCTCGCCCATCGAACGCCCTTTTTCGTCCGACAGGACTTGGAGGATGCGCCAGTGCTCTTCGGTCACTTCTTCGGCGGCGATGGATTGCGCCAGGCCGATGCGCATCTGCCGGTTGGCCGAGGCCAGCAGGAATGCCAGGTAACTGGAGATGTTTTCAGTGGGCATGGTTAGTGCATCGAGTCGGAACGCAGGCGCTTATTTTAGGACCGATCTATTTCCTTGGAAAGGATCGGTGCATGCTGCGTGGCGTTTGGTCATCCGGCGCCATCTTGGTGCACCCCCTGGAGCAACTCATGGCGTCAATATCCGCAAGTCCGGGCCCGATGGGATTCGCCGCACGCCCGCGCAGGCCACCGCAGCACGATCTGCGCATCGCCCTGTGCGTCCCCTTGGGCGGAACGGTGGGCATCTGGGGGCCTTCCGCCCTGGCATCGGCGCGGCTGGCCGTCGCCGAGCTCAACCAGCGCGCCGGCATCAACGGCCAGGCCTGCCAGCTGCTGACCATCAACGCGGCGGACGATGCGCCGGACCTCGAGCGCACGCTCCTGGAGCTGGTGGAAAACGACGATGTCGATGCGCTGATCGGCATGCACACCAGCGCCGTGCGGCAACGCATCCTGGCGGCAGTCGGCGGACAGCTACCCTTCGTCTACACGCCCTTGTACGAAGGCGGGGAACACACGCCCGGGGTGTTTGCCATCGGCGAGACCACGGCGAGCCAACTGCGTCCGGCCATCGCATGGCTGGGCCGGCACCAGCGGCCAAAGCGCTGGATGTTCATCGGCAACGACTACGTGTGGCCGCATGTGTCGCATGCGATGGCCCGCGACTACGTCGCCGAGACGGGCGGCACGGTGGTGGGCGAAAGGTACCTGCCCCTGGGCACCAGCGACTACGCGGAGGTGTTGTCGCAGTTGCGCCGAAGCCGTGCGGATGCGGTGCTGCTCTCGCTGATCGGCCAGGACGCGATCGAGTTCAACCGGGCCTTCGGGCGCGAAGGGCTGGCGCGCGACATGGTGCGGCTGTCCTGCGCCATCGGCGAGAACGAACTGCTGGGAATCGGCGCCGACAACACCGACAACCTCTATGTCGCCTGCGGCTACTTCGCCACGCTCGACACCGACGACAACCTCGCATTCAAGGAGCGCTACTACGGCCATTTCGGCGAACGCGCGCCGACGCTGAACACCTTCGGCCAGTCGACCTATGAAGGGGTGCACTTCCTCGCGGAACTGCTGGGGCGCGAGGCCGCGCCCTGGACCGATTTCCGCCGTCTGGGCGATGAGCCCTTTCACTACCGCAGCGCGCGCGGCGCCGTGTACGCCGGCGGCCAGGCCTGCAAGGTGCCGATCTATCTCGCCCAGGCCGAAGGCCACCACTACAAGGTGATCGCGCGCCTTTGAATAACGTGCCACAGAGGGATTCCGATCCCTTTTTTATTTTCCAAGGCAAGCAAAATGCTTGACCAGGAAAATAAAATCTCCCACACTGACTGCCGATCGACGTCTTATTCACGGAGTCCGCCATGGCAGTCAAACGCCCCACCCTCGCCCAGCTCGACCAGGTCGCCCTGGATCTCGGCATCCATCTCTCGCCCGAGCAACTGAGCACCTACAACACCCTGTTGCAAGGCAACTTCGACGCCTACGATGTAGTCGACGAGATGCCCGATTTCCTGCCGCAGGTGAGCTATGCCCGCACGCCCGGCTACCGCCCGACGGGCGAAGAAAACAAGTACGGCGCGTGGTATGTGAAGACCACCGTCAAGGGCGCCGCCAGCGGCAAGCTGCTGGGCAGGACGGTCGTGCTCAAGGACAACGTCTGCCTGGCCGGCGTGCCGATGATGAATGGCGCGTCGACCTTCGAAGGCTATGTGCCGAATGTGGACGCCACGGTCGCGACCCGGCTGCTCGACGCCGGCGCCACCATCGTCGGCAAGGCGGTCTGCGAGTACTTCTGCTTCTCCGGCGGCTCCCACACCAGCGCCACCGGCCCGGTGCACAACCCGCATCGCACGGGCTACTCGGCGGGCGGCTCCTCGTCGGGCTCGGCCGCGCTGGTGGCCGCCGGCGAGGTCGACATGGCGATCGGCGGCGACCAGGGCGGCTCGATTCGCATGCCGGCCTCGTTCTGCGGCATCTACGGCATGAAGGCCACGCACGGCCTGGTGCCCTACACCGGTGTGATGCCGATCGAACTGACGATCGACCACACCGGGCCGATGACGGCCAGCGTGAGCGACAACGCACTGATGCTGGAAGTCCTCGCCGGCCCCGACGGGCTCGACCCGCGCCAGCATGCGGGCCAGACGGCGAAGCCCTACACCGAACTGATGAAGGAAGGCGTGAAGGGCCTGAAGATCGGCATCGTCACCGAAGGTTTCGGATGGCCGCAATCCAGCGAAGCGGTCAACGACAAGGTCCGCAAGGCCGCCCAATGGTTCACCCGCCTCGGCGCCAGCGTGTCGGAAATCTCGGTGCCGATGCACAGCGTGGGTCCGGCCATCTGGCTGCCGATCGCCGCCGAAGGCGCGACGCAGCAGATGATGAAAGACAACGGCCACGGCTTCAACTGGAAGGGCCTCTACGTCACCAGCATGGTCGACCATCACGCTGGCTGGAAGGAGCGTGCCGACGAGCTGTCCGAGACGCTCAAGATCACGATGATCCTCGGCGAATACTTCATCAAGCACTATCGCGGCCACTACTACGCCAAGGCCCAGAACCTGTCGCGCCAGCTCGCGCAGGCCTACGACGCCGCCTTGGCGGACGTCGACCTGCTGCTGATGCCGACGCTGCCCATCACCTCGACGCCGATCCCGAAGCCGGGCGCGCCGATCGAGGAAGTGATCCAGCGCGCCTTCGAGGTCCTGCCCAACACCTGCGCGTTCGACATCACCGGCCACCCCGCGATGAGCCTGCCCTGCGGCCTGGTCGACGGCCTGCCGGTCGGCATGCAGCTGGTCGCGAAGCACTACGACGAGTCCACGATCTACCGCGCCGCCTATGCCTTCGAGCAAGCCGGCGACTGGAAGTCGATCTGATCCCCCTGCTTCCCACTCTTTACTCATTGCCTGGAGTTCAAGCACCATGGACCGACGTTCCTTCATCAAGGCCTCCGGCCTGACCCTGGCCGGCACCACCGGCCCCCTGCTTCCGCTGGCCGCGCTGGCCGCCGACGAGATGCTGATCGGCAGCATCCACGACCTGTCGGGCGGGCTGGACATCTACGGCAAGCCCATGGCGGACTGCCTGACGCTGGCCGTTGAGGAGCAGAACGCCGCCGGCGGCCTGCTTGGCAAGAAGCTCAAGCTGATGAGCTACGACCCGCAGTCGAACATGCAGATGTACGCGCAGTTCGCGCAGCAGGCGGCGCTGAAGGACAAGGTCGCGGTGCTGCACGGCGGCATCACCTCGGCCTCGCGCGAGGTGATCCGCCCGGTGCTGGACCGCTACCGCACCGTCTACTTCTACAACACGCAGTACGAAGGCGGCGTGTGCGACCGCAACACCTTCTGCACCGGCGTGACGCCGGCGCAGACGGTCGCCAAGCTGGTGCCCTATGCGATGTCCAAGTGGGGCAAGAAAGTCTACGTGGTCGCGGCCGACTACAACTACGGCCAGATCACCTCGCAGTGGGTGAAGAAGTTCGTGCAGGACAACGGCGGCTCGGTGGCTTCCATCGATTTCTTTCCGCTCGACGTGACCAACTTCGGCCCGACCATCTCCAAGATCGAGGCCGCCAGGCCCGACATGGTGGTGTCGGCGCTGGTGGGCGGCGCGCACATCTCGTTCTATCGCCAATGGGCCGCGGCCGGGCTGCAGAAGAAGATTCCGCTGGCCTCCACCACCTTTGCCGGCGGCAACGAGCACATCGTGCTGTCGCCGGCCGAAACCGACGGCTTCCTGGTCTCCTACAACTACTTCCAGAACCTCGACTCGCCCGACAACAAGGCCTTCAAGGAGCGCTTCTACAAGCGCTTCGGGAAGGACTACCCCAACATCACCGAGCTCGCGATGGGCACCTACCAGGGCTTCAAGCTCTGGGCCGAGGGCGTCAGGAAGGCCGGCACGCTGGACCGCAACAAGCTGCTCGACGCGCTCGAATCCGGCATCTCGATCCAGGGGCCCAGCGGCAAGGTCTCGCTCGATCCGGCCACCCACCACTGCGTGCTCAACGTGAGCATCGCCGAGGTCAAGAACAAGCAGCTGGAGATCGTCAAGACGTTCGAGCAGCAGCAGCCAAGCGACACCAGCGCGGTCTGCAACCTCGTGAAGAACCCGAAGGACAACCAGCAGTACGTGATCAAGCTCTGAGTGCCATGGATCTTGTCGCCGTCGTCGCCGTACAGGTGCTCTATGCCGTCGCCAGCCTGGTGATCGTCTCCGCCGGGCTGGCGGTCATCTTCGGGATGATGCGGGTGATCAATCTGGCCCACGGCGAATTCATGATGCTGGGAGCCTACGGCACCATCTGGTCGATCGGGCTCGGCATCAACCTCTGGATCGCAGTGCTGGTGGTGGCACCGATCGCGGTCGGGTTGGTCGGCATCGTGCTGGAGCGCCTCTTCATCCGGCACCTGTACGGCCGCATGGTCGACACGATGCTGGCCACCTGGGGCCTGTCGCTGCTGCTGGTGGGCATCGTCACCTCGATCGCCGGCAACACCACGGCGGGAGTGTCGGCGCCGCTCGGCAGCTTCATGATCGGCAGCTACTCGGTGAGCGGCTACACGCTGGTGATCATCGCGGTGGCCGCGGTGCTGGCGGCGGCGCTGCGCTGGGTGCTCACGCGCACCCAGCTCGGCCTGATCGCGCGCGGCACCATGCAGAACCCCGCCATGGCCGATGCGCTGGGCATCAGCCCGAGCAAGGTCTACTCGGTGACCTTCGCGGTGGGCGCGGCGCTGTCCGGCTTGGCCGGCGGACTGATGGCGCCGCTGACCGGCGTGGTACCGACCATGGGCGCGGCCTTTGTCGCCAAGGCCTTCATCACCGTGATCGGCGGCGGCCCGGCCATCTTGGCCGGCCTCGTGAGCGCCTCCACGCTGTTCGGCTTCATCAACCAGGTCAGCACCTTCCTCGCCACGCCGGTCATCGGCGAAGTGGCTTTGCTGCTGGCCGCCATCGTCATGCTGCGCCTGCTGCCGCAGGGCATCACCGGACGCTTCTTCAAGGGATCGCTGTGAGCCAGAAATTCGCTCAATCGTGGGTGAGCGCGGCAGCCTGCCTGCTGATCGGCATCGCGCTGCTGTTCGGGCTGCCCGGCGTGCTGGACGACTTCATGCTGCTGCAGGTCACGATCTACGTCGTGATGTCGATCCTCGGCGTGAGCCTGGGCTTCATCTGGGGCTTCGGCGGTATCCTTTGCTTCGGGCAGGCGGCCTTCTTCGGCCTGGGCGCATACGTCTATGCGATCGCGGTCATCAACATGGGCGACAGCAGCGTGCCCTTTCTGCTGGCCATCGTGCTGCCGGCGCTGTTCGCCGCGCTGCTGGGCTACGTGATCTTCTACGGCAGGCTGTCCGACGTCTACATGGGCGTGATCACGCTGACCGTGACGCTGATCCTGTTCAACCTGATCAACTCCACCGCAGGGCCGGAATGGAAGATCGGCAGCGCGCCGCTCGGCGGCTTCAACGGCATCCCGGCGATCCCGCCGCTCAACGCGCCGGGCAACCTCGACGAAGTCATCACGCCGCGCGGCATGTTCAACCTGTCGATGGCGGCGCTGCTGGTGGTCTACCTCGGCCTGCGCGTGCTGATCAGTTCCAAGATCGGCCGCGTGATCATCGCCAGCAAGGAGAACGAGCAGCGCGTGCTGCTGCTGGGCTACGACGCCCGCGCCTACAAGCTCTTCGCCTTCACGCTGGGCGGCGCCATCGCCGGGCTGGCGGGCTGCCTGTTCGCCAACTGGGGCGCGTTCACCAGCCCGACGATCTTCGGCCTCGCACAGTCGGCGCAGATCATCATCTGGGTCATCGTCGGCGGCCTCGGCACGCTGATCGGCCCGGTGGTCGGCTGCGTCGCGATCCAGTGGCTGACCACGCAGATCGGCACGCAGCAGACCTTCAACGCCAACCTGGTGCTCGGCGCCATCCTGATGGCGTTCGTCCTGATGGTGCCCAAGGGCATCGTGCCTAGCCTCGGCCTGGTCATCGACTGGCTGCTGCAGCACCGCCCGCGCCGCCCGCACCGCGAAGAAGCGCTGCCGCAGGCACAGGAAGCCCGCACGTGACCCCGCTGATCGAAACCCGCAACCTGAACGTGCGCTTCGGCGGCGTGCATGCCACGCGTGATGTGAACTTCACGCTGGCGGAGACCGAGCTGCGCTGCGTGATCGGCCCCAACGGCGCCGGCAAGAGCACCTTCTTCAAGCTGCTGACCGGGCAGGTCAAACCCAGCTCGGGGCAGATCTTCTTCCGCGGACAGGACATCTCCAGGATGCGCGCCCACGACCCGGGCCGCCTGGGCATCGGCATCAAGACCCAGGTGCCCAGCCTGTTCAACGGCCTGAGCGTGTGGGAGAACATCTGGCTCTCGGCGCGCCGCGTCAACAGCGCGCGGCAGGCCGAGTGCGTGACCCGCGAGACGCTGGAGCGCGTCGGCATGACGGCCTACAAGGACGCCCTGGCCGGCGTGCTCGCGCACGGCCTGCGGCAGTGGGTCGAGATCGGCGTGGTAATCGCCGCCGACCCGCCGTTGATCCTGCTCGACGAACCGGCCGCCGGCATGAGCGACGGCGAAGTGGCGCGCACGGCCGAACTCATCCTCGAGATCAACCAGCGCCACGCGCTCGTGGTGGTGGAACACGACATGAACTTCATCCGCATGATCGCGAAGAAGGTGACCGTGCTGCACCAAGGCGCGATCATCAAGGAAGACTCGCCGGACCGCATCATGAGTGACCCGCTGATCCAGCAGATCTACCTCGGCAAGAAACCGCACTAGGACCTGTTTGCCCATGCTAAAGACCCGCGGTCTCTGCGCCGGTTACGGTGCAATCCCCGTGCTGCACGACATCACGCTGTCCATCGCAGCCGGCGAGTCGATCGGCATCCTCGGCCACAACGGCATGGGCAAGACCACGCTGCTGCGCACGTTGATCGGCGCGCTTCACGCCACGGCGGGCACGGTCGAATTCACCGGCGAGGACGTGACCCGCATGGCGCCCAACGTCCGGGCGCGCCTCGGCATGGCCTACGTGCCGCAGGGCCGCCAGATCTTCCCGACGCTGAGCGCGATGGACAACCTGCGCATGGGCCTGGTCAAGACCGGCGAGAAGTCGCTCGCGCATGTTGAATCCCTGCTCGAACACTTCCCGCGCCTGAAGCCGCTGCTCGACCGGCCGGGCGGCTCGCTCTCCGGCGGCGAGCAGCAGCTGCTGGCACTGGCGCGCGCGCTGGCCGGCAAGCCCAGCCTGCTGCTGCTGGACGAGCCGACCGAAGGCATCCAGCCGTCCATCATCGAAGAGATCGCCGAGACGCTGGCTTCGCTGCGCAAGCGCATGAAGCTCACCATCGTGCTGGTGGAGCAAAACCTGGACTTCATCGCCGCGGTCTCGCAGCGCGTGCTGGTCATCAAGCGCGGCCAGATCGGCGGCGAGATCCCGCGCGAGCACCTGGGCGACCTGGAGATCATGAGCCAGTACGCCGGCGTACACGGCTGAGAAGCTTTTTTTAGAGCTTGCGTCGCATCTCGATGTGCGCGATGCCCGCTTCCTCGAAGGGATCGCCGTGCGGCAGATAGCCGAGCCGCGTGTAGAAGGCTTCGGCGCTGCGTTGCGCGTGCAGCGCCACCTCGTGGTCGCCGCGCGCCTTGGCAGCTTCTTCGAGCGCGCGCAGTACGGCGGCGCCATGGCCGCCGCTGCGCAGGGTGCGGTGCACGGCCATGCGGCCGATGCGGCTCAGGCCATCGGCGTCTGCGATCAACCGCCCGGTCGCGATCACCTGGCCGATGCGGTTGCGCGCCACCGCATGCACGGCGGTCTCGTCGTGCTCGTCCCACTCGAGTTCCTTGGGGATGCGCTGCTCCTCGATGAAGACGCTGCGACGTACTGCGCCGGCGCCCTCGCCCAGCTGCGCCCAGCTGCCGGTCGCGACCTCGCGCATCGTCTCGCCGGCCTCGTAGGCGGTGAAGATCTCGCGCAGCAGCGGCGGCACCGGCTTGGAGGTCTGCGTGGCCGGATCGGCGAACACGTAGACCAGCTCGCAGCTCACCAGCAGCTCGTCGCCGCGGAACAGCCCGCCGTGGAACACGATAGACGAATTGCCCACGCGCACGCACTTCATCGCGACCTCGAGCATGTCGTCCACGCGTGCGGAGGCGTTGAATTCGATGGTGGCCTTGCGCACGTAGAGGTCGCCGCCGAGCGCATTCATCGCCTCCTCGTAGGGCAGCGCCAGCGCGCGCCAGTAGTCGGCGATGGCGGTGTCGAAGTACATCAGGTAGTGGGCGTTGAAGACGATCTTCTGCATGTCGACTTCGGCCCAGCGCACGCGCAGGCGGTGGAAAAAGCGGAAGTCGGTCTTCTTGTGCTGGGTCTCGGTGCTCATGGGGTGCTCATGGTTGCAAGGCTTCCTTCAATGCGCGGGCCGCGTCGGCGTGCGCCTGCAGCGCCTCGGGGATGGCGCGGCCCATTTTGACGAATTCGTGGATCACGCCGCGGTAGATCTCCAGATCGACCGCCACGCCCGCCGCGCGCAGCTTGTCGGCATAGGCGATGCCCTCGTCGACCACGGGGTCGCATTCGGCCAGGCCGATCCAGGCCGGTGCGACGCCGTCCACGTCCTCGGCGTTGAGCGGCGCGAAGCGCCAGTCCTCGCGCTCGGCCTGCGTGTTCAGGTACTGGGCGAAAAACCAGGTGATGAGCGGCTCGTCGAGCAGCGGGCCGGCCGCGAAGCGCCGGTGCGAAGCCGTGTCCTGGTGCGAAGTCGTGCCCGGATAGAAAAGCATCTGCAAGGCGAGCGGCAAGCCGGCGTCGCGCGCAAGGATGGCGCACACCGCGGCCAGCGTGCCGCCGGCGCTGTCGCCGCCGACCGCGATGCGCGTGCCGTCGAGGCCCAGTTCGTCAGCCTGCTTCGCGACGAACTGCAGCGCGTCCCATGCGTCATTCGACGCCGTCGGGAACTTGTGCGCGGGCGCCAGCCGGTAGTCGAGCGAGATCACCGCGCAGCCGCTCTTCTGGCTCAGCACGCGGCACAGCGTGTCGTGGGTCGCGACGCTGCCGACCGTGAAGCCGCCGCCGTGGAAGAACAGCAGCACCGGCAGCACGGCGCGCGAGGGCGCATAGAGCCGCGCCGGCAGCGCATGGCCGTCGCGCGCGGGCAGCGTGAAGTCTTCGATGCGTTCGAGTTGCGGCTTCGGCACCTCGAGCACGCCGGCGCCCTTCTCGTAGGCAGCCCGGGCCTCCACGGGCGTCAGGGTGTAGAACGGCGCTTGATGGGCACGCGCCATCCGGTCGACCACGCCGGCCATCTTGGGAGTCAGCGTTGGCGCAAGGGTTTGGCTCATGGGCAAGAGAGGCGGCAGTTGTTAAATTGGAAGGCCCGCATCGTACCGTTCACACCCCATGGCCCTCATCCAGTACCTCACCCAGATCCAGTTCGAATTCGGCGCCGTCAAGCTGCTGGGCAGCGAGTGCGCGCGCGTCGGCATCACGCGGCCGCTGGTCGTCACCGACGCCGGCGTGCGCGCGGCCGGCGTGCTGCAGAAAGCGCTCGATGCGCTCGGCGAGCTGCCGGTCACGGTGTTCGACCAGACCCCGTCCAACCCTACCGAGGCCGCCGTGCGCGCCGCTGCCGCGATGTACCGCGAAGGGCGCTGCGACGGCTTGATCGCCGTCGGCGGCGGCTCGGCCATCGATTGCGCCAAGGGCGTCGCGATCGCGGCCACGCACGAGGGACCGCTCAAGACCTACGCCACCGTCGAAGGCGGCTCGCCGAAGATCACCGAGCGCGTGGCGCCGATCATCGCGGTGCCCACCACCAGCGGCACCGGCAGCGAGGTGGCGCGTGGCGCGATCGTGATCGTGGACGACCATCGCAAGCTCGGCTTCCACAGCTGGTCGCTGATGCCCAAGGCCGCGATCTGCGATCCCGAGCTCACGCTGGGCCTGCCGCCGCGGCTCACCGCCGCCACCGGCATGGACGCCATCGCGCACTGCATGGAGACCTTCATGTCGGCCGCCTTCAATCCGCCGGCCGACGGCATCGGCCTCGACGGGCTGCAGCGCGCCTGGGCCTACATCGAGCGCGCCACCAAGGACGGCAGCGACCGCGAGGCGCGCCTCAACATGATGAGCGCATCGATGCAGGGCGCGCTGGCCTTCCAGAAGGGACTGGGCTGCGTGCATTCGCTGAGCCACAGCCTGGGCGGCATCGACCCGCGCCTGCACCATGGCACGCTCAACGCCCTCTTCCTGCCGGCCGTGATCCATTTCAACGCGGGTGCGGAATCGGTGCAGAAGGACCAGCGCCTGCAACGCATGGCGCAGGCCATGCACCTCGACTCGGCCGGCGATCTCGGCACGGCCATCCGCGACATGAACGCGCGGCTCGGCCTGCCCAAGGGCCTGGCCGAGGTCGGTGTCACCCCTGCCATCTTCGAGCAGGTGATCGACGGCGCGCTGGCCGACCATTGCCACAAGACCAACCCGCGCGTCGCGACGCGCGAGGACTACCGCGAGATGCTCGAAGCCTCGATGTAGGGGGCCCGGCCCAGCCAGCGGCCAAGGCGATGACGCGTTACGCCCCGATCTCGCAAAGGTATAGTGCGCCCAAAAAATAGGGAGGGCGACAAGTGGATGTGTGGACACTGTATGTGCTGCTCGGCATAGGAGCCGGGTTGCTGTCGGGAATGCTCGGGGTCGGGGGCGGTCAAGTGGTGGTGCCCGGGCTTCTTTACATCTTTCACCACAAGGGCCTCGCTCCCGCCGTTG
The DNA here is from genome assembly GCF_900101545.1 of Variovorax sp. CF079. GTDB lineage: Bacteria > Pseudomonadota > Gammaproteobacteria > Burkholderiales > Burkholderiaceae_C > Variovorax. Next base: position 73,526 of record NZ_FMZU01000022.1, on the reverse strand, counting down.
CGGTCCATATGGCGTTGGGCACTTCGCTTGCCACGATCGTCATCACCTCAATCTCATCTGCGATTTCCCATCACCGCCGTGGGTCGGTCAGCTGGGATCTGGTTCGCAGGCTCGCGCCCGGCATCGTGATCGGCGCGGTGATCGGCGGGCTCATGTCGGGACTGTTCCCGGCGCGGGTCTTGCGGATCTCATTCGGCGTCTTCTTGTTGATCCTCGCGGTGCAGATGGCTTTTTCACTGCGGCCTTCACCCCAGCGAGTGCTACCCGGTGTGCTAGGAACCACGACCACCGCGAGCTTGATCGGCTGGACATCGGCCATTGTCGGCGTCGGCGGCGGCAGCATGGTCGTGCCCTTTCTCGCCTGGTGCAACGTGAACATGAAGTCCGCTGTTGGCACAGCGTCCGCCTGCGGCGCTCCGCTGGCCCTGGCCGGGATGATCGGCTTCGTGGTCGCGGGCTGGGGGCAAGCCGATCTTCCTGCTCATAGCGTCGGCTACATCTATTGGCCGGCATGGCTGGGCATATCGATCTGCAGCCTTGCCTTCACGCCGCTGGGAGCGTTGATTTCGCACAGACTCCCGGTAGACACGCTCAAACGCGTTTTCTCGGTGTTCCTCGCGATCGCCGGCATACGCATCTTGCTTTAGCGTTTTGTGCACAGGGAGTAAGAACAATGAATTTCGATACGACGTCTGCCTTCTTGGCCGCAGTGCGTGCCGTTGGAGCGACAGATGCGGGATATGCGCATGCGGACCGTCGCAGGAGGTGCATCAGAAGTTCAGATGCTCGAAGCCTCGATGTAGGGGGCGTCGGCTTCTGCGCTACCAGCGCAGCTTGATGCCGAGGGAGGCCTGCACGGAGGACTTGACGGTGGCGTCGCCGCCGATGTTCCACAGGTGGCCGATCTCGCCGTACAGGCTGGTGGCCGGCGTCAGCGCCAGCGTCGCTCCTGCGGCCGCTTCGGCCGCGCTGTAACCGGCCGCGCTTGCAATCGCCGTCGTGCCCGCCGGGCCGATGAAGCCGACCACGTCGTCGCCGAAGCTCGCCCGGTACATGTTCAGTCGCGCGTAGGGCTGCAGCCGTCCGGCGCCGGTCGCGATGTCACCCTTGACGCGCACGCCCAGGCGGGCGATCCAGCCGTCCGCTGCATCGTGGCGCACCTGCGCACCACTGAGCGTCGTGTCGTCCGGGCGCAGGCGTTGATAGATCAGCTGCGCCTGCGGCTCGATGCTCCAGCGCTCGTTGAGCGCGAAGGGCTTGCCCGTTTCGATCGAGGCGGCGAAGCTGCTGGCCTTGCCCGAGATGCTCGGGCTGATGTCCGGGCGCACGGTGTAGCGCTGGCTGCCGGCTTGCAGCACGCTGTCCACGTACAGGCCGCTCGCATCCATCCAGGTCGCATAGGCGCCCAGGAAGCGAGATTGCAAACTGTTGCTGCCCACCCGCGCAATCAGAGCGCGCGCATTGCCTGTGACATCGGCGCTGCCATCGAGGTAGCCCACATAGAGACCCGCGCGCCAGTCGCCGCTCATCCACAGGTCGGTGCCGGCCTGCAGGCCGCTCACATGGCCATCGGTCAGGACCTGGGCGATACCGGGCTGCTGAATGCCCAGGTCGGCGTACACCGCGCGGGCCCAGGCGCGCCGGATGGAGGCGTTGGTTTCGTCGCCGATGCGCCGATGCAGGTTGCCCAGCATCGCCAAATCGGCCTGCCTGAGTTGAGCCGGCAGGGCCGCAAGCAGGGGAACCTCGGCCCGGTAGGTCGGCACCTGCACCGCGGGCGAGGTAGGCGTCACGGATGGCAGTACAGCACCCAACGGCGGCGCGGCCGGTGCGGTCGAGCGCAGGTACCAGTTCTCGCCCGCGCCCAGCGCGTCGGCCGCATAGAGCCGGTACTCGTAGGCGCCGGCGTCCACATGGCCGTTGGCCAGGCCGAAGGCGCTCTTCGTGGTCTGCGCGGTGGTGGTCGCGCCGTTGCGCCCGCTCACCACCTCGATGCCGTTGCCCGTGGTGAGCGCGCCCAGCCCTGCCAGGTTCGCGATCTGGATCGTGGTGTTGCCGCTCGCGCTGGCCCCAGGACCGTCGAGCACCAGCCTGTCGCTCACGCTGGTGCCGCCGGCCAGGCCGGTGCCCAGTCTCAGGAGGCTATGGGCAAGGTAGGCCCCGGCGACCGTGAGCGTGCTGCCCGCGACAGCGCCGACGAGGCTCACGGTGCCGCCGTTGTCCAGTGCAGCCACTCGCTGGTTGAAGCCGGCCGTATCGAGGGTTGTGCCCGCGGCCACCGTGTGGGCCGAGGCGGCGCTGAAGGTATGGGCCGCACCCGCTTGCAAGGTGCCCGTGCTCACCGTGGTGGGGCCGGTATAGGTGTTCGCCCCCGCCAGCACCGTGGTGCCCGTGCCGATCTGGGAGACGGAACCGGTGCCCGAGATCACGCCGGAGAAGCTGAGGACGTTCGAGCGGTCGAAGACCAGTGCGCCGTTGTTGGCCACGTTGCCCACGATGCTGCCGGTGGTGCCGCCATTGCCCAGTTGCAGCGTGCCGGCCGTGATGGTGGTGCCGCCCGCATAGGTGTTGCTGCCGGTCAGGATGAGAGCGCCTGGACCTGTTTTGGCAAGGGCACCGGCGCCTCCAATGAGGCCCGTGTGTGTCAGGGTGCCCACCTGGGTCTCGATGGTCCCGCCTGGGGTGTTGAGCGTGGTCGCGCGTGCCGTGGAGAAATCGGCCGTGGTCCTGAGCGTGCCGCCGTTGAAATCGAGCACCCCGGCCGCCGCGCCGAGATTGGCGTCGCTCGAGATCTGCAGCACGCCGCTTGCGATCGTGGTGCCGCCGCTGTAGGCGTTGGCGGACGTCAGCACGGTCGTGCCGGCGCCGATCTGCAGCACCGTGCCGGTACCCGAGATCACGCCGGCAAAGGTCGAAGTGTCCGAACGGTTGAAGGCAAGCTTCGCGTTGTTCGCCACGTTGCCCACGATGCTGCCGGTGGTGCCGCCGTTGCCGAGTTGCAGCGTACCCAACGTGATCGTCGTGCCGCCTGCGAAAGTATTGGCGCCGGTAAGGATCAGACTTCCAGCACCTGTCTTGGCGAGGGCGCCGGCGCCTCCAATGAGGCCCGCATGTGTCAGCGTGCCGATCTGGGTTTCGATGGTCCCGCCCTGGGCGTTGAGGGTGGTCGCGCGTGCCGTGGAGAAATCGGCCGTGGTCCTGAGCGTGCCGCCGTTGAACCTGAGCACCCCGGCCGCCGCGCCCAGATTGCCGTCTTGCGCCACCGAGAGCGTGCCGCCGTTCAGGGACGTGCCCCCGGAGTAACTGCTGATGCCAGTCAGGGTTTGGGTGCCCGCGCCGGTCTTGGTGAGCCCGACGATCGGATTGCCCGTCGTCACGAATCCTGTCGGGGCGGTCTGACGGATGGTGCCGTCGAAGGTACCGGACCCGCCGTTGATGCCGACCACCAGGGTCTCGACGCCGCTGACGAAACTGTTGGCGACCGTGCCGCCTCCGGTCAACGCATCGACCGTGATGCCCTCACCGCGCAGGTCGAACGAGGCGCCGCTTCCCACATCCAGGCTCGCAAGGTTGGCGCTCCAGTTGGAGGTCAGCGCGTCGTTGCCGACATAGCCGCTGCCGGACACCCTGATCTGCGTTCCCGCGGCACCGGTCACCACGCCCCCGAAACGGGTGATGGCGCCCGGATTGGCCTGGTTGAACTCCAGAATCCCGCCGCTGACGATCAGCGGGCTGTTCTTGAACTCATTGATCGCAGTGGTCTTCCTCAGGATGAGCTGACCGGCTCCGGACTTGGTGAATGCCTGATTGCGCACACCGCCGCTGATGTCGAGCGTCAGGGCCCCGGTGGCGGCTGTGACTTCGATGGTGGCAGCCCCGGAATTCCAGTACAGGTCGCGCAGCGTCGAGGTCTCGCCGCCGGTACCGGTGTAGCGCAGGGTGGCGCCGTTCTGGATCGCCAGGTAGTTGGTGCCGGTGCCGGTGCCCAGTTGATTGACGGCAGACACCGAGAGCACGCCGCCGCCAATGAGCAGTTGCCCCGAGAAGGTATTGGCCTGGGTGAAGGCCTGGGTACCGGAGCCGACCTTGTGGTAGTTGCCGCGGAAAGAAGCGTTGTCGGAGAGCACACCGTCGAACGTGCCGCTGCCGTTGTCCACGCCGAAGGTGAATTGGCTGTAGCCCGCACCGTTCAGGCCGGACATGATCGTGCCGGCGCCCGACAGGACGTTGACGCGCACATTGGCTTCCACGCCGCTGAATACGGCGCCCGAAGCGACGCGCAGGTCCGAGAGATTGGCCGTCCAGTTTTCGTTGGCGTTGCTGCCGCCAATGAACGTCCCCTGCTGAACGTCGATCAGGGCGCCTCGGCCCAGCGCAAAAGTACCCGGCAGCAAGCCCCAGCGGATCGTTCCTGCGCCGGTCTTGCGCAAGGTACCCGTGCCGCTGAAGGAGGTGGTAACCGCCCAGTCGCGAAGTCCAGAAGCGACGTTGGCTTCCAGAACCGCACCGGAAGAGATGACATAGGACGGCGAGCTGGTGGTGGGGCCTTGAAACACCAGCGTGCCGTTCGCCACCGTGGTCGCTCCGCTCACCGCGCCACCGCCTGTGAGGGTCAAGGTTCCTGCACCGTCCTTCGTCAGCGTGCCGGCCACGCTGAGCGCCGAGCCGATCGTCGCGTTGGCGTTGGTGGTGACGGTCCGGTTGCCGGACAGGGTGAGCGTGCTGCCGCTCAGGGTGTAGCTGCCGCTTGCCGGTGCGTTGAAGACCAGGCCTCCGACGGTGATCGGCGTGGCGAGGTTCAGGACGCCCCCGGCGCCATTGTTGTTGCCGATGATGGCAAGGTCGCCCGCCGCGTTGTTCCACACCAGGTCGGTGGCGTTGTTGTTCCAGCGGGCGGTGGTGGTGTCCCAGGTTCCGCCGCCATCTGTCGCCGTCGAAGTGGTGGCCGCGAGGCCGCTGGCGTCCCAGGTCAAGGAGGCTGCGCGCGCGAAAGTCGCAGACAGTGCGGCGACGAGCAAGGCTGCGTCGAAGAGCACTGCGCGCGAAGCACGTCGCGAAGCGCGAAAAGCCGAGCAGGACTTGATCACGGTGGCGCCCCTCCGTTCTTTTGCTTGTTCGGGCGCCAGTGTGGCCGCGAAGCGTTCGTTTAGCCAGCGAGAACGGCGCGGGAAAGCCAGGCGCGAAAGGCCTGCATCGCGGGACTCGGCGCCTTCGAGCGCAGCCGCGTGAGCCAGTAGCTTCCGGTCATCACCTCGATCGCCAGCGGCCGCACCAGCCGGCCCTCGCCCAGCTCGCGCTCGAACATCGAGGCCGGTGCGAGCGCGACGCCGGCGCCCTGCATCGCGGCCTCGACCATGAGCCGCGACGAGTCGAACACCGGCCCGCGGATCGCCGGACAGGCGACGCCGGCCGCGGCGAACCAGCCGGGCCAGTCGTCGGGACGGTAGGAGCGCAGCAGCGTCTCGTGCGCGAGGTCGTGCGGCCGCGCGATGCGCGCCGCGATGGCCGGCGTGCACAGCACCGCGAGCGGCGCCGCCAGCAGGTGCTCGGACTGCAGGCCCTGCCAGGTGCCATCGCCGAAGCGGATCGCGAAATCGAGCCCCTCGCCGGCCAGGTCGACCACGTTGTTGTGCGTCATCAGGCGCAGGTCGATGAAAGGACAGCTCTGCTGGAACAGGCGCAGCCGCGGCAGCAGCCATCCGACCGCGAAGGTGCCCACCACGCCCACCGTCAGCACCTCGAAGAAATGGCCGTTGTCGAACTGCTGGACGACTGCCTCCATGCGCCCGAAGGCATCGGCCAGCACCGGCAAGAGCGCATGGCCTTCGTCGCTGAGCGCCAGCCCGCGCGGCAGGCGCCTGAACAGCGTGACGCCGAGCCGCGCCTCGAGGCCGCGGACCTGCTGGCTGACCGCCGCCTGCGTCACGTTCAGCTCGGCGGCGGCGAGCGTGAAGCTCAGGTGGCGTGCGGAGGATTCGAAAGCGCGCAGCGCGTTGAGAGGGAGATGGGTACGCGCCATAAGATTTTCTTGTGCGAGACAGCAAATACTATCGTTTGTGCCGCAGCATCGGATGGCCGAAAGTCGCTTCCTTTCAGGAGCACCCATGATTCATCGACGGCAATTCACAAGCACCCTTTTCGTCTCGCTGGCCGCCGCATCCCTCGGCGTCCGGGCCGAAGGGGCCAGCAACCTTTCGAAGCAGTTGGCAGACATCGAAAAAGCCAGCGGCGGCCGGCTCGGCGTCGGCGTGCTCGACACCGCCAACGGCCGGCGCGCCGGGCACCGCGAGGACGAACGCTTCCCGCTGAACAGCACCTTCAAGTTCCTGGCCGCTGCGCTCGTTCTGGCCCGAGTGGACCGGCGCAAGGAGCAGTTGGAACGCCGCGTCGTCATTCGGCCGGGCGACTTGGTGACCTATTCGCCGGTGACTGAGAAGCACGTCGGCGCCGGCGGGATGACGGTGGCCGAACTGTGCGAAGCCACCATGACGCTGAGCGACAACACGGCCGGCAACCTGCTGCTCGCGAGCTTCGGTGGCGCGCCGGGCCTGACGGCGTTCATGCGCTCGATCGGCGACACGAACACGCGGCTCGACCGCACCGAGCCCGCGCTCAACGAAGGCCGGCCGGGCGATCCGCGCGACACCACCACGCCGGCCGCGATGACCCGCAGCATGCAAAAGATTCTCTTGGGTGATGTCTTGTCGCCCGCCTCGCGCGCCCAGCTGCTGCAATGGCTGGACGCCAACAAGACCGGCGACGAGCGCATACGCGCCGGCGTGCCGGCGGACTGGAAGGTGGGGGACAAGACGGGCTCGGGCGAGAACGGCGCCAACGACGTCGCCATCCTGCGGCCGCCGGGACGTGCGCCGATCCTTCTGTCCGTCTATCTCACGCAGACAAGGGCACCGGCGGCGGTGCGCAACCGCGCACTGGCGTCCGTGGCTGCGGTGGCCGCGGAATGGGCGACGAAGGGCTCCTGAGGCCGCGTCTCAATCCGCCTTCACGCCCGCCGTCTTGATCACGCGGGCCCACTTGGCCGTCTCCGCGTCGATGAAGGCATCGAGCTCCTCGGGCGTGCTGCCGGCCGGGAAGGTGCCCATCGCATCGAGCCTGGCGCGGGTCTCGTCGCTCTTGATGATCCGCGCCACCTCGTCCGACATGCGCTTGACGATCTCGCGCGGCGTGCCTGCCGGCGCCAGCATGCCGGCCCAGGTGCTGCCGGTGAAGCCCGCGAAGCCCTGTTCGATGAAGGTGGGCACGTCCGGCACCGCGGGCAGCCGTCGGTCGCTGGCCACACCGATCAGCCTCACCTTGCCGGCCTTGCCCTGGTTGATGAGCCCGGTGGGCGCATCGAAGAAGAGCTGGATCTGCCCGCCCATCAGGTCGGTCAGCGCCGGCACCGCGCCGCGGTACGGGATGTGGATCATGTAAGTCTTGGTCAGCGACTTCCACAGCTCGGTGGTCAGGTGTGCGGCCGAGCCGTTGCCCGAGGAGCCGAAGCTCACCTTGCCCGGGTTCGCGCGCGCATAGTCGATCAGCTCCTTCGCGGTCTTAAAGGGCGCGTCGTTGTTGACTGCCGCGAGCAGCGGCGAGATGCCCATCAGCGAGACGCCGGTGAGGTCCTTCTTCGGGTCGTAGGGCAGCTTCGGATAGAGCGTGGTGTTGGCCGCATAGGCCGCGATCACGACGCCGAAGGTGCTGCCGTCGGGCGCCGCCTTGGCGATCGCATCGACGCCGATCAGGCTGTTGGCGCCGGGCTTGTTATCGATCACCACCGGCTGGCCGAGCCGCGTCGAAAGGCCCGTCTGCACCAGCCGCGCCATCTGGTCGGTGAAGCCGCCGGGCGTGTACGGCACGATGATGCGGATCGGCTTGTTCGGCCAGGCGGTTTGCGCGAAAGAAGGCGCAGCGACCGACGCCGCGGCCGCAGCGGACAACAGATTGAAGGCACGGCGGGACAACGAGGCTTGCGGCATGGAAGGGTCTCCGGTGGAGCGACGATTCTGGAAGGCCGCCACGACAACCCCCTCAGGGTTTGCCCTCCGCGCTAGCATGCACGCATGGCACACGACCACGACCACAGCGAGCTCGGCGAAATGGACCTGCGCGTGCGCGCGCTCGAAACGGTGTTGACGCAGAAGGGCTACATCGACCCCACCGCGCTCGACGTGCTCATCGACACCTACCAGACCAAGATCGGTCCGCGCAACGGCGCCCGCGTCGTTGCCAAGGCCTGGACCGATCCCGCCTTTCGCGACTGGCTGCTGGAGGACGCGACCGCGGCGATCGCCTCGCTGGGCTACACCGGCCGCCAGGGCGAGCACATGGTGGCGGTGGCCAACACCGACACGCAGCACCACATGGTGGTCTGCACGCTGTGCAGCTGCTACCCCTGGCCGGTGCTGGGCCTGCCGCCCACCTGGTACAAGAGCGCGCCCTACCGCTCGCGTGCAGTCAAGGATCCGCGTGGCGTGCTGGCCGAGTTCGGCGTCGAGCTGCCCGCTTCGACCTCGATCCGCGTGTGGGACTCGACGGCCGAGGTGCGCTACCTGGTGATCCCGCAGCGGCCGGCCGGCACCGAAGGCTGGGGCGAAGAGGCACTGGCCGATCTGGTGACGCGCGATTCGATGATCGGCACCGGTCTGGCCAGCAGCCCGGAGACTGCGCCATGACGTACGCCACGCATGCCGATCTCGGCGGACGCGAGATGCCCGGCGCCATCGTGCCCGAGCCCGAAGGCGAACTCTTCCACGCCGGCTGGGAGCCGCGCGCGCTGGCCCTGACGCTCGCGATGGGCGCCACCGGCTCCTGGAACATCGACGCCAGCCGCAGCGCACGTGAAACCCTGCCGGCCTACGCACGGCTGAGCTACTACCAGATCTGGCTCGCCGCGCTCGAGATGCTCATGGCCGAGCGTTCGCAGGTCCTGCCCGATGAAATCGCTGCCGGGCGCATGCTGCATGCGGCCGCGCCCATCCGGCGCGTGCTGCATGCCGCCGACGTGCCGGCCGCGCTGGCCAAGGGTTCCGCAACCGAGCGCCCGGCGACTGCACCTGCGCGATTCGCCCTCGGCCAGCAGGTGCGCACGCGCGCGGGCCATGTCGACCACCACACTCGCCTGCCCGGCTATGTGCAGGGCAAGCTCGGCACCATCGAACGCCTGCACGGCATGCACGTGTTCGCCGATGCGCACGCGCAGGGCCTGGGCGAGCAGCCGCAATGGCTCTACACCGTGGTCTTCGACGGTGCCGAGTTGTGGGGCGCTGAGGCCGAACCCGGACTGCGCGTGTCGGTGGATGCCTGGGAAAGCTATTTGACGGAGGCCGCATGAGCGCCTCGACCACACCGCTGTTGCCCGGCATGCGCGTGGACGGCGCAGAGCCGGTGTTTCGCGAACCGTGGGAGGCGCATGCCTTTGCGCTGGCCGTCTCGCTGCACCAGCGCGGGCTCTTCACCTGGCCCGAATGGGCCGACGCGCTGGCGCAGCAGATCGGTGCCGCGCAGGCAGCCGGCGATGCCGACCTCGGCGACACCTACTACCGTCATTGGCTCGCCGCACTGGAGACGCTGGTGGCTCGCAAAGGCGCAAGCTCCGCCGATGAACTGACGCGCTACCAGCGAGCCTGGGACCGCGCGGCCGATCGCACGCCGCATGGGCAGGCGATCGAACTGCGCGAGCAGGATCTGGGCTGAGGGCTCAGCCCTTCTTCCCGCCGAACACCAGCAGTGCCCCGCCCACCACGATCGCGGCCACGCCGGCCCAGGTCGGGAAGTTGACGTCCTGCTTTTCCTTCACCGTCAGCTCGATCGGTCCGATCTTGGCCTGATGGGTTTCCTTGGTGAAGCTGAAGCCGCCCAGGCCGATGGCGGCGATGCCGGCGACGATCAGGATGAGGCCGACGATGCGGGTTACGTTCATGGGGGGATCCTCCGGGATTGATGCTAGCCCGACTTTAGCCGCCCTCAAAGCGGCAGCACGCAGCCGGCGTCGCCGCGCTCCAGCCACTCGGCCAGCTCGTCCGCCAGCCGGCGCGCCTCCTGCGCCGCGGTGCTCCACGCCTTCATGCGTGCCGGCGCATCGTTGCCGTAGCGCACGAAGTCGTTGCGATCGGGCAGCTTGCCGTTCGGCAGGCTGCGCACCCATTCCGGGTCCGGCGCCAGCACCACCGTGCGTTCGAGAAAACGCGTGGGCTTGTGACGCCACTTGAGTCCCTTGTCCAGCCAGCCCGGCACCACCGCCTTCTGGAAATGCGGGTACAGCACGACGCCGTCGGTGTTGCTGTAGTTCAAGTGCAGGTGGTAGTCGGTGATGCCGCCGTCCCAGTAGGCGCCGGGCGGCGCGCCGGGAATGTCGTGCACCGCCTCCAGCATGAAGGGGATCGAGCACGAGGCCTGCAGCGCGAGTTCGAAGTTGGCGTCGCTGAGCTCGACCTGCCGCGTGCGAAAGTCCCGCGTGGCGAAAGGCAGCGCCGCACCGGCGCTGGAGAACACCACGCGCTCGAGCCAGGCGCCCAGGCTCTTGCGGTGCACGCTGTTGGTGATGAACGCCCCCAGGTAGCCGACCGGCGTGCGTGCCCTGCCCTCGCGCCCGAGGATATGGCGCCCGCGCGAGGTGATCACGTGCAGCTTGTAGCGCGGATGGCGCAGCACTTCGCCGGCGCGGCCGCCGTAGAAGTTGCGCAGCCCTTCGCCGAATTGCGCGCTGACCTGCTTCGCCGTCATGCGCTTCTGGCCCGGCGGCACGTCGAAATGCTGATGGATGTAGCCGTGCTCGAACTGCTCGAAGGCAGTCTTCGGATCGTCGAGGCAGGCGTTGGCGAGCCGCCAGGCGCCGATCGAGGCGCCGACCAGATCGATGGGCTGCGTCGACTGCGGCAGCCACTCGCCGAACAGGAAGCGATCGATGGGCCCGAGGATCAGGCCCTTGGGACCGCCGGCCGCGCCGGGGATGGTGCGCACATCCTGCGGATGCAGGCCGTTTTGGGCGATGTGTTCGCGCGCGAGCGGGCCGGCATGGATGCGCAGCGCTTTCACGGCTTGCCGACCAGGATGCCCTGGCCCAGCCTCTTCAGCAGCCAGCCGATGCAAAGGCATCCGGCAAGCGTCGCGGCGACCACCGCGAGCAAACCGAAGGGGCCCGCACGCGACACCGCGGAGGCGGTGAAGCCGGTGCTCTTCAGCACCTCCAGCATCGCGACGTTGCCGACGAAGATCGCGAAGGTATTCCTCCCCACGAAGGCCACGGCCCGCGCCAGCAGGCCCGGATTCGAGCGAGCAGGCGCCGCGCGATCGGCCGCAACGGCGGCAACCAGAAGCAGCAGGGAAGCGATCGTCACGGTCGACGCCAGGTAGGCGGAGTGTTCGCTGGGAGATTCGGTTTCGAAGGGCGCTGCGAGCAGCAACAGCACGGCCGCCATGACAAGCCCCGGCGTCCGGCGGAACTGGCCGCGCGCCAGCGCGATGCCCATGACCACATAGGGAATCCAGTAGATGAAGAGCCGGTCGCCGACGGCCCCGATCCACCGGTGGTCGAGGAGCCAGTACCCGGCGAGCACGTTGAGCGCGACGCCTGCGACGATCACCGGCAGGGTCGGCACCTGCGCCACGCAGCGCCGCAGCAGTGGAAAAAGCAGCGTGAGCTGGAACAGGATGACGAAGTAGTACTGCCCCGACCATCCATAGCCGCCAAACCAGCCGCCGACGATGGTGTGCAGCGGCGTGGCCGACCAGCGCGAGGCGTAGAACTTCTCGATGTAGAGCAAGGTCCACGCGAGGTACGGAACGGCCAGCTCGACCATTCGCTGCACCAGGAAGCGCGCATGCGTTTCGGGGCGCCGGCGAGAAAGCGCCTTTTCCAGATAGAAGGCCCAGAGGCCGACGAACACCGGCACGCCGAAACGGAACACGTCGTGAAAGGGCAGGCCCGCGTGGATGCAGACGACCCCCACGATCGCGGCGGCCTTCAGCCAGTCCGCATGCAGGTCGCGCACGCCGGCGGCGGCAGCGGTGGCAGCAGGGACAGCGGCACCATCCAGGCGCGTGCCGGCGCGATCGACCGTGTTGTGCGTGTCCGGCATGAGGCTCCTCGGGTTCGGCCCGCTACTTGCGCAGCCCCTGTAGCTTGGCGAAGGCGCTGGCCATCTGCCCCGCCGGCTGCAGCGCGTTGTCGCGGCGTGGGCCCTGCTGGCCGCGCCCTGCCCCTTCGAAGCGGTTCTCGCGCGGACCGTCGCGCCGCGCCGGCGCCGCATCGAGCTTCATCGACAGGCCGATGCGCTTGCGCGCCACGTCGACTTCCATCACCTTGACCTTGACGATGTCGCCGGTCTTCACGACCTCGCGCGCATCGTTGACGAACTTGTGCGAGAGCTGGCTCACATGCACCAGGCCGTCCTGGTGCACGCCGAGGTCGACGAAGGCGCCGAACTGGGCCACGTTGCTCACCGTGCCTTCGAGCACCATGCCTTCGACCAGGTCCTTGATGTCCTCGACGCCGTCGTTGAAGCGCGCCACCTTGAAGTCGGGGCGCGGGTCGCGGCCCGGCTTCTCGAGTTCGCCGAGGATGTCCTTCACCGTGATGACGCCGAACTTCTCGTTCGCGAACAGCTCGGGCTTGAGCGTCTTCAGCATCTCGGCGCGGCCCATCAGTTCGGTGATGGGCTTGCCGGTCTTCTCGATCATCTGCTCGACCACCGGATAGGTTTCGGGATGCACGCCGGTCAGGTCGAGCGGGTTGGCGCCGCCGCGGATGCGCAGGAAACCCGCGCTCTGCTCGAAGGTCTTGCCGCCGAAGCCGCTGACTTCGAGCAGCTGCTTGCGCGTTGCGAACGCGCCGTGGGCCTCGCGCCAGCGCACCACCGCCTTGGCCACGCCGGCCGACAGGCCCGAGACGCGCGACAAGAGCGGCACGCTCGCGGTGTTGAGGTCGACGCCGACCGAGTTCACGCAATCCTCCACCACCGCGCTCAGGGTGCGCGCGAGCTCGCTCTGGTTCACGTCGTGCTGGTACTGGCCGACGCCGATCGACTTGGGGTCGATCTTCACCAGCTCGGCCAGCGGATCCTGCAGGCGGCGCGCGATGCTCGCCGCGCCGCGCAGGCTGACGTCGACGTCGGGCATTTCCTGCGAGGCGAATTCGCTCGCGGAGTAGACCGAAGCGCCGGCCTCGCTCACGACCACCTTTTCGACCTTCATCTCCGGCGCCCCCGCCTGAGCCGCCATCTTGGCCAGCAGCTTGATCAGGTCGCCCGCCAGCTTGTCGGTCTCGCGGCTCGCGGTGCCGTTGCCGATCGCGATCAGGTTCACGCCGTGCTTGGCGCACAGCTTGCCGAGGGTGTGCAGCGAGCCTTCCCAGTCGCGGCGCGGTTCGTGCGGGAACACGGTGGCGGTGTCGACCAGCTTGCCGGTGGCGTCGACCACCGCGACCTTGACGCCGGTGCGGATGCCCGGGTCCAGGCCCATCACCACGCGCGGGCCGGCCGGCGCGGCCAGCAGCAGGTCGCGCAGGTTGTCGGCGAAGACCTTGATCGCGACCTTCTCGGCCTCTTCGCGCAGCCGGGTGAACAGGTCGCGCTCGGTGGACAGCGAGAGCTTCACGCGCCAGGTCCAGGCCACGCACTTGCGGATCAGGTCGTCGGCCGGGCGGCCTGCATGGCTCCAGCCCAAGTGCAATGCGATCTTGCCCTCCGCGATGCTCGGCTTGCCCGGCTCGGGCTCGACGGGCAGCACCAGCTTGGCATCGAGGATGTCCTGCGCGCGGCCGCGGAACACGGCCAGCGCGCGGTGCGAGGGCACGCGGCCGATGGGCTCGTCGTAGTCGAAGTAGTCGCGGAACTTGGCGATGTCGGCGTTGTTCTCGTCCTTGCCGGCCATCAGGCTGGACTTGAAGAGGCCCTCGGCCCAGAGCCATTCGCGCAGCCGCTGCACCAGCGCCGCGTCTTCGGCCCAGCGCTCGGAGAGGATGTCGCGCACGCCGTCGAGCACGAGCTGAACGGTCGAGAAGTCCAGCCCGTCCGCAGCCGGCTTGACGAAGGCCGCGGCCTCCTCGGCGGGGTTCAGCGTCGGGTCGGCGAAGAGCTTGTCGGCCAGCGGCTCGATGCCCGCCTCGCGCGCCATCTGGCCCTTGGTGCGGCGCTTGGGCTTGTAGGGCAGGTAGAGGTCTTCCAGTTCCTGCTTGGTCGGCGCGGCGTCGATGGCGGCGCGCAGCTCGGGCGTGAGCTTGCCCTGCTCCTCGATGCTCTTCAGCACCGCGGCGCGGCGCTCTTCGAGCTCGCGCAGGTACGACAGACGCGCCTCGAGTTCGCGCAGCTGGATGTCGTCGAGGCCGTCGGTGGCCTCCTTGCGGTAGCGCGCGATAAAAGGCACGGTGGCACCGCCGTCGAGCAAGTCGATCGCGGCCTTCACCTGGTGCTCGCCGACCTTGATCTCGGCCGCGAGCTGGCGAATGATTTTCTGCATGTCTGAGGGGGGTCCCTGGCTGACGACGCCGTGGGCGCCTTGCGGGTAAAGCGCGGAAGTTTGCCATAGGGCCTGGGGTCACAATGCCCCGGCCATGCGTATCTTGAAGAAACTCCTGCGCGCACTCGCTGCCGCCCTCCTCGTCCCCTTGCTGCTGTTCGAGGAATGGGGCTGGGAGCCGCTCGCCGCGCTGGCTGCCCGGCTGGCCCGCCTGCCGTTGTGGGCGCGGCTCGAACGCGCGGTGCAGGCCCTGCCGCCCTGGGGCGCGCTGCTGGTGTTCCTGGTGCCGGTGCTGATGCTGCTGCCGCTCAAGCTGCTCGCGCTCTTCCTGCTGGGCCGCGGCCATGCCACCAGCGCCGTGCTGCTGCTGGTGGGCGCCAAGCTGGCCGGCACCGCGGTCGTGGCCCGGCTGTTCCAGCTGGTCGAGCCGGCGCTGATGCGCATCCCGTTGTTCGCGCGCTGGTATCCGCGCTGGAAGCAGTGGAAGGATCGCGTGCTCGGCTTCGTGCGCCAGAGCGCGCCCTGGCGCGCCGCCCGGCGCTTGAAAAACGGCGCCCGCCGCTGGTGGCGCAGCCTGCGCCGAACGGCCTGAGAATATTTCACCCGGGTAGATTGCATAACTCGTTTTGTCCGGGTATTATTCGCCGCCATGCCTTCTTCCGAATCCACCCTCACCGCCTTCGCCGGGTTCAGGCGCATCGCTGCCGGCCCGCGCGCCGAGGTGATCGCCCTGCTGCGTGCGCGCGCCGACGAGCCGCCGCCTTTCGTGTTCGACGACAGCACGGGCGAGCAGCTCGATCTCGATTTGCGCGAATCCGCCAATACCGTGTCCGAAAACACGAAACACGATGAACACGCGACGCGCGGCGTCGGCCGCCCCAAGCTGGGCGTGGTGGCGCGCGAAGTCACCCTGCTGCCGCGCCATTGGGACTGGCTCAACCGCCAGCCCGGCGGCGCCTCGGTGGCGCTGCGCCGGCTGATCGACGAGGCGCGGCGCGTGCACGCCGACCGCGATGCGGAGCGCGCGGCGCGCGAAGCCACCTACCGCTTCATGACCGCGATCGCGGGCAACCTGCCCGGCTTCGAGGAATCGACGCGCGCCTTGTTCGCCGGCGACCGTGCGCGCTTCGAAGAGCTCGTCGCGCCCTGGCCCGAGGATGTGCGCCTGCATCTGCACAAGCTGGCGGCGAACGCCTGGAGCGCCCAATGAACGGCGACACGCCCGCGACGACGGTCGCCGAACCGGTGCCACCGGCCCCGCACCTCAACCCGCGTGCGGCGGCCATGGCCTCGCGCCCGCTGTGGAAGACCTTCCTGTTCTTCCTCGCGCCGATGCTGCTCAGCAACATCCTGCAGTCGCTCTCGGGGACGCTCAACAACGTCTACCTGGGGCAGATGATCGGCGTCGGCGCGCTGGCGGCGGTGTCGAGCTTCTTTCCGGTGATGTTCTTCTTCATCGCCTTCACCATCGGCCTCGGCGCCGGCGCCTCGGTGCTGATCGGCCAGGCCTGGGGTGCGCACGAGCCCGAGAAGGCGCGCGCCGTGGCCGGCACCACGCTCACCGTGGGCGTGCTGTTCGCGCTGGCCGTCGCGGTCTTCGGCGGCACCTTCACGCAGCCGATGCTGACAGCGCTGGGCACGCCGCCCGACATCCTGGCCGATGCCACGGCCTACGCGCGGATCATCCTGATCGCGATGCCGGGCCTGTTCGTGTTCCTGCTCTCCACCGCCATGCTGCGCGGCGTGGGCGACACGGTGACGCCGCTCTACACGCTGATGATCTCGACGGTGCTCGGCCTGATGATCACGCCTGCGCTCATCCGCGGCTGGTTCGGCCTGCCGATGCTCGGCGTGGCGAGCGGCGCCTGGGCCACGGTGATTTCCTTCGTGGTCGCGACCGCCTGGCTGGCCTTTCACCTGCGGCGCACGAAGAGTCCGCTCGCGCCGGACGCCGACTTCGTGCGGCACCTGCGCGTGCGGCCGGCACTGCTGAAGGCGGTGCTCAAGGTCGGTGTGCCCACCGGCGTGCAGATGATCGTGGTCTCGCTGGCCGAGCTCGCGCTGCTGTCCTTCGTCAATGCCTACGGTTCGAGCGCCACCGCGGCCTACGGCGCGGTGAACCAGGTGGTGGCCTATGTGCAGTTCCCGGCGATCTCGATCGCGATCACCGCCTCGATCCTCGGCGCGCAGGCCATCGGCGCCGGCCAGGCGCAGCGCCTGGGCGCCATCACGCGCACCGCGCTGCAGATGAACCTGGTGCTGACCGGCGGCCTGGTGCTGCTGGGCTATTTGTTCTCGCGCCCGCTGATGGGCTTCTTCATCACCAGCGAGCCGGTGATCGAGGTGGCGCAGACGCTCTTGCACATCATGCTGTGGAGCACGGTGATCTTCGGCATGGGCGCGGCGCTGTCGGGGATCATGCGCGCCAGCGGCTCGGTATTGGTGCCGACCGCGATCTCGATCTTCTGCATCGCGCTGATCGAGGTGCCGGTGGCCTGGTGGCTGAGCCATCGCATGGGGCTCAACGGCATCTGGATCGCCTACCCGGTGGCCTTCATCGCGATGCTGACGCTGCAGGCCAGCTACTACCGCTTCGCATGGCGCAAGAAGACGCTCCGCAGGCTGATCTGAGCGCAGGCAGCACGCGGCCGGTGCTCTATTCGTTCCGCCGCTGCCCCTATGCGATGCGCGCGCGCATGGCGATCGCCGCGAGCGGCCAGCGCTGCGAGCTGCGCGAGGTCGTGTTGCGCGACAAGCCGGCCGAGCTGCTGGCTGCATCGCCCAAGGGCACGGTGCCGGTGCTGGTCGACGTAGACGGCATGGTGATCGACCAGAGCCTGGACATCATGCTGTGGGCCTTGCGGCGCAACGACCCCGAAGGTTGGCTGCAAGCCGAAGGCGCCACGCTGGACGAGATGCTTGCGCTCGTCGCCGAATGCGACGGCGAGTTCAAGCGGCATCTCGACGGCTACAAGTACCCCGAGCGGCATCCGGGCGCCGATGGCGAGGCGCATCGCGCGCAGGGCGCCCTCTTCCTGATGCGGCTCGAGACCCGGCTTGTCGTCACGCGCTGTCTGCACGGCGAGCATGCAGCGCTCGCCGACATCGCGATCGCGCCGTTCGTGCGCCAGTTCGCGCAGGTCGATGCAGCCTGGTTCGAGGCCCAGCCCTGGCCGCGGCTGCGGGCCTGGCTGGCCGCGCGGCTCGATGCGCCGGTGTTCACGCAGGTGATGGCCAAGTACGCGCCCTGGCGGGCCGGACAGCCCGGCATCGCCTTTCCCGGCCAGAGCCTGCCGGTTTCCTGAAGCGATCAGCGCGCCACGCCTGCGCCGGTCAGGGCTGTGACGCGGTTCTGCGGCGTCAAACCGGCGGCGGGGGCGCAAAAAGAAACTCGAGCTTGCCCGCCCGTGCGCCTTTGGCCTTGGGCGAGAACTGGACGTTCACCACGCATGAAGCTTGCCCTGCGAACGGGCCGCGCACTTCGCACGACCCTCCGGGGGCGCGGCGGCCGTGGCCGGGGCACCCAGCGTCAGCCCCAGCAAGGCACCCGCCAGAGGGCGGAAACGGGCGAGAACCAAGCGCATCGCCATGGTGAGCCTCCTCATCGAAGGTCGCACGTCGCGTTGTCGACGTGATGCAATCTAGCTAAGCTAGCGCCGTTGCCCTGCGGCCGCAATGGCCGGCCAGTTGAAAAAGACTGCGCTCTCGCCCATGCTTGCGTCAGGAGGTACCGGCCATGAACAAGCGACGCACCCTCCTGATCGGGGCGCTAGCCGCGGTGCTGGCGATCGGTGGCGGCGCCCGCGCGCAACCCGCGAAGAAGGCCCAGGCGGCCGGCACCGAAGCCACGCTGCGCGACACTATCGCCGAGTTCGAGAAGGCCTGGAACCGGCACGACGTGAAAGCCTGGCTGGCGCTGATGACCGATGACGTCTGGTTCACGCAAGCGCAGGACTTCTACGAGCGCATGAAAGGCAAGAAGGCGGTGAAGACCACCTTCGAATACGACGTCAAGAACACCGACCTGAAATGGGAGGTGAAACGCGTGCGCATGATGCCCGACGGCACCGCCAGCGTCGTGCTGCGCCATGTCGGCCTGATTCCGCCCAAGACCGATGGCAAATACAAGCGCGAGGACGTCAGCGATCCGAGCTTCAGCCGCTGGCGCTTCGAGGGCGGCAAGTGGCGGCTGTTCTTCTTCACCTCCCACAAGGGCTGGGCGCTGGCCGAGATGAAGAAGGACGGACTGGAGTAGCGGCCTACTCGAACACCTCATCCCCCGTAGGCTCGAAATGCGGCACCGCATTCATCCGGTGCCGCAGCTGCGAAAGCTCCCAGTACATTCTCTTGCGCGCGCGGCTCTGGTTGCCCAGCGGCCGATGCTCGGCAATCGTGTGCCACGGGTTGTATGAGAGCCTCTTCGCGAATTCCATCTGCGCCGGCGAATCGAAGGTCTGGCGCGGCAGGCGCAGCGTGGCCACCGTGATGCGCGGCGACAGCTTCTCGGGCCACAGCACGCCGGCGTTCTCGATCGGCATCCGATGCGGGTCGGTCTGCATCTGCAGCCGAATGTCGAACTCGACGTCGCCCTCGGCCAGCGAAGCCACCATGGCCTGGCGCAGGTAGTCGTCCGGTGGGCGCAGCGGCAGCCGCGGGATCGGCGTGCGCTTCTTCGTCTTCGGCCAAACCGAGTACTGCATCGCCTGGCCTTCGCCCATCAGGTAGGGCACGCAACTGAAGTACGGCGCCTCGAAGGGACTGGACTGCGTCTTGATGAAGAGCGACTGCATGATCAGGTCCAGCACGTGCGAGTCGCGGAAGTTGACGAAGTAGAAGATCTGCGCGTTCTTCACGCTTTCGATCTGCAGCGCCGCGTTGGCCTTGGCATCGGGCGTCACGAAGGTGGGCGTGGAGACGCCGAACATGTCCAGCGTGTGCTTCTCCTCTTCCATCAGCTTCGGGCCGGGCACGCCCAGGAGCTTGATGCTGATGCTCATGAAGCCGACGTCGTCGATGTCGGGCGTGATGTAGGGGCCGGGCCCCGAGAAGCGCACCCAGGCTCTGAAGGTCTGGGGCCTGGCATAGATGCCGCGCTTCATGTGCTCGGGGATGTCCTCGTGCACGGTGAACTCGCCGCGCACGATGCCCTGCGTCTTGGTGTTGCCGCCGCGCTCGAAGCCGCCGGGCTTCCAGAGGTCGCCCATCTGCCGGGTGAAGCTCCGCACGATCGAGTCGGTAAAACTCTCTTCGTCGACCATGAGCTTCTCTTGCGCGATCGCGAGTCCTTCGTCGGGTCGCCGGCTGTTGATCAGCGCCGTGGTCAGGCGCGCGAGCGGATCGCGCAGCACCGCGTCGAAGGCCGGGCGAACGAAGGGGTCGAACCTGCGTTCCAGCCGCAGCAGGGCCAGGCCCGAATCGCTGATGAAATTCTTCAGCAAAGAACCCGTGTTGGCCCGCGGCGCGGGACGGCTGACATTCGAATTCATGGCTGCACCTTTGACAGATAGCGCAAGGCACGGATGCCGGGCAGGAAGAAATAGGCACCGCCTTGCACGGTCACGAATTGCGGAAGACCCGTCAGGCGCCGATCGGGCCCCGAGGCCGCGGGTATCGAGAAGCCATCGGTCGGCATGCCGTCCGCCCCCGCCAGGCGATGGCCGAGCAGCGGATCGCCCTCGCCGGGCAGGGCGTCGAACTTGGTGCCGGCCAGCCAGGCGCCCTGCACGAACTCGAACTGGCGCGCGATGTTGGCGCCCAGGCAGATGAAGTGCAGTCCCACGTCTTCGCCCGGGGCTCCGCCGTACTCGCGGCCCCGGCGCAACAGCCGGTGGAAGCGCGTCGAGGCGATCAGGTCGTTGCGCAGCGCGTCCGAACCGAAGCCAAGCCTGCGCACGAGGCGCGAGATCGGATCCGACCAGCCGGGCGGCAGATCGGCATTGCGCGGATTGCTGCGGCGGATGTGCGCACCGAAGGGACAACGCAGGCCTTCGGGATCGCCGTCGTAGGTGAAGGCATTGAGATCGTCCGTCTCGCCGGACACCTCCACCAGCGGCTTGCCTTTCTTGGTGCGGCCGACCATCGTTTCGGCCAGCTTCTCGCTCAAGGCAGCGTCGCCGCCGGCCTGGCCGTCGACGAAGCGCCAGAAGCCTTCGACGTCCTGGCGCAGTTGCCGCATGACCAGGTAGCTGCCGTTGCGCCCGAGATCGGCCTTGTCCGCGTCGTCCTCGGCGCGCGGCAGCAGCGCCGCGGGATCGCGCGCGCGGTCCAGCAGGGGCCGATCGGTATAGGCGCCGTACTCGTTGGGATAGCCGAGCAGGTACTCGCCGAGGCACGACAGGTTGGTGTATTCGAACTGTTCCTCGTCGTGCGCCGCGCGTTCTCGCTCCCAGTCGATGCGCGGCTGCGAGATGCCGTCGACGAAGCCGAAGGGTTCGACGCCGTCCATGTCGGAGGTACTCAGGCAGTCCAACTGCTCGAAGCCCGCCTCGCATTGCGCACGGATGGTCCGCAGCCACTCGTCGAGCTCGCCGGGCACCGCATAGAGCATCACCAGCACGTGCGGCATGCGGTCCTGCGCGCCGCCCCACTGCCAGCGCGCGGGGTCGTTCGCGCCGAGGTCGCCGAGCCGCCGCGCGCGGCTCTCGTCGCTGCTCATGCCGGCCAGGAACTCGGCCGAGAAGCCTTCGACGATGTCCTCCGCAGCGCCCAACGCATGCAGGCCCGCGCAAGTGAAGGCGATCTGCACGGCGGTCCGGGGCGGCGGCTTGCGCGTGATGGCGCTGGTGACCGGCGCGTTCGCGAGCCAGGCACGCGCGGCCCCGGCATCGCGGATGCGCAGCAGCAGAAAGCAGGCCTGCGTCAGGTGCTTGTAGCCGAAGCGCACCAGGCCCTGGATGTCTTCGAACTCGATGCTCATAGCAGCCTCAGCCATGCGAGCACCTGCGCATCGCTCATCTCCACGCGCTCGAAGCCTTCGCGGATGCGCCGGTTGCGGTCCAGATCGGCCAGCGTGAGGCCGGGGTAGGCCTTGTACCAGACCTGGGTCGGCAACTGGTGGCCGCGCTGGTAGTACTTGAAGCGCAGCTCATGGCGCGCGCCGCCCTTGATGAGCCAGTCGGTGCGCGGCCAGCCGAAGCCGTTGCTGAAGATCAGGTTGAGGCCCCATGCGACCTTGTTGATGAAGTCGTCCATGTAGCTTTCGTGGCTGCCGTCGTAGCTGCTCGCGAACAGCACGCGGGTCTTGTCGTCGAGAAAGACCCAGTGCGCGAAATGGATGGTGCGCACGCGCCCCAGGTGGCCGCGGCCGAACACATGGCGACAGGCGTAGGCGATCAGCACCAGCAGCAGCTGCACCAGCCAGCGCCGGAACAGGCCCGGCTTGACCGGCCCGAGCGCGGTGAAGCTGTTGCTCAGGTCGTGGTCTTCGAGCTCCTGCATCTCGCGCACGGCGGCTGCGCGCGGCCGCGGACAGTATTCGGGGTCGCGCTTCTCGTGGCGGCGCAGCAGCACCAGGAAGACCGGCAGCAGCACGATCAGCAACGGCAGCAGTACCAGCCCGGCGAGCGGCAGGCCGATCGCATGGAGGAGATTGCGGATCTGCCAGTCGAGCGGCGTCTGCGCGGGCGGAGTCAGCACCAGGCGTCCGGCGGCCTGCTCGGCGCGCGCGAAGGCCAGCAGCTGGCGCCGCATCGTTTGCGGATCGACGGCGGCGTCGGTCACGCCGCGCGGCACCCGCGCCGACAAGGCGCGCTGCAATGCGCTCTCTTCGCGGGTCTGCTGCACGGTGCGCCCGATCCAGTTGACGTAGGGCGCAGCCACCGGCCGGTCGTGTTCGATGAGCCAGTCGAGCAGATCGTCGCGCGGATCGAGGGCCTTGCAGTGCGAGAAGATGCGGCGCAGACCCTCGCCGGCGCGCTGCACCAGCTCGGCCAGCTGCTCCCGTCCGGGCCCGTCGCAGTCGCCCATGAACACCAGATAGATGGGCAGCCTGGGCCGCGGCAGGCCGAAGACCTCGAGGTCGGCCATGGTCGCATCGCCAAGCACGGCGAAGCGCGCGAAATGCAATCGCGGGAAGGCAGCAAAAGGCAGCAGCGCATTGGCCGGGTCGACCACACCGGGCCTCACGTTCATGGTGGCCAGCAGTTTCCGGAGGCTGGCTTCGCGGCCGGGGGCGATGGCTGCGACCACCATGAAGTGTGATTGGGGAGTCACCGCATCGGCGTCGCTAGAACTTGAGGCAGAAATCGATCAGCCGCTCTTTGCCCCAGTACACCTTGCCGAGATAGAAGCCCGGAGAGATCAGGCGGATCTCGTCGCGGATCCAGTGGGCCACCAGTGAGGTCTCGGAGTAGTCGAGCACGATGCACTCCTTCTGGTCCAGCCAGCTGTCGCCCTTGTAGACCTTGGCCACGATGGCCTGCACGCCGAAGGGGCTGACCTTGTTCTTCAGCACGCCCTTCTCGGCATCGAACACCTTCCCCTGCCATCCGAAGAAGTTGATCATCTTGGCGATGGACTCGGTGTAGCGGGTCCCGGGCGCGATGATCGCGGTGCCCTCGGCTTCGCCCGAGGGAATGTCGCCCGGCGGGCTGGCGCGAAAGAGCTCGTCGAGCTTCTCTTGCGACATGTCGAGCAGTTGCTGTACGTCATAGGCCATGGTCTTTCCCCTCGTTGAAGACCCGTCGTTCACAGAGTGTCGGCCCTGGGTCGGGAGGCCGTCAACTTGCCGAAAGTGGTGTGCGCATCGCTGTGCGCAGCACCGCATCGGCCGCTTTCTCCGCGATCATGTAGACCGCGGCCGCCACGAAGAAACCGGGTATGCGCGGGAAGGCCGAGGCATCGACCACACGCAGCCGCGGCACGCCGTGCACGGCAAAGGCGCTGTCGAGCACGCCGCCCTTCTCAGGCGGGCCGATGGGGCAGGAGCACGAAGCGTGATGGCCCCATGCCGTGTTGCGCACGTAGTCGGCCAGCGCCTCGTCGCTCTGCACGGCCGCCCCCGGCGCCAGCTCCTCGGCGATCCATCCCTTGGCGAGCAGCGGCGCCGTCATCCGGCGCACGAAGCGGATCGCCTGCACCACGGCACGCAGGTCCTCGCCCGCCTGGTCGTCGCCTTCCTCGAAGTAGTGGAAGTTCACGAGCGGCGTGTCGCGCGGATCGGCCGAACGAAGGCGCACGGTGCCGGCGCGGTTTAGCGTATGCGCCTTCAGCACGGCCCAGGTCAGCTGGTCCGGCTGATCGCGAACCCGCTTCGAGAAGCCGGGGAAGTAGCCCTCGAAGCCTGCCAGCAGCGCCATGCAGAAGAGGTCGGGCTCCTGTCCGGTCCGATCGGCCGTGGCCGAGCGGCTCACCACGCCGAGCGCGGCGCCGTTCGAGGCATACATGCCCGATCGCTCCTCGTGCCAGTGGCGCCACAGCGTGTCGTCGCGATCGAAGCGCGCACCCTCCAGCACCTCCCAGGGTTCGCGCATGCGGTGCGTGACGGCGACCTCGTAGCGGTCCTGCAGATTGCGGCCGACGCCGGGCAGGTTCTTCTGCAGCGGAATGCCGTGCGCCTCCAGTTCGGCGGCCGGGCCGATACCGGACAGCATCAGCAGCTGCGGCGTGTTGAATGCGCCGCCGCACAGGATCACCTCGCGCCGCGCGCGCACGTCGCGCCGCACGCCTTCTGCGCTGCTGGGTGCCGCATGGGCCCGGTACAGCCGCTTGCCTTTCAGGTACTCGACGCCGCAAGCCGCGCCGTCGGCGTCGAACAGGACGCGGGTGGCCAGCGCATCGAGCTCCAGCTGCAAGCGGCCCGGATGCCTGGCCGCCACATCGAGCAGCCGCTCGCGCACGCCGGCCCGCCGGTGCTCCGAGGTGGCGAGCGGCGTGTAGCAGATGCCTTCGAAGCTGCCCGGCCGCAGGCGGCGCGTGTTGGGGTCGCCCAGTCCGCCGCGCAGCCAGCGCAGGGTGCTGAGCAAGGGCGTGGGCAGGCTGCTCGTGAAGACGCTGGCCGTGTCGCGCAGCACGCGCACCAGGCCCTCGTCGCCCAGCACCGACAGCGGGATCGATTTTTCGGTGCGCAGCCAGCCGCCCCATCCATGTCCGGTCGGATCGAGCCCCACATGACGCAGGGCTCGCCATACCGGCCGGTGGCGGCAGTCCTCGACGCGCCGCGCATAGCGGCGCATGCGCGAGGCGCGCCAGGAACGGTCGCCGGTGAGCTGCGCGACGTGGTTCCAGTCGGCATCGTGCGGCAGCATGAAGATCATCGCGTTGTGCGAGGTGCATCCGCCCAACGCGGCCGCGCGCGGGTACAGCACGCCCTGCCCCGCTTCGTACTTCCAATCCTTCGCCTGCCGGCCTTCGTCGGCGTAGTGGCGCACGCGAAAGTTCCAGCTCATTGCCGCGTTCTCGCAGGCGAAGGCATGGAAGGCCGGCACGTCGTAGTCCTCGGGCAGGCGTTCGGCAGCCGCGCGCGGATCGCCTCCAGCTTCGAGCAGGAAGACGCGCATGCCGGCCTCGACCAGGCGGGCCGCGAGCGTGCCGCCGCCGGCACCCGAGCCGACGATCACGTAGTCCCAGGCAGCTGATTCGGCATCGGACATGGCCTCGGCGCAGGTGATGTTCAGAAAGTCTTGAGGAAGGCGATCAGCGCGCGCTTGTCGTCGTCGCCGAGCTCCGGCTCGCGGCCGAAAGCCTTTTCGTCTTCGCTCAAGCCCTCTTGCCGGTTGAACTGCGCGGTGCCGAAATAGTGGCCGCGGTTGACCACGAAGTCGGGGCACTTGCTCAGCTCCATCATCGGGCCGCGCAGGCTGGCGAAGTGTTCGCGCAGCTGCTCGTCGGAGGCACCGTCCGGCGCGCTCTTGAGTGCGAGCTTGAGCTTGATCAGCAGCTCGCCCACGTCGCGCACATGCGAGGCCTTTTCGCCGAAGCCATCGCCCTCCGCACGCAGCTTGAGGTTGGCCAGCAAGGCCACCGGAACACCCTTCGGAATCGGCCCGAGCACGATGTCGCCGTCCTGCTCGACCAGCCACGGGAACCAGCGATGCAGCCGGCCCTGCAGGGGCTGCATCGCCTCGGGCACGAAGCCGATCGGCACGGTCACGGTGCTGCGCTCGGTGGTGCGGTCGATGAAGCCGACCGCCTTGCCGCCGAGTTCCGAATCGCGCTCGCGCTTCTCGGGCCACAGCATCTGTTCGATGGAGGCCTCGAACACCTTCAGGCGAGCCTCGACCGAAGGACTGCTGTCGAAGGGACCGACCGTGTTGTTCAGCAGGAAGGGCGCGGTAGACCAGACGCTGATCAGCGAGGGCACGCGGGTGTAGCCGCGCCCGCCGCCCGGCATGGCGTAGGGCCGCAGCTCGCCGGTGAATGGATCGCGCAGCGTGACGGTGCCGACCGAGGGCAGGCTCTTGTAGGTCTGCGAGGAGAAGTTGTCCCAGATGTTGCCCTTGATCGCGTTGGTCGCGAGCGGACTGCAGATATTGGTGCGCAGCAGGGTCACCGGAACGCGGGCTTCGGTGGAAAGGTAGTTGTCTTTCAGGAAGTCCGGCGCCTGGACGATCTTGCGCATCTGCGCCTTGTAGTCGTCGGTCTGGGTCCAGGTCCAGTAGCGCTTGAAGCAATCGACGTAGCCGGGTCCGGCGCATTTCCCGGCCGTGAGCTCGAGCGTGGGCGGCGGCAACGGCGCCTTGCTCGAATGGCAGCGCGCGCAGGTGTCGGCGAAGGCCACCTTGCCACGCTCCAGCGTGGTATCGCCGGCGGCGAGGTACTTGTCTCCGCCTGGCGCGTCCTTCAGGCGATCGGGCTTCGCCCCCTTCAGGAAGAACAGCGCCGTGTTCGGCGTGCCCGCCTCGGTCGCCTGCCAGTAGCTCGAATTCTTCTGCGCGGTGACGATCGGGATCGGGCTGATCGTCTTGCCGCCGACCACCGGATTGAAGTGCAGCAGCCACTCTTCGCTGAACAGGCCGATGTTGAGATAGACCCGGTTGAGCGCGCCCAGCAGGCCCACCGAATCGGCGCCGTCCTTCAGCACATGGGGCGTGCGAACCGTGGCCTCGGACTTGTTGAAGAATTCGGTCAGCGGGCCGCTCGTCACATAGTCGTTGAACTGCTTGTTGTCGAGCTCGCCGCCGTCGATCTTTTCCTGCCCGATGCGCTTGGCGATCTCCAGGCGCGCGACGAAGTCGTAGACCGCGTTCATGGTGCGCGGGTTGTTGATGCTGTCGGTGGAAACCAGCGAGGTGTCCATGGTGCCCTGCCGGTAGGTGTGGGCCAGCTGGTACATGTAATTCTTGCGGCCCTCGGGCTTGTTGGCGTTGTAGATGAAGAGCCGGTCCACCCACATGTATTGCGCGCCGACGGACGAACTGAGGTTCTCGAACTTCGGGTTGTTCGGATCGGCCGGCGGCTTCACCGGGCTGGGCCCGATGTGGCAGAAGCCGCAGGACATGCCCACGCGGTAGGGCCGCACCAGATCCTTGCGGTTGTAGTAGTTCGGGTCGGTGTAGTACTTCTCGGCGTCCCATTCCTTGGCCGCCTTCTCGTCGAAGGCCGGGTTGGGAAAGAGGCGCAGGCCGGCGATGCCGGTGCCCCAGCCGTAGAAGGAGCCCACCGGCTGGGTGCTGCCGTCGCCGAGCGGCTTGCCGCGCGAACCGATCGCAACGCCGGGGTACTTGCTCTCGTTCTCGAAGGGGTCGGGCGCGCAGTCCTTGCTGCGCATGTCGAGCCACAGGCCGCGGCGGTTCTTGTCGGGGCCGGTGGCAGGCTGGAAACAGGGCTCGTTGACCAGGCCGAAATATTCCCAGCGGCTGGCGCGCGAGTAGCCGAGGCTCGGATGGGTGCTGACCACCTTCAGCAGGTCGAAGGCACCGAAGGTGTAGTCGGTCATCTGGGTCCAGAAGCGGTCGTTGCCGCCGCTCCAGACCAGCCACATGTTGCGCCCCTTCTCCTCCTCGGGCGAGAGCGCGATGCCGCCGTCCATGTCGCGGAAGTAAGGCTCCGAGGCATGCGGGAACGAGGCCGCATCGCGGCCGGCTTGCTTCGCCTCATCGAACACCTCACCGGGCCGCGGCGCGTCGGAACATGCCGCGAGCAGCATGCAGGCAACAAGCGGCAACAACT
Source organism: Variovorax sp. CF079 (assembly GCF_900101545.1). Taxonomy (GTDB): domain Bacteria; phylum Pseudomonadota; class Gammaproteobacteria; order Burkholderiales; family Burkholderiaceae_C; genus Variovorax. The sequence continues at coordinate 45,962 of NZ_FMZU01000022.1, read as the reverse complement.
TCGCGGCGTCCCAGCAACTTTGGATCATTGCCATTCCTCCTGCGTCCGACAACGTCGGTGAATGGGCAAACACGAGGCGCAGTGTCGATGCGGGGTAGTGCTTTGCCTATCGGCCATGCGCGCTAACGCAAAGGACGTAGGCCGAAGCCGATGGAAGACGCCGCGCGCTAACCCGCTATCGGGATGCAGAGGCGGGAACAGCCGAGCGATCGGGGTCGCGGCCGATCATCATCCAGGCGCTCAGTGCGCTCAGCAGCGCCAGGCCGGCGCTGAGCAGCATGACCCATCGGAACCCGGCCACGAAGGATTCCGCGACCGCCTTCTTGAGCGCCGCGGCAGCGGCCGCGTCGATGCCCGGCGGCATCTCTGCGCCGGCGAGCCTGCTGCGCTGGTCTTCGAAGAAGGCGCGGGTCTCCGCCGACGCGCCCGCCTCGCGCAGGCCCTGGGCCAGCATCGCATCGAAGGCCCAGGCCATCACCACGCCGAAAACCGCGATCGCGAGCACCGCGGCCGCGCGCGACACCGCGTTGTTGACGCCCGAGGCGATGCCCGCCGAATCCGGCCCGACCGCGTTCATCACCGTGGTGGTGAGCGGCGCGACCGTGATCGTCATGCCGAAGCCGAGCACCACCACGGCCGGAAGAAAGGCGGTCCAGTAGCTGGCGCCGACGCCCGGCACCGCGAACAGCGCAAAGCCCGCCGCCGCGATGGCCGGGCCCACCACCAGCGGCAGCCGCGGGCCGAAGCGGTCCACCAGTTGCCCGGCCCAGCCCGAGAGCGCGAACATGATCAGGATGAAGGGCAGGAGCGCCGCGCCGGCCACCGTGGCCGAGTAGCCCTGCACCTGGATCAGGTTGAGCGGAAAGAAGTAGAGCCCGCCGCCCAGCGCCGCATAGAGCAGCAGCGTCAGCAGGTTGGCGCCGCCGAAATTGCCGATGCGCAGGAGCGAAAGCGGCAGCATCGGCGATCGGACACGGCCTTCGACCACCACGAAGGCCGCGCTCGCCGCGAGGCCCGCGGCCAGCGCCCCCAGCACGGCCGGCGAGTTCCAGCCCTGCGTGGGCGCTTCGATGAACGCATAGACGATGCCGCCGAGCGCGACGGTGGCGAGTGCTGCACCCCAGAAATCCAGCTCGCCATCGGCAGCGCTGCCGCGGCTTTCCGGGACATGACGCCATACGATCAGGAGCACCGCGATGGCCATCGGCACATTGACGAGAAAGGCCCAGATCCACGAGTAGTGGTCGACCAGGAATCCGCCGAGCACGGGCCCAACCGCGGCCGTGATGCCGCTGAAACCCGACCAGGTGCCGATCGCACGCCCGCGCTCCTTCTCGGGAAAGGAGGCGCTGATCAGCGCCAGGCTGCCAGGCACCAGCAGGGCGCCGCCGATGCCCTGCACGGCGCGCGCGAGGATGAGCTGCTGCACGCTGCCCGCGAGCGCGCAGCCCATCGAGGCCAGCGCGAAGATCACGACGCCGAGGGCAAAGATGCGCCGCCGTCCGAAGCGGTCGCCGAGCGCGCCGCCCGCCAGCAGCAGCGCGGCGAGGAAAAGCGCATAGGACTCCACCACCCATTGCGCCTGAAAGGCCGTGGCGCGCAGATCGTTCTGGATCGCGGGCAGCGCCACGTTCACCACCGTGCCGTCGATGAAGGCCATGCTCGATCCGACGATCGCCGCGGCCAGCACCCAGGGCTTGGAGGCCTTCGGGCACGGCACCGCTTCGCAGCCGTGCCGGATCAGCGTGTCGTCGCCCGGCGGCTTGCCGATCTGCGTCATGAGGCGAGCGCTCCCAGAGGCTCCAGCTTGCCCAGCAGTGTGGGAATGAATTCCGAGACGGTCGGATGGATGTGCATCGCCCGCTGGAGCACGGTGTACGGTGCGCCGGCGACCATCACGTCGAGGATCGAGTGGATGACTTCGTCGCCCTCGATGCCGAGGATCGCGGCGCCGAGGATCTTCTGGCTCGAAGCGTCCACCAGGACCTTCATGAAGCCCTGCGTTTCGCTGCGCTCCTTCGCGCGGCCGACGCGGCTCATCGGCATCCTGGCAACGAGCGCGCGGCGTCCGTCCTGCATGACGTCGCGCTCGGTCATGCCGGCCCGGCCCAGGGGCGGATCGATGTACAGCGCATAGGCGGGCACGCGATCGGAGACGCGGCGGCGATCGTTGTCGAGCAGGTTGGCCGCCACGATCTCGTAGTCGTTGTACGAGGTGTGGGTGAAGGCGCCGCGGCCATTGACGTCACCCAGCGCCCAGATGCCCGGCACGCTGGTGCGCAGCTCTTCGTCGACCGTGACGTAGCCGCGCGCATCCGTCTTCACGCCCGCCTGGTCGAGGCCGAGATCGTCGGTGTTCGGCCGGCGTCCGACCGCGAGCAGCAGGTGCGAGCCCTCGATCTCGTGCGGGTCGTCCTGGCAGTCGAGTCCGACGCCGATGCCGCGCCCGCGCCGTGCCAGCGTGATGCACTTGGCGTTGAGCCGGACCTCGATGCCCTCGCCTTCGAGAATCTCCCGGATCGCCGCCGACACCTCCTCGTCCTCGCGCGAGATCAGCCGCGGGCCCATCTCCACGACGGTGACGCGGGCGCCGAAGCGCCGGTACATCTGGGCGAACTCCAGGCCGATGTAGCTGCCGCCGACCACCACCAGGTGCTCGGGCAAGGTGTCGAGCTCGAGCATGGCGCCGTTCGTGAGATGGTCGACCTCGCCCAGGCCGGGAAGGTCCGGCACATGTGCCCGCGTGCCGACGTCGATGAAGATCTCGCCGGCCTCGAGCTGCGCGTCGCCGACCCGGACCGTGCGCGGGCCTTCGAAGCGCGCATGTCCCTGGTAGACCGTGAGATTCGGCGTGCCCTTGAGCCATTGCTCCACACCCTGGTTGGAGGCCCGCACCACGGCGTCCTTGCGTGCCTTGACGCGCGCCATGTCGACGCGCAAGCCCTCGACCATCACGCCGAAGTCGGCCGCGCGGCGTGCCAGGTAAGCGACCCGCGCGCTCGCGATCAAGGTCTTGGTGGGGATGCAGCCGGTGTTGACGCAGGTGCCGCCGAACAGCTTGCGCTCGATGATGGCGGTCTTGCGGCCGGCCTGCGCCAGGCGCACGGCCAATGAAGGCCCGGACTGCCCGGTCCCGATCACGATGGAATCGTATCTCTCGCTCATTTGGATGCTGCTCCAATCAGGGAAACAGGACACTCAGGATAGATGCGAAATGCAGATAACCAAAGCGGCATGAAGCGCTACGAATCATTGGCCGCCGACATGGCGGACTCCATCCGCGCCGGCGTGCTGCGTCCCGGCGACCGCCTGCCTTCTGTGCGCCAGGCCCGCGCCAGCCGCGGCGTGAGTTCTTCCACCGTGTTCCAGGCCTACTACCTGCTGGAGGCGCAAGGGCTCGTGCGCGCGCGCGAACGCTCCGGCTACTACGTGGCCGCGGGCGCGGGACAGCGGCCTCCCGAACCCGAGGCCTCGTCGCAACCCGAGGACGATGCGGTCTCGCTCGACGTCAGCGAGCGCGTGTTCGAGATCCTCGAATCGACCATGGTGCGCGAAGTCGTGCCGCTGGGCTCGGCCTTCCCGAGTCCCCTGCTCTTTCCGCTGCAGCGGCTGGGCCGGGTCATGGCCGCCAGCGCGCAGCAGCTCGACCCGTGGAGCGCGGTGGACGATCTCACGCCCGGCAATGCGCGCCTGCGCCGGCAGATCGCGCGGCGCTACCTGGCCGACGGCGTGCACGTTCCCGTGGACGAGATCGTCATCACCAACGGCGCGCTCGAAGCCCTCAACCTGTGCCTGCAGGCCGCGACGCGCCCGGGCGACGCGGTGCTGATCGAATCGCCGACCTTCTATGCCGCGCTGCAGGCGCTGGAACGCAACGGGCTGGAGGCCATAGAGGTCCCGACCCATCCGCGCGAAGGCATCGAGCTCGACGCGCTGGAGCGCGCGATCCTGCGCCATCGGCTCAAGGCCTGCTGGCTGATGACCGGCTTCCAGAACCCGCTGGGCAGCCTGATGCCGGATGCGAAGAAGAAGGCGCTGGTCGAACTGCTGGCGCGTCACGAGGTGCTCCTGATCGAGGACGATGTCTACGGCGAGCTCTACTTCGGCGACAAGCGGCCGCCGCCGGCGAAGGCCTTCGACACGCAGGGCATCGTCATGCACTGCTCGTCGTTCTCCAAATGCCTGGCGCCGGGCTGGCGCATCGGCTGGGCCGCACCGGGGCGCCTGGCACGCGCGGTCGCCCGCCTGAAGCTGGGCACTTCGCTCAGCACCTCCGCACCGGCGCAGGCCGCGCTGGCCAGCTACCTCGAAAAAGGCGGCTACGACAAGCACCTGCGCAAGCTGCGCCGCACGCTGGCCGACCAGCAGGCCGCCTACGCCCAGGCCATCGCGCAGCACTTTCCGTCCGGCACCCGCGCCACGCGCCCGGCGGGTGGCTATTTCCTCTGGATCGAGATGCCGCCCGAGGTCGACGCGCTGGCAGTCCACCGCGAGGCGCTCGCGCAAGGCATCAGCATTGCGCCGGGACCGATCTTCTCGGCCCAGCGCGCTTTCGCGAACTGCCTGCGTCTCAACTACGGGCATCCATGGGATGCGCCCAGCGAGCAGGCGGTGGCAACGCTGGGGCGCATCGTCACGGCCGCTGCGCGGCGCTGAAGCAAGGGAGCGCCGCTCAGGCGTGGCGGGCGCTGGGTTCGCGCGTGCGCAACGCGCTGCACACCGCCGCCACCGCCGCGCAACAGGCGGCCAGCCCCAGCGCGATCACCTGGCCCTTGCCGTCGTGCGGCCCCCAGACGCTGAAGATGGCGGCCAGCATCACGGCGCCCAGGGTCTGGCCCGTAAGCCGCGCCGTGCCCAGCATGCCGCTCGCGGCGCCGCTGCGATGCGCGGGCGGCGAGGTCACGATGGTGTGGTTGTTGGGCGACTGGAACAGGCCGAAGCCCAGGCCGCACAGCGCCATGCGCCAGACGATGTCGGCATTGCCTGGCTGTGCGGGCAGCGCCGCGAGCAGCGTCAGGCCCACCGCAAGCAGGCCGAGGCCGATGCCGCCCAGCAGGCCGTCGGGATAGCGGCCGATCAACCGGCCCGCGATCGGCGCCATCACCACGATCGCCAGCGGCCAGGCGGTGATCAGCAGGCCGGCCTCCACATGCGAGCGGCCGTAGGTGTCGAGCAGCAGGAAGGGCAGCGCGATGAAGGACAGCATCTGCGCGCAGAAGGCCGCCACCGAGGTGCCCATCGAGAGCGCGAACACCGGAATGCGCAGCAGGTCGACCGGAAACAGCGGCACGGCCAGCGCGCGCTGGCGCCGCAGGTAGACGAAGCCCACCGCCGCGCCCGCCAGCAGCAGCGCCCAGGCGATGGGCTGCGCGCCCTGCCCTGCGTCGCTGCTGCGCACGCCGAGCCGGTCGGCGCCGATGAAGATGAGCGAAAACATCAGCACGTTGAGCGCCACGTCGACGAACGAGAAGCGCGCGCCGGCCGCGGCCGCCACGCGATTGGCCGGCAGTGCGCGGAAACCCAGCGCCAGCACCAGCGCACCCAGCGGCACATTGAGCGCGAACAGCCAGGGCCAGGAAGCCACCGACAGGATCGCGGCCGCCACCGAGGGCCCCGCCACCGACGCGGTTGCCACCACCATCGAGTTGATCGCCATGCCGCGGCCGAGCTGCGCCCTGGGATAGATCAGCCGCACCAGCGCCGCATTGACGCTCATGATGCCGGCCGCACCCAACCCCTGCACCGCGCGCGCCGCAATCAGCGTCGCGAGCGAATCGGCCAGCACGGCGCCGAGCGAGGCAAAGGCAAACAGCGCCATGCCCACCAGGTAGACGCGCCGGTAGCCCACCAGGTCGCCGAGCGAGGCCAGCGGCAGCAGCATCACCAGCGTGGCGATCTGGTAGGCGTTGACCACCCAGATCGCATGCGCCGGATCGGCATGGAGCTCGCGCGCGATCCCGGGCAGTGCGAGGTTGACGATGGTGCCGTCGAGCACCGCGACCGCGATGCCGAGAATGATCACCAGCATCGCGTGCCGGCGCTGCGGCAGCGGCAGGCCGTCGAGCACGGGTGTTGGCGTGCCGGTCACCGGCTCAGCGCGCCGCATAAGGCGCCGGTTGCCGACCGCCGAGCGTGAACCATGTCAACACCACCGCGATCAGCGCACCGGCGGCCATGCCCGTCACCATCGGCAAGGGCCGGCCGTCGGTGAACAGGCCGATCACCGCCATCACCACCGCGCCGGTCAGCATCTGCAGCGTGCCCAGCAGGGCCGATGCGGTGCCGGCGATCGCGCCGTGCTTCTCGAGCGCCAGCACCGAGGTGGTGGGAATGACCAAGCCCATGAAGCCGCTGGCAACGAAGTACAGCACGATCAGCACCGCCAGGCGGTCGCCGCCGGCCAGGTAGTAGGCGAACATCGCCGCCATCACGAGCCCGCAGGCGCTCACGCTGGCCTTGACCACGCGCACGATGCCGAAACGCTCGCACAGCGCGCCGTTGAGCTGCGCGGCACCGAAGAACGCAGCGGCGTTGATGCCGAAGGCCAGGCTGTAGAGCGTCGGCGAAAGGCCGTAGTGGTCGATCATCACGAAGGAGGAGTTGGCCAGGTAGGTGAAGAAACCGGCCATCGCGAAGGCGCCGATGAAGACCAGACCGAGGTAGTGCGCGTCACGCATCAGCACACCGTAGGCGCGAAGCGCGCTGCCCAGGCTGCTTTCCACCCGCTCTTCGGCCGGCCGCGTTTCCTTCAGCATCACGCTCATCATTGCGAGGCCGGCCACGGCGGCCAGCATCACGGCCCAGAACACGCCGCGCCAGCCGGCGAAGGCGATCACGCCGCTGCCGGCCAGCGGCGCCAGGATCGGCGACACGCTGAACACCAGCATCAGCAAGGACATCAGCCGCGCCGCATCGTTGCCGGTGTGCAGGTCGCGCACCACCGCGCGCGGAATCGCCATGCCGGCCGCGGCGCCCAGGCCCTGCACGAAGCGCAGCGCGATCAGGGTCTGGATGTCGGTCGCGAGCGCGCAGCCGATGCTGGCCAGCGCGAACAGCCCGAGCCCGAAGTACAGCGGCGGCTTGCGTCCCACCATGTCCGACACCGGCCCGTACAGCAGTTGCCCGACGCCGAGCGAGATGAAGAAGGCCGTCAGGCTCATCTGCACCGGGCCGATGCCGGCACCGAGGCTCGCGCCGATCTCCGGCAGCGCGGGCAGGTACATGTCGATCGCGAACGGGCCGATGGCCGACAAGAGGCCCAGCACGAGCGCGATCTTGAAGAAGCGCGATGAAGTCATGCGCTCATTGTCTCCAAGGAGGCAATGGGCGTTGCGCAGCACGATGCCGCGCGCTGTGCTAGCGATGGCGCCGCTCAGGTCTTGTAGTGCAGCGCCCAGAGCCAGAGCGGCCGCGGCGTCAGCAGCATCGAGAGCACCAGGCCCGCGCGAAGCGAAAATCTCTCCCGCCAGGGAACATCGGGCGAAAGGAAGGCTCGCCATGCGTTCATGCGTTCGCCATCCCGCGCATAGCGCACGGCCACCACCAGCATGTATCGGTTGAAGCGCTTGCGCTTCGCGGCTTCCATTTCGGGGGGCACGCGCAACTCGCGCGCCAGCTCGTAGGCCCGGTGAGCGTCGACGCCGCGCCCGGCGCTCGTGACGGATCCGGCCTGCACCCGGTAGCGGGACACGGTTTGCCCAATGAAGCGCGCCCAGCCGCCGCTGTTGGCCAGACGCACCGAAAAAGCCCAGTCCCCCACGTTGCCGTCGCGTTCGCCGCGCATGTATTGCAGATAGGTCGCCCTCTCCACCAGGAAGGCATCGGGGGGGATGGATTCCGTCAGGCACCACTCCCACACCGGCCGCGTCGCGCCCGGGCCCTGTCTGCCGAACCACTGGTCGCTGGCGGCGGATCGCTCGGGGTCGACCACGCCCGCCGCGTCCATGATCAGGTGCGTGCCGAACCACAGCTTCGCGCGCGGATCGGTCTCGCTGACGCAGGCATTCGCCAGCAGGCTCAGTGCACCGGGACAAAGCTGGTCGTCGTTGTGCAGGAAAAGCAGATGGTCGAACTTCGCCCGCGAAGCCAGGAACCATTGGTTGGGGTAGGTCCCCTTGGACGGCTCGCTCGGCAGATATTCGATGAGCTCCGCCAGGCCGCTCGCAGCGATGACCGCCTGGTTGCTTGCCCAGTAGGAGCGCGGACTGTCGTCGCCGATGATGATCTCGCCGATCAGCGAGCGGTCCTGCTGCGCGATGCTTTCCAGCGCCTCACTCAACTGTTCCGGCCGCGCGTAGGCCGGGATGAGGATGGAGATCAACACGGCGCAGCCGATGCCAGCGCTGCATGCTGCTCCAGAATCAGCCGCACCGCGGAGATCACGTCGCCGACGTCCTGATCGCTCAGCTTGGCCGAGATCGGCAGCGAGACGGTCCGCCTGCCCACGCGCGTGGCATGCGGCGTGTCCTCGGGCCGCCAGCCGAAGTTTTGCTGATAGTAGGGATGCTCGGTCAGCGCCAGGTAGTGCACGCCGACGCCGATGCCCTGCGCCGTCATGGCGTTGAGGAAGTCGTCGCGCGAGATGCCGCAACGCGCCGCGTCGATCTGCACGTTGAAAAGATGGTGCGCGTGGCGCGTGTCCGGCGCCGGCTTCGGGGGCAGTGCCAGCGGAAGGTCCGCCAGTTCGTCGCCGTAGCGCTTCCAGATGGCCTTGCGCCGCTGCCAGTAGGCCTCCACGCGCGCCAACTGCTTGAGGCCGATCGCCGCCTGCAGGTCCATCATGTTGTATTTGAACCCGGCTTCGACGACGTAGTAGTGCTTGTAGCCCTCGTCGCCGAAGCGCTTCCACGCGTCCTTGCTCATTCCGTGCAGGCCGAGCACCTTGATGCGGGCGGCGTCCTCCTCCTTGCGTGCCAGGACCATGCCGCCCTCGCCGGTGACGACGTTCTTGGTCACGTAGAACGAGAAGCAGCCGAAGTCGCCGATCGTGCCGACGTTCTGGCCGTGGTACTGCGTTTCGATGGCATGCGCGCAGTCCTCAATGACCTTGAGTTCATACTGCCGCGCCAGCGACATCAGCTCGTCCATTTCGCAGGGCCGCCCTGCAAAATGAACCGGCACGATGGCTCGCGTGCGCTTGCTCAACTTGGCGCGCACCTGCGCCGGATCGATGTTCAGCGTGTCGGGATCGATGTCGGCCAGCACCGGCGTCGCTCCGGTATGGATGATGGCATTGACCGTTGCGCAGAAAGTCAGCGGCGTGGTGATGACCTCGTCGCCCGGCCCGACGCCGGAGGCCAGCAAGGAAAGATGCAGGGCGGCGGAGCAGGAGTTCAGCGCAACGGCATGCGCGGCGCCGCGGTACAGGCCGAACTCATGCTCGAACTGCGCCACCCGCGGACCTGTGCCGAGCCAGCCCGATCGCATGACCGCCTCGACCTCCAGAATCTCGTCCTCTTCGATCTTCGGGGAACCGAAGACCAAGAAATTGTCCTTGCTTCGTATCGGCATCGAGTCCCCCGCTTACGCGGACAAATGCTTCTGCTCTTGAGTCGAACACTAGTACGAAATGTCGCACCCTTAACAGTATGTGATGTCGGACAACTGCTCGCCTTGCCATGGCAGTTGCGCGGTATTTCAGAACAAGGACGCGGTATCGCTCTGCGGCCTTGCGCCTTCGATCATCAGCATCTTGAGCTTCGCCGTCGCGCCGCCGTGCGCCGAGAAGCCGCCGGGCTTTCCGCCGGCGGCGAGCACGCGATGGCAGGGCACCACCGGCGCGAAAGGGTTGTGGCCCAGCGCCTGGCCGACGGCGCGCGCCAGGCCCTTGTCGCCGAGCTCGGCGGCGATCTCGCCGTAGCTGCGCGTGCAGCCCGGCACGATGCGGCGTGCGATCTCGTAGACGCGGCGATGGAAGTCGGAGACGCCCTCGTAGTCGAGCACGATCTCCGCCAGGTCCAGCGGCTCGCCCGCCATCAGGGCGCGAATCGAGGCCGTCGCCCTCAGCACTTCGGGCGGCGGCTCGGTCTCGTTCAACTGCGCAAAACGCCGCAGCATGCGCGCTCGCGTCGCGCCCTCCCCGGCCTCGGGCAACTGCACGCCGACGATGCCGCGCGGACCCCAGGCGATGCCGCAGGCGCCGATGGCAGTGTCGAACAGTGCGAAACCGGTGTCGTTCATCTCAACCCGGGCAGGCGTTCGCCGTCACGCTGCGTGCGATAGCGTCGGCCAGCTTCGCCGTAGTGCGCTGGGCGCCGCGTGCCAGCGCATCGATGCCGCCACCCTCGACCGGCTCCGACAGCGACAGCTGGCAAGCGAGCGACGGTCCTTGATCGCCGCGGCGCACGGTCCAGCTGAAGCTGGCATCGACGCGCCTGCCTTGCACCGCATCGAATTGCCGCAACTGCACCGCGATGCGCGTCACGGCCTGGCCGCGCGGCGATCCGCTCTTCGTTGCATCGACAGCGCCGAGGCGGCCCGCGATGCCGCTGCTCAAGGCGTCGCGCAGTTCGTTCTCGAACGAGGAGGACCAGCGGTGCTCTTCGAGGATGTCGACCTGCGGCCCGTCGATGGCGGCCTTCTGCCGTACCACCAGCTGCGGGCGCGCGAAGCGCTCGGGCATGGCCACCGGCGCGAGCTCGACGAAGGCAGGCGCCGCGCCCGACGCGGGCATCGCGCCCGGCGTCGCATCGGCCAGGCTGTAGTACTGCGGCGCGGTGCTGGCGCAGCCCGCCAGCAGCACGGCAGCGAGCAAGGCCGCCGCCTGGGTGTTTGTCGTTCTCATTTCTTCTTGTCCTCCGGCTTGCCGCGAATCAGCGATTCGGGGTGGCGTTCCAGGTAGTCGGTCAGGATGCGCAGCGACCCGGCCGCGCGCGTGACTTCCTGCAGCGTCTGGCGCATGTCCTGCTGCAGCGGCGAATCGTCGGCCAGCGTCTTGTCGGCGGCGTTGAGCGTCTTGCGCACATCCTTCATGGCGGCCGTCATCTCGGGTGCGACATCGTTGTTCAGCCGGCCTGCAAGCTGCTCGGCGCTGCCGAGCGTTTTGTTGAGCGTAGCCAGAGTCTTGCGCAGATCGGCGCTGATCTCTTCGAAGGGCACCTTGTTGAGCTTGCTCGCGATCTCGCCGATCTGCGCCTGGATCTCGTCCAGGCTGTTGGGCACCGTCGGCATCTCGATCGGGTTCTGGTTGATGTTGATCTTCACCGGCGGCGCCTTCGGGAAGAAGTCGAGCGCCACGTACACCTGGCCCGTGAGCAGGTTGCCCGTGCGAAGCTGCGCCCGCAGCCCCTTGTTGACCAGGAAGCGCAGGCGCTCCGTCTGCGCGTAACGCGACTCGTCCGGCTCGTTGCCCGCGCCGCGGCGCAGGCGATCGGGGTAGACCTGGATCAGCACCGGCATCTTGAACTGGTTCTCCTGGCGATCGAACTCGACGCCGATGGACTTGACCTCGCCGATCTCCACGCCGCGGAAGTCGACCACCGCGCCCGGCGAAAGGCCGCGCAGCGACTGGTTGAAGTACAAGAGCAGCGTCTGCGAGGGCCCGTCCGGTGCCTTCATCGCCGCGGTTTCGTCGGCGGCCAGCGTGAACGCGGCGTTCTCCTGCGCTGCCGGGCCCATCGCATCGTCGGGCGCCTGGAAGGCGATGCCGCCCAGCAGCACGGTGGCCAGCGACTGGGTGCGCAGCTTGACGCCGCTCGCGCTCAGCTCCACGTCGAAGCCGCTCGCATGCCAGAAGCGCGTGTTGACGCCGACGAGCTTGTCGTAGGGCGCATTGACGAACACGCGCAGCGTAACGCCGCGGCCGTCGCCGTCGAGCTCGTAGGCCGCCAGCTGGCCCACCTTGATGCGCCTGAAATACACCGGCGAGCCGATGTCGAGCGAGCCCACGTCGCGGGCGCGCAGCAGGTACTGCCGCCCCGAGGCATCGCGCGTGACGATCGGCGGCACCTCGAGTCCGGTGAACTCGCCGGCCGTCTCTTTCGAGCTGCCGGCGTCGGCACCGATGTAGGCGCCCGACAGCAAGGTGCCGAGGCCCGAGATGCCCGAGGTGTCGAGCCGCGGCCGCACCACCCAGAAGCGCGTGTCCTCGGCGGTGAAGCTCTTGGCCTCTTTCGTGAGCTGCACCAGCACGCGCACATGCGAGCGGTCGCCGGCCAGCCGAATGGTCTGCACCGTGCCGATCTGCACGTCCTTGTACTTGACCGCGGTCTTGCCGGCCTCCAGTCCCTCGGCGGTCTTGAAGGTCAGCACCACTTCGGGCCCGCGATCGAGCAGGATGCGCGCGACCAGCGCGATGCCGACCAGCGCCGCCACGATGGGAATCAGCCAGATCAGCGAGGGCAGCCAGTTGCGGCGCTTCACGACGACCGGTTCGGCCAGCGAGGGCGCCGACGTCTTGTCTTCATCGCTCATTGGAGTACCTTCGTGCTTCGCACTGCGGTGCGAGCTTGCTTGGAGCGGCCGCAGCGCTCATGCGGTTCTTTCGTTTCTTGCGTGCATGTCGTGTGCGGGCGCCGTTTCGTTCATGACGTCCTCGCTGTCCCAGGTGAGGCGCGGATCGAAGCTCAGCGAGGCCAGCATCGTCAGCACCACCACCGCGCCGAAGGCGGCGATGCCGACGCCGGCGGTGATTTCGGCAAAACCCTGGATGCGCACCAGGCCGGCCAAGAGCGACACCACGAAGACGTCGAGCATCGACCAGCGGCCGATCACCTCGAGGATGCGATAGAGCCGCGCGCGTTCGAGTTGCCCGGCGGGGCGGTGCCGCTGGGCCATGTAAGCCAGCAGCATCAGCGCGGTCAGCTTGAACAGCGGCACCAGGAAGCTGGCGATGAAGATGATCGCCGCCAGCCCGTAGGCGCCGGAGACCCAGAAGTAGATCACGCCGCTCAGGATGGTGTCGTACTGCGTGCCCAGCAAACTCTTGGTGATCATCACCGGCAGCAGGTTGGCCGGCACGTACATGATGCAGGCCGCGATCAGCAAGGCCCAGGTGCACTGGATGCTGTGAGGCTTGCGGCGATGCAGGTGCGTGCCGCAGCGCGCGCAGGCTTCGCTCTCCGCGGCGCCCTGCCAGACCGTGCCGCAGTGGTGGCAGCTCAAGAGCCCGAGCTGCGCCGCCGTCCTGATCGGCGCCGTTGCCGTCATGCCTTCTGCCCCGGCCGCGGCTCGAAGGCCATTTCCCAGAAGGTGCGCGGGTTGAAGGACAGCACCGCCGTCAGCAGCACCGTGAGGCCGATGAAGGCCCACAGCGCCGGTCCGGCCACCACCTGCGCCAGGCTCGAGAGCTTGACGATGGCCACCAGCACGCCGAGCAGAAAGACCTCGATCATTCCCCACGGCCTGAGCGACTGCAGGATCCGCACCAGCACGCCGAAGCCGGCCGGCCGCCGCTCGCGCGCCATCGGCACCAGCAAATAGAACAGGATGCACAGCTGCAGCAAGGGAAAGAGGATGGTGGTGCCCAGCACCAGCAGCGCCACCACCGACATGCCCTCGGTGCTGAGCACGATCACCGCGCCGGCCAGCGTGGTCTCGCTGCTGAGGCCCCGCAACTCGATCTCGACGATCGGAAACAGGTTGGCGATCGCGAACAGGATCAGGCTCGCCACCGTGAGCGGCAGCACGCGCGCGCCCTGGTCGCCCGCATGCCGGTCGAGCTCGGTGCCGCAGCGGGCGCAATGCGAGACTTCGCGCGGGCGCAGCGGCGTGCGGCGGTAGACCGCGTCGCAGCCCTCGCAGACGATGGCGTCGGGAACTTCCTTCATGGTCGTGAACGGCTATTGTCCGCGAGCCGCGCCGACAGGTAGTCGAGCACGGCGCGCACCCGCGCCGGCAGCCGGCCGGGCTTGCCGAGGTAGACGGCATGCACCGGCGTCATGTCGCGCGGATTGAATTCCTCCAGCACCGGCACCAGGCGGCCGGCGTCGATGTCGGGCTGGATGTGATAGAGCGAGAGCCGGCCCAGCCCGACGCCTTCCAGCACCAGCCGGCGCAGTGTTTCTCCATCGCCGGCACGCACCGAGCCCACGACCGGCATGTCGAGCGGGCGCCCGTCGACCACGAGCGGCCAGTCGGGCGCGCTGCGGTGGTAGCTGGAGCCGATGCGGTTGTGCGCTTCCAGCTCCTGCGGCGTGCGCGGCGTGCCGTAGCGTTCCAGGTACGCGGGCGAAGCGACGATGGCCTGCCCCGTGTCGAAGAGATGGCGCGCCACCAGGTCGGACGGCGGCAACGGACCCCAGCGGATCGCGATGTCGGTGCGCTCGTCCATCAGGTCGACCACGCGATCGGTCAGCACGATGTCCAGCGTCACCTGCGGATGCAGTTCGAGGAAGCGCGGCACCAGCGGCATCAGCAGGCGGTGGCCGAAGGAGATGCTGGCGTTGATGCGCACGCGCCCGCGCGGCGCGGCGCCGGCCGCGGCGCAGCGCTCGGCCTCGTCCATGTCGGCCAGGACGCGGACGCTGCGCTCGTAGAAGTTCTGGCCCTCGGGCGTGAGCTGCAGCTTGCGCGTGGAGCGGTGCACCAGTTGCGTGGCCAGCCGCGCCTCCAGCCGCGCGACCAGCTTGCTGACGGCCGAAGGCGTCATGCCCAGCACGCGCGCGCCGGCCGAGAAGCTGCCGCGGTCGACCACCTGGACGAAGGCTTCCATCTCGCCGGAGCGGTTGACCTCGATGCGGGGCATGTCAGGTGCGTTCCTCTTCGAGCAGCCTCAGCCGCTCAGTTCCACTCAGCGCGGGCAGCATCGATAGCTCGCGCAGGAGACTCGCTCCAGAACCCCCTGCCGCTACCGCGCAAGCGCAAGAAACACGGGCGTGCTCGCGCCTTCATGAGTACATCAGACGAAACAATTGCTGCGTAGGGCTTTCCGTGTCGGATGAGCAAACTGGGCTCGCCTGCATGTGCGCGCGATGCGAGCTCAGGCAGGGTGTTGCAAGCCTCTTGGAGCTCAACGGTTCGATAAGGCATCTGCTCCTTTCCATACAGGCTTTGCATTATGCGGAAGGACGGCCCTTCGAGTTTCGCATTCGTGACTTCAACTCACCAATGCTTGTCCATTTGCCATCCTAGTCAAGGCAAGCCGATGCCCGCACAGTACGAGGCATCATGCCCATCGCCCTCCTCGCCCTCACCGCCGGTGCCTTCGGAATAGGCACCACCGAATTCGTCATCATGGGCCTGCTGCTGCAGGTCTCGGCGGATCTTCATGTCTCCATCGCGGCCGCCGGCCTGCTGATCTCGGGCTATGCGCTCGGGGTGGCGGTCGGCGCGCCGCTGCTCACCATCGCCACCCGCCGCGTGCCGCGCAAGACCGTGCTGCTCGCGCTGATGGCGATCTTCACGCTCGGCAACATCGCCTGTGCGCTGGCGCCCAGCTACGAGATGCTGATGGCCGCGCGCGTGATCACCTCGCTCGCGCACGGCACCTTCTTCGGCGTCGGCTCCGTCGTTGCCACCGGACTGGTCGCTCCGGAAAAGCGCGCCTCGGCGATCGCAATCATGTTCACCGGCCTCACGGCCGCGACCATGCTCGGCGTGCCGGCCGGCGCCTGGCTGGGCCTGCAGTTCGGCTGGCGCTCGACCTTCTGGGCCGTGGCGCTGATCGGCGTCTTCGCCCTCGCCGTGCTCGCGGTCTTCGTGCCGCGCGATCGGGCCGCCGACAAGCAGGCCCCCGCCTCGCTCGCCGACGAACTCGCGGTGCTGGCCCGGCCGCAGGTGCTGCTCGGGCTCGCGATGACGGTGCTCGGCTTTGCCGGCGTGTTCGCGGTGTTCACCTACATCCAGCCGCTGCTGACCCGCATCACCGGCTTGTCCGAAGCGGCGGTGTCGCCGATCCTGCTGCTCTTCGGTGGCGGCCTCGCGGTGGGCAACATCCTCGGCGGCAAGCTGGCCGACCGCGCGCAGATGCCGGCCGTGCTGGGCACGCTGGTGGCGCTCGCCGTGGTGCTGGCCGTGATGCAGCCGGCGCTCCACTCGGGCGTGACGGCGGCGCTCTTCGTCGGCCTGCTCGGCATCGCTTCCTTCGCCACGGTCGCGCCACTCCAGCTGCGCGTGCTCGAGAAGGCATCCGGCGCCGGGCAGAACCTGGCGTCCAGCCTCAACATCGCGGCCTTCAATCTCGGCAATGCGCTCGGCGCCTGGGTCGGCGGCATGGTGATCGACCGCGGCCCGGGGCTAGGCGCACTCGGCTGGGTCGCCGCGCTGCTGACGCTGGCAGGCCTCGCGATCGCGCTCTGGAGCCGTGCGCTCGACCGGCGCGAGCTGCCGCTAGCCTGCGCGCCCGCACGCACCTGACTCATTCATTCCAACTGCAAGGACTCGTCATGGAACATCGCTATCTCGGCAACTCCGGCTTCAAGGTGCCGGCCCTCGGCTTCGGCGCCGGCACCTTCGGCGGCCAGGGCCCGCTCTTCAGCGCCTGGGGCAACACCGACGTCGCCGGCGCGCGCCGCATTGTCGACATCTGCCTCGAGGCCGGCGTCAACCTCTTCGACAGCGCCGACGTGTACTCGAGCGGCGCCTCCGAATCGATCCTCGGCGCCGCGGTGCAGGGCCGGCGCGACAAGGTGATCCTCTCGACCAAGCTCTCGCTGCGCGCGGGCGACGGGCCGAACGACGTCGGCTCCTCGCGCCATCACCTGATCGCCGGCACCGACGCCGCGCTCAAGCGCCTGGGCACCGACTACATCGACCTGCTGCAGCTGCACGCCTTCGATGCGATGACGCCGGTCGAACAGGTGCTCGGCACGCTCGACGACCTCGTGCGCGCGGGCAAGGTGCGCTACATCGGCGTCTCCAACTTCTCGGGCTGGCAGTTGATGAAGTCGCTGGCCGCGTCGGACCGGTTGGGCCTTTCGCGCTACGTCGCGAACCAGACTTACTACTCGCTGGTAGGACGTGACTACGAATGGGAGCTGATGCCGCTCGCCATCGACCAGGGCGTGGGCGCGATCGTCTGGAGCCCGCTGGGCTGGGGCCGCCTGACCGGCAAGATCCGGCGCGGCCAGCCGCTGCCCGCGGGCAGCCGGCTGCACGACACCGCCGGCTTCGCGCCGCCGGTGGTCGACGAGCGCCTGTACCGCGTGGTCGATGCGATGGACCAGGTGGCCGAGGAAACCGGCAAGACCTTGCCGCAGATCGCGCTCAACTGGCTGCTGCAGCGTCCCACCGTGGCCAGCGTGCTGATCGGCGCGCGCGACGAGGAACAACTCAAGCAGAACCTGGGCGCGCTCGGCTGGCAGCTCACGACGGAGCAGGTCGAGAGACTCGATGCGGCCAGCGCGGTCACGCCGCCCTACCCCTACTACCCTTACTGGAACGGGCAGTTCGCGGAGCGCAGTCCGGCGCCGGTCTGAGCCGCCTATCCGACCGTGCCGAAGTTGCTCTCGCCGAACTGCGATTGCGTCGCGGCCTTCACCAGCTGAACCCTGTTGCGCGCCGAGAAGCGCCGTCGCAATTGGCGCATGTGGTAATCCACCGTGTGCGCCGACAGCTGCATGCGGTAGGCGATCTCCTTGTCGCTGCGGCCCTGCAGCAGGTGTTCGAGGATGTACTGCTGCGTGGGCGAGAGCTGCGACAGGTCGATGCGTGCCGCCGCCGGCGCCGCCGGCAGGCGCGCATGGCGCGACAGGTACTCATGCACGCTCAGGCTGAGCAGCAGCGCACGGCCCGTCACGCCGCCGTCGATCCACTCGCGTCCGGGCGTGCTGGACAGGAGGCTGATCAGCGTGTGCTCGTTGACGTGAGTGGGCGAAGCGAGGCGAAGGAACAGCCCGCTGCGGATGCCGCTCGCATGCAGGTCCTCGATGAACTGCCGGCACTGGGCCGGACGATCGGAGCGGTCGAACTGTGCCTCCAGCTGGTCGACGTCCCAGACCAGCGGCAGGCTCGAGGCCGGCGCATCCTGGTGCCGCGTGTCGACCTGGTTGTGCCGGTGCGCGAAGTAGCGCCGCATCCACCCGGCGTTGGCATAGCTGGTGAAGAAACTCAGCGGCCACAGGCGCCCCGCCATGAAAGTGACGGCGCCGTAGCCCAGCCACTCGAAGCCGATCTGGTGCAGCAGGCCGCGCACGAGGCGCGCGCGTGCCTCCACATCGCCCGCCTCGACCAGCTCGCCGACGATGCCCGACGGCTCCGCGCGGCCCCTGACCATCGACGGCATCACCGACAGGTCCTCGTCCGCGTAGAGATGCGGCTGCGGTCCCTCGAGCTCGGGCCGCGGGTCGCGCCCGGGCTGCGCGAGATCCGCATCGGGATCGAGCGAGGAAGCGGCGGCGCGCTGCAGCAACGACGAAAGAATCATCGGTGGCACCTCGACGCGCGTTCGGCGTGAATAGATTTCATGGTGATCCAGCCCGCAAGGGCTTCCAGATATCGTGTCGAAACCGGAGCTCTTCTCCTCAACGCAAATTACCAAACGCCCGTGACGGCGCCTTGTAAATTCTTAGCTTCCGACGCCGAGCGACGCGCCTTCCACGGGTGCGGGCTGCCTCGAAAGCAGCTCGTCGATGGCGATCTGAATGCTTTCGTAAGCACGTGCGCGGCTGCGCGGCGACGGAAGGTAATGGTTGAAGTAGCTGTTGCCTTCCACAGGCACGCCCAGCAGCGTGATCGCGCGCACAGAGAGGCCGGTCGCATCGATCGGATGGCCCGACCGGTCGATGCAGGCCGGTGACGCGGGCGTCGCGGCAACCAGGCCCGAGCGAAACATCGCCGAAAGAAGAGAAGGCCCATCGCGCTCCGGCACGGGCTTCGGGGCGCGGCCTTCCACCCACTGTTCGAGGACGCTCACGAGCGGCGCGTCGAAAACGCGGCTGCGCGCGCGCCACAAGCCGCGCGCGGGATCGCGCTCGATCGCCGGCGACGGCCCGAGTTCCGGCCGCAGCAGGCCGCATCGCATCAGCGCCAGCCACTCCCGGCCGCGCGACACCGGCGGGCCGACCACCAGTTGTTGAATGCGCGGCGCGACGCGGCCGTGGAACAGGCGTCGCGAGGCCGGTGCGAGCGCATCGAACTCCACGCCCTCGCGAATGAAAGGCCGCAGCACGCGCAGCATCTCCAAGGCGTACTTGTACGGACTGCCCGCCTCGCCCTTGCGTGCCTCTGCCACGTCGAAGTCCAGGCGCTCTTCGAAGCCGGCAGCAAAGGCGGCGGCCGAATCCCAGCTGGCGTGCGGGTCGGGCATCAGCAGCTGCTCGGGGCAGAACGACGCCATCGCCGGCCATCGATGGAGGCACGCCTCGCGCACGTCGGAGAAAGCCAGCGCGGACAACGCTTCGTGGCACGCCGCGGCGGCCTGCTCGCCCTGCGCGATCGCCAGCGCGCGGAACAGGTAGGCAGACCGCATCTCGGCGCAGATCGGTGCGAGCACGTCTTCTTCGAGCTGCAGGCCCGCCCTGCCCCGCACCGCGCGTCGAACGGCGAGGTGCGCTTCGGTGCAGAAGAGTGGGCGATACACGGTCGAGAGATCCAAGGGCACCGCGGGTCGGCATGCGAAGGGCGTGCCGGTGCGCGAGTGAACGTACATCACGGGCTCCCTGCCGCTGGGCAGGTAGCGCAGCGCACCGTCGCCGCCCTCGATGAAGCGCCCGCCGCGGCCATGCGTGAGTGACGCCACGACATCGACGGCCACGAGACCGATGCCGGCAATGCCCACGGCGCTCCCGGGCTCGATGCGCTCGAGTCCGGCAACCGGATAGGCGGCGATCGCTGCCACGCTCGGCGGCGGGTCAGGCGAATCCGCGAGCCCGTGGCCGGTGCAGACGAATGCGTGGTCCACGGTCAGCGAAGAAGCGTCGTCGAGCACGACGCGAACCCGGCCTTTGGCCGCGAGCGAGAGCTCCGACACCGACGCGCGCACCATGCGCAGCGCGAGGTTGCAAGGCGCTTGCCTCTGCAGCACCTCGACCACGTGGCGCAGGTATTCGCCGAAGAGCGCCCGCGGCAGGAAGCCGTGGGGATCGGCATCGATGCCGCGCGCCGCCCGCAGCCATTCCACGAAGCTCGCGGCGCCGGGCAGCGGTGCCTCGCCGAAGTGGGAGGCGCTGAAGCTGTCGATCTGGCCCGACACGGTGTTGAGGAGCAGAAACGAAGGCAGCTCCGGCCGGTGCACGCCCGGTCCCGGCCCGGCAGGATCGATGACATTCACCGCGACCTGCAGCTCCGGCCGCCGCCGCGCCGTCGTCACCAGGCGGTCCAGCACGGCCACGCCCCAGGGCCCGGCGCCGACGATGGCGAGTTCAATCGTCATGAACGCGCGCCCTGCCCTTGCGCGGCGCCGGCGGGCGGCGCTGTCCCGCCCTTCCAGGTGATCAAGGCCACGCCGCCGAGGATCAGCGCCGCGGCCAGCACGACGTTCCAGCCGAGCGGCTCCGACAGGAAGAAGACGCCGAGCAGCACGCTGACCAGCGCACGCAGGTAGGCATTGCTGGTCGTGGCCACCGAGCCCAGCGTGCGGATGAGCCGGAAGAAGATCACGCTGGCCAGTGCGGTCGAGAGCAGCGCCAGACCGAGCGCAGCCAACGTGGTCTCGAGGCCGGGCGCGAGGGTCCATGGCCGGTCCACCGCTAGGCTGATCGGAACCATCAGCATGCTGCCGCACAGCAGCGAGGCCGCCGCCGTCACCAGCGGCGGCTGGTCGTCGAAGCGGTGGCCGAAAACCGCGCCGCAGGCATAGGACACGCTCGCGCCGAGCACGGCCAGCACCGCGAGCAGGTTCGCGCCTTCGAGCGCGCCGATTGCCTCCACGCCGGCGATCACGAGCACGCCGAGCAGCCCCAGCACGACGCCCGCGAACTTGCGCGGCACGAAGGGCGCCGAGCCGAGCACGAAAACCGACAGCATGAACGCGAACATCGGCACCGTCGAATTGATGACGCCAGCCAGGCTGCTTGCGATGTGCAGCTCGCCCCAGCTGATCAGCGTGAAGGGCAGCGCGCCCTGCAGCAGGCCTTGCACGAAGAGCTCGCCCCAGCGGCGCAAGCTGCGCGGGAACGCGAGGCCGTTGGCGGCCGCCAGCGCTGCGAGCACCAGCCCGCCGATGAGGACGCGAAGCGCGACCAGCGAGGCCGGCGGGTAATCCGCGAGCGCCACCTTGATGAGCGTGAACGAGCCGCCCCACAGCGTGGCGAGCACCAGCAGCAAGGCGTACTCCGCGGGCGGCGGCGGCTTCGTTGCCTCAGGCATGGCAAAGCATCTCCAGGTGATGGCTGTAGTCCTCGGCCACGCGCTCCACCGCGGTTGGCGACAGGAGGCCGGCACGGTACTGGATCTCGAGGTTCGTGACATCGCTGTGGTCGCGCACCAGGAACAGCAGGTCGTACTTGAGCCGGTAGCCGCGATCGGCATGCCGCAGCGTCGCGGCTGAACCGGTGGCCTTGTTCGGCATGAAGTTGAGCGAGAAGCCGGTCAGCGGATTGCGGTCCGGGTCGAAGGCGATGCCCAGGTCGTCCAGCAGCTCGTCGAACTGCCAGGCCTGGTGCGCGGCGGCGCCTTCGATCTGCGCGCGGACCGCAGCGAGGAGCTCGCGCGGCGGCATGCCGTGAACCTGCATCAGGCGCAGCGGCACGAGGTTGATGAAGTCGCCGATGGCGCGCGCGATCTGCGGATGGGCGCGGCCCGCCAGGGGCGTGACGATGGCGATGTCCTCGCGCCGCGCGAGCGAGGCCGCGAGCCGGAAATACGCGGCGACGAAGAAGACGTAGGGCGTGCAGCGCTGCCGGCGCGCTGCGCTGTGCAGCATGGCGCGCAGCGGTGCCTCCAGCGATGTCTCGAGCGCCAGGCAGCGCTGCGGATCGGCGCACTCGACCATCGGCGGTACGTAGCGGTGCGCGTAAGGCGGACTCATCAGCGCACGGAAGTACGCGCGCGCCGCATCCAGGCCCGGCCTGCACTGCGCAGATGCTGCCATGTCCCTGAAGGACGGCGGCACCTCGATCTTGTCGCCGGCCAGCTGCGCAGCGAGCTCCTGCGCGAACAGACCCTGGCTGGTGCCGTCGCTCACGAGGTGATGCACCGTCCACAGGAGCTTGCGCGCATCGTCCGGCAGCAGCAGCAGCGTGGCACGGAACATGGGGCCGACGCCGAAGAGCGCGATCGCCTGCTCACCCTCGGCAATGCGCAGGGCTTCGATCGTCGAGGCCAGGCGCGCGTGCGCTTTGGCACTCAGATCGCAGACGCGCACGTCGAAGTCAGAGCCCGGATCGATCGACTGCATCACGGTGCCGCGCTCGTCCTGGGCGAAGCGCAGGCGCAGGCTGTTGTGCTTGAGCGCGATCTCGGCGAGCGCGTGCTGCAGCGCATGGCGGCCGGTGGCGGGCGGCAGGTCGAAGACAGCGACCATATTGCACCAGTTGCGATTGCCGCCTGCGCAGAAGGTGCGGAAGTAGCGGCGCTGCTGCGGGCTGAGTTCGAACCAGGTCGTGCGCGGCGCGGCCGGAATGGGCTCGGGAGCCTTGCTGCCATGCGCGCGAAGATGGTTCGCGATCTCGCTCGGCGACGGTGCATGCAGCAAGTCCGCGGGCTGCAGATGCAGTGCCGAGCGCGTTTCGAGCTCGACGCACAGCTGCATCGCGGCCAGCGAATCGCCGCCGAGCGCGAAGAAGTCGTCGGCCGCCCCGACCTGCCCCACGCCGAGCGCGGCCGCCATGGCGTCGGCCACTGCCTGCGCCAGCGCGTCTTCGGGAGGCTGCGCGTCGGGCGAGGCGCTCGCGGGCGCGGGCAGGCGCGATCGATCGAGCTTGCCGTTGGCCGTGACGGGCAGCGCGTCGAGCGCGATGAACCGGCTCGGCACCGCCGCCGCGGGCAATCGCTCGGCCACGTAGGGTCGCAGGCGCCTGCGGACGGCTTCGGCATCGCATGCGGTCGTGAAGTACGCGATCAGCCGAGCATCGCCGGCGTCGTCCGTCACGCAGACCACGGCGGCATCGTCCACGTCCGGGTGGGCTTGCAGCACCGCTGCCACGCCCACCGGCTCGACGCGCGTGCCGAGGATCTTGAGCTGGTGGTCCTTGCGCCCCCGAAGGTGCAGCGCGCCCTGCGCGTCGAGCCAGCCAAGGTCGCCGCTCAGGTAGCCGGGCACGCCCTCGTGCTCGACGAAGTTGCGCGCGGCAGGCTCGGACGGATCGAGGTAGCCGAGCGACCGATGGACGGTCCGGATCAGCACCTCGCCGAGCTGCCCATCGGGCACGGGCGCGACCTCTTCGTCGACGATGCGCACCGAGGTCTGCGGCAGCGGCATGCCGCAGGACTGGATGCCCTCGGGCGCGGGATGGGGGACCAACGCCCAGAACTTGGCGAGCGTCGTCTCCGTCGGACCGTAGAGGTTGTGCACCGCGCTGCGCGCGAAGGCCGCGCGCCAGCGCTCGACCAGCGCGCCGGTGAGCGGCTCGCCGGCAAAGAGCGTGTGGCGCAGCACATCGTTGCGAAAGCCGGCAGGACGCGCGGCCAGGTAGCTCTGGGCGAGCGAGGGCACCGTGTGCATCACGCTGACCTGCATGTCTGCCAGCCACTCCAGCACCTGCGCGGGACTCTGAACCTCGCCCTGCGGCGGGACGCAGCCCGTGACGCCCGCGACGATGGGCAGCAGCAGGTCGCGCAGCGCCACGTCGAAGGACAGGCGCGTGAGCATGCCGACGCGCTCGCTCGGCGCGAGGCCCAGCATCCCCGCCTCCCAGGCCAGGAAGTGCGCGAGTCCGCCGCGCCGGCCGACGATGCCTTTCGGCCGGCCGGTGGTTCCGGAGGTGAAGAAGACGTAGCACGGGGCGTCCTGCGCCACCTGCGGCAGGACCATGTCGCTCAGGCAGAGGCCGGGGGTGCCGGACGAGGCTTCGGCCTCGTCCGGCGTGAAGTCGAAGCTGAGCGCCGGCGCTGCCGCCTGCACCATCGCCTGTTTGCGCTGCGCGGGCAGCGTCGCGTCGACCGGCACCACCACCAAGCCTTCGAGCAGGCAGGCCACCAGCATCGCGACGAGCGACGGCGTGGCGACACCGTGCAGCAGCACGCGCGTCCCCTGCCTGGCGCCGTGTCCACGCAAGCGCTCGATCTGCGCGACGACGCGCTGCTCGAACTCGCTGCGCGTCACGCGACAGGCATCGGCCTGCACCAGCATCTCGGCATGGCCGTGGCGCAAGCCGTGGACCAGCAGCTGCGTCAGCGACGGTGCCGCGAGCGCCGCAGCGTCACGCATCATGCGCTCGCCTCGAACACGTCCGCGAAGCGCCGCGGATGGTAGAGCGCGTGCATCGGATGCGGCCTCTCCTGCAGTGCGCACAGCACCGCCCGCGCCACTTCGGGCGACTGGGCGAAGCCGCCCGTGTTGTGGCCGCCGCTGACGACGAGACGGCCGCCGCTCGCCGCGTCCTGCACTTCGACCAGACCCAGCCCGGAAGGCGTCCAGGGACGGATGCAGTATGCCGGCGTCGCGCCGATCAGGCCGGTGCTGCGCGCGCGGTGGAACTTGTCGCCGAACAAGTCCTCGGCCGTTTGCATCACGCAGCGCGCCAGCTCCTCGAGGTCCGCTGCGCGCACGTCGGCCGCATCGACGCCGACGAAGCCGTGGCCCGAACTGCAATGCAGCACCGGCGCGCCGGACGCATCGCGCCCCGGCACGATGTTGGCACCCTGCGCCGCCGCGCCGCTGCCGAAGCCGCGCCGCCGCACCTTGAGCGGCGAGGACAAGGGCATGCCGTCGTTCGGCAGCGTGACCCACATGCCGACCATCGCGCCGATCGCATCCAGCGCCGCGCTGCGCCCCTCGATGGAGCGGCCGTGCGCGCCCGGACAGATCACGTAGTGCCGCGCGCGGCAGAGCCGTCCGCCGATGACCAGGCCGCTCACCGCACCGGCGCCGTCGTGCCGGATCGCCGTGAGCTGCTGCTGCCACGAGAAGCGCACGCCCAGCTCCTGCAGCAGCCGGATCAGGTTGCGGCCGAAGCGCTGGATATTGAGCGAGAAGCCGCGCACGGCAAGCGCGCCCGCGATCGCGCCGCGGTCGATGGCATCGGCCAATGCGGGCTCGTCCTCGCGCAGGAGCCGCAGGTCGAGTGTGCGGATCAGCGCGCCGATCTCCGCCTCGGCTGTCCGCGCCGCGGCGAAGGAGGCCTGGTCCGGATAGACCCGCAGGAGCCGGCCGATGTAGTGCGCGTCCTGCAGGATCTCGGGATGGAGGCTGAAGATCTCCTGCCAGCGCGCGGCGCTCTGCCGATTGAAGCCGACGATGTCGTTGCCGTAGGCGAGCGCGGCCCACGGCGGCACCTGCTCCAGCTGCCGGATCCATCGGCGCTCGCGCTCGCCAAGATGTTCCGGCGCGCGCGATAGCCAGCCGTCCTGCGACACCTTGGCGCGGAACTGCGTGTGCGTCTGCGGCGTGTAGCGCGGCGAACAGGCGAGGTGCTGCCGCGACTCGTTGAACGAGAAGATCCGCGCATCCCTGCCGCCGAAGGTGGCGCCGGCGCCGCGAGGCCGCTCGTGCTCCGAGGCCAGCGGATCGGCCATGCGCTCCACCACCGAGACATCGAAGCCGTGCGTGCACAGCACGAGTGCCGTCACGAGATTGACTACGCCTGCACCGACGAGGATCACGTCCGCCGGCTGTCCGCCGATCGCCGGCGGGCGGGGCCGGTGCCGCGGGCGGCAAAGCGCTTCGGCCAGGACGAAGGCCTCGTACTCCGCGCGTTCCCAGGTGGAGGCGCAAACCCACGCACAGCGCGCGCCGGGTTGCGGCAGGTCGCGCGCCGGCGCCGCGCTTGCGAGGCGGCAGACGATGAAGCGGCAGTCCGGCAGCAAGGCCTGCAGCGCGGCGACCGCTTCGCCGTCTGCATCGCGCGCGATCACGACATCGGGCGCGAGCAGCGCCAGCTCATCGCCTGCCACATGCGCCGGCCTGGCCGCGAGGTCCGGCCGGTAGACGATGTTGCTGCGCAGGAAGATCTCCACCGACTCGCGCGCGAGCCAGGACATCACCACGATCTTCACCGCGCCCTCTCGGTCGCAGCCATCCGGGGGGCGACGGCATGCCAGCTTTCGTCGGCTTGCACGCGATGGCAGGCCACCCATCGGCCTGCCGTCACGTTCCGCAGCGCCGGCACTTCTTCCGCGCAGCGCGGCAAGGCCTGCGGGCAGCGCGGATGGAAATGGCAGCCTCGGGGCGGGTTCATCGGGGACGGGATCTCTCCCTGGATCGCGACATAGGTCTTTCTGCGCACCTCCAGCCGCGGCGCCTCTTCCAGCAGACCCTGCGTATAGGGGTGCAACGGCTCCTCGAACACATCCTCTGCCGACGAGGATTCCACCACCCGCCCAAGGTACATCACGACCACGCGATCGCTGATGTGCCGCACCACGCCGAGGTCGTGGCTGATGAAGAGATAGGTGAGATCGAGCTCGTCGCGCAGCTTCATGAACAGGTTGATCACCTGCGCCTGGACAGAGACGTCGAGCGCCGCGACCGCCTCGTCGCAGATCAGCAGCGCGGGCTCGACCGCGAGCGCCCGCGCGATGCCGATGCGTGCACGCTGGCCGCCGGAGAACTGGTGTGGAAAGCGCCGCATGAACTGCGGGTCCAGCCCGACCTTCTGCATCAGCTCGGCCACCAGCGCCTGCTGGTTCGAAGCGTCGATCATCCCGTGCGCAACCGGCGCCTCGCCGATGATCTGCTGAACGCGCAGCCGCGGATTGAGACTCGCGTACGGGTCCTGGAAGATCATCTGGATGGCCAGCATCCGGCGCCGCCAGGCCGCGCTGCCGAGCCGGTCTTTGAGCGCCGCGGTGTTCTCGCCCTGCCACCAGCGCTCCCCCTCGGTGAGGCCGTGCAGGCCGGCCGCCACGCGGCCCAGCGTGGACTTGCCGCAGCCGGATTCGCCCACCAGGCCGACCACCTCGCCGCGGCGCACCTCGAGGTCGACGAGGTCGACGGCGTGCACGGTCTGGTCGGCGACCTTTGCGCCCAGCAGGCCCGCCAGGCGGGCCGCCGCATCGGGCTTCTTCACGAAGCGCTTGGAGACCTTGCGAAGTTCCAGCAGAGGGAGGGAGGAAGTGGTTGGCATTCGTCAGGCCGCCTGAAAGGGATGGAAGCAGCGCAGTTGCCGCTCGCCCAGCTGCGTGAGCGGCGGTGCGGCGCTGCAGGCCGCGGTGCGGCGGCCGCAGCGCTCCTGGAAGGCGCAGCCGGGGGGTAGCGCGAGCAGCGAGGGCGTCATGCCCGGGATCTGCGCGAGCGGCCGGCCGCGCACGCTGCGCGACGGCGCGCTCGCGATGAGTCCGCGCGTGTAAGGGTGGCTCGGAGCTTCGAGCACGTCCGCGACGGCGCCCTGCTCCACGATGCGGCCGGCATACATCACCGAGACCGTGTCGGCTAGGCCTGCCACCACCGAGAGGTCGTGCGTGATCCAGATCAGCGCCGTGCCCGACTCGCGGCACAGCGCCTGCATCTCGGCCAGGATCTGGCCCTGGATCGTGACGTCGAGCGCCGTGGTCGGCTCGTCCGCAATGATGAGGTCGGGCTGGTTGAGCAGCGCGATCGCAATTGCCACGCGCTGGCGCATGCCGCCCGAGAACTGGTGCGGATAGGCCAGCAGGCGCGCGTGCGGCGAGGCGATGCCCACCGCGGCGAGCGCTGCGGCCGCGCGTTCACGCGCGGCGCCGACGCTCACGTCGTGATGCGCACGGATCGCCTCGACCATCTGCGTGTCGATGCGCAGCACCGGATTGAGCGTCATCATCGGGTCCTGGAAGATCATCGCCACCCGGTTGCCGCGCACGCGCTGCAGCGCACGCGGCGAGAGCTGCAACAGGTCGATCTGTTCTCCGCTGCGCTGCGTGAGCAGCACCTTGCCGCCCACCACCCTACCCGGCGGATCGACGAGGCCCAGCATCGAATAGCCGGTCATTGACTTGCCGGAGCCGGACTCGCCGACCAGGCCCATGATCTCGCCGCGCTTCACGCTGAAGGACACGTCGTCCACCGCCTTGACGATGCCGGCACGGGTGGAGAACGCGGTCCTGAGACCCTCGACGACCAGTGTGGGAGAGGTCATGGCACTCATTGCTTCTGCAGGCGCGGGTTCAGCACGTCGCGCAGCTGGTCGGCCACCAGGTTGATGGCGAGGATGGTCACGAGCAGCATCAGGCCCGGGTACAGCGACATCCAGTACTTGCCGGCAAGCAGGTACTGCTGGCCGTTGGCGATCATCAGGCCCAGCGAGGGCTCGGTGATCGGCACACCGATGCCGAGAAAGGACAAGGTCGCTTCCAGCGAGATCGCGTTGGCCACCTGCAGCGCGGCGACCACGATCACCGGCGGCAGGCAGTTGGGCAGCAGGTGCCGGAACACGATGCGTGTGCCCGAGAGGCCCAGGCCGTGCGCCGCCTCGACGTATTCCTTCCTGCGCTCGATCAGCGCGGCGGCGCGCACGGTGCGCGCGTAGTAGGCCCATTGCACCGCCACCAGCGCGAGCGCCACGTTGCCGATGCCCGGCTTGAGCACCGTGATCAGCACCAGCGCGAGCAGGATGGCCGGGAACGACAGCTGGATGTCGACCACGCGCATCAGGAAGGCGTCGAGCCGCCCGCCGGCGTAGGCGGCCAGCAGCCCGAGCATGCTGCCGAGCGACAGCGCGGCCAGCGTCGCGACGATGCCGATGCCCAGCGAGATGCGCAGGCCGTAGAGCATGGCGGAGAGCATGTCGCGCCCCTGCTCGTCGGTGCCTAGCAGGTAGACGCGGCCCGACGCTTCATCGGCGCTCGGCGAGCCTGGCGGCAGGCGCCCGTCCAGGATGTCGAGCTGCGCGAGGTCGTAGGGATTCTGCGGCGCGAGCACGGGCGCGAACGCGGCGCCCGCGACCAGCAGCAGCAGCACCAACGCGCCGACCAGCGCCAGCCTGGACTCGGCGAACTCGCGCAGGAAGATGCGCAACGGCGAGTCCGCCGGCGGGCTCGCGGGCCGCGTGGCCGGCAGCGCGGGTGCGCCGATCTCGTCGCCCAGGGTTGCAAACTGAGTGCTCATGGTGGATGTGTGTGGTTGGAGTTCGGGGGGACCTTGCGCGTCAGGCGGCCTGGTCGCTCAACCGCACGCGCGGATCGAGCGCCGAGTAGGCGATGTCCACCAGCAGGTTGAGCAAGGTGAACATCGACACCACGATCAGCAGGTAGGCCACCACGACCGGCCGGTCGAGCAGGCCGATGGATTCGATGATCAGCTTGCCTGCGCCGGGCCACGCGAAGATGGTCTCGGTGACGGCCGCGAAGGCCACCAGCGCGCCGAACTCCAGTGCCATCACCGTGACGATCGGCACCATGATGTTCTTGAGTACGTGCACGCCGACCACGCGCACGGGCGACAGGCCCTTGGCGCGCGCGAACCTCACGTAGTCCTGCGTCAGCGCCTCGCGCGTGCCGGCGCGCGTGAGGCGCGTGACCAGCGCGAGCTTGAAGAGCGCGAGGTTCACCGCCGGCAACAGCAGGTGCCGCAGGCCCTCGGCGCTGAACATCGACAACTGCAGGCCCAGCAACTCGCGCGTCGGCCCGCGGCCGCCGGCGGGCAGCCAGCCGAGCTGTACCGAGAACACCACGATCAGCATCAGGCCGACCCAGAAGGTGGGCAGAGAGAAGCCGAGGATCGAGCCGGTCATGATGGCCTTGCCGGCCATCGATTCGGGCCGCAAACCGGCCCACAGGCCGAGCGGGATGCCGATCAGCAGCGCGATCGCCATGGCGACGCAGGCCAGTTCCAGCGTGGCGGGCAGCCGCTCCAGCACCAGTGCGATGGCAGGCACGCCGTGCACGAAGGACTTCCCGAGATCGCCATGGAGCGCCCGCGAGAGGAAATGCTGGTACTGCAGCAGGAGCGGCCGGTCCAGGCCCATGGATTCCACGAGCCGCGCACGCTCCGCCTGGTCGGAGTCCATGCTGATCAGGATGTCCGCGGGATTGCCGATCAGGTAGACGCTGGCGAAGACCAGGATCGACATGGCGAAGAGGACCACCAGGCTCTGCGCCAGGCGTCGGATCACGAATGCGAGCATGTGCGTCCTGTGGGTTCGTTCAGGCCGGCGGATGCGCGATGCGCTGCATCAGGTAGCCCAGGCAGTCCTGGCGGATGGCGCGCACGTCGCGCGTCAGCATGGCGGCGATGGCGCCCTCCTTCAGCCGGAGCTCGGCGCCGTCGCGCAGCAACAGGCCTTCGATCGGCTCGTCGGCGAAGCCGCGCACCTGCAGTGGCTCGATGGCCAGGTGTGCGGCGGTGGTGGCGAGCACGCGGTCGGCCTGCAGCGTGCAGAAGTTCATCGACTCGATGTCGGCGGGCAGCCGGATGTCCGCCTCGTCGCCGTCGATGGAGAGCGTGATCGATTCCGGGATCTTCAGCACCGCATAGGCCTGGAAAATGTCCAGCGGCGCTGCCTCGGCTTCGGCGCCGAAGCTCTCGGGCGTGGCTTGCAGGCAGCGTTCGATCAGGCGCGCGGCCTGCACCACCCCCTGCGCGCTGCCGATCTCGCCGCACTCGCAGGTGATGGTCGGGCACAGTGGCGCGAACGCAGCGCCGAGCGACGACTGCGCGTGGATCAGCACCCCGATCGGCGAGAACCAGCGGGCCAGCCGCAGGTGCTTCTCGTCCAGCGCGCTGAAGCAGGAATACAGCGGATTGCGGCCGGAGTTGTTGTGCAGGTCCAGCGCGGCGAAGACCGCGCGCTGCTTCATGACCTCCAGCACGGCCGCGGCCATGTGCTCGAACTCCGTTGCCGGCGGGGCCGAGGTCCAGATGCGGTTGAAGTCGGGCTGGTGGTCGAGCCGGCGTACGCCTGCCTTGGCCGCCTCCACGTTGCCGACGAAGATCGACAAGGCGCGCGGCAGCGGCTTCGCCGCATGCGTCGCCAGCACGGACTGCAGCGCATGCAGGCCCACGTCCTCGTTCCCGTGCAGCAGGATCGAGACGAAGAGCGGCGACTGCGCTTCGCCCGGCAGGTGGATCAGCGTCGGGCCCGGCAGCACGCGATGCAGGTCGCGCGCCGAGGCGGTGGCGAAGCCGGAAGGCAGATGGTCGAGTTGCTGCAGCATCGCGTGCCCGCCTCAGTCCGGCCGGACCTGCGACGCGAGCGTGAACTCGTCGACGCGCGGCACGAAAGCGATGCCCTTGCGCGCCGCCCAGGTCGCCACCTGGTTGTAGAGCGGGATGATCGCGTAGTCCTTCTTCAGCGCGAGCTCGGCGGCTTGCTGCAGCAGCTGCTCGCGCCTCTTGTTGTCGACCGTGTGCATGGCTTCGGTCAGAAGCGCGTCGAATTGCGGATTGCTGTAGCTGCTCCAGTTGATGGCGCCCATGCCTTTGTCCTTGTCGGCCGTGCCGAGCAGGCCGCGCATCGCGCCGGCGGGCTCGCCGCCGCCGACGCCCCAGCCGAGCAGGCCGAAGCCCAGTTCCTTCTTCGACGCGCGCCCGATATAGGTCGACATCGGCGACACCTGCACCTTGGTCGCGATGCCGCCGCGCGTGAGCATCTGGCCGATGGTCTGCACCACCTGCTCGTCGTTGATGTAGCGGTCGTTAGGGCCGAAGATGGTGAGGCCGAAGCCCTCGGGGTAGCCGGCTTCGGCCAGCAGCTTGCGTGCGCCCGCGACGTCGACCGCCTCCGGCTTCAATGCCGGATTGAAGCCGAACATGCCGGGCGCGGCCACGTTGGCGGTCGGCACGCCGAGCTTGTCGAGCACGCGCTCGGCGAGCACGTTGCGATCGATCAGCTTCGAGATCGCCTGGCGCACGCGTGCGTCCTTCAGCGGGTTCTTCTGAAGCGGCTTGCCTTCCTTGTCGGTCACGAAGGGCGAGCTGTCGCGGTGGTCGGTGTAGAGGAACATGACGCGGCTCGACACCTTGTCGAAGACCGCGAGTTCCTTGTTCTGGCGAAACTGCGGCACCAGGTTGGCCTGCACGTTCTCCACCAGCTGCACGTCGCCCGACAGCAGCGCAGACATGCGTGCCGAATCGGCGGGCAGCATGCGCAGCGTGAGCGAGGACCACGCGGCCTTGGCGCCCCAGTAGTCGTCGAAGCGTGCGAACTGCACCGACGAGCCCGGCGTGAACTTCACGATCCTGAACGGGCCGGTGCCGGCGTCGAGCCTGACCTGGTTGAAGTCGTCCGTGCTCGCCTTCTCAGCCAGCTTCCTCGACACGATGAAGATGCGCGTGAGGTCGTTGGGCAGCAGCGGCGACGGCGTCGCGGTCGTCAGCTGCACGGTCAGCCGATCGATCGCCTTCTTCCCGGTGATGCTGCGCGTGTAGGTCGTGAAGGAGCTCGGACTGTTGGTGATGGTCGCGGGCCGGTCGAGCGAGAAGATCACGTCTTCCGCCGTCAATGCACTGCCATCGTGGAACTTCACGCCATCGCGCAGCTTGAACTCCCACGTCGTGTCGTCGAGCGTGCGCCACGAGGCGGCCAGCGCGGGGATCAACCGGGTGTCGGGGTCCAGCGCCACCAGGGTTTCGTAGGCGTGGTTGACCACCGCACTCACCGCGTCGTTGTTGTAGAAGTGCGGGTCCACCGTGCTGGGGTTGCTGCTCAGCCCGATGCGCAATTCCTGCCCATGCGCGAGGCCCGCGCCGAATGCGAACAGCGCTGCGCACAGAAGGCCGCGCAGGCCGCCTTGTCTCCATCTCATCTGGTTGCTCCGTCCTCAAAAAAAGATCAGTTCGCACGAGCGTCGGCAACCGGCACGCGGACGTGGGGGTTTTTGGACATCGCGGCTTCACAGATTCGTCCGGCACTGGCATGCTTCGTGCACTTCGAATCGGTGTATCGACTGCATCGCAATCGACGCCTGTGAAGTTATCAAGGGGCGGCTTTTCCGCCTTGTAAATTCTTAAGGTGCAATGCACTCGGCCTTCGATGGAACTCGTTGACTCCTGCTACTGGCGCGACGCTGAGCTCGCGGGCCTGCAGTTCACCGCCAACCGCTTTCGCCAGGGCCAGATCCGGCCGCACCGGCACTTCGGCTTCGCGCTCTCGGTATCCGACACCGAGCTGCATCTGCGCACCAGCCGGGGCGTGACGGTCGTGCCACCGGGCACGCTGATGCGCATCGCGCCGCAGGTGTGGCACTCGGTCGAGGCACGCACAACGCCTTGGCGCGAAGATGCGATGTACTGCAGCTTCGCGGTGGCGCGCTGCGTCAATCCCCCGGACACATCGCGCGAGCCGCTGCCGGTCGAAGGCGATGCGGAGATCGCGCTCTTTCCGCAAGCTTCGGCCGCGCGCGACTTCATCGAGTGCCATGCACTGCTGCGCGAAGCGCAGCGCAGCGGAAGCGACGATGCCGCTGCGTCCGGCCGCCAGCTCGTGCGTGACCGGCTCGCGCAATGGATCCCGCTTCACCCACCGCTGGTCGACGGGCGCGCCGCACCACTCGCGCTCACCGATGCGGGCGACGATCGGGTGAATCGCCTCTACCGAACGATCGCCTCGGGCTTCCACCAGCGCATCACGCTGGAAGGCCTGGCGGGCGAAGTCGGCTGGCATCCGGTGCATCTGCAGCGCCGCTTCAGGAATGCGTTGGGCTTCACGCCGCACGAGTTGCTGGTGGGCCATCGCATCGAGTACGCGCGCGACCTGATCGCCGGCGGCGCGCGCGTTACCTACGCGGCGCACGCGGCCGGCTTCAGCGACCAGAGCCACCTGCACAAGACTTTCCTCAGCACCTACGCGGTGGTGCCCGGCGAGTACCGGCGGCTCTCGGCGTTCGATGCGCTGCAGCCGCTGGCCGCGCGCAACGGCATCGTCGAATAGCCGTCCGTCGCGGCTCTCAGGCGACCTGGGTCTGCGAACTCGGCTCGACCTGGCGATCGGCCAGCTCGGCCGGGGCCGGCGAGCGCGGATTTCCCTCCAGGTTGAAAAGCTGCGCCAGCGCGGCGTGGGGTGGCGAGCCGACGCTGCGCGGTGTCGGCGCCTCGGGCGTCGTCGCAAGCAGTTCCGATACGGCCAAGGGCTGCGCGCCTGGCGAGAGCATGAACGACGCATCGAGCAGTTGCCTTGTCGAGCGAGGCGGCATGACCAGGGGGGGCGTCGGTGACGGCGTCGGTGACGGCGTCGGTGACGGCGTGGGTGACGGCGTGGGTGACGGCGTGGGTGACGGCGTCGGTGACGGCGTCGGTGACGGCGTGGGTGACGGCGTGGGTGACGGCGTGGGTGACGGCGTGGGTGACGGCGTCGGTGACGGCGTGGGTGACGGCGTCGGTGACGGCGTGGGTGACGGCGTCGGTGACGGCGTGGGTGACGGCGTGGGTGATGGCGTGGGTGACGGCGTCGGTGACGGCGTGGGTGATGGCGTGGGTGATGGCGTCGGTGATGGCGTCGGTGATGGCGTGGGTGACGGCGTGGGTGACGGCGTCGGTGATGGCGTCGGTGATGGCGTCGGTGACGGCGTCGGCGATGGCGTCGGTGACGGCGTCGGCGATGGCGTCGGTGACGGCGTCGGTGATGGCGTCGGTGACGGCGTCGGTGATGGCGTGGGTGACGGCGTGGGTGACGGCGTGGGTGACGGCGTGGGTGTAGGACTCGGTGTTGGCGTTGGCGACGGTGCAGGCGTGGGAGCAGGCACCGGCGGTGGCGTCCCGGCCTTGCGCGCGGCGTCCTCCTTCTCGCGCAACAGCATCAACAACTCCTCGAACCCGACGATCAGCGGCACGCCGATCGCCAGCTTGACCATGGGAGGCAATCCTTTCCTGATCACCGCATCAGGCTTGGTCTTCGGCGCTACCACGGGCACTGGCGCGCCGGGCGCTGCATTCGTGGCCGGTGCCGCGGTGCTGCTCCCCGGACGCTTGGCATTGCCCAGCGGCGCGTTGAAAGTCGGCACGAGGTCGGAGTGATAGACGTCGGCGCCCTTTCCGTGCCTGCTCCTCAGCTCGCCCTGGTAGTCCTGCTGCAAGCCGCGGAAGGAGATGACCTCGCCAACCAGCTTGCCCGCAACCAGGGCCGCATGGAGATACTGCCCGTTCGAGACAGCCTGCACGCCCTCGATCACGGTCCCTGCCGTCATGTAGATCAGGCCGTTGGCATCGCCCCATGAGGACCATTGCGCGAGGCGCGCGAACTTGGTCGGCTTCAGCAGCGGGTTGCCGTTGATGTCCAGGCCGTTGTGCGTCGCCGCCTCGACGCTGCCCATCCCCTTGATCCAGCGCCAGACGACGTTCTGGTTCTCGGTGCTCTTGTAGGTCTTGACGGGCTTGCCGTTGTGGTCCACGGGAACGAAAGGCGCCGGTGCCGGCGTGGCTGCCGCGCCCTGCGCCGGCGTCTGCTGCTGGGCCTGCTGCTGGGCCTGCGTCCGCAGCACCTGGTTCTGCCGGCTTTCCGGATCGTGCGTGATGGTCAGGTCGACGCCGTGGCGGTTCTTCTGGCCTTCCGCGAACTTCGCGGCCACCGAGGCGGCGAGGCCGGTGTTGTTGGCCCAGGCGAAATAGATGCTCCCGGGCATCCCGACCGCCTTCTCCGATGTCAGCCCATCGACCCAGGCGGTGGTGTCGTAGATCGGGTCCAGCACCAGGCGCGTCGCGCCCGAGTTGCTCCACGCGAAGCTCGCGATGCGCGCCGACAGCAGCGCGCGGCCCACGGGCGTGTTGGAGGTTGCGAGCTTGTCGCCGATGCCCTCCAGCACCTGGTGCGAGGCCGGCGGGTTCGTTCTCAGGTCGTCCATGTCGCGCGCATAGGCCGCGTGGGCAGCGTCGTCGGCGCGCGCGCGTGCCGCGGGATCGCTGGCGTGGGCCGTCCTGCTGGCCTCGAGCGCATCGCCGAGCTCCTTGTGGATTTGCGTCATCCTCGTTCTCAAGGTCTCTGCTTCCAGCTCGATCGTGTGGCGGTCGGCCTTGTGGATGCCTCGCCACGAACCGCGGTAGTGCGTGGCCATCCGCTGGACCCGGTCCAGACCGACCAGCTGAAGCGTCAGCATGGCCTGCGGGTCCGCAGGGTTCTGCGCGAGCGCATCGATGGCCTGCCTGTAGCGCCGGCGATCCTCGTGCGGCACGTTGCGCACGAACATGCTTCCGCGCAGCCGGCCGGCCTGCTGCTGCGCGCGCAGCACCAGCGCGGCAGTGTCCAGCAGCGTCGCGGCGTCGGCGACGCGCTGCACCTCGTCGGGCGTGGTCGGCTTGATGCGGATGTCCTGCATCGCCTGCTCGTACTGGGTCCTGAGCTGCGGAGGTATGCGGTTGAACCTGCCGCGCGCGCCGACCATCGGCAAGCCTGCGCGCCGGTAGGCCGCGGCCGTCAGGGTGTCCAGTGCGGCGGCATCGTTGGGATCCTTGCGCAAGGTCTCGATCGCGGCGCGATTGGCGGCCCGGTCGCTCCTGCCGATGCCGCCGCGGCGCGCGATGCCGCTGGCCAGCTGCGTGCGGAGCTGGGTCAGCGCGGCCTCCTGCCTGTCGGGATCCGCGATCTCCTTGATCAGGGCGAAGGTGTTGTCGTGATCGGGCGAGGCATGCTTCTGCATGCGCACCTTCAGCCCCTGCTTGAAGCCCGCGGCCAACCCGCGGTAAAGGAAGGCATCGAAGGCGTAGCGCAGGAACATGTCGCGCGTGCCGGCGTAGGTCGCGACCGAGGCGCCCGCGGCGGTCGACCAGCCGAGGCTGGCGCCGCCGAAGCGCATCGCCGTGTAGGCGGCGCCGGCGGTTCCGATCATCGTGGCAGCGGAGAAGAGGCCGACCTTCCAGCGCTGCTTGAACGAGTAGGTCTTGGCGGTGACGCTCATGTCGTTGCGCGGGTCGATGAACTGGTCGCCGGCCCTCGGGATGTGCGGGTTCGGCGTGTGACGGTTGGCGATGCTTACCGGATTCACCGAGCCGTCCGCGTTCACGAAGATGATCCCGTCCGTCTGGCCGTTGGTGAAGCGCTGGTTGCGCACGCCCGCCGCCAAGTCGAGCTTGGCATCCACGAGTCGAACGACTTCCTGCGCCCGTCCCCTGTCCCTCGCCATCTGCTGCGCGGCGGCCTGTGCCTCCTTGAAGGTGCCGAAGACGTGTTTGGCGCCGAAGCTGTCTTCGGCGCCGCCCTGCAGGACCTGGTTCGCGTCATCCGGAATGGCGTAGCGCTTCGCGACGTAGTCGGGCGCGCCGAAGGCGGACGGTGCCCTGCCCCGCAGGTAGTTCGCGAGCCTGGACCGCAGTGTCTCGCTGCGCGCCTGGTGCCCGTCGGGCGAGTTGGCGCCGACCAGGTACGCCGTCTGGTCGGCGTCGGCCTGCGTCGCCTGCTGCCGCGGATCGAAGTTCGCCACGTTGTCCGGGCCTGCGTAACCCGGCCGCGGCGCGGTGAAGCTTTGGCTGCCTTCGATGATGAGGTCGAAATCGACCGAGCCTGTCGAGGTGGCGGTCACCTGCCAGCCCTGGAACGCGGGTGCCGGGCCGGTCGATGGTGGCTGGGCCGCGGGCGGCGTGGTCGCGGCCGGCTGCGGTGGCGTGGTCGCGGCCGGCTGCGGTGGCGTGGTCGCGGCCGGCTGCGGCGGCGTGGCCGCGGCCGGCTGCGGCGGCGTGGCCGCGGCTTGTTGCGGCGGCGTGGTCGCGGCTTGTTGCGGCGGCGTGGTCGTTGTCTGTGCGCCGTGAACGGCTGGCGCATTGGCGCTTTGCCATTCCCGGAAATGGATGTTCGGAATGCCGACGCCGAGGACTTCGCCTCCCGCCGACACGAAGGTCGCGCCACGGCGGTCGGCAGGCTCCACGTGGCCGACCTTCGCGAGCCGGTTCCTGCCTGCCGGCGCCAGCACCTGGTGGACATACGCGCCGCCGAGCCGCGCCGCCGCGGCCTGCGCGTCGGTGTAGTTGTCGAAGATGTCGGGTCGCTTGGCACGCACCTGCGCGCCGTCGTAGCCCGATACACGGGACACGACGAACACGCTGTTCTGCATGGCCGAGGACAAGGACTGCCGCCATGCCTGCTCGTGCGGCGCCAGCTGCACGGCCGGCCCGCCCTGTGCTGCGGCCTCCTGGTCGGCCATCAGGCGCGGCGCCTCGGCAGCGACGTCGGCCCAGTCGGGTCCGGCCACCTGCGGCGGCCGCATCGCGCCGTTCGATTCGAAACGGGTCTTCCGCCCGGCCACCAGATCCTGCGGCCAGGTCTCGGGCAGCGGCTCGTCGGCGAGCGCGAGCGCTCGCGCAATGTCGTCCTGCGAGCGAACGGTGTGGTCCACCCGGGGGTGGGCACCGTTCTGCGTCTCGATGACGTGGACGACCGGCGCGTCGAAGCGCGACGCGTTGCGCCCCGACAGCCCGTCGATCAGCACCACCTCGCCGTCGCGGACCGCGTAGTTGATCATGTGCGAGGTGTCGCCGGCGTCGCCGCCCAGCACCACGAAGCCGCGCGAGCCGTCCGGCAGGCGCGACAGATGGTCCATGGTCGCCGCGCTGTCGTCGAAGCGCCTGATCGGCGGATCGCCGTAGAGGCCTCGCACATCCGCCAGCGTTTTCGCATCCGAAGGCACGGCAGACATGCGCGTGCCCGGTGCGCTCAGCATGCGGTCGATCGTGACCGAGATGTTCACGCAAGCCGTCATCGAATCCGTCGTGTTGACTCGGCCATGGATGCCGTCGAGTCCATGCGCCTCGCCGAGCTCGACGCGCCAGCTCGGGTTGGAGGACGCGCTGTGCGCATTGACGGCGCGCGCGAGGAAGCGGTAGTCCTGTTCCCGCACGTGCCGCGTGCCCTCTTCCCGCGGATAGATCGCGCGGGGGTCGTTCACCATGACCTTGCCTTCCGCGGTCAGCAGGAACTGCAGGTCGCTGACCTGCATGCCGCTGTCATCGAGCACCTGCATGATCTCCGCGAGATCAGGGCCGGTGCGCGTGCTGACCTGCTGGCGGTAGGAGCTGTCGCGGGTGCTGCCGGGCTCGCGCCGCGCGACCAACGCCGGGCGGCCGTCAGGAAGCACGATCGGCCCGTGCATCTTCACCACGTGCGCATCGCCGAAACCGGGCCTGTGGCTTTCGAACATCGCATGCAGCTGCTCGTGCAGCGCCACACGTTCGCGCAACGCGCCGGGCTCGCCCCTGGCGACCAGGACGCACCATTCCTTGCCCAGCGCATGGGCGTCGACGCCGGAGCCCGATCGGAACGGCTGGCTACCCATGGCCTGGTCGAGCGCGACCGGCTCTGCCGACTTGCCGTCCCAGAACATCGTGGTGCCGTCGTCGGGGCTGCGGTAGATGCCCGCGCCCTCCGGCGACAGCCTCAGCACGGCTTCGGCATCGGCGAGCACTGCTGGGGCCATGTGCCGAGCGTGCGTGCTGACGAGTTCGGGATCGGCCAGGATCTCGCCATCCGGCTGCCGGATGGCGCGCACGTCGATGGACTTCGCGCTCGTGCGGCTCGGCGCTTTGCCGGGCTCGAAGGCGGGGCCGGTCTCGATGCGGCTGCCGCGGAAGGTGTTGAAGACGTGCACCATCTCCGCGTTGGTCAGCACCGGGCGCCCCAGGTGCTGCCCGACGAGGCCGAGGTATTCCGGCGACAGATTGCAGCCCAGGATCAGCACGGCCGATCCGTCCTCGGGCAGGCCGCCCGCGGCCTCGATGCGCTGCGCCGCCTCGCTCGGCGCGAGCGGCGTGTGACCGTCGGCATCGAGCAGCCAGTTCTGCGAACTCTCCTGGCCCGTGCCGGGGTCGCGAACGCGCACGCCGACGCTGGCGCCTGCCACCACCGGAACATCCTGCACGCCCTTGAGCCGCTCCATGGCGAGCCGCAGGCGGCTGAACTCGGGCGTGGTCGGAATCAGATTGACGTCGACGCCGCGCGACCTGCGCCAGAAGCCCCTGCCGCGGTTCGCCGCGAGCGCGCTCAGCTCGTCGCGGCTGGCGCCCGCCGTGTCGGCGCCGTCTGCGCCGTCGGTGCCGTCTGCGCCGTCCGCGCCGTCCGCGTCATCGGCGTCGCTGCGTCCGTCGGCGCCATCTGCCGAATCTGCGCCCTCGGCGCCGTCCGATGCATCCGGCTTGCCCGGCGCCTCTGCAGATGCCAGAACCCTGTCGGCCGAAGCGGCGGCGGTGGCGACGAGCACCGTCGCCGTGGGTGTCACGCTCGCAGGTGCGGGGATGTCCGGATCGGGTGGTACCACGGGTTGAGCGGGTGCCTCCGGGGTCGACGTGGCCACAGGCGTGTCCGCCACGTCCGCTGCATCCTCCGTGCGGGCCGGGTTCGTCGCGTCGGCCGTGTCGGCCGAGTCATCCGTGCGGAAGCTCGCCGGCACCACCGTGTCGTCCGCCGCATCGTTCACGACGTCGTCGCGCAACGGGCGCTGCGCGCCGCTTCCCTCGCCGTCGTCCGCGCCGAGGTGGCCGACATAGCCGCGCGCCGTCGCCATCCGCTGCGGATGGAAGGCGATGCTGGTGATGGTGCCGGGCAGCGTGCCCATGCCGGCCGCTACCAGTTCGCCGGTGTTCATGTGGCGGCCTTCGAGCATCAGCGCGGAAATCTCGGCAATGCCGAGGTTCATGGCGCCGTCGTTCATGGCCTGCAGCGCGACGCCCGTCACCGGCCGCAGCACATCCATTCGGATCGCGCCCGAGACGCTGCCGCCGAGCGGCGCGAACAGCACGTTGATGCCGGCGTTGGCGAGCGACTTGCGAAGCCGCTCCAGGCCTTCGGGCGTACCGAGCTTGCCTTCGATCGCGAGCTGGAGCGTGTCGACGCCGACGCGCCCGGCACCGTCCACGCCCTGCCCCACGACCTGGCTGCCGGCGCCGATCGCGGCGCGCTGGCCCAGGTTCAAGGTGCCGCCGCGCGCGACGACGCGGCCCGTCATGGCCGCGCTCATCTTGACGCCCGCGGCCACGCCGCCGCCGGTGACCAGGTTCGTGGCGCCGTCGATCACCTTGTCCTTCAGCGCCATGCGGACTTCCTTGCCGGTCACGTCGTCCGTGAAGATGGCGCCGGCACCCAGCCCGATGAGCGAGACGTGGCCATCGTTCGACAGCGCCTGCCCGTTCGCCATGGCGCCGACGTCATTGGCCAGGTCGTAGGCCTCATTGACCAGCATGCCCGCGGCGGCGCCGGCGAAGATGTTGCCCGTCGCCAGCGTGACGCCGAGCGCCGCGCCCGCTGCGAGCACCGTGCGCACTGCCGTGTCGATGGTGCCCCAGGTCTCGTCGGTATCCCGCAGCTGCTGGGCCCAGTCGGCCGAATCGATGTTGTAGGCGCCCATCAGCGCGTCGCGCTTGCCCACGTACTCCTGCAGCGTGATGCGGCCGGCGTTCAGGTCGTCGTCGAGCTGCTCCGCCGCCGCGATCTGGTCCTCGGTGTAGGCCTGCGCATCGTCGGCGGTATCGCCGAACATCGCCGACCACCCGTCGCGCACGAAGCTGTGGTTGTCGATCCCCTTGTTGATGCGATCGAGATCGGTCTGCATGCGCGCCCGGTCCTCGGTGCTGATCCGTCTCTCTTCGGACTCGGCCTGCTGCTGCGCCTCGATGGCCGGGCGCAGCAGCTCTCCCGCCGGTGTCGCGAGAATGTCTTCGCGCTGCTCCATACGGTGCTCGACGGCCCGCACCGAACTGGTCGGCG
Source organism: Variovorax sp. CF079 (assembly GCF_900101545.1). Lineage (GTDB taxonomy): Bacteria > Pseudomonadota > Gammaproteobacteria > Burkholderiales > Burkholderiaceae_C > Variovorax. Next base: position 4,458 of record NZ_FMZU01000022.1, on the reverse strand, counting down.
AGGGCTCGCCCAGCGCCTCGTACTGCGCCCAGAGCTCGGGATGCTTCGCGCCCCACTGCTCGATGTAGGCCGCCGACGCGTCGATCGACCGACGGCGGCGGGCATTGCTCAGCGTGGTGATCCGGTTGTTGAGTTCCTGCTGCTCGCGCCAGTTGTCTTCCTGGTAGGTTTTCAGCGCCTCCTGCCGCCGTTCCTCGGTGTCGCGCTGCCCGATGGGCAGGGTCAGCAGGTAGCGCTGGAAGTTCGCGTCGTCCTGGCCCAGCAGGCCGCCGATGGTGAGCTGCGTCACGTCGTCCTCGGCCGCATCGAGCTCGTCCTGGCGCGGAAAGGCGTCGGCGTAGGCGTCCGGGTTCTCGCGCACCCAGGCGTCCTTCTCCTCCTGCAGCGCGTCGATGTCGTGCTGCCGGACCGCGATGTCCGCATCGCCCTTGGCGCCCGCCGCCTCGTCGTAGGCGATCTGCGCATTCGCCTCGTCCTCGAGCGCCTGGTTGCGCCGCAGCCAGGCCAGCCGCTCCGGCCGCGAATCGGAGTCGTCCACCTCGTCCCACAGTTCCTGCGCCTGGGCGAACTCCTTGCGCGCGGCCTCGTCTGCTTCCTCCGCGGTGCGGTAGCCGCGGTTCCAGCCGCCCATCGGCACGGCGCCTTGTTCCTTCCACTCCTTGATCTGCTCTTCGTCGAGGCCGGGCCAGAGCCAGCTCGTCTCCTTCCAGTGCTGGTACTGCGCCTCCAGCTCGGCATCGGCCTCTTCCCGGGCTGCGGTGGCGTTCTGCAGGTCGCGGTCGGCCTCTAGGAAGTCCACGTTCGTGTCGGCCGACACGCTCATGTCGCTGAGCTGGTCGATCAGGCCGAGCGCTTCGTTCAAGAGCTCGGTCGACTTGGTGTGCACCTCGGTGCCGGGGCGCGTGTTCGTCTGGATCTCGTAGAACTCGCGCGCCAGCGTGATCACCGTGGCCTTGTCCGAGGCCGTGGCCACCTGGTCTGCCTTGCCCTGCTGGATATCCACCACCGCCTGGGCGTCTTCCAGCTGGCTGCTCAGCACCCGGCGTTGTTCGTACAGCTCGGAGGCGTCCTCGCCCATCTTCTGCCAGAGGCGGATCTCCTGGTCCAGATCGCTGATCTCGCTCGCGATGCCATTCGCCGTCTGCTGCCGGTCGTCGACCAGGCTTTGCGCATAGCCGACGCCGCCGGCCATCTCGACGGTGGAGAACGTTCCGGTCTCGGGGTCGTACTGGCGCACCTCGAAGACCGTGTCGCCCGCGATCGTCTCGCGCTGCATGCTGTCGTGCTGGTAGTCGTAGCGCTCGATCACCACTTCTCCGCTGTACGGATCGAAAAGCGTCGTAATCTGCACGTCGCCGTTGTCCGAAGTCGCTTCCTGAACGTCCACCGTGCCCGGCTCCATGAGCGCCAGCACCTGCGATTGGCTCATCTGCAGGTTCGCCGCGACCTGCGCGACGGTGAGGCCATCCTCGAAGATGCTCTTGCGGATGTCCTCGACCTGGGTCTCCTGCTCGCTCTTTTCGCCGGCGAGGGTGACCCTCTCGCCTTCTGGCGAGACGTAGACCACCTGCTGCTTGCCGTCGCCCGTCGTGCTGGTCTCGAGGATGGAACCGTCTTCGTTGAAGACGCGGACGGTCGTCGGCGAGGTCGCGACCACCAGCTTGTCGCCCGGATGGATCAGGTTCGGATTCTCGAGGTTCGGGTTGAGCGCCAGGAACTCGGCCTCGGTCATGCCCTGCGCCCGGGCAAGTTCGCCGACCGTGTCGCCGGGCTTCACCTCGTAGGTCACCGGCCCAGCGCCCATCTCGGTCGTGGTCTCGACGCGCCTCCCCTGGTCGTCGAAGTCGATGCGGGTCTCGGTGCCCTCCTCGTAGTCGGTGATGACCGACACGTCCTCGCCGGTCTGCGGGTCGGCCACCGTGTGATGGATGCGGCCGTCGCTGTCCTGCATGGCATCGATGGTCCGGGTGCCGCCGGGCGCGGCCGGGTCGTCGTAGCTTCCGCGCACGGTGAGCGAATCGTGCTGGTAGTCGCGGTAGTAGCTCAGCTCCACATCGCCCTGCTTCAGGGTGGTGGTCTGTACGTCGCCGTTGCCGGAGTTCGCCGCGGTGGTCGTGATCTCGACGCCGGCCTCGCGGGCCTCGGAGATGATCTGGTCGGTACTGACATTGCGCTGCCTCGCGATCTCTTCCACGCTCTTCCCCTGCGCGATGGCCGCGACTGTGTCCGACACCTGTTCCGTGCCGGGCGGCGCATAGAGGCCCTCCACGGGATTCTCGGAGCCGGTTTGCGCACCCGGCAGCGGGAACGGCGACACCTGCAGCAGCGGCTGGAGCGGGTATTGCGGCGCGGGCTCGTCGTCGCCGTAGGAGACCTGGGCGAGCAGGTTGTTGTTGCCATAGCTCAGCAGTGTCGGGCTGGTGACGCCGTCGGTGCCGGAGCTGGTCGTGAAGGTCGCGGCCGTCGTCGTCGTGAACAGGAGCGGCTGCTGCGCCGTGGTCTGCTGACCCGTCTGCTGCGTGTCGTCGTACTCGCCGCGCGCGGCGTCCGCCTCGGTGCGCAGGCGCGTGGCCTCGTTCCTGGCTGCATTGATCTCGTCCCAGTCCGTCTTGCCGTAGGCCTGGGCCGGCAGCCCGGGCGGCGGTTCCAGCGATGCGGCGTGGTTCTCGGCCTGCTGGGCCTCCTGCTCCGTCCGGGCGTAGGTGTCCGCAGCCGTGGACGTGGTCTGGGCCCGGCCATAGGCAGCCTCGGCGCTCCTCAGTTCCTGGTCGGTCTGCGCCGATGTGCGACCGTCGGGGCTTTGCTGTTGCTCCCCCTTCTGCGCGACCCGCGCCTCGGCGAGCTCGACGCCCCGGTCCTCGAGTGCGAGCTTCGCCGTTTCCTTCTTCGCATTGGCCTCAGCGAGGTCGTAGCCCTGCTGCATCGAATGGGCGGCCGTGTTGTTGGCCTCCGACGGTTTGTTGCGCGCCTGCTCCTGCGCATCCTCGAGCTGCTGCCGCGCCTGCGTCAGCCTGGCCTGCGCTTCGGCCTCGCGCCGGCGCGCCTCGCGGGCTGCCTCCTGGGCGCGCCGCAGCGCCTCCAGCAGGGCTTCGAGCTCCCGCTGAAGCTGCGCTGCGCGCGCCGCCGCGGCATCGGCCGCCGAACTGCTGCCCGTGTTATTGCTGTTCGCGGGCTGCTGCGTCTGCTGTTGCTGCGCGGTCTGGTTCGCGGCCGCCTGCTGCGCCGTGCGGGATACGGCGCCGCCGTCCAGAAGCATCATGAGGGCCATCGTTCGCTTTCCTTATCAGATCGGTTCTGTTTTCGCTGGCGTCATGCGCCCGCGTCCCCGCCCTGCGCCCAGCGCAGCAACTTCGCCACCGGTGCATAGAGCGAGCGCGGGATCGGCTGGTCTACCGGCACTTCGTCGTAGAGGCGATCGGCCAGCGAAGGCTCGAACTCCGTCGGCACCAGGCCCTCGCCGGCGAAGCGGCGGATCTGCGCCGCGACCTCGCCTTCGCCGCGTGCGATGACGCGCGGGAGGTCGTGTTCGCCGAGGTACTGCAGCGCGATTGCCGTGCGGGCCGAATGGATGACCGCCGAGGCGCCGCGCACGCGGTCGGCGAGGCTCGCGTACACGGCCTCGAAGTGCGCCGTGCGCCGCCGCGACTGGTTGATCGGGTCGCCTTCGACCTCCTTGTATTCCTGCCGCAGGTCGTCGATCGACATGCGCTGCTGCTTCATGAATTCGTAGTGCTCGTGGGCATAGTCGACCAGCGCCATCAGCGCATAGATCACCATCGCCCAGACGAAAGCGATCAGCACCATGTGCGCCGACACGCTCATGATGGCCGGCGGGCGGATGTAGCCGAGGTTGAGCGCGGTGTCGAGGAAGCTGCGCACCACCACGTACATCAGCGCGGCCAGCAGCATCGTCTTGACGACCATCTTGACGAGGTTGACGAGGTTGCGCGTGGAGAAGATGCGCTTCGCACCCTCAGCCGGATTCATGCGGTTGGCGTCGGGCTTGATGCGCTCCCAGGCCGCCACGCCGCCGACCTGGAACAGCGAGCCGACGATGCCGGCGAAGGCGGCGATGGCCGTGATTGGCAGCGTGCCCCACAAAAGCGCCTCGCCGGTGTGCAGCAGCAGCTCGCCGAAGCGCTGGTCGGGATTGGCGAGCAGCGTGGCGCTGGTCGCGTGCAGCCACAGTTCGCGCAGCAGGCTGTAGAGTGCCTCGCCGCCCATCCACATCGCGACGATCACCACCGCGAACACCAGCGTCGACGCGACGTCGGCGCTGAACACGACCTCGCCGCGCTTGCGCGCGTCGCGCAGGCGCTTCGGGGTCGGGTCCTGGTTCTTTTCTGCCATGGCCTGCTAGTGACCTGTCCTGCAAATAACTGGTATTAGTCTTGCTTGCCGGTGCAGTATCTTTTGGACGGAGATACCGCGATGAGAACAGGCAGACCGAAAGCTGAT
>NZ_FMZU01000011.1 GCF_900101545.1 Variovorax sp. CF079 | reverse complement strand
AAGGGCGTGACGGTGAACACCGTGAGCCCGGGCTACATCGGCACCGACATGGTCAAGGCGATCCGCCAGGAAGTGCTCGACAAGATCGTGGGCACGATTCCCGTCAAGCGGCTCGGCGAGCCCAGCGAGATCGCTTCCATCATCGCGTGGCTCGCGACCGACGAAGGCGGCTACTCGACGGGCGCCGACTTCTCGGTCAACGGCGGCCTGCACATGCACTGAGGCGCCGACGCTTCGGCCAGTTGCAAAAAGACCCGCCGCGGCGGGTCTTTTTGTTTCCGGCGACGATGCTTGCGGTCACGTCCTACTGCGCCAGCCTCCGCCGCACGACAAGGTCACAGCCCATGGATGCCACCTCCACCCTCAGCACGCAGGAGCGCACCGCCTGCGAGGTGCACACGGTCCGCTTCCACTTGAACGGCGTCGCGCGCACGGTGCGGCTCGAGGCCTGGACCACGCTGCTGGACCTGCTGCGCGAGCACTGCGGTCTGACTGGCACCAAGAAGGGCTGCGACCATGGGCAGTGCGGCGCCTGTACGGTGCTGGTGGACGGCCGCCGGATCAACGCCTGTCTCGCGCTCGCGGTGATGCAGGAGGGCGCGACGATACAGACCATCGAGGGGCTGGCGCACGGCGACCTTCTGCATCCGCTGCAGCAGGCCTTCGTCGACCACGATGCTTTTCAGTGCGGCTACTGCACGCCGGGCCAGATCTGCTCGGCGGTCGGCCTGCTGCGCGAGGGCCATGCGCAGAACGAAGACGACGTGCGCGAACAGATGAGCGGCAACCTCTGCCGTTGCGGCGCCTATCCGAACATCGTCAGGGCGGTGGTCGAAGTGCTGGGGCATCAGCAGTCCGGTGCGTGGAAAGCCGCGCGATGAATCCTTTCGAGTACCACCTCGCCACCGATGCGGCCGACGCGCTGCGCTCCATTGGCGGCGTGGACGGCGCGCGCTTCATCGCCGGCGGCACCAATCTGCTCGACCTCATGAAGGAAGGCGTCGCCCGGCCTGCGCGGCTGGTCGACATCACGCACCTGCCGCTGCGCGAGGTGCGCGTCACCGAACGCGGCGGCCTCCACGTGGGCGCGCTGGTGCGCAATGCCGACCTGGCCTGGCATCCGGAAGTGCAGCGCCGCTATCCCCTGCTGGCGGAGGCGCTGCTGGCCGGCGCCTCGCCGCAGCTGCGCAACATGGCGACCGTCGGCGGCAACCTGCTGCAGCGCACGCGCTGCTACTACTTCTACGACATCGTCACGCCGTGCAACAAGCGCGCGCCGGGCAGCGGCTGCCCGGCGATCGAGGGGCTGAATCGCATCCACGCGATCCTCGGCGCCAGCGAGCAGTGCGTTGCGGTGCATCCTTCGGACATGTGCGTCGCGCTGGCGGCGCTCGAAGCGGTGGTTCACGTGCAGGGGCCGCAGGGCGAACGCTCCATCGCCATGGCCGACTTCCATCGGCTGCCCGGCGATGCACCGGAGCGCGATACGACGCTGGCCGCGGACGAACTGGTCATCGCGGTCGAGCTGCCGCCCGATCCCTTCGCTCGCCATTCCTGCTATCTCAAGCTGCGCGACCGGCGCTCCTACGCTTTCGCGCTGGTGTCCGTGGCCTGCGCGCTCGACATCGCGCAGGGGCGCATCCGGTCGGCGCGCATCGCGCTCGGCGGTGTGGCCCACAAGCCCTGGCGCCGGTGCGAAGCCGAGGCGCTGCTGGCCGGCCAGGTGCCCGGTGTCGCCGCGTTCGAGGCAGCGGCGTCCGTTCTGGTCGAGGGCGCGCGGGCGCTGGAGCACAACGGCTTCAAGATCGAACTGGCGCGCCGTGCCGTCGTGCGTGCGCTGCTGCAGGCGGCCGGCATGGAGGCGGGTGCGTGACGGCACAACCCGGATTGCCCTTCGGGGCGCCGGTGGCGCGTGTCGACGCTCGGGCCAAGGTGACGGGTGCGGCCCGCTACGCCGCCGAGCATCCGGCCGAGGGCCTGCTCTACGGCGTGGTGGTGCCGAGCCCGATCGCGCGCGGGCGCATCCGTTCCATCGACAGCCGCGCGGCGCGCGCCGTGCCGGGCGTGATCGAGGTGCTGACCCACGAGAACCGGCCGCCCATGGCACGCTTCGATCTGCTGCACAAGGACATGGATGCGCCCGGCGGCTCGCCGTTCCGGCCGCTGCACGATGCGCAGATCCACTCCGACGCGCAGCCGGTGGCGCTGGTCGTGGCGGTGAGCTTCGAGGCCGCGCGCCATGCGGCGCGGCTGATCGAGGTGCACTGCGCCGCCGAGCGGCCGCGCAGCGACATGCAGCGGCTGGCGATCGAGGCCCGCAAGCCGAGCCGCCTCAAGTTCGGCTACCAGGTCGCGCCCAAGGTGCGCGGCGAACCGGAAGATGCCTGGGACGAAGCGCCGGTCAGGATCGAGGCGTGCTACCGCTCGCCGGCCGAGTTTCACAACCCCATGGAAACGCATGCCAGCACGGCGATCTGGGAAGGCGAAGGGCGGCTCACGATCTACGACAAGACGCAGGGCGCGCAGAACAGCCGCGCCTACCTGGCGCGCGTGCTGAAGCTGCGCAAGCGCGATGTGCGCGTGCTGTGTCCCTTCGTGGGCGGGGCCTTCGGGTCGGGGCTGCGGCCCGGCTACCAGCTGGTGCTGGCCGCGATGGCGGCGCTGACGCTGCGGCGCACGGTGCGCGTGGTGCTCACGCGCCAGCAGATGTTCAGCTTCGGCCATCGGCCCGAGACCCTGCAGACGCTGAAGTTGGCCTGCGATACCGAAGGGCGGCTGCGCTCCGTCGTGCACGAGGCGGTGTCGGAGACTTCGCGCAATGAGGACTACGTCGAGAACATCGTCAGCTGGACGGGTCTGCTCTACAACACGCCGAATCTGCGGCTGGCCCATCGCGTGGTCGAGCTCGACCGTTTCACGCCGACCGACATGCGCGCACCCGGCGCGGCCCAAGGGGTTTATGCGCTCGAAAGCGCGATGGACGAACTGGCGCATGCCGTCGGCCTGGACCCGCTGGCCCTGCGCCTGCGCAACTACACCGAGACCGAGCCCGGAAGCGGCAAACCCTTCTCGAGCAAGGCGTTGCGCGAATGCTATGCGCGCGGCGCGGAGCGCTTCGGCTGGTCGCGCCGAGAGCCCGAGCCGCGCTCGATGCGTGACGGCCGCACGCTGATCGGCTGGGGCATGGCCACCGGCGTGTGGGACGCGATGCAGATCCACGGCGCCGCACGCGCCGTGCTGCGGGTCGACGGCACGCTGGAGGTCGGCAGCGCCACCACCGACATCGGCACCGGCACCGGCACCGTGATGTCGCAGATCGCAGCGGCGACCTTGGGCCTGCCGCTTGCCAAGGTGGACTTCAGCCTCGGCGATTCGAGCCTGCCGCTGGCGCCGGTCCAGGGGGGCTCCTTCACCGTGGCCACCATCGGCACGGCGGTTCAGGCCGCCTGCATCAAGATCGCGGCCAAGCTGCTCCTCATGGCGCGTGCGCAAGGCGATACGCCGCTGCGCCAGCCGCGGTTGAAGGATGTCGAATTCGTCAACGGCCTGGTGCGGCTGCGCGTGGATCCCTCGCGTTCCATCAGCCTGCGCGAGCTGATGCAGCGCGCCGGTGCGGCCCAGATCGAAGCCAAGAGCCTCGCATTGCCCAATCTCATGAAGCAGCGCAAGTACGCGCGCGCCACGCATTCGGCGGTGTTCGCCGAGGTGCGCGTGGATGAAGACCTGGGCAGCGTGCACGTCACGCGCGTCGTCAGCGCGGTGGCGGCCGGACGCATCGTCAATCCGAGAACAGCCACCAGCCAGATCGAGGGCGGCGTGGTCTGGGGCATCGGCATGGCGCTGCACGAGGAGGGTCTCGTCGATCACCGTTTGGGCCGCGTGATGAACCACAGCCTGGCCGAATACCACCTGGCTGCCAACGCCGACGTCGGGGAGATCGAGGTGATCTTCGTCGACGAGCCGGACGAGGTCGTCAATCCGCTGGGCGTCAAGGGCGTGGGGGAGATCGGCATCGTGGGCGTCGCGGCGGCCGTGGGCAACGCGATCTTCCATGCGACGGGGCGCCGCGTGTACAGCCTGCCGATCACGCTCGACAAGGTGCTGGGACTGGATTGACGGCGCGCTGAAAGGTGCAGGTGCGTTGGCGTCGATCTTGCAAAATGCAGCGATGCCCCACAGCGTCTCCCTGATCAATACCGTTGCGGCCGGTCTCGGCCTGGCGCTGGTACTCGGCTTCCTGGCGGCGCGGCTTCGGCTGCCGGCGCTGGTGGGCTACCTGCTCGCGGGCGTGATCATCGGCCCGTTCACCCCGGGCTTCGTGGCGGATGCGGAGATCGCCGCGCAGCTGGCCGAGATCGGCGTGATGCTGCTGATGTTCGGCGTCGGCCTGCACTTCTCGCTCGACGATCTGCTCGCGGTGCGCAAGATCGCATTGCCCGGCGCGATCGTGCAGATGGCGGTGGCCACGCTGCTTGGTGGCGCATTGGCCACGTGGTGGGGCTGGAGCCTGGGCGGCGCACTGGTGTTCGGGCTCGCCTTGTCGGTGGCGAGCACGGTGGTGCTGCTGCGCGCGCTCGAGAGCCTGGGGCTCCTCGATTCCTTCACCGGCCGCATCGCGGTCGGCTGGCTGGTGGTGGAAGACCTCGCGATGGTGCTGGTGCTCGTGCTGCTGCCGCCGCTGGCCGGCGTGATGGGCGGCAAGACGGCCGTGGCCGACGCGGCGCCGGTCTGGCAGACGCTGGGCCTCACGCTGCTGCAGGTGGGTGGTTTCGTGGTGCTGATGCTGGTGGTGGGGCGGCGCGTGTTCCCGTGGGTCCTGTGGCAGGTCACGCGCACCGGTTCGCGCGAACTCTTCACGCTGTGCGTGGTGGCGGCCGCGGTCAGCATCGCCTTCGCATCGGCGGCGCTGTTCGGCGTGTCCTTCGCGCTCGGCGCCTTCTTCGCGGGGATGGTGATGCGCGAATCCGAGTTCAGTCATCGGGCGGCGCAGGAATCGCTGCCCCTGCGCGACGCCTTTGCCGTCCTGTTCTTCGTCTCGGTCGGCATGTTGTTCAACCCGGCCGTGCTGATCGAACGCCCGCTGCAGGTGTTGGCGGTCGTGGGGGTGATCGTGGTGGGCAAGTCCGTGGCGGCCTGCGCGCTGGTGCTGCTGTTCCGCTATCCCTTGAGCACGGCGCTCACGGTGAGCGCGAGCCTGGCGCAGATCGGCGAGTTCTCATTCATCCTGGCTGCGCTCGGCGTCTCGCTCGGGCTGCTGCCGGCCGAGGGCCAGAGCCTGCTGCTGGCCGGCGCGCTGATCTCCATCGCCACCAATCCGCTGTGGTTCAGCCTGATCGGTCCGGTGCAGAAATGGCTGCATGCGCGTTCATCCCTTGCGCGCAGCCTGGCGCTGCGCGACGACCCGTTGGCCGAGCTGCCGGTGAGCACCGAGGCGAAGTACCTGTCGCGCCACGTCGTGCTGGTCGGTTATGGCCGCGTGGGGCGGCGCATTGCCGCCGAGCTGGCAGCCCACGATGTTCCCTTCGTGGTGGCGGAGCAGAACCGCGAACTGGTGGAGAAGCTGCGCGCCGAGGGGCTGGCGGCCGTCTGGGGCGATGCGGCCGATCCCGCGGTGCTGATCCAGGCGCATGTGGCGCGGGCCCGCGTGCTCGTGGTCGCCGTCGCCGATGCGATGAATGTGCGGCAGATGATCGAGACCGCGCGCACGCTCAACCCCGCGATCGAGACCGTGATCCGCAGCCACAACGAGGAGGAGGCGCGGCTGCTCTCGGAGGAGGTGGAGGCCACCGTGTTCCTCGGCGAGCACGAGCTTGCGCAGTCGATGGCGCGCGCCGTGCTCAGCCGCGCCGCGCCGGCCTGAGACCTGGTTCAGAGGTCCTCGATCACCAGCCTGCAGTAGCGCTCGGCGATCGAATAGGGCACCGTACGCACCACCTCCATCAGGCGCTCGGCCGCGGCCCTGTTCTCGGTCTTGACCAGGAGGCCGGTGTGGCCGTCGCGCGCGAGCTTGGTGTAGGCGCGCACGGTGGCGCCGTCGGTGCCGGCCGAGGGCAGCGGGTTGTCCGCGTCCCTGACCGTGGGCGAGATCTGGGCCAGCATGGTCTTGGGAGGGATCAGGTAGACCTCGTCGCCGCTGAAGCCGTTGTCGATCAGCTGGTGTCCGACTCGGCTCGCGTCCTCGGCATTGGGAAACATCACCATGGAATGGCCGGTCGGATAGAAGGCCCCTCCGAAGGCGGCGACCATGTGGGGGTCGAGGGTGAAATGCTTCATGTCTCCTCCTTGGCACGGCGGTGTTGTTGAGGTGCATTCAGCTTAGGCACGGCGGCACCCGGGCGCTGTAGGAAAAGCTTGGCAGGTGCAAATTACCCACATTCAGGCTATTGAGGGTATTCAAGACTTGCCAATTTAATTACCGTTCATCACATTTGAGACGAAACGTGAAGTTTTGGCTAGGTGTTGTAACGCGCGATGAATAGGATCGATGAGTTCACTCGATGACCCCCTCCTAAACTCATGTCGCAATTGCGAAATATCGCGCTCACCGTGCACGAACTCGAAGAGGGCGAGTTCTATTGGGTATTGATGGAGGGCACCGACTACGCGATGGAAGAAGCGCTTCCATACCTGCCGCTCGAGGCTGCGAGCGATCCGCAAGCGACCTACGCCAATGCATTGGTGGCAGGGATTGCGGCGATAAGAAAACTGTTCGGCAAGGACGGGCCGCGCGCCTGAGGCGGCGTACCCAGACCCAGAGGAAAGCATGCGGAAATTCGGAGCGGCGGTCGCCGCGCTCACTGTCGCACTGGTGGTCGTCGGCTGGTTCAACCGTCCTGCGACCTCGACCGAATGGGCGGCATGGGTCCAGACACTGGGCGTTCTTGCCGCGATCCTGTGGGCGCTGCGGCTGCAGGCCCTGGCCTCGAAGCAGAGCCTGCGGCAGGCCGGGCAGGTGGCGGCGATCTTCGCCACCAACATGCACTGGGTCTTCAGGGAGCTGAACGACGCCTGCGGCAAGCGCAGCTGGCCCGACTACATGGTGAATCGCCGCATCCTCGATGAAATCCTGGCGCAGGGTCGCGAGGTGACGCTGCAATTGCTCGACGGGCGCTCGCTGGCGATGGTGAGCAGCTTGCGCGCGATCGCGGTCGAGGCGCTCGAAATGACCTCGCCCCATACGGAGGGCGGCAACTGGTCCCACCTGCAGCTCTATTTCGACAAGCGCCTGCCCAGCATCGCGGCCTGGCTGTCGGCGACCGGTCATCCACCCGAGAGCAGCGGGCCGACCGACTATGTGGGGCTTCGCACCTCCTTCGGGCAGCTCGGCGGCCGCTGACCGCTGAAGAAGGAGGAAGCGCCGTCCGTTCAGGACGTGACGTGCTCGCTCATCGAGGGCCACCATCGGCGCCACCACGGGCGTTTCGGTTCGGGCGCCGCGGCGGTGGCCATCAGCTCGGCTGCCATCGAGGCGCGCACGCGTTCGCGCAAGGCAGTCTCGTAAGCGTGCGCGGGCGCTCGCGCGTTGCGGTCTCCGCGCAATGCCAGGCGTCGCCAGGCATGGGCGTGTTCAGCGAGCTCCGCATCGCTCAGGTCATCGGGGTGGGGCAATTGCTGCGTCATGCTGACGAGATTGTGCCGCGCTCCCGGGCCGCCGGCATTCTTTCAGCGAGGCCGAGTGGCCTGCGGCCAACGCCGCATGAAAAAACCGGGCTCGCGGCCCGGTTTGTCGTCTCGAGTGCAGCCGATTACAGTGCAAGCTGGTCGATGCCGCGCGCTGCGGCGCGGGCTTCGGCGCGCACGGTGGCGCGGTCAACCGTGCTGGCGAGCACCGGCGCCACGCCTTGCGCATAGCCTTCCGCGTACGGGTTGGCGCTGCGGGCGGCGGCGACGGCTTCGGCTCGCACGCCGGCACGGTCGGTCGAGGCGGTCAGCGCCGGCGCGACGCGCGACGAGACGCCTTCGGCGTACGGGTTCTCGCTGCGTGCGGCAGCCACCGCTTGGGCCCTCACGTCGGCACGGCTGTTGGCCGACACCAGCGAATGCACGCCTTCATAGGTTTCGGCTTGGGCGCCAGCGGCAGCAAGAAGCGAGAGAGCGGCGGCGGCAATGATCTTCGAGGTCTTCATTTCAATTTCCTTCAATGGTTTGGATGATGATTTCGAACCGGTCTTGGGTGGGGCGCCGTCCCTTCGGGGGCGGCCACCTCGCTCGGTGCCCTGTTCATCCAGAACAGTGAATGGCTGCTCTGTGGGGATGAAGTTTGCGCCCGAAATCTAGGTAGAAACCCTGCCAAATGGAATTGCGGTGTTTTCGTTCCGGCAACAATCCGGACGCGGCACCCCGATCCGGATCGGGCAATTGGACCCAGAGAAGGCTGCGCGGAAGGACGAAGAAGGCCTCAGCGCTTGTCGGGTGACCGGTTCGCGGGGAGCTTGCGTCCGAGCAGTCGGGTCAGCGCATCCAGTTCGCGTGCGAGCCGTATCGCTTCTGCGCGCGCGCTTTCATCACCCTGCTTCATGTGCAGCAGGTGCTGCTCGTAGGCGTCCGAGAGTTGCGTCCATCGCTCGAAGGATGCGTCGATAGGCGTCACCGAATCCTGCATGGCTGCCTCCATTTCATGGCGCTCGGGCCATTTCGATGGTTATCTCCTGCTCCACGAAAGACTACACAAAGCGCCGGACCCTTTCCATGGCAGGGGTGGGCCTTGCGCGCCGCATTCGGCACTACTTCATGCTTTTGCCGGATTCGCGAACTCGTGAAATGGATCACGAAAGAAGTTAACCTGTAAGTACTACATGTAATTACAATTGGCTACATGGACATACGCTCCGAGACAAACCACGGTCGGTCTCTTCGCCGTGCCTGCCTAGCAGCACATGTCCTATAGCGTGCTCCAGCGCGTGGCCAAGGGTCCTCTGCCGATGGTCTTCACTGCGGCAGAGGACATCGAGAGCCTGCGCATCCTGAAGGACGGGGGCTGGGTCAAGGTCACGTTCTCGGCGCCGCCGGGACGGGCGGGCACGGCCACCGTGACGGAACTGACCCCTCTGGGTCGTTTCGCGATGCAGTTCGTGCAACCCGACAAGGACAAGCCATGAGAGTCATTGTCTGCATTCTGGCCAGCATCTCGGTCTTTGCCGCTTGCGTCGGCGGGTGGTGGTTCTATTGGCCGATCTGGCAGGTCCAATCACAGGTGAAAACCAGGCTGCCGGAACCCCGCTTCGCCGTGTTCTCCGGCGTGACCTACAACAAGAGCACGGGCACGGGCTGCGGCTACGTGCATGCCGACGACCGCAGCGGCCGCTTGTCCGGGCGAACGCATTTCATTCTGTTGCCCGACGGCGACGTGAGGTTCGACCCGAAGGACCCGATCCGCGGCAACACGGTGCAGCAGCTCGAGAGCCTTCGAAAGCACGCGGACTATCTGGCCCTGGTCTACGACCGCTGCCCGCCGGCTTGAGTGCTTCGCAGCGCCGCTTCTAGGCGCCGCTTGCCGCGACCCGTGGTGCAGGCGCGACCGGGTTGTCGACGAGCTTCAGCTCGACGAGCTGGGACGCCTGGCGCAGTGCGTCGCGCAGTTGCTCGAGGCTGAAGGGCTTGCACAGCCAGACGGCGCTGTGCAGAGGTCCGTCCGGCGCCTTTCTGCCCGTGGCAAAAATGACCGGCAGCTTGCAACGAGACTGCAACTTGCCGGCCAGTTCCAGCCCGGACAAGGCCGGCAGGCCGACGTCGACCATCAGCACGTCGAACGCGCCTTCGAGGAAGCGGGTGAGCGCACCCTCGGCGCTGCGGACGCCGGTCGCCCAGTGGCCCAGGAGTTCCAGGGCCTCGAGCGCGGCTTCCAGCACATCGGGATCGTCTTCGACCACCAGCACCCGCAAGCTGCAAGCATTGGGCGAGCATGCGGTTGGGGGGGCCATCTGCGATCTCTCGGGACGTTGGGATCGGGAGCATCGTCCTGCGCCGAGGGGCGGACTGTAGGAACGCGCCGCGATCAGATGACCGCCTCTGGTGTATGGCGATACAGGGCGCAACACATGGAAAAGCAGAGCATGTTCTCCGACGCGGCCGATGACGGCTTGCACGTCATGATGCCGACGTCATTCTTCCTCCCATGCCTGCGCCATGAAGATCGCGACCTTCAACGTCAACGGTGTCAACGGCCGTCTCCCGCGCCTGCTGGAATGGCTGGCCGAGTCGAGGCCGGACGTGGCCTGCCTGCAGGAGCTCAAGTCGCCCGACGAGAATTTTCCAGCGGCCGCGATTCGCGCAGCGGGCTACGGCGTCGTGTTTCATGGCCAGCGTTCGTGGAACGGCGTGGCCATCCTCGCGCGCGGCCGGGAGCCGATCGAAACCGGCCGCGGCCTGGACGGCAACAGCGAAGACAGCCAGAGCCGCTACCTCGAAGCCGTGGTCGGCGGCGTGGTCGTCGGCTGCCTGTACTTGCCCAACGGCAATCCCCAGCCCGGCCCCAAGTTCGACTACAAGCTCGAATGGTTCGGACGGCTCGAAGTGCATGCGCGCAAGCTCTACGCCTGCGGGCTGCCGGCGGTGCTGGCCGGGGACTTCAACGTGGTGCCTACCGATGCCGACATCTACAACCCCGCCTCGTGGCGCGACGATGCGCTGCTGCAGCCGGAGGCTCGTGCCGCCTTCGCGCGCCTCTTGAAGCAGGGCTGGACCGACGCGATCCGCGCGCGCCATCCGAACGAGGCGATCTACACCTACTGGGACTACTGGCGCAACCGCTGGCCGCGCAACGCGGGCCTGCGCATCGACCACCTGCTGCTCAATGCGGAGCTCGCGCCCTTGCTGATCGATGCGAACGTGGATCGCGAGGTGCGGGGCCGGGCTGGTGCCAGCGATCACGCGCCGGCCTGGGTCGAACTCGATCTGCCCTCGATCGGGCTCTCCGACAAGAGCTGAAGCAGCGGTGCGCTCGCCGACGCCGGCGTTCAGCGGCGAAGCTCCTCGGCGATCTCCGTTGTTCGATGCACCCAATGCAGCGCGGGGTCCAGCGAGAGCGCCTTGCGCGCCGCGTTCTGCTGCGCGGCGCTCAGGGGCGCAAGCATCTCGACCTGGCCCGCGACGCTGGTCGCGATAGGGATGCCATCCCGGTACAGCACACGCGAGCCTGCGACCCGCGGAATCTTGGTGCCCGGAATGACCGTTCCGAGCAGGTTGGCGGGATCCGAAGCCGACAGGCAGACCAGGCTTTCGTCGGCCGGCCGGCGCCGCATCTGGCGCATGAGCCCGATGGCCTCGGGCAGCGCGAACTGCTCGCCGGACAGGCCCGCGATGAAGCGGCCGCCGCGGATCTCGCCGCGGGCTTCGAGCCGGCGGTAGCTACGCACCAGGTCGCGCCATGGCGGCAACCAGGCGGCCTCGCGCTCGAGCATGCTCCAGCACACCACGCCATAGCGGCGCAGCAGCACGCGCGCGACCTGTTCGATGGATTCGGGCGCGAGGGCGCGAGGCGGCTCTTCGGTCGTCGCGGAGCCCGGCTGCCGCGTCAGCAGCCAGCGGCCCGCGTCCTCGATGCCGAAGAGCGCGGCGCGGCGCCGGCGCTGCTGCTGCGCGTGCGTCGGCGCGCGCTTCGAGGCCGGCACCAGCAATGCGCGCAGGCCCGCATAACTGTCGCAGCGCACGCGGCCGCGCGCGACCAGTTCGCTGAGCGCGTCTTCGACCTCGGTGCCCAGCAGGCGTGCGCCCTCGGCGATCTCGTCGAAGAAAGACGCGCCGTTGGCCGAGAGCCAGGCAGCCACGCGCTGCGCGCGCGAACCCAGTCCCGCGTCGTCGACCGGTGCCGGCGCGAGTCCGTTCCAGAGCGCTGCGCTGCGCCGCGGCAGCAGCAGGATCGGCGTGGCGCGCAGCGACTGGCCGGCACCCCCTGCCGCGCGGCCATCGTTGGCGGACGGCCGCAGCCGCGTCCACAGCACGCGCCCCGCGGTGCACAGGTCGTCGAGCCAGGCGCTGGCATAGTCGTTGACGCGCGCCGGCAGCAGTTCGGCCTCCCACAGCGCGGCCGGCGCCTCGTAGCCTTCCAATTGGGTCAGCACGCCGGCCAGGGCCTCCGGGCCGCTGACACGCGCGGCCGCGCCGACGTGCTGCCATTCGAAGAGAAAGCGTGCGAAGTCGCGCGGCTCCACGGGTTCGATCTCGCGCCGCAGGCGCTTGAGGGTGTAGCGGTGGATGCGTGCGAGCAGATGCCTTTCGCACCACTCCTGGCCGTCGGCCTCGGGCGTGAATCGCCCCTGCAGCACTTGGCCTTCGCTTTGCAATCCCAGCAGTGCGGCTTCGATGTCTGAGAGCGGCAACCGGAGCTGCTGCGCCAGTTCGTTCGCCGAGACCGGGCCCAGCCCGCCGAGGCGCGACTGCAGCAGCTCGCGCAGCAGCTCGTCGCGGCTCCCGGAGGTCTGCGCATATTCGGCAGGGGCCTCGATGAGCGGCTGCATGGCGGCGCCGGGATAGAGCGCCTGGGTCAGCGCCAGGCGCTCGGCCGCGACCCACAGGCCAAGCGACAGGCGCGTCGCGCGGCCGGCGCCGGCGAGCGCCTCGAGCCATGTTTCCCAGTTCGCATTGCGAGCCACGTCCTCGTCGTTGACCACGCCGAGCCCGCTGAGCGCTTCATGCATCTCGTCGGGGTTGCGGGGGCCGGGCCAGGCTTCCTCTCGCACGCTGCCGATCGCCTCCGGGTCCAGCCGGCCCATGTCGTCCGCGCTCTCCGGATCGGTGTAGCGGCGGCTCTGCACGGCCTGGGTGCGGCGCTCTTCCAGCGGCGCATCGTCGAGAAAGGCATAGGGCCGTGCGTTCAGCACTTCCGCGGCGAGCGGCGAGGGCGCGGGAAGATCGCACGCGAGCACGCTCACTTCGCCCGCTTCGATGCGACGCAGCAGGCGCAGCCAGCCCTCGGCGTCCATGGCCTCGTGCAGGCAGTCGTCCAGGGTCTGCGCGACCAGCGGGTGCTCGGGGATCTCGCGTTCGCCCGCGAGGTTCTCAGCGCAGGCGACCTGGTCCGGGAACACGGACGCCAGCAGGTCTTCGGACTTCATGCGCTGCAGCTGCGGCGCCACCTTGCGGCCGCCGATGAAGCGCGGCAGGGCGAGTGCGGTGGTTGCATTCCAGCGCCAGCGCACACCGAACAGCGGCGCGTCCAGCAGCGCCTGCACCAGCACGTCCAGCGCCGTGGCCGAGTGCAGGTAGCGGGCCACCTCCGGCAGCGCAAAGCTGTGGCTGGTGGACAGCGAGAGCACGATCGCATCCTCGGTGGCCGCGGCCTGCAGCTCGAAATTGAACTTGCGGCAGAAGCGCTTGCGCAGGGCCAGGCCCCACGCGCGGTTGAGACGGCTTCCATACGGCGAATGGATCACCAGCTGCATGCCGCCCGATTCGTCGAAGAAGCGCTCGATCACGATCCGGTCCTGCGTCGGCACCGCGCCCAGCGCTGCCACGGTGCGCGCGAGGTGGTCGACGATCTGGCGTGCGGCTTCGTCGTGCAGTCCCACGCCGCGCGCCAGCCAGCGCACCGCGGCCTCGGCGCCTTGCGTGGCGATGTGCTGTCCGACCTCGTCGCGCAGCCGCGAGACGCCGAAGGAGAGCTCGTCGCTGCGGCCCGGCGCCTCGCCGAGCCAGAACGGGATGTTGGGCGCCGCACCATGCGCATCTTCCACGCGCACGCGGCCCGGCTCGATGCGCAGGATGCGGTAGCTGGTGTTGCCGAGCTGGAACACATCGCCGGCCAGGCTCTCGACCGCGAAGTCTTCGTTCACGGTGCCGATCTTGTGGGCCTGCGGTTCGAGCACCACGCTGTAGTCGCCGGTCTCGGGAATGGTGCCGCCCGAGGTGAGGGCGGTCAGGCGCGCGCCCTTGCGTTCGCGCAAGCGGTGATGGACCGCGTCACGGTGCACATAGCCGGCGCGCGGTCCGTTGCGGGTGGTGAAGCCTTCGGACAGCATGCGCACCACGGCGGCGTAGTCCTCGCGCTTCAACTGCGCATAGGGCCAGGCGCGGCGCAGCAGGGCGAACAGCTCGTCTTCGTCCCATTCGCGGCTGGCGGTCTCGGCCACGATCTGCTGCGCCAGCACATCGAGGGGCGCGGGCAGCACGTGCAAGGCATCGAGCTCGCCGCGGCGGATGCAATCGAGCAAGGCCGCGCATTCGACCAGCTCGTCGCGCGACTGCGGGAACAGGCGCGCCTTGGGCGTGCCGCTCACCGCATGGCCCGAGCGGCCGGCGCGCTGCAGGAAGGTGGCGATCGATCGGGGCGAACCCAGCTGGCACACCAGGTCGACATCGCCGATGTCCAGGCCCAGTTCCAGCGAGGCGGTAGCCACGAGCACTTTCAGTTCGCCGCGCTTGAGGCGTTGCTCCGCGTCGAGGCGCGCCTCCTTCGCGAGGCTGCCGTGATGGGCCGCCACCGCTTCCTTCCCGAGGCGCTCGCCCAGATGCCGCGCCGCACGTTCGGCCATGCGCCGGGTGTTGACGAAGACCAGCGTGGTGCGATGCAGGTGCACGAGTTCGGCGACGCGCGAATAGACCTGCTCCCACTGCTCGTTCGACATCACCGCGCCGAGCGGCACGGGCGGCAGCTCGAGCGCGAGATCGCGTTCCTTGGCATAGCCGATGTCGACGATCTCGCAATCCGCAACGCCATCGGTGACTGCGCCCGCACCCACCAGGAAGCGCGCGACCTCGTCGATGGGCTTCTGCGTGGCGGAGAGACCGATGCGCGTCAGAGGCTTCTCGCAGAGCGATTGCAGCCTTTCGAGCGACAGCGACAGATGGCTGCCGCGCTTGCTGGCCGCGATCGCATGGATCTCGTCGACGATCGCCGTGCGCACGGTCGACAGCATCTTGCGGCCCGATGCCGAACCGAGCAGCACGTACAGCGACTCCGGCGTGGTGACCAGGATGTGCGGCGGCTTGCGCAGGTTCTGCTGGCGATCCCTGGGCGCCGTATCGCCGGTGCGCACGGCGCTGCGGATGTCGACGTCCGGCAGGCCCAGCGCGGCCAGTTCGGCGCGGATGCCCGCCAGCGGCACTTCCAGGTTCAGGTGGATGTCGTTGGACAGCGCCTTCAGCGGCGAGACGTAGACCACTGTGGTTTCGTCGGCGAGCCCCTCGGGCTTCAAGCCCTGGCGCACCAGTCCATCCAGCGCGGCGAGGAAGGCCGTCAGGGTCTTGCCCGATCCGGTCGGCGCGGCGACCAGCGTATGGCGGCCCGCACGGATCGCGGGCCACGCCGCCGCCTGCGCCTCGGTGGGCGCAGCGAAGCTGCGGCTGAACCAGCCGCTGACGGCGGGGTGGAAGGCTTCGAGGGACACAGGCAGAACGGACATCGTAGCGGCCGATGGGCCAGCTTGCGATATCCGGTCAATTCGGGCCTTTGTCGCGAATGTCAAGTCAAAAAAAACGGCTCCTGGGCGAAGCCATGCCGGTGACGCGCGGCAAGACTACTATTTGTTTTTGCGCACGATGAACGACGACATGAAACGCGACCCCGAGCCGGTTCCGGCAACGAACTACCGGCTCGCCGACAACCGCAGCGCGCTTCAGGGACGCGTGTTCCTGACCGGCACGCAGGCGCTGGTGCGGCTCTTGCTCCTGCAGCGCAAATGGGACGAAGTGCACGGCCTGAAGACGGCAGGTTTCGTGAGCGGCTACCGCGGCTCGCCGCTCGCCGGCGTGGACGTCGAACTCTGGCGCGCGGAGGCCGATCTCGAGGCGCACGATATCCGCTTCCTGCCCGCCATCAACGAGGACCTGGCCGCCACGGCGCTGATGGGCACCCAGCAGGTGGGCGCCGATGCAGAGCGCAGCTTCGACGGCGTCTTCGGCATGTGGTACGGCAAGGGCCCCGGATTGGATCGGGCCGGCGATGCGCTGCGCCACGGCAATGCCGCGGGCACGACGCGCCAGGGCGGCGTGCTGGTGGTGGTCGGCGACGATCATGCGGCGGTCTCGTCCTCGATCCCGAATGCGAGCGAGCTCTCGCTGATGGGCTGGGGCATGCCGATCGTCCACCCGGCCTCGGTCGACGAGTACGACGCCTTCGGGCTGTGGGGCTGGGCCGCATCGCGGCACGCCGGCCTCTGGGTCGCATTCAAGGCCATCTCCGAGACGGTGGAGAGCGGGCGTTCGATCGAGGTGGCGTCGCTGCCCGAGTTCACCGCGCCCGATGAGGCGCCCGGGGCCGCCGAAGCGCGGGCCTACCGCAGCGACGACTTCCTGACGCTCGCCATCGAAGTGCGCCTGGCCGCGAGGCTGGAGGCGCTGAAGGCCTTCGCGCGGCTGAACTCCATCGATCGCCTGGTGGTCGCTGCGCCGGAGGCGACGGCGGGCATCATGGTGGTCGGCAAGTCCTTCCATGACCTGATGGAAGTGCTGCAGCGTTGCGGCATCGACGAAGCCGAATTGCAGTGCATTGGCCTGCGCATCTACAAGCCGGGCCTCTGCTTCCCGCTCGAATCGCAGCGCGCGCAGGACTTCTGCGCCGGCCTGCGCCATGTGCTGGTCATCGAGGAGAAGGCCTCGGTGGTCGAGCAGCAGCTGAAGGAGCTGGTGTTCAACCAGGAACAGCGGCCCACGGTCTGCGGCAAGCACGATCTGGCCGGCGGGCCGCTACTGACGTGGGTGGGCCAGCTGGGCCCCGCATCGATCGCCTCGGCCTTGCGCGCCTGGCTCGCATCGATCGGAGACCCGCTCGCCGAGCGCATCGACGCCGGCCTGTTCGCGAAGCCCGCCTTGCTGTCGAACGAGTCGGACGGCATGCGCCGGCTGCCTTACTTCTGCTCGGGCTGCCCGCACAGCTCGTCGACCAAGGTGCCGGAAGGAAGCAAGGCCCTCGCCGGCGTGGGCTGCCACTACATGGCGAGCTGGATGGACCGCAGCACCGGCGGCTTGACGCAGATGGGTGGCGAGGGCGCCGACTGGCTGGGCCATGCGCCCTTCACCGCGATGCCGCACATCTTCCAGAACATGGGCGAGGGCACGTATTTCCACTCGGGCTACCTGGCGCTGCGCCAGGCGATCGCGAGCGGCGCGAACATCACCTACAAGATCCTGTTCAACGACGCGGTCGCGATGACCGGCGGCCAGCCGGTCGACGGCAGCATCTCCGTCGCGCAGATCTGCACGCAGGTCGCGAGCGAAGGCGCGAAGCGGGTCGTGGTGGTCACCGATGACCCGGAGGTCTACCGCGGCGTGCGGCTGGAAGAAGGGGTGCAGGTGCACCACCGGCGCGACATGGACGCGGTCCAGCGCGAGCTGCGCGAGATCGCCGGCGTCACGGTGCTGGTCTACGACCAGACCTGCGCGGCGGAGAAGCGGCGCCGGCGCAAGAAGAAGACCTACCCCGATCCGGCCAAGCGCATGTTCATCAACGCCGCCGTGTGCGAGGGCTGCGGCGATTGCGGCGTGCAGTCCAACTGCTTCTCGGTCGCGCCGCTCGAAACCGAGTTCGGGCGCAAGCGGCAGATCGAGCAATCGAGCTGCAACAAGGACTATTCCTGCGCCGAAGGCTTCTGCCCGAGCTTCGTGACCGTGCTGGGCGGCGAGGTGCGCAAGAGCAGCACGGCCCTGTCGCCCGCGCCGGATCTGCATGCGCTGGCCGGGGCGCTGCCGCTGCCCGCGCTGCCGAAGGTCGACAGGCCCTTCGACATGCTGGTCGCGGGCGTCGGCGGCACGGGCGTGATCACCATCGGCGCGCTGGTCGCGATGGCGGCGCACCTGGAAGGCAAGGGCGCGTCGGTGCTGGACTTCACCGCGCTGGCGCAGAAGGGCGGCTCGGTCGTGAGCCACATCCGCATCGCCGGCCGGCCTTCGCTCCTGCATGCGGTGCGCGTTCAGCCGCAGCGCGCACGCACGCTGATCGTGGCCGACATGGTGGTGGGTGCGTTGCCCGACGTGCTGGGCACGGTGAAGGAGGGCGGCACGCAGCTCGTCGTCAACTCGCACTTGCAGACCTTGGCGGAGTTCACGCGTTCGCCGGACCTGCCTTTCCGCCACGATGCGCTGTTGCAGAAGTTCCGGGCCGCCGCCGGCGAGGCCCAGGTCCAGGCCATCGATGCGCACGACGCTGCCAAGGCCCTGCTGGGCGACGCGATCGGCGCCAACATGCTACTGCTCGGCTTTGCCTGGCAACGGGGCGGTGTGCCGGTCGGGCTCGGTGCGCTGACGCGGGCCATCGAGCTCAACGGTGTCGCGGTCGAGGCCAACAAGAAGGCCTTTGCCGCCGGGCGCCTGGCCGCGCACGATCCGGCCTGGAAGGCCAAGCTGTCGGGCCGCGAGGGCACGGTGGTGCAGCTGACGCGGCCGCAAGGCCTCGAGAAGATCATCGAGACCCGCGTGCGTTTTCTCGAGGACTACCAGAGCCTGTCGTACGCGAAGCGCTACCTGGATTTCGTGCGGCGCGTCGAGGCTGGCGAGCGCGCGGTCGTGCCGGAGGGCCGGCGGTTGCGCTTGACGGAAGCCGTGGCCCGCAACCTCTTCAAGCTCATGGCCTACAAGGACGAGTACGAGGTGGCGCGCCTGTACACGCGCCCCGAGTTCCTGGCCGAGCTGCGCGCGCAGTTCGAAGGCGATTTCCGGCTCCAGTTCAATCTCGCGCCGACCTGGTTCGCGAAGCGGAATGCGCAGGGCCTGCCGATGAAGCGCGCCTACGGGCAGTGGATGCTGGCGATGTTCAAGGGACTCGGTGCGCTGCGCTGGCTGCGCGGCACGCCTTTCGATGCCTTCGGCTACACGGCGGAACGCAGGCAGGAGCGGCAGCTGATCGCCGAGTACCGCCAGCTGGTGGAGCGCCTGCTCGAGGGCTTGGGTCCCGATCGGCTGGCCGAGGCGGCGCGCATTGCCGGCCTGGCGGAAAAGATCCGCGGTTACGGCCACATCAAGGACGAGAGCATCCGCGCGTACCGGGAGAGCCTGGCCGCTGCGCTGGACGGTGCGCAGAAAAGCCGTGCGGCGCCTGCCTTGAGGATTGCCTGAGCGAGGAAAAATTCTCAGGTGCGCGGACGATCCGGCCCGCCGCCATCGATGCTCGCATTTTTTGCCGAATCCTTCACGCGGTACCCGGGCCGTTTGCGCCGACACTGCGACCCAGGTTCTCTGGGGGATTGCTGACTGCAATCATTCGGCCCGCTTCGTGCGGGCCCTTTTTTGCCTGTCAGCGTGGCCGATGGCCGTAGGCCAGGGTCTTGAAATCGTCGAAGCTCGGCAAGCGCCAGTCGACGTCTTCGCGGGAGAAGCGATAGTCGTCGAGCCACGCCGACCAGCATGCGAACTGCGGCGGCGAGGGCGCCACGACGGGGCGCTGTCTCTTCATCAGTTCGAGCGCCTCGAGCGGCGCATAGCCGCGGTGCACCAGCAGGCACAGCGCCAGCGTGGCGGAGCGGCCGATGCCGTACTCGCAATGGACGAGCACGCGCTGCCCCGCGTCGAGAAACTCGTTCGCGAAGCGGATGCCGTGCTCGACATCTGCCATCCGTACGCCGCACATGTCCTCGGTGGGCAGGTGCAGCAGCGCGATGCCGTGCCGGCGCAGCGCGTGCGGATCGGGGATCGCTTCGCCGCGCAGGTCGATCACGGCCTGGATGCGATGCTCGCGCGCGAGCCGCTCCGCGCAGTCGTAGGGGAAGCTGCCGCCGACGGCGAGCAGCTCGGTGATCCAGCTGAAGTTCGGTTGCCAGGGGTCCATGAACCAAACCTAGCGCCTTCTGCCTGGCATTTGCGTAGGCCGTTGTAGAAAGAGATCGCCTTGCTAGACCGACAGCGACCCCAGTCGCGCCACCACCATGTCGTGCAGCGCCCGTGCAGCCGCGGACAAGCTGCCCTCGCGGCGTTGCACGAGGTAGATCCGGCGCGTGAGCTGGGGCATCGGAAGCGGCCGGGTGGCGATCGTCTCGCGCCGGAACTGGTAGAGCGTGAGCGTCGGGACGACGCTGATGCCGAGCCCGGCCTCGACCATGCCCATCACGGTGGCGAGCTGCTCGACCTCGAGCACGGTGTTCATGGCCAGCGGATGCAGCGCGGCTTCGAGCGCCTGCCGCACGCTGCTGTTGCGCGTCATGTGGATGAAGGGCCAGGGCGCCAGCTTGCGCAGCGTGAGCCGCGGCTCGGAAGCCAGCGGGTGGTCGGCTCGGCACACGAGGTGAAAGCGATCGGTGCACAGCACGCGCATGCGCAGCTCGGCCGCATCCGCGACGCGCGTGCTGCCCGACGCCAGCGCGAAATCGGCCTGGCCGCCGCGCACCAGGTCGATACAGGCATCGGACAGCTGATCGCTCAATGCGAGCTCGATTCCCGGCCAGGTCTGGCGGAACTCCGCGAACAGCGCCGGCAGCCAGCCGGCCGCGAGCGAGGGCAGCGCCGCGACATGCACGCGCCCCTTGCGCCGCTCCACGTGGTCGCCCAGGTCGGCGAGCGCACGGCCCATGTCGGCGAGCAGGCGGCGCGCAGAAGGTTCGAACAGCCGGCCCTCGGGCGTGAGCTGCACGCTGCGCGTGTTGCGGTCGAACAGGCGCGTGCCCACCGATTCCTCGAGCGCGCGGACCAAGGTGCTGAAGGCCGGCTGGGAGAGATGGCAGGCCTCTGCAGCCCGCGTGAAGTGGCGCAGATCGGCCAGCGCGAGAAAGGCGCGCAGCTGGCGGGTGGAAAGGTCTGGGGATGCCATTGATTCGAATGGTGAATGAATCCATCCAAACTTTCGATTGTACGGATGAGGCCCTAAAACCTACATTCACCGCATGACGAGATCGGAGACATGAGCAACTTGCCCGCTTCCCCCTTGCTGGTCGGCTGTGCGGCCGGCTTTTCGGGCGACCGCACCGATGCCGCCGGACCGGTGGTGGACACACTGATCGCGCGCATGCAGCACGGCCCCTCGGAGCAGCGCGCTTTCCTGATCTTCGAAACCCTGGCCGAGCGGACGCTCGCGCTGGCGCAGCTGCGCCGGCGCGCCGATCCCGAAGCGGGCTACGAGCCGCTGCTCGACGCGATGCTGCGTCCGGTGCTTGCACGCTGCCTGGCGCACGGCATCCGCATCGTCAGCAACTTCGGTGCTGCGAACCCGCGCGCCGCCGCCCGCCACATCGCCCGCATGGCGCGCGAGCTCGGCGTCGACGCGCCGCGCATTGCGGTGGTGGAAGGCGACGATCTGTCGGCGCCCGCGCAGCGCGCGCTGCTGCGCGAACAGCTGGGTACCGAGATGGACCGGATGCGCCTGGTCAGCGCCAACGCCTACATCGGCGCCGAGCCGATCGCCGCCGCGCTCGATGCCGGCGCGCAGATCGTGGTGTGCGGGCGCGTTGCCGATCCGTCGCTGACGGTGGGGCCGGCCATGTCGCACTTCGGCTGGCGTTCCGACGACTGGGACCGGCTCGCACGCGCCACCATGGCCGGCCATCTGCTCGAATGCGGCGCGCAGGTCTGCGGCGGCTACTTTGCCGATCCGGGCTACAAGGAGGTGCCGGGCCTGGAGGCGATCGGTTTTCCGATCGCCGAGATCGACGCAGACGGCCTCTGCATCATCGGCAAGGCCGATGCCACGGGCGGGCTGCTCAGCGAGGCCACGGTCAAGGAGCAGCTGCTGTACGAGGTGCACGACCCGGCTGCCTACCTGACGCCCGACGTGGTGGCCGACATCGGCGACGCCGAGGTCAGCGCCGCCGGGCCCGAGCGCGTCGCGCTCTCCGGCGTGCGCGGCCATGCGCGGCCCGCCGACTACAAGGTCAACGTCTGCTACGAAGGCGGTTGGCTGGCCGAAGGCGAGATCTCCTACGCCGGCGCGCGTGCCGAGGCGCGGGCACGGCTGGCCGCCGACATCCTGCGCAAGCGGCTCGCGAGCCTCGCGCTGCGGGTCGACCTGATCGGCGCGATCAGCATCTTCGCGGACGACGCCGGCCGCATGCTGGACGCGATGCCCGAGAGCGGCGCGCGCGACGTGCGGCTGCGCGTGGCCGCGACGCACGAGGAGCGCGGCGAGGCCGAGCGGCTCACACGCGAGGTGATGGCGCTCTACACCTGCGGCCCGGCCGGCGGCGGCGGCGTGCGCACGGCGCTCACGCCGCGGCTCAACACGCGCTCCTGCCTGTTGCCGCGGGAGCAGGTCCCGGTGCGCTTCGAGATCGTGGAGGCGGCATGACACAGGTGCGCAAGGTCGCGCTCTTCCGCGCCGCCCACGGCCGCACCGGCGACAAGGGCAACCGCTCCAACATCAGCGTGATCGTCTGGCATCCGGAGTTCTATCCCTTGCTGGTGGCACAGCTCACGCCCGAGGCCGTGGCCACGCAGTTCGGCCACCGGCAACCGAGCCGCGTGCAGCGCTTCCTGCTGCCGAAGCTGCACGCGATGAACTTCGTGCTCGACGATGTGCTGGACGGCGGCGTCAACGATGCGCTGAACCTCGATGCGCACGGCAAGGCGCTGTCCTTCCTGTTGCTGGACATGTCCATCGAGGTGCCTGCCTCGCTGGCGCATCTGCTGATCGGCCCGGCCGATGCCTGATCTTTCGCTTCGCTTATTCATTCATCCAGGAGACATCACCATGATTCGCATTCGACCCCTCGCGCTGGCCTTCGCCGCGCTGCTGGGCGCCGGCGCCGCAGCGGCGCAGACCTACCCCGACAAGCCCATCAGCTTCGTCGTGCCTTTTGCCGCAGGCAGCGCGACCGACCAGATCGCGCGTGCGCTCGGCAATGGCGTGACGGCGGAAACCAAGCAACCGGTGGTGATCGACAACAAGGCCGGCGCCAGCGGCTTCATCGCCTCGCAGCAGGTTGCGAAAGCGCCGCCCGACGGCTACACGGTGCTGATCACCACCAACACCACGCACGCCGCCAATGAGCACCTGTTCAAGAAGCTGCCCTACGACCCGGTGAAGGACTTCAGCCCGATCGCCGCTTTGGGCAAGGGCGGCCAGATCATGGTGGTGAATCCGAACTCGCCGGCCAAGACGGTGGCCGAGTTCGTCGCGCTCGCGAAGAAGGAGCCCGGCAAGCTGAGCTTCGGCAGCGGCAGCTCCTCGAGCCGCATGGCCGGCGAACTGCTGCAGCAGTTGGCCGGCATCAAGCTGCTGCATGTGCCCTACAAGAGCAACCCGCTCGCGGTGACCGACCTCTTGGGCGGCCAGATCGACATGATGATCACCGACACCGCGACCGGCCTGCCGCAGGTCAAGGCCGGCAAGCTGCGCGCGCTCGGCGTCTCGGGCGCCCAGCGCTCGCCGCTGGCACCGGAGGTGCCGACCATCGCGGAATCCGGCGTCAAGGGCTACGAGATGGGCTACTGGTTCGCGGCCTATGCGCCCGCGAAGACGCCGCCGGCGGTGGTCAAGCGGCTCAACGAACTGCTGGTCAAGGCGGCGAAGAGCGAGGCTGCGAAGACCGCGTTCTACGAGCCGAGCGGTACCGAAGTGTTCACCACCTCGCCCGAGGAGCTCGCGAAGTTCCAGCACGGCGAATCGCAGAAGTGGGGGCGCATCGTCAAGGCGGCGGGCATCGAGGCCGAGTAAGCGTCGCTGTCCGAAGAGGCAGCCGAGGAGACAAAAATGCAGATGAGAATCAATGGACGCTGCCGCGTCCTGTGCGCAGCCGCGCTTGCGGCACTGATGACGCTGGCCTGCGGTGGCGGCGGCGGTGGTGGTGGCGGCGTCGTTGCGCCCCCTGCGTCCGCACCCGCGGCGGCGCAGATGAAGCTGACGATCAGCGCCACCACCGACATGCCGGGCAGCTTCGGCAGCGTCGGCGCCTACGAACAGCTGACCGGCACGATCAGCGGCGAAGTCGATCCGAAGGACCCGAAGAATGCCGTGATCCAGGACCTCGATCTCGCGCCGGTCAATGCGCGCGGCATGGTCGAGTACAGCGCCGATTTCGTGATGCTCAAGCCGAAGGACATGAGCAAGGCCAGCGGCGTGCTGCGCTACGACGCGCCGAACCGCGGCAACATCCTGACGATGCCGAATCTCGCGGCGAATCCCAGCGATGCGGTGTTCTTCGAGCGCGGCTACGTGTGGATGTTCTCGGCCTGGCAAGGCGACGTTCCGAAGAGCTCACCGCAGCGCTTGACGGTCACGGTGCCGGTCGCGAAGAACAAGGACGGTTCGTCGATCACGGGGCCGTACGCCACCGAGCTGCTGACCTCGGCCGCCGCGCCTTCGCTCAGCCTGCCGGGCGGCGTCTTCAACGGCACGATGATTCCGTATGCGCCCGCGAGCCTCGACAACACGCAGCCCGGCTATCTGCTGACGCGCCGCGTGAACGAGACCGACCCGCGCATTGCGATCCCCGCCGCGGACTGGAAGTTCGCGAGCTGCAACGCCACGGACAACCCGTTCCCGGGCACGGCGGATCCCGCGCGCATCTGTCTGAAGGGCGGCTTTCAGCCGAACACGCTTTACGAGCTCCAGTACGTCGCGAAGGATCCCAAGGTGATGGGTGTCGGCCTCGCGGCGCTGCGCGACACGATCGCCTTCTTCAGGAGCCAGCAAGCCGATTCGGCCGGCACCCCGAATCCGATCGCCGGCAAGATCCGCCATGCGATCGGGCAGGGCACCTCGCAATCGGGCAATGCGATGAAGACCTTCCTGCACCTGGGTTTCAATCAGCGGCTCGACGGCGGGCAGGTCTTCGAGGGCATCTACGCCCATGTTGCGGCGCGCCAGACCAACATCAACACGCGTTTCGCGGTGCCGGGCGGCGGCGGAGGCTTGCGCACCGATCACCGTGCCTTCGGCCAGACCGCGCCGCGCGGACTGGCGGCCGACTACGCCGACGCGATCTCGGGCCGCACGGGCGGCGTGATGAAGCGCTGCACCGAGACCGCCACCTGTCCGAAATTCTTCCTCGGCCTGTCGGGCACGGAGTTCTGGCAATTGCAAGGCTCGCCGGTGTTGACCGATGCCCTGGGTGCCTCGGACCTCGTCCAACCAGCGAATGCGCGCATCTACTACTACGCGAGCACGCAGCACGGCAGCGGCACGGGAAGCCTGGCGACCGGAATCAATTTCAGTCCGACCTCGGCGGTGTATCCGATCGGGTCGATGACGGACCATGCCGATACCTTCCGCGCCTTGTTCGTCGACTTGGAGGATTGGGTCGTCAAGAATCTCGCCCCGCCCGCGAGCCAGGTGCCGAAGCTCGCCGACGGCACGCTGGTGCGGCCCGACCAGCTGGTGTTCCCGACCATCGCGGGCGCCACCTGGCCGCTCGCGGGCGGCGGCGCGCCGACGGCGATTCCGGCCTTCAACTATCTGGCGCGCTACAACGGCTTTCCGCTGCTCGACTACGGCCCGCAGTACAGGCCGCAGGACGAGTCCGGCATCCCGACGGTGGTTCCACCCTCATACATGGGCAAGGACTACGCGATCCTGGTACCGCAGGTCGATCCGGGCACCGGCCTCACCAAGGCCGGCATCCGCAACGTCGACGTGCAGGCGCCGCTGGGCACCAGCCTCGAGTTCAACTACGTGGCCACGCCGGGCATCGTCGATCTGGTGAACCTGTCGGGCAGCTTCATCCCCTTCCACAAGACCGAAGCGGCGCGCATCGCGGCCGGCGACACGCGGCCATCGATCGAATCGCTCTATGGCAACCAGGCCGGCTTCGTGACCGCGGTGACCGGCGCGGCCAACAGCCTGGTGGCCCAGCGCTTCCTGTTGCAGCGCGACGCGGACCGGAGAATCGCGCGGGCTCAAAGCACCGTGGTGCTGCCTTGAGCGAAGCGCGCGGCCGGATCAGGCGGTCTCCGCGAGCGCGTCGCCCAGTGCATTGACGAGGCGGTCGATCTCGGCCTTCTCGGCGATGAAGGGCGGCGCGAGCTGGATGGTGTCGCCGCCGTAGCGCACGTAGAAGCCCTTCTTCCAGCAGTTCATCGCGATCTCGTAGGGGCGGCGTGCCGGCTCGCCGGGCAGGGGGGCGATCGTGAGGCCGGCAGCCAACCCGAAGTTGCGGATGTCGGCCACGTGCTTGCTGCCCTTGAGGCTGTGCACGGCGTTCTCGAAATGCGGCGCCAGCGCCTTCGCGCGGCCGGGCATGTCTTCCTTCTGCAGCACGTCGAGCGCGGCGATGCCGGCGGCGCAGGCGACCGGATGCGCCGAGTAGGTGTAGCCGTGCGGGAACTCGAGCATGTAGTCGGGGCCGCCGGCCGCCATGAAGGTGTCGTAGATCTCCTTGCTCGCAATCACCGCGCCCAGTGGCTGTGCGCCGTTGGTGACCTGCTTGGCCACGTTCATGATGTCCGGCACCACGCCGAAGGCATCCGCGCCGGTGAGCGCGCCGCAGCGGCCGAAGCCGGTGATGACCTCGTCGAAGATCAAGAGGATGTTGTGGGCGGTGCAGATCTCGCGCAGCCGCTGCAGGTAGCCGCGCGGCGGGATCACCACGCCGGCCGAGCCCGCGAAGGGCTCGACGATCACGGCCGCGATGTTCGATGCATCGTGCAGCGCGATCAGATCGAGCAGGCGCTCGGCCAGTTCGGCGCCGTGTTCGGGCATGCCGCGCGAGAAGGCGTTGGATGCGAGCTGCGTGTGCGGCAGATGATCCGCCTCCACGCCCTGGCCGAAGAGCTTGCGGTTGGCACCGATGCCGCCGACCGAGATGCCGCCGAAGTTGACGCCGTGGTAGCCCTTCTCGCGGCCGATCAGCCGCGTCTTGCCGGCGAGGCCCTTGGTGCGCCAGTAGGCGCGCGCCATCTTGAGCGAGGTGTCCGCGGCCTCGGAACCCGAGCCGGTGAAGAACACGTAGTCGAGCCCGGCGGGCGTGAGTTCCTTGAGCTTGTTGGCGAGTTCGAAGGAGAGCGGGTGGCCATGCTGGAAGGCCGGCGCGTAGTCGAGCTTGGCGATCTGGCGGCTCACGGCCTCGGTGATCTCGGGGCGGCCGTGGCCCAGGCCCGAACACCACAGGCCCGAGAGGCCGTCGAAGATCTTGCGGCCGTCGCCGTCGGTGAAATAGGCGCCCTTGGCCTCCACGATCATGCGCGGGTCGGCCTTGAAGTTGCGGTTGCCGGTATAGGGCATCCAGTGCGCGTCGAGCCAGGCGGCGTCGGTGCGCAGGGCAGGGTTCGATTCGAGGGCGGTCGATGCGGTGCTCATGGGCGCTTCCGGAGGTGATGGGAATGCGTCGATTGTTCGCACGGCCTTCAGTGTGGAGAATGGCGCAATATCAATCTTCACTTGACGATCCATGCAAGTAAAACCGCCGCGCGAAAGCGTCGCCAGGAATCGCGCCGTGCTCGGCCAGCTGAGCGACATGGACCTGCGCCTGCTCAAGGTGTTCAAGAGCGTGGTCGAGTGTGGCGGCATGGCGGCCGCCGAGCTGGAGCTCAACATCGGCACCTCCACCGTGAGCCGGCATGTGAAGGATCTCGAAACCCGGCTCGGCCTGGTGCTGTGCCGGCGCGGGCGGGCCGGCTTCTCGCTCACCGCCGAGGGCCAGCGCGTCTACGACGAGACCCTGCGCCTCTTGGCCTCGGTCGACGCCTTCCGCGGCAGCATCGACGACATCCACAACCGCATGGGCGGGCAACTCGAGGTGGCGCTGTTCGACAAGACGGCGAGCAACCCGCAGGCGCGCATCAGCGAGGCCATCGCCCGCTTCACGCAGCTCGCGCCCGAGGTGAGCCTGAGCGTGCACGTGGGGTCCATCAACGCCATCGAGCAGGGCGTGCTGGAGGGCAAGTTCCAGATCGGCATCATTCCGGCGCACCGTACGTCGAAGAGCCTGGTCTACGCGGATCTGTTCGACGAGACCATGCTGCTGTACTGTGGCGCGGGGCATCCGCTCTTCGACAGCAGCCACGCGAAGCTGAACTGGGCGCGGCTGCGCGAGCATCACTTCGCCGGGCTCGGCTACCACTCGCCCAACATGCAGCTCAGCCATCGCGCGAAGCTCACGCGCAAGGCCACCGGCTTCGACCAGGAGGCGATCGCGACCTTGATTCTCTCGGGGCGCTTTCTCGGCTTCCTGCCCGATCACTATGCGCAGGCCTTCGAGCAGCGCGGCCTCATGAAGGCCGTGCTGCCGGCGCGTTTCAACTACAGCTGCCGCTTCGTCAGCGTGCTGCGGCGCTCGCCCAAGCCTTCGCGCGCGGTGCTGGCCTTCCAGGCCTGCCTCGCGGCGGCGCACGCGCCCTAGGAGAGCCGGTCCAGCAGGCTGTACCAGGCGACGCCTGCCGCCACGTAGAAGCGCTGGAGGCCGTGCAGCGGTATGGCCTGCATCGGCGTCACCGGGTAGGGGAAGCTGCTGCTGTCGCCGGTCAGGCGCGCGGCCAGATGCCGGCCCATGCTGGTCGCCAGCGCAATGCCGCGCCCGCTGTAGCCGAGCGCCATCGTGACGCCCGGCGCCGGCGTGTGCACGTGCGGCATGAAGTCGCGCGTGACCGCGATGCGGCCGGCCCAGCGGTACTCGTAGCGCAGCGGCCCCAGCTGGGGAAAGAGCAGCTCGAGCGAGCGCTCCAGGTGCGCGAAATCCTGCGGCCCGCGCGGATCGGCGAAGTGGCCGCGCCCGCCCATCAGGAGTCGCCCCTGCGCATCCTTGCGGAAGTAGAGCAGCAGGCGCTGCGAGGTCGATGCCGTTTCGCCGCGCGGGAGGATCTTGTCGGCGGCCGCACCTTCGATCGGCTGCGTGGCGACGATGAAGCTGTTCGCGGCCAGGATGGTGCGCGCGAGGCCGGGCCACAGCGCGCCCGTGTAGCCGTTGGTCGCCAGCACCACCTGGTCGGCTGTGACGGTGGCGCCCGTCGACGTGCTCGCATGCCAGAGCGCGCCGCGGCGCTCGAGCCCCGTCACCTGCGTTTCGCCGTGCACCGCCGCGCCCAGACTTTGGGCGGCGCGCACCAGGCCGCGCGTATAGGCCAGCGGCTGGATGCCCCCGGCGCGTCCGTCGAGCCAGCCGCCGGCAAAGGCTTCGGTGCCGAGGCGGGCGGCGACGCCGGCGCGGTCCAGCAGCTCCGTTGCCACGCCGCGCCGTGACCACTGCGCGGCACGGGCGTGCAGGCCGGCCACCTCCCGCTTCGAGTACGCGGCCTGCACCCAGCCGCTGCGCACCGGCTGGCAGTCGATGCCGTGACGTGCGATCAGCTCGAACACGAGGTCGGCCGATCGCGACACGGCGTCGATCAAGGGCTCCGCGCGCTCGACGCCATACAGACGCACCAGGTCGTCGGGATCGTGTTTGAGCGTCGGGTTGACCTGCCCGCCGTTGCGCCCGGAGGCGCCCCAGCCCGGCTCATGGCTTTCGAGCACGCAAACCTGCGCGCCGGCCTCGGCCAAGTGCAGCGCCGTCGACAGGCCGGTGAAGCCGCCGCCGACGATGAGCACGTCGGTCTTGTGCGATTCCGCGAGCCGCGGCGTCGGCGGCGCGGCTGGCGCGGTGGCGGCCCAGAGCGAAGGTGGAAGCTGCTGGCGCGATGCGAACCGGTTGTCCGTCACTGCAAAACCTCCGCGGGTGCGGCCGACGGGTGCAGCACGCGCCGCAGGAAGTCCTGCGTGCGCGGCTGCCGCGGCGCGCCCAGCACCTGCGCCGCCGGGCCTTCCTCGACGATGCTGCCGCTGTGCAGGAAGCAGACGCGGTCGGCCACCTCGCGCGCGAAGCCCATCTCGTGCGTGACCACGATCATCGTCATGCCTTCGCCCGCGAGCGCGCGCATCACGGCGAGCACGTCGCCGACCAGTTCCGGATCGAGCGCCGAGGTGGGCTCGTCGAACAGCATGGCTTCGGGCTTCATCGCCAGCGCGCGGGCGATCGCCACGCGCTGCTGCTGGCCGCCCGAGAGCTGGGCCGGGTAGGCCTGCGCCTTCTCGGCCAGCCCGACCTTGGCCAGGAGCGCCATCGCCTCGTTGCGCGCCTGCGCGGGGTTTTCGCGCAGCACGTAGACCGGGCCTTCCATCACGTTCTGCAGCACCGTGCGGTGCGGGAACAGGTTGAAGCGCTGGAACACCATGCCCATGCGGCTGCGCAATTGGTGGATGTTCTTGCTGCCGCGGTCGACGCGTTCGCCGAAGGCGCGCACCTCTCCGCCTTCGTACGACTCCAGCCCGTTGATGCAGCGAAGCACCGTGGACTTGCCCGAGCCCGAGGGGCCGATCAGGCACACCACTTCGCCGGCATCGACGTGCAGGCTGACGCCCTGCAGCACGCGGTGCTGGCCGAAGCGCTTCTCCAGTTCGGTGACGCGGATCATGCTTTCCTCCCGGCGCCGAGACGGCGCTCCAGCCGGCGAAGGCCGTAGACCAGCGGCAGGCTCATGATCAGGTAGAGCAGGGCGACCAGCGTGTAGACCGTCATGTTCTGGAAGGTCGAGGACGCGATCAGCTGGCCGGCGCGCGTCATCTCGGCCACGGTGATGGTGGAGACCAGCGAGGAGTCCTTGAGCATCATGACCAGCGTGTTGCCGTAGGGCGGCAGCGCGATGCGAAAGGCCTGCGGCAGGATCACGCGGCGCATGATCATCGCGGAGCGCATGCCCATGGCCTGCGCGGCCTCGCGCTGGCCCGCGTCGACGGCCTCGATGCCGCCGCGGAAGTTCTCGGCCTGGTAGGCCGAGTAGGCGATGCCCAGCCCGATCACGCCGGCCTGGAAGGCCGTGAGCTGCACGCCGAACTCGGGCAGCACGAAGTAGATGTAGAAGAGCTGCACGATGATCGGCAGGCCGCGGATCAGGTTGATCACCGCCGTTCCCGTCCAGGACAGGGCGCGCACCGGCGACAGTTTCATCAGCGCCAGCGCCAGGCCGAGCACGCTGCTGAGCAGGAAGGAGAGGACGGTCACCTGCACCGTGACGACCGCGCCCTGCAGCAGGATCGGGAGGAAGTCGCGGGCGTGCTGGAGGAAGGACGCGGGCACTAGATGCCCCACTTCTGCACGATCTTCTGCAAGGTGCCGTCAGCCTTGATCGCCGCGATGGCCTTGTTGATCCGGGCCAGCGTCTCGGTGTCGCCCTTGCGCACCACCAGGCACACGTCGCCGACGTTGACCGGCTTGTAGCTGTCCACCAGCTTCACGCCGGTGAAGGTGTTCTGCCGCAGCTGGTAGGCGATGATGGGCTGGTCGCCCAGGCCCGCCTTGATGCGCCCCAGCGCGAGATCGCGCGTCATGTCGGCCACCGAGTCGTAGCTGCGCACCTCCTTGAAGATGCCCTTCTTGGTGAGCATGTCGATGAAGACCGTGCCGACCTGCGCGCCGACCACCTCGCCCTTGAGCTCGTCCAGCGAGGTATAGGCCCGCGTGTCCTCGCTCTTGACGATCAGGCCTTCGCCATAGGAATAGACCGGATCGCTGAAGTCCACCACCTGCTGGCGCGCGGCCGTCTTCAGCATGGCCGCCGAGACGATGTCGATCTTGTTCGAGGTGAGCGAGGGAATGAGCGCCGAGAACACCGTCTGCTGCACGTTGACCCCGAAGCCGCCCGCCTTGCCGACGGCGGTGACGGTGTCCACCATCATCCCCTGGATGGTGTTGGTCTTTACGTCCAGGAAGGTGAAGGGCACGCCGGTGGCCGTGGCGCCCACGTTGTAGGTCGGCGAGGCGCCCTGGGCGCAGGCGAGCGAAACGACACCTGCAGCGAACAGACCTGCGGCAAAGCGATGAAAGCGGCGAACGAAGCGATTCATGTGGACTCCTTGAGGAAGATGCAAATGGGCGGGCCGGAACAGCCCGGCCTTTATGCGATGCAACATGCGTGCCAATATTCGATTCTTAAGAACCTCATATCAATTGATGAAAACCACTAGTCGAATCAATTGAATCGATATTCGATTCTTTCGAGTGAGGTCGCTATACTCTTCTGCGATGGACGCCCCACTGAAATCCGCCCCCGACGACAGCAGCAGCCTGCTTTTCAACCAGTCGCTGGAAAAAGGGCTGGCCGTCCTGCGCGCCTTCAGTGCACAGCGGCGCACCATGACGCTGGCGGAAGTGGCCACAGCCACGGACATCAACAAGAGCTCGGCGCAGCGCATGGTCTTCACGCTGGAGCGGCTGGGCTATGTGCGAAAGCATCCCCAGACGCGGCGCTACCAGCTCACGCCGCGCGTGATGGAAATAGGCTTCAACTACCTGGCGGCCGATCCGCTGATCGACCTGGCCAACCCCTTCCTGTCGGAGCTGACCAAGGTCACCACGGAAACCTCCAACCTCACGGAGCCGGACGGGCTCGACATGGTCTACGTCGCCCGCTTCGTCAGCGCGCAGTTCGTGCCCGTCCACATGCCGATCGGCAGTCGGATCCCGATGTACTGCACGGCCTCCGGACGCGCCTACCTGAGCGCGCTTCCGGAGAGCGAGGCGCTGGCGCTGATCGAGGCCTCGGATCGCGTGGCCCACACGGTCCACACCCGCACCGCGGTCGAGGACATCCTGGAGGCGCTGCGCCAGGCGAGGCTGCAGGGTTTCGCCACCAACAGCGAGGAGCTCTTCCTCGGCGACATGACCGTGGCGGCGCCCGTGCTGGGCAGCAACGGCCGGCCCGTGGCGGCCGTGCATGTGGTGGCGCCCACGAGCCGCTGGACGATGGATGACGCCGTGCGCAAGCTCGGCCCGACGCTGCTGCAATGCGCGCGGTCGCTGACGGGGTCGGTGCGGGGCATCGGCTGAGCGCCCCGCCACTACGCCTAGAAATCCAGCTTGGCGCTCAAGCTGAGGGTGCGCGGGTCACCGGGCTTGATGTAGTTCGCATACTGGTATTCCCAGTAGCGCTTGTTGGTCAGGTTGTTGACCGCCACGCGGAAGGTCGTGTCGTGGCCGCCGATGCGTGTCGTGTAGCTCGCGCCGATGTTCGCGACCGTGTAGCCGGCGAGTTTCAGCTGGTTCGAGGCGTTGAGCATGGTGCCGCCCGTGTACTTCGCGTCTGCCGACAGCTTGAGACCCGGCACCTGCGGCACCGCATAGGACAGCTGCGCCGTCGCCACGAAGTTCGGCGCACCCGCCACGCGGTTGCCGACAACGTCGCTGCCGCGCTGGTAGGAGGTGTCGAGGAACATCAGGTTGCCGCCGAGCTGCCATTGCGATCCCAGGCGGGTGGAGGCGCCCAGTTCGAGGCCTTG
Source organism: Variovorax sp. CF079 (assembly GCF_900101545.1). Classification (GTDB taxonomy): domain Bacteria; phylum Pseudomonadota; class Gammaproteobacteria; order Burkholderiales; family Burkholderiaceae_C; genus Variovorax. Next base: position 202,547 of record NZ_FMZU01000011.1, on the reverse strand, counting down.
GTAGATGGACTGCCCGTCCTGCACCAGGACGTTCTGGCTGTTCGCGTATTCGGCTCCGCGTTCGATGCGGAACAGGGCGGCCGTGGCGCTCCAGCGTTCGCGCTGGGTCTTGATGCCCAGTTCGTACTGCTTGCTCTTGAGCGGATTCAGGAGGTCACGGTAGTTGGCATAGGTGATGCCCACCGAAGCGCCTTGCTCGAGGGATTCGACATAGCTGGTATAGAGCGTCGTGTCAGGCGCCGGCTTGAACATCAGCGCCAGCGTGGGCGTCACCACGCCGCTCTTGGTGTATTGCGAAGACCTGGCGCCGGCGATGCTGTAGCTGTTCTGCTCGTAGTTGGTGCTGCGCAGGCCAAGCAGCGCGGACCACTGGTCCGACAGCTTCACGGTGTCGCTGGCGAAGATCGCGCGCTGCGTGATGTCGCTGTCGCGGTAGATCGAGAAGTCGGTCACGCTGGCATAGCTGTTGGCGTTCTGCGTGTAGAGGTTGCCGGTGCCGATCTGCTGGTAGACGCTGTTGCTGCTGTAGTCGTTGGTCTGCTTTTGCCAGGACGCGCCCAGGGTCAGCTGGTGTTCGATGGCACCCGTGCGCAACACGCCTTGCGCCATCGCCTGCCATTGGTCGAAGCGATGGCCCTCGCTGCTGTCGGAGCGGAAGTCGTTGTAGTTGCCGCTCGGATCCAGCAGGTAGGCGATGCCCTCGTTGCGACTGCGTGTGGCCGTGCTGTGGCTGTAGCTGGTGCTCAGCGTCCAATCGGGTGACAGCTTGTACTGGAGCCCGGTCGAGTAGAGCTTCAGATCGGTGTCGAGGTGCTGTCCGGGCCCCACGAGGCGCTGGTTGTCGCCTCGGATTGCGGTGGGCAGCTGTGCCCCGACATAGCTGCCGGTGAAGATCGACGGGGTCTGGTCCGTGGAGTTCCGCTTCTGGTACAGCGCGTCGAAATTCCAGCTCAGGTCGCGCGTCAGCCTGGCGTCGAGCGCCAGCGACACGGAATCGCGGCGGATGCCGCCGTCGTTGAAGGTCTTGCCTTCCTCGTGCGTGGCGTTGAGCCGGTAGCCGAAGCGGTCGTCGGCGCCGAAGCGCCCGCCGAGGTCGACGTGCTCGCTCCACACGCTGTCGGACTTGTAGCCGACCTCGATGCTCCTCACCGGCCGATCGGTCGGCCTCTTGGACACGTAGTTCACGATGCCGCCCGGCGATCCGAAGCCGTACATGAAGCCGGACGAGCCCTTGAGCAATTCGATCTGCTCGAAGTGCTCGTAGGGCAGGGTGATGGCATAGCTGAGGAAGGGCTTGCCGTCGATCCGATAGGCGTTCTGCCAATCCAGCGGCAGGCCCCGGACCGTGATGTAGCTGGCCCAACTGCTGTAGGCGCCGCTGTTGTCGGAGACCGAGGCGTCGAGGGCGAACACGTCGCCCAGCTTCGATACCTGGCGTTCCGCCAGGTCATGGTTCCTGACCACAGTGGTGGAGAAGGGCGTTTCAAGTTGCGTCCGCGCGCCGAGGGCGCCGCTGCTTACCTTCGTATCGAGGTGCTGGGACGTGTCGTCCTGCGACGCGGTCACGGTCACGACCGGCAGCGCTTTTTGTTCGCTCGTGGCCTCTTGCGCCTCGGCGCGGCCGCCCTGGGCGGCGGCCCATAGAACGAGCAGCGTTGCGCCGGTGTGCAGACTCAGCGTCGAGCGCTTGAAAGGGGGTGCAGAGGCCGATTTTGGCGACCGGTGGGTTTTGGCTGTGGCAATGGGTGTGAGTCTGACGTTCAACAATTTCTATCTCAGTAGTACAAATAGCAATCATTATCATTCACATTTAGGAGAAATCTTGGAGCCGATCGCTCGATATGGAATGGGAATTCGGAGCGCCGACCGCGTGAGAAACTACGGGCCTCAGCCTTTCAAGCGCATCTAAGTTGTTGAATCACAAAGAGAAGATCATCTCGGTCGCACCGATGATGGATTGGACCGACCGCCACTGCCGCTACCTTCACCGGCTGCTGACGCGCCGCGCCTTGCTCTACACCGAGATGGTGACCACGGGCGCGCTGGTGCACGGCGACGTGCCGCGGCATCTTCGTTTCAACGCCGAGGAACATCCGGTCGCGCTGCAACTCGGCGGCAGCGAGCCGGCCGAGCTCGCGCATTGCGCCAAGCTCGGCGAGGAATGGGGTTACGACGAGATCAACCTCAACTGCGGCTGCCCAAGCGAGCGCGTGCAACGCGGCGCTTTCGGCGCCTGCCTGATGAACGAGCCGCAGCTGGTGGCCGACTGCGTGAAGGCGATGGTCGACGTGGTGAAGGTGCCGGTCACCGTCAAGCACCGCATTGGCATCGACAAGACCGAGAGCTACGAGTTCGTGCGCGATTTCGTCGGCGCGGTGAGCGAAGCGGGTTGCCGCACCTTCATCGTCCATGCGCGCAACGCCTGGCTCAAGGGCCTGTCGCCCAAGCAGAACCGCGAGGTGCCGCCGCTGCGCTACGAGCTGGTGCACCGGCTGAAGCACGACTTCCCCGAGCTCGTTTTTTCGATCAACGGCGGCTTCGACGACAACGCGCAGATGCATGCGCACCTGCGCCTGCTCGACGGCGTCATGATCGGGCGCGAGGCCTATCACAACCCCTGGTGGCTCAGCGAATGGGACGCGGCCTTCTACAAGGAAGCGCCTTCCACGCTCACGCGCGAAGAGGTCGAGCTAGCGATGTGCGACTACATGGTGCGCGAGGCCGCCGAGCACGGCACGCCGTGGTCGAACATCGCGCGCCACATGCTGGGCCTGCGCAACGGCCTCGCGGGGGCGCGCCGCTGGCGTCAAGTGTGGAGCGACCACAGGCTCAAGGCGCTGGCGCCGCACGACGTGATGGCGCTCGCGCACGAGCCTGTGGCGCAGGCGGCCTGATCAGGCCGCCATCAGCCGCGCTTCGGGCACGTCCTCGATGGTGGTGCGGCGCAGCTCGCGGCGATGTCGTAGCGCCTGCCGCGGTGCAGGGTGCTGCTGAGCGGCTTCAGGTCGCGGCTTCCAAACCGTTCTTGAAGTGCTGCTGCATGCGCGCCATGGCAGCAGCCGGATCGCGCGCCTGGATCGCGGCCATGATCGCGCGGTGCTCCTTGAGCGACTCGGCGATGCGGCCCGACTTCAACAGCGAGTTGTGCCGGTTGAGCTTCATCACCTTGCGCAGGTCGGCCACCATCTGGTCGCGCCAGCGGTTGTCGGCGATGGCCAAGAGCCGCATATGGAAGCGCTCGTTGACCGCGAAGAAGTGGGCGCGGTCCACCTTGCCGGGGGCGGCAGCGGCTTCGAGCTCGGCGTGCAGCGCTTCCAGCTCGGCCAGCTGCGCCTCGGAAACGTGTTCAGCCACCACGCCGGCGGCATCGCTTTCGAGCAGGCTCAGCAGGTGATAGACGTCGGCCAGGTCTTTCTCGGACACCTCGGTCACATAGGCGCCGCGCCGCACTTTCATCGTGACCAGGCCCTCCGCCGCCAGCACCTTCAGCGCCTCGCGCAGCGGCGTGCGGCTGATGCCGTATTCCTCCGCCAGCTTGAGTTCGTCGATCCAGCTGCCGGGCTCGAGCTCGCGGTTGAAGATGCGCTGGCGCAGCAGCTCCGCCACCTCTTCATAGAGGGCACGCGGGGTCAGGGTGAGGGCGGACATGTACGGAATGTACCGCAAGTACGGACTCTGAATTAATAATTACAGATGGGTTAGACTCGCCTTGAACTGTCTCGCCCCTGCGTGGACACTCCTCGACACTTGCACGACCTTGCAAAGCGGCGCCCATGAGCAAATCCGAACCGAACTTCAAAACCGCGACCCTCGAAGCCTGGACCCAAGCCGCTGCCAAGTCTGCTCCGGGCGGAGACCTGTCGGCGCTGAACTGGATCACGCCCGACGGCATCACCGTCAAGCCGCTGTACACCGCCGCCGACCTGCAGGGCCTGAAGTACACCGACACGCTGCCGGGCTTCGAGCCCTACCTGCGCGGACCGCAAGCCACCATGTACGCGGTGCGCCCGTGGACCATCCGGCAGTACGCGGGCTTCTCGACCGCCGAGGAGTCGAACGCCTTCTATCGCAAGGCGCTGGCCGCGGGCGGGCAGGGCGTGAGCGTGGCCTTCGACCTCGCCACGCACCGCGGCTACGACAGCGACCATCCGCGCGTGACCGGCGACGTCGGCAAGGCCGGCGTGGCGATCGACAGCGTGGAGGACATGAAGATCCTGTTCGACCAGATCCCGCTCGACAAGGTCAGCGTCTCGATGACCATGAACGGAGCGGTGCTGCCGGTGCTCGCGGGCTACATCGTCGCGGCCGAGGAACAGGGGGTCGCGCAGGACCAGCTCTCGGGGACCATCCAGAACGACATCCTCAAGGAGTTCATGGTCCGCAACACCTACATCTTTCCGCCCGAGCCTTCGATGCGCATCATCGGGGACATCATCGAGTACACGGCCCAGAAGATGCCGAAGTTCAACTCGATCTCGATCAGCGGCTATCACATGCAGGAGGCCGGCGCCAACCAGGCGCTCGAGCTCGCCTTCACGCTGGCCGACGGCAAGGAGTACGTGAAGACCGCGCTGGCCAAGGGCCTGGACGTCGACGGCTTCGCCGGGCGCCTGAGCTTCTTCTGGGCCATCGGCATGAACTTCTACCTCGAGGTGGCCAAGATGCGCGCGGCGCGCCTGCTGTGGTGCCGGATCATGAAGGAGTTCAACCCCAAGAACCCCAAGAGCCTGATGCTGCGCACCCATTGCCAGACATCGGGCTGGAGCCTGACCGAGCAGGACCCGTACAACAACGTGGTGCGCACCACCATCGAGGCGATGGCGGCGGTGTTCGGCGGCACGCAGAGCCTGCACACCAACGCGCTCGACGAAGCCATCGCGCTGCCGACCGAGTTCAGCGCGCGCATCGCGCGCAACACGCAACTCATCATCCAGGAAGAGACGCACATCACGAACGTGATCGACCCGTGGGCCGGCAGCTACATGATGGAGAAACTCACGCAGGACATGGCCGACGCCGCCTGGGCGATCATCGAGGAGGTCGAGGCCATGGGCGGCATGACCAAGGCGGTGGACAGCGGTTGGGCCAAGCTCAAGATCGAGGCGGCCGCAGCCGACAAGCAGGCGCGCATCGATTCGGGCCGGGACGTGATCGTCGGCGTCAACAAGTACAAGCTCGAGTCCGAGGACACGCACGACATTCTTCAGATCGACAACGTCAAGGTGCGCGACGGCCAGATCGCCAGGCTCAAGGCGATCCGCGAGAAGCGCGACGGCGCTGCGGTGCAAGCGGCGCTCGATGCGCTCACGGCGGCTGCAGAAAGCGGCAAGGAAAATCTGCTCGACCTGAGCGTCCAGGCGGTGCGCCTGCGCGCCACGGTCGGCGAGATCAGCGACGCGCTCGAAAAGGTCTACGGCCGGCACCGCGCCGACACGCAGAAGGTGACTGGCGTCTATGCCGCCGCCTACGACTCGGCCGAAGGCTGGGAGGCGCTGCAGCACGAGATTGCGGCCTTCGCCGAAGAGCAGGGCCGGCGCCCGCGCGTGATGATCTCCAAGCTCGGCCAGGACGGCCACGACCGCGGCGCGAAGGTCGTCGCCACCGCCTTCGCCGACCTCGGCTTCGACGTCGACATGGGGCCGCTGTTTCAGACCCCCGAGGAGTGTGCGCGCCAGGCGATCGAGAACGATGTGCATGCGGTGGGTGTGAGCACCCTCGCGGCGGGCCACAAGACGCTGGTACCGGCGATCATCCAGGAGCTGAAGAAGCAGGGCGCCGACGACATCATCGTCTTCGTCGGCGGCGTGATTCCGCGGCAGGACTACGACTTTCTGTACGAGGCAGGCGTCAAGGGCATCTACGGTCCGGGCACGCCGATTCCGGCCAGCGCCAAGGACGTCCTGGAACAGATTCGCGCGGCGGTTGCCGCCTGAGCATGCCGGTTCGAACTCCGGTCACAGCCGAAGCACTGGTTGCAGCGGACGGCCCGCAGCAACGCCGCGCCATCGCCAAGGCCATCACGCTGCTCGAATCCACGCGCCCCGATCACCGCACCCAAGCCGACGAACTGCTCACGGCGTTGCTGCCGCACACCGGCAAGTCCTTCCGGCTCGGCATCTCCGGCGTGCCCGGTGTCGGCAAGTCGACCTTCATCGAGACGCTGGGCCTCCATCTGATCGGGCAGGGCCATCGCGTCGCGGTGCTCACGATCGACCCTTCGTCCACGGTGTCGGGCGGCTCGATCCTCGGGGACAAGACGCGCATGGAGAAGCTGTCGGTCCATGAACGCGCCTACATCCGGCCCAGCCCCTCGAGCGGCACGCTGGGCGGAGTGGCCGAGAAGACGCGCGAGGCGATGCTGGTGTGCGAAGCCGCGGGCTACGACATCGTGATCGTCGAAACCGTGGGTGTCGGCCAGAGCGAGACCGCGGTCTCCGGCATGACCGACATGTTTGTGCTGCTGCAACTGCCAAATGCCGGCGACGACCTGCAGGCGATCAAGAAGGGCGTGATGGAGCTGGCCGACCTGGTCGTCATCAACAAGGCCGACATCGACAAGGATGCGGCGACGCGCGCGCAGGCCCAGATCACTTCGGCGCTGCGGCTCTTCGGCCATCACGGCAATCCGGCGCACGCGCAGCACATGCACGCGGCCCATGCGGCGCCCGGTTCGCCGGAAGCGGAAGTGCGCTTCTGGCTGCCCAAGGTGATCCAGCTGAGCGCGCTGCTGGGCACCGGCATCGACGCCTTCTGGGCCGCGGTGCTGCAGTTCAAGGCGCTGCAAACCGCCAACGGCAAGCTTGCCACGCGCCGCGAAAAACAGGCGCTCGCGTGGATGTGGGAACGCATCGACGCAGGGCTCAAGCAGGCTTTTCGCCAGCATCCGCAGGTGCGCGAGCTGCTGCCGCAGGCCAGCGCCCAGGTGGCGGCCGGCACGCTGCCGGCCTCGACCGCCGCACGCAATCTGCTCGCAGCCCAGGCGGGGCGGGCGCAGTTCAACACTTCCGACAGGACGACATGAAAGAAATCCTCGAACACCTCGAAAAACGGCGCGCGCAGGCGCGGCTCGGCGGTGGCCAGAAGCGCATCGATGCCCAGCATGCCAAGGGCAAGCTGACGGCGCGCGAACGCATCGAACTCCTGCTCGACGACAACACCTTCGAAGAGTGGGACATGTTCGTCGAGCACCGCTCCAGCGACTTCGGCATGGCCGACAACAAGATCCCCGGCGACGGCGTGGTCACCGGCTACGGCATGATCAACGGCCGCCTGGTCTTCGTCTTCAGCCAGGACTTCACCGTCTTCGGCGGCGCGCTCAGCGAAGCGCATGCCGAGAAGATCTGCAAGGTGATGGACCAGGCGATGAAGGTCGGCGCACCGGTCATCGGCCTCAACGACTCGGGCGGCGCCCGCATCCAGGAAGGCGTGGCCTCGCTCGGCGGCTATGCCGAGGTGTTCCAGCGCAACGTGATGGCTTCCGGCGTGGTGCCGCAGATCAGCATGATCATGGGCCCGTGCGCGGGCGGCGCGGTGTATTCGCCGGCCATGACCGACTTCATCTTCATGGTGCGCGACAGCTCCTACATGTTCGTCACGGGCCCCGACGTGGTGAAGACCGTGACCCACGAGGACGTGACGGCCGAGGAGCTCGGTGGCGCCACCACGCACACCACCAAGAGCGGCGTGGCCGACATGGCTTTCGAGAACGACGTCGAGGCGCTGATGATGCTGCGCCGGCTCTACAACTACCTGCCGCTCAACAACCGCGAGAAGGCGCCGGTGCGCCCGAGCGGCGACCCGGCCGATCGCGCCGACCTGTCGCTCGACACCCTGGTGCCCGACAACCCGAACAAGCCCTACGACATGAAGGAGCTGATCGTGAAGGTGGTCGACGACGGCGAGTTCTTCGAGCTGCAGCCCGACTACGCGAAGAACATCGTGATCGGCTTCGCGCGCATGGAGGGGCAGAGCGTCGGCGTCGTCGCCAACCAGCCGCTGGTGCTGGCCGGTTGCCTGGACATCAAGTCCTCGATCAAGGCTGCACGCTTCGTGCGCTTCTGCGATGCCTTCAACATCCCGGTCGTCACCTTTGTCGATGTGCCCGGCTTCATGCCCGGCACCAGCCAGGAGTACGGCGGCATCATCAAGCACGGCGCGAAGCTGCTCTACGCCTATGCCGAGTGCACGGTGCCGAAGATCACGGTGATCACGCGCAAGGCCTACGGCGGCGCCTACGACGTGATGGCCTCCAAGCATTTGCGCGGCGACGTCAATCTCGCCTGGCCGCGTGCCGAGATCGCGGTGATGGGCGCCAAGGGCGCGGTGGAGATCATCTTCCGCGAGGACAAGAACGATCCCGAGAAGCTGGCCGCGCGCGAGGCCGAATACAAGGCGCGCTTCGCCAATCCCTACGTGGCGGGCACGCGCGGCTACATCGACGATGTGATCCTGCCGAGCGAAACGCGCAAGCGCATCTGCCGCAGCCTGGTGATGTTGCGCGAGAAGAAGCTCGACAACCCGTGGCGCAAGCACGGAAACATCCCGCTCTGAGCCGGAGACAACAACATGTTCAAGAAAATCCTGATTGCGAATCGCGGCGAGATCGCTTGCCGCGTTATCAAGACCGCGAAGAAGATGGGCATCCTCACGGTCGCGGTGTATTCCGATGCCGACAAGGACGCGCGCCATGTCGAGCTGGCCGACGAGGCCGTGCACATCGGCGCCTCGCCGAGCCGCGAGAGCTACCTGCAGGCCGAGCGCATCATCGCCGCCTGCAAGAAGACCGGCGCCCAAGCCGTGCACCCGGGCTACGGCTTCCTGTCCGAGAACGAAGGCTTCGCGAAGAAGGTCGAGGAAGAGGGCATCGTCTTCATCGGCCCCAAGCACTACTCGATCGCGGCCATGGGCGACAAGATCGCCTCGAAGAAGCTTGCGAACGAGGCCAAGGTCAACACCATCCCGGGTTGGAACGACGCGATCGAAACGGCCGAGCGCGCGGTGGAGATCGCGCGCGGGGTCGGCTATCCGGTGATGATCAAGGCCTCGGCCGGCGGCGGCGGCAAGGGCCTGCGCGTGGCCTTCAACGACAAGGACGCCTTCGAGGGCTTCACCTCCTGCCGCAACGAGGCGCGCAACAGCTTCGGCGACGACCGCGTGTTCATCGAAAAGTTCGTCGAGGAGCCGCGCCACATCGAGATCCAGGTGCTCGGCGACGCGCACGGCAACGTGATCTACCTCAACGAGCGCGAGTGCTCGATCCAGCGGCGCCACCAGAAGGTGATCGAAGAGGCGCCGTCGCCTTTCATCAGCGAGGCCACGCGCAAGGCCATGGGCGAGCAGGCGGTGGCACTCGCCAAGGCGGTGAACTACCAGAGCGCAGGCACGGTGGAGTTCGTGGTCGGCAAGGACCAGAGCTTCTACTTCCTCGAGATGAACACGCGGCTGCAGGTGGAGCATCCGGTGACGGAGGCGATCACCGGGCTGGACCTGGTCGAGCTCATGATCCGCGTGGCCGCGGGCGAGAAGCTGCCGCTGGCGCAGGAAGAGGTACAGCGCAACGGCTGGGCCATCGAGTGCCGCATCAACGCCGAAGATCCGTTCCGCAATTTCCTGCCGTCGACCGGACGGCTGGTGCGCTTCCAGCCGCCGAAGGAGACGCTGTTCGCCGCGGAGCGCCCGGCTTCGAGCGCCTACGGCGGCGTGCGGGTCGACACCGGCGTCTACGACGGCGGCGAGATCCCGATGTTCTACGACTCGATGATCGCCAAGCTGATCGTGCACGGGCGCGACCGCAACCATGCGATCGCGCTGATGCGCGAGGCGCTCAACGGCTTCGTGATCCGCGGCATCGGCAGCAACATCCCGTTCCAGGCCGCGCTGCTCGCGCATCCCAAGTTCGTGAGCGGCGAATTCAACACCGGCTTCATCGCCGAGCACTACGGCAAGGGTTTCCATGCCGAGGACGTGCCGCACGACGATCCGGATTTCCTGGTCGCGCTGGCAGCCTACATGCACCGGCGCTACCGCGCGCGCGCCTCGGGCATCAGCGGGCAGCTCGAGGGGCACAGTGTGAAAGTGGGCGAGCAGTTCGTGGCGGTCGTGCTCGATGCGAAGGGGCAGCATGTGCACACGCCCGTCACGGTCAACGACTTCCACGGGCAGACGGGTTCCAGCGCGGTCGTGGTGGGTGCCCACAGCTACAAGATCGACAGCCATGCGCCGCTCGGCAGCGTCCGTGTCGAGGGCACGGTGAACGGCCGCGCCTTTACCGCGCAGGTCGAGCGGGGTGCCGGCAAGAATCCGCTGGCGCTGCGCGTTTCGCACAACGGCACACAGATCGAAGCGATCGTGCTCTCGCCGCTGGGGTCGCGCTTGTCGAAGCTCATGCCCTACAAGGCGCCGCCGGACCTCAGCAAGTTCCTGATGTCGCCGATGCCGGGCCTTTTGGTCGAGGTCTCGGTGCAGCCGGGCCAGCAGGTGCAGGCCGGCGAGAAGCTTGCGGTGATCGAGGCAATGAAGATGGAAAACGTGCTCTTCGCCACGCAGGATGGCGTGGTCGGCAGCATCTCGGCCGCCAAGGGCGAATCGCTCGCGGTCGATCAAGTGATCCTGGAGTTTGCATGATGGGTGTCAACGATCTGCTTCCGGCTGCTAAAGCCGTTACCCTGCATCGGCCGGCCGCCAAGCCGGCGGCGCCGCGCGGTCCCTGGCCGGTCGAGGCCGTGCAGGCCTTGCTCGACAAGCCCTTCAACGACCTGCTGTTCGAAGCCCAGACCGTGCATCGTGCGCACTTCCCCGAGGGCGACATCGAGCTGGCCACACTGCTGTCGGTCAAGACCGGCGGCTGCCCCGAGAACTGCGGCTACTGTCCGCAGTCCGCCGAATTCGACACCGGCGTGAAGGCGCAGAAGCTGATGGAAGTCGAGGAGGTCGTGCGCGCTGCTCAGGCGGCCAAGGACGCCGGCGCCACGCGCTTCTGCATGGGTGCGGCCTGGCGCGCGCCCAAGGACCGCGACGTCGAGAAGGTGGCGGTGCTGGTGGAAGCAGTCAAGGGCCTGGGCCTGCAGACCTGCGCCACGCTGGGCATGCTCGAGCCGCAGCATGCGAAGCAGCTCAAGGCCGCGGGCCTGGACTACTACAACCACAACCTCGACACCGCGCCCGAGTATTACGGCGACATCGTCGACACGCGCACCTATCAGGACCGGCTCGACACGCTGGCCCACGTGCGCGCCGCCGGCATCAGCGTGTGCTGCGGGGGCATCGTCGGCATGGGCGAGACGCCGGTGCACCGCGCGGGCCTGATCGCGCAGCTGGCCAATCTCGATCCTTATCCGGAGTCCGTGCCCATCAACAGCCTGGTGCGCGTGCCGGGCACGCCGCTGGCCGATGCCGACCCGATCGACCCATTGGACTTCGTGCGCATGATCGCCGTGGCGCGTATCACGATGCCCAAGGCGCGTGTGCGGCTGTCTGCCGGCCGGCAGCAGTTGGGCGAAGCGGTGCAGGCGCTGTGCTTCCTGGCCGGCGCCAACTCGATCTTCTATGGCGACAAGCTGCTGGTGACCGGCAACCCGGACGTGGAAGCCGACGTGCAACTGCTGCGCAAGCTGGGGCTCGAGGCGCGGCGGACCAGCGAACAAGGAGCATGTGCATGAACCGTCCTTTCAAGGTGCTCGGCGTCCAGCAGATCGCGATCGGCGGGCCCGACAAGACGCGCCTGAAGAAGCTCTGGGTCGAAATGCTCGGCCTCGAAGTGACCGGCACCTTCAAGAGCGAGCGCGAGAACGTCGACGAGGACATCTGCGTGATCGGCAGCGGACCTTTCAAGGTCGAGGTCGACCTGATGCAGCCGCTCGATCCCGAGAAGAAGCCGGCCGTCCATACCACGCCGCTCAATCACGTGGGCCTGTGGATCGACGATCTGCCTGCCGCCGTCGGATGGCTCGGCGCCCAGGGCGTGCGCTTCGCGCCGGGCGGCATCCGCAAGGGCGCGGCCGGTTTCGACATCTGTTTTCTGCACCCCAAGGGCAACGAGGAGTTCCCGATCGCGGGCGAAGGCGTGCTGATCGAACTCGTGCAGGCGCCGCCGGAAGTGGTAGCGGCTTTCTCGGCCCTGGCGGCAGGCTGAGCGCTCAAGCGCCCATGCAGGGCAGCAGGGCGCCGAGGATCAGGTTTTCTTGCCGTCGGCACGCGAAGCGGCCGCAGCGCGCGCGCGTGCCAGGGCGGCTTCGATCACGGCACGTTTGCGGTCCGGCGCAGCTTCGGGCGCCTTGGCGACCCGAGGTTCGTCGTGCTTCTCGCGCCGCTTGCCGTGCGCCTCATAGCGCTTGCGTGCCTGATCGGCTTGGGCCTGCGACCAGGCTTGCCAGCCGCTCTTGCCCGGCGTCGCCACTTCGAGCGAAATGCAGTCGACCGGGCAGGCCGGAATGCAGAGTTCGCAGCCCGTGCAGTGTGTTTCGATCACGGTGTGCATGCGCTTGTGGATGCCGAGGATCGCGTCGGTCGGGCAGGCGTCGAGGCACAGCGTGCAGCCGATGCACCAGGCCTCGTCGATCACGGCCAGGGCGCGTGGGCCTTCGGCGCCGAATTGCGGGTCGATCGGCCGCACCGGCTGGCCGGTGAGCTGCGACAGGCGCGCCACGCCTTCGGCGCCGCCCGGCGGGCATTGGTGGATGCCGGCACTGCCTTCTGCAATGGCTTGTGCGTACCCGGCGCAATCGGGATAGCCGCAGCGCGTGCACTGCGTTTGGGGCAGTGCGTCGAGGATGCGTGCAGCCAGCGCGTACACGGCCCTGGATCGTCAACGCGCAGCGCCGCGCGTCCGCCGCGCAGGGGCGGACTTGCGCGCCACGGCAGGGCGCTTGGCCGCCGCAGCGGCCTTGACCGTGTCTTCGGCCGTCACGCTGGAGCGCTCGGCGCGCTTTTGCGGCTGGTCGTGCGCGGCGATGAAGGCCTTCACCTCGGGGTAGACCCGTTCGCGCCAGCGGCGACCGCTGAAGATGCCGTAGTGGCCGGCGCCCTTGACTTCGTAGTGCTGCTGATGGGCGGCGCTGACGCCGGTGCACAGTTCGTGCGCGGCGCGGGTCTGGCCGGAGCCCGAGATGTCGTCCAACTCGCCCTCGATCGTCAGCAGGCCGGTCGAATGGATGTCCTGCGGACGTACGCGCTCGAGCACGCCTTCGGGGCTCTTCACTTCCCAGGTGCCGTTGACAAGCTCGAAGTCCTGGAACACGGTGCGAATGGTGTCGAGGTAGTAGTCCGCATCCATGTCGAGCACGGCGTTGTACTCGTCATAGAACTTGCGGTGTGCCTCGGCGCTCGCGTCGTCGCCCTTGATCAGGTCCTTGAAGTAGTCGTAGTGGCTGCTTGCATGGCGATCCGGATTCATTGCGACGAAACCGGTGTGCTGCAGAAAGCCCGGGTACACGCGGCGGCCGACGCCCGGAAAGCCCTCCGGCACCCGATAGATCACGTTGTTCTCGAACCACTCGTAGCTCTTGTTCATCGCCAGGTTGTTGACGGCGGTGGGCGACTTGCGGGCATCGATGGGACCGCCCATCATGGTCAGCGACAGCGGAATCTTCTCGCCGCGGCTGGCCATCAGCGACACCGCAGCCAGCACCGGCACCGTGGGCTGGCAGACGCTGATCACGTGGCAGTGTCCGTACTCGGCCTGCAGGTGGCGGATGAACTCCTGAACATAGTTGATGTAGTCGTCGAGGTGGAACTCGCCTTCGGACAACGGGACGAGGCGCGCATTGACCCAGTCGGTGACGTAGACCTTGTGATCCTGCAGCATGGTGCGCACGGTGTCGCGCAAAAGCGTTGCGTAGTGGCCCGACAAGGGCGCCACGATCAGCACCACGGGCTGGCTCTTGAGCGTCTGCAGGGTGTGCGGCTCGTCGGTGAAACGCTTGAAGCGCCGCAGCTGGCAGAAGGGCTTCTCGATCTCGACGACTTCCTGGATCACCACATCATCGCCGTCGACCTTGACAGTCTTGATGTCGAACTCCGGTTTCTCATAGTCCTTGCCCAGGCGGTAGAGGAGGTCGTACCCGGCCGCCATGCGCTGCGCCAGCGGTGTTTGGCCGAAGACGGCGCCTTGACCGTAGAGCTTGGAGGCAGCCTGCGCGAAGTCGGCGAACGGCTCCATCAGGGAGCGTTGTGCTTCGTAGAGTTGATAGAGCATGAGGTCTGCGCGTTATGGGATGTTGCGATGCAATATATCAGCGGCGCAGACCAAATGTGCTAGGCACAAACACCCAATTGGTCTGGCCAATTTGTATCAGATGACCTTGGCGATGCTCTGGCAGACGTGGTCGATGTTCTTGCTGTTGAGCGCGGCCACGCACATGCGGCCGGTGTCGGTGCCGTAGACGCCGAACTCTTCGCGCAGGCGCACCATCTGGTCCTTGCTGAGGCCCGAGTAGCTGAACATGCCGATCTGCGTGGTGATGAAGCTCATGTCTTCCTTGACGCCGGCGGCCTTGAGGCCGTCGACCAGCTTCTGGCGCATCGCCTTGATGCGCACGCGCATCTCGCCGAGCTCTTGTTCCCACAGCGCGCGCAGTTCGGGCGTGCCGAGCACGGTTGCGACCACGGCGCCCCCGTGCGTCGGCGGGTTGCTGTAGTTGGTGCGGATCGCGACCTTGAGCTGGCTCAGCACGCGCGCGGCTTCTTCCTTGCTTTCGCACAGCACCGAGAGGGCGCCGACGCGTTCGCCGTAGAGGCTGAAGCTCTTGGAGAAGGAGGTCGAGACGAAGAAGTCCAGGCCGGCAGCGACGAACTTGCCGATGGCCGCGCCGTCCTCCTGGATGCCGTAGCCGAAGCCCTGATAGGCCATGTCGAGGAAGGCCACAAGCTTCTTTGACTTGACGGCCGCGACGACTTGGTCCCACTGGGCCGACGTGATGTCGTAGCCGGTCGGGTTGTGGCAGCAGGCGTGCAGCACGACGATGGTGCCGGCCGGGGCGGCGTTCAACGCGGCCAGCATGCCCTCGAAGTCGATGCCGCGCTTGGCAGCGTCGTAGTAGGGATAGCTTTCGACCGGGAAGCCGGCGTTGGTGAACAGGGCGCGGTGGTTTTCCCAGCTCGGGTCGCTGATCAGCACCTTGGCGTCGGGGTTGAGCTTCTTGAGGAAGTCGGCGCCGACCTTGAGGCCACCGGTTCCGCCGATGCCCTGGATGGTCGCGACGCGGCCGGACTTCACGGGCTCGCTGTCGGCGCCGAACACCAGGCCCTTCACGGCGTTGTCATAGGCCGCGATGCCGTCGATCGGCAGATAGCCGCGCGCGGTGGGCGTCTTGGTCATGCTCTGTTCGACCGCCTGTACGCACTGCAAGAGCGGCAGCTTGCCGTTGTCGTCGTAGTAGACGCCGACGCCGAGATTGACCTTGTTGGGGTTGCTGTCGGCGGCGAATTGCTCGTTGAGGCCCAGGATCGGGTCGCGCGGCGCCATCTCGACGGCGGTGAACATTGACATGGAAAAGTCCTTTGGGGGGTGATCGATGCACGGAACACCGGATCAGCGTTTAAGCTTTCCGGTTGCCTTGAATTTTACCGGCCGCGCCACCAACTCCCAGGGTCCACGCCATGCCAGAAATCACTGAAGCCATTCCCGAGCCGCAACACGCCGACCACGTCGGTCCTGCAAAGCAGGGCGAATTCATCAAGTTCCCCGGTTCGCCGTTCGAGCTCTACCAGCCTTATCCGCCTGCAGGCGATCAGCCGAACGCGATTGCCGGCCTGGTCGAGGGCGTGCAGGACGGAGAGGTGTTCCAGACCCTGCTCGGCGTCACCGGCTCGGGCAAGACCTTCACCATGGCCAACGTGATCGCGCGGCTGGGCCGGCCGGCCATCGTGTTCGCGCCCAACAAGACGCTGGCCGCGCAGCTTTACAGCGAGTTCCGCGAATTCTTTCCGAAGAACGCGGTCGAGTACTTCGTGAGCTACTACGACTACTACCAGCCCGAGGCCTACGTGCCGCAGCGCGACCTGTTCATCGAGAAAGACAGCTCGATCAACGAGCACATCGAGCAGATGCGGTTGTCGGCGACCAAGAGCGTGCTGGAGCGGCGCGACACCGTCATCGTGGCCACGGTGAGCGCGATTTACGGCATCGGCACGCCCGAGGACTACACGCAGATGCGCTTCATCATGCGCACCGGCGACAAGATCGGCCAGCGCGACGTGATCGGCCGGCTGATTCGCATGCAGTACACGCGCAACGAGCAGGATTTTTCGCGCGGCACCTTCCGCGTGCGCGGCGACACGATCGACGTGTTTCCGGCCGAGCACAGCGAGCTGGCGATCCGCATCGAGCTGTTCGACGACGAGATCGAGACGCTGCAGCTCTTCGATCCGCTCACGGGGCGCATCCGGCAGAAGATCCCGCGCTTCACGGTGTACCCCTCGAGCCACTACGTGACGCCGCGCGACAAGGTGCTGAGCGCGGTCGAGACCATCAAGATCGAGCTCGACGGCCGGCTCAAGGAGTTCGTGAGCCAGGGCAAGCTGGTCGAGGCGCAGCGGCTGGAGCAGCGCACGCGCTTCGATCTCGAAATGCTGGCCGAGATCGGCCACTGCAAAGGCATCGAGAACTACACCCGCCATCTCTCGGGCGCCGCGCCGGGCGAACCGCCCGCGACGCTGACCGACTACCTGCCGAAGGACGCGCTGATGTTCCTCGACGAGAGCCACCAGATGATCGGCCAGCTGGGCGGCATGTACAACGGCGACCGCGCGCGCAAGACCACGCTGGTCGAATACGGCTTCCGGCTGCCGTCGGCGCTCGACAATCGGCCGCTCAAGTTCGACGAGTTCGAAACGCGCATGCGGCAGTGCATCTTCGTCTCCGCTACGCCTGCGCAATACGAAAAGGACAACGCCGGCAACGTGGTCGAGCAGCTGGTGCGGCCGACCGGGCTGATCGACCCGGAAGTCGAGGTCCGCCCCGCTACCCACCAGGTGGACGACGTGCTGCAGGAAATCCGGCTGCGCGTCGACAAGAACGAGCGCGTGCTGATCACCACGCTCACCAAGCGCATGGCCGAGCAGTTGACCGACTACCTGAGCGACAACGGCGTCAAGGTGCGCTACCTGCACAGCGATGTCGACACGGTAGAGCGCGTCGAGATCCTGCGCGATCTGCGGCTCGGGGCCTTCGACGTGCTGGTCGGCATCAACTTGCTGCGCGAAGGCCTCGATATTCCCGAGGTGTCGCTGGTGGCGATCCTCGATGCCGACAAGGAAGGTTTTCTTCGCGCCGAGCGTTCGCTGATCCAGACCATCGGCCGGGCGGCGCGCAATCTGAACGGCAAGGCCATCCTGTATGCCGACCGAATGACCGACTCGATGACCAAAGCCATCGGCGAGACCGAGCGGCGGCGCGCGCGGCAGATCGCCCACAACGAGGCCCACGGCATCACGCCGCGCAGCATCGTGAAACAGGTGCGCGACCTGATCGACGGCGTCTACAGCGAAAAATCGACCAAGGAAGCCGCCAAGCGCGATCTCGAGCGCGCGAAGGTCGAGGACATGTCCGAAAAGGATGTCGCGCGCGAGATCAAGCGGCTGGAAAAGCTCATGCTGGAACATGCGCGCAACCTCGAGTTCGAGAAGGCCGCCCGGGTGCGCGACCAACTGGCGTTGTTGCGCGAGCAGGCTTTCGGCGCGCCCGGCAGGGACAACATCACAATACCGTCCGCGGGCGAGGCGGGCTCCTGATCGTCATTTGGAGCTTTCAATCGGGTTTACCCGAGCAAGCCGAAGGGCCTTCTGCTATACTTGAGCGAATTACTCAAGCAAACGAACTTCGCGATGAAGAACCGGCTCCTACCGACTGGATCACCAGCGGAAAGTGGGTCGGGAAGGGCGGAGACGGCGTCACCGAAGCCCACAACAGCCGCGGTGTCATTTCAACGGTAAGCACTCAAAGGAGCTTGCGATGCGTCTCACTACCAAAGGCCGTTTTGCGGTCACAGCCATGATCGATCTGGCGCTGCGCCAGAACACCGGTCCGGTCACGCTGGCCGCGATCAGCCAGCGGCAGCAGATTTCCCTTTCGTACCTCGAACAGCTGTTCGGCAAGCTGCGCCGTCACGAGTTGGTCGAGTCGACCCGCGGCCCCGGCGGCGGCTATTCGCTCGGCCGCAAGGCAGCGGATATCACCGTGGCCGACATCATTGTTTCCGTCGATGAACCCATCGATGCCACGCAATGCGGCGGCAAGGAAAACTGCCTGGGTGAAGCCGGCCGTTGCATGACCCATGAGCTGTGGGCATCGCTGAACCAGCGCATGGTCGAGTTCCTCGATTCCGTCACACTGCAGAAGCTGGTGGACGACCAGCTCGCCAAGGGCGTGCAGATCGAGAACAAGCCGGCGGTCAAGCGCGCGATTTCGAGCCAGCCGGTGGTCAAGCCGATCCGGGTCAACGCCCCGAATTCGGTGTTCGCACTGGGCAACGTCTTCGCCAAGTCGTGATCGGGGGCGCCTCGCGGCGCCGCTCGATCCGCTTTGACCCCGTTTCGACAAAGATAAACCCCCGCCAGCCTGAGCCAGCCATGGACGTCACTCCTCATTTCCCGATCTATCTCGACTACGGCGCGACGACGCCGGTCGATCCGCGCGTCGTCGACGCGATGATTCCCTGGTTGCGAGAGCACTTCGGCAACCCGGCATCGCGCAGCCACGCCTGGGGCTGGGAAGCGGAGGAGGTCGTCGAGAAGGCGCGTGCCGACGTGGCCGACCTGATCGGCGCCGACCCGCGCGAAATCGTCTGGACTTCGGGCGCCACCGAGTCGAACAACCTCGCGCTCAAGGGCGCGGCGCAGTTCTACAAGGGCAAGGGCAAGCACCTGATCACGGTCAAGACCGAGCACAAGGCCGTGCTCGACACCATGCGTGAACTCGAGCGCCAGGGCTTCGAAGTGAGCTACCTGGACGTGCAGGAAAACGGCCTGCTCGATCTCGAGGTCTTCAAGGCCGCGATTCGCCCCGACACCGTCCTCGCGAGCGTGATGTTCGTGAACAACGAGATCGGCGTGATCCAGGACGTGGTGACGCTCGGCAACATCTGCCGCGAAAAGGGCGTGATCTTCCACGTCGATGCGGCGCAGGCCACCGGCAAGGTCGAGATCGACGTCAAGAACCTGCCGATCGACCTCATGAGCCTGGCTTCGCACAAGACCTACGGCCCCAAGGGCATCGGCGCGCTGTACGTGCGTCGCAAGCCGCGCGTGCGGCTGGAAGCCCAGATGCACGGCGGCGGCCATGAGCGCGGCATGCGCTCGGGCACTCTGCCCACCCACCAGATCGTCGGCATGGGCGAGGCTTTCCGCCTTGCCAAGCTCGAGATGAAGGAAGACATTGTCAAGGCGCGTGCCTTGCAGCAGCGCCTGCTCAACGGCCTGAAGGACGTCGAGCAGGTCTTCATCAACGGCGACCTCGAACACCGCGTGCCGCACAACCTCAACATGAGCTTCAACTATGTCGAGGGCGAGTCGCTGATCATGGGCATCAAGGGCCTGGCGGTGTCGAGCGGTTCGGCCTGCACCTCGGCCAGCCTGGAGCCCAGCTATGTGCTGCGCGCGCTCGGCCGTAGCGACGAGCTCGCGCACAGCAGCCTGCGCATGACGATCGGCCGCTTCACGACCGCGGAAGAAATCGACTACGCGATCTCCACCATCAAGCACAACGTCGCCAAGCTCCGCGAGCTGAGCCCCCTGTGGGAAATGTTCCAGGACGGCATCGACATCAGCACGATCCAGTGGTCGGCGCATTGAACAAAGACTGAGAGGTACACCCATGGCATATTCATCCAAGGTCATCGACCACTATGAAAACCCCCGCAACGTCGGCTCCTTCGAAAAGGGCGACGACTCGGTGGGCACGGGCATGGTCGGCGCACCGGCGTGCGGCGACGTCATGAAGCTGCAGATCAAGGTCAACCCGGAAACCGGTGTGATCGAAGACGCGCGCTTCAAGACCTATGGTTGCGGCTCGGCGATCGCGTCCTCTTCCCTCGTGACCGAATGGGTCAAGGGCAAGACCCTCGACCAAGCGGCCGCGCTGAAGAATGCGCAGATCGCCGAAGAACTGGCGCTGCCGCCGGTCAAGATCCACTGCTCGATCCTCGCGGAAGACGCGATCAAGGCGGCCGTCAGCGACTACAAGGCCAAGCACGGCGCTACCGTGGCAAGCACGGAAGCTGCTCACTGACATGGCTGTGACCCTCACCGAATCGGCCGCGCGCCACGTCACCCGCTACCTCGGGAAGCGGGGCAAGGGCGTGGGCGTGCGGCTGGGCGTCAAGACCACGGGCTGCTCGGGCCTGGCCTACAAGCTCGAGTACGTGGACGAACTGGCGCCCGAAGATGTCGTGTTCGAAGACCATGGCGTGAAAGTGCTGGTCGACCCCAAGAGCTTGGCGTACATCGACGGCACGCAGCTGGATTTCGTGCGGGAAGGCCTCAACGAGGGCTTCAAGTTCAACAACCCGAACGAACGCGACCGCTGCGGCTGCGGCGAAAGCTTCCGCATCTGATTTCCGATCGGCTTCGCGCCCGAGCCGCCACCATGTCATGTGCTGGCGGCTTTTTATCGCCATGAACCTGAACGACACCGACTTCGAACTTTTCGCCGTGCCTGCCCGCTTTGCGCAGGACCGTGCCGCGCTGGACGCGCGCTGGAAGGAACTGCAGCGCGAGGCGCACCCCGATCGCTTTGCGGCCCAGGGCGCTGCGGCACAGCGTGTCGCGATGCAGTGGTCGGTGCGCATCAATGAGGCCTATCAGCGGCTCAAGGACCCGATCAAGCGGGCGAGCTATTTGTGCGCGCTGAACGGCTCCCCCATCGATGCCGAGAAAAACACGGCGATGCCCCCGGATTTCCTCCATCAGCAGATGGAATGGCGGGAGGAGCTCGATGACGCGCGCGACGCCGCCGCGCTCGACAAGCTGCGCGCGGAGGTCGAGGTTGGCCGCGCTCGTGCGCTGTCCTCGCTCGACTGGCTGATCGACGAGAAAGGCGATTACCCCGGCGCGGCGCGCCAGGTGAGAGCCCTCATGTTCATAGAGCGCTTTGCACAGGACATCGAAGCCAAGTCCGAGCAGTGGGGACAATAGCGGGATGAATTGCCCCCACGTTCATCACTTCGTGTATTCGCTGCCCCCCGAGGGGGCGCAGGCCCCCCTCGGGGCGGCCCGGCGGGAGGCCTGATGCCATTGCTCCAGATTTCAGAACCCGGCCAGGCGCCGGATCCGCACCAGCGCCGCATCGCGGTCGGCATCGACCTCGGCACCACGCATTCGCTGGTGGCGGCGGTGCGCAGCGGCGTGGCCGAATGCCTGCCCGACGCCGAAGGCCGCGTGGTGCTGCCGTCGGCCGTGCGCTACCTCGACAAGGATCGCCGCCAGATCGGCTTCGATGCGCTGGCCGCGCGTGCCGTCGACCCGGCCAACGTCATCACCTCGGTCAAGCGGCTGATGGGGCGCGGCGTGCAGGACATCGTCAACCGCGATGCCATGGCCTACCGCCTGAGCGGCGATGCGGGTATGGCCAAGGTGCAGACCGCGGCCGGCGAGAAGTCGCCGGTCGAGGTGAGCGCCGAAATCCTCGCGACCTTGCGCTATCGGGCCGAGGACACCTTCGACGACGAGCTCTACGGGGCCGTGATCACCGTGCCCGCGTACTTCGACGAAGGCCAGCGCCAAGCCACCAAGGATGCGGCCCAGCTTGCCGGGCTCAACGTGCTGCGCCTGATCAGCGAACCGACGGCGGCCGCGATCGCCTACGGCCTGGACAACGCGAGCGAGGGCGTCTACGCGGTCTACGACCTCGGCGGCGGCACCTTCGACATCTCGATCCTGAGGCTCACGCAGGGCGTGTTCGAAGTCATCGCCACCGGCGGCGACTCGGCGCTCGGCGGCGACGACTACGACCATGCGCTCGCCGATCTCGTGCTGGCGCAAGCCGGTCTCGAGGCGCAAAGCGACGTCGACAAGGCCATGCTGCTGGTGGCCGCGCGGGCCGCCAAGGAGGCGCTGACGGCTGCCGAATCCGCCACTTTCGCGGCGGACGTGGCAGACACCCCGCTGCGCGTCGAAATCCGGCGCGAGCAGTTCGAGGCCGCCACCGCCAGCCTCACCGCACGCACCATCGCGGCCGTGCGCAAGGCGCTGCGCGATGCCCGGCTCCAGCCGGGCGAGCTGCAGGGCATCGTGCTGGTCGGCGGTGCCACGCGCATGCCGCAGATTCGGCATGCCGTCGCCGCATTCTTCGGCCGCGAGCCGCTGATCAACCTGAACCCCGACGAAGTCGTCGCGCTCGGCGCCGCGATCCAGGCCAACCAGCTCGCCGGCAACGGCGGCGCCGACGACCTGCTGCTGCTCGACGTGATTCCACTCTCGCTCGGCATCGAGACCATGGGCGGCTTGGTCGAGCGCATCGTGCCACGCAACCAGACCATCCCGACGGCCATGGCGCAGGACTTCACGACCTACCAGGACGGCCAGACCGCATTGGCACTGCACGTGGTGCAGGGCGAGCGCGACCTGGTCGCCGATTGCCGCAGCCTCGCGCGTTTCGAGCTGCGCGGGATTCCGCCGATGGCTGCGGGCGCCGCACGCATCCGCGTCACCTTCACAGTCGATGCCGATGGGCTGCTCAGCGTGAGCGCGAAGGAGCAAGGCAGCGGCGTGGAAGCGAGCGTCACGGTGAAGCCGTCCTACGGCCTTTCCGACGACCAGATCGCGTCCATGCTGCAGGAAAGCTTCTCGACCGCGGAGCAGGATATGCAGGCGCGTGCGCTGGTCGAGGCGCGCGTGGATGCCGATCGCATGCTGCTGGCCACGCAGAGCGCGCTGAATGCCGATGGCGAGCTCCTGAGCGCCGAGGAGCGCGGGGCGATCGAGGCGCTGATGGCCGCGCTGCGCGAGGCGCGAACAGCCAACGACGCAGCGGTCGTCGAAGCCGCGACCAAGGCATTGGCGGATGGCACCGAAGCCTTTGCCGCCGAGCGAATGAATGCGGGCATCGCGCGTGCGCTCTCGGGCCGCCAGATCGAATCTCTCTAGAACCCTCAATGCCCACGATCAAGATCCTTCCTCATTCCGAGTATTGCCCGCAGGGCGCCGAGATCAGCGCGCCGGCCGGCACCTCGATCTGCGAGGCGCTGCTCGAGAACCACATCCATATCGAACACGCCTGCGAGATGAGCTGCGCCTGCACCACCTGCCACGTCGTGGTGCGCAAGGGGCTCGAATCGTTGAACGAGGCGGAAGAGGGCGAGGAAGACCTGCTCGACCGCGCCTGGGGACTCGAGCCGCAGTCACGGCTGAGCTGTCAGGCGATACTGGGGCAGACCGATCTGACGGTCGAGATTCCGAAATATTCGATCAACCACGCCAAGGAAAACCACTGATGACGCGCCAGATCGTCCTGGACACCGAAACCACAGGACTTTCGGCAGAGAACGGCGACCGCGTCATCGAGCTCGGCTGCGTCGAGCTGTTCAATCGCAAGCTCACCGGCAACGACCTGCACATCTATTTCAATCCGGAGCGCGAGAGCCACGAAGACGCGCTCAAGGTCCACGGACTGACGACCGATTTCCTGCGCGACAAGCCGAAGTTCGTCACGCTCGCGAACGACATCGTCGAGTACTTGCGCGATGCCGAGCTGATCATCCACAACGCGGCCTTCGACGTCGGCTTCCTCAACAAGGAATTCGAGCTTGCCGGCCTGTCGCCGCTGCGCAGTTTCGTCGGCGAAGTCACCGATACGCTGGCGATGGCGAAGGCGGTCTACCCTGGCAAGCGCAATTCGCTGGACGCGCTGTGCGACCGCTTCGGCGTCGACCGCTCGAACCGCACCTTCCACGGCGCCAAGCTGGATGCGCAGTTGCTGGCCGACGTCTACATCAACCTGACGCGCGGCCAGGATGCGCTCCTGATCGACGTCGCATCGAACGAGCCGACCACGGGCACGGTGGTGATGATCGATCTGCGCAGCATCGAACTGCCCGTGCTGGTGGCGACCGAGCACGAACTCGCCGCCCACGAAGAACTGCTGCTGCAGCTCGACAAATCCAGCAAAGGCCAAACGCTTTTCCGGCAAATCGACGGAAACGCTGTGGCATAATTGCGGGCTTCGCGCCACACGGCACGAAAATCCATCTGGCGCACCGAGCGTCGGACATCATTTGATTCGACGCCGATGGCGTCGAGGGGCGGTTAGCTCAGGGGTAGAGCACAGCATTCACACTGCTGGGGTCGGAGGTTCGAAGCCTCCACCGCCCACCAATTTCCTTTTTCCTTATCCTGTTTGTTGTGTCGGCTGGTGCCGACGCCAACTGCGGCAGTGCGCTGCTTGTCGCGCGCCGCAAAGCGCGTAGAACGCTAGGGAAAGGAGAAGCGACCATGGCCACGAGTCCCGATCTTCCGACGCCCATCACCTCCGATCCGCCTGACGTGCCGGAGCTTCCGGTCGAGCCGGACGAAGGTCCCGCCACCCCGCCGGGCGGTCCTTCGGATCCCGAAAACCCGTTCCCCGCCCAGCCGGAGTGAACCTGGCGGGCGCGGGCCCGCTAAGCTCGCCGGATGGATGAATTCGATTGCGCTGTCATCGGCGCCGGTGTCGTGGGCCTGGCCGTTGCCCGAGCGCTTGCGCTCAAAGGCCGCGAGGTGGTCGTGCTCGAGGCCGAAGGCGCCATCGGCACCGGCACCAGCTCCCGCAACAGCGAGGTGATCCACGCGGGCATCTACTACCCCGAGGGTTCGCTCAAGGCGCGTCTGTGCGTCGAAGGCAAGCAGTTGCTCTACGACTACGCGGCCGAGCGCGGCCTGCCGCACCGGCGCTGCGGCAAGCTGATCGTGGCCACGGCGCCGACGCAGGTCGCGCAATTGGACGCGATCGCCGCCAAGGCGCGGGCCAATGACGTCGACGATCTCGTGCTGCTCACGCGGGAGCAGGCGCGCGCGATGGAGCCGCAGCTCGAATGCCTGGCCGCTCTGCATTCGCCGAGCACCGGCATCGTCGACAGCCATGCGCTGATGCTGAGCCTGCAGGGCGATCTCGAGCATGCGGGCGGCGTCCTCGCCCTCAAGTCAGCGGTCGTGCGCGCAGAGTGCGCGCACGGCGTCGTCGTCTTGGTGGCCCAGGACGGCACCGCCCTGCGTTGCAACAGCGTCGTGAACGCGGCCGGTCTCGCCGCGCCCGCACTCGCACGGCGCTTCGACGGTTTGCCTGCGAGCGCAGTGCCGTCGGCCCATTTCGCCAAGGGCAGCTACTTCACGCTGGCGGGCCGCGCGCCTTTCAGTCGTTTGATCTACCCGGTGCCCGAAGCGGCAGGCCTGGGCGTGCACTTGACGCTCGATCTGGGCGGCCAGGCCAAGTTCGGCCCCGACGTGCAGTGGGTCGATTCACCCGACGACCTGGTGGTCGATCCGAAGCGCGGCGACGGCTTCTATGCCGAGGTGCGCAAGTACTGGCCGGCGTTGCCGGACGGCGCGCTCATCCCCGGGTACGCCGGCATCCGGCCGAAGGTGTCCGGCCCGGGCGAGGCGGCGCGCGATTTTCTGATCGAGGGCCCGGCCACGCACGGCGTTCCGGGGCTGGTCAATCTGTTCGGCATCGAGTCGCCGGGGCTCACCAGCAGCCTCGCGATCGGCCGGCATGTGGCCGCATTGCTGCCGTAGACCCGCGCGGCCATGTACCATGGAACGCCACGCCGCTTGCCGGCGTGAAGCCGCCGGCACGGTGCCGGTGCAATCCACTGAGGGAAGATTTCAATGACTGCATCCTCAAATCTCGAAGCGGCTGCCAACGCCGTGGCCGAAGACATCGCCAGCGACGTTCGCGGTGTGCTCGCCAGCAAGGACCTCGACACCTTGCCGCACATCAAGGCCCTGCGCCAGCGCATCGACAGCAAACTGGCGATCGCACGCGAGCTCGCGGCCGAGAAGAGCAAGCTCGCCGCCAAGAAGGCGCGTGAAGCGGCCAACTCCGCCAATGCCTACGCCCATGACGAGCCGTGGCAAATCGCCGGTGCCGCCTTGGCGGTGGGTGTGCTGGTGGGTTTGCTGCTTGGTCGCCGCTGAGCCTCGCCGATTCGGCCGGCGCGAGGTCCTCGGGGGCCTCGCATGAGGCTGTTGTCCCTGTTCGGGCTGGACTCGCGCCTTCGCCGGCTGCGCATCGCAGCCAGCGAAGGCGCCCTGGCAGCCGAAGACCGTGTCCAGCTGCTGCAGCTGGCATGGGAAGAAGAAAAGCAGCGCCTGCAGCTGATGCTGGTCCTGGTGATCGCGGTGATCGGGCTCACGACGGTCGCCGTCGCCTTGCTGTCGGTGGCGGTGGTCGTGCATTTCTGGGAGACGCCGAACCGCGTTGCGGCCGCCTGGGCAGTGGCGGCGATATGGATCGCGCTCTGGCTGGTTGCGGCCGTGGCGTTGATGAGCACCTTGCGCAAGACCTCGGAAGCCTTCGGCCCCGCACGCCACGAGTTCGAGCGCGATTGGGAATGGGTTCAAGACCGCTTCGGTCTCGGCGACGAGGCCGAAGCGCCACCGCGTGAGCCCAGGCCCCAGAGCCGCGAAGAACTGCTCGAGCGCATCGCGCGCCAGCGCGAGCGCATCGCGACGCTGCAGGGCGCGTCGTCGAAGAAGGCCGACGCGCCGCCTGATGACGAGTCCCCCGGCGCCGCAGCGCTGCGGATCGCGCGCGAGCATCCGGTGGCGACCGGCGTCGTGACCGCGGCGGCCGTGGCGGTGCTCGGTCCGCGCCGCCTGCTGCGCTGGGCGGCCATCGTCGTGCCGGTGCTGTGGCGGATGCGCTGATCATCCGGGAAGACGCTCAGGCGCTGCGCTTGCGCAGTGCCTGAGCTGCCTGGCGCACCAGCGCCGGGCCCCGGTAGATCAGCCCGGTGTAGATCTGCACGAGATCGGCGCCGGCGGCGATCTTGGCCTCGGCATCGGCGGCGCTCAGGATGCCGCCGACGCCGATGATCGGAAAATCACTGCCCAGTGCCGATCGCAGCTGGCGGATCACGCGATTGCTCGCTTCCCTGACCGGCGCACCCGAGAGGCCGCCGGCTTCGTTCGCATGCGGCAGGCCCGTCACCGCGTCACGCGCCAGCGTGGTGTTGGTGGCGACCACGCCGTCCATGCCGTGGCGGCGCAGCGTGGCCGCGATCACCCGAACCTGGGCCTCGTCGAGATCCGGTGCGATCTTCACGAACAGCGGAACCCGCTTGCCATGCCGTGCGGCGAGCGCAGCGCGCTTGTCCGCCACCGCCCCGAGCAGCGCATCGAGCGCCTCGTCGCTCTGGAGCGAACGCAGATTGGCGGTGTTGGGGCTGGAGATGTTGATCGTCACGTAGTCGGCATGCGGGTAGACGCCGTCGAGGCAGACAAGGTAGTCGTCGACTGCACGCTCGATCGGCGTCGCGGCGTTCTTGCCGATGTTGAGCCCCAGCAGCATCGGCCGCTTGGAGCCGTTGCGGCGAAAGCGCGCGCGCTGCACGTTGGCCAGGAAGGCCTCGAGCCCTTCGTTGTTGAAGCCGAGCCGGTTGATCAGCGCGTCACGCTGCGGCAGGCGGAACATGCGCGGCTTCGGATTGCCCGGCTGCGCCTTCGGCGTGACCGTGCCGACTTCGACGAAGCCGAAGCCCATGGCGGCAAAGGCATCGATGCAGCGGGCGTTCTTGTCGAGTCCGGCAGCGAGCCCGACCCGGTTCGGGAACGAGAGGCCGGCGAGCGTGCGCCGGTCCTCGATGCGGGGCGCCGCATAGACGCAGGCCAGCGGCGTGTTCTGCGTGCGCGCGAGCGCGTCGAGCGTCAGCTCATGGGCGTGCTCGGGATCGAAGCCGAAGAGGAAAGGTCGGGCAAGACCGTAAAGAGAGGAGGGGAGCAGCAGGGACATCGGATAATTCTGGACTTCGTAGCCCCAAGGATTCTCTCCGATGACTTCCCCCGCTCCCGCATCGGCCCTGACCCAGGACGAACTCAAGGCGCAGGTCGGCCGCGCCGCGCTCGCCCACGTGGTGAAGGGAGAGATCGTCGGCGTCGGCACCGGCTCGACGGTGAACAAGTTCATCGACGCGCTGGCGACGATCAAGGGCGACATCCGCGGCGCGGTGTCCAGCTCGGTGGCGTCGACCGAACGCCTGCATGCGCTGGGCATCCCGGTGTTCGACAGCAACGAGGTCGAGGAACTGGCTGTGTACATCGACGGCGCCGACGAGATCGACGGCCGCGGCTACATGATCAAGGGCGGTGGCGCCGCGCTCACGCGCGAAAAGATCGTCGCCGCCCAGTCCAGGCGCTTCGTCTGCATTGCAGATTCTTCCAAGCGCGTGAACACGCTCGGCGCATTCCCGCTGCCGGTCGAGGTGATCCCGATGGCGGCGCAGCGCGTGATACGGCAGTTCGCGCGGCTCGGCGGCATGGCCCAGGTGCGCGAGAAGGACGGCGTGGCGCTGGTCACCGACAACGGCCAGCACATCATCGACGTGACGGGCCTCCGGATCACCGACCCCCTGGGCTTCGAGAGCGAAGTGAATCAATGGCCCGGCGTGGTCACCGTGGGGGTTTTCGCCCACCAACGGGCCAACGTGTGTCTGCTGGGCACGCCGTCCGGCGTGCAGACGCTTCGCTTCGACTGAGCGAGGGTCAGGCCGGCGCCGGGCCGCCCCAAGGCGGCCTGCGGCCCCCTCGGGGGGCAACGAGTACGCGAAGCGACGGAGCGTGGGGGCTATTGATTCAGAACTTGATGCCGGCCGGATTGCTCGGTGTCGGGCCGGTCGCAGCAGGCGGCGGCGGGGTAGATGGCGCAGGCGCAGCACGCTGGGGCTGCGCCGCAGGCGCTGGCTGGGCAGCCACAAGGGGCTGCGCCGGCGGATTGCGGTAGCTCGCCGGCAACTGGGCGCTCTTGGGATAGCCGGCCGCGTCGAGATACTGCGACCACTCGGCATCCGAAAAACCCTTGAGCTGCTGCGTGCCGATGGACAGCAGCGGCAGCGAGGCCTGGCCGCTCAAGCGCTGCAGCGCCTCCACGTCCTCGTTGCTCTTGATGGTCCGTTCGTCGAAGGGGATTCCGCGTGTCACCAGCAGCGAGCGGCCCGCGCCGCAGGGCCCGCACTCGTCGCTGGTGTAGAGCGTGACCGGGTACCGTTGCGCAACCTGCCGCAGCTCGTAGGGCAGGCCGGCGCTGGCACCCGCCGCGCTGCCGCCGCGCGGCGTCGCGGGTTGCGCATTGGCGGCAGGCGGCTGGTCCGAGAAGGTGACCTTGCCGTTCTTGTCGACATGGCGGTAGACCGGCTGCGCCAGGGCGGCGCCGGCGGCGAGCAGCAGGGCGAGGCCTGAGAGATGTGCGTTGAGCTTCATCGATGACTTTCGTGATCCGATGGAGCGGAGTATCTCAGGCCGCGCGGGCGCCGCGCCATCTCAGGCCGGCTGCGCCTCGGTCATTCCCTGGTGTCGCAGCAGCGCATCGAGCTGCGGCTCGCGGCCCCGGAAGGCCTTGAAGGACTCCATCGCGCTGCGGCTGCCGCCGGCCTCGAGGATGGCCTGGCGGTATTTGCGGCCGGTCTCGATGCTCGGCTCTCCATTGGCGCCGGCGGTTTCCTCGAAGGCCGCGTAGGCGTCGGCGCTCAGCACCTCGGCCCACTTGTAGCTGTAGTAGCCGGCCGCGTAGCCGCCCGAGAAGATGTGGCTGAAGGTGTTGGGCGTGCGGCTGAAGGGTGGCGAAGGCATCACCGCGACCTCGTCGCGCACCTTGCCGAGCAGCGCCATCACGTCGCCCGGCTGGGCGCCGGCGGCGTCGTATTCAGTGTGCAGCAGCATGTCGAACAGCGAGAACTCGATCTGGCGCAGCGTCTGCAGGCCGCTCTGGAAGTTCTTGGCCGCGGTCATCTTGTCGAACAGCGCGCGCGGCAGCGGTTCGCCGGTGTCGACGTGCGAGGTCATGTGCGCCAGAACATCCCACTCCCAGCAGAAGTTCTCCATGAACTGGCTCGGCAGCTCGACGGCGTCCCACTCGACCCCGCTGATGCCCGAGACGTCGCGCTCGTTGACCTGCGTGAGCATGTGGTGCAGCCCGTGGCCGAACTCGTGGAACAGCGTCGTCACGTCGTCGTGCGTAAGCAGCGGCGGCTTGCCGTCGACGCCCTCGGCGAAGTTGCAGACCAGTTGCGCGACCGGCGTCTGCAGCGCGCCGGTGTCGGGCCTGAGCCAGCGGGCGCGCACATCATCCATCCAGGCGCCGCCGCGCTTGGCGGCACGGGCCGCCGGATCGAGATAGAACTGGCCGACCTTCTGCCCCGCGCGTTCGATGCGGTAGACCTGGACGCTCGGATGCCACACGGGCGCACTGTCGCGATGGATCGACACCTCGAACAGCGTCTCGACGATCTTGAACAGGCCGGCCATGACCTTCGGCGCGGTGAAGTACTGCTTGACCTCCTGCTCGCTGAAGGCGTAGCGCGCTTCCTTGAGCTTCTCGCCGATGTAGCTCCAGTCCCAGGGTTGCGGGTCGACGATGCCGAGTTGCTGCGCCGCGAACACGCGCAGGTCGGCCAGGTCGCGCTCGCCGTAGGGTTTGGCCTTGGCCGCGAGATCGCGCAGGAACTTGATGACCTGTCCGGCCGATTCCGCCATCTTGGGCACGATGGAAAGCTCGCCGAAGTTGGGATAGCCCAGGAGCTTCGCTTCCTCCTGGCGCAGCGCGAGGATCTCGCGGATCAGTTCGGTGTTGTCGAAGGCGGGGTCACCGAATTCGCTGGCGCGCGTGACGTAGGCGCGATAGAGCTTCTCGCGCAGGGCGCTGCTCCTGGCGAACTGCATGACCGGCAGGTAGGAGGGCATCTTCAGCGTGAGCTTGTAGCCTTCCTTGCCCTCGGCTTCGGCCGCCGCGCGCGCCGCGCTGACCACGTCTTCCGGCAGGCCCTCGAGTTCGCCGAGTTGGGTGTAGTACGCGAACGCATCGGTCGCGTCGAGCGCGTTCTCGCTGAACTTCTGGCTCAGCTCGGCCTGGCGTTCCTGGATTTCCGCAAAGCGCTTCTTCGCCTCGCCCTGCAATTCGGCGCCGCCGAGCACGAAGTTGCGCACGGCGTAGAGGTGCGCCTGGCGCTGCTCGGGATTCAGGGTCGCCGGATCGATCGCCTTGTATTTGGCATAGAGCCGCTCGTCGGAGCCGAGGCGGGTCCAGAAGGCGGTGACGCGGGGCATCGCTTCGTTGTAGGCGGCGCGCAGCTCCGGCGTGTCGGCGACCGCGTTGAGATGGCCCGCGGCGCCCCAGGCGCGGCTGAAACGCTCCGAGGCGACGTCGAGCACCTTGGCGATCGCGGTCCAGTCGGCCGGGAATTCGGGCGTGGTCGCTGCCTGCAATGCGGCCTCGGCGTCGGCGAGCAGCACATCGACGGCGGGCGCGACATGCTCGGGCCTGATCCGGTCGAACAGCGGGAGGTCGTTGAAGTCGAGGAGCGGATTGGTCATGGTCTTGTTCAGATGGCGGGCAGGGGGCTCGAGTTCAAGTGGCCTCGGCGGCGCGTTCGGCCGCCTCGATCGTGTTGACGAGCAGCATCGTGATGGTCATCGGGCCGACGCCGCCGGGCACCGGCGTGATCCAGCCGGCCACC
This sequence comes from Variovorax sp. CF079, assembly GCF_900101545.1. Classification (GTDB taxonomy): domain Bacteria; phylum Pseudomonadota; class Gammaproteobacteria; order Burkholderiales; family Burkholderiaceae_C; genus Variovorax. Next base: position 170,916 of record NZ_FMZU01000011.1, on the reverse strand, counting down.
TCGCGCACGCCGGCGAAATCCACGTCGCCGCAGAGCTTGCCTTCGTCGTTGCGGTTCATCCCGACATCGATCACCACGGCGCCGGGCTTGACCATGTCGGCCGTGAGCACATTGCGCTTGCCGACGGCCGCGACCACCACGTCGGCTTGGCGCGTGATGGCGCCGAGGTCCTGCGTGGCGCTGTGGCAGATGGTGACGGTCGCGTTCTTCGCGAGCAGCATCAGCGCCATGGGCTTGCCGACGATGTTGCTGCGGCCGATGACGACGGCGTGCTTGCCGCGCAGTTCATAGCCGATGGACTCGAACATCTTCATGCAGCCGTAGGGCGTGCAAGGCCAGAAGCCGGGCATGCCCGTCATGAGCGCACCGGCGCTTGCGACGTGGAAGCCGTCGACGTCCTTGGCGGGGGCGATGGCCTCGATGACCTTCTGCGCGTCGATGTGCGCCGGCAGCGGCAGCTGCACCAGGATGCCGTGGATCGCCGGATCCTTGTTGAGCGCCTCGACCCTCGCCAGCAGCTCGGCCTCGCTCAGCTCGGCCGGGTACTTCTCGAGCACCGAATGCAATCCGTTGTCTTCACAGGCCTTGACCTTGTTGCGCACGTAGACCTGGCTGGCGGGGTTCTCCCCGACCAGGACCACGGCCAGCCCGGGCGCGACGCCGCGGGCCTTGAGCGCCGCGGCCCGCGTCGCCACTTCGGCGCGCAGCGTTCGGGAGAGGGCGTTGCCGTCGATCAGTTGAGCTGTCATCGGTTTTGGATTTTCCAAGTAAAAACGCCCGCTTGCGCAGGCGTCGAAGATCGGTATCGCTATCGGGACGATAGCCGCTAGGCTGCCTTGCCGGGCGCCGCCTGTCCCAAGGCGATCTTGAGCAGGTCGGCCACCGTGTTGGCGTTGAGCTTTTCCATGATGTTGGCGCGGTGCGCTTCCACCGTCTTGATGCTGATGCCGAGGTCGTCGGCGATCTGCTTGTTGAGCCGGCCGGCTACGATGCGCTCGAGCACCTGCGCCTCGCGGCCGGTGAGCTTGGAAAGCAGTGCGTCGCGGCTGGCCGATTGCTGGTGCTGCGCGAAGGCGCCGCGCGCGTGTTCGAGCATGCGTTCGACCAGCGCTACGAGCGCATCGTCGTTGAAGGGCTTCTGGATGAAATCCATGGCGCCTTTCTTCATGCTGTCGACTGCCATCGGCACGTCGCCGTGGCCGGTGATGACGACGATCGGCAGCGGCGAGCGGCGCTCGATCAGGCGGTCTTGAAGTTCGATGCCCGACATGCCGCCCATGCGGATGTCGACGATCAGGCAGGCGACCTCGCGCGGGTCGTAGCGGGACAAGAAGGATTCGGCCGAATCGAAGCAGCGAACCCGGTAGTCCTTGCCTTCGAGCAGCCATTGCAACGAATCGCGGACTGCCTCGTCGTCATCGACGACATAGACCGTGCCCTTCTTGGGAATCAAACTCATGCAGGTACCTTCGCCTCGTTGCTTGCTACGGAATCAATAGCGTCCAACACCGGAATCCAGAAGGAGAAACGGCATCCGACGACATCCGGGCCATTGTAGATGTTCTCCGCCTTCATCCGGCCGCGGTGCGACTCGACGATGGTGCGGCAGAGGTTGAGCCCGATGCCCATGCCTTCGGGCTTGGTCGAGAAGAAGGCTTCGTAGAGCCGATCCATCACTTCCGGCGCGAGGCCCATGCCGGTGTCCTGCACCGAGAACTCGACCGCGTTCTGGCCGTCGATGACCTTGGGCAGCACGCGCAGCTCGACGCTGCGACGCGCGAGCGGCCGGTCGGCCAGGTCGATCGACTCGGCCGCGTTCTTCAGCAGGTTGACCATCACCTGCTCGATCAGGATCGGATCGACCCGCACCACCGGAAGGCGCGCGGCCACATAGTGGTTGAGGCGCACGTTGCGGCGGCGGAGCTCGATGCCGGCGAGCTCGACCGCTTCGCTCACCATGGTCGAGACCTCGGCCGGCGTGCGGTTCGGCTCGCTGCGTTTCACGAAGGAGCGGATGCGCTGGATGATCTGGCCCGCGCGCTGCGCCTGCTTGGAGGTCTTGTCGAGCGCCGCGAGCAGGGCCTCGGAATCGATCTGCTGTCCGCGGATGCGCGACATCATCCCGTTGCAGTAGTTGGTGATCGCGGTCAGCGGCTGGTTGAGCTCGTGCGCGACGCTGGACGCCATCTCGCCCATGGTGATCAGCCGGCTGGCGGCCTGCGCGCGGTCGGCCTGCGCGGCCGACAGGTCTTCGGCATCGCGCCGCGGCGTGATGTCGGTGGCGATCACCAGTTGCGCGAGCCGGCCGTCGACCCAGGTCAGGTAGCGCGAACGCACCTCGAGCCACTTGCCGAGCTCGGGCACGAAGATCTCGTTGTTGGCAGGCTGCGCGGCGGTCAGCTGGTCGATCGGCAGGCCGGCGAAAGGATCGACGTCGTCGAGTGCGTCGTCGTGCGCGTGCGAGGCCGGTACGCCGGCCTGCGCCACCATGCCCAGGTGCCCCACGGTGTCGGAGCCGAACCAGAGCCGGTACAACTTGTTGGCGAACAGCAGTTCCTCGCTGCCGAGCGGCGCCACCGACACCGAGGCGTCCAGCGCCTCGAGCACCGTGGTGAAGCGCTCGTAGGAGGCCGAGAGCTGCTCGCGGATGCGGGTGGGCTCGGTGATGTCGGTCATCGAGGTCATCCAGCCGGTCTGATGGCCGCGCGCATCGATCAGCGGCGACACGTAGAGGCGGGCGTTGAACACGCTGCCGTTTTTGCGCTTGACGCGCACCTGGAAGCCGCCCGGGAGCGCACGGCCATGCAACTCTTCCTCGAGCCGCTCGTTCATGATCTCGCGATCGGATTCCAGCCAGTAGGGGAAGGGCGGCGTCTGGCCCACGAGCTCGCTCTCGTCCCAGCCTGTCATCTGGCAGAAGGCCGCGTTGACGTAGGTGATGCGGCCCTCGAGATCGAGCACGCGCATGCCGGTGAGCATGGAGTTCTCCATCGCGCGCCGGAAGTTGGTTTCCGCCACCAGCGCCTGCTGGGCCTGAAGCCGGCGCCGCGTGTGGCGCCAGGTGCCGATCAGCATCCAGCTCGTGAGCACGCTGAGCGCGCCCACCAGCCAGAAGAGGCCGTTGCCGACCACGCCCTGCGAGGTGCGGTAGGCCTGCGCGCGCAGCACCAGTGCGTTGCCCACCGGCGAGACCGGGACTTCGTATTCGTTGGTCTGTTCGGACCAAGGCAGGAGGCGGGTCTCGGCCTCGCGCGGGCTGGCAACCGTGTTGCCGGCGATCAGACCGCCCTTGGCATCCAGCAGCGACACCGCGTAGCGCGCCGACACCTCGGAGGGCATGCCGTAGCGCAGCAGGCCATCGATCGAAAACTCGCCCAGCACCATGCCCGCGAACAGGCCCTGGTCGAAGAAGGGGATGTGCAGCTGAAGCATCGACGGCGGGTCGCCGCCGGCCACCGGTTGCGAGAACACAGGCTGGCGCAGCTCGCGCGCCAGCGCGTAATTGCTCTCGATGTCGCCCGGCCGCAGCACGTCGCCCACGGCATGCTGTTGTGCCGGATGGACGCTGGGCGCGGCGTAGCCCGCCTTGAAGCGGCGGCGGTCGTCGATCCAGCTGATCGCCTGAAGCTCGGGAAACTGGCTCACGAGCGACTCCGAGCGGCTCGCGAATTCGGTGGCGTCGATCTCGCGGTTGGAGGCATCGCGCGCCAGGCGCATCAGCTGCTCCTGCCGCTCCAGAAGCCGCAGGCGCACGCGTTGCTGCGCGTACTCCACATCGCGCTTGACCGACTCCTGCTCGCGCTCCACCTCTTCTGCGCGCAGATACCAGAAGGCCGCGACGATGGCTGCAAGAAAAAGCAGCACCGCCGCCAGCGGCGCCAGCATCGCGACCGCATCCTGCAGCACCGGCGTCTGCCGGCGCCACCAGCGCCGCCACCAGGACAGCGGCGACGCGTTGACAGCGCTGCGCGCGACCGCGATCGGAGAGGAAAAGGGCATCGCGCGAGTTTAGGGGAAGGGCCCGCTGCGGACCGTGGTTGTGTGCAGTGACATGACTTCGAACGAGGCCACCTTCACCTCTGACAGCATCCATGTATTTCATAATAAGAAATCATCACGCACTATTTGAAATTTGGATATTTCTGTGCGAAACTCCCGCGCGCTGCCGGATACGGCACTAAATTACAGCCACAACCCCCCTCAAAAGGAGACAAGCATGTCGGCAAATCCCGAGAACCTGTACGGCTCGGCCGCGAACGACCCGGACGCACAGGAAACCCGCGAATGGATGGACGCCCTGTCGGCCGTCATCGAAAGCGAAGGCCCCGAGCGTGCGCACTTCCTTCTCGAGCAACTGCTCGAACATGCACGCCAGAACAGCATCGACAAACCGTTCTCGGCCAACACCGCCTACGTGAATACGATCGAGACCGACCAGGAAGAACGCTGCCCCGGCAATCTTGAGATCGAAGAGCGGCTGCGCGCCTACATGCGCTGGAACGCGATGGCGATGGTCGTGAAGGCCAACCGCCACCATCCCGCCGAAGGCGGCGATCTGGGGGGGCACATCGGCTCCTTCGCCTCGCTGGCCAACATGTTCGGCGCCGGCTTCAACCACTTCTGGCACGCCGAGAGCGAAAACCACGGCGGCGACTGCCTCTACATCCAGGGACACGTTTCGCCCGGCATCTATGCACGCGCCTACCTCGAAGGCCGCCTGACCGAGGAGCAACTGCTCAACTTCCGCCAGGAAGTCGACGGCAAGGGCCTGTCGAGCTATCCGCACCCGAAGCTGATGCCCGAGTTCTGGCAGTTCCCCACCGTCTCGATGGGCCTGGGCCCGCTGATGGCGATCTACCAGGCGCGCTTCCTCAAGTACCTGCATGCCCGCGGCATCGCCAACACCGAGAACCGCAAGGTCTGGGTGTTCTGCGGCGACGGTGAAATGGACGAGGTCGAATCGCTGGGCGCCATCGGCCTGGCCGCGCGCGAGAAGCTCGACAACCTGATCTTCGTCATCAACTGCAACCTGCAGCGTCTGGACGGCCCGGTGCGCGGCAACGGCAAGATCATCCAGGAACTCGAAGGCGAATTCCGCGGCTCGGGCTGGAACGTGATCAAGCTGATCTGGGGCAGCAGCTGGGATCCGCTCTTGGCACGCGACAAGGACGGTGCGCTGCGCAAGATCATGATGGAGACGAACGACGGCGACTATCAGTCGTTCAAGGCCAATGACGGCGCCTACGTGCGCAAGCACTTCTTCGGCAAGGATCCGCGCACGCTCGAGATGGTCGCCAAGATGAGCGACGACGACATCTGGAACCTGCGCCGCGGCGGCCACGATTCGCAGAAGGTGTACGCGGCCTTCGATGCGGCCGTCAAGCACACGGGCCAACCCACGGTGCTGCTGGTCAAGACCGTCAAGGGCTTCGGCATGGGCAAGATCGGCGAGGGCAAGAACACGGTCCACCAGACCAAGAAGCTCGGCGACGAGGACATCAGGGCCTTCCGCGACCGCTTCAACATCCCGATCCCCGACAGCCAGATCCCCGAGCTGCCGTTCTACAAGCCGGCCGACGACACGCCCGAGATGAAGTACCTGCACGAGCGCCGCAAGGCCCTCGGCGGCTACCTGCCGCATCGCCGCACCAAGGCCGACGAGAGCTTCACCGTGCCGGCGCTCGACACCTTCAAGGCCGTGATGGAGCCCACAGCCGAGGGCCGTGAGATCTCGACCACGCAAGCCTACGTGCGCTTCCTCACGCAACTGCTGCGTGACAAGGCGCTGGGTCCGCGCGTGGTGCCGATCCTGGTTGACGAAGCGCGCACCTTCGGCATGGAAGGGTTGTTCCGCCAGATCGGCATCTACAACCCCGATGGCCAGCAGTACACCCCGGTCGACAAGGACCAGGTCATGTACTACAAGGAAGACAAGAGCGGCCAGATCCTGCAGGAAGGCATCAACGAGGCCGGCGGCATGTCGAGCTGGATCGCCGCGGCCACTTCGTACAGCACCAACAACCGCATCATGGTGCCGTTCTACGTGTACTACTCGATGTTCGGCTTCCAGCGCATCGGCGACCTGGCCTGGGCGGCGGGCGACATGCAGGCGCGCGGCTTCCTGCTGGGCGGCACCTCGGGGCGCACCACGCTCAACGGCGAAGGCTTGCAGCACGAAGACGGCCACAGCCACATCCTCGCGAACACCATCCCGAACTGCGTGAGCTACGACCCGACCTTCGCGCACGAGGTCGGCGTGATCCTGCACCACGGCCTGAAGCGCATGGTGGAGAAGCAGGACAACGTCTACTACTACTTGACGCTCTTGAACGAGAACTACCCGATGCCCGGCCTGCAACCCGGCACCGAGGAGCAGATCATCAAGGGCATGTACCTCTGCAAGCAGGCCCCGGCGGTCAAGGCCGCGAAGGGCAAGGATGCGCCGACGGTGCAGCTGCTGGGCAGCGGCACGATCCTGCGCGAGAGCATCGCGGCGCAGGAACTGCTCGAGAAGGACTGGGGCGTGAGCGCCTCCGTGTGGAGCTGCCCGAGCTTCAACGAGCTCACGCGCGACGGCCAGGAAGCCGATCGCTGGAACCTGCTGCACCCGACCGACGAGCCGCGCCTGTCCTTCGTTGCCGAGCAGCTTTCGGCGAGCACCGGTCCGGTCGTGGCGTCGACCGACTACATGAAGGCCTACGCCGAACAGATCCGCCCCTTCATTCCGAAGGGCCGCACCTACCGGGTCCTGGGCACCGACGGCTTCGGCCGCAGCGACTTCCGCAACAAGCTGCGCGAGCACTTCGAGGTCAACCGCCACTTCATCGTGGTGGCGGCGCTCAAGGCGCTGGCCGACGAGGGCACGGTGCCGGCTGCCAAGGTGGCAGAGGCGATCAAGAAGTACGGCATCAACGCTGAAAAGATCAACCCGCTCTACGCGTAAACAACAACCAACAATCAACTGCGCCTCTAGGGCGGGAGACACTTTATGGCAACAGTGGAAGTCAAGGTGCCGGACATCGGCGATTTCGATGAAGTCGCAGTGATCGAAGTGCTGGTAAAGGTGGGCGATTCGGTAAAGGCCGAGCAATCGCTCATCACGGTGGAGTCGGACAAGGCCTCGATGGAAATTCCGTCGAGCCAGGCCGGCGTCGTGAAGGAACTCAAGGTCCAGGTCGGCAGCAAGGTCAAGGAAGGCTCGGTCGTGCTGGTGCTCGAAGGCGAGGGCGCAGCTGCGGCACCTGCTGCATCCGCGCCGCCGGCCGCGGCACCGGCGCCGGCAGCAGCTGCACCAGCGCCGGCTGCGGCTGCTCCGGCCGCTGCCGCGGCCACAGGCCCGGTCGAGGTCAAGGTGCCGGACATCGGCGACTTCAAGGATGTCGCGGTGATCGAGGTGCTGGTGAAGCCGGGCGACACCATCAAGGAAGAGCAGTCGCTGATCACGGTCGAGTCGGACAAGGCCTCGATGGAGATTCCGTCGTCCGCGGCCGGCGTGCTGAAGGAACTCAAGGTCAAGGTCGGTGACACGGTCAACATCGGGGACCTGATCGCGGTGGTCGAAGGTTCGGGCGGCGGCGCTGCCGCCGCTCCGGCGCAGGCGGCCGCGGCGCCTGCGCCGGCGAGCGCATCGGCGCCTGCGCCGGCAGCCGCTCCGGCGGTATCCGCTGTCCCGGCTGCCGCGCCGCCCGCGCACGATCCGACGGTCGCCCCCAGCGGCAAGCTGCCGCATGCATCGCCCTCGGTACGCAAGTTCGCACGCGAACTCGGCGTGCCGCTCGAGGAAGTCAAGGGCAGCGGGCCCAAGGGCCGCGTCACGCAGGAAGATGTCCAGAACTTCACTCGCGCGGTGATGAGCGGCGCGGCCAGCACCAAAGCCTCGGCGGCCAAGGCGCCCGCGGGCGGCGGCGGTGAAGCGCTCGGCCTGCTGCCCTGGCCCAAGGTCGACTTCACCAAGTTCGGCACTGTCGAGCGCAAGGACCTGTCGCGCATCAAGAAGATCAGCGGTGCCAACCTGCACCGCAACTGGGTGATGATCCCGCACGTCACCAACAACGACGAAGCCGACATCACCGAGCTCGAAGCTTTCCGCGTTTCGACCAACAAGGAAAACGAGAAGTCCGGCGTCAAGGTGACGATGCTGGCTTTCGTGATCAAGGCAGTGGTTTCGGCGCTGAAGAAGTACCCCGAGTTCAACACCAGCCTGGACGGCGACCAGCTCGTCTACAAGCAGTACTTCCACATCGGCTTCGCGGCCGACACGCCCAACGGGCTCGTGGTGCCGGTGCTCAAGGATGCCGACAAGAAGGGCGTTCTGCAGATCAGCCAGGAAATGGGCGAGCTCGCCAAGAAGGCGCGCGACGGCAAGCTCGGCTCGGCCGACATGCAGGGCGGCTGCTTCTCGATCAGCTCGCTCGGCGGCATCGGCGGCACGCACTTCACGCCCATCATCAACGCGCCCGAAGTCGCGATCCTCGGCCTGTCCAAGAGCGCGACGAAGCCGGTGTGGGACGGCAAGGCCTTCCAGCCGCGCCTGCTCCTGCCGCTGTCGCTGTCGTACGACCATCGCGTCATCGATGGCGCTTCGGCCGCCCGGTTCAACGCTTACCTGGGCCAGGTCCTCGCCGACTTCCGCCGCGTTCTCCTATGACCACGGTGGTGGCCGTCCGTAAAGGCGGTCAAGTGGTGATGGCGGCCGATGCGCTCGTGACCTTCGGGGACACGCGGCTGTCGTTCAACGCCGAGGCGAACCAGAAGCTCTTCCGGGTCGCCGACGCGGAGGGCGAGAGCGTCTTCGCCGTCGCCGGCGCGGCCGCGCACTTCCTGGTGCTGCAGCAGGCGCTGGCAGCCCAGCCGGCGGATGCGCTGCGCTTCGGCAGCAAGGACCAGATCTTTCGCACCTTCACGCTGCTGCATCCGGTGTTGAAGGAGTCCTTCTTCCTGCAGACCAAGGAAGACGAGCACGATCCCTACGAATCGAGCCAGTTCACGATGCTGCTCGCCAACCCGAGCGGCATCTACGGGATCTACAGCTACCGCGAGGTCTTCGAGTTCAAGCAGTTCTGGAGCATCGGCTCGGGACGCAGCTTTGCGCTCGGCGCCATGCATGCGGCCTACGACAAGGCGCGCTCGGCGCGCGAGATCGCGGAAGCCGGCGTCGCCGCGGCCTGCGAATTCGATCGCAATTCGGCGGGCCCCATCGACGTTCTCACACTCAAACTGAAGGTGTCCAAATGAGCGAACAGCAAATCAAGGTGCCGGACATCGGCGATTTCGACGAAGTCGCGGTGATCGAGGTGCTAGTGAAAGTGGGCGACACGGTGAAGGCCGAGCAGTCGCTGATCACGGTGGAGTCGGACAAGGCTTCGATGGAGATCCCGTCGTCGCATGCCGGTGTCGTCAAGGCGCTGGCCGTGAAGGTGGGCGACAAGGTGAGCGAAGGCTCGGTGGTGCTGACGCTGGATGTGGCCGAAGGCGCCGCTGCGCCGGCACCCGCGCCGGCAGCGCCGGCCCCGGCACCCGCCGCAGCGGCACCGAAGCAGGCCCCAGCGCCCGCACAAGCTCCCGCCGTGGCGTCGAGCTACACCGGCTCGGTCGATCTCGAATGCGATCTGTTGGTGCTGGGCGCCGGCCCCGGCGGCTATTCCGCTGCCTTCCGCGCGGCCGACCTCGGCCTCAAGGTGGTGCTGGTCGAGCGCTACGCGACGCTGGGCGGCGTCTGCCTCAACGTCGGCTGCATTCCTTCGAAGGCCTTGCTGCACGTGGCCGCGGTGATCGACGAGGTCAAGCATTTCGCCGACCTCGGCATCAGCTACGGCGAACCCAAGGTCGACCGCGCCAAGCTGCTCGGCCGCAAGAACAAGGTGGTGGGCAAGCTCACCGGCGGCCTCTCCGCGATGGCGAAGATGCGCAAGGTGACGACGGTGCGCGGCATCGGCGAGTTCGTCGATCCGTACCACGTCAAGGTGCAGGAAACCACGGGCGACGGCAAGGCCACCACCGACAAGGCACAGACGGTCAAGTTCCGCCACTGCGTCATCGCCGCCGGTTCGCAGGCCGTGCATCTGCCCTTCATGCCCAAGGACCCGCGGGTGGTGGATTCGACCGGCGCGCTGGAGCTCGGCGTCGATCCCAAGCGCATGCTGATCCTGGGCGGCGGCATCATCGGCCTCGAGATGGGCTCGGTCTACTCCACGCTGGGCGCGCGGCTCGACGTGGTCGAGATGCTCGACGGCCTGATGCAGGGCGCCGACCGCGACCTGGTCAAGGTCTGGCAGAAACTCAACGCGCCGCGCTTCGACAACATCATGCTGAAGACCAAGACGGTCGGCGCCGAAGCCACCAAGGACGGCATCCGCGTCAGCTTCGAAGGCGAGCAGGCACCCAAGGAGCCGCAGCTCTACGACCTGGTGCTGCAGGCCGTGGGCCGCAGCCCCAACGGCAAGAAGATCGGTGCCGAGAAGGCCGGCGTGAACGTCAGCGACCGCGGCTTCATTCCGGTCGACATCCAGATGCGCACCAACGTGCCGCACATCTTCGCCGTCGGCGACATCGTCGGCCAGCCGATGCTGGAGCACAAGGCGGTGCACGAGGCGCACGTGGCGGCCGAGGTGATCGCCGGCGAGCAGAAGGGCGACAAGGAACTCGCGAGCGCGGCCTTCAACGCCCGCGTGATCCCCAGCGTGGCCTACACCGACCCCGAGATCGCCTGGGTGGGGCTTACCGAAGACCAGGCCAAGGCCGAAGGCGTGAAGATCGAGAAGGGCCTGTTCCCGTGGACGGCTTCGGGTCGCGCGATCGCCAACGGCCGCGATGAGGGCTTCACCAAGCTGCTGTTCGACGCCGAATCGCATCGCATCGTCGGCGGCGGCATCGTCGGCACGCATGCCGGCGACATGATCGGCGAGATCGCGCTGGCGATCGAGATGGGCGCTGACGCGATCGACATCGGCAAGACGATCCACCCGCATCCGACGCTCGGCGAGAGCATCGGCTTGGCAGCGGAGGCCGTGCATGGCCACTGCACGGATTTGCCGCCGGTCAAACGCTGAAGGCATCCGCCAAAAAAAGAACCCGCCGACGGCGGGTTCTTTTTTGGTGAACTCTCCGACTCAGTCGCCCGTATTGGCGTTGATCTCGCCCTGCGCCGCCTGCACGCGACGGGCACCGCTGAAGCGGCGCTGCCAGTAGCTTCCACTCATGTCCTCGACGCGGACCTGCGCGCCGGGCTTGGGAGAGTGAATGAACTTGCCTTCGCCGACGTAGATGCCGACATGGCTGAACGCGCGGCGCATGGTGTTGAAGAACACGAGGTCGCCGGGCTTGAGTTCGCTGCGATCGATTTTCTGGGTGGCGGCGGCCTGTTCTTCGGCGCGGCGCGGGAGCAGGTGGCCGACCGTCTGGTTGTACATCGCGCGCACGAAGCCGCTGCAGTCGAAGCCGGTTTCCACCGTGTTGCCGCCGCGGCGGTAGGGGACGCCCAGAAAACCGATGGCGGTAACGACCAGATCGGAGGTGCGATCGACGACGGTTTGGCGAACCTGCTGAAGCTGATTGATCAGCCCCTTGTCGGCAAGCAGGGAATCCAGTTCTTCGGTACGGTCTTGTTGCGGTGCGGCATGGGCGGCAAATGCAATCAAGAGGCAGGCGGGTAGGAGAAATCGCATGGCGCGTAGGATATGGATGACAAATAGCGATGTCAATTTCATGCGGATTCGGGATTCTGCACGCAACCCATTGTCCTGGCTACGTTTTTTACATTCGCTGATTTTTTGAAATGTAAAGCTCTCCGTTATCAGCCATAAGTTGTTCCGTGATGTAAAGCGAAAGTTTTTAGTTATGGGTGATACTTTTTCGCCTGGTGCGCTTTCACTCATTTCGAAGGATCTCTCATGAATTCATCGAAAGTATTCAAGATGGTTCGGTTTCGGATTGCGTTGCTCTCGGGTCTGGCGATCGCCGCAATGGGTGTCGCGATGGCGGCGCCGCGGCCGGAGGTGGTCGCTTCGGGTCTCGAAAATCCCTGGGGCGTGGGCTTTCTTCCCGACGGCCGCTTCCTGGTGACCGAGAAGTCCGGCCGCATTCGCGTCGTCGGTGCCGACGGCAAGCTGGGTGCGCCCGTGGCCGGGCTGCCCGCCATCGCCACCGGCGGCCAGGGCGGGCTGCTGGATGTGCTGGTGGACTCGGCCTTCGCCAGGAACAGGACCTTCTATTTCTGCTTCTCCGAACCCGAGGCGGGTGGCTCGGCCAACAGTACGGCCCTGGCGCGTGCGCAGCTGTCGGCCGACGGCAGCCGTCTCGAAGGCCTGAAGGTGATCTTCAGCCAGCGCCCCAAGGTCGCCAGCCGCCACCATTTCGGCTGCCGCATTGTCGAGGCCAAGGACGGCAGCCTGTTCCTGACGCTGGGCGATCGCTTCAGCCGCAAGGAAGACGCGCAGAAGCTCGACAACCACCTGGGCAAGCTCGTGCGCATCGCCAAGGACGGCAGCGTGCCCGCGGACAACCCCTTCGTCGGTCGAGCCGGTGCGCTGCCCGAGATCTGGAGCTATGGCCATCGCAACGGCCAGGGCGCCGCGCTGGCGCTCGACGGAAAGCTCTGGATGCACGAGCACGGTCCGCAGGGCGGCGACGAGATCAACATCCCCGAGGCTGGCCGCAACCACGGGTGGCCGGTGATCACCTATGGCGAGAACTACGGCGGCGGCAGGATCGGCGACGGCATCACGCGCAAGGACGGGCTGGAGCAGCCGCTGCACTACTGGGTGCCTTCGATCGCGCCCTCAGGCATGGCCTTCCTGACCAGCGATCGCTACGGCACGGGCTGGAAGGGGAATCTCTTCGTGGGATCGCTCAAGTTCGGCTACCTGGATCGCATCGAGCTCAAGGACGGCAAGGTCGTCGCCGAGCACAAGCTGCTGGAGGACGGCAGGGCGCGCATCCGCGATGTGAAGCAGGGGCCCGACGGGCTGCTCTATGTACTGACGGACGAGTCCGACGGCAAGCTGCTGCGCTTGCGGCCGAACTGAGCGGCCCGATCGGGCCGCTCAGTTCGGTGGTACGGTCTAGCCCCCTCGCTTTTTCGTGAAAGACTCCGCCTCATGCTGCTCGATGCATCGCAATCCCAACTGGTCCTGGTCGACTACCAGGCGCGCCTGATGCCGGCGATCTTCGAAGCGGAGGCCGTGGTCGAGAACGCGGTGCGGCTCGGCCGGATGGCCCGCCTGCTCGAGGTGCCGGTCTGGGGCACCGAAGAAAACCCCTCGAAGCTCGGCGAGAACCTGGCCGACATCCGCGCCCTGTGCCAGCGCACGCTGGCCAAGATGCATTTCAGCGCGGCGGAAGAGGGGTTGGGCGAATGGCTGCGCGCGCCTGCCAAGGCCCCCCAGGGCAATGCACGCAGTCTACCTAAGCACTTGCAGAAGGCGGCGGCCGCCGAAGAGCGCAACACCATCGTGATCGCGGGCTGCGAAGCCCACGTGTGCCTGCTGCAGACCGCCCTCGATCTGCTCGAGGACGAGTTCGAAGTCTGGGTGGTGACCGATGCCTGCAGTTCGCGCACGGAGCGCAATCGCGATGCGGCCTTCGACCGCCTGGCCGGCGCCGGCGCGGAACTCGTCACCACGGAGATGGTCGGCTTCGAGTGGCTGCGAACGGCCGAGCATCCGCGCTTCGATGAAGTGCTGGCGCTGATTCGCTAGCGAAGCGCGGCCGCGTCAGGCCGCGAAGCCCGCCGCGAAGGCCTCTCGCAGATAGGAGACGAAAGCCTCCACCGCGCGCGGCACATGGGCGGAGTAGGGGCGAATCGCATACAAGCGCTCGCCGAAAGCGCCCACCGGCCGCCACTGCGGCAACACCTCTACCAGCCTGCCCGCCTGCAGGCCGGATTGCGCGCTGAAGTCCGGCAGCAGCGCGATGCCTAGACCTGTCGCCGCCCCATCGCGCAACGCTTCGCTGTTGTTGGCGGCGAACGGGCCGCTGACCGGCACCGTCGCCTGTTCGCCATCGGCGTCGCGCACGAAGCTCCAGGCGGGCGTGTCCTGCGTCCGCGGGTAGTGCAGGCAGTCGTGCTTCGCCAGGTCCTGCGGCAGTTCCGGCACGCCGCGGCGGCGCAGGTAGGCGCGACTCGCGACCAGCACCGAGCGGGTGGGCGCCAGCATCCACGCCACGTGCGTCTCCGGCGGCGCGGCGGTGTGCCGCACGGCGAGATCGAAGCCTTCCATCGCGAGCGAGCGCAGGCGATCCGACATGTCCAGCTCCAGGCGCACTTCCGGGTAGGCACGCAGGAAGTCTGCAAGGCGCGGCACCAGCTGCTGGCGCGCGAACGCCACCGGCGCCGTCACCCGCAGCAGGCCGCGCGGCGCGCTGGCCAGGTCGCGTACGCTGGCGAAGCTGTGCGCGATCCGCTCGAAAGGCGCGCGCATGTCGTCGACCAGGCGCTGGCCGGCCTCGGTGAGGCGCACGCTGCGCGTGGTGCGGCGCACCAGCGGCACGCCGGCGGCGCGCTCCAGCTCGGCGATGCGCTGGCTCATGGCCGCCTTGCTGACGCCCAAGCGGGCCGCCGCCGCCGTGTAGCTGCCTTGCTGCTCCAGGACGATCAGCCAGTGCAGATGGGTCCAGAGCAGTTCAACTTTTTTGTCATCCATGGCTCTATTGTTCACTATGGCAAACAATCAATTCAGCGCCAGCGCCTAGGCAACAGCGGCGCGGCTTTCTAGACTGGCCGCCATTCCCTCCACTACCGGCCCGGCCATGACCACCAAGATCTCCGTTCCCACCCCGATCGCGCACTACATCGCGGGCCGCCGTGCCGGCGGAGCTTCGTCGCGTACCCAGGACGTCTTCAATCCCGCCACCGGTGCCGTGACGGGCAATGTCGCGCTGGCCAACCGCGCCGACGTCGATGCGGCGGTGGCCGCCGCGCAGGCCGCCTTTCCGGCCTGGGCCGACACGCCGCCGATCCGCCGCGCGCGCGTGATGTTCAAGTTCCTCGAGCTGCTCAACCGCCATCGCGACGAGCTCGCTCATCTGATCACGGCCGAGCACGGCAAGGTCTTCACCGACGCGCAGGGCGAAGTCACGCGCGGCATCGACATCGTCGAGTTCGCCTGCGGCATCCCGCAATTGCTCAAGGGCGACTACACCGACCAGGTCTCCACCGGCATCGACAACTGGACGCTGCGCCAGCCGCTCGGCGTGGTGGCCGGCATCACGCCCTTCAACTTTCCGGTGATGGTGCCGATGTGGATGTTCCCGGTCGCGATTGCGGCCGGCAACACCTTCGTGCTCAAGCCCAGCCCGACCGACCCCAGCGCCTCGCTGCGCATGGCCGAGCTGCTCAAGGAAGCGGGCCTGCCCGACGGCGTGTTCAACGTCGTTCAGGGCGACAAGGAGGCGGTCGACGCGCTGATCGAGCATCCCGATGTCAAGGCGATCAGCTTCGTCGGCTCGACGCCGATCGCGAACTACATCTACGAGACCGGCGCGCGCCACGGCAAGCGCGTGCAGGCGCTGGGCGGCGCCAAGAACCACATGGTGGTGATGCCCGACGCCGACATCGACCAGACGGTGGACGCGTTGATCGGCGCGGGCTACGGCTCGGCCGGCGAGCGCTGCATGGCGATCAGCGTCGCGGTGCTGGTGGGCGACGCGGCGGACAAGATCATGCCGAAGCTGATCGAACGCGCGAAGACGCTCAAGGTGCTCGACGGCGAGAACCTCGCGGCCGAGATGGGCCCGATCGTCACGCGCGCGGCGCATGAGCGCATCACCGGCTACATCGCGCAGGGCGAGAAGGAAGGCGCGAAGCTGGTGGTCGACGGCCGCCGCTTCGATGCCGCGCAGGCAGGCGAGGGTTGCGCCAACGGCTTCTGGATGGGCGGCACGTTGTTCGATCACGTCACGCCCGAGATGCGCATCTACAAGGAAGAGATCTTCGGCCCGGTGCTTTCCTGCGTGCGGGTGCACGACCTGAAGGAGGCCGTGGACCTGATCAATGCCCACGAGTTCGGCAACGGCGTCGCCTGCTTTACGCGCGACGGCAACGTGGCGCGCGAGTTCTCGCGCCGCGTCCAGGTCGGCATGGTGGGCATCAACGTGCCGATCCCGGTGCCGATGGCCTGGCACGGCTTCGGCGGCTGGAAGAAGAGCCTGTTCGGCGACATGCACGCCTATGGCGAGGAAGGCGTGCGCTTCTACACCAAGCAGAAGTCGATCATGCAGCGCTGGCCCGAGAGCACGCCCAAGGGCGCCGAGTTCGTGATGCCGACGGCGAAGTAAGCGGCGTCAAAGCCGCCGCCGCGCCCGAACCGCCGCGGCAAGTTCCTGCAGCACCGGCACCGTCTGCGAAAAACCGATGCACGCGTCGGTGATCGATACCCCGTGCCTGAGCGGGACGCCTGGAACCAGGTCCTGCCGGCCTTCCTCCAGGTGGCTTTCGATCATCACGCCGGCGATGCGTCGCTCGCCGGCGGCGATCTGCCCGGCCACGTCGTGCGCGACGTCGATCTGGCGCTGGTACTGCTTGCTGCTGTTGCCGTGGGAGACGTCGATCATGACCTGCTCGCGCAGGCCCAGCGCGCGCAGCGCCTCGCAGGTCGCGGCCACATCCGCGGCGGCATAGTTGGGCGTCTTGCCGCCGCGCAGGATGACGTGGCAGTCGTCGTTGCCGCGGGTTTCGAAGATGGCGGCCATGCCCATCTTCGTCATGCCCATGAACGCATGCGGAGCCCGCGCCGCAAGGATCGCGTCGGCCGCGACCTTGATGCTGCCGTCGGTGCCGTTCTTGAAGCCGACCGGGCAGCTCAGTCCCGAGGCCAGCTGCCGGTGGCTCTGGCTTTCCGTCGTTCGTGCGCCGATGGCGCCCCAGGCAATCAGGTCGGCGATGAACTGCGGGCTCAGCAGGTCGAGGAACTCCGTGCCGGCAGGAAGGCCCAGCGTCGTCAGCTCCAGCAACAGGCGCCGCGCCCGCTCGAGGCCTTCGTTGATCGCGAAACTGCCGTCGAGGTGCGGGTCGTTGATGTAGCCCTTCCAGCCCACCGTGGTGCGTGGCTTCTCGAAGTAGGTGCGCATCACGATCAGCAGGTCGTCCTGCAGCTCGTCGGCCACGGCTTTGAGCCGATGGCCGTATTCGAGCGCCTGGTCGTGGTCGTGGATCGAGCAGGGCCCCACGACCACGACGAGCCGATCGCTGCGGCCGTGCAGCACGTCGGCGATCGCCGCGCGGCTGGCTTCCACCAGCGCGAGCGTGTCGTCGCGCACCGGCACGCGTTCCTGCAGCAGCGCAGGCGTCATCAGCGGGCGGACGGCGCCGATGCGTACGTCGTCGATGCGGGTGGTATCGATCGTGCTGTCGCGGGAGCCGATCTCGGCGTCATGGAGGGGGTCGTCAAGTCTGGTCATGTATTCGGTCGCGGCGCGGTTCATGCGTGGGGACCACCGGATTGTCCGTCGATAATCGCCCGGTCCGCGCTGGCGAATCGAGCGCTTCTTTACTTCCTGGAGTCACCCCATGTCCGATGTCATTCCCGCAACCTTGATCGCCGGGGACGGCATCGGCCCCGAGATCGTCGATGCGACGCTCGCCGCCCTCGATGCTTTGCACGCGCCTTTCGAGTGGGACCGCCAGGTTGCCGGCCTCGCCGGCGTGCAGCTGGCTGGCGACCCGCTGCCTGCAGCCACGCTGGACAGCATCCGCCGTACGCGTCTTGCGCTGAAGGGACCGCTCGAAACGCCATCGGGCGGCGGCTATCGGTCCTCGAACGTTCGCCTGCGCGAGGAGTTCCAGCTCTACGCCAACCTGCGCCCCGCGCGCACCATCATTCCCGGCGGGCGTTTCGACAACGTCGACCTGATGGTCGTGCGCGAAAATCTCGAGGGCCTGTACATCGGTCACGAGCACTACGTGCCGATCGACGGCGATCCGCATGCAGTGGCGATGGCCACCGGCATCAACACGCGCCAAGGCAGCCGCCGCCTGCTCGAATATGCATTCGAGACCGCCGTCGCGACCGGCCGCAAGAAGGTCACGATCGTGCACAAGGCCAACATCATGAAGGCGCTGACCGGCATCTTCCTGGAGACCGGACTCGAGCTGTACGAGCGCAAGTACAAGGGCAAGTTCGAACTCGACACGGTCATCATCGACGCCTGCGCGATGAAGCTGGTGCTCAACCCCTGGCAGTTCGACATGCTGGTCACGACCAACCTGTTCGGCGACATCCTGTCCGATCTGGTGGCGGGGCTCGTCGGTGGTCTGGGCATGGCGCCCGGTGCCAACATCGGCGCCGACGCGGCCATCTTCGAAGCGGTGCACGGCTCAGCGCCCGACATTGCCGGCAAGGGTGTCGCGAATCCGACCGCGCTGCTGCTGGCCGCCGCATTGATGCTCGATCACTGCAAGCTGCCGGAACTCGCGGGGCGCTTGCGCAAGGCCATCGACGAGACGCTGAACATCGACAAGGTGCGCACGGGTGACCTGGGCGGCAGCGCCGGGACCGCTGCTTTCACGAAGGCGCTGGTGAGCCGAATAGCCGGCGGCTGAGTCGTTGCCGCGCTGCGGGTGCAGCGGCCGGTGCCGCGAAAGCTTCACTTCACGCCCGGCACTGCCGACGAATCTTCGGCCCCATTGGGCCGGACGATCGCGTACTTCTTCGCCAGCTTGCTCAGCGACGCGCGCTGCATGTCGCACAGCGGCGCGGCGTCGCTGATGTTGCCGTTGGTCATCGCCAGCGCGTCTTCCACGAAGCGGCGTTCGACAACGTTCAGCGCCGAGCGCTTCGCTTCGCGCAATGACGAGCATGCGGCGATGGCAACACTCGACGGCGCGGCGCCCGCGCAGGCCAGCGCGGGCGCGCTCGCCAGCAGCGCATCGGCCTCGATGCAGAGGCCCGTGCTTGTCAGGTGCGCCCTGAGCAAGGTGTGCTCGAGTTCGCGCACATTGCCCGGCCACGTGAACGCGCGCAGCAGTTCGAAGCCCGCGCGGCTCACCGTCTTCGGCGGATCACCGGTGGTCCGCGCCGCCTTCTTCAGCAGATAGGGCACCAGCAGATCGAGGTCGCCGGGGCGCGCGCAGCGGCGGCAGTTCGACGCGGAGAACATCGAGCCTGAAGATCGGCGCGGAATTCGCCGCGCCGCACCTGCTCGCGCAGGTCGGTGTTGGACGCGGCGACGATGCGCACGCATGGAGATCGGCAAGCTCATCCAGAGCGTCGACCAGCGCAAGTCGCACATGGTGGTCAGTGTCGGCCAGGGCGCGGGGCCTCCGATTCCAAGGCGCGCGCAGGGCAGAATGCCGCCACAGCCGGTAACGGCCCACAACCAGACGTCCAACTCGAATGCAGAATTTGGCATGCAATCGAAGCAGCTTCTCGCGCAGAACGTCGAGTTCGGCAACGCCGGCGATATGGACACCCATGAGACCGGCTGGTTTGTCGGATTCAGCGACTGGACCAAGGGGGCGCCAGGCAACCTCCGCCACGTACCGGCCGACGAACCTGCTGCTGGGCTGTGCGTCAAGTGGTTCTATCATCCGGCAGGCAATCCGAACGGCGAATTCAAGCCGCTGAGCGACGGAAGGACGATGTCAGTCTTGGTGAGCCCGACCAGCGAGTTCAGGATTGAGTTCTCGGTAACCGCCGACTTCGCGCCACAGGATGTCATGGCGCACACCTTGCGCCGCCATGGTGACTTTGTCATATGGGGTCCAGGCCTCTTCCACCGCGCCTTTGGAGTCCAGCCGGCATGCATACTCACCGTCCGCTGGTCTCCGCCGCGATAGACGGCAGGCGGCCATGAGCTGACCGATGTCCGTCACGCGGGAAGCAGTCGCTCGGACCATGGCATGCCCTCCGAGTCGTGCAGTAGCCCGCGTGGCGGGCAACGCATCAGATGAACTACCGCGGCACAAGCACAACCACCCGACCACGCCTCCCTCTTGCTTCGACTTGCACATGAGCGTCGGCGATCTGCGCGAGTGTGAACGTGCGGTCGACGCTGAAGCCTGGCCATCCCGAACTAAGAAATGCGTTGATGTCGCGCGCGGCAGCCGCCTTCGCCTCGCTCGGGAAATCGTCGCTGCCGAGAAAGTAAACGCGGGTGTTCTGGAACACGAGCGGCCAGAAAGGAATGCTCGGTGTCGATCGGCTGGCGGCATAGGTTCCGATCGAACCGCCCAAAGACAGCACCTCGACATCGATGCTGACGTTGGCGTCGAATGCAACCTCGACGATGTGGTCGATGCCCTGTGGGGCGACCTTGCGCAAAGCCGAGACGATGTCCTGCTCGGACAGACCGTCGGCGCATAGAACCTCGTGGGCGCCCGCACCTGTCGCCGCAGCCACGTCGGCTTGTGACCGGACGGTGGCAATGACGCGAGCCCTGGCCAGCCTCGCCAATCCCACCGCACACAAGCCGACCGCACCTGCACCGCCCTGTACAAGTACCGTGCGATCGGCGACCGGGCCGCCGGCGTGAACCGCACGGTGCGCCGTGATCCCGGGTATGCCGATGCACGCCCCTTGTTCGAACGACACGCCCTGGGGCAACGGCACGGCCTGGGCTTCCGGAACCACGGTGAACTCTGCCGCTGTACCAAACGGCCGGTAGCTCTGCGCCCCGTAGCACCACACCGATTGCCCCATCCGAGACGCCGGCACCCCCGGGCCAACCCGATCGACGACTCCGGCGCCATCGCTGTGTGGAATGACGCGGGGAAACGGCATTCTGACCCCGAAAGCGTCCTGGCGCTTTTTCACGTCTCCCGGGTTGATGCCGGAGGCATGAACGCGAATTCGTACTTCGCCTGGGCCGGGCTGCGGATCGGCCATCGTGCCGACAACAAGTACATCGTGCGCCGGTCCCTGCTTTTCGTACCAGGTCGCTTGCATAAAGTGCGGCCTCAGGAGCGCGGCAGCCCGCCGATTTGCTGCATCAGTCCGAGGAGGTCCGGTTGCCCCACCTCGGAGACGATCTTCCCGGCCGAGAGTCGATAGAAGTTCAGCGCCTGCACGGCAATTGTCTTGCCTGTAGGAGGCACGCCGAAGAAGGCTCCGCGGTGCGTCCCGCGCATCGTGAATCGCGCGGCGATGACATCACCTTCGACGACAGTTTCCTCAAGAGTCCACCGAATGTCGGGGAAACCGCCGCGCATCATCTCGATGATCTCGAGGTAGCCTTGTGGCCCGTGCACGGGTTCGGCACGCCCAGGAACGTGGAACACGGCGTCCGGAGAAACCAATTCTGTGGCGAGCCGTGGATCCGCGGTGTTGATGAACTCCACGAAGCGAGCTATGAACTGTCGGTTTGCACTTGCCGGGGACGTTTCCCTGCCAGGCGCAGCGCAGCCGATGAGAAAGGCTGCAGCGGTGGCCGATGACAAGAAGAGCACGCGTCGGGTGGGTTGCATCGGTCGCCTTGGACTGTATATCGGGATGGGGGCCCGGGCATGGTGGCCGCCCGGTACTCGTATCCCCGGATTGTTCGATCTTCCGGCGTGTTCCACACGATCAAAGTCGGTTGCCCAATGGTGAATATCGGACAATTGATCGATGCCACACAGAACGAGATCCATCGATATCGAGCAGGTCCAATATCGGCCCTCTGCCGACACGGCGCTGGATCTCGAGGTCTTCTCGATGTCGGACCTGAGACGAAGGGTGGACCGTGCCCACCTACAGCGTCACCACCGCTACGACTTCCACATGTTCGTGTGTGTCAGACGCGGAAAATGCCGCGCCGTGGTGGACTTCAGCCACATCGAGTGTGGCGCTGGATCGCTGCTGACCATCCGGCCCGGACAGGTACACCGCTTCGGCCCGGGAAGCCGTTGGGACGCAAATCTCCTGCTGTTCCGACCCGAGCTGCTGCAGACTTCGCAAGGCGAGGAGCGCCTTCAGATGCCTGAACTGGTCGATGCGCTTCCTGCTCATCTGTGCCTCGACAGGTCGACGCGTCGGTTCGTTGCCGACACGCTCGCGCGTATGGAGTACGAGTGCGCGCTCGACGCCCGACAACCGCTGCTGAACTGGCTGCTCCAGAGTGAACTGGCAACGCTCGTGACGCGGCTGCACATCTTTCATGCTGAGCAACAGCGGTCCGTCGGCACATCGTCCGACGTGCCGGAGCGCTTTCGTCTTTTCAAACGGCTTCTGGACGCGAAGGTGCATCAGTGGCATCACGTTTCGCGCTACGCACATGCAATGGGATGTTCCGAGAAGACTCTCACTCGCATCTGCAGTGCGGTGGCTGGTGTCGGTGCGAAGGCCTTTATCGCTTCGCGCCTTGCGCTGGAAGCCAAGCGCCTGCTCGTGCACACGGAGATGCCAATTTCCGCCATCGCGCAGCGGCTTGGCTTCGACGAGGCAACCAACTTTACCAAGTTCTTTCGCAGCATCGAAGGATGCACGCCAGGCGACTTCCGCCGTCAGTTCGATGTGGTTTCTTAGCCGCATTCAGTGATCTCGCCCTCATCGCGCTCGCCCATGCCATGGGTAGAGTCGGTGAGCCGGTCCTCGACTTCCGAATTGTGCCCATGGGGACGCGCTACGAACCAAGGGGTGCGCGTTCTCGGCTGTTCAATGGCGAACGTCTGGTCTTCACAGGATTGAGCAGCCGCTGTGGGCCCATAGCCGCCCTTGAGCGGACGCAAAGGATGCCCTGAAGCGGTCGGCCGATTGTGCAGTTTCTCTGCGCGGGGGAGGGAAGCTAGTGAGCCATTCGGGCTCGGGCGCTGAGGGATCTGCCGATCCACGTTTGGCACTCAATTTGTCGTCTCAATCGGGCATCAGGGCTGAGTTTTTCTATTTCGCGTTCTTACACTCTATTTGCTCGCACCAGGTGGTCCGACTGCCTGTCAGCCTGCTGCAAGCACGGCCTTCATAATTATGAATTCAGTTTCTACGACAAGTCAAAGCCAGAACTGGAGACAACGCCCATGAGCCGCTATGCAGAGTTCTATCGCCAGTCGATCGATGCGCCGGAGGCCTTCTGGGCCGAACAGGCCAAGCTCATCGACTGGAAAACGCCGCCGCAGCAGATCCTCGATGCCTCTAACGCGCCCTTCGTGCGCTGGTTCGCGGGCGGCACGACCAATCTCTGCCACAACGCGGTCGATCGCCACCTCGCCACCCGCGGCGATCAGCCCGCGCTGATCGCCGTTTCCACCGAGACCGGCACCGAAAAAAGCTACAGCTTCAAGGAACTGCATGCCGAGGTGCAGCGTTTTGCGGCGAGCCTGATGGAGCTCGGCGTCGGCAAGGGCGACCGCGTGCTGATCTACATGCCGATGATTCCCGAGGCGGCCTTCGCGATGCTGGCCTGCGCGCGCTTGGGCGCGATCCACTGCGTGGTGTTCGGCGGCTTCGCCAGCGGCTCGCTGGCCTCGCGCATCGAGGATGCGACGCCGAAAGTCGTCGTCAGCGCCGACGCCGGGTCGCGCGGCGGCAAGGTGCTTGCGTACAAGCCGCTGCTCGACGAGGCGATCCGGCAGTCCTCGCACAAGCCCGAGTCGGTGCTGCTGGTCGATCGCGGCCTGGCGCCGATGGCCCTGACCGAAGGGCGTGACCATCTGGCGGCCGCGCTGGTCGAGAAGCACCGCGATGCGCAGGTGCCCTGCACCTGGCTGGACGCGACCGACATCAGCTACACCATCTACACCAGCGGCACCACCGGCCGGCCCAAAGGGGTGCAGCGCGACACCGGGGGCTATGCCGTGGCCCTGGCCGCCAGCATGAAGCACATCTTCGACGGCCGGCCCGGCGAAACCTATTTCTCGACCAGCGACATCGGCTGGGTGGTGGGCCACAGCTACATCGTCTACGGCCCGCTGATCGCGGGGATGGCGACCCTCATGTACGAGGGCCTGCCCACGCAGGGCCTCGACCGGCAACCCGACGGCGGCATCTGGTGGCGGCTGGTGGAGAAATACAAGGTGACCGTGATGTTCAGCGCGCCGACCGCGGTGCGCGTGCTCAAGAAGCAGGACCCGGCGCTCTTGAAGAAGTACGACCTCTCGAGCCTGCGCGCGCTGTTCCTGGCCGGCGAGCCGCTCGACGAGCCCACGGCGCGCTGGATCAGCGAGGGCCTGGGCGTGCCGATCATCGACAACTACTGGCAGACCGAATCGGGCTGGCCCATCCTCACGGTGGCCAACGGGGTTGAGCAGACGCGAAGCAAGTTCGGCAGCCCCGGCGTTCCGATGTACGGCTACAAGGTGAAGATCCTCCATGAGGCGACCGGCGAGGAACTGAGCGGCGCCAACGAGAAGGGCGTGGTGGTGATCGAGGGGCCGACGCCGCCGGGCTTCATGCAGACCGTGTGGAAGGACGACGAGCGCTTCGTCAACACCTACTGGAAGAGCGTGCCGGGCAAGCTGGTGTATTCCACCTTCGACTGGGGCATCCGCGACGAGGACGGCTACTTCTACATCCTCGGCCGTACCGACGACGTGATCAATGTCGCCGGCCATCGGCTCGGCACGCGCGAGATCGAGGAAGCGATCTCGGGCCATGCGAAGGTCGCCGAAGTCGCGGTCGTCGGCGTAGCCGATGCGCTCAAGGGGCAGGTGGCGATGGCCTTCGTGGTGCCGAAGGATGGTGCAGCGCTCGGCGACGACCAGGCAGCCCTTTTCCTCGAAGGGGAAATCATGAAGCAGGTGGCCGACCAGCTCGGCGCGCTGGCGCGTCCCGCGCGCGTGCGCTTCGTGAGCGCTCTGCCCAAGACGCGCAGCGGCAAGCTGCTGCGCCGCGCGATCCAGGCCGTGTGCGAACAGCGCGACCCGGGCGACCTGACCACGATAGAAGACCCCGGCGCCCTCCAGCAGATCAGGCGATCGCTATCCCCTTGAGGGCTTGCGAAGGCGCTTTCCGCCGTCACGTAGTTGCCATGGCACAATGCCAGGGTACTCAGGCCCTTCCCCAGCCACAGTCGCATCCGCCATCCGGTTCAGCCGTGTCGCGGAAGGTTTCTTAAACCAGCTAATGCTTCCTACAGGGAAGCGAAGGTCAGCGGAATATGAGCGATTCATCGTCGACGCCCGGCGCGTCCGTCTATCACGCCTACCAAGGCAACACCTACCTCTTCGGCGGCAACGCGCCCTATGTCGAGGAGATGTACGAAAACTACCTCAGCAATCCCGGCAGCGTGCCCGACAACTGGCGCTCGTACTTCGATGCGCTGCAGCACGTGCCCGCCACCGACGGCAGCACCACCCGCGACGTGCCGCACCAGCCGGTCATCAATGCCTTCGCCGAGCGCGCCAAGCAGGGCACCACGAGGGTGGTGCAGGCCAGCGGCGCCGATTCGGAGCTGGGCCGCCAGCGCACCGCCGTCCAGCAGCTGATCGCGGCCTACCGCAACGTCGGCGTCCGCTGGGCCGACCTTGACCCGTTGAAGCGCGCGGAGCGCCCGTCGATTCCGGAACTCGAGCCTTCGTTCTACGGTTTCACCGATGCCGATCTCGAAACGGTGTTCAACACGAGCAACACCTTCTTCGGCAAGGACACGATGTCCTTGCGCGACCTGCTCAACGCGCTGCGCGAGACCTACTGCGGCACGATGGGCGTCGAGTACATGTACACCACCGACCAGAACCATAAGCGCTGGTGGCAGCAGAGGCTCGAGAGCGCGCGGACCAACCCGAAGCTCAGCACCGAGCAGAAGAAGCGCATCCTCGAACGCCTGACGGCGGCCGAAGGCCTGGAGCGCTTCCTCCACACCAAGTACGTCGGCCAGAAGCGCTTCTCGCTCGAAGGCGGGGAGAGCTTCATTGTTTCGATGGACGAGCTGATCAGCCAGGCCGGCGTCAAGGGCGTGCAGGAGATCGTGATCGGCATGGCCCACCGCGGCCGTCTCAACGTGCTGGTCAACTCGCTCGGCAAGATGCCGGCCGACCTGTTCGCCGAGTTCGACCACACGGCGCCTGAAGACCTGCCCAGCGGCGACGTCAAGTACCACCAGGGCTTCAGCTCCGACGTTTCGACGCCCGGCGGTCCGGTGCACCTGAGCCTGGCCTTCAACCCCTCGCACCTCGAGATCGTGAACCCCGTGGTCGAAGGCTCCGTGCGCGCGCGCATGGACCGCCGCGCCGACCCGCTCGGCAAGCAGGTGCTGCCGGTGATCGTGCACGGCGACGCCGCCTTCGCAGGGCAGGGCGTCGTGATGGAGACGCTGGCGCTGGCCGAAACGCGCGGCTATTCCACCGGAGGCACGGTCCATATCGTGATCAACAACCAGATCGGCTTCACCACCAGCGACCCGCGCGACAGCCGCTCGACGCTGTACTGCACCGACATCGTCAAGATGGTCGAGGCGCCGGTGCTGCACGTGAACGGCGACGACCCCGAAGCGGTGGTGCTCGCGACCCAGCTCGCCCTCGAATTCCGCATGGAGTTCCAGAAGGACGTGGTGGTCGACATCATCTGTTTCCGCAAGCTCGGCCACAACGAGCAGGACACGCCCTCGCTCACCCAGCCGCTGATGTACAAGAAGATCGCGGCGCACCCGGGCACGCGCAAGCTCTATGCCGAGAAGCTGGGCGCCCAGGGCCTGGGCGACACGCTCGGCGACGACATGGTGAAGACGCAGCGCGCAGCCTTCGACGCCGGCAAGAACACCACCAATCCGGTGCTGACCAACTTCAAGAGCAAGTACGCGGTCGACTGGAGCCCCTTCCTCAACAAGAAGTGGACCGACGCCGGCGACACCGCCATCCCCACCGCGGAATGGAAGCGCCTGGCCGAGCGCATCACCAGGGCGCCGGAAAAGTTCACCGTGCATCCGCTGGTCAAGAAGGTGCTCGACGACCGTGCGGCCATGGGCCGCGGCGACGTCAACGTCGACTGGGGCATGGGCGAGCACATGGCTTTCGCCTCGCTGGTGGCCAGCGGCTATCCGGTGCGCCTTTCGGGCGAGGACAGCGGCCGCGGCACCTTCACGCACCGGCACGCCGTGCTGCACGACCAGAACCGCGAGAAGTTCGACGAGGGCACCTACGTGCCGCTTTCGAACGTGGCCGACAACCAGGCGCCCTTCGTCGTCATCGACTCCATCCTTTCCGAAGAGGCGGTGCTCGCCTTCGAATACGGCTACGCGTCGAACGATCCGAACACGCTGGTGATCTGGGAAGCGCAGTTCGGTGACTTCGTCAACGGCGCGCAGGTCGTGATCGACCAGTTCATCGCCTCGGGCGAAGTGAAGTGGGGCCGCGTCAACGGCATCACGCTGATGCTGCCGCACGGCTACGAAGGGCAGGGTCCCGAGCACAGCTCGGCGCGCCTCGAGCGCTTCATGCAGCTGTCGGCCGACGCCAACATGCAGGTCGTGCAGCCCACCACCGCGAGCCAGATCTTCCACGTGCTGCGCCGGCAGATGGTGCGCAACCTGCGCAAGCCCTTGGTCATCATGACGCCCAAGTCGCTGCTGCGGAACAAGGACGCGACCTCGCCGCTGTCCGAGTTCACCAAGGGCAGCTTCCAGACCGTCATTCCCGACAACAAGGACCTGAAGGCCGAGAAGGTCAAGCGCCTCATCGCCTGCTCCGGCAAGGTCTACTACGACCTGGCGAAGAAGCGCGAGGAAAAGGGCGCCGACGACGTGGCGATCATCCGCGTCGAGCAGCTCTATCCGTTCCCGCACAAGGCCTTCGCCGCGGAACTCAGGAAGTACCCGAACCTCGTCGACGTGGTGTGGTGCCAGGACGAGCCGCAGAACCAGGGCGCCTGGTTCTTCGTGCAGCACTACATCCACGAGAACATGCTGGAAGGCCAGAAGCTCGGCTACTCGGGCCGCGCCGCCTCGGCGTCGCCCGCGGTCGGCTATTCGCACCTGCACCAGGAACAGCAGAAGGCGCTGGTCGACGGCGCATTTGCCAAGCTCAAGGGCTTCGTGCTGACCAAGTAAGAAGAACCACATTCACACCTACGAAGAAACACGAAGCGGAGCACATCAGTAATGTCTATCGTTGAAGTCAAAGTCCCCCAGTTGTCCGAATCCGTGGCCGAGGCCACGATGCTGCAGTGGAAGAAGAAGGCCGGCGAAGCCGTCGCGGTCGATGAGATCCTGATCGAGATCGAGACCGACAAGGTCGTGCTGGAAGTTCCGGCGCCAGCCGCCGGCGTGCTGGCCGAGATCGTGGCGGGCGACGGTGCCACCGTCGTCGCCGACCAGTTGATCGCGAAGATCGACACCGAGGGCAAGGGCGCGGCAGCCGCGCCCGCCGCTGCTCCGGCGGCAGCGCCAGCGGCCGCTCCGGCTCCCGCGGCAGCCGCCGCTGCCGCCCCGGCCGGTGGCTCGAAGTCCGATGTCGCGATGCCCGCGGCAGCCAAGCTCTTGGCCGACAACAAGCTCACGACGGGCGACGTGGCCGGCACCGGCAAGGACGGCCGCGTCACCAAGGGCGACGTGCTCGGTGCGGTCGCCTCCGGCGTCACGGCCAAGGCGGCTGCGCCGGTGGCCATCCCGACGGGCGCGCCCAAGACGGCGCTGCCGCAGGTCGCTGCGCCTGCCCGCGCGCCGGATCTCGGCGAGCGTCCGGAAGAGCGCGTGCCGATGAGCCGCCTGCGCGCCCGCATCGCCGAGCGCCTGCTGCAGTCGCAAGCGACCAACGCCATCCTGACCACCTTCAACGAGGTCAACATGGCGCCGGTGATGGAAATGCGCAAGCGCTACCAGGAGAAGTTCGAGAAGGAGCACGGCGTCAAGATCGGCTTCATGAGCTTCTTCGTGAAGGCCGCGGTGCATGCGCTGAAGAAATACCCGGTGATCAACGCCTCGGTGGACGGCAACGACATCGTCTACCACGGCTACTTCGACATCGGCATCGCCGTCGGTTCGCCGCGCGGCCTGGTGGTGCCGATCCTGCGCAATGCCGACCAGATGAGCTTTGCCGACATCGAGAAGAAGATCGCCGAGTACGGCCAGAAGGCCAAGGACGGCAAGCTGGGCATCGAGGAGATGACCGGCGGCACCTTCTCCATCTCCAACGGCGGCGTGTTCGGCTCGATGCTGTCGACGCCGATCATCAACCCGCCGCAGTCCGCCATCCTCGGCGTGCATGCGACCAAGGACCGCGCCGTGGTCGAGAACGGCCAGATCGTCGTGCGCCCGATGAACTACCTCGCGATGTCGTACGACCACCGCATCATCGACGGCCGTGAAGCCGTGCTGGGCCTCGTGGCCATGAAGGAGGCGCTGGAAGATCCTGCCCGCCTGCTGTTCGACATCTGAGGAGCCACCTGATGTCCAACAAGCAATTCGACGTCATCGTCATCGGTGGCGGCCCCGGCGGCTACGTCGCGGCCATCCGCGCAGCGCAGCTCGGCTTCAACGTCGCCTGCATCGACGAGTGGAAGAACGGCAAGGGCGGCCCGGCACTGGGCGGCACCTGCACCAACATCGGCTGCATTCCCTCGAAGGCGCTGCTGCAGTCGTCCGAAAACTACGACCACGCCGGGCATCACTTTGCCGACCACGGCATCAAGGTCGAGGGCCTGAGCCTCGATCTGGCCAAGATGCTGGCGCGCAAGGACGCGGTCGTGAAGCAGAACAACGACGGCATCACCTACCTGTTCAAGAAGAACAAGGTCACGTTCTTCCACGGCCGCGGTTCCTTCGTGAAGGCGTCCGGCGCCGGCTATGAGCTGAAGGTGACGGGCACGGCCGAGGAATCCATCGAGGGCAAGCACATCATCCTGGCGACCGGCTCCAATCCGCGCCCGCTGCCGGGCGCGGACTTCGACGAGGAGAACATCCTCTCGAACGACGGCGCGCTGCGCATAACCGGCGTGCCCAAGAAGCTGGGTCTGATCGGCTCCGGAGTCATCGGCCTCGAAATGGGTTCGGTCTGGCGCCGCCTGGGTGCCGAGGTCACGGTGCTCGAAGCGCTGCCGACCTTCCTCGGCGCGGTCGACGAGCAGATCGCCAAGGAAGCGCACAAGGCCTTCACCAAGCAGGGCCTGAAGATCGAGCTCGGCGTCAAGGTGGGCGAGGTCAAGTCAGGCAAGAAGGGCGTCAGCGTTGCCTGGGCCAATGCCAAGGGCGAAGCGCAGACGCTCGAGGTCGACAAGCTCATCGTCTCGATCGGCCGCGTACCCAATACCATCGGCCTCAACGCCGAGGCGGTCGGCCTGAAGCTCGACGAGCGCGGCGCCATCGTGGTCGACGACGATTGCAAGACCAGCCTGCCGAACGTGTGGGCCATCGGCGACGTGGTGCGCGGCCCGATGCTCGCGCACAAGGCCGAGGAAGAGGGCGTGGCGGTGGCCGAGCGCATCGCGGGCCAGCACGGGCACGTGAACTTCAACACCGTCCCGTGGGTGATCTACACCTCGCCCGAGATCGCGTGGGTCGGCCAGACCGAGCAGCAGCTCAAGGCCGAAGGCCGCGCCTACAAGGCCGGCACCTTTCCGTTCATGGCCAACGGGCGCGCCCGTGCTCTCGGCGACACGACCGGCATGGTCAAGTTCATCGCCGATGCGGCGACCGACGAGATTCTCGGCGTTCACATCGTAGGCCCGATGGCCAGCGAGCTGATCTCCGAGGCGGTGGTGGCGATGGAGTTCAAGGCCAGCGCCGAGGACATCGCGCGCATCTGCCACGCGCATCCGTCGCTGTCCGAAGCGACCAAGGAAGCTGCATTGGCCGTCGACAAGCGCACGCTCAATTTCTGACCACTTGAGCGTCAAACAGGCTTACGAAGCGGAGCTGGCTGCGCGGGGGTACCAGAGCGACCCCGCGCAGCTGCGCGCCGTCGAAGCGCTCGATCGCTGCGCGAGCGAGTGGGGCGACTACAAGGCGCGGCGCTCCAATGCGCTCAAGAAGCTGATCAACCGGCTGGACATTCCGCGCGGCGTCTACATGTACGGCGGGGTGGGGCGCGGCAAGAGCTTCCTGATGGATTGCTTCTACAACGCGGTCCCGCTCAGGCGCAAGACCCGACTGCACTTCCACGAGTTCATGCGCGAGGTCCATCGCGAGCTGGCCGAGCTGCAGGGCACGGTCAACCCGCTCGACGAACTCGGGCGTCGGATCGCCAAGCGCTACAAGCTGATCTGCTTCGACGAGTTCCATGTCGCCGACATCACCGATGCCATGATCCTGCATCGGCTGCTGACGGCGCTGTTCGAGAACGGGGTGGGCTTCGTCACGACCTCGAATTTCAAGCCCGACGATCTCTATCCCGGCGGGCTGCATCGCGACCGCATCCTGCCTGCGATCGCGCTGCTCAACGAGCGGCTCGAGGTGATCAGCGTCGACAACGGCACCGACTACCGCCGCCGCACGCTGGAGCAGGTACGCCTCTACCTCACGCCCAACGGCGCGGCGGCCGACAAGGAGATGCGCCACGCCTTCGAGCGCCTCGCCGAAAGCGCGGACGAGAACCCCGTGCTGCACATCGAGTCGCGCGAGATCCACGCGCGCCGCAAGGCCGGCGGCGTGGTCTGGTTCGACTTCAAGACCC
Organism: Variovorax sp. CF079; assembly: GCF_900101545.1. Lineage (GTDB taxonomy): Bacteria > Pseudomonadota > Gammaproteobacteria > Burkholderiales > Burkholderiaceae_C > Variovorax. Next base: position 139,469 of record NZ_FMZU01000011.1, on the reverse strand, counting down.
TGTGCGGCGGTCCGCGTTCGCAGAACGACTACCTGGAGATCGCGACCCAGTTCCACACCGTGCTCCTGTCCGACGTGCCGTACATGCCGGTGCGCATGGCCTCTGAAGCACGTCGTTTCACATGGCTGGTCGACGTGTTCTACGATCGGCGCGTGAAGCTCATCATGTCGGCGGAGGTCCCGCCGGAGGCGTTGTACACCGAGGGTCCGCTGGCCCACGAATTTCCTCGCACCGTGTCCAGACTCAACGAAATGCAGTCGGCCGAATTCCTGGCGCTCGAGCGCCGCGTCGTCGACACCCGCCTCACATGAAGAACATCGTCCTTGCACTCTTGATGGCCTTGACCGCGCTGCCGCTGTGGGCGCAGTCCACCGCCACGACCGGCAACACCGATTTCGAAGCGGAGCGAGCGCGCCTGTCGCAGGAGCGCAAGGTGGTCGAAGAACGCTTCCAGACCGAGCAGAAGGCCTGCTACCAGAAGTTTGCGGTCGAGGGCTGCCTGGAAGACAGTCGCCGGCGCCGGCGCACCGCCACCGACGACATCAAGCGCCAGGAAGCCGCCATCAACGACATCGAACGCAAGCGCCGCGGGGCCGCTGCGCTCGATCGGCTCGAGGAAAAAAAGGCCAGCCCGCGCCCGCAGGACACACCCTCGCAGCGCGAGCAGTCGATCAAGAACCAGGAGGAGCGCGAGCAGCGCTCGGCCGATCATGCGACGAGCCGCGCCCGCCTGGCCTCCGATGCGGCCCTGCGGAAACGCGAGCTCGAAGACAAGCAGCGCGCGCATGCCGAGAACCAGGCCAAGGCTGCTGCCCGGCGTGCCGAGGCGCCGGTCGAGCGCGAAGCCTACGAGCGCAAGCAGCAGAAGGCAGAGGAGCATCGCGCCGATCGCGAGCGCCGCAACGCCGAGAAGACGAAGGACAAGGCCCGTTCGCCGTCCTTGCCGACGCCGCCTTGAGCGCGTGCCGGCGGCTCGGCCTCAGTCCGCAGCGTCCGCAGCCACCGGAAGCGCTTCGAGCTTCAGCACGACCAGCGAAATATTGTCCCCGGTGCCGCGCGCGCGGCGCCGCGCTTCCGACACCAGCAGTTCGGCTGCCGCGCGGGGCGATTGTTCGTGCAGCACCCTGCCCATCTCCTCCGGCGTGAAGTAGTGCCAGAGCCCGTCGCTGCAGGCCATCAGCAGATCGTCGGGTTCCAGCTTGGGAACCAGGTGGATGTCGACCGGCGGCGGCGTGGACTTCATGCCGAGGCAGCCGAGCAGGATGTTTCCTTGCGGGTGGATGTTGGCTTCCGCCTCGCTGATCTCGCCGCGGTCCACCAGCGCCTGCACGTAGGAGTGGTCCTTGGTTCGCTTGATCAGCTGGCCGTTGCGGAAATGGTAGATGCGCGAATCGCCCGCATGGATCCAGACGCAGTCGCCTCCCGGATTCATGAGGAACGCCGCCAGCGTACTGTGCGGCTCCTCCTCGCTGGAGATCGCGGTGAGCTTGATCACCGTGTTGGCGTCTTCCAGCAGCTGCCGCAGTATGGCCACGGCCTCGTCGCGACCCGGCTTGTAGCGCGAGAACAACTGGCGTGCCGTCATCAGCACCTGGTCCGATGCCTTGCGCCCCCCGCTGCGTCCACCCATGCCGTCGGCGACGACGCCGAGCACGCAACCCGGCGTGCGCGGGTGGTTCATGATCAGGACCTGGTCCTGCTGGTAGGGGCGGTCCCCCTTGTGAAGACCGGTGGCCGCTGCGAGTCGAAAGCCTGGGGTCGTGGGCGCGGAGGCGACGGTGGCTCGGTCTTTCATGTGGTCGTGTGATGGAAACGAAGACGTATTATCGAGTCAACCCCGCGCGAAGCCCGAATCGCCGTCGCGTCGTCTTCGCATCGCCCCCGTTGGACTCCAATCTTCACTCCTTTTCCCGTCAGCTGATCGAACTGCGCATCGAGCACGCCGACCTGGACGCCACCATCGACCGACTCGTCGAGGCCGTGCCGCAGGACGAACTGCTGCTGCGGCGCTTGAAGAAAAGGCGGCTCGCCCTGCGCGACCAGATCGTCCGCCTGGAGCGCATGCTCGATCCGCAAGAGCCCGCCTGATGTCGCTCGATCAAATGGTGCGCGACGCCTTCGCGCAGGACGGTGTGCTGTCGCACGCGGCCGAACAGTTCCGCGAGCGCGAAGGCCAGACCCAGATGGCCCTGGCCGTGGCCCGCACCATCGACCAGGGCGGCGTGCTCGTGGTCGAGGCCGGCACCGGCGTCGGCAAGACCTTCTCCTACCTGGTGCCGGCGCTGCTGAGCGGCGAGCGCGTGCTGCTCTCGACTGCCACCAAGACGCTGCAGGACCAGCTCTTCGGGCGCGATCTGCCGCGGCTGGTCGAGGCGCTGGGCCTGCCGGTGCGCACCGCGCTGCTCAAGGGGCGGGCGAGCTACCTGTGTCTGCATCGCCTCGACCTGGCGCGCCATGACGCGTCCCTGCCCGAACGCGGCAGCGTTCGCACGCTGGCGAAGATCGAGCAGTGGTCGAAGGCCACCCGCACCGGCGACCTGGCCGAGCTGCCGGGCCTGGACGAGCGCTCGCCGCTGATCCCGCTGGTGACCTCCACGCGCGAGAACTGCCTGGGCGCGCAATGCCCGCAGTTCAAGCCCTGCCACGTCAACCTGGCGCGCCGCGAGGCGATGGCGGCCGACGTGGTGGTCATCAACCATCACCTGTTCTTCGCCGACCTGGCGGTGCGTGAATCGGGCATGGCGGAACTGCTGCCGACCGTGCGCGTGGTCGTGTTCGACGAAGCGCACCAGCTCAACGAGACCGGCGTGCAATTCCTCGGCGTGCAGCTCGGCAGCGGGCAGGCGCTGGATTTCGCGCGCGACATGCTGGCCGCCGGCCTGCAGCAGGCGCGCGGGCTGGTCGACTGGCAGCAGCTGGTGGCTGCAGTCGAACGCGGCGCGCGCGAATTGCGGCTCGCGGCCGGCAAGCAGTGGCCCGGTGCCAAGCTGCGCTGGGCAGGCGCGTCGCCGGAGGCCGTGCCTGCCGAGGCCTGGCAGGCCGCGCTCGACGCCCTGCAGCAGGCCTTCGAGCACGCAGCGCGGGCACTCGACACGGTGAGCGAACTCTCGCCCGATTTCGTGCGCCTGCACGAGCGCGCGGAACAGCTCGCGGAACGCGCGACCCGTTTTGCCCAGGCCTGCCCCGCGGAATCGGTGCGATGGGTGGACGTGGGCACGCAGCTGCGGCTGGTGGAGTCGCCGCTGGATATTGCCGAGGCGGTGCGCACGCGCGTGCTCAAGGCCGACGCGGTCGATCCGGAAGAACAGGGACGTGCCTGGGTGTTCACCTCGGCCACGCTCGGCGACGATCCGAAGCTGCGCTGGTTCACCGAACCCTGCGGGCTCGACGACGCCGAGGTGCTGCGCGTCCAGAGTCCCTTCGACTACGCGCGCCAGGCTGCGCTCTACGTTCCGCGCGCATTTCCCAAACCCAGCGATCCGGCACACAGCGTGCAGGTGGCGACGCTCGCGGCCCGGGGCGCCGAGGCCTTGGGCGGACGCACGCTGGTGCTCACGACCACGCTGCGTGCACTGCGCACCATCGGCGATGCCATCAAGCAGCAGTTCGAGCGGCTGGAAGCCGGGCGCCGGCCGGAGGTGCTGGTGCAGGGCGAGTTGCCCAAGCGCGCGCTGATGGACCGCTTCCGCGAAGGTGCGGCCGACGGGCGTGCCGGCTGCGTGCTGGTGGCCTCGGCCTCGTTCTGGGAAGGATTCGATGCGCCTGGCGATGCGCTGCAGCTGGTCGTGATCGACAAGCTGCCTTTTCCGCCGCCGAACGATCCGCTCGTCGAAGCGCGTTCGCAGCGCCTCGAATCGCAAGGTCGCAGCGCCTTCAGCGACTATTCGCTGCCGGAAGCGGCCGTGGCCCTCAAGCAGGGCGCAGGGCGCCTGATCCGGCGCGAAACCGACAGGGGCGTGCTGGTGATCTGCGACACGCGGCTGGTCGCGATGGGCTACGGGCGGCGGCTGCTGGCGGCCTTGCCGCCGATGCGCAGGCTTGACAGCGAAGACGCGTTCGACGCCGCGCTGCTGGAACTCGCGGGCTGAAAATCAAAAGGCCCGGAAAGGGCCTTTGTTGGAGTCGTTACCAGAGCTTCCACCAGGGGTCGTCCTTGGCTCTGAAGCCGCGCGTCAGGTATTCGCTCTTCGGGTAGTTGCTGGTCAGCACGCGCTTGGCGTCGTCGCGCAGGTCGGTCAGGCCGAGCGCGTCGTAGGACTGGACCATGATGTACAGCGCCTCTTCGAGCGCCGGCACTTCGCGGTAGTCGGCCAGGGCCAGCTGGGCGCGGTTGATGGCCGCCAGGTAGGCGCCGCGCGTGTAGTAGTAGCGCGCCACATGCACTTCGTACTGGGCCAGCGAGTTGACGATGTAGTTCATGCGCAGGCGCGCATCGGGCGTGTAGCGCGATTCCGGGAAGCGGGTGATCAGTTCCTTGAACGCCTCGAAGGACTCCTTGGCCGCCTTCTGGTCGCGTTCGGAAAGGTCTTGCCGCGTCATCCACGCGAACAGGCCGAGGTCGTCGTTGAAGTTGATCACGCCCTTGAGGTAGATCGCGTAGTCGAGGGCGGGGCTGGCCGGGTGCAGCTTGATAAAGCGATCGAGGGTCGCGATGGCCGCGGGCCTTTCGCCGGCCTTGTACTGCGCATAGGCCTTGTCCAGCTGTGCTTGCTGCGCGAGCGGCGTGCCGGCGGCGCGGCCTTCGAGCTTCTCGAACAGCGGCACGGCCTTGTCGTAGGCGCCGGAGTTGGCTTCGTCCTTGGCTTCGGAGTAGATGCGGTTGGGACTCCAGTTCGCGGTCCGATCGACGGTGGTCGACGAGCAGCCGGCCACGAGCCACGCGGCCGCGCAAAGAGCCAGCCAGCCGGGGACAACCGATAATTTGGCGCGAAACATCACATAAGGCTTTCGTGAAACAGGTGCCGTCAATTATATCGGCCGACCCCCTGGACGAATCCCCAGGCGCGGTCGAGCACGACGAGGGCGCGGAGCTGTCCGAGCCGAGCGAGATTCGCAACTTCCTGTTCGGCCAGGACGAGCATGGGCAGCGGCTCGACCGTGCGCTGGCCGCGCTGGTGCCCGAGTTTTCGCGCAGCTACCTGCAGCAACTGATCGAAGCCGGCATGGTGGCGATCCAGGGGCGCGTGCTCACCAAGGCTTCGACCACGGTGCATGCGGGCGCTGCCGGGCGCATCGAGCTGCGGCCCACGCCGCAGAGCCAGGCTTTCCGGCCCGAACCGATGCCGATCACCGTGCTGCACGAGGACGAACACCTGCGCGTCATCGACAAGCCGGCCGGTCTCGTGGTCCATCCGGCACCCGGCAACTGGAGCGGCACGCTGCTCAACGGCCTGCTGGCCCTGGACCCGCGGGCCGCGCTGCTGCCGCGCGCCGGCATCGTGCACCGGCTCGACCGCGACACCAGCGGCCTGATGGTGGTCGCGCGCAGCCGTTGCGCGATGGATGCGCTGGTGGCGCTGATTGCGGCACGCGAGGTCACGCGCCAATACCTCGCGCTCGCGCATCGCAGCTGGCAGGGCGCCGCTGCGCGCCACGTGGACGCCGCGATCGGGCGCGACCCGCGCAACCGGCTGCGCATGGCGGCGGTCGATCTGCAGCGGCATTCGGGCAAGCCCGCGCGCACGCTGATCGAAGCGCTGGACAGCAACGAGCAGGGCTGCGCCGTGCGCTGCACCCTGGAGACCGGGCGCACGCACCAGATCCGCGTGCACATGGCTTCGATCGGCCATCCGCTGGTCGGCGACACGCTCTACGGCGGCGCTGCCGCGGCCGGCCTCGCACGGCAGGCGCTGCACGCCTTCAGGCTCGCGTTCGTGCATCCGGTCACGCATCAGCCGATGGAGTTTCGCGCGCCGCCCCCGCCCGATCTGGTGCAGGCTTTGCAGACCTGGGGGCTGGATTACAATCGTGCCTGACGGCCCCGAGGGCCGCGCCGGCCACCCGATGCCGGCCTTGCTGCAAAGCGCCTGCGGGCCGGCAGCGCCTCTTCATCCTTCTGAAATCAAGCGTCCTTCGTGGCGCCTTTTTCCCGGATACCGCGAACCATGAATACGGCGGATGCCAAGCGCATTCTCGAAACCGCCTTGATCTGTTCGACGCAGCCCTTGCCGGTGCGCGAACTGCGCGTGCTGTTCGACGACGAACTGGGCGCCGACACGATCAAGTCGTTGTTGCTCGAACTGCAGGAAGACTGGTCGCAACGCGGCCTGGAGCTCGTGAGCGTCGCCACCGGCTGGCGCTTCCAGAGCCGTCCCGAACTGCGCGACCATCTCGATCGCCTGCACCCGGAAAAGCCGCCGCGCTATACCCGCGCCGCGCTCGAAACGCTGGCAATCATTGCCTACCGCCAGCCGGTCACGCGCGGCGACATGGAAGACATCCGTGGCGTCACCATCAACTCGCTGATCCTGAAGCAGCTCGAAGACCGCAGCTGGGTCGAGGTGATCGGGCATCGCGAGACGGTCGGCCGGCCGGCGCTCTATGCGACCACGCGCCAGTTTCTCGACGACCTGGGCCTGGCTTCGCTGGATCAATTGCCGGTCATCGAATCGCCGGCGCAGCAGGGTGCCTTGATCGACGCGCTCGAACAGGCGTCCGGCGGTGACCAGCCGACCTTGCCGATCGACGAGTCTTCCGTCGAGACAGCAGAGGCCGTGAGCGAGGCCGAAACCGAGGCGGTTGCCGAAACCTTGCCCGAACCCGAACCCGAACCCGAGCCCGAACCCGAGCCCGAGCCCGAGCCTGAACTCCAGTCCTCGTCCCCCATCGAGCCCGATGCCGAGCCCGATGAGGTTGACATCACCGTCGTCTCCTCCGGAACCCGACCATGAGCCCATCCGATCCCGATGATGCAGCGACGCTGCCGGCCGAACCTGTTTCCGAAGATCGTGCGGCGGCGCCCCCCGCACAGCCCGCGGACGGCGTGACCGAGCCGAGCCCCGAAGGCGCAGGCGAGGCGGAGGCGCCTCGCAAGCGGCGGCCGCGCCGGCGCAAGCCCGCTGGCCAGGCCCCCGTCGAGATGGCGGTGGAAGCGGCCGAATTCACCCCGCCGGCGGCCGGTGAAGCGCAGAACGTGGCCGAGGACGATCTGGACGACGAGGAAGAGCCGGACGAGGAGGAAGACGACCTCGACCGGGCCCGCCGCGCCGCCGAGCGCGAGCAGCGCAATGCCCCGCCGCCCGAGCCGATCCGGTTTGCCGATGTCATCTCGGGCCAGTTCGATGCCGACGAGGAAAGCCCCGAGGTCCCGCCGCTCAAGCGCGTGCTGCTGCCTGAAGCCGATTCGCCCAAGCTGCACAAGGTGCTGGCGCAGGCCGGCCTCGGCTCGCGGCTCGAGATGGAGCAGCTCATCCTGCAGGGCCGCATCTCCGTCAACAACGAGCCGGCCCACATCGGCCAGCGCATCCAGTTCGGCGACCAGGTCAAGATCAACGGCAAGCCGATCCGCTACCGCATCGCGCCGCCGCCGGCGCGCGTGATCGCCTACCACAAGCCGGTCGGCGAAGTCGTCACGCACGACGATCCGCAGAACCGTCCGACGGTGTTCCGCAAGCTGCCGCGCCTCCAGCAGGGCAAGTGGCAATCGGTCGGTCGCCTCGACCTGAATACCGAAGGCCTCCTGCTTTTCACCAGCTCGGGCGAACTGGCCAACCAGCTCATGCACCCGCGCTTCGGGCTGGAGCGCGAGTACGCGGTCCGTGTGCTGGGCGCCCTCAGCAGCGAGGAAAAGCAGCGCCTGCTCGAAGGCGTGCGGCTCGACGACGGCATGGCCCACTTCGGTACCATCGAAGAGGGCGGCGGCGAAGGCTCGAACTGCTGGTACCGCGTCACCATTTCCGAAGGCCGCAACCGCGAAGTGCGTCGCCTGTTCGAATCGGTCGGCCACGCGGTCAGCCGCCTGATCCGCATCCGCTACGGTGCGATGGTGCTGCCGCGCGGTCTCAAGCGCGGCGCCTGGATGGAGCTCGACGAGCGTGACATCCGCGCGCTGTTCCAGGCAGCCGGCGGTGCCGGCGAACGGCCGGGACGCGCGGGCGGCGGCCCGAAGGGACCGGGCCAGGAGGGCGGCGGCCGCAACAACCGCAACCGCAAGCGCCGCGGCAATCGCAACAACGGCGGCGGCGCGCAGGCCGAAGGCCGCGAGCCGCCGATCCCGAATCCGCTGGGCAGCGGTCCGGCGGCGCGGGGCGACCGGAATCGGGGAGGCGGCAATGGCGGTCCGCCGCAGCAGGGCCGCCGCAACCGCCGCGATGACCGACAGAGCGGCAACCGCGGCGAGGATCGTCCGCCGAGCGGCGCCAACCAGCCCGATCCGATGAAGACTTCGCTCGGCTATATCGGTGCCGACAGCTTCTCGCGCCAGCGCAAGGAACAGCGTTCCGGCCCGCGACGCGGCGGCCCGCCCGGCGGGGGCGGGGGCAATTTCGGCGGGCAGGGCGGCGGGCGCCGCCGCGGCCGCTGAAATCGCGCATCGGTCGCGGTCTTTCACTGGCCCGTCACGGGTGGTGTCGAGCGCGCCGGTTAAAATCAGAGGCTTTGTCAAGGCAGTGCAACCGAAGCGTTGCGGCTTGACAGAACTCATCGAAATCCAAGCTCTCAGGAAAGCAACTCAATGGCCATCGAACGCACCCTCTCCATCATCAAGCCCGACGCCGTGGCGAAGAACGTCATCGGCAAGATCGTCTCCCGCTTCGAGGCTGCCGGCCTCAAGATCGTGGCGGCCAAGCTGGTGCATCTGTCGCGCGCCGACGCCGAGCAGTTCTACGCGGTGCACAAGGAGCGTTCCTTCTTCAAGGATCTGGTCGAGTTCATGATCTCCGGCCCCGTGTTCGTGCAGGCACTGGAGGGCGAGGACGCCATCATCAAGAACCGCGACCTGATGGGCGCGACCGATCCCAAGAAGGCAGCCCCGGGCACCATCCGCGCCGACTTCGCGGACAGCATCGATGCCAACGCCGTGCACGGCTCCGACGCCGTCGACACCGCGAAGGTCGAAATCAGTTTCTTCTTCCCCGAGCTCAAGGCACGCTGAGGCGGAGCCTTCCCACGCAATGACCACGGCCAACCTGCTCGATTTCGATCTCGAGGGGCTGGCTGCGTTCTGCGAAAAGCTCGGCGAGAAGCGCTTCCGCGCCACCCAGCTGTTCCGCTGGATCCACCAGCGCGGCGCGAGCGATTTCGCGCACATGACCGACCTTGCGAAGTCGCTGCGCGAGAAGCTCGCGGGCAGCGCGCGCGTCGAGGCGCTGCCGATGATCACGCAGCACGAATCGGCCGACGGCACCATCAAGTGGCTGTTCGACGTCGGCGACGGCAATGCGGTCGAGGCCGTGTTCATTCCCGAGGACGACCGCGGCACGCTGTGCGTCTCTTCGCAGGCCGGCTGCGCCGTCGGCTGCCGTTTCTGCTCGACCGGGCACCAGGGCTTCAGCCGCAACCTGACGACGGGCGAGATCGTCGCCCAGCTGTGGTTCGCCGAACACTTCCTGCGCAAGCACCTGAAGCGCACTCCCGATCAGGAAGGGCGCGTGATCTCCAACGTCGTGATGATGGGCATGGGCGAGCCGCTGCAGAACTATGCGGCGCTGGTGCCGGCCCTGCGCACCATGCTCGACGACAACGCCTATGGCCTGTCGCGCCGCCGCGTGACGGTGTCGACCTCGGGCGTGGTGCCGATGATCGATCGGCTCGGCGCCGACTGCCCGGTGGCGCTCGCGGTGTCGCTGCATGCGCCCAACGACGCGCTGCGCGACGACCTGGTGCCGCTCAACCGCAAGTACCCGATCGCCGAACTGCTCGAGGCCTGCCAGCGCTACCTCGCGCACGCGCCGCGCGACTTCATCACCTTCGAGTACTGCATGCTCGACGGCGTGAACGACCAGCCCGAGCATGCGCGCCAACTGGTCGATCTGGTGCGCTCGCAGGGGATCTCCTGCAAGTTCAACCTGATTCCTTTCAATCCTTTCCCGGCGTCCGGCCTGCTGCGTTCGCCGCAGCCGCGCGTGCTGGCCTTCGCCAAGGTGCTGAGCGAAGCCGGCATCGTGACCACCGTGCGCAAGACGCGCGGCGACGACATCGATGCGGCCTGCGGCCAGCTGGCGGGCGACGTGAAAGACCGGACCCATGCGGCCGAGCGCATGGCGCAGCGGCGCACCGTCGTGCTGCACCCGGCCCGCAAGAAGGCCGCCACTTCCACTGCCCAGGAGCCATGAACCGATGAGCCAGGCCTTTCCGATCGTGCACCAGCGAGTGATGCAAGCGCTCTTCGGCCTTGCGGCCGCGTTCCTGCTCGCCGGCTGCGCCACCAAGGACCCTTCCGCGCCGGGCTCGGGCAGCAGCAATGCCGCACCCATCATCACGGACTCGGACGAAACCAACGCCCGCAAGCGCGCCCGGCTGCGCGTCGAACTGGCCATCGGCTACTTCGAGCAGGGGCAGACCACCGTGGCGCTGGACGAGATCAAGCAGGCCCTGGCCAACGATCCGACCTTCGCCGATGCTTACAACCTGCGCGGCCTGGTCTACATGCGTCTCGACGATGCGCCTCAGGCCGAAGACAGCTTCCGCCGCGCGATCGCGCTGAACCCGCGCGAGGCGAACACCTTGCACAACTACGGATGGCTGCTGTGCCAGCAGAACCGCTTCGGCGACGCGCAGCAGCAGTTCTCGGCTGCGTTGGCCATCCCCACCTACGGCGACCGTTCCAAGACGCTCATGACGCAGGGCGTGTGCCAGCTCCGCGCCGGCCAGCGTGCCGAGGCAGAGCGCAGCCTGACGCAGGCCTACGAACTCGATGCCGGCAACCCGGTGGTCGGCTTCAATCTGGCCTCGCTGCTCGCGCAGCGCGAGGACTGGTCGCGCGCGCAGTTCTACATCCGCCGCGTCAACAACAGTCCGTCGGCCAATGCCGAGACGCTCTGGCTCGGCATCAAGATCGAACGCCGGCTCAACAACCGTGAAGCGATCACGCAACTCGCGAGCCAGTTGCAGCGGCGCTTCCCCCAGTCGCGGGAGGCGATTGCGTACGAGCGCGGGAATTTCAATGATTGAGAAGGCCAGCGAATTCGGGGCTTCGGCCGCGGTGCCGCTGGTGAGCGGCGACAGCACCTTCATGACGGCCGGCGACATGCTGCGCGAGGCGCGCGAGGCCCACGGTCTGCACATCGACATGGTGGCGGCCGCGCTCAAGGTGTCGACGCAGAAGCTGGCGGCACTGGAGGCCGACGACATCGACGCCTTGCCCGATCCAGTGTTCGCGCGTGCCCTGGCCGCGAGCGTGTGCCGGGCGCTGCGGATCGACCCGGCACCTGTGCTGGCGAAGCTGCCCGGCGCGCAGCCCGCGGGCCTGGCGGAGGCCGACCGCACCATCAGCAAGAGCCTGCGCTCGGCCGCGCCGCGCTCGGGCGGCGTCGGCGGTTCGAACGGGCAACCGTCGCGCGCGCTGCTGATCGTGGTCCTGCTGCTGCTGATCGGCGCCGCGGTGCTGTTCTGGCTGCCGCAGTCGGTCTTCGATCGGATCGGCGAGTCGATCTCTCGCCTGACGGCCGCCAGCAACAACATCGAGGCGTCGCCGTCGACGGAACGGTCGGCAGTGGTCAGCGGCACGGTCGTCGATGCGGTACCACCCGCGGCACCAGTCGCTGCCGCTCCGGCTCCTGCAGCGCCCATCATCCCGCCGGCAGCGGCTCCGGCGGCACCTGCGGCCCAGACGGCGGCAGCAGCGCCTGCCGTGGCCGGTGCCAGCCTGATCGTCTTCGTCGCGCGCGAAGACTCGTGGGTCACGGTGAACGAAGCCAACGGCAAGTCCTTGCTGCGGCGCACGGTGCAGGCCGGCGAGACCGTCGGGGTGACGGGCGCGCCACCCCTGTCGGTGGTCGTCGGTCGTGCCTCGGGTATCGAGGTGCAAGTGCGCGGCAAGCCTTTGGACCTGGCGCCCCTGACGCGTTCGGGCGGCGTCGCGCGTTTCGAGGTCAAGCCATGAACGACGACACGTCGAGCCCCCTGAGCTGCCTGCCGATCGAGTCCGCTGCGCCGCGGCCGCGCCGTTCGCGCCAGGCCAGCGTGGTCTGGGGGCCGCGCACCGTCACCGTGGGCGGCGACGCCCCGGTGCGCGTGCAGTCGATGACCAATACCGACACCGTCGACGCGATCGGCACCGCGATCCAGGTCAAGGAACTGGCGCTGGCCGGCTCGGAGATGGTGCGCATCACCGTCAACACGCCGGAAGCGGCGGCGCAGGTGCCCTACATCCGCGAACAGCTCGATCGCATGGGCGTCGACGTGCCGCTGATCGGCGACTTTCATTACAACGGCCACCGCCTGCTCACCGACTATCCGGCCTGTGCCGAGGCGCTCAGCAAGTACCGCATCAACCCCGGCAACGTCGGCAAGGGCGACAAGCACGACCGCCAGTTCGGCCAGATGATCGATGCGGCCATGCGCTGGAACAAGCCGGTGCGCATCGGCGTCAACTGGGGCAGCCTCGACCAGGAACTGCTGTCCAGCCTGATGGACATCAACAGCCAGCGCCCAGAGCCGTGGGACGCGAAGCAGGTGATGTACGAGGCCTTGGTGACTTCGGCGATCGATTCCGCGCAGCTCGCCGAATCGATGGGCATGAACGGCAGCCAGGTCATCCTGAGCTGCAAGGTCAGCGGCGTGCAGGATCTGGTCTCGGTCTACCGCGAACTCGCCAAGCGCTGCGACTACGCGCTGCACCTGGGCCTGACCGAAGCGGGCATGGGCACCAAGGGCACGGTGGCTTCGGCCACGGCGCTGTCGATCCTGCTGCAGGAAGGCATCGGCGACACGATCCGCGTTTCGCTGACGCCGCAGCCGGGCGAATCGCGCACGCAGGAGGTGCTGATCGCCAACGAGATCCTGCAGGCCCTGGGCCTGCGGGTGTTCGTGCCGAGCGTCACCGCCTGTCCGGGCTGCGGCCGCACGACCAGCACCACCTTCCAGGAACTCGCCAAAGAGATCGACGACTACCTGCGCATGCAGATGCCGGTCTGGCGCACCAAGTACCCGGGCGTCGAGACGATGAAGGTGGCCGTGATGGGCTGCATCGTCAACGGCCCGGGCGAGAGCAAGCATGCCGACATCGGCATCAGCCTGCCCGGCACCGGCGAAGCGCCCGCGGCGCCGGTTTTCATCGACGGCGAGAAGGCGCTCACGCTGCGCGGCGAGAACATCGCCGCCGAGTTCCATCAACTGGTCGAAAACTACATCGAGAAGCGTTTCGGCGGCCACGCCACCGAAGTCGCCTGACACAAGCAATGGCTGAAAAACTCAATGCCGTCAAAGGCATGAACGACATATTGCCGCCCGAATCGGCGCGCTGGGAGTGGCTCGAGGCCACCGTGCGCGAGCTGATGGCGCGTTATGCCTACCGCAACGTCCGCACGCCGATCCTGGAGCACACGGCGCTCTTCGTGCGCGGCATCGGCGAGGTCACGGACATCGTCGAGAAGGAGATGTACTCCTTCCACGACCGCTCGGACAAGTACGGCGACAACGACCACCTGACGCTGCGCCCCGAGAACACCGCCGGCATCGTACGCGCCGCGATCGAGCACAACATGCTCTACGACGGCGGCAAGCGCCTGTGGGCCATCGGCCCGATGTTCCGGCGCGAGAAGCCGCAGCGCGGGCGCTTCCGCCAGTTCCACCAGATCGACGTCGAGGCGCTGGGTTTCGCCGGGCCGGACGTCGATGCCGAACTGATCCTGTTGGCCAGTGGGCTGTGGAAGGCCATCGGCCTGACCGACGTGCGCCTGGAAATCAACAGCCTGGGCCAGCCGGCCGAGCGCGCCCAGCACCGTGCCCAGCTCATCGCGCACTTCGACGCGCACGCCGACCAGCTCGACGAGGATGCCAGGCGCCGCCTGCACAGCAATCCGCTGCGCATCCTAGACACCAAGAATCCGGCGATGAAGGCGGTGGTGGAGTCGGCGCCGAAGCTGATCGACTTTCTCGGCGCCGAGTCGCTGGCGCACTTCGAGGGGCTGAAGGCCATTCTCGACGCCAACGACATCGCCTACACCATCAACCCGCGCCTGGTGCGCGGCCTCGACTATTACAACCTCAGCGTCTTCGAATTCGTGACCGACCGGCTCGGCTCGCAGGGTACGGTGTGCGCTGGCGGGCGCTATGACGGCCTGTTCGAGCAGCTCGGCGGCAAGCCCGCGCCGGCGGTGGGCTGGGCGATCGGCGTGGAGCGTGTGCTCGAGTTGCTGAAGGAGCAGGGGACGGCGGTTCCCGTTTCGACCCCCGATGCCTACGCGGTGGTGCCGGATGCGGCGGCGATGCCGGTCGCGCTGCGCACGCTGCAGCAGCTGCGCGATGCCGGCGTGCGCGTGCAGATGCACGCGGCCACCGCCGACGGCCTCGGCAGCTTCAAGTCGCAGTTCAAGAAGGCCGACGCCAGCGGCGCCGCGCACGCACTGGTCTTCGGCGCCGACGAACTCGCGCGCGGCGAGGTCACGGTCAAGGCGCTGCGCGACGGCAGCGGGGCGCAGACTGCCCGCCCGCTGGCCGAGCTGCCCGCCTGGGCCGCCACCCTACAATCCCCGGCTCCCAACAACTGACAGCGCATGGCAACCCATCTCGACCTCGAAGAACAGGAACAGCTCGACCAGCTCCGGCATTTCTGGAACACCTACGGCACGCTGATCACCTGGTTCGTGCTGCTGTCGGCCGGCGCCTTCATGGCGTGGAACGGCTGGCAGTTTTTCCAGCGCGACAAGGCGGCGCGCGCTTCGGTGCTCTATGACGAGATCGAACGCAGTGCGCAGGCGGGCGACGTGGCTCGCATCGAGCGCGCGCTGGCCGACATGAAGGAGAAGTTCGCCGGCACCGCCTACGCCCAGCAGGCCGGCCTGCTGGCGGCCAAGACCTTGAACGAGAAGGGCAATGCCAACGCCTCGCGCACAGCGCTCGCGTGGGTGGCCGAGCATGCCGTCGATCCGGGCTACCAGGCCGTCGCCAAGCTGCGCCTGGCCGCCGAACTGCTCGAAGCCAAGTCCTACGACGAGGCGCTCAAACAACTTTCGGGCAACGTGCCCAAGGAGTTCGAAGCGCTGGTGGCCGACCGCAAGGGCGACATCCACCTGGCGCAGGGCAAGCGCGACGAGGCCAAGGCTGAGTACCAGAAGGCCTGGACCGCCTTCGCGCCCGGCACCGACTACCGCCGCCTGGTCGAGATCAAGCTCAACGCCGTCGGCGTCGACCCGAAGAGCCTGGCACCGGCCGCTGCCGGCACCGCCACCCCTGCCAAGACCACACCATGAATTTCAAGCGTTTCGTGACTCCTGCATTCATCCTGCGCGCTGGTGCGGCCGCGGTCGTGGTCGCCGCGCTCGCGGCCTGCTCGGGCACGCCCAAACCCAAGCCCGCGGAACTGTCGGCCAACCCGGCACTCCTGGGCGTTCGGCAGGCCTGGAGCGTGCGCATTCCGGCGGTGAGCTTCCCGCTGGCGACCAACGTGAGCGGCGACATGGTGGCGGTGGCCGCCACCGACGGCACAGTGGTCATGATCGATGCGCGTTCGGGGCAGGAATCGTGGCGTGCCAGTGCCGGTGCGCCGCTGGTGGCCGGCGTGGGCAGCGATGGATCGCTGGTTGCCGTCGTCACCGCCAACAATGACTTGGTCGCCATGCAAAGCGGCAAGGTGCTGTGGAAGCAGCGGCTCACGGCCCAGGCGTACACCGCGCCGCTGGTGGCCGGCCGTCGCGTCTTCGTGCAGGCTGCCGACCGCAGCACCAGCGCCTGGGACGGCCAGAGCGGTCGTCGCCTTTGGGCACAGCAGCGTACCGCCGAAAACCTGGTGCTGAAGAGGCCCGGGGTGCTGATCGCCGTGGGCGACACCCTGGTGAGCGGTATCGGCGGCCGGCTCGCCGGCATCAATCCGGCCAACGGCATTTCGCGCTGGGAATCGCCGATCGCCGCACCGCGCGGCACGAACGACGTCGAGCGCCTGGTCGACCTGACCGGCAGCGTGAGCCGCGTCGGCGATGTCGTCTGCGCGCGCGCCTACTATGCGAGCGTCGGCTGTGTGGACACCTCGCGCGGCGCGCTGCTCTGGAGCAAGCCCGCCACGGGCGCGGACGGCGTGAGCGGCGACGACCGCTTCGTCTACGGCACCGAGGAAAACGGCAATGTGGTGGCCTGGCGCCGCGCCGACGGCGAGCGCGCCTGGCAGATCGAGAGTTTCAAGTACCGCACCCTGACCGCGCCGCTCGCGGTCGGCCGCTCGCTGATCATCGGCGACAGCACCGGCCTCGTGCATCTGATCTCGCGCGAGGACGGCGCGCCGCTGAACCGCCTCACCCCCGATGGCTCGGCCATCGCCGCGACGCCGGTGCTTTCCGGCAACACGGTCGTGGTCGTCACCCGCAATGGCGGCGTGTTCGGCTATCGGCCTGAATAATCGATCGAGAGCCCGACCATGAAACCGGTCATTGCGCTGGTCGGGCGTCCCAACGTCGGCAAGTCGACGCTGTTCAATCGCCTCACCCAGACGCGCGACGCCATCGTCGCCGACTTCGCAGGCCTCACGCGCGATCGCCACTACGGCAACGGCCGCCAGGGCAAGCACGAGTTCATCGTGATCGACACCGGCGGCTTCGAGCCCGACGCGGGCAGCGGCATCTTCAAGGAGATGGCCAAGCAGACGCGCCAGGCCGTGGCCGAGGCCGACGTGGTGATCTTCGTGGTCGATGCGCGCGAGGGAATCTCGGCGCAGGACCACGACATCGCCAATGAACTGCGCCGGCTGGGCAAGCCCTGCGTGCTGGTGGCCAACAAGGCCGAAGGCATGCAGGATGGCGCGAAGCTGGTCGACTTCTACGAACTCGGCTTCGGCGAGGTGCACGGCATCTCGGCGGCGCACGGGCAAGGCATCCGCAGCCTGGTCGAACTCGCGCTCGAGCCGCTCGGGCTGCCCGATCCCGACGAGGAGGCCGAAGAGGAAGAGGCCAACAACAAGCCGATCAAGCTGGCGGTCGCGGGCCGCCCCAACGTCGGCAAGTCGACCCTGATCAACACCTGGCTCGGCGAGGAGCGCCTGGTCGCCTTCGACCTGCCCGGCACCACGCGCGACGCGATCGCCGTGCCCTTCGAGCGCAACGGCCAGCGTTTCGAGCTGATCGACACCGCGGGGCTGCGCCGCAAGGGCAGGGTGTTCGAGGCGATCGAGAAGTTCTCGGTGGTCAAGACCCTGCAGGCGATCGAATCGGCCAACGTGGTCCTGCTGCTGCTCGACGCCACGCAGGGCGTGACCGATCAGGACGCCCATATCGCGGGCTACATCCTCGAAAGCGGGCGCGCGGTGGTGATCGCGATCAACAAGTGGGACGCGATCGATAGCTACCAGCGCGAGCAGATCCAGCGCCAGATCGAGACCCGGCTGCCCTTCCTCAAGTTCGCCGCGCTGCACTTCATTTCCGCCATCAAGCGCCAGGGGCTGGGGCCGGTCTGGCAGGCCATCGCCCAGGCTCACAAGTCGGCCACCCGCAAGATGTCCACGCCGGTGCTCACGCGGCTGCTGATGGAGGCGGTGCAGTTCCAGGCGCCCAAGAAGTCCGGCATGTTCCGGCCCAAGCTGCGCTACGCCCACCAGGGCGGCATGAACCCGCCGGTGATCGTCATCCACGGCAACTCGCTGGAACACGTCACCGACGCCTACAAGCGCTTTCTCGAGGGGCGCTTCCGCAAGGAATTCGACCTTGTCGGTACGCCCTTGCGCATCGAGCTCAAGACCTCGCACAATCCGTACGCAGACAAGGAGGGCTGAAGGCCCGTGCCCCCGGATGGGGCGCTTGGCGTCCATTGACCACCGTTGAGCGATGCCGGCGCCCGAAGTTCCCGCTTTTAGGTGCCGTTATTTTTGGAAGGCTATTCGGGTTTCGTGCTGCAGTGCGGAAGTGCTGTGTTAAGGTGACCGGTTCCAACAACTACTCTTGAACACGGAGAATATCGTGAGCAATAAAGGGCAACTCCTACAAGACCCCTTCCTGAACACCTTGCGTCGCGAGCACGTGCCGGTTTCGATTTATCTGGTCAACGGCATCAAGCTGCAAGGTCAGATCGAGTCGTTTGACCAGTACGTCGTGTTGCTTCGCAATACGGTGACCCAGATGGTCTACAAGCACGCCATCTCCACCATCGTGCCGGGTCGGGCCGTCAACTTCTCGGCTGCCGAGAACGACGAAGCAGCCGCCTGATCGGCACGGAGCGCGGCGGCTCGCCCGCCGCGCTTTCTTCCAATTTGATTCCGCTTGTCTGAACTGATTTCCCGGAAAGAGGGCGCCGTCGTACTCGTCGGTGTCGATTTCGGGTTGCCCCATTTCGACGGCGAACTCGAGGAACTTGGCCTGCTCGCGCAGACCGCAGGCCTCGAGCCGGTCGCGCGCCTGGTGTGCAAACGCAAGGCGCCCGATGCGGCGCTGTTCGTCGGTAGCGGCAAGGCCGATGAAATCCGCGAGCTGGCCGATCTGCATCGCGCGAGCGAAGTGGTCTTCGACCAGGCGCTGAGCCCGGCGCAGCAACGCAACCTCGAGCGCCAGCTCGGGGTGGCGGTGTACGACCGCACTTTCCTGATCCTCGAAATCTTCGCCCAGCGCGCACGTTCGCACGAGGGCAAGTTGCAGGTCGAACTGGCGCGGCTGCAGTATCTCAGCACGCGGCTGGTGCGGCGCTGGTCTCACCTGGAGCGCCAGCGCGGCGGCATCGGCACGCGCGGCGGCCCAGGCGAAACGCAGATCGAACTCGACCGCCGGATGATCGGCGAGTCCATCAAGCGCACGCGCGAACGGCTCGCCAAGGTGCATCGCCAGCGTGGCACCCAGCGCCGCCAGCGCGAGCGGCGCGACACCTTCAACATCTCGCTGGTCGGCTACACCAACGCCGGCAAGTCCTCGCTGTTCAATGCGCTGGTGAAGGCGCGCGCCTATGCGGCCGACCAGCTGTTCGCGACGCTGGATACCACCACGCGGCACCTGTACCTGGGCGATGCTCGCCGCAAGGTGTCGATCTCCGACACCGTGGGTTTCATTCGCGAGCTGCCTCACGGCCTGATCGATGCCTTCAAGGCCACCTTGCAGGAGGCGGTCGATGCTGACTTGCTGCTGCATGTGGTGGATGCTTCCAACCCCCACCATCCCGAGCAGATGGCCGAGGTGCAGGCAGTGCTGAAGGAAATCGGCGCCGACACGGTGCCGCAGCTCCTGGTGTTCAACAAGCTCGATGCACTTGAAAGTACGCAACACCCCCTGCATCTGCGCGACGAGATCGACGTCGATGGCGTGCAGATGCTTCGCGTCTTCCTGAGCGCCCACACCGGCGAGGGGGTTCCGGCGCTCCGCGCCGAACTCGCGCAACGGTCGCAGTCGATGAACGAGGCCATGACCCCAGAGTACGACACCGAATTGCACGATGCCGCCAACTGATTGGCACAATCCCCCCTCACTGACGAGAGAACAGAACCGAATGAATGCAAAGCCAGTGTGGAGACGATTTCAGGGCATGTTCAACCTGAACGACGGACGATGGGGCCGGGGCGATGAGCCCTCCTCGAACGGCGAGCGTCCGAATGCGAACCGCCCCGACGACGAGCCGACGCCTCCGCCCGGCAACAACAATCGCCCGCGCGGCCAGGGCCCGAACCAGGGGCCGCCGGACCTCGACGAACTCTGGCGCGACTTCAACCGCAAGCTCGGCGGCCTGTTCGGCGGCCGCGGCAATGGCAACGGCGGGCGCCCGAACGGCGGCAACGG
Source organism: Variovorax sp. CF079 (assembly GCF_900101545.1). Taxonomy (GTDB): domain Bacteria; phylum Pseudomonadota; class Gammaproteobacteria; order Burkholderiales; family Burkholderiaceae_C; genus Variovorax. The sequence continues at coordinate 119,634 of NZ_FMZU01000011.1, read as the reverse complement.
CGGTGGCCTCAAGCCCGACATGAAGAACGCGGGCGTCGGCCTGGGCCTGGTCGCCGCGGTCGCGGTTCTGATCTGGCTGGGCACCGGCTTCTTCATCGTCAACGAAGGCCAGCAGGCCGTGATCACGCAGTTCGGCCGCTACAAGGCAACCGTGGGCGCCGGCTTCAACTGGCGGCTGCCTTATCCGATCCAGCGCCACGAGCTCGTGGTCGTGACCCAGATCCGCTCCACCGACGTGGGGCGCGACACCATCGTGCGTTCCACCGGCCTGCGCGAATCGGCCATGCTGACCGAAGACGAGAACATCGTCGAGATCAAGTTCGCCGTGCAGTACCGCCTGAGCGATGCGCGCGCCTATCTCTACGAGAGCAAGACACCGGCCGACACCGTGGTGCAGGTCGCCGAAACGGCGGTGCGCGAAGTGGTCGGCAAGATGAAGATGGACGCGGCCCTCGCCGAGGAACGCGACCAGATCGCGCCGCGCGTGCGCGCCCTGATGCAGACCATCCTGGACCGCTACAAGGTCGGCGTCGAGGTCGTCGGCATCAACCTGCAGCAGGGCGGCGTGCGCCCGCCGGAGCAGGTGCAGGCCTCCTTCGACGACGTGCTCAAAGCCGGGCAGGAACGCGAACGCACCAAGAACGAAGCGCAGGCCTATGCCAACGACGTGGTGCCGCGTGCCACCGGTACCGCTTCGCGCCTGAAGGAGGAATCCGAGGCCTACAAGGCGCGGATCATCGCGCAGGCACAGGGCGATGCGCAGCGCTTCGCTTCGGTGCTGACCGAATACCAGAAGGCGCCGCAGGTCACCCGCGACCGCATGTACACCGACGCCATGCAGCAGATCTACGCCAGCACCACCAAGGTGCTGGTCGACTCCAAGCAGGGTTCGAACCTGCTGTACCTGCCGCTCGACAAGCTGGTGCAGATGAGCGGCCAGAACGCCGCCGGCACTCCGGTCGACGGCGCCAGTCCCAACGTCGCCGGCACCGCGCCGCCGCAGTCGTCCGTGATTCCGGTCGTACCGCCTTCATCCGGCGACGCGCGTGCGCGCGACGGCCGCTCGCGTGACCGCGACGTGCGCTGAGGAAACACTCATGAACAGAATCGGATTCATCGCATCGTCGATCCTCGTGGTGCTCGCGCTCCTGAGCTCCACGCTCTTCGTGGTCGACCAGCGCCAGTTCGGCATCGTCTACGCCCTTGGTCAGATCAAGGAAGTGATCACCGAGCCGGGCCTGAACTTCAAGCTGCCGCCGCCGTTCCAGAACGTGTCGTACATCGACAAGCGCCTGCTCACGCTGTCCAGCCTCGACCCCGAGCCCATGCTCACGGCGGAGAAGCAGCGCGTGGTGGTCGACTGGTACGTGCGCTGGCGCATCACCAACCCGTCGGAGTACATCCGCAATGTCGGCCTGGACGAGAACGCTGGCGCCATGCAGCTCAACCGCGTGGTGCGCAACGCCTTCCAGGAAAACGTCAACAAGCGCACCGTGCGCGACCTGATCTCGGTGCGCCGCGAGGCCCTGATGGCCGACGTCCAGCGCGAAGTGCTGGCCGTGGTGAAGGGCGCCAAGCCCTGGGGCGTGGACATCATCGACGTGCGGATCACGCGGGTCGACTACGTCGAGGCGATCACCGAATCGGTCTACCGCCGCATGGAGGCCGAGCGCAAGCGCGTGGCCAACGAGCTGCGCTCGACCGGCTTCGCTGAAGGCGAAAAGATCCGTGCCGATGCCGACCGCCAGCGCGAGGTGATCGTGGCCAATGCGTACCGCGACGCGCAGAAGATCAAGGGCGAGGGCGATGCCAGCGCGGCATCTGCCTACGCCGGCGCCTTCGGCCGCGATCCGCAGTTCGCACAGTTCTATCGCAGCCTCGACGCCTACAAGCAGAGCTTCAACAAGAAGAGCGACGTGATGGTGCTGGACCCTTCGTCGGACTTCTTCCGCGCGATGCAGGGGTCGGGCGCGGCCGCGGCTGCCCCTCGTCGATAACCGTGACTGCCCCCCGGCTTGCCACTTCGTGTGCTTCGCCACCCCCCGAGGGGGAGGCTCGGCCGCCTTGGGGCGGCCCGGCGGCGACCCAGGCGTGAGCGCAGAAACCTTCTGGAGCGCACTGGCGCTCGTGCTGGTGATCGAAGGCCTCCTGCCCTTCTTTTCGCCGGGCAGCTGGCGGCGCGGCTTCAGCCAGCTCTTGCAGCTGCGCGACGGGCAGCTGCGCTTCTTCGGCCTGTGCAGCATCCTGCTGGGCCTCTTCCTGCTCTGGATTCTGGGGTGACCCGGGGCCGGTAGAATCCCGGTTTAACCACGCCCCCGATCCCCATGTCCGCCTGGGTCCTCCCGGATCACATTGCCGATGTGCTGCCTTCCGAGGCGCGCCACATCGAAGAACTTCGACGCCAGCTGCTCGATACCGCCCGTGGCTATGGCTACGAGCTGGTGATGCCGCCTCTGCTGGAGCACCTGGAATCCCTTCTTTCCGGCACCGGAGAGGCGCTCGACCTGCAGACCTTCAAGCTGGTCGACCAGCTGTCCGGGCGCAGCATGGGCCTGCGCGCCGACACCACGCCGCAGGTCGCGCGCATCGACGCGCACCTGCTCAACCGCCGCGGCGTGGCGCGGCTCTGCTACTGCGGCCCGGTGGTGCACACCCGGCCCGACCGCCCGCACGCGACGCGCGAGCCGCTCCAGTTCGGCGCCGAGATCTACGGCCATGCGGGGCTCGAAGCCGATACCGAGGTCCTGCGCCTCGGGCTCGATTGCCTGCACGCAGCCGGCGTGCAGGGCCCGGTCATCGTCGACCTGGCCGATGCGCGCATCGTGCGCGCGCTGTTCGCCGGCGTGCCGGTCGATGCGGCGGCCATCGCGCGCGTGCATGCGGCACTGGCGGCCAAGGACACGAGCACCCTGCGCGAACTCACGGAGGGCTTTCCCGCAGCGTCGCGCGAAGGTCTGCTCGCGCTCGTGCAGCTCTACGGCGATGCCTCGGTACTCGACGAGGCAGATCGCGTGCTCCCGGCCTCGGCCGGCGTGCGCGCAGCGCTGTCGGAGCTGAAGCAGCTGGCGAGCCGGCTCGACGGCGCCCGCGTCAGCTTCGACCTGGCCGACCTGCGCGGCTACGCCTACTACAGCGGCATGCGCTTCGGCATCTACACCGACGGCGCCAGCGACGCGCTGGTGCGCGGCGGCCGCTACGACGAGGTGGGCGCCGTGTTCGGCCGCAACCGCCCGGCGGTCGGCTTCAGCCTCGACGTGCGCGAGCTGGTCGGCGTGCTGCCGGCGCGGCCGCTGCGGGCCGCGATCCGCGCGCCCTGGAGCGATGCCGCGGGCCTCGGCAAGACCATCGCCGAACTGCGCAGCCGGGGCGAGACCGTGGTCTGCGTGCTGCCCGGCCACGAAAGCGAAATCGACGAATTCCACTGCGACCGCGAGCTCGTCGAGCGCGACGGGCAGTGGCGCGTGCAAGCCATCTGAATCTTCTTAAGCGGAACATCATGAGCGTTACCACCGGACGAAACGTGGTCGTCGTCGGCACCCAATGGGGCGACGAGGGCAAGGGCAAACTGGTCGACTGGCTGACCGAGAGCGCGCAGGGCGTCGTGCGCTTCCAGGGCGGCCACAACGCGGGCCACACGCTGGTCATCAACGGCGTCAAGACCGCGCTGCACCTGATCCCGAGCGGCATCATGCGCCCCGGCGTCAAGTGCTACATCGGCAACGGCGTGGTGCTCTCGGCGGCCAAGCTGTTCGAGGAGATCGAAGGGCTGGAAAAGGCCGGCGTCGAGGTGCGATCGCGCCTGCGCATCAGCGAAGCCTGCCCGCTGATCCTGCCTTTCCATGCGGCGCTCGACATCGCGCGCGAGACCTACCGCGAGAAGGGCGGCGTCGAGAAGATCGGCACCACCGGCCGCGGCATCGGCCCGGCCTACGAGGACAAGATCGCGCGCCGCGCGCTGCGCGTGCAGGACCTGAAGCATCCCGAGCGCTTCGCCGCCAAGCTGCGCGTGCTGCTCGAGCTGCACAACCACGTGCTGACGCAAGTGCTGAGCGCGCCCGCGATCGAGTTCGATGCCGTCTACGACGAGGCGATGCGCCATGCCGAGCTGCTCAGGCCCATGATGGCCGACGTCTCGCGCGAGCTCAACGACGCGCACCGCGCCGGCGCCAACCTGCTGTTCGAAGGCGCGCAGGGCACCTTGCTCGACGTCGACCACGGCACCTATCCCTATGTGACCTCCAGCAACTGCGTGGCGGGCAATGCGGCCGCCGGCTCGGGCGTCGGTCCGGGCATGTTGCACTACGTGCTCGGGATCACCAAGGCCTACTGCACGCGCGTCGGCGGCGGGCCCTTCCCGACCGAGCTCGACTGGGCGACGCCGGGCACCGTCGGCTACCACCTGAGCACGGTCGGCGCCGAGAAGGGCGTGACCACCGGCCGAAGCCGCCGCTGCGGCTGGTTCGACGCGGCGCTGCTCAAGCGCTCGGCGCAGGTCAACGGCCTGAGCGGCCTGTGCATCACCAAGCTCGACGTGCTCGACGGCCTCGAGGAGTTGCAGCTGTGCACCGGCTACCAGCTCGACGGCGAGTACACCGACATCCTGCCGATGGGCGCCGACGAAATCGAGCGCTGCACGCCGGTCTACGAGAAGCTCGAGGGTTGGAGCGAGAGCACGGTGGGTATCACCCAGTATGACAAGCTGCCGGTCAACGCGAGGCTCTACCTGCAGCGCATCGAGCAGGTCACGGGCGTGCCGATCCACATGGTGTCGACCAGCCCGGACCGCGATCACACGATCATGATGCGCCACCCCTATCTCGCCGACTGAATGACGCACACCCCCAGGCTGCGCGCACCTCGTGTCGCTCCGCCAACCCCCTTGCAGGGGGCAACACCAGCGGGCCGGCAAAGCCGGTTCCGCGGTGTTTCCCGCGAAGACATCGAGACCCCTACCGAAGCAATGATGGAGAAGAGCGCATGTTGACCGAAGACGGCAAACACCTTTACGTGAGCTACGACGAGTACCACAACCTGATCGAGAAGCTCGCGATCAAGGTGCACCAGTCCGGCTGGGAGTTCGACACCATCCTGTGCCTGGCGCGCGGCGGCATGCGGCCGGGCGATGTGCTGTCGCGCATCTTCGACAAGCCGCTGGCGATCATGTCCACCAGCTCCTACCGCGCCGATGCCGGCACGATCCAGGGCCACCTGGACATCGCGCGCTACATCACCACGCCCAAGGGCGAGATCGCCGGCAAGGTGCTCTTGGTCGACGACCTCGCCGACTCGGGCTACACGCTGCATGCCGTGGTGGACATGCTCAGGACCAAGTACCCGCCGATCACCGAGCTGCGCAGCGCCGTGATCTGGACCAAGGCCTTGTCGACCTTCACGCCGGACTATTCGGTCGAGTTCCTGCAGACCAACCCATGGATCCATCAGCCTTTCGAAGGCTATGACTCCATGGGCGCCGGGAAGCTGCTGGAGAAGTGGTCCGTCTAAGGGCTCAGTCCGCTTTCAGCATCGCGGTGTAGCGCCGCTGCATCTCGTCGGTCGACACCTCCTCGATGCTGTGGCCGACGTTCCAGCGATGTCCGAAGGGATCGCGGAACGAGCCGGAGCGCTCGCCGTAGAACTGGTCCTGTATCGGGATCTCGAGCGTGGCGCCGGCCTTCAGCGCGCGCTCGATCACGGCGTCTGCATCGTCCACGTGCAGGTGGATGGTGACGGCGGTGGCGCCGATCGCCTTGGCGCCAAGGATGCCGTACTCCGGAAACTCGTCGCTGAGCATCAGCGTCGCGCCGTCGAAGTCGAGCTCGGCATGGCCGATGCGGCCGCCGGGCTCGGTCAGCCTGAACTTCTCGCGCGCGCCGAACACCTCGCCGTAGTAGGCGATCGCCGCCGCGGTGTCGTTCACGCAGAGGTAGGCAAACAGTTCGTGGGTGGCCATCGGAGTCTCCTGTGGGGTCTGGTCGCGATTTTGCGCATGCCGCACGCTATCCGTCTTGAAGGAAATTGACTTCAGGCGCGCACGTGATTCGGCGAAGCGGGCGCGGCTCGGGCATAGGCCTGCGGCGTCATGCCGGTGATCTCAAGGAAGTCGCGGTTGAAATGGGGCTGGTCACTGTAGCCGGCCTGCAGGGCGAGGTCGACCCAGGGCAGGGTGTGCGCGCCGGTCCATGCGGCCATCACGCGCTGGAAGCGCAGCACCCGTTCCAGGCGCTTGGGCGGGAGCCCGGCAGCGTCCCGGAACAGCGAGATGAAACGCCGGTGGCTGTAGCCGCTGGCTGCTACCAGTTCGCCGATGGGCGCGCCGCCGCCGAGCCGGGCCAGGGCCTGCGCGATGGCGGGGTGCATGGCTTGCGGGCGGGACCGCAGGCGCTCGGTCAGCAGGGCCTCGAAGACTTCCAGTTGCGCTTCGAGGGCGTCGGCCGCATGAATGCGTTCGAGGGCATGCGCGGCCGCTGTGCCCCAGAGCGCATCGAGCGGCGTGTGGCGTTCGGCCAGTTCATGAGCGGGCAGGCCGAACAGCGCGCGGGCCGCGCCGGGCCGCAGCTGCGCACCCACAGAATGCGTCGCGCCCGACACGTCGCGCGCGTAGAAGGCCGAACGCGCGCCGCCCACGATCGCATAGCCCACCGTGTAACCAGTGCGGTCCTCGGCATCGGCGAACAGCCGCAGCGGCGGGCCGGAGAGCCGGAAGACCAGGTGCATGTCGCCGGTCGGCAGCACGTGTTCGCGCAGCGGCGTGTTCGACACCGTGGCGGCAGGCACCATCGCCCACATCGATCGGACGTAAGGCCGCAGCCAGGAGGCGGGAGCGCGCGTCAGCAGCATCGGGCCATTGTCCGGCACCCGGCTTTTCGCGTCGACTAGCATGGCGGCATGCGAAAGCCCATCACCGACCTGATCCACCATCCCTACACCCCGCCCGCGAAATTCGCCGCGCCCCTGCCCGGCGTGTTCAAGGCTTCCACCGTGTTCTTCGCCGACGTCGCGGCGATGCGCGCGCGCGACTGGAAGACCAAGGCCGGCTACACCTACGGCCTGCACGGCACGCCGACCACCTTCACGCTCGAGGAGCGGCTCGCCACGCTGGAAGGCGGCACCGAATGCCTGCTCGCGCCCAGCGGGCTGGCAGCCATCGCGCTGGTGGCCTTTGCCTTCCTGAAGACCGGCGACGAGGTGCTGATCCCCGACAACGCCTACGGCCCGAACAAGGCGCTGTGTAACGGCGAGCTGGCCAACTTCGGCATCACCCACAGGCTGTATGACGCGATGAATCCGGCTGACCTCGCGGCCAAGCTGTCGGATCGCACCAGGCTGGTCTGGGTCGAGGCCGCGGGTTCGGTCACGATGGAATTCCCGGACCTGCCGGCGCTCGTGGGCGCCTGCCGCGCGCGCGGCGTGATCACGGCGCTCGACAACACCTGGGGCGCCGGTCTCGCCTTTGCGCCCTTCGATTTCAACGGCAGCGGGCAGGGCGTCGACATCTCGGTCCAGGCGCTCACCAAGTACCCCAGCGGCGGCGGCGACGTGCTGATGGGCAGCGTCATCACCCGCGACGAGCGGCTGCACCGCGCGCTCAAGTTGAGCCACATGCGCATGGGCTTGGGCATCGGCGTCGGCGATGTCGAGACGCTGCTGCGTTCGCTGCCGAGCATCGCGCTGCGCTACCAGGCGCACGACCGCAGCGCGCGCGAACTCGCCATGTGGCTCGACGGCCGTGCAGAGATCGCGCAGGTGCTGCATCCGGCGCTCGAGGGCTCGCCGGGCCATGCGCACTGGCTGCGGCTGTGCGGCGCGAGCGACCTCGCGGCCGGCCTGTTCTCGGTGGTGTTCGATGCCCGCTACAGCGCCGAGCAGGTCGATCGTTTCTGTGACAGCCTGAAACTTTTTCGGCTTGGTTATTCCTGGGGCGGGCCGATCAGCCTGGTCGTGCCCTACGACATCGGCCTCATGCGCGATGCCAGCGTTGCGCGCTGGCCGCACAAGGGCACGCTGGTGCGCTTTTCAGTCGGGCTGGAGGACGTGGACGACCTGCGCGCCGACCTCGAACAGGCCCTCGCGGCCCTCTGAAGCGCGCCGGTTATCGCGTACAGTCGGACACGTGCAGTCATCGTGACTGCCTCGCCTCAAGGAGAAGCAGTGGCAACACCCAATTACGGCTACGAGAAGCGCCAGAAGGAGTTGGCCAAGAAAAAGAAGAAGGAAGACAAGCTGCGGGAAAAGGCCGCCCGCAAGCTCAGCCCGAGCAGCGAAGGCCTGGCCCAGGGCGATCCGGAAACCGATGTGGCCTCGCTGGAGCACGATCCGCCCACCATCCCGAATCTGCCGACCAAGAACGGCTGATCCGTTCGAGCCGGATTCACGGTACCCACGAAAAAGCCGCCGCGGGCAGGGCCTGCGGCGGCTTTTTCCTTTTCAGGTCACATGCCGGCGAGCAGCTTGCGCAACGCCGGCCACACGTTGTCCAGCATGCGCGGCTGGGCCGCGGCCGTCGGATGGATGCGGTCGGCCTGGAACAGGCCCGCCGCGTCGGGGCCGTCCGCCACGCCCTTCAGCAGAAAAGGCACGAGCGCAGCCTTGGTGCTGCCCGCCACCTTGGTGAAGACCGCTTCGAAGCGCCGCGTGTAGTCACGGCCGTAGTTGGGAGGCACCTGGATGCCGACGATCAGCACCTGCACGCCGGCGGCCTGCGCCGCCTTGGTCATCTGCGTCAGGTTGTCTTCGGTGCTGGCGAGCGGCAGGCCGCGCAGCGCGTCGTTGGCGCCCAGCTCCAGCACCATGTGCGTCGGCTTGTGCTGCGCGAGCAGGCCCGCCAGCCGGGCGCGGCCGCCGGCCGTGGTGTCGCCGCTGATGCTGGCATTGATCACGGTAGCGGCGATCTTCTGTTCGGCCAGCCGCTTCTCCAGCAGCGGGACCCAGCCCTCGCCGCGCTTGAGGCCGTATTCGGCGGAAAGCGAGTCGCCGACGACGAGAATCACGGGCTTCCTGCCGGCCGCGGGCTGGGCCTGGGCATGGAGCCATGACCCCGCACTGCCGGCGAGCGCACCGGTCAAGATAAAGTGACGTCGATTCACCACGCGAAACCTTTCAATGTCCAGTACCCGATCCGAAGCAATTGTTGCCGTCGAACATGTTTTCAAGTCTGTCACCGACTCCGCCGGCACGCTGGACATTCTGCAGGACATCGACTTCACGCTGGGCGCCCGGGAGACGGCCGCCATCGTCGGCGCTTCGGGCTCGGGCAAGAGCACGCTGCTGTCGATCGTCGCTGGCCTCGACACACCCACCCGCGGCACGGTGAGGCTCGCGGGCGAAGACCTGTTCGCGATCGACGAGGACGAGCGCGCCGCGCTGCGCGCCCGCAAGGTCGGCTTCGTGTTCCAGAGCTTCCAGCTGCTCGGCAACCTGAGCGCGCTCGAGAACGTGATGCTGCCGCTCGAACTGGCCGACCGCCGCGACGCACGCAAGGCCGCCACCGAGATGCTCGGCCGCGTCGGCCTCGGCCAGCGCCTGGGCCACTATCCCAAGGTGCTTTCGGGCGGCGAGCAGCAGCGCGTGGCGCTGGCCCGCGCCTTCGTCGTGCAGCCGGCGCTGCTCCTGGCCGACGAGCCCACCGGCAGCCTCGACTTCGCGACCGGCGAGCAGGTGATGCGGCTGATGTTCGACCTCAACCGCGAGCTCGGCACCACGCTCGTGCTCGTGACGCACGACCGCGGCATCGCCGCGCAGTGCGAGCGCCGCATCACGATCGAGGCCGGGCGCGTGGTCCCCGGGGACGAGAACGGGGTGTGAGCCCGGCTCGATAATCCCCACATGTCTTCCCCCAAAGTGATCTTCGGCTTCCATGCCGTGGGCGTGCGCATCAAGACCGCGCCCAAATCGGTGATCGAGGTGCTGTTCGATGCCAGCCGGCGCGATGCGCGCATGCGGCAGTTCGTCGCCCGGGCCCAGGAGGCCGGCGTGCGGCTGGTCGAGGCCGACGGCCTGCGCCTGGCCAAGCTCAGCGGCAGCCATGGCCACCAGGGCGTCGCTGCGCGCGTGGAGCCGATCCCGCAGACCCACTCGCTCGACGAGCTGCTCGAAGGCCTCGAGGCGGCCGGCACGGTGCCCTTGCTGCTGGTGCTCGACGGCGTCACCGACCCGCACAACCTGGGCGCCTGCCTGCGGGTGGCCGACGGCGCGGGCGCGCATGCGGTGATCGCCCCCAAGGACCATGCGGCCGGCATCAACGCCACCGTGGCCAAGGTGGCGAGCGGCGCGGCCGAGACGGTGCCGTACTTCATGGTGACCAACCTCGCGCGCACGCTGGGCGAACTCAAGGAACGCAACATCTGGTGTGTCGGCACCAGCGACGACGCGCCGGGCACGCTCTACCAGAGTGACCTGAAGCGCCCGCTCGCGCTGGTGCTGGGCGCCGAGGGCGAGGGCATGCGGCAGCTCACGCGCAAGACCTGCGACGAGCTGGTGAGCATTCCGATGGCCGGTGCGGTAGAGAGCCTCAATGTCTCGGTCGCGAGCGGGGTGTGCCTCTACGAAGCGATGCGGCAGCGCAGCCTCGCGGCTTAGGGGCCCGTTCAGGCCCTAAAGGCTGACGAAGCCGGTGTTGCCGGTGTGGTCGCGGGAACTCCAGTCGTCGACCCAATCCCTGGCCTTGCGTTCCAAGGCGTCACAGGCCTGCGCGTCGTCCTCAAAGCGGCCCGACAGCGCAACGCGGCACAGGTGGGCTCCTTCTCGCCACAGATCGGCATGTCCGGCCGTCTGACCATCGACCCCCAGGGCATTCAGGCAGACGCGAATCTCCCAGTCCGCATAGACGAAGCGTTTGACTTCGCCGTCTTCATTCATGATTTCCTCGCTCAAGGTCTTTTTGTTCCGATGGCCGAATTGATCCATGCGGAAGCTTAAACCTTCCGCATGGGCCTACTTTGCACTTTGACCGCCGGGGGCGGTCCGAGCGCTCAGGCTACCTTGACGTCGATGCGCCGCGGCTGCGCCTGTTCCACCTTGGGGATGCGCAGCGTCAGCACGCCGTTGGCCAGCTCGGCCGAGACCTTCTCGGTGTCGAGCTCCCTGCTCAGCGTGAAGACGCGGTGGAAGCGCGCGAGGCCGACCTCGGCGTGGCTCGATTGCAGGCCTTCGGGGACGGCCAGGTCCGACTCGGCGTCGATGGTGAGCGTGTCGGACTCCACCTGGAGCCGCAGCTTGTCCTTGGAGACGCCGGGCAGATCGGCATAGAGCGTGATGCCGGTGCTGTCCTCCACCACGTCCACCGGCGGCGTGAGCGCCGCCTCGCCGTAGCCCGCCTTGTCCTTGCGGGCGAGGGTGTCAAGCTCGTTCATGGCAAGTGCTCCTTTCATTGGATGGCGATGCGACGGGGCTGCGCGGAAGCGCGCCGCTGGATCGTGATGTGCAAGATGCCGTCGCGGTACTTGGCGTCAACGGCGTCGGGGTCTGCGTCTTCCGGCAGCGTGAGAACGCGGCGGAAGCTGCCCGCAAAACGCTCGTGGATGTGCACGGTGGAAGGCGAATCGTCTTCCGGCAGCAACGACTTGCGCTCGCCGGCAATGGTCAGCAAGCCACGGTCGAGCTGGACCTCGAGCGTGGCCGGATCAATGCCGGGGGCGAAGGCGTAGATTTCTACCGTTTGCGGCGTGCCGCCGACGTTCAGGGCCGGGAAACCGCCGCGGCCCAAACCTCGGATGCTCGGAGACAGATCGAAGGCCTGCTGCATTTCGCGTTGCAGGCGATCCATCTCGGCGAACAGATCGCGAGGGAACAGGGATCGATACATGGCGAAACCTCCATTTGGCTGAAGAGACAAACGGAGCGCCGGAGACGCCTCCGGCGCTTCCGGTCAAGGAGGTAGGAGCGGCCCGCGCGGATTTCAAGAGCGGGGCAGCGCTAAAAAAAGCTCAGGAAGGATCCTTGCTGCGCGTGCGCCCCACGGCGGTGAAGATGCCGATGCCGAGCAGGATGAGCGCGCCGATGCCGATGTAGAGCGTCGGCACGCCGGCCACCGAGGCGCCCCAGGCCACGCCGGCCAGGAAGATCAGAAAACCGATCAGGTAGAGCGCAAAGGACATGGTTCTCTCTCCGATGTTTGGATCGAGCCAGTGTGTCCGGGGAATCGGCCAGGCACGGCGGCTGGTGCCGCCAATGCGTGTGGGAGGGTGCCTACCGCGCCGCGGTCTCGGCGCTCGCGGCGTCGAGCGCGGCGATGGTTTCGGCATCGAGCGCAAGGCTGGCCGCGGCCACCAACTCGTCGAGCTGCTTCTGCGAAGTGGCGCTCGCGATGGGTGCCGTGATGGAGGGGCGCGCGATCTGCCAGGCGATCGCGACCTGGCCCGGCGTCGCGCCATATGCATTGGCCGCCGCATCGAGCGCGGCCAGAATGCGCAGGCCGCGCGGGTTGAGGTACTTCTTCGTGGTGTTCGCGCCGCGCGCGCTCTTGGCGGCGTCGGCCTCGCTGCGGTACTTGCCCGTGAGGAAGCCGGCCGCGAGCGCGTAGAAGTTGATCACGCCGACGCCGCGTTCGAGGCACAGTGGTTCCAGCGCGTCCTCGAACACGGCGCGGTCGTAGAGGTTGTAGAGCGGCTGCAGGCTCTCGTAGCGCGGTAGGCCTTCGCGCTCGGCGACGTCGAGCGCGTCCGCAAGCCGCGGCGCGCTGTAGTTCGAGGCGCCGATGGCGCGCACCTTGCCGGCCTTGATCAGGTCGGCGAAGGCGCCGAGCGTGTCGGCCAGCGGCGTCTCGGCATCGTCGTCGTGCGACTGGTAGAGGTCGATGTGGTCGGTCTTGAGGCGCGTGAGCGACGCATCGACCGCCTCGCGGATGTAGGCCGGCGAAAGCCCTTTCTTGCCTTCGCCCATCGGCTTGCCGACCTTGGTCGCGAGCACCACGCGGTTGCGCTTGCCGGTCTGGCGCAGCCACTTGCCGATGATGGTTTCCGATTCGCCGCCGCTGTGGCCCGGCACCCAGCTCGAGTAGACGTCGGCGGTGTCGACGAAGTTGAAGCCGGCGTCGAGCCAGGCATCGAGCAGCCGGAAAGAGAGCGCCTCGTCGACGGTCCAGCCGAAGACGTTGCCGCCGAAGGCGAGCGGCGAGACCTGGAGGCCGGAGCGGCCGAGGGGGCGAAGTTGCATGGGATGCTTTCCTTGAAGACTCAGATGAAGCCCAGCGCGCCCAGCAGCGCCCCGGCACCGAGCAGCCAGAGCAGATGGATGCGGGTGCGCCAGACGATAAATGCTGCCACGCCGGTCAGCAGCCAGAGGTGCCAGGCGGGCGCACCGCCGCCATGGTTACCGGCGGCGAGCACCCAGCCGGTCGCGATCAGCAGGCCCACCACCACCGGCGCCATGCCCTGCTTGAAGGCGCGCACCTCGCGCCGCGTGCGGTTGCGATGGCCCCAGCGCGTCGCGACGTAGGTCAGCGTGGTGCTCGGCAGCATGATGCCGACCATCGTGATCGCGAGTCCGAGCAGGCCGAGCCCCCAGGCCTGCGGGCCGGCGCCGATGCCGCCGCCGGCATTGAGGCCCACGTTCCACCCCATCAGCGCCACGAAGAGCACGTTGGGCCCCGGCGCGGCCTGCGCGATCGCGACCGAGGAGCTGAACTGCGCGTCGCTGAGCCAGCCGTGCTGCGCGACCAGGTAGCGGTGCATGTCGGGCACGGTGGTGATGGCGCCGCTGATCGAGAGCAGCGAGAGCAGCAGGTACTGGCCGAAAAGGGCCAGCCAGTCGTGCCAGTGCATGGCAATGGTCATGTGGCCCCCACGCTCGGCACTGGCGTGTGCTCGCTGCCCCCCGAGGGGGCTCTCGCATCTTGGGGCGGCCCGGCGATGCTCATGGTCCGATCTTTCGCCAGGTCCACACGCAGGCCACGCCGCCCACCGCCAGCAGCACCCATCCGAGCGGAATGCGCGCGAACGCGATGGCAGCGAAGACCAGGGCCACGAAGCCCAGGCAGGCGCCGAAGCCGAGCGGATGCCGGCGCAGCGCCGGGATCAGCTTGATACCGGTGGCGGCGATCAGCCCGCCGGCCACCGCGCCCATGCCGCGCAAGGCGCCGGCGACCTGCGGGTTGCCGGCGTAGTGGGCGTAGAGCACGGCCAGCGCGAGGATCACGACCAGCGGCACGGTCAGCATGCCGGCCACCGCGGCCACGGCGCCGCGCAGGCCGAAGTAGCGGTCGCCGATCATCAGCGCCAGGTTGATCACGTTCGGCCCCGGCAGCACCTGGGCGACTGCCCAGTCCTCGAGGAATTCGTCGGCCGTGAGCCAGCGCTTCTTCTCGACCATCTCGCGCTGCACGATCGCGAGCACGCCGCCGAAGCCCTGCAATGCGAGCCAGGTGAACGAAACGAAGAGGTCGCGGGCGGATCGGGGTTGCGGGCGGTCGGGTGCCGCCGCATCGGTAGGGGCCGGGTGCATCGCGCTCGATTATCGGGGCAGGTCGGGCGGGCCGTTTGCCGACACGCCGGCGCTGCGCATGCTGCGACACTCGCGCCATGCAGCCGCGCGAACTCTTCGATCTCTGCAAGCAGGCCCTCATGTCCTGGAAGGCCGACTACGCGCCGAGCATGGGCGCGGCACTGGCCTACTACACGGTGTTCTCGGTGGCGCCCCTGCTGCTGATCGTGATCTCGGTGGCCGGCCTGGTGTTCGGCCAGGAAGCGGCGCGCGGCGAGATCATGACGCAGCTCTCGGGCCTCATGGGCGAGCAGGGCGCGCGGGCGGTGCAGGGCATGCTGGAGGCCGTCAACAAGCCGAAGGAAGGCATCATCGCCACCGTGATCGGCATCGCCTTGCTGGTGATCGGCGCGACCACGGTGTTCGGCGAACTGCAGGATGCGCTCGACCGCATCTGGCGCGCCCCCGCGCGCGACGAGAGCAGCGGTCTCTTGAGCCTGCTGCGGGTGCGCCTGCTGTCCTTCGGCATGATCATGGGGATTGGCTTCCTGCTGATGGTGTCGCTGGTGGCCAGCGCGGCGCTGGCTGCGCTCAGCAAGTGGTGGGCACCGGTCTTCGGCGGCTGGGCGACGCTCGCGCAAGCGGTCAACTTCGTCTTCAGCTTCGCGATGGTGACGGTCGGCTTCGCGATGATCTACAAGATCATGCCGCGCGTGCGCGTGCAATGGCGCGACGTGTGGGTGGGGGCCGCGGTCACGGCGCTGCTGTTCGCCGTGGGCAAGCACCTGATCGGCCTGTACATCGGCAAGAGCAGCGTGGCCTCGGGCTACGGCGCCGCGGGTTCGCTGGTGGTGGTGCTGGTGTGGGTCTACTACTCGGCGCAGATCTTCCTGCTCGGCGCCGAGTTCACCTGGGTCTACGCGCACAAGTACGGATCGCTGCGCGGCGTCGCGCGCCCCGATGCGCCTTCGTCGCCGACGCGAGCCTAGCCCGCAAAGCCGCCCTCATCGAGGAACGACTGCTCCTCCGGCGTGGTCTCGCGGCCCAGCGCCTTGTTGCGATGGGGAAAGCGGCCGAAGCGCGCAATGATGTCCCGGTGCAGCACCGCGTAGCGCTGCGTGTTGGCGTCGAGCGCGGCATTCAGTTCGACGGAGCGCTCCTGGTCCTGGAGCGATTCCGAATGCATGAAGGGCAGGTAGAAGAAGGGCCGCAGCGCGGCTTCGACCTGCTGGTCCAGGCCGGCCTCGATCGCCGTACCCGCGATCGCGCGCGCCTTGCCGTCGGTGGCGAACATGTGGGCGCTGTTGCGCCACGCGTTGCGCGGGAACTGGTCGAGCAGCACCATGAGGGCGAGCGCGCCTTCGGCATCGGCTGCCCAGGCGTCGAGCGCTCCGGTGGCGGCGGCATGGTGGGCGGCTTCGAAGCGCGACTTGAATTCGGCATCGAAGGCCTCGTCCTTGGCGAACCAGCGCTTCGGTCCTGCCTCGGTCCAGAAGGTCGCGACATCGTGGGCTGTAGGCAGGGATTTCATGGGCTCGATGATGCCATCGGGTGCCCCGAAGTCGGGCTCGTGGCCGACACGCTGCGCGCCGGGCGCTGTCTATGCTGGGTGCTCTTGAAACTGACGGAGATTCGCAATGAACAAATATGGCACCCTCTTGCGCATGGCCCTCGTGGCTGGCGCCGCGACCGCGATACTCGCGGGCTGCGGAATGATGTCGAAGTCCAACACGGCGAGCTTCAGCGGCAGCATGAATGCGGCCAGCCAGGTGCCCCCCAACATGACGCGCGGCAGCGGCCTGGCCGAGGCCTGGCTGAACAAGGACACCAATGTCCTCAAGTACAAGATCGTCTATACCGGCTTGAGCGGTCCGGCCACCGCGGCGCACTTCCACGGTCCGGCCGCCGCCGGCGACAATGCGGGCATCGTGCTGCCCTTCGCGAGTCCGGCCAGCCCGATCGAGGGCCAGGCCACGCTGACGCCGGCCCAGGCCGCCGACCTCATGGCCGGCAAGTGGTACGCCAACATCCACACGGCGGCCAATCCTGGGGGCGAAATCCGCGGGCAGATGCTGCCGAAGATGTAGCCCTGCGAGCCGCGGCGGCGGTGCGCATGGTGTCAAATTGATCCATGCCCGCCGCCAAAAAACCGAACTCGCATCCCTCCACCCCTCGCGTCGACATCACGACCGCCAAGAAAGCCCTGGTGCTCCAGGGCGGCGGCGCGCTGGGCGCCTACCAGGCCGGCGTGTACGCAGGCGTGTTCGAGAAGCACAAAGAGCTCGACTGGGTGGCCGGCGTGTCGATCGGCGCGGTCAATGCCGCGCTGATCGCCGGCAACGCGCCCGAGCTGCGCGTCGCCCGCCTGCGCGAGTTCTGGGATCTCGTCTCATCGGGCCCGGCCCAGCGCCTGCCGCCGGGCTGGGGCGACCGCGCGCTCTTCAACCAGTGGAGCGCCACCTCCGCCGCGGTATTCGGCGTGCCGGGCTTCTTCACGCCGCGCCGCAGCCCGGCGCTGCTGCTCGGCGGCGCGGCGCCGGTGCTGAGCTACTACGACACCGCGCCCTTGAAGTCCACGCTCGAGCGGCTGGTGGATTTCGACCGCCTCAACGACGACGAGATCCGCTTCAGCGTGGGCGCGGTCAACGTGCGCAGCGGCAACTCGGTCTATTTCGACAACAAGAAGCAGCGCATCGGCCCCGAGCACATCATGGCCAGCGGCGCCTTGCCGCCCGGCTTCGCGCCGGTGCACATCGAGGGCGAGGACTACTGGGACGGCGGCATCGTTTCCAACACGCCCCTGCAGTACGTGCTCGACACGCATCCGCGCAGCGAGCCGTTGATGGTGCTGCAGGTCGACCTGTTCAGCGCCCGCGGCATCATGCCGCGCACGCTGGCCGAGACCCTGGAGCGGCAGAAGGACATCACCTACTCGAGCCGCACGCGCATGAACACCGACGCCATGGCCTCGAACATGAACCTGCAGCAGGCGGTGGCCGACCTGATCGCCAGGCTGCCCGCCGCGCTGCGCAAGGACGCCAGCGTCGCCGCCGTGTGCGCCCAGCTGACGCACCAGCCGATCGAGATCGTGCACCTGATCTACCGCGACAAGCCCTACGAGCTCGACTCCAAGGACTACGAGTTCTCGCGCGCCTCGGTCGACGAGCACTGGGAGTCCGGCCTGCGCGACATCTGCAACACGCTGGAGCATCCGGAATTGCTGCAGAGCGCTTCGCAGGTCAACGGCGTGACCACCTTCGACCTGGCCCAGCCCAGCGCGCCGCGCGTTCGCCATCCGATGCGGGTGCCGGCCATTCCGGCGGGTCGCTGAGGGCACTGGTCAGCTTCATTCAAGACTTCGGGCGCAGGCTGCGTCACAGGCACGCAGCTTGCACGCGCCATCCTCTCTTCACCTTTCATTCCAAGGAGATCCCATGCAACTCAAGGACAAGGTCGCTTTCATCACCGGTTCGGCCAGCGGCATCGGCAAGGAGATCGCCATCCTGTTCGCGCAGGAAGGCGCGAAGATCGTGATCGCCGACCTCAACAAGCAGGCGGCCGACGCCACCGCCGCCGAGCTCAAGGAGGCCGGCGCGCAGGCGATCGGCGTCGGCGTCGACGTCACGAGCGAAGAACAGGTCGATGCCGCCGTCGAGGAAGCCGCCAAGGCCTTCGGCGGCATCGACATCCTGATCAGCAATGCCGGCATCCAGATCGTGCATCCGGTCGAGGAGTTCAGCTTCGCCGACTGGAAGAAGATGCTGGCCATCCACCTCCATGGCGCCTTCCTCACCACCAAGGCCTGCCTCAAGCACATGTACGCGCAGGGCCGCGGCGGCAGCGTGATCTACATGGGCTCGGTGCATTCCAAGGAAGCCTCGCTGCTCAAGGCGCCCTACGTCACGGCCAAGCACGGCCTGATCGGGCTGGCCAAGACGGTCGCGAAGGAGGGTGCCAGGCACGGCGTGCGCGCCAACGTGATCTGCCCGGGCTTCGTGCGCACGCCGCTGGTCGAGAAGCAGATTCCCGAGCAGGCCAAGACGCTGGGCATCACCGAGGAGCAGGTGATCAAGAACGTGATGCTCAAGGAGACGGTGGATGGCGAGTTCACCACCACCGACGACGTGGCGCGCGTGGCGCTGATGTTCGCGGCCTTTCCGACCAATGCGCTTACCGGGCAGTCGCTGGTCGTGAGCCACGGCTGGTTCATGCAGTGAGCTTGAGCTCCCAGGTCTCGCCGACCAGCTGCTGGCCGAAGCCTTCGTAGGGCTCGGACTTGACCAGCTTGAAGCCGCGCGCAGCGTAGATGCCGCGTGCGGCGCTCAGGCAGCTGTTGGTCCACAGCAGCATCTTCTTGTAGCCCTTGTGGCGGGCGAAGGCGATGCATTCGTCGGTGAGCCGGGCGCCCAGGCCCAGGCCGCGCGCCTGCGGCGTGAGGATCAGGAGCCGCAGCTGGGCGACGGTGGCCGATTTGCGCATCAGGAACACGGCGCCGACGCGCTCGCCGTCGAGCTCGGCGATCCAGCAGCGCTCCCATTCGGGCTGGAACTTGCGCAGGAACTGGCCTGCGATCTCGGCCACCAGCGCTTCGAATTCGCCGTTCCAGCCGTACTCGCGCGCATAGATCTCGCCATGCTGCTGCACTACCCAGCCGATGTCGCCGGGGCCCGGATCGCGCAGCACGGCGGTGCGGGGCTTGGCCGGCGCGTTGGCCGCGGGTTCGATCAGCGCCTGCACCGTGTGCATCGCATCGATCAACTGGCGTTGCTGCGGCGCCGACAGCGCCGAGAGCAGGGCGCGTGCCTCGTCGCGCGATTTCTGCTGGAGTGGCGCGAAGGCCGCATGGCCGGCCTCCGTGAGGCGCAGCAGGCTCTGGCGGGCATCCTTCGGATGCGTCTCGCGCGTGAGCCAGCCGGCGCTTTCGAAGCGGCGCAGGATGCGGCTCAGGTAGCCGCCGTCGAGCCCGAGGTCCTTGCCGATCTCGCTCGCCACCGCGCTCTCGCGGTGGGCAAGCTCGTAGAGCACGCGCACGTCGGTCAGCGACATCTCGCTGCCCAGGTAGGGGTCGAGGGCACCGATGCGGCGCGTATAGAAGCGGTTGAACTGGCGCACCGCCTTGACGGCGGCGACGTCGGAAAGAAAAGGTGTTTCGACGGACATGCTTGCTATTGTCAATTGAATAGTTGACTTTAGCAAGCATTTGCGGGGCTCGCCTTCGCGCCCCGCCAAGGCCTTTAGGGCGACAGACCCACCCCGAACCCGTAAAATCGCCGGTTGCCTGAAAACGGGCCACCGCGGCATGTCCAGCCGCCACCCCTTCCCCCGATGAACGCCCCTGTCGACGTCTCTTTCTTCCAGCGTGCTGCGAAGCCGCTGACCAGCTACCGCAAGTACTGGGCAGCCCGCTTCGGCACGGCGAAATTCCTGCCCACCTCGCGGGCGGAGATGGACGCGCTCGGCTGGGACAGCTGCGACATCGTCATCGTCACCGGCGACGCCTACGTCGACCATCCGAGCTTCGGCATGGCGGTGATCGGCCGCATGCTGGAGGCGCAGGGTTTTCGCGTCGGCATCATCGCGCAGCCCGACTGGCACAGCGCCGAGCCCTTCAAGGCACTGGGTAAACCGAACCTGTTCTTCGGCGTGACCGCCGGCAACATGGATTCGATGATCAACCGCTACACGGCCGACCGCAAGATCCGCAGCGACGACGCCTACACGCCTGGCGACGTCGGCGGCGGCCGGCCCGACCGCGCGGCCATCGTCTATTCGCAGCGCTGCAAGGAAGCCTGGAACGAGGTGCCGATCGTGCTCGGCGGCATCGAAGGGTCGCTGCGCCGCATCGCCCATTACGACTACTGGCAGGACAAGGTGCGCCGATCCATCGTGGTGGACGCCAAGTGCGACCTGCTGCTCTACGGCAATGCCGAGCGCGCGATCGTCGAGATCGCGCACCGCCTGGCCGCGCGCGAGCCCGTGGCGCAGATCACGGACGTGCGCGGCACCGCATTCGTGCGGCGTAATGGCGACGAGTCGGCTCGAGGCTGGTTCGAGATCGACTCGACCAGCGTCGATGAGCCCGGCCGCGTCGAAGCCCATGTGAACCCCTACCTGATGGTCTCGGAGCAGGCCAAGGCGAATGGCGCGACCTGTGCGAAGGAAGACGAGGCCGAGGCGGTGGCCGCTGCGGCGCAGGCGGCTGCTTCGGTCAACCCAGCCATCAAGCCGCTGAACTTCGTGCCCAACCCGGCCTTGCAGGGTCGCAGCAAGCTCAAGGTCCCGCCGCGCGACCGCTCGGTGATCCGCCTGCCTTCCTACGAGCAGGTGCGTGCCGACCCGGTGCTCTATGCCCATGCCAACCGCGTGCTGCACCTCGAGACCAACCCTGGCAATGCCCGGGCCCTGGTGCAGGCGCATGGCGAGGGCACGACCGCGCGCGACGTCTGGATCAACCCGCCGCCGATCCCGCTTACCACGGCAGAGATGGACCACGTGTTCGACCTGCCGTACGCGCGCAGCCCGCATCCGCGCTACGCCGACGAGCACGGCAGCCACGACGGCGCGACCAAGATCCCGGCCTGGGAAATGATCCGCTTCAGCGTGAACATCATGCGCGGCTGCTTCGGCGGCTGCACCTTCTGCTCGATCACCGAGCACGAGGGCCGCATCATCCAGAGCCGTTCGGAAGAATCGATCATCAAGGAGGTCGAGGCCATCCGCGACAGCGTGAAAGGCTTCACCGGCACCATCTCCGACCTCGGCGGGCCGACGGCCAACATGTACCGCATCGGCTGCAAGAGCCCCGAGATCGAATCGGCCTGCCGCAAGCCCAGCTGCGTGTACCCGGGCATCTGCCCGAACCTCAACACCAATCACGACCCGCTGATCAAGATCTATCGCCGCGCGCGTGCGCTGAAGGGCATCAAGAAGATTCTGATCGGTTCGGGGCTGCGCTACGACCTGGCCGTGCAGTCGCCCGAGTACGTGAAGGAACTGGTGCAGCACCATGTGGGTGGCTACCTGAAGATCGCGCCCGAGCACACAGAGCAGGGCCCGCTCACCAAGATGATGAAGCCCGGCATCGGCAGCTATGACAAGTTCAAGCAGATGTTCGAGAAGTTCAGCGCGGAAGCGGGCAAGAAGCAGTACCTGATCCCCTACTTCATCGCCGCGCATCCGGGCACCAGCGACGAGGACATGATGAACCTCGCGATCTGGCTCAAGAAGAACGGGTTTCGCGCCGACCAGGTGCAGACCTTCTATCCGTCGCCGATGGCCACCGCGACGACGATGTACCACACCAACAAGAATCCGCTGCGCAAGATCACCCGCGAGAGCGAGACGGTGGACATCGTGCGCGGCGACAAGCGCCGCCGCCTGCACAAGGCCTTTTTGCGCTACCACGATGCCAACAACTGGCCGCTGCTGCGCGAGGCGCTCAAGAAGATGGGCCGCGCCGACCTGATCGGCAACGGCAAGCACCACCTGATCCCGACCTATCAGCCGCTGACCGACGGCAGCTACCAGAGCGCCCGGCGCAAGAACTCGACCACGGTCGCGTTGAAGCCCGTGCAGCCCGTCAAGGGCCGCATCCTCACGCAGCACACCGGGCTGCCGCCGCGCGACAACGGCGCCGGGCGCGGCAAGCCGCTGCGCAAGAGCCGCTGAGCGCTGCGGCCTCTAAGCCTGTCTCTCGCGCATGCGGCGCAGGCGCGCCGGCAGCGGCTGAAAGCCGAGCCGTTGTATGGTGTCGGACATGAACAGCTTTTTGGCCGCTTCGTGTCGCTGCGTATCTCGCATGGTCCTGTGGCTCGCGCTGGGTGCCTGGGCGCTCGGCGCGCAGGCAATTGCGCAAGAGGCCGGCTCGGCGCAGGCCCTGCGCGAGCTGCACCAGAAGCTGGCCGGCCAGCTCGCACGCAGCCCGCTGAAGCGGCCGATGCATCTGGAATCGGTGGAAACGGAGAACGGGCTCCAAGGCGATATCTATGCCGTCGTCGATCGCCCGTTGGGCGAGGTGCGCGCCGCGCTCGGCAATGCGTCTCAGTGGTGCGAGATGCTGCTCCTGCACATCAACAACCGGCGTTGCCGCGTGGCCCGGCAGCCGGACGGCGACGTGCTCACGCTCAGCGTGGTGCGGCGCTACGACACGCCGGTGGAGCAGGCCTTCGAGCTCCCCTTCACCCATCGCACCGCCAGCGCCACGCGCGACTACCTGGCGATCGATTTGTCCGCGGAAGCAGGGCCGCTCGGCACCAGCCGCTACCGCGTGATGCTCGAAGCCACGCCGCTCGGCGAGCGCCAGACCTTCCTGCACTTCGGCTACGCGTACGACCACAACATGATGGCGCGCTACGCCACCATGGCCTACCTCGCGACCTTCGGCAGCCACAAGGTGGGTTTCACCGTGGTCGGAAAGGCGCCGAACGGCCAGCCCGAATACATCCGCGGACTGCGCGGCCTGATGGAGCGCAACGCGATGCGCTACTTCTTCACCCTCGATGCCTACCTGGCCGGCCTCAAGGTGCCGGCAGCGAAGCGCTCGGAGAAGCGCTTGCATCGCTGGTTCGAAGCCGTCGAGCAATATCCGGAGCAGCTGCACGAGATCGACCTCGCAACCTACCTCGCGCACAAGCACGAGGACCGGCAGCGCGAAGCCGGCGCGGCGCGCTGACCAGACCCTGTTATCCGCTTAACGCAGCACCAGCACCGGCGTGTGCGAGTGCGTCAGGACGTGCAGCGTTTCGCTGCCCATCAGCAGGCGCTTGATGCCGCGTCGGCCGTGCGATGCCATGACGATCAGATCGCAGCGGAAGTTGCGGGCGGCTTCGATGATGGCTTCCGAGACGAGCTCGGACTTCATGACGACCGCCTTGGTGCTCTCGACGCCCTTGGCCAGCGCCTTTTCCTTCACCTTATCGACCACGCGCTGCGCTTCGGCATCGGCTTGTTCCTGCAGGCGCGTGACTTCCATCTGGTTCAAGAGCAGCGAGCCCTCGAAATAGCCGGTGGGGTAGTGGTGCACCACCTTGACGGCAACCAGTTCGGCTTTCATCAGGATGGCCAGGTCGATCGCGCTGGTCACGGCTTGTTCCGAGAGCTCGGAACCGTCGGTGGCGACGAGTATGCGTTCATACATGGCGGTCTCCCGGGCGGGAGGGGCCCCGCCCCTGCTTGCAGGTTAATGCGCGGACCGGTGCCGAGCAAGGCGTCCGGCGCGTTCTAGGCGGGCCAGCCTAGCGTTTCACCGCAGCGTCACAAAGCTTCGCCTTAATCCCCGGGGCTCGCGCACGGTGCGCGGGTCGAACCAGCAGGAACAAGAATGAACAAGCGATCGAGGATGGGGTGGCTGGCAGCGATGACTGCCGGCGTGGTGGCGACGGCATGCGGCGGCGGGGGAGGCGGGGGCGGGGGCGGTTTCGCGCCGTCGTCGGGCGGTGGAGATGCACCGCCTGCAGCCAAGAGCGTCACCGGCGTGTTCCTCGATTCCGCCGTCGAAGGCCTGGACTACATGGCGGGCTCGTCCGCCAAGGCAGTCACCTCCGCCAAGGGCGAATTCGTCTGCAAGGAAGGCGAGACGGTGCGCTTCAGCCTGGGTGCGCTCGTGCTCGGCAGCGCGACCTGCGGTGCCGCGATCACCCCGCTCACGCTGGCCAATCTGCAAGCCACCGCGGCCGGCGTGAAGGCCGACAAGGTGGTCAATCGCCTGTTCGCGCGCGATCGTCAGCGGCTGCCCGGCGGGCGCGGTCGGTGCGCGCATCATGCGCGGCAGCGAGCTGGAGCGGCCGACGCGCATCTGGCTGCTGCGCTTCGAGCGCAAGCTCGGCGAGCTGCGGCTTCCGGCGCCCTGAAGCCCGAGCCTCGCGAAATTTAAGGTTTCGTGAGGGATTGCTTAAGCAATTCTTAGCGGCGCCGCGGGCCTCGGATTCCTAGACTTCTTTTCCAGCAGGCCGGTGCATGGTGCACCGGCCGCTCACCGAAAAGAAGGACACCCCATGAACATCGATCAGCGCGAGATGCGCAACGTCGCCCAGGCGGCCATGCCCCGCGTCGACCTCTACGCCGGCATCCACAAGGCGCTGCGCGCGCTGATGGCCGACACCCTGCTGGCCGTCGGGCGGATGGACAGCGACGATGCACTCGAACTGGCGCAGGTTGCGCAGCGCGTGATGCAGCTGCTCGACTTCTGCCGCTCGCACCTGCGGCACGAGAACGAGTTCGTGCATGCTGCCATGGAGGCTCGCGCACCCGGCGCCAGCGGCCAGATCGCCCACGAGCATGCCCAGCACGAGGAAGAGATCGCGGTGCTCGCGAACCAGACCGCCGCGCTGCTGCAAGACAGCGCGGCGAACCGGGCGGCCGGCGCGCTCGCGCTGTACCGGGCGCTCTCGCTCTTCGTCGCCCACAACTTCGAGCACATGCACGTGGAGGAAACGGCGCACAACGCGGTGCTGTGGGCGCGCTACACCGATGCCGAGCTGATCGAGATCCACAACGCGCTGGTCGCATCGATCCCGCCCGAAGAGATGATGTTCGTGCTGCGCTGGCTGGTGCCTTTCATGAACCCCGCCGAGCGTGCCGCCATGCTGGCCGACATGCGCGCGCATGCGCCGGCGCCGGCCTTCGCGGCTGCACTCGACGTGGTGCGCCCGCACCTGAGCGAACGCGAATGGGCCAAGCTCGGCGCGAGCCTGGGCCTGCCTGCCGCCTAAGCAGGGATCTCTTCGAGCGCGACCGGCCGGTCCACGCGCAGGCGAAAGCGGCCGCGCCCGGTCTTCTCGATGCGGATGTGCGGGCAGTTCTCGACCAGGCGGCGCTGCAGCAGTACCAGGCGCGCCTCGAGGTTGTCCGAAAGGTCGGGCAGCCGGATGGCCGGGTCGAGCCGCAACTCGCGGTTGGTGAACTCCGAGCGGCCCTGCTGCGCGTGCTCGCGCAGCAGCTTGCCGAGGATGGCTCCGGCCACGCCTTTGATTAGGTAGCGCTCGCCGACGAAGACGCTGTTGTTGGCGAGGTAGTGCCGCACCGGGAAGGGCGGGCCGCTGGCCGAGGGCGCAGCCGCCGCCACGGGCTCCTCGGGCGCCGCGGGCTCGGCCACGGTGTGTAGCAGATCGAGCGCCGCGCCGAGGTGGCCCGCGATGGCGACCAGCGCATCCTCGTCCTCGAAGCCGAAGCGCATGTCGAGCGGGCTCTCGACGAACAGCACGCCGAGCAGCCGGCCGGTCGAGAGGATTGGCACGGCCAGCTGGCTGTGCGGCTCGGCCAGGCCCGGGAAGGGGATCTCGGTGTCGAGCGCGAGGCCGGGTTCGCTCTCGCGCATGCTGCTGCGCACGGCGTGGCTGTAGGCGGCCGCGTTCGTCATATGGCCGATGCGCACCGGCGTGCGTTCGCGCGCGGCCACGCCGATGACGCCATGGCCCATCTCGATCTCGGAGCCGACGCCGGAGGTCGCGTAGCCGCAGCTCGCCACGGCATAGAGGCGCTGCGTCGCCGCGTCGTGCATCAGCACCATCGCGTGCCGGATGTCCAGGTGGTCGTTGAGCGCGGCCAGCGCGGCCTGCAGCAGCTCGTCGGTCGCGCTGCAGGCGGCCAGGCCTTCGGCCGCGCGCCGCACGCCGGCGAGCAGGCCCGGGCGCGGCGCTGCCGGCAGGCATTCGCCTTCCAGGCGCTCGACGGCCTCGACCTCGTAGATGTCGGAACCGAGCAGCCGGAACACACCGGCCATGCCCGAGTGCGAGGCGATGCCCGCGAGCTGCGCCTTCATGCCCTCGAACAGCGGACCCCCGGTTTCGGTGCGCAGGTAGCGCATCTGCAGTCGGTAGAAGCCGGCCGTGACCGGATCCATCACCAGCACGCTGCCGTGCGGATTGGCCAGGATGTTCCGGCGCGTCTTGTTGAAGAACTGGAAGGACAGCGCGACATGGCGCTCGTCCACGTAGTAGACCTGCGAGATATAGGCCACGTTGGGGGTGCCGTCCTCGGCGCAGGTCGCCATCATGGCCGGGATCGCGCCCTCGAAGCAGGCGCGGATTGCGGGCAGCGAGGGCGCGATGCCTGCGGTCATGGCGCGGCGGACGAAGCGGGCAGGGCGCTGCCTGCGCGCGGGCCGGGCGTCTGGTCGAAGGCCTCGGTGGGGCAGAAACTCACGGCGACCACGTCGCCGAGTTCGCAGGCGAGCATCGCGCGCACGAAGACGGCGCCGTAGCCCACGCAGCCCACTTCGTGTTCCATCGAGGCCAGGTAGCGGCGCAGCGCCGGCAGGTCGCTGTCGTCGGCAGCGCGAAGCCGCACCGCCTTGGCCTTGACTTGCACGGTGCGGTGACTCAGCGGCTCGCTGAACACCACGGCCACATGGCCGGTGGCAGCCAGGTCCTGCAGCAGCTGGCGCGATTGGGTGCGCGCGAGGTACACGGTGATCTCCGAGCCCTCGGCCGAGATGCCGGTGCCGACGGCGCGCATCAGGCTCGGGCGAAGCGCAGCGTCGCGCGAAGCCACGATGGCGGACACGCCCTTGCCGATCATCGCGATGCGATCGGGGCTCAGCAGCAGCGGTGGAGGGGCGGCGGTCATGAAAGGAGCTGGAGCGGGAAGAGGGGCATTGTGGTTCAAAGTGGCGCTTCGCCGCATGATTTGCGCGCGGGCATCGCTTTTGCTTGGAAGCGCCATGACCCTCACCACCCGCTCCACGCGCCGCGGCGCGCTTCAACTGCTGGCCGCCGGCGCCGCCTCACTGGCGCTGCCGGCCCTTGCCCAGTGGCCCGACAAGCCGATCAAGATCATCGTGACCTTCCCGCCCGGCGGGTCGAGCGACATCCTGGCGCGCGTCATGGCCGAGCAGCTCGGCAAGAAGCTGGGCCAGCCCGTCGTGGTGGACAACAAGCCCGGCGCCGGCGGCACCATCGGCGGCGCGCTGGTGGCCGCGGCGCCGGCCGACGGCTACACCTTCATGCTCTCGAACACGACGCCGATCGCGCTCGGACCCTTCACGCTGGAGAAGCAGCCCTACGATCCGCTGCAGGCCTTCACGCACGTCGCCTACCTGGGCTCGGCGCCGCTGGCGATCATGGCGAGCAAGCCCTCGGGCATCGCGAGCTATGCCGAGCTCGACGCGCGAGCGCGCAAGGAAGGGCGGCTGGATTTCGGCTCGGGCGGTCCCGGATCGATCGGCCATATCCACGGCGAGCTGATCCGCAAGACGACTGGCGCCAACCTGGTGCACGTGCCCTACCGCGGCGGCGCGCCGATGACCACCGACCTGATCGCCAACGTGATCCCGGTCGGCATCGACGTCATCACCGCCTACGTGCCCTTCTTCAAGAGCGGCCAGCTGGTGCCGCTGGCAGTGACCGGCAGTGCGCGCTCGCCGCTCATGCCCGAGGTGCCGACGGTGGTGGAACTCGGCCAGCCCAAGCTGGTGCTCGAGAACTTCTTCGGGCTCAGCGGGCCGGCGAAGCTGCCCGTGGACATGGTTGCCAGGCTCAACACCGCCTGCAACGAGGTGCTGGTGATGCCCGAGGTGCAGAAGAAGCTCGTCGAGCTGGGCATCGTCGGCAAGCCCGAGAGCACGGCGCGCTTCGAGAGCTTCGTGAGGGAGCAGGTGGGCGTGCTCGGCCCGACGGTGAAAGGCGCGGGCATCAAGCTTTGAGTTGGTTCAGTCGGCCAGCGTGAGCAGTGGCACGTCGCGCTCGTCCGCCATCGCCTCCAGCTCGGCGCGCGTTCGCGTGCGCAGCCAGGCCGCGAGCGCTTCGCGGGTGCCTGGCGCCAGCATGTCGCGCGAGGCCACGCCGGCGGCTTCGCACAGGCGCGCGGCGAAATGCGGCTCCAGCGCAGCCACCGCCACGCGCCCATCGGCGCAGGGGTAGACGCGGTAGCCCGCATGCGCGCCGCCGACCGCGCCGGTGGGCCGGGTCAGGCCCCAGGTGCGCGGCAGTGCGAGCCAGTCGGCCGCGGCATTGAGCGCGACTTCGAGGTACGCGCCCGTCCCCGGCGCGGCACGGGCATGGAGGAGGGCCTTCAGCACCGCCTCGCTCGCGAGCACGGCACCGCCCATGTCAGCATAGAGCGTGGGCGGCAGCTCGGTGCCGGTGACGAGGCCGCTTTCGGCCAGGTAGGTGAGGTCGTGGCCCGGCTCCTCGGCGCGCGCGCCGGGTGCGCCGACGATCGCCACCTGCGAGAGCGCCGGATGGCGCGCATGCAGCGCCGCCCAGCCCAGGCCCAGCTTGTCGAGGGCCGAAGGTCGAAACGAAGTCAGCAGCACATCGGTTTCTTCGAGCGTGCGATGCAGTTCTTCCTGGCCGGCCTCCGTCTTGAGGTCGGCAGTCCGGACGTCGACGCCCTCGTGCAGCGCGGCGTAGGCGGCCTTGTTGTAGTGGCCCATCGGGTCGCCCGTCGGCGGCTCGAACTTCACGCAGCTCGCGCCCATGGCACGGCAGCGCAGCAGCGCGGCGGGGCCCGGGAGGTTGAGCGCGAGGCTCAGCACGCGCACGCCGGCGAGCGGTGCGAAGGCGGGGGCAGGGGAAGTCGGCATGCTGGGTGTCCTCGGCGGTGTCACCTTGGGAGCTTACCGGCTCGGGCCGGCCGCTCTACGATGCGGCTTGCACAGCCCTCAAACCCAAGACAAGGAGACCCACATGTACCAATCCGATCTCATGGCCGGCCGGCGCATTCTCGTGACCGGCGGCGGCACCGGCCTCGGCCGGGCGATGGCCGAGCGCTTCCTGGGCCTGGGCGCCGACGTTGCGATCTGCGGCCGGCGTCAGGCGGTGGTCGAGGAGACGGCGGCCGAATGGCGCACCCAGTTTCCGGGGCGGCGCATCGATGCCTTCGGCGTCGACATTCGCAACGCGCAGAGCGTGGAAGAGATGGTCGAAGCCCTCTGGCAATCTGGCGGGCTGACCGGGCTCATCAACAACGCGGCCGGCAACTTTGTCGCGCCGACCGAGAGCCTGTCGCCGCGCGCCTTCGACGCGGTGGCCAACATCGTCTTCCATGGCAGCTTCTACGTCACGCAGGCGGTGGGCAAGCGCTGGATCGCCGAGGCCAAGGCGGGGCAGTGGAAGGCGGGCGACCCGTACCGCAGCGTCATGAGCATCATCGTGACCTGGGTCGACAACGGCAGCCCCTATGTCGTGCCTTCGGCGATGAGCAAGGCCGGCGTGGAGGTGATGACCAAGTCGCTCGCGATCGAATGGGCGCGCCACGGCATCCGGCTCAATGCCGTCGGACCGGGCGAGATCCCCACCGAGGGCATGAGCAAGCGCCTGAACCCGGGCGAGGAGCCCGGCGCGCGCAGCAAGGCCAACAACCCGATGGCGCGCACCGGGAAGATGAGCGAGCTGCAGAACCTCGCGGCCTTCCTGATGGCGCCGGGCCAGTGCGACTGGCTCACCGGCCAGAGCATCATGATGGACGGCGGCAACGCGCTGGCGACCGGCGGCAACTTCTACGAGCTGCGGCAGTGGAGCGATGCCGACTGGCAGGAGGCGCGCGAGCGCATCGAGGCACAGAACCAGAAGGACAAGGCGCAAAGATAAGGCCCCCCCCGGCTTTTCACTCCGCTTCGCCGCGTGTAACTCCACCCCCCGAGGGGGAGGCCCGGCCGCCTTGGGGCGGCCCGGCGGCGGCCGGATCAGTCCTTGGCGATGTCGGCCCCGCGTTCGGCCAGCAACTCGCGCAAGAATGAGCGGTGGCAATGCGCTTCGTCTTCGCAATAGCAGCCGATCGAGAACGCGCTCTGGTGCGACAGTGCCGCCAGCAGGTCGAGGCTGCGGCTGGCGTCGGCCTCGGCCATCTCGCTCTTGAACTTGCGGCCGAAGGCAGTCCATTGCGCCGGGGTTTCGGCGGCCTGAGCCATCTTCATGGTCTCGACCGAGGGCGCGAGATTCGGGTACCAGACGTCGTACCAGTTCTGCGAGGCGAACTCGGTCTTCGGCACGCCGCGCGGCGGGCGGCGCACGGTGCCGATGCGCAGGCCCTCGCCGGGTGCGCGTTCGGAGCCGAGGCGAACAATGCGGATGGCCATGGGCATTCCTCCTGGATGGACTGTACTGTTGGCTGCGCGACAGGCGCCATCATCGCCGGGCGCCGATACTTGCATCGATCCAACCCGGAGACATCCAATGAACGACCGCATCGAATCGATCCGCCACGCCGATGGCGTGGTCGAACTCCAGCTCTCGCGCGCCGACAAGATGAACGCACTGGACCCCGCGATGTTCGATGCGCTGATCGATGCCGGCACGCGGCTTAGCGATGACACGCGCGTGCGCGCGGTGGTCCTTGCAGGCCGCGGCAAGGCCTTCTGCGCCGGGCTCGACATGCAGTCCTTCGAGCGCATGGGGCAGGGCGGCGCGAGCGGTGTCATCGGGTCAGGCGCCGCTGCGGACCTGCTCGCGCGCACGCACGGCATCGCCAACGCCGCGCAGCAGGTGGCGATGGTCTGGCGCGAAGTGCCGGTGCCGGTGATCGCCGCGGTGCACGGCGTGGCCTTCGGCGGCGGCCTTCAGGTCGCGCTGGGTGCCGATGTGCGGCTCGTCGCGCCCGACACCAAGCTGTCCGTGATGGAGATCAAGTGGGGCCTGGTGCCCGACATGGGCGGCATGGT
Source organism: Variovorax sp. CF079 (assembly GCF_900101545.1). Lineage (GTDB taxonomy): Bacteria > Pseudomonadota > Gammaproteobacteria > Burkholderiales > Burkholderiaceae_C > Variovorax. The sequence continues at coordinate 88,622 of NZ_FMZU01000011.1, read as the reverse complement.
GCTGATGCGCGAGCTGGCGCGGGCCGACGTGGTGCGCGAGCTCACCTTCACCGGCCGCATCTTCTCGGGCGAGGAGGCGGTGGCGCTCGGCTTCGCGACGAGGGTGTCGGCCGATCCGCTGGCCGATGCCTTGCAGATGGCGCACGAGATCGCGCAGAAGAGTCCCGATGCGATCCGCGCCGGCAAGCGGCTCCTGAACGCGGCAATGGCGCACAGCGCCGCCGACCTGCTGCTGGCCGAATCGGTCGAGCAGAAGGCGCTGGTCGGCAGCGCCAACCAGATCGAGGCCGTGCGTGCCAACATCGAGCGGCGCGCGCCGCGTTTTGTGCCGGAACCCTGAACGCTTTCGTCAGAAGCCGTGGAAGCGCAGCCACTCGTCGGCGGGCGCCCGGTCGCTGACAAGCGCGTTCACCGGATGCCCGGGATCGCGGTGGCCGATGGACATGCCGCAGAACAGCATGCGTTCGGGCGGCAGTCGCAGCACGCTGCCCACCGTGTCCGGATAGACCGCCCAGCACTCCTGGGGACAGCTGTCGAGGCCTTCGCCGCGCAGCAGCAGCATGACGGTTTGCAGGTACATGCCGAGGTCCGACCATTGCGGCGGCCCCATCGAGCGATCGACCGAGCAGAACAGCGCGAGCGGCGCGCCGAAGAATCCGTAGTTGTTGGCGAACCAGCGTCGCCGCGCCGCCTTGTCCTCGCGCGGAATGCCGAGGCGCGCGTACATCGCCTCGCCGACCTGGAAGCGCCGCTCGCGCCAGGGCGAGCGCAGCTCTCTGGGATAGATGTCGTAAGCGGCGGGCTCCGTTTCGCCGGCAGCGAGCCGCGCCTGCATGCGCTGCCTGAGTTCGGCCAGCGCGTCCCCCGCGAGCACGTCGATGTGCCAAGGCTGCAAGTTGCCGCCGGAAGGCGCGCGAGCGGCGGCCGTCAGCACGCGGCGGATCGTCTCGCCGTCGACCGGCGTCGACAGAAAAGCCCGGATGGAATGGCGGCTCGCAACAGCTTCTTGAACGTGCATGGGATCGGCCCGCAGAAAAAATGGGCCAAGCCTATACGCTCCGCGTCGTCAGCGCTTGCCGGCGCCTACCGGCCTTCGCGGCGGGCCGGCAGTCAGGCATCGACGCGCGTTGCCTGCTGTTCGCCTACAAGTCTGGCGCAGACCTGACGCCGCGAGCCGGCATACTCGCTGGGTGCCTATCATCCTGCTTCATCGTTTGGCAGAACACGATCTGCCGGTCGCCGTCAACCACGGTTCGGACGTCGATGCCGTGCGCGTGCTGAGCCTCGCGGGTCACGTCAAGGCGTCCATCCCCAAACCCGTGCGGACCTTGGACGGCTACAACCAGCCGCCGGCCACTGTCATCGCCATCACCTCGCTGGGACACAGCATGATCAAGCGCTTTCCGCGGCGCTAGCCGCCAAGTCGCCCTGATCCGCATGCTGACCGCGGCGTGATGGAGCACGGCGGTCTCCGTCTCGCACGCCTGAGTGACCCCAGGGTTTGCCCGGATCACCGGTCCGGTGATTCGGACGGCCTCTTCGCTCCGCATCCGGATCATCGGCGGAGCACTCGCCCCATCCTCAGCTCATCCCTCATGAAATCAACGACTTAGCGTGCTTTGCGCGCCGCGCGCCGCGTGGCACATCGATTGCTCTGTACCAAGGCCGACCGCGTCGCCCGATGCGGATCCTGGCCATGACACAGGAGACAAACCGATGAGCACCATGGGTGACCTTGACCCCACGGAAACTGGCGAGTGGATCGACGCGCTTGGCGCGGTTCAACAACACCGCGGCAGCGAGCGCGCGAATTTTCTGTTGAATCGCCTCGTCGACGAGGGCCGCCGCGACGGCGTGTACGTGCCCCGTTCGCTGAACACGGCCTACAAGAACACGATCCCGCCCGAGAAGGAGGAAAAGTCTCCCGGCAACCGCGAGATCGAACACCGCCTGCGCTCCATCATCCGCTGGAACGCGATGGCGATCATCCTGCGCGCCAACAAGGACTCGTCCGAACTCGGCGGCCACATCGCGAGCTTCCAGTCGGCGGCCACGCTCTACGACATTGGCTTCGGCCATTTCTGGCATGCCGCCACCGACACGCATGGCGGCGACCTGCTCTTCATCCAGGGCCACAGCTCGCCCGGCATCTACGCGCGCGCTTTCCTCGAAGGCCGCCTGAGCGAGCAGCAGCTGCTCAACTACCGCCAGGAGGCCGATGGTGGCGGCATCCCGTCGTACCCGCACCCCTGGCTCATGCCCGACTTCTGGCAGTTCCCCACCGTCTCGATGGGCCTCGGCCCGCTGATGGCGATCTACCAGGCGCGCTTCCTCAAGTACCTGCACGGCCGCGGCCTCGCCGACACCGCGCCGCGCAAGGTCTGGGCCTTCATGGGCGACGGCGAGATGGACGAGCCCGAATCGCTCGGCGCCATCTCGCTCGCGGGCCGCGAGAGCCTGGACAACCTCGTGTTCGTCATCAACTGCAACCTGCAGCGCCTCGACGGGCCGGTGCGCGGCAACGGCAAGATCGTGCAGGAGCTCGAGAGCGTGTTCCGCGGCGCCGGCTGGAACGTCATCAAGGTGCTCTGGGGCAGCGGCTGGGACGCGCTGCTCGCCAAGGACAAGAGCGGCAAGCTGCTGCAGCGCATGGAAGAGTGCGTCGACGGCGAGTACCAGGACTTCAAGAGCAAGAGCGGCGCCTATGTGCGCGAGCATTTCTTCGGCAAGTACGACGAGACGAAGGCCCTGGTCGCCGACATGAGCGACGAGCAGATCTGGGCGCTGACCCGCGGCGGCCACGACCCGGAGAAGGTGTTCGCCGCCTATGCCGCCGCCGTCAAGCACAAGGGCCAGCCCACGCTGATCCTGCCCAAGACGGTGAAGGGCTACGGCATGGGCGAATCGGGCGAGGGCCAGATGATCGCGCACCAGGCCAAGAAGATGACGCAGGACGCACTGCGCGGCTTCCGCGACCGCTTCCAGATCCCGGTGTCCGATGAAGAGCTGCCCAACGTGCCCTTCATCCGGCTCGCCGAGGACAGCCCCGAGATGAAGTACCTGCGGGAGCGCCGCGCCGCGCTCGGCGGCTACCTGCCGCAGCGCCGCCGCAAGTCGACCGCGCTCGAGATTCCGCCGCTGGCCACCTTCGAGCGCCTGCTCAAGGACACCGGCGAGCGCGAGATCTCCACCACCATGGCCTTCGTGCAGATGCTCGGCACACTGGTGCGCGACAAGGCGATCGGCAAGCACGTGGTGCCCATCGTGCCCGACGAGTCGCGCACCTTCGGCATGGAGGGCATGTTCCGCCAGCTCGGCATCTGGTCCTCGCTCGGCCAGCTCTACAAGCCGCAGGACGCCGACCAGCTCATGTACTACCGCGAGTCGAAGGACGGGCAGGTGCTGCAGGAAGGCATCAACGAGGGCGGCGCGATGTCCAGCTGGATCGTCGCGGCCACCTCGTACAGCACGAACAACGTGCCGATGATTCCGTTCTACATCTACTACTCGATGTTCGGCCTGCAGCGCGTGGGCGACCTGGCCTGGCTGGCCGGCGACATGCGTGCGCGCGGCTTCCTGCTCGGCGGCACCGCGGGGCGCACCACGCTCAACGGAGAAGGCCTGCAGCACGAGGACGGCCACAGCCACATCCTGGCCGGCACGATCCCGAACTGCGTCTCCTACGACCCGACCTTTGCCTACGAGGTGGTGGCCATCGTGCGCGACGGCATGCGGCGGATGTACGCCGAGCAGGAGGACGTGTACTACTACATCACCCTCATGAACGAGAACTACCCGCACCCCGGCATGCCCGAGGGCAGCGAGGCGGGCATTCTCAAGGGCCTCTACCAGTTGAGCGAGGGCGGCAAGACGCCGAAGAAAGGCCACCGCGTGCAGCTGATGGGCAGCGGCACCATCCTGCGCGAGGTGATGTTCGCGGCCGAGCTGCTCAAGAGCGACTTCGGCATCGCGGCCGACGTGTGGAGCGCCACCAGCTACAACGAGCTGCGCCGCGACGGCATGGCCGCCGAACGCTGGAGCCGGCTGCACCCCACGCAGCCCGCGCGCCGGAGCCATGTCGAGCAATGCCTCGACGGCCACGACGGCCCCGTCATCGCGGCCACCGACTACATGCGCAACTACGCCGACCAGGTGCGCGAGTACGTGCAGGCCGCGGGCCGGCGCTACACCGTGCTGGGCACCGACGGCTTCGGCCGCAGCGACTACCGCCGCAAGCTGCGCCGCTTCTTCGAGGTCGACCGCTGGCACGTGGTGGTGGCCGCGCTCAAGGCACTGGCCGACGACGGCGTGATCAAGCACGCCGTGGTGGCCGAGGCCATCGAGAAATACGGGCTCCAAGCCGAGCGCGCCGCCCCCTGGACCGTCTGAGGCAAGGCAGAACATGAGCAACGCAATCGACATCAAGGTTCCCGACATCGGTGACTTCAGCGACGTGCCCGTCATCGAGATCTTCGTGAAGCCCGGCGACACGGTGAAGGCCGAGGACCCGCTGGTTTCGCTCGAATCCGACAAGGCCACGATGGATGTGCCCGCCCCGCGCGGCGGCGTGGTCGAGTCCATTGCCGTGAAGCTGGGCGATAAGGTCAGCGAGGGCAGCGTCATCATGACGTTCAAGGCCGAGGGTGGCGCGGCTGCGCCCGCTCCCGCCGAAGCCGCCAAGCCCAGCGTCAGTGCGGCGCCGTCGGCCACCAGCGCGCCGGCCGGCGTGGCCGAGGTGCGCGTGCCGGACATCGGCGACTTCAAGGACGTGCCCGTCATCGAGATCTTCGTGAAGGTCGGCGACACGGTGAAGGCCGAGGACCCGCTCGTCTCGCTCGAATCCGACAAGGCCACGATGGACGTGCCCGCGCCGCTCTCGGGCGTGGTGACGGCCATCGGCATCAAGATCGGCGACAAGGTCAGCGAGGGCTCGGTGATCCTGTCGCTCGCGACCGGCGATGCGCCTGCGGCGAGCGCCGCTGCACCGGCGCCGGCAGCATCTGCCGCGCCCGCACCGGCGCAGGCCGCTGCAGCCGCCGGCGGCGCCATCGACGAAGCTGCCTTCGCACTCGCCTACGCCGGCCCCGCCGTGCGCAAGCTCGCGCGCGAACTCGGTGTCGATCTCGGAAAGCTCAAGGGCACCGGCGAGCACGGCCGCATCGTGCGCGCCGACGTGGAGGCCTTCGCGAAGGGTGGCGGTGCAACTGCCGCGCCGGCCGCTGGCAAGGCCGCTGCAGCCCCTGCGGGCGGTGGCGTCGGCGGCATCGACCTGCTGCCCTGGCCCAAGGTCGACTTCGCCAAGTTCGGACCGACCGAGCGCAAGGAACTGTCACGCATCAAGAAGATCAGCGCAGCGAACCTGCACCGCAACTGGGTCGTCATTCCTCACGTGACGACGCACGACGAGGCCGACATCACCGAGCTCGAACCCTTCCGCGTGCAGATGAACAAGGAGCTGGAAAAGTCGGGCGTGAAGATCAGCATGCTGCCCTTCATGATGAAAGCGGCCGTGGCGGCGCTGAAGAAGTTCCCGGAGTTCAACGCCAGCCTCGACGGCGATGCGCTGGTGCTCAAGAACTACTGGCACATCGGCTTCGCGGCCGACACGCCCAACGGCCTCATGGTGCCGGTGATCCGCGATGCCGACAGGAAGACCGTGCCCGAGATCGCGAAAGAGATGGGCGAGCTCGCCAAGCTCGCGCGCGACGGCAAGCTCAAGCCCGATCAGATGTCGGGCGGCACCTTCACCATCAGCTCGCTCGGCGGCATCGGCGGCATCTACTTCACGCCGATCATCAACGCGCCCGAGGTCGCCATCATGGGCGTGTGCAAGAGCTACTGGAAGCAGCACTCTTCCGACGGCAAGACCTACACCTCGCGCCTCACGCTGCCGCTTTCGCTGTCGTGGGACCACCGCGTGATCGACGGCGCCGCCGCCGCGCGCTTCAACGTCTATTTCGCCAACGTGCTCGCCGACCTGCGGCGCGTGCTGTTCTGAAGGAAGCTCCCAAATGGCACACATGGTGGAAGTCAAGGTCCCCGACATCGGCGAATTCAAGGATGTCGCGGTCATCGAGCTGCTGGTCAAGCCCGGTGAGGTCATCGCGGTCGATACCGGCCTGATCATGGTGGAGTCCGACAAGGCCTCGATGGAGATTCCGTCGAGCCATGCGGGCACCGTCAGGGAGCTGAAGGTCGCGCTCGGCGACAAGGTGAGCGAAGGCTCGGTGATCCTGGTGATCGAGACGGCGGCGGCGGCCTCACCCTCACCTCAACCCTCTCCCGCAAGCGGGAGAGGGAGCGAACCCGCAGCCGCACCCGCGTCCGTGCCGGCGCCCACGGCCGGCAGCTACGCCGGCAAGGCCGACATCGAGTGCGAGGTGCTCGTGCTCGGCGCCGGCCCCGGCGGCTACTCGGCCGCCTTCCGCAGCGCCGACCTCGGCATGAAGACGGTGCTCGTGGAGCGCTACGCCACGCTCGGCGGCGTGTGCCTCAATGTCGGCTGCATCCCGTCGAAGGCGCTGCTGCATACCGCAAGCGTGATGGACGAGGTCAAGCTGCTGGGCCACCACGGCATCAAGTACACCGCGCCCGAGGTCGACATCGACGCGCTGCGCGGCTTCAAGGACGGCGTCGTCAAGAAGCTCACTGGCGGCCTGGCCGGCATGGCGAAGGCACGCAAGGTCGAGGTCGTCACCGGTGTCGGCAGCTTCCTCGATCCGTACCATGTCGAAGTGTTGGGCGAGGGCGGCGCGAAGAAGGTGGTGAAGTTCGCCAAGGCCATCATCGCCGCGGGCTCGCAGGCCGTGGAGCTGCCTTTCATGCCCGAGGACGAACGCGTCGTCGACTCCACCGGCGCGCTGCTGCTCAAGAGCATTCCGAAGCGCATGCTGGTGGTCGGCGGCGGCATCATCGGGCTCGAGATGGCCACGGTGTACTCGACGCTGGGCACGCGCGTCGACGTGGTCGAAATGCTCGACGGCCTGATGCAGGGCGCCGACCGCGACCTCGTCAAGGTGTGGGAAAAGTTCAACGCGCCGCGCTTCGACCACGTCATGCTCAAGACGAAGACCGTCGGCGCCAAGGCCACCAAGGCTGGCATCGAGGTGAGCTTCGAAGGCGAGAAGGCGCCGAAGGAGGCCCAGGTCTACGACCTCGTGCTCGTGGCCGTGGGCCGCAGTCCCAACGGCAAGAAGATCGGCGCCGACAAGGCCGGCGTGGCCGTCACCGAGCGCGGCTTCATCGACGTCGACAAACAGATGCGCACCAACGTGCCGCACATCTTCGCCATCGGCGACATCGTCGGCCAGCCCATGCTCGCGCACAAGGCCGTGCACGAGGCCCACGTGGCGGCCGAGGCGGCGCACGGCGAAGCGGCGTTCTTCGATGCGCGGCAGATCCCCTCGGTGGCCTTCACCGACCCCGAGGTGGCCTGGGCCGGCAAGACCGAGGAGCAGTGCAAGGCCGAGGGCCTGAAGGTCGCCAAGGCCGTGTTCCCCTGGGCGGCGTCGGGCCGCGCCATCGCCAACGGGCGCGACGAAGGCTTCACCAAGCTGATCTTCGACGAGGCCACGCACCGCATCGTCGGCGGCGGCATCGTCGGCACGCATGCGGGCGACCTGATCAGCGAGCTGTGCCTGGCCATCGAGATGGGCTGCGAGCCCGGCGACATCGGCAAGACCATCCATCCGCATCCGACACTGGGCGAATCCATCGGCATGGCGGCTGAGCTGTTCGAGGGCGTCTGCACCGATCTGCCGCCGGTGAAGAAGAAGTAGGACGCGCTGCCATGCCAGTTCAACTTGCCTTCGAGGCACTCGGATCGGGGCCTCCCATGGTGATCCTGCACGGCCTGTTCGGCGCCGGCCGCAACTGGACGCAGATCGCCCAGTCGCTGGCCGCCGGCTACCGCGTCTACCTGCCGGATGCCCGCAACCACGGTGCTTCGCCGTGGGCCGAGACCATGTCGTACACCGACATGGCGCTCGACGTGCTGGCTCTCATCGAAAGAGAGCAGCTGGAGCGGCCGTTCGTCGTCGGCCACAGCATGGGCGGCAAGACCGCCATGGCCCTGGCGCTCGGCCACCCAAAGACCATTGGCGGGGTCGCGGTGATCGATATCGCGCCCGAGTGCTATGCCGACCAGTTCGCCTCGCATGTGTCCGCCATGCGAGGCCTGGACACCGCTGCCGCGGCAAGCCGCCGGCGCATCAGCCAGGCGCTGCTGGACGGTCTGGGCGGCACCGCACCTGTGGACTTCATGATGCAGAACCTGCGGCGCCAGACCGAGCGTTTCGACTGGCGGCTCAATCTGATGGCGACGGCCTTGTGCATGCCGGACCTTTGCGGGTTCCCGGAACAGTTGCTGCGCGAACGCTACGACGGGCCGGCCCTGTTCTTCGCGGCGGCGGAGTCCGACTACGTGCGACCCGATTCGCTTCCACGCATCCAGGCGATGTTCCCCTGCGCGCAGCTGGAGCACATCACCGAGGCCGGCCACTGGGTGCACGCGGATCAACCGGAAGCGCTGTTGTGCGGCTTGCACGGCTGGCTGGGCGACGCCTGCGCGCTCGCCCCGCGCTGATCCCGACACCCTCAGTACAGACAGACACACGGAGACAAAACCATGTCCGACAACCTGCGCGAAGCTGCCCTCGACTACCACCGCTTTCCGACGCCCGGCAAGATCTCGGTGAACCCGACCAAGCCGATGGCCACGCAGCGCGATCTCGCGCTCGCCTATTCGCCCGGCGTGGCCGACGCCTGCATGGAAATCGCGCGCGATCCGGCCGAGGCCATGAATCTCACCTCGCGCGCGAACCTGGTGGCGGTCATCACCAACGGCACGGCGGTGCTGGGACTCGGCAACATCGGCGCGCTGGCCGGCAAGCCGGTGATGGAAGGCAAGGCCTGCCTCTTCAAGAAGTTCGCCGGCATCGACGTCTTCGACATCGAGCTCGACGAGACCGACCCCGACGCGCTCATCGACACCATCGCGCGCATGGAGCCTACCTTCGGCGGCATCAACCTCGAAGACATCAAGGCGCCCGAGTGCTTCTACATCGAGAAGAAGCTGCGCGAGCGCATGAAGATCCCGGTTTTCCACGACGACCAGCACGGCACCGCCATCGTCGCGGCCGCCGCCATCCTCAATGCGCTGCGCCATGTGAACAAGGACATCCGCGAGGTGAAGCTGGTGGCCTCGGGCGCCGGCGCGGCGGCACTGGCCTGCCTCGACCTGATCGTGAGCCTCGGCCTGCCGCTGCACAACATCTACGTGTCGGACAGCGCGGGCGTGGTCTACACCGGCCGCAAGGAGCAGATGGACCCCAACAAGGCCCGCTACGCGCAGGACACCGCGGCGCGCAAGCTGGCCGACGTGATCGGCGGCGCCGACATCTTCCTCGGCCTGTCGGCCGGCGGCGTGCTCAAGCCGGAGATGGTGAAGGAGATGGCGCGCGATCCGATCATCCTCGCGATGGCCAACCCGACGCCGGAGATCCTGCCGGAAGACGCGCTGGCCGTGCGCCCCGACGCCATCCTCGGTACCGGCCGGTCGGACTATCCGAACCAGGTCAACAACGTGCTGTGTTTCCCGTTCATCTTCCGCGGCGCGCTCGACGTGGGCGCGACCACCATCAACGAAGAGATGAAGCTTGCCGCCGTGCGCGCCATCGCGGAGCTCGCGCATGCCGAGATTCCCGAGGTGGTGGCGCAGGCCTACGGCGCGCTCGGCCTGCGCTTCGGCCGCGACTACCTGATCCCCAAGCCCTTCGACCCGCGCCTGATCGAGGCGGTCGCGCCCGCGGTGGCGCAGGCCGCGGTCGACAGCGGCGTGGCGACGCGGCCCATCGCCGACATGAAGGCCTACCGCCAGCGCCTGTCGCAGTTCGTCTACCAGTCGGGCAGCAGCATGCAGCCGCTGTTCGCAGCCGCCAAGCAGTCGCCCAAGCGCGTGGTCTACGCCGAGGGCGAGGACGAGCGCGTGCTGCGCGCCGCGCAAGTGGTGGTGGACGAAGGCCTGGCGCGGCCGCTGCTGCTGGGCCGCCCCGAGGTGATCGCGGAGCGCATCGCGCAGTACGGCCTGCGCCTTGCGCTGGGCACCGACTGCGAGGCCGTCGACCTGCTCGACCCCGCCGTGCACGGCGACGCCGCCGAGGCCTACTACCAGCTCAAGCGTCGCGACGGCGTCTCGCGCCTGGTGGCGCAGACCGAGATGCGCAGCCGCGGCACGCTGCTCGCGGCGATGCTGGTGCGCCAGGGCCGGGCCGACGCCATGCTGTGCGGCACGCTGGGCGGCTACGGCGATCACCTGCGCCATGTGCGCGACGTGATCGGCCTGCGCCCAGGCACCAAGACCATGGCCGCCATGCAGATGCTGATGCTGCCGGGACGCCAGCTCTTCATCTGCGACACGCACGTCAACCGCGACCCCGATGCGGCGCAGATCGCCGAGATCACGCTGCTCGCGGCCGAAGAGGTGCGCCGCTTCGGCGTGACGCCGAGCGTGGCGCTGCTGTCGCACTCGAACTTCGGCGGCTCGGATGCGGCCTCGGCCGTGAAGATGCGTGAGGCGCTCGCGCTCATCAAGGCGAGCGATCCGCAGCTCGCGGTGGAAGGCGAGATGCGCGGCGACGCGGCGTTGTCCAAGTCGATCCTCGACCACGAGTTCCCGGACTCGGCGCTGGACACCGAAGCCAACGTGCTCATCATGCCCAACGTCGACGCGGCCAACATCTCCTACAACCTGCTGCGCATGGCGGCCGGCAGCGGCATCACGGTGGGAGGCATCCTGCTGGGCGCCGCGCGCTCGGTGCACATCCTCACGCCGTCGTCCACCGTGCGCCGCATCGTCAACATGACGGCGCTGGCGGTGGTCGATGCCAACTCGCACCGCGGCGCGGCCTAACGGCTCGGCCATGAACGACATCGTGCTCCATGGCCCGCAGCGCGGCGCCGCCAAGACGCGCCGGATACCGATCCGCGTGGCCGAGGCAGGCCCGGCCCTGCCCAAGCCCGACTGGATCCGCGTGCGCGTCTCGCAGAGCGAGAGCTTCCGCGAGGTGAAGCGCACGCTGCGCGAGGCCAGCCTGCACACCGTGTGCGAAGAGGCCTCGTGCCCGAACATCGGCGAATGCTTCGGCAAGGGCACCGCCACCTTCATGGTGCTGGGCGACCTCTGCACGCGTCGCTGCCCTTTCTGCGACGTGGCCCACGGCCGTCCGCAGCCGCCCGATCCGCAGGAGGCGCAGCACCTGGCCGACACGGTCGCTCGGCTGCGCCTGAAGTACGTGGTGATCACCAGCGTCGACCGCGACGACCTGCGCGACGGCGGTGCGGCGCATTTCGCCGCCTGCATCCGCGCGGTGCGCAGGCAGTCGCCCGGCACGCAGATCGAGGTGCTCACGCCCGACTTCCGCGGCCGCGCCGAGGTTGCGCTCGACATCCTCGCCGCCGACCCGCCGGACGTGATGAACCACAACCTCGAGACCGTGCCGCGCCTGTACCGCCAGGCGCGACCCGGCGCCGACTACATGCACTCGCTTCAGCTGCTCCAGTCGTTCCGCGCGCGCTGCCCCGGCGTGCCCACCAAGTCGGGCCTGATGCTGGGCCTGGGCGAGACCGACGACGAAGTGCTGGAGGTGATGCGCGACCTGCGCCGCCATGGCGTCGACATGCTCACCGTCGGCCAGTACCTGCAGCCGCGCCCCGGCAACCTGCCGGTTGCGCGCTACGTCGCTCCGGCGCAATTCGAAACCCTTGCGCAGCAGGCGCACGCCATGGGCTTTGCCCATGCCGCCTGCGGACCGCTCGTGCGGTCGAGCTACCACGCCGACCGGCAGGCGCATGCCGCCGGCGTCTGAATTTTCTAGGAGACATTCGTGGACCACCAACCCGTATCCAAGCCCTTCTACAAGTCCCTGTACTTCCAGGTCATCACTGCGATCGTCATCGGCGTGCTGCTGGGCCATTTCTATCCGCAGACCGGCGCGGCAATGAAGCCGCTGGGCGACGGTTTCATCAAGCTCATCAAGATGATCATCGCGCCGATCATCTTCTGCACGGTGGTGGTCGGCATCGCCGGCATGGAGGACATGAAGAAGGTCGGCAAGACCGGCGGCCTGGCGCTGCTGTACTTCGAGATCGTGAGCACCATTGCGCTGGTGGTGGGGCTGGTCATCATCAACATCGTGCGGCCCGGCGCCGGCATGAACATCGACGTGAGCCAACTCGACACCAAGGCGATCGCCGCCTACACAGCGCCTGGACAGATGCAGGGCACGGTCGACTTCCTGCTGCATGTGATTCCGAGCACGGTGGTCGACGCGTTCGCCAAGGGCGAGATCCTCCAGGTGCTGCTGTTCGCCGTGATGTTCGGCTTCGCGCTGCACAAGTTCGGCGGTCGCGGTACGCTGGTGTTCGACTTCATCGAGAAGTTCTCCCACGTCCTGTTCGTCATCGTCGGCTACATCATGAAGGTGGCGCCAATCGGCGCTTTCGGGGCGATGGCATTCACGATCGGCAAGTACGGCGTCGGCTCGCTGCTGCAGCTCGGCCAGCTGATGGCGACCTTCTACGCCACTTGCCTGCTGTTCATCTTCGTCGTTCTCGGCGGCATCGCGCGGGCGCACGGCTTCAGCATCTGGAAGTTCATCAAGTACATCAAGGAAGAGCTGCTGATCGTGCTGGGCACCTCCTCCAGCGAATCGGTGCTGCCGCGCATGATGGCCAAGCTCGAGAACCTGGGCGCCAAGAAGTCGGTGGTCGGCCTGGTCATCCCGACCGGCTACTCGTTCAACCTCGACGGCACCTCGATCTACCTGACGATGGCGGCCGTGTTCATCGCGCAGGCCACCAACACCGACATGACCGTGACGCAGCAGATCACGCTGCTGCTGGTGCTGCTGCTGACGTCCAAGGGCGCGGCCGGCGTGACCGGCAGCGGCTTCATCGTGCTGGCCGCCACGCTGTCGGCAGTGGGGCACGTGCCGGTGGCGGGCCTGGCGCTGATCCTGGGCATCGACCGTTTCATGTCGGAAGCCCGCGCGCTGACCAACCTGATCGGCAACGGCGTCGCCACGGTGGTGGTCGCCAAGTGGACCAACGACCTGGACGCCGCCCGCATGAAGCGCATCCTGGACAACGAGACGCCGGCCGAGGCCGACGCGCCCGAGGCCGTGCTGGATCAGGTCGAGACCCACATGCCCGTCGCGCAGCCGCGCTGAAGCGCCCCCGCGCCTGTACGAGCAGCCAACCATGAACAACCCCGTGCAGAGGCACCGAGTCGTCATCGTGGGCGGCGGCGCCGGTGGGCTGGAGCTGGCCACGCGTCTCGGCGATACGCTGGGCAAGCGCGGCATGGCCGACATCACGCTGGTCGACAAGCACCGCACCCACGTGTGGAAGCCCAAGCTTCACGAGATCGCCGCGGGCAGCATGGACCTGAGCGCACACGAAGTGGACTACCTCGCGCAGGCGCACTGGCACCGCTTCCGCTTCCGGCTCGGCGAGCTCACCGGCATCGACCGCGAGCGGCGCGAGGTGCATGTCGCACCCTACCTGGACGACGAGGGCCGGCTGGTCACGCCGGCGCGCGCCTTCGGCTACGACACACTGGTGGTCGCCATCGGCAGCCTCAGCAACGACTTCGGCACGCCCGGCGTGCGCGAGCATGCGCTGCGGCTCGAATCGAAGGCGGATGCGCAGCGCTTTCACCAGCGCATGGTCAACGCCTGCATCCGCGCGCATGCGCAGACAACGCCGCTGCGGCCCGAGCAGCTGCACGTGGCGATCATCGGCGCGGGCGCGACCGGCGTGGAGCTGGCGGCCGAGCTGCATCGCACCACGCGCGAGGTCATCGCCTACGGGCTGGACCGCGTGGACGCCGAGAAGGACATCCAGGTCAGCGTGATCGAGGCCGCCGACCGCGTGCTGCCCGCGCTGCCGCCGCGCATGTCGGCCGCCACCGAGGCGCTCCTGCGCGAGCTGGGCGTGGACGTGCACACCTCCGCCAAGGTGGCCGAGGTGCTGCCAGAGAGCGTGCGCCTGGCCGACGGGCGCACGCTGCCGGCCGAGCTGGTGGTGTGGGCCGCGGGCGTGAAGGCGGCCGATTTCATGAAGGACATCGCGGGGCTGGAGACCAACCGCAGCAACCAGCTTGCGGTGCTGCCGACCCTGCAGACCACGCGCGATGCCGACATCTTCGCCATCGGCGACTGCGCGGCCTGCGACTGGCCCGAGGCCAACGGCGGCAAGGGCGGCCTGGTGCCGCCGCGCGCGCAGGCGGCGCACCAGCAGGCCTCGCACGTCGCGGCGCAGATCCGCCGGCGCTTGGGCGGCAAGGCGCTCAAGCCCTACCGCTACCGCGACTTCGGCTCGCTGGTGTCGCTCGGCGAGTTCAGCACCGTGGGCAACATGATGGGCGGCCTGATCGGCGGCAGTCTGATGATCGAAGGGCTGTTCGCGCGGCTCATGTACATGTCGCTCTACAAGATGCACGAGCTGGCGCTGCACGGCGTCGTCAAGGTCTCGCTCGACACGCTCGCCCGCCTCATCACGCGGCGCACCGAACCCCACGTCAAGCTCCACTGAGCAGCCACGGCCATGACCCAACCCTCACCCGATCTCGATGCGACCTCGTGGTTGCAAGCCTGGCAGCAGGGCCTTTCGCAGGGGCACACGCAGTTCGGCGCGCTGATGCGCAAAGCGCTGGAGGCGGCGCCGTTCGATGCGCGCGGCAAGGCACAGATGGACTTCGCGCTGCGGCAGGTCGTCGATGCCATGAACCCGGCCAACAGCCTCGCCACCAACCCCGAGGCGATGCAAGCCGCTCTCGACTCCGGCGGCGCGAGCCTGCTCGAAGGTGCGCGCCTCTTCCTGGCGGACGTGGCGAAGGGCCGCATCTCGATGTCGGACGACCAGGCCTTCGAGGTTGGCCGCAACGTCGCGACCAGCCCCGGCAGCGTGGTGTTCGAGAACGAGTTGATGCAGCTCGTGCAGTACACGCCGTCCACGGCGAAGGTCCACAAGCGCCCGCTGGTCATCGTGCCGCCTTGCATCAACAAGTTCTACATCCTCGACCTGCAGCCGGGTAACTCGCTGGTTGCCTATGCGGTCGAACAGGGCCACACCGTCTTCCTGGTGTCGTGGCGCAATGTCTCGGCCGAGCAGGGCCATCTGGGCTGGGACGACTACGTCGAGCAAGGCGTGCTGCGGGCGCTCGATGTCGCGCGGAGCATCGCCCGTGCCGACAAGGTCAACACGCTGGGCTTCTGCATCGGCGGCACGCTGCTGGGCAGCGCGCTCGCCGTAGCCGCCGCGCGCGGTGAAACGCCGGCCGCCAGCGTCACGCTGCTGACCGCGATGCTCGATTTCTCGGACACCGGAGAACTGGGCCTGATGGTGGATGAAGCCATGGTGGCCGCGCGCGAAGCCACCATCGGCCGCGGCGGCCTGCTCAAGGGCCGTGAGCTTGCGACCGTGTTCGCCGCGCTGCGCGCCAACGACCTGATCTGGCCCTACGTGGTCAACGGCTACCTCAAAGGCAAGGCGCCGCCGGCTTTCGACTTGCTGTACTGGAACGGCGACGACACCAACCTGCCGGGGCCGATGTACTGCTGGTACCTGCGCAACACCTACCTGGAGAACAGGCTGCGCGTCCCCGGCGGCACGGTGCAGTGCGGCGTGCCGGTGGACCTGTCGCGCGTCGATGCGCCGGCCTTCGTCTACGCCTCGCGCGACGACCACATCGTGCCGTGGAAGACCGCCTATGCCGGCACGCAACTGCTCGGCGGCGACACGCGCTTCGTGCTCGGCGCCAGCGGCCACATCGCGGGCGTGATCAACCCGCCCGCGAAGAAGAAGCGCAACCACTGGGTCGGCGATCTCGCGTCCGACGCCGGCGCCTGGCTCGACGGCGCGCAAAGCATTGACGGCAGCTGGTGGCCCGGGTGGAGCGACTGGCTCGCCGTGCATGCCGGCGCGAAGGTCGCCGCCCGCCGCGCGCTGGGCAGCGCGGATTTTCCCGTGATCGAGCCCGCTCCCGGGCGCTATGTCAAAGCCAAGGCGGCCTGAAGCCGGGCCGTCGTCATTCCCTTCGCATCAACCCCCAAGGAGACTCTCATGTCAGACGATATCGTGATCGTGGCCGCGCAACGCACGGCGGTCGGCAAGTTCGGCGGCTCGCTCGCCGGTACGGCCGCGCCCGAGCTTGGCGCGCACGTGGTGAAGGGCCTGCTCGCCAAGACCGGCGTGCCGGGCGATGCTGTGTCCGAGGTGATCATGGGCCAGGTGCTCGCGGCCGGTGCGGGCCAGAACCCGGCGCGGCAGACGGTCATCAAGGCGGGGCTGCCGATCGGCGTGCCGGGCCTCACCATCAACAAGGTCTGCGGCTCGGGCCTGAAGGCCGTGATGCTGGCGGCGCAGGCGGTGAGGTGCGGCGACGCCGAGATCGTGGTGGCCGGCGGCCAGGAGAACATGAGCGCTGCGCCGCACGTGCTGCCCAATTCGCGCAACGGCCAGCGCATGGGCGACTGGAAGCTGGTCGACACCATGATCGTGGACGGCCTGTGGGACGTCTACAACCAGTACCACATGGGCACCACGGCCGAGAACGTGGCGAAGAAGTACGGCATCACGCGCGAGATGCAGGACGCGCTGGCGCTGGCCTCGCAGCAGAAGGCCGCGGCCGCGCAGGACGCGGGGCGCTTCGACGACGAGATCCTGCCCTTCAGCATTGCGCAGAAGAAGGGCGACCCCGTCGTCTTTGCGGCCGACGAGTTCGTGAACCGCAAGACCAACGCCGATGCGCTCGCCGGCCTGCGCCCGGCCTTCGACAAGACCGGCTCGGTGACGGCCGGCAATGCCTCGGGCCTGAACGACGGCGCGGCCGCGGTGCTGGTGATGTCGGCCTCGCGCGCCGCCGCACTCGGCCTGCAGCCGCTCGCGGTGATCCGCGCCTACGCGAGCGCAGGGCTGGACCCGTCGCTCATGGGCATGGGCCCGGTGCCCGCTTCGCAGCTGGCGCTGAAGAAGGCCGGCTGGAAGGCGCAGGACCTCGACCTGATGGAGATCAACGAAGCCTTCGCGGCGCAGGCCTGCGCGGTCAACCGCGAGATGGACTGGGACACCAGCCGCATCAACGTCAACGGCGGCGCCATCGCCATCGGCCACCCCATCGGCGCCTCGGGCTGCCGCGTGCTGGTGACGCTGCTGCACGAGATGCGCCGCCGCGGCGCCAACAAGGGCCTGGCCTCGCTGTGCATCGGCGGCGGCATGGGCGTGGCGCTGGCCGTCGAGCGCGCCTGACCGATTTTCTTAGTCACACAACGTACCAAGGAGAAAGCAGATGAGCGAGAAGCAGCAACAAGTGGTCCTGGTCACCGGCGGCATGGGCGGCCTGGGCGAGACGATCTCCACCAAGATGGTCGATGCAGGCTACAAGCTCGCGGTGACCTATTCGCCGGGCAACAAGTCGCACGCCGAGTGGGTGGCGCAGATGGCGCAGCGCGGCTATGAGATTCTGGCCGTGCCCTGCGACGTGGCGGACTTCGACTCGTGCGCGCGCGCCGTGTCGGAGGTGCAGGCGCGGCTGGGCCCGGTCGACGTGCTGGTCAACAACGCCGGCATCACGCGCGACATGACCTTCAAGAAGATGGACCGCATCAACTGGGACGCGGTACTGCGCACCAACCTCGACAGCCTGTTCAACATGAGCAAGCAGGTGGCCGACGGCATGGTGGACCGCGGCTGGGGCCGCATCATCAACGTGTCCTCGGTGAATGGCTCGAAGGGCGCGTTCGGACAGACCAACTACTCGGCCGCCAAGGCCGGCGTGCATGGATTCACCAAGGCGCTGGCGCTCGAGGTGGCGAAGAAGGGCGTCACCGTGAACACCATCTCGCCGGGCTACATCGGCACCAAGATGGTCACGGCCATTCCGAAGGAAGTGCTCGACAGCAAGATCCTGCCGCACATCCCCGTGGGACGCCTCGGCAAGCCCGAAGAAGTGGCGGGCCTGATCATCTACCTCGCCTCGGAAGAAGCGGCATTCGTCACCGGTGCCAACATCGCCATCAATGGCGGTCAGCACATGCAATGAACAGACGACCATGATCCTCAAACACGGCATCGATCAGGTCGCACTGATCAAGAAGTTCTCCGAGGCCTCCGCCAAGCAGGGCGAGACCGTTCGCAAGGCGGTGCACGAGGCCACGCTCAAGGCGCTGCAGGGCCGCGAGCTCACGTTGGCGAACATCCGGCAGGTGCTGGGCACGGTCACCAGGACGGCCTCGGCCGGCGCGGCCGGCAGCAAGCTGCCCGCGCCCGATGTGGAAGGCCTGCTCGGCAAGGTCTTTGCCGGCATGGACGGCGCGCTGGAGCAGGCCGTGCTGGCCAATCAACGCGCGCTGCAACAGCTGGTCGACCAGGGCGTGAGCCTGCGCGAGACGCAGCTCAAGAAGGCGCTCGCCGACATCGAGAAGATGGAGGAGACGCTGTTCGCCAGCGTGCGCAAGGCGGCGCCGGCCGACGGTCCGTGGAGCGGCGTCTTCCGGGCGATGCAGGGCAAGGGCACCGGCACCGGCGCGCGCGCCACGGCGGCGCTCGAGCAGCTCATGGAAGACACGCAGAAGAGCCTGCGCGATGGCCGCGCGATGGGCCTGCGCGCCTCGCAGGCGCTGATCGACAGCTACTCGGCGCTGGTGAGCGGCGTGCTCATCGGCATGTCGGAAGCCTTGAAGCAGGGCGCGGCGGCGAAGCGATGACCCAGGCCGGCGGCGGCCGCGCCGCCGCCGGCCCGAAAGGAACCTGATGGACGCCCTGATCCTCGCCCGCATGCAGTTCGCGGCCAACATCACCTTCCACATCCTGTTCCCCACGATCAGCATCGCACTGGGCTGGCTGCTGCTGTTCTTGCGCTGGCGCTGGCTGCGCACGCGCGGCGGCGGCAATGCACCGCTGGCGCAGGGCTGGCTCAACGCCTACCGCTTCTGGACCAAGGTGTTCGCGCTGACCTTCGCGCTCGGCGTGGTCAGCGGCATCACCATGAGCTTCCAGTTCGGCACCAACTGGCCGGGCTTCATGGAGCGCGTCGGCAACGTGGCGGGGCCGCTGCTGGGCTACGAGGTGCTCACCGCGTTCTTCCTGGAGGCGGGTTTTCTCGGCGTCATGCTGTTCGGCCATGGCAAGGTCGGCGAGCGCGTGCACCTGCTGTCGACCTTCATGGTGGCCTTCGGCACCACGCTGTCGGCCTTCTGGATTCTTGCTCTCAACTCGTGGATGCAGACGCCCGCGGGCCACGAGGTCGTGAACGGCGAATTCCATGTCGCCAGCTGGCCGGCGGTGGTGTTCAACCCGTCGTTTCCGTACCGCTTCGTGCACATGCTGCTGGCCTCCGCGCTGACCTGCGCGTTCCTGCTGATCGGCCTGTCGGCCTGGCAGGTGCTGCGCGGCGTGGGACAGCGCAGCGCGGCGCGCGTGATGCGGGTAGGGCTCACGCTGGCGGCGGTGCTGATTCCGGTGCAGATCGTCGTGGGCGACATGCACGGCCTCAACACGCTCAAGCACCAGCCCGCCAAGATTGCTGCCATGGAAGGCGTGTGGGAGACCGGGCGCGGCGTGCCGCTGCTGCTGTTCGCGATTCCCGACGCCGAGGCGCGCAGGAACCGCTTCGAGATCGCGGTGCCGAATGGCGCGAGCCTGATCCTCACGCACGAGGCCGACGGCGAGATCCGCGGCCTGAACGACTTTGCCGACGCGCATCCGCCGCCGCTGCCGATGTTCTTCGCCTTCCGCATCATGGTCGGCATGGGCGTGCTGATGCTCGCGACCAGCTGGCTCGGCTGGTGGCTGTACCGCCGCGCACGCTGGCAACCGGCGCTGCTGCCGCGCGCGCTGCTGTGGCTGTTCGCGGGGATGACCTTCTCGGGCTGGATAGCCACGGTGGCGGGCTGGTACGTCACCGAGATCGGCCGCCAGCCCTACATCGTCTACGGGCTGGTGCGCACGGCCGACGTGGTGTCGAAGGTGCCGCCCGCGATGATCGGGCTCACGCTCGCGCTCTACATCGCGCTGTACCTCGCGCTCATCGTGGCGTACGTCGCGGTGCTCAAGTACATGGCCGAGAAGCCCGACGAGGTGCTGGCGACCGAGGCCGTCGAGCGGGCCGCGACGCCGCCGGGCGCGATCACCGCGATCACCGCGCCGATGGCCGAAGGAGGCCGCGCATGAGCTTCGACGCCGCGTTGCCGGTGATCTTCATGGTGCTGATGGGCGCGTCGATGCTGGTCTACGTGGTCAGCGACGGCTACGACCTTGGCGTGGGCATGCTCATGCACCGTGCGAGCGACGCCGAGAAGGATGTGATGGTCGCCTCCATCGGCCCGTTCTGGGATGCCAACGAGACCTGGCTGGTGCTGGGCGTGGGCATCCTGCTGGTTGCCTTCCCGAAGGCGCACGGCCTGGTGCTGGGCGAGCTCTACCTGCCGGTGGCGCTGATGCTCGTCGGCCTCACTTTGCGCGGCGTGGCCTTCGACTTCCGAGTGAAGGCGCGCGACAGCCACAAGCGCACCTGGGACCGGCTCTTCTTCGCGGGTTCCACCCTGGCCTCGGTGGCGCAGGGCTGGATGCTCGGGCGCTACATCAGCGGCTTCGGATCCGGCTGGAACTATCCCTTGTTCGCCGCCGCCATCGCCGTGGCGCTGCCGATGGCCTACGTGCTGATGGGCGCGGCCTGGCTCATCATGAAGACCGAGGGTGCGCTGCAGGAGCGCGCCGTGCAATGGGCACGCACTGCCTGGGCGCCGATGGTCGGCGGCATGCTGCTGATCTCGATGGCCACGCCCTGGATCAGCCCCGAGGTGCGCGAGCGCTGGTTCGCGCTGCCCGAGATCCTGGCGCTGGCCGCCATTCCGCTCATGACCGGCGCGGCGCTGCTCGCCGTGCGCGGCCTGCTGAACACGCGCATGGTGCGCGGGCCGGTGTGCTGGCTGCCTTTCGTGCTGCTGGTCATGGTGTTCGTGCTCGGCTTCCTGGGGCTGGCCTACAGCATCTATCCCTACGTGGTGATCGGCCAGCTCACGATCTGGCAGGCGGCGAGCAGCGCACCGGCGCTCAAGGTGATCCTGGTGGGCGTGTGCATCTCGGTGCCGGCCATCGTGGGCTACACCGTATTCTCCTACCGGGTCTTCCGCGGCAAGACCGGCGAACTGCGCTATGCCTGAGCAGACACTGGGCCTGAATGAAACCACCCGTGACACGCGCCACCGGGCAGCCACTGATGCGTCCCGCGCGGCCTTGTGCAATAACGGGTTCATGAATTCACGGGAGCCGGCCCGGCGCTTCGACTTGCCTTCCGACACTCAAAGACGCTGGCGCGGCCTGCCGCGCTGGTGCGGCGCGCTGGCGCTGGTGGCCCTGGCCGCCGTCGCCGGCCATCACCTCGCCATGCAGAACGGCCTGGCGCGGCTGCGCGAGGCGGCCGACCACCGGCTCGACATGCTCGCGACCGGGCTCGATGCCGACCTGGCCCGTTTCGAGTATCTGCCAGCGCTGCTGGAGATGACGCCGATCGTTCCGGCGCTGCTCGGCGCGCCGTCGGACTCGAGGCTGCGCGACGCGGTCAACCGCTACCTCGACGGCGTCAACGCCACCGCGGGGGCGGAGATGCTCTATGTGCTCGACGCCGCCGGCACCTCGCTGGCGGCCTCCGACTGGGACCGGCCCGGCACCACCATCGGCCAGGACCTGTCGTTCCGGCCCTACGTGATCGATGCGCTGGGGCAGGGCAGGGGCCGCTTCTACGGCGTCGGCATCACCAGCCGCAAGCCCGGCTACTACCTCTCGTACGCCTTGCGCCACGACCAGCCCGCGCGCGGCGTGGTGGCCGTCAAGGTCAATCTCGAGGAGTCCGAGCGCGCCTGGCGCATGCTGCCAGGCAACGTGGCGCTGATCGACCAGCGCGGCGTGGTGATCCTCGCCACCCGGGAGGACCTGAAGTTCCGGCCGCTGTGGCCGCTCGACGCTTCGCAGCGCGCCGAGGTGCAGCGCTCGCGCCCCTACGGCGAGGCGGGCCTGCAGCCGCTGCAGTGGACGCAGAAAGAGGCGCTGGCGCGCAACGTGCAGGTCATCGCGCTCGACGGCGTGGATCAGCTCGCTTCGACGCGCGCGCTGCGCGGGGCGCCTTGGCAGCTGGTGGTGCTCGACGATCTGGCGCCGGTGCGCGTCGGTGCACGTTACGCGGCCATCACAGCGAGCCTGGCGATGGCGGTGCTGCTGCTGATCGCCGTCACGCTGTGGCAGCGCCGCCGCGCCGTGCGGCAGAAGCTGGCCAACCAGGCCGCGCTGCAGGCGGCGCACGACTCCCTCGAGTCGACCGTGGTCGCGCGCACCGCCCAGCTGCGCGCGGCTCAGGGCGAGCTGGTGCATGCCGGCAAGATGGCGGCGCTGGGCCAGATGTCGGCCGGCGTGGTGCACGAGCTGAATCAGCCGCTCACGGCGATGCGCACCCTCTCGGAAAGCGCCGCCATCCTGCTCGACAAGAGCCGCTTCGACGACGTGCGCGGCAACCTGCAGCGCATCCGCGGCATGGTCGATCGCCTGGCGCGCCTGACCTCGCAGCTCAAGACCTTCGCGCACAAGAGCGAGCTGCCGCTCGCGCCGGTGCCGATGGCGCAGATCGCGGCCGACGCGCAGGTCATCGTCGCCGAAGCCTCGAAGAAGAACGGCATCGTCATCGAGGTCGATGTGCAGCCCGCCACCCTGAGCGTCATGGCCGAAGAGGCCGCGTTGGGTAGCGTGCTCGTCAACCTGATGCGCAACGCCATCGACGCCATGCAGGCATCGCCGCGGCGCACGCTGCGCCTTGAAGCGCGACCGCAGGACGGCCGCGTGATCCTGCGCGTGAGCGACACCGGGCCGGGCATTCCGCCCGACATCCTGCCGCGCCTGTTCGAGCCCTTCGTCACCAGCAAACCGGCGGGCACCGGGCTGGGCCTGGGCCTCGTGATCTCGGCACAATTGGTGCGGGCCATGGACGGCACGCTGCGTGCCGCCAACCTGCCGGACGGCGGCGCCTGCTTCGTCGTCGACCTGCCGGCCGCCATCCGCACCATCCTTACCCCCACCCCACAGGAGTGATCAAAAAGTGAGTGAAGCCCCTGCCATCCGGGTGCTGCTGGTCGAGGACGACGAAGACGTCCGAATCAGCACGACCCAGGTGCTGACCCTGGCCGGTTTCGAGGTCGAATCCTTCGCGAGCGCCGAACGCGCGCGCGCGCAGATCGGTTTCGGCGTGCCTGCCATCGTGGTCTGCGACGTGCGCCTGCCGGGCCTGAGCGGCACCGAATGGCTGCTCGAACTCCACAACGCCGACGCCGAGCTTCCCGTCATCCTGGTCACCGGCCACGGCCACATAGCGATGGCAGTGCAGGCCATGCGCGAGGGCGCCTACGACTTCATCGAGAAGCCTTTCAGCTCCGAGCGGCTGGTGGCCATCGTGCGCCACGCCATCGAGCGCCGGCAGCTCACGCTGCAGGTGCGCGCGCTGCGTGATGCGCTGGAGAACTGGCACGGCATCCAGGCAGTGCTGATCGGCCGCTCGGCGCAGATGCAGCAGGTGCGCCGCACCGTGATGACCTTGGCTGAGACCTCGGCCGACGTGCTGATCTACGGCGAAACCGGTACCGGCAAGGAGCTCGTCGCCCGCTGCCTGCACGAGCACAGCGAACGTCGGCGCCAACATTTCGTGCCGCTCAACTGCGGCGGCCTGCCCGAGGCGCTGGCCGAGAGCGAGTTGTTCGGCCACGAGGCCGGCGCCTTCACCAGCGCCAACCGCGTGCGCGTGGGCAAGTTCGAATACGCCAACGGCGGCACGCTTTTTCTCGACGAGATCGAGAGCATGCCGATGGCGGTGCAGATCAAGCTGCTGCGTGCGTTGCAGGAGCGCTCGATCGAGCGCATCGGCTCCAACAAGGCCATTCCCTTTGACTGCCGCGTGGTGGCCGCGAGCAAGGACGACCTCAAGGATATGAGCGACCAGCAAAAGTTCAGGGCCGACCTGTACTACCGGCTCGGCGTTGCCTTCATCGAGCTGCCGCCGCTGCGCGAACGGCGCGAGGACATCCCTCTGCTGTTCGAGCATTTCACGCTGCTGGCGGCCGCGCGCTATGAGCGCGTCGCGCCGATCCTGAGCGGCGCGCAGGTGGCCGACCTGATGGCCTACGCCTGGCCCGGCAACGTGCGCGAGCTGCGTAACGTGGCCGACCGCTTCGTGCTTGGCCTGCTGGGCGAGCGCCTGACGCAGGCGCGCGGCAACGCCGAAGGCATGCCCGCCTTGCCGCGCGGACTGCCGCAGCAGGTCGAGTCCTTCGAACGGGCGGTGATCGTCGAAGCGCTGCGCAAGCACCAGGGTGACCAGCCGGCCACCGCCAGCGCGCTGGCGATCGCGCGGCAGACGCTGCACGACAAGCTGCGCAAGCTCGGTATCACGGCGGAAGAATTCAAGTCTTAGTGTCTGGGCGTGCCTCGGTTGCCCGGAACGGGTCGAGAATGACGGCATGTTTTCCCTGTCCGTCGTCCAAAACGCAATGCGGCGCGCCCTGGCAGACGGTGCACTGCAGCCGATCGAGACGCAGACCATCCTCCTCGACAGCGATGGCGTCCGGTTCGTCGTGCGCACGGTGTCGAGCCTCGCGCGCAAGGACAAGGCGCGCCATGTCGCGGCGGCCACGGATCCACTCGGCGACTACGACCGTTCTCTGTTCGTAGGCGACCTCGCGCCTTCGCACTACATTCTGCTGAACAAGTTCCAACTGCTCGCCGGCCATGTGCTGCTCGTCACGCGCCGCTTCGAACGCCAGGAGCGCCTCCTTACCGTTGAGGATTTCGCGGCGCTCATCGCTTGCCTGAGCGAGGTCGATGGACTCGGCTTCTACAACGGGGGCGTCGAAGCCGGGGCCAGCCAGCGGCATAAGCACCTGCAGCTTGTGCCGCTCCCGCTTACACGCGAGAGCCCGGACGAAGTGCCGATGGAGCGGGTGCTGGGCAGCGGTTCGCCGCTGCCGTTCAGGCATGCGTTCGCACGTCTGGCGCCGCAAGCGACGGCTCCCGAGTTGCATGCCCTCTATCGCGAGTTGCTTCATCGGTGCGGCATTTCCGCTGTCGCCGCCGAAGAGGGCGAAGTTCAGTCGGCACCTTACAACCTGCTGATTCGCCGAGGCTGGATGCTCGTCGTGCCGCGTTCGCGCGCATGCTTCGAATCGATCTCCGTGAACGGGCTCGGCTTCGCTGGCTCATTGTTCTTGCGTTCGCAAGAGGAACTGGACCGCGTCCACGCAGTGGGACCAATGCAGGTGCTGAGCGCGGTGGCGATGCCGCAGGACGTGCCTCACGACGCATGACCCATCTGGACAACGTAAGCCTACCTTGCCAAACTGCCCCGCATGGCACTCCCCCACGCATCATCCGGTCAGGTCGTGAACCTCGGCGCGCTCGACGTGCAGGCGGCGGAGACCTGTGCACTCCTGAAGGCCGGCGACATCGAGATCATGTGGCTGGTGCTGCCGGCCGGCAAGCAGGTCCCGTCGCACGCCGTCTCGACGTCGATGACCTTGCAGTGCATGCGCGGAAGGGTCGAGGTGCAGTTCGACGGCAACGTGAAGCTGCTCGAGGCCGATCAGGTGATGTACCTCGCCGGCGGCGTGCCGCACGGCTTGCATGCGCTGGAAGACACCAGGCTGCTGATGACCATCGTGCTGCCGGCCAGCCGCACCGACTGAGTCGGAGCGTGGCGCCGCGTCCCGCGAGGCTCAGCTCACCTGAGCACGTAGCTCGCAAGCACGCTCTGTACCTCGTAGATGCTGAGCTTCTTGTTGAACTGCTTCTGGATCGGAGCGGCCGTCCCCGAGATCCATATCTTGAGCTCGGCATCGAGATCGAAGGTACCGGCGGTCTCGACGCTGAAGTGCGTGATGCTCTTGTAGGGAATGGAGTGGTATTCGACCTTGCTTCCCGTGATGCCTTGTTTGTCGACCAGGACGAAGCGCTTGTCGGTGAACACGAAGTAATCGCGGATGAGCTGGTAGGCGTGCTCGACCACTTCCCCCTTCGCCAGGATCTGGCTGAACTCCTGCTGAATCTTTGCAGGGTCGATCTTGGCTGCGTTGCCAAGCATTCCATCAAGTAGTCCCAAGGTTGCTTCCTTCCAAACTCGTTCAATGCACGCGACCGTCGCCGGTCTCTAAAAAGCTGCGCGGGGCGCAGCGCGTGGGTAATGTAGTGGGTGGGGCGCACCGCCGCGGAGCCACCCTCTACGCAGACGGTCGAGTCTGATGCACGCTTCGCGATCCTACTCAAGAAGAACAACGAATCGTGGTCATCCAAAGAATCGGCCGTCGATTCGATCGCGCATTCCGTAATATCGCGGCGGCCTGGTCGCGAACATCGCGCTGGCACGCAAGCTCGCCGCTCTGTTCTGGCGCGTGATGGTCAAGGGCATGCACTACGTCGAGCAAGGCCTGCAGCATTACGAAGCCAAGGTTCTCCAGACCAAACAACGATCCCTGCGCCGACTCGCCCGCGAACTCGGCCAGCAGCTGGTGCCAATGTCCACCCCAGCGCGAACCGCGAACCTATCTGCAAACAACGCCAACTCATGAACTGTGACGTCGTCGTTCAGGTTCATGGATAGGACGATCCGGTCACCTGCGCGGCATTCGGGCAGGCATTGCTGGATCACCGAGTTCGCATGAAGTCAATGCGTGTACACGACCCGCTCAGGGACAGCCTTGCTGCGCCCCAGACGGCTCCACCACGGCATCGTCAGGAAGAAGCCGAAGTAGACGATGGTTCCCACCTGTGAAGCGTAGTTGCCGACCGTCGAAGGAGCCTTCGAGCCGAAGTAGCCGAGGGCGAGAAAAGACGCGACGAAGACGCCATATACGTACTTGTGCCAGGCCGGTCGATAGCGTAGCGACTTGACAGGGGCGTGATCGAGCCATGGGAGGAAGAACAAGATGGACACCGAGCTGCCCATCACGACAACGCCCCAGAACTTGGCATCCAAGGTCTTGAGGAGAGAGATCGCCATGACTGCCGTGACCAGGAGAAGCGCCTTGGCGAGACGACCCATGCGCCCCTTGACGAGTCCGGCAGCCGCGGCGATGCCAATGATCACGCACAGGAGGTTGACCATCGAATCCGTCGTCGCGCGCAGCATCGAGTAGAAGGGAGTGAAGTACCAGACAGGGGCGATGTGCGGAGGGGTCTTGAGCGAATCGGCCGGGATGAAGTTGGCATGCTCGAGAAAGTAGCCGCCGGCCTCCGGCGCGAAGAACACGACGGAGCAGAAGCACGAGAGGAATATGCAGGCACCCCAGAGTCCGTGCGTCGTGTGGTAGGGATGTGAGGGGATCCCATCCAAAGGATGGCCGTCGGCGCCGAGATGCGCCTTGATCTCGATGCCGTCCGGATTGCTCGAGCCGACCTCGTGCAGTGCCATCAGGTGCGCCGCGATAAGGCCAATCAGCGCAAGCGGCACGGCGATCACGTGGAAGCTGAAGAAACGGTTGAGCGTGGCGTCTCCCACGACGTAGTCGCCACGGATCAGCAGCGCAAGATCCGGCCCGACGAACGGGATGGCGGCGAAGAGGTTGATGATCACCTGCGCGCCCCAGTAGCTCATCTGACCCCACGGCAGCAGGTAGCCCAAGAAGGCCTCGGCCATCAGGCAAAGGAAGATGCAGGAGCCGAAGATCCAGACCAGCTCCCGCGGCCTGCGGTAACTGCCGTACATGAGGCCGCGGAACATGTGCAGGTACACGACGATGAAGAACGCGCTGGCCCCGGTCGAATGCATGTAGCGGATGAGCCAGCCCCAGGGCACGTCCCGCATGATGTATTCGACGGAGGCAAAGGCCAACGCCGCGTCCGGCTTGTAGTGCATGACCAGGAAGATTCCGGTCACGATCTGGATGACGAGCGTCAGCAGCGCGAATGCGCCGAACAAGTACCAGAAGTTCAGGTTCTTGGGCGCGTAGTAGCTTCCCCACTGCTCGTTCCACAGGCGACTGGCGGGAAACCGCTGGTCTACCCACTGGAGCAGTGCCTTGCCGATCATTTGCGCGACGCTCCGAGCGGGCCGCCTTCAGAGCGCTCAGGCGAGCTTGGCCTTGTCGAGGCCGAACGCCTTGTCGGACGATCCGGGCACGGTCCGGAAAGCGACGTTCACGCGGTTCCAGGCGTTGATGACCATCACGCTGAAGCTCAGATCCGAAAGCTCCTTCTCGGACAGCTGCGTGCGCACGCGGTCGTAGATGTCGTCGGGCACACCCTGCTCGGGGAGCCGGGTCAGGATCTCGGTCCATGCGAGCGCGGCGCGCTCGCGCGGAATGAACAGGGTCGACTCACGCCAGGCGGCGAGATGGTGCAGGCGCAGTTCGCGCTCACCGTGGATCTTGGCCTGCTTGATGTGCATGTCGAGGCAGTACGCGCAGCCGTTCAGCTGCGATGCACGGATCGCGACAAGGTCGCGGATCGACTGCTCGATGGCGCCGCCATCCACGAGTTGATTGAACTCGACCAGCTTCTTGAAGAGCTCAGGCGATTGCTGGACGTAGTTGACACGTTGCGTCATGGTGATGATCCTCAGACCTCAGTGCGGCTGAGGAACCCGTTTGCGAAGACCGCGATGGAGAACAAATCGTAGGTTTGGACGTTCGAGTGCGGTAGATCCATGAAGGGCCGCGCCGTGTTGTGCAGCGCGCACCAATCGGCTAGGTCCCGACACGCACAAGCTGCAAGCGGCCAGCCGGACAAGCTCCGCGCAGAAACATGGCCACGACGGACATCGCATGGACGTGAATCTCCACCGGATTGGGCGAAGCTCGCAAGCCGAAGACGACCTCCAACAGCAGGTCCCCCCGGAGCATCGCCACGAACCGGCGCGCGGATAGTGCGCAATCGTCGACCTTGATTTCACCGCGGCGCTTTGCATCCTCCAGAACTTCGCAGATGCGATCCATCGCCCGCTTGGGACCGAATGTCCAGTAGGCGGCCGCGGCATCCTTGAATCGCTCGGAATCGGACACGGCCGCCTTGTACAGGCTGATGGCCGATGAGGACATCATGGCGGTCATGACGGCGGTTCCAAGACCCAGCAGCACTTCATCGAGCGGCTCCTCGTTTCGCCTTGGGAGCAGCTTCAAGGTCTTGTCGGCAATCCTGTTCGCCACGGCCTGGAAGTGGTCGCACAGGAATTGCGTCAGCTCGATCGGCTCCGCTTCGGCTTCGGCCTTGAGCCGCCGATAGAGTCCATCGGGTGTCCACGTCCAGTACGACCGGCCGAGCAGAAAGGAAATCAGCACCGCGCAGTTCGACCAGCCGCGCGCCTGGCTGCCTCGCCCCGGGATCGCCTCGCGCACCTTGAGAATGTTGCCGACAGCGCCCCAGCGCAGGAACTTGATGGCTTCGTCGAGCGTCAGGACGTTGACCATCATCCGTGTCCACCACGGTTCCATAAGAAGCCATGTGTCGTCGTCGACAAGGCGCATCGCGAAGACGTGCTTGTGCTTGGCATTGGCGAAGCGATGCCACCATTGCCGTTGTAGTCCCGGAACGAAGCAGACGAACCAATGGCCTTCATGAACCGTGATCGGCGAACCGTCGGCGTCTATCTCGATGGCCAGTTCGTCCGGGACGCCGGGGACGTGCGAACGACCATCGGTGGTTCCGCGCGGAACGGGATCCCAGTTCGACCCCAAGGCCCTGACCGTCCTAGAGAGCAGCGTGTGCATTTTTGGCTCCTGTGTGAATGCCGGCACAGAACAGGTCCACGATGTGCGAGACATCGCCCTGTTCGTATGACAATTCTTTCGACACATCGGAAAGGAAAGTGTCGGAAAGATCGAAGCTGGCTCTGAGCAGCGCCAGGAAGTGACTTGCCAGAGCGTCGCAGTCGTCTTCCAGGACGATGCCGGCCGTTTGGGCAGCCTTGAAGAAGCGAGCCAATCCGGCCGTCAACGAGCCCGGGCCGTGCTTGTAGAACTCGCGGCCGATCCCGGTGTTCCGGATGACTTCCGTGAGCGCGATTCGATAGAGACTTTTCAGCTGCGAGACCGAGTGCTCATTGGTGACTCGATGGCCAAAAGCAAGGAGCTTCTGCCGGAAAGACGCCGCCGTCGTGAAACCCTCGAGCGGCTCCAGCATCGAGGCTGCGAGCATCTCCGCCAGGGCGATGACGAGGCCGTGATTGCTGCCGAACGCGTCGGCGACCTCCTGGGAACTGAGATCGGTCGTGGCGATGACCGCCTCTATGCTCCTGATGCCGCTGTCCGCGGCCCGAAGGGCATCAGCCACCTCACTCAGGATGGTGTATCGCCGGTTCGCGGCGGCCGCTTGCTGAACCATGGACATGGAGGCGCTCCTTTCGGGTTGGGGGTCAGAGGTTGGGTCCTGTCCATGCTGGAGCTGGACCGCGCCGTTGACCGATGTAGATCTTCGGCGTTACGGACATGCCTACTCTCAGCTTCGCCGCGGCGGACTGGTCCGGATCGATGCGGATGCGGACAGGAAGCCGCTGCACGATCTTCGTGAAGTTGCCCGTGGCGTTGTGGGGCGCAACGGCGGAGTAGCTGACGCCGCTGGCCGGGCCCAGGCTTTCCACCACGCCTTTCAGCAGCTCGCCCGGCAAGGCATCCACTTCGATGTCCACGGCGTGGCCAGCCTCCACGCGCGCCAGTTGCGTTTCGCGGAAGTTGGCGGCGACGTAGACGGCGTCGAGCGGAACGATGGCCAGCAATGGTTTGCCCGCACTCACGAAGGCCCCGACGCGCACCGATCTCTGCCCGATGGTCCCGTCGACCGGTGCAGTGATGCGCGTATAGGAAAGCCTGAGTTCTGCGGCGGCTTGCGCAGACTGCGACTGGGAAAGAGCCGCCTTGGCCTTCTCCAGATCGGCCCTGAGAACGCCGATCTGCTGACGGGCGGCCTGCAGTCCCGCCAGGTCCTTCTCTCGCGCGGCCAACTGGATGCTCAACTGCGCTTCGGCCTGTTGCAACGCCTGCACGGTTCCTGATCCATCCGCGGCCAGGTTGCGATAGCGCGCCTGGTTCGTCTTGGCCAGCCTGAACGAGGCTTCGTTGGCCTCCACAGCTGCCTGTGCCTGGCGGATCGCGGTTTCCTGCAGGATCAAGCGCGCCTGCAGGCCGGCGATCGTGGCCAGGGCGCCTTCGACCTGGGCCTTCGCTGCGTTTACGGCAACCACGAAATCACGGTCGTCGATGGTGGCGAGCAAGTCGCCTGTCTTGACGGGTTGGTTGTCTTCGATCAAGACCTTGTCCACCGTTCCCGACACCTGGGGCGCCACGGTTGTGAAGTCTGCTTGCACGTAGGCATCGTCCGTGGACTGGGTGGATGCGCTGGATGCGGGGCGATTGAGATAGAGCGCGCCGCCGATCAACACTGCGAGCAGCAGTGCGGCACTGATGATCTTGGCTGTCTTCGGTAATGCCATGGCAGTTCATCCGTTGGAAGAAGTTGTAGATGCAGCGCCCAGGTCAGGCGCGGGGATATGGGTCAGCCGCAGCACGAGAGGAATCATCAGCAGAGCCAGGACGCCGAGAACGCGGTAGGCATCGGCGATCGACAGCACCAGCGACTGCTGGCCGATCATGCCCATCAGTTGGGAGGACTCCGGCGGATTCGGGAGGGCGTGGCTGACCAGACCCGCATGGTCCAGCAGCATTTCCGCATGGAAGCGGGCACGCACCGTCGTGAACTGCCCTACCACGGCGGCGCCGAACAAGGAGCCGAAAGCGCGCAGTGCGTTGATCGTGCCGGAGAGGTAAGGCCCTTCCTGGGGCTGCACGACGCTCGTCATCAGGAAGAGCATGGACACCACGGCCATCGGTTGGCCGAAGGCTTGCAAGGCCTGTGCGACGGCGAACTGCTCCCAGATCCAGTCCGCCGTCAATCGCGATCCGGCGAAGCATGCCAGTGCAATCAGGGCCAGCCCGAACGCGAACACCAGACGTGCATCGACCCACCTCTGATACAGGAACAGTGCCACTACAGATCCCAGCACCAGTTGCGGCAAGGCCACGATCAAGCCGATCGGTGCCGTCTGCATGGAGCGGTAGTCCTGGGCCAGCCCCAGGTAGCTGGCAGGCAGCAGCGAGCCGGCCAGCAGAAGCACCAGCAGCAGGACGAAAAGGGTGCAACCCAGTCCCAGATTGCGGCGCTCAAGCATCTGCAGCTTGAGGAAGGGCGAGGGGTGATACCACTCGGTCAACAGGTAGACGAACAGAAGGACGAACCCGCCCAGCAGCGCAACCGTGATCGATGGCGAGTTGAACCAGTCCAGGCGCACGCCCTGGTCGAGCGCGGCGGTGATCAGGCACAGGGCCGGTATGCCGATGGCCATGCCGACCCAGTTGGCCTGCCTGAAGCGGTCCATCTGGATCGGATCGCTTGGGAGTCCCCAGCTCACGAGCAGTCCGGCGACAACAGCCATCGGCACGATCTGCCAATACACCCAGCGCCAATCGGCGATGCCATCCGTCCATTGCCCTGCCAACCAGATCGCGAGGTTGGGCGCAAAGGTGGCAGTCATCGCATAGAGCGCCAGCCCATGCAGGCGAATGGGTGGCGGCAGGAATTTCAGGGCAGCCATCATCAGGATCGGAATCAGGGTGCCGCTGCTGATGCCTTGCAGGAAGCGCAGGCCCAGGAGCAGGTCCAAGTCCTCGACGAATGGCAGCAGGACGGCCAGCACCGTGCAGGTGCCGAGCATCCACAGGTGAAAACGGCGAACGGACAGGGTGACGGCAAACCACGCTGCAAACGGCATCGCGATCAGTTCGCCGGCGGTATATGCGGTGGAGAGCCAGGATGCATCATCCAGGCCAAAGCCGAGGGCGCCACGCACATCGGCCAGCGCCAGTGCGCCGACGCGATTGTTCAGTCCTGCCATCACGGCGGCCAGGAAGATGCCGACCAGTCCGCCCATGGGACGCAGGGAGGGCTTGGCGGGGGCGGCCTCGGCAACGGGCACGCCGGGTCGCACCGGCAAGGTGGTGCTGGTCATGGCCTGGCCTCGGCCGAAACGGCAGCCGGTGCAAGACGTGCGACCGAAGCTTCCGGCAAGGTGCGCGCAGAAGCAGCTTGGGCAGGCCGCGACGCGAGTTCGAGTTTTCCTGGGTTCCAGCCACCTCCGAGCGACTTGTAGAGGTTCACGAGGGTCAGCGTGGCGCCCGTCGCGCTGCCATTGAGACTGGTCTGGCTGGCCAGCAGGTTGCGCTGCGCAGTCAGCACACTCAGATAGTCGGCAGCACCCTCCTGATAGCCTCGCTCGGCAACCCGCAGCGCCTCCATGCTCTGCTCATAGGAGACCACCAGTTCAGCGTGTTGACGCTGCTGGGCGGCCCAGGCATCCAAGGCGTTGTCCACCTCGTGCAAGGCTCGCAGTACCGTCTGCCGATATGCGAGGGCTGCCGTTTTCTGCCGCGCCTCGTTCAGCGCCAGGCGCTGGGTCAGCCTGCCGCCCTGGAAGATGGGGAGGAAAACCGTCGGTCCCACGGAAAAGAATCGCGAGTCCCAACTGCCGAGGTCGCCGAATTCGAAAGCTTCAACGCCCACTCGGCCTTTCAAGCTGATGCGCGGATAGAAGTCGGCCTTCGCCACCCCGATTGCCGCCGTGGCGGCATGGAGCTCCGCTTCGGCGCGCAGGATGTCCGGCCGCCTGCGCGCCAGCTCGGACGAAACACCCACCGGCACATTCGTCGGAAGCGCGGGCAAGGGCACGGCATTGCGCAGTTGCTCATCGATGGCGCGCGGCGGATTGCCCAGCAACAACGCCAGCGCGTTCATCTGGACATTGCGTCGCTGGATCAGCTCTGGAACCAGCGCCTTGACCGTCGCCAACTGCGCGCGCGCGGATGAGGTCTCAAAACGCGTGGCGACCCCATTGCGCTCACGGCTTTCCGCCAGGCTGAGCGTACGTTCGGCGACGACTCGATTCTGTTCTGCGATGTCCAGTTGTGCCTGCGTTCCGCGCAACTGCAGATAGGTTCGAGCCACTTCGGCAGCCAAGGCCACACGCGTCGCTTCGCGGTCGTACATTGCGGCGTCCAGAGTTGCCTCCGCCCCTTCGCGCGCACGCCGAACACGACCCCATAGATCGATTTCCCAACTGGCATCGAAGCCAAGCTGCCAGAAGTCACTGGGCGTGGTCGGTGCGCCCAACGCGGCGAACTTGCCGTGTTCACTGAGTGCCTCACGCGAGTAGTTGGCGCCGACGCTCACACTGGGCAGCAGATCTGACGAAGCAATACCTAGTTGCGCGCGGCTTTGCTCGATGCGGGTGGACGCGACTTGCAGATCAAGATTGGCAGCTTGCGCACGCAATTGCAGGTCGGCCAGCAGTGCGTCGTTGAACAGCGTCCACCATTGAGAGGGGACGTCGGAATCGGAAGGCTGTGCGGCGCCGACGTGTTCCGCCCTTGGGGCCAGTGCGATTTCGTGCAGTCCGTTCTCGGGCCTCACAAACTCCGGACCCACCGCGCAGCCGCACAGCATCAGGGCAAGGCATGTCGCCGCGCCCGCGCGCAGTTGGAGTCGGGAAAGGGCCGGGTGTGAGGTCATCGCAAACTTCTCCCAGGGTTTCAGGCGTTGAGCCACAACGCGACGTTGCGGACGTACTGCTGGGTCGAACGAAGCGCCTCGGGAAACCTGGCTATTCCGTCGCCAGCAGGTTCGCTCACGAATGACGGGCTGCCGGCCGTGGGGTCCCAGTTGTAGTCTGCAAAGTGGTGAAAGGTCGATTGCGCAATCGCTCGTCCACCCTGCTCGGAGCGCTCGAAGGCGACCGCCAGGTTGAACCGCCGGCCGGACACCGAGCTCTCTCCCTCCATGACGACCCGAGCGCTCGAATCGTGGGGCGGCGCGCTGACAGCGCCCTCGTGCGGGTGTGACGGCAGGTACTGAACGATGCCGGTCGGCGACTGCTTGTCCAGCATCACCGGGTGAATGCTTCCGACGGGCCTGATGCGCTGAAAGTCGCCGTTGGCGCCGGAGTGGTAGTTGGGCCAGGAGATGTTCGCCGCGAACGGGTTGTCAGCACAATGGCGGGCATCGTCGGGTTCGCAGTTTCGGCTGTGAAAGTGATGTGCTGCCCCGACGCCGCCCAGGTTGCAGAGTGAACTTCCCAGGTCCATGTGGTCACGTGTGACCATGAGCGTTCCACCCTGAAGCCGGAAACGGCGGATGCCCTCGCAATCCTGGGGTGTCAGGCCATCGCCGACATCGACGGCGAAGAGCCAGAGCTGATCGACATCCGATTCATGCAAGTTCGACAGCACGGGATCCGGCTGGCCGCGTTTCGCGCGGTTGCGAGCCGTCACCCGGAAGGCGAACTGGCCATCCTCGTCTCGCAGGCTCGACAAGAAAGCCTTCAAGTGACTGAAACGCTCGATGTTCCAATCGTCGTGATCGCCCTCGATCGTGGTCTGCAGCAAGAGGTTCAGCATGGTGTGACAGTGTTGTGGCGTCCGGCCATTTGGAACTCAGAGCGGCTGAGTACCCGTGTTGCGAACATCGCGCAACGGAACAAATCGTAGGTTTGACACTTCGATAGCGGTAGGTCCGCGAGAGGACTCACGCTGTTGTGCAGTGCTCACCAATGCCGGCAGAGACGCCTCTGCGCGCTCCTAGTACCTAGCGCCTTCGATGATCGCGATGACGCTCTGCGGATCGACGCGCTCGCGATAGTCCATCTCGACGTGGGCGAACCGAATCCTCCCGGTCTGGTCGATCACGTAGGTCGCGGGGATCGGCAACACCCATTGAGCATTGCCGTTCAGCACGGGGATGTCGGTACCCGCCGACGCGTACAGATCGATCAGCTCGGGCGGCAGCGTGATTGCGATGCCGAAGCCGTTGGCGGCATCCAGGCTCGAGTCGCTGAGCACCGTGTAGGCGAGCGCATTGCGCTCGATCGTGTCGAGGGAATGGTCCGGCGTCTGGGGGGATATCGCGACCAGCGCAGCACCCAGTCGCTTCAGCTCACTCGCATGCTGTTGCCATGCGTGCAACTGAAGATTGCAGTAGCTGCACCATCCTCCGCGGTAGAAGATCACGACGAGCGGCCCGCCGTGCCACAGGTCGGACAGCTTCACCGGCGCGCCCGATGCAGAGCGCAAGCTGACATCGGGGGCCATGTCGCCCTCGCGCTTGGCGCGCTCGCAGACGCCCATGGCTCGAAGAATGCCAGCAGCGTCGCTGATGGATGTAGTCGGCGTCATTGCTCAGACCTCGCGCTGGTCGATGTAGCACCAGCGCCAGCTTTCGCCGACCTCGGCCGACTGTACGAGCGCATGGCCTGTTTCGCGAAAGTGCCGCGTCGCATGCTTGCCTTCCGAGAAGTCGCAGCAGCCGACATGGCCGCAGCTCAGGCACATCCGCAGGTGAACCCAGCGGCCTCCGAACCGGAGGCACTCTTCACATCCCGCCGAGCGGGAGCTGACCGGCCGAAGCTGGTCGAGGTGCGTGCAAGGCGCTGTCGCGCCATGGTTGGGGTGGATCATGAATGTCTTTCGCGGTCTTCATGGGACCGAGGGTTGGGGAAAGCGTCGCGGCCGCCGCGGCAAGCCGAATCTCCGCATCCGCCACATCGCCGCCGGCGACAGCACAGGCCAAGCCGAGCGCCACCGCGACGACGCCGAGAAAGGCCCATGCGTGCATCACGGCATGGGGGTTGACCGAGGAGCCAGGCACGACAAGGCGGCTACGCAGCCAGGCGGATGGCGCCGTCGCCGACGTAGCGCATGAAATTCGGCAAAGGCATCGCTGCCTCGCCGCGGTAGTTCTCGTCGACCCAGCTGAGAACGGTATCCATGGACGTGACGTCGACCTCCACGAGGCCCCTGCGAAGCTCGAGTGCAGGACCATCCCCTTCGCGGTACTCGACGGTTCCGACGACCTCGGCCGTCAGCGTGGCGGATCCGTCTGCGTGGAGCCTGCCTTCGATTCGCCTCAGGACTTCGCTCGGGACAGGCGGGGTGTCGCGTCGCGGGGCCAATCCCTCTTCCATTGCCAGTGCGGCATGAACGCCTTCGTCGTCGTGCAGGCGCCGGACAAAGCGCGACAGGTTGGCGAATCCCTGAAGTCCGACCTTGGTGCCGATCGCCCAGCGCAGCAGCACGAACAGGTACGCATCCGCGATCGAGCGCTCGCCGGTGAGCCACTCGCGTCCCTCGAGCTGCGCGTCGAGGCGTCGTAAATAGTCGCGGACGTGCCCGCGTGCCGTCGCGGCGAGGTGCTGCGCGAACTCCTGGCCTTGCAGGTAGCGCTCCGGGTAGAAGATGGGCCTGAAGGCCTTGTGCACGTCGGAGTTGAGGAACCCGAGCCAGCGCATCACTTCGGCGCGAGACCGGGGCGATCCATCGCCGAGAAGCCGCGCATGAGGGTGCAGTTCGGCAAGGTAGACCAGAATGGCGACGTTCTCGGTGAGCACGAAATCGCCGTCGACCAGGAGCGGCACGCTGCCCGACGGATTGAGCGCGAGATAGTCTTCGGCCTTGATGCTGCTGCGATCCATCCGGACGGTCTCGTACTCCGCTTTCGACCATTCGAGGGCGATGTGATCGGCCAGCGAGCTGGCGCCTGGCATGTAGAAGAGGTTCATTGCGGGACTGCTCCGTACGCAAAAAAAAGGGGCGCCTCCCACCCGTCGCGTCGTCGTGTAGCTGGTCGGATTTGCGCGGGGACACCGCGCCGACGTGAGTCTGTCCCGTGCACGAACGGGTGGAAAGCGCACGCCTCATTACAGCCGCCTCGACGATCTGACACCCGTCGTCTTCGTTGCGACGGGCGGGAAGCAAAACGGTCACTTCACAGGCAGAAAGAAATCGGTGCCCTTGTTCTTCACCAGCATGACGAGGAACTTCGCCGGCTTGGTCTTGCTCGCGTTGCGGCCGACCGTGTGGATGTCGTCGGGGCCTTCGTAGAAGGTCTGCCCGGCCTTCAATGTCACTTCCTTGCCGCCTTTGACGCCCATCACGATCGAGCCCTCGAGCACGTAGACGAAGGCATGCGCATCGTGGCGATGGATGGGGTCGGCGCCGCCCGGCGGGTAGTCCACGGTGATCGCCAGGACCTCCTTGCCGGGAATGTCCGAGAGTGCCTTGGTCATCAGCTGCTTGACGACGATGTCGTGCGCTGCATGCGGCGCGCCCGCCTGTTGCGCGGGCGCTCCCAGCGGAGCGATCAGCAATGCCGCGATGATGTGTCTTGCCATTCTTCTCATGGGTTCACCTCTTTCGTGTCCGAAGACTCAGGTTCACCACAGTGCGGCTGTGGAGCCCGTTTGCAACCATTCGCTGTGGGGCAGATCGTAGGATTCGACGGCCTGTCGCGGTAGGCGTGTGCACAGGATCACGGTGTTGTCCCGGAGGCACCAATGTGCTCATTCCGCGGGCTCGAGCGTCACGCCGTCGAGTCGCGCCAGCACAGGCTGGCGTGCAGGACGCCTTCTCCCTCGATCTCGAACTCCTCGGGCAGCGGTCCGTCGAGGCGCTCCAGTT
Source organism: Variovorax sp. CF079 (assembly GCF_900101545.1). GTDB lineage: Bacteria > Pseudomonadota > Gammaproteobacteria > Burkholderiales > Burkholderiaceae_C > Variovorax. The sequence continues at coordinate 50,049 of NZ_FMZU01000011.1, read as the reverse complement.
GCACGGCGCCGTCGAGCTTCTGTTGCAGGTCGCGCGCCCAGCTGGCGCCCTTCGCCATCCACACGGGGCTGATCTCGTTGCCGTCGATCGAGGGTTCGAGCATCACGATGACGCGCATCCCGTGGCCGACGGCGTAGGGCCGGATGGCCCAGAGCCGCAGCACGACGGAATGTCGGGCATACCAGTCGGCCAGCGCCTGCGAGGCCGCCGAAGCGTGCGGCCTCATGTCACGCATGGGGTGGAGAGAGATCTTCATGGTGTTGCGCTCCTATTCAGTGCAAAGGCATCGCCGGCGGCGACGCGCTGTCTTCCGCCGCCAGGGCAGCCTGAACGCCAGGGTCGCTGTTCATGCGCTCGGCGAAGCGCGCGAGGTTGTCGAAGCCGTCCACGCCGACCTTCTTGCTCCTGGACCAGCGTGTCAGCACGAAGAGGTAGGGGTCGGCGATGGAGCGCTCGCCGGTGAGCCAGTCGCGTCCCTCCAGCCTGTCGTCGAGCCGCTCGAGATACGCGCGCACGTGGGTGCGCGCGTTGTCCGCGAGTGCGCTCGCGTACTGCGGGTCGGGCAGGAAGCGGCCCGGCGTGAAGATGGGCTTGAAGGCCTTGTGCACGTCGGAGTTGAGAAAGCCCAGCCAGCGCATCACCTCCGCACGGCCGCGCGGAGAGCCGTCGCCCAGTAGGCGCGCATCGGGGTGGAGGTCGGCCAGGTAGCCGAGGATGGCGACGTTCTCCGTCAGGGACAGGTCACCATGCTGGAGCAGGGGAACGGTGCCTCCGGCGTTGATCGCAAGATAGTCCGGGGACTTGAGGGCCTCCAGCCTCATCCTCACGGGCTCGTGCGGCACGCCGATCCATTGGAGAACGATGAGGTCGGCAAGCGAGCACGCACCGGGCATGTGGTAGAGCTTCATGTCATGGTTCCTTGGATTGAATGGATGCGGCGGCCGATGCGGTAGGCACGGTGCGGATGCTTGCTAAGGCGAATAAGGCGCACCCGCGCTCTCGTACGGGGTGATGGGCGTCATGTCGAACGGCTCTTGAGGCGGCGGCATCGCCAGGTCCAACGGGGCGGGCGAGATCGCAGGCGAAGCGGGCCGGCCCGGCGCAGGCGGCTCAGCAGCGCTGATCGGCTGCATCGCGTAGAGCCCGGCCGAAGTCGCGAGGCTGGCAAGCAGGGCAGTCAGAAAATGTTTCGTCATGGTGGTCCCGACCTTTCCGTGGATGTGTGCGTCACGTCATTGCGCGCACCCAAATCCTAGGTTTGCACCGGCCGATGCAGTAGGCCTGTGGAGGGGATCACCGCGTTGCCCGCCGATCAACAATCACGCGGTCCGGGCACGCCGGCACTCATGCAGCGGCGGAAAAATTGCTGAGGCAGTGGAGGTCGAGCGCACGGATCTGCGCGGTCATGAAGTCGACGAAGACGCGGATGCGCGACGGCAGGTGCGGAACTCGTGCAGCAGCGGCGCCACCTTTTCTACCAAAGCCGACTACCGAGCTGATCCGCAGCATTCCGCAAGGCGAACCGCGGCGCTGGTCGCGCATGCGTCGAGCGCCTGCACGATGCGTTCCACGCCGGGATGGCAATGCTCGTAGAACAGCTCGCCTTCGTGCGTCAGCGTCGTGCTGCGCGTCGTGCGCAGGAACAGGCGCGCGTTCAGCGGGTCTTCCAGCTTCTGGACGCTGCGGCTCGCGGCCTAGCGTCCGACGCCGAGCCGGTCGCCGGCCTTGGCAAAGCTGCCCTCGTTGACGACGGCGATGAACGCCATCACGCCCGCATAGCTCGTGGCGAAACTGGACGCCAGCGCATCGCGATGGCCGGCGAGCGGCGTCACGATGCGAGTGCCACCGTGCTCTGCATTCCCTGCTGCGCCAGCTTGGTGTACGGACAGGCGCGTTCGGCATTGCGCAGGAGTTCCTCCGCGACATACTTCTCCACGCCGTGGAGATGGACCCGGACGTCGGCCGTCAGCATGAACAGGCCATCGACCGGATCCCGTCCGAAGGCCACGCTGACCCGTACCACCACATCCTGGACGGGGATCTCCAATCGATTGGCCAAGAGGCAAAGCACCCCATGGAAGCAGGCGGCATAGCCTGCCGCGAACAGTTGCTCCGGGTTGGTGCCGCCACCGGGGCCGTCCAGTTCGGGCGGAAGCCGGAGCGACACAGCGAGATTGCCGTCATCGGACCGCACCTCGCCGGACGCGCGTCCGTGTTTCGCCTCGCCGCCGCTGGCCGTCACCGTGGTGGTGTACAGCGGAAGGAAGTCCGGTCCATGGAACTTGTCCAGCAACTCGACCGGCGGCGGTTTCAACGGAGAGGATGGCATTCAGCGTGGCGCCTTGGGCAGTGCGAACCAGGCATCGAAGCCGAGCTTGCCGATGCGCGGGTTGTCGCCGGGCACGAGCGTGTCGTCCTTGAGCTCGGCGCCGAAGTAGCGCGCATGCATGTCCGCCACGACGGTGCGCGGGTCATTGGTCTTCGAAAGGTAGCGCTGGACAAGCTCCGACAGGCGCACGCGTTCCGGGCCGGCAATTTCCACCACGCCGTTGATGGGCGCCCCCACCGTAAAGTCGGCCATCGCGGCGGCAACGTCGTCCGAAGCGATAGGCTGCACGAAGGCCGGTGACAGGTGCACCGTCTTCCCGTCGGTCCCCGACTGCGCGATACCGCCGAGGAACTCGAAGAATTGCGTGGAGTGGACGATGGTGTAGGGGACCTTCGATTCCCGGATGAGTTTTTCCTGCGCGATCTTGCCCCGGAAGTAGCCGCTCTCGGCCAGGCGATCGGTGCCCACGACGGAGAGCGCGACGTGGTGCTTGACGCCGGCCTTCTCCTCGGCGGCCAGCAGGTTGCGGCCGGAGGTCTGGAAGAACTCGAGCACGGCCTTGTCCTCGAAGGACGGCGAGTTGGCGACATCGACGACGACCTGGGCGCCGGCGAGCACCTCGGCCAGGCCCTCGCCCGTGATGGTGTTGACGCCCGAGGCGGGCGAGGCGGCGATGACTTCGTTGCCGAGCGCACGCAGGTTGTTGACGAGCTTGCTGCCGATGAGGCCGCTGCCTCCGATGACGACGATTTTCATGATGGGTCTTTCAGTGGCCCCGAGGGCCGTTGGGTTGGGAGCGCCGGAACAGATCGTAGGTTTGGGTGTGCGCCAGCGGTAGGGTCGCGGAGGGCCGCACGGTGTTTCATGGCGAGCACCAATAGCGGCTCGGACCGCGGTTCGCCGCCCTCAAGTCCGTACGCTGAAGTTGGTCAGGCACTGAAGGTCTGATGCGCGGATCCTGGTCGTCATGAAGTCGATGAAGACGCGCATGCGCGAAGGCATATGCTGCCGGCTCAGGTAGCAGATGTAGTGGCCGCGATCATCGGGTGCCTGATGCGCCAGGCAAGGAACGAGTGCACCGGACCTGAGGGAATCGCAGGCCAGGTAGCCCGCCATCTGGGCAATGCCTTGGCCGTCGAGCACGGCCTGCAACACCAGATTGGGGTCGTTGTAGGTGACCTTGGCTTGCGGCAGGAATTTGCGGACCTGGCCGTCCACCTTGAACTCCCATTCGCAGATCCGACCTGACGAAAAGCGGAGGTTGATGCATTGGTGATTGACCAGGTCTTCCATCGTCTGGGGCAGTCCGTGGGCGTCCTGGTATCCGCGGGACGTGCAGACCAGCATCTGCATGGGGATGATCTGCTTCGCGATGATTTGGGCGTCTTCCATGCGTCCGTTGCGAAACGCGATGTCCACACGGTCCGATATGAAGTCGGTCGGCTTGTCGTCGAGAAGCAGGTCGATCGACACGTCAGGGTAGGTGGCCCGAAACTCGCCGAGCAGCGGCGCAACCACCTTCCGGCCGAAGCCGACCGCCGAACTGATGCGAAGATGCCCGCGAGGCGGTCCCTCCCGAAGGTCTCGCATCTCTTCGACGGCCTGAACGATTCGATCGACCCCGGTGTGGCAGTTTGCGTAGAAGAGGTCGCCTTCGCGGGTCAGGGTTGTGCTCCGCGTGGTCCTAAGGAAAAGCCGGACGTTCAGCTGGTCTTCCAGCTTCTGGACGCTACGGCTCACCGCCGAGCGGCCGATGCCCAGGCGGTCGGCGGCCCGAGCGAAGCTGCCTTCCGTGACCACTGCAATGAAGGCGACGACCCCCGCATAGCTCGTGGCGAAGCTGGAGGCAAGGGGGTCCGCGCGCGGTGTGAGGGGGGTGGGCGGACGGCAGAGGAGGGTGGAGGAGGTCATGGGAGCGGCTTCTTGGAGGCAAAAATTTCGGTCTCGCGATGCAAACCATTGCGCCTACTCTGCTCGCCCAAGCGCGCGAAGACCAGTTATTGAGTGTCAAGGTTCGTTATGACCGGCTTTGTCGCCTGCCCCTGCGGGGCTCTCAGCCGCCTCGGCAGGCCATTGATTGGTGGCCGCCCGGCAACACCGTGCGCCGCTAAGCGCACCTTCCGCCGACTTGCGTGACTGCCTACGATCGACTCGTTCGACCGTCCCGTCCCCTGAAATCGCCCCCACATCGCAAGCTTTGCTGCATGACCCCATCCACCCCTTCATTTGTCGATGCGCGGGAGAAAATCGACTACGACATCGTCATTGTCGGTGGCGGGCCGGCGGGCCTGGCCACCGCAATCAGGACCAAACAACTCGACCCCGAGGCATCTGTCGTGGTGCTCGAAAAGGGAAGCGAGCTCGGCGCGCACATCCTCTCGGGCGCGGTGATGGATCCGAGGGCGATCAATGAGCTGCTGCCAAACTGGAAGGAACTCGGTGCGCCCCTGAACCAGCCCGTGGCGGGCGACGAGTTTCTGTTTCTCGGCGAGAGGCGCTCGGTGCGTACACCGGATTTCCTGGTACCGAGGTGCTTTCGCAACAATGGCAACTACGTCATCAGCCTAGGCAAAGTGGCGAAATGGCTGGGGCAGCACGCCGAAAGCCTCGGGGTCGAAATCTTCTCGGGCTTTGCCGCCACCGAGGTGCTCTACGGCAGAGGGGGCCGCGTCATGGGCGTGGCCACGGGCAATATGGGTGTCGGGCGTAACGGCGAACGGACCCCGACATTCCAGCCGGGTGTCGAACTTGGCGGCAAGTACACCATCTTTGCCGAAGGCGCTCGCGGGCAGCTCGGCCGCCAATTGATCGAGCGCTTCGGCCTGGCCGAAGGGCGCGACCCCGTCAGCTATGCGATCGGACTCAAGGAGGTCTGGGAGATCGACCCGGCGCGGGCCAAGCCCGGTCTCGTCGTTCACACAGCAGGGTGGCCGATGCGCAGTGACACATTCGGTGGCGGCTTTCTCTACCATCTCGAGGACCACAGAGTCTCGCTTGGCTTCGTCATCGGGCTCGACTATCAGAATCCGTGGCTTAGCCCTTTCGACGAGTTCCAGCGTTGGAAGACGCATCCCGCGATCCGGGCTCACATCGAAGGTGGCCGGCGCATCGGGTACGGCGCGCGTGCCATCAACAACGGCTTTCCGCAAAGCCTGCCGAAGACCGTATTTCCGGGAGGAGCGCTGGTGGGATGCGATGCCGGCTATCTGAACGCGGCGCGCATCAAGGGCAGCCACGCCGCCATCAAGACCGGCATGCTTGCGGCCGAGGCCGCGTGCGCCGCGCTGCGCGAAGGGCGCTCGGGTGACGAGCTCACGGCATATCCGCAGGCGTTCGCGCGCAGCTGGCTGCATGAGGAGCTGCGTGAATCTCGGAACTTCAAGCTCTGGTTCAAGGGAGGCGCCGTCGTCGGCACGCTGATGACGGGTGTCGAGCAGTGGCTCATGCCAAAGCTCGGCATCCGGACCCCGCCGTGGACGCTGCACGGAAGGCGTGCGGATCATTCGAGCCTGCGCCCCGCCGACCAGTGCGAGCCCATCGCGTATCCCAAGCCTGACGGGAAGCTCTCGTTCGACCGGCTGAGTTCCGTGTACCTGAGCAATACGCACCATGCGGAAGACCAGCCAGTGCACCTCAGCTTGCGTGACGCGGCGGTACCGGTGGCGGTCAATCTGCGTATTTATGCCGGTCCTGAGAGCCGGTACTGTCCCGCGAGCGTGTACGAGTTTCTGAAGAACGACAAGGGTGAGGATCGGCTTCAGATCAACGCGCAGAACTGCATTCATTGCAAGACCTGCGACATCAAGGACCCGACGCAGAACATCGTGTGGATCGCACCGCAAGGCGGTGATGGTCCGAGCTATGACTCGATGTAGCTTCGTGCGCAATTTCAACCGCGCGTCGCGCTGTTGCCTTCCTGGAAACATCAAGATGTGGGCGAGCTACCTTCCGATAGCACTTTCATCCTTCTAGCATCTGCCTCAGTGCATCGCTTCCTAACGACGGTTGATCTGGGGAAGCATGACCAACAGCCCACGACATTGACCACGAGGTGAGCAACATGAATCAGTTGATCCTTGAGCAAGAAACCATCGCGTATCAGGGAAGCGGCGGCGTCAGTGCCGACAACAGGCCCTTCGGGTTCCGACCTGCCTTTCGCAACACGCAAACGGGTCGCGTCTATCCGTCACGATTCGCCGATGGCCGGCTGGCCCCGATTCACATGATTGACGGATTGCCCGATGAACTGGTCGTTACGAGGTCCGCCGCAGGCAAGGTCACTTCGGTAAAGCATTCGGTGCAGTCCGGATTCACCTTGAACGGCTGCTTCTATGACCGCAACGAGGCCGCAAGGTACTTGCGTGTGGTGTCGTCTTAACAAGGCTTGACAAAGCCTAACATGCACCTGGCGGCGAGCGCGCTGATGATGGCATGCGACGTCCTGGAGGATCCTCATGACTCTTTCGCGCGAGCCACCCTCGGTCGCGGCGCCTGCTGGCTTACCCACTGCTGTTGCAGCTTACATCGCTGCTACCAACTCCTTCGACGCGGACGCATTGATCGCCTGCTTTGCGAAAGGGGCGTTGGTCAACGATGAATTGCGCGACTACTGGGGCATAGACGCCATCAGGGCGTGGGCGGAGCGGGAGATCATCGGGGACAAAGTGACCATGAAGGTCGTCAAGGTGGTCGAGCACTTCGGGGATGTGATCGTGACTGCCAACGTGGACGGCGACTACGACAAGACGGGCCTGCCGGGGCCCCTGGTTCTCGCGTTCCACTTTGCCGTACGCGCAGACAAGATAGTTCGGTTGATCATCCTCAACAATCGAACTGCCGATTCTTTCCCGGAAATTCGAAGCCTTCGAGCCGCGCTCGCCTCTCACCGGCCGCCGGATGCAGCGCCAGAGGAGTGAATGTCAAGCCGATTTACTGCACCGTAGGAGTATCCGAGAATGTGGCTTGACTCCGCTTGTGAGGCCCAGGCAATGACAACACCGACGACGGACAGCGCCGAGCCTGCCGGCCAGGACGCGTGGGTCGCCTCGTTCGGTCCATTCCGGCTGTCCGCGGCGGCGAGGCTCCTCGACAGGGACGGCGTTCCCGTGCATCTTGGAGGACGAGCGCTCAGTCTGTTGATTGCCCTCGTCGGTTCGGCAGGTCAAGTCATCAGCAAGAAGGAACTCATCGCGCGAGTCTGGCCCGACGTCGTGGTCGAGGAGGGCAGTCTCAGAGTCCACATGGTTGCAGTTCGCAAGGCCTTGGGCGACGGTCAAGCAGGTGCAAGGTACGTGACGAACGTCACCGCTCAAGGGTACTGTTTCGTGGCCCCTGTCACGCGCTTGCAAGCACCTGCAGTTCCAGCGGGCACCGCTGCGTGCCCCGACTTGCCAAACGGCCTCTCAGCGCCATTGACTCGCATCGTGGGCCGCGACGCCACCGTGCAGGCGATCCAGGCCGATCTGCTGCAGAAGCGATTTGTGACCATCGTCGGGCCCGGGGGTATTGGCAAGACGACCGTCGCCGTTTCGGCGGCTCATGCCATGCTGCCCGCCTTCGAGGGTGCCGCCCGCTTTATCGATCTGGCACCGGTGAACGAGGATGCCTATGTGTCCAGCACGCTCGCGGCGACGCTGGGCCTGCTGGGTCATTCCGGAGACGCCGCGTCGGGCATTGTCAACTTCCTGCGCGACAAGCGCATGTTGCTTGTCCTGGACAGTTGCGAGCACGTCATCGGCGCAGTGGCTGAACTGGCGGAGCGGATCTTTCAGGAGGCGCCGAATGTTCACATCCTGGCCACCAGCCGCGAGGCTTTGCGCGTCGAAGGCGAGCAAGTTCATCGGCTGCTCCCACTTGCTTGCCCACCTGCCAGCGATGCGCTGAAGGCCGAGGAGGCACTTGCCTATGCTGCGGTACAACTGTTCGTTGACCGCGCAGCAGTCGGCGCCACCAGGTTCGAACTTGGCGACGCCGACGCGCCCGCCGTGGCCAAGATTTGCCGCGAACTCGACGGCATCGCACTGGCCATCGAGTTGGCTGCCGGGCGCCTCGATGCATACGGCGTTCAAGGCATTGCAGCCTTGCTCAACAAGAGCATCACGGTGTTGTGGCACGGTCGCCGCACAGCGGTGCCGCGGCACCAGACGATGAGCGCTACGCTGGAATGGAGCTACAACCTGCTGACGGACGTCGAGCGCGCCGTTCTGCGCCGCCTTTCGGTGTTCGTCGGTGTCTTCTCGCTCGAAGCTGCCCGGTTCGTGGCTGGCCAGGGCGACACGGAAGACGCGGAGGTCGTCGAAGCCGTGGCCAATCTGGTATCGAAGTCGTTGCTCACCGGCGAAGCCGGCCGCAAGGCCATGCGCTATCGAATGTTGGACAGCACGCGGGTCTACGCGCTGAGGAAGCTGATCGAATGCGGCGAGACCTTCGCAGTCGCCTCACGTCACGCTTCTCACTACCGATCCGTTCTCGAAGGTGCGGCCCTGCCCGCATTCGGTACCGACAAGGACAGGACGTTGTTCCAGCAGGCAGAGATCCTCGGCAACGTACGCGCCGCGCTGGACTGGAGCCTGTCGGATAGCGGCGACGTGGAAATCGGCACGACACTGGCCGCAGCTGCAGCGCCGCTGCTGCTGGAGATGTCGCCGCTGAGCGAATGCCGCGCCTGGATGGAGAAGGCAATCGCTTCGCTCGGCGGGGCGATGCGCGGCACCCGCCGCGAGATGGAGCTGCAGGCGTCGCTCGGCCAATCGCTCATGTTCACCAGCGGCAACAGCGAGGAAGTGAGACGCGCGTTCTGGCGCGGCCTCGAACTCGCGGAAGCGCTCGAGGATCTCCCATTCCGATTGAGACTGCTCGGTGGGCTCGGTACCTTCCAGCTCAGGATGGGAGACTTCAGAGGCGCATTGGAACTTGCCCGCCTGGCCGAATCCGTCGCCAAAAGGATGGATGACCCGGTGGCGCAGGGAACGGCGGATTCCATGCTGGGCGTGGCGCTGGACCTGACCGGCGACATCGCTGAGGCCGAGAAGCGTTGGGAGGCTGCACTCAAGGGTGCCGCCGAAGCGCATCGCACCCGTACCATGCGCCTCGGTTTCAACCATCGCATCCATGCACTGTGTGGCCAGGCGCGATGCCACTGGCTTCGAGGCGAATGCGACCACGCGGCGGCCGTGGCCCAGTACGCGATCGAGCAGGCTGAAATGCTGAATCACCCCGTGACGCTGTCCATCGCACTGATCTGGGCGGGTTCCGTGTTTCTCTGGAGGGGAGACTGCTCACGGGAGGAAGAAGTCATCGAGCGGCTGCTTGCCCTCGCCACGAAGCATTCACTGTCGCCTTACGTGGCGGTCGCCATGGGGTTGAGGGGCGAGGTGCAGGTCAAGCGCGGAAGACCCGACCTTGGAGTGAACCAGTTGCGGGACAGCCTGCAAGCCGTACGTGCCAACCGTTACGAGATGCGGACCGCCGTATTCATCACTGCGTTGGCCGAAGGGCTGAACAACCTGCAGCAACATGCGGCGGCCTTGGCAGCCATCGAAGAAGCGATCACTCTGACCGAGCGACAGGGCGGCTATCTCCATATGCCGGAAACGCTGCGCGTGAAAGGGGAGATCCTGGCGAGCACGCCTGGCGCTGATTCGCAACTTGCGGAGCAGTGCCTTCTTGGCGCGATCCAATGGTCACAGCGCCAATCGGCGTTGTCATGGGAGTTGCGAGCATCGAACAGTCTTTCGCGCCTCTGGCTGAACCAAGGCCGGATCGATCGGGCGAGGCGGCTGCTTGCGCCGGTCTATGGCAGGTTCACCGAAGGTCATGGCACGGCCGACCTCGTCACCGCGAGGGAGCTCTTGGCGAAGGTTGATCATCCGTCAGGCCCTGCTCGCCGAGCTTCGCGGCGGAGCCGGTGAATTCATCCAACTCGTTCAGCAAATGTTTGGCAGCCTTGAGATCGCGCGTCTCAAAGCCCTCGGTGAACGAGCGATAAACGCCAGCGACAATCTCTTGAGCTTCCTTGTGGCGGCCTTGGCTCATTCGAAGCCGTGCAAGCGACGTGGCCGTTCGCAACTCCCAGGCCGATGCGCGCTGGCGGCGCGCGCAGTCCAGCGAACGCATGAGGCAGTCTTCGGCTTGCGACTCACCCTTATCGGGCATCAAGAGGAGAACAGCGGCCTGAAGCCGGAGCAACTCGGGCAACTCCAGCGCCTCCTCCCCGTCTTGCGTTTCGGCGATCGCGTTGGCGATGACAGCGAGCGCCTCGTCGAGCTGTCCGCTTCTCATGAGTGCATCCGCAAGCGCGCAAGCAGCTCGCTTGACCAGAATGACATGCCTCTCGGCCTTCATGGCCTTCAAGGCATCCCGCAAGATCGCCGTACCCCGGTCGGTCTCTCCGAGATGGACAAGCAACTCGCCTTTCAAGGCAGACCCGGTTGCGTGAAACGACAGCAACGCCTGCCAGTTCGTGTGCTGCATCAGCTTCCCGAGTGCACCCTCCGCAGCGCTCCAATCGCCGCACCAGAGGAATACCGGAGTGGCGTACAGGAGGGAGAAGCAGACGTCGACCGATCTTCCGGAAGCGGCCGCCTCGCCGATCGCCTCTCTCGCGACCGCCATCGCGCGATCCGGACGGCCGGCGAGCCACAGGACACGGGCATACGGCACCAGCGCTCGAACGCGGTAATCGAGCCCGAACAGATGCAGGTTGCGGGGCCCGACGCGCCCGAATCCTTTCTGGAAGTCGCGCTCCGCGGCCCGTTGATTGCCGAGGAAATGCTGCGATCCCCCTCGCATCCAGTCGGCCACGACCATGTACGAAACGTCTGTCGATGTCCGGGCCGCAGAACTCAACTCTTCCGCCACGGCGAGGGAGCCTCGAAAGTCTCCCGCGCGAATGAGAAGGATGTGCAGCCCCACCATCAGCCGCAGGCGATGCGAGGTTTCTCCGAGCCGCTGCGCGATGTCCAGAGCGCGGGCGATTGCAGCGCGCACGTCGTCGCCGGCTCCTCCCGTCCACATCGCCGCTGTCGCGAGCGTCTCCTGGAGAACCATCTCTTTTCTGGTGCCCCGATCAGCATCCTCGAGCAATGACAGCGCCTTCGTGCTCCATTTGTGGCACTCGGTCAGCAAGAGGAGTTGCAGAAGCACAGGGGCGGCAGCTGCTGCCAGATCGATTCCGAGGACCGCGTGGCGAGGTTCCGATTCGCGATCGCCGAAGCACCAGTCGAGCGCCGCCCGCACGTTCCCCAGGTGTTCGCTGAGAGCGAGCGCGCGTGGGTCGCGGTTCGGATCGATGCCCTCGCCGGAAACGGAACCCAGGAGCAGCGAAAAATACCTGGCGTGGCGCTGGGCAGTGGCACCCATCTCGCCGCTTGCTTCCAGCTTCCCGGATGCGTAAGTCCGGGTCGTCTCGAGCAGCCGATAGCGCATGGCCCCATCTTCGGCAGTCACCGCCGAGACAAGGGACTTCGCCACCAGATCGCCGACATGGGCAACGACCTGGTCCTCATCGAGTCCCCCGCGCGCAACTGCCTGAGCGGCCTCGAGGGTAAAGGTGCCGACGAAGATCGACAGCCTCCGCAGCGCGACCTGCTCACTCTCGGAAAGGAGATCGTGACTCCAGTCCAGCGTTGCGTGAAGTGTCTGATGTCGGAGCAGGGCGGTGCGCCTTCCGGGCCAATCCAAACCGAAGCGACTGTTCAGCAGGCTGGCGATGCCTTCGACGCCATAAACACCGACTCGGCCTGCAGCGAACTCGATGGCGAGTGCGATTCCATCCAGCCTGCTGCAAATGCTGGCCACGATCGGCGCATTCGCATCAATGAGCTCGAAGCTGCTTCCGCTGGCAGCGACGCACTCCGTAAAGAGCTTGACGGCCGGGAACGTTTGCGCTTCAACGGCATTCAGGCTCGGATCGAGCGGCGGGCACTCGAGAGGGGGCAGCAGGTATGTGTACTCGCCCTCGACTCGCAGCGCCTCGCGGCTGGTCGCCAGAATGTGAACCTCGGGTGCTTCGCGGAAGATCTGCTCGGCAAGTGCGGCTGAAGCTCCGATGACATGCTCGCAGTTGTCCAGCACGAGGAGCATTCGTGCCCCCCGGAGGGATTCCCTCAGGCTCGGCAGCGCGTCCTCGGTCTGAATCGTGAGCCCGAGCGTAGATGCGACGGTGGATGCCACGTGCGCCGGGTCTGAGAGGGCGCCCAAATTGACGAAGCACACCGTTTCAGGGAACTCTTGAAGCATGGCGTGGGCGACAGCTACGGCTACCGTCGTCTTGCCCATGCCACCGGGTCCGACAATCGTCAAAAAGCGATGCGCAATCAGGTCAGCGGCAATGGCGCGAGCCGCTTCGTCGCGTCCAACCATCCGCCCAAGAACCGGCGGGAGGGCAGGGGTTTGCAAGGCCGCGCCGTCCGGGGGCGCCGAGTCTGCACGATAGGGGTGGTCCTCACGGCTGACCGGGGCCACGAAGCAGTAGCCCTGGCCCCGGACGTTCGCAATGTACCGAGCGGTCCCCTCGCCATCGCCCAGTGCTTTGCGCAAACCGGTGATGTGCATCCTGAGGCTGCCTGAGTCCACCACCAGGTCGCGCCACACGCGCGAGATCAACTCCCGGTGGCTGACGATCTCGCCAGCATGCTCGACGAGCACGATCAGAAGATCAAGAGCCCGGTTGCTCAACGGGAACGGAATGCCGTCCCTCTCCACCTTACGCGCGGCAGGGAACAGCCGAAACGGCCCGAATGAGGCGCTCGTGCCGTCTAAGTACCCATGCGAAAAGCTCGATGCCGCAGCATCGAGAGTCCTGTTTTCGGGCACTCGCCCGGCAGCGCGAGCAGGCGAAGGCGAAGTATCGATAGCTTCTCCGCGTGGTCATGGCCCGACAATGCGAGCCCCCGCCCATTGTCGGGCTCAGGACGTGACGAATGACTTATTATAGATTTGCGATATGCAGCGCAGTCAAATAAGGCGCCGGCATATGGGCTCCCCGCCTCGTACAGCAAGGCGCCCTTGATCGGGCGTGCGTCATTGCCCCACAATGGCCTGCCCAGGGGCAGCGCCCCATTGCAATCGCGCCGTTCCGTCCGCTCGTGACCACGAGCACTGCCGTGTCCCGACCACAACGCCGACGGATCGGAAAGAGCGTTCGACGCCGTCTTGCTAGTTGCCACCGGGACGGCTCGAGGAGAACGGCTTGTGAGCTGATCTGTACCGAGCCGGCGTCATGTGGGTCGCAACCTTGAATTGCCTCGCGAAGGCGCTCTGGTCGGCGTAGCCGCACGCACCGGAAACGATCTTGAGAGTGACGTTGCCCGCAGGGAAGTTCCAAGCGGCAAAGCCAAGCGCAGGCCCCACGGGCTCTTTCAGGACGGTCTGGCGCACCGCCGGGTGTCGGGAAGGGATGACGCGGCCGTAGGCTCTCTTGGATTCTTCTGCATACCAGCGAGTAGCGTCGACGCAGAACCCAAGCTCTCCTGTGGCCTCGGAAAAAGTCTTGCCGTTCTCGGTCGTCAGGACATGCGCGATGTGCGCTTTTCGCTCATCGATCAACGACGCGGCACGGTTCAGGATCTCCCATCGGTGCGCGGCCGTGGTCGTCTTCCATTGCTCGAAGGCACGGGTGGACGCATCCAGCGCCAGGTCGAGGTCAGCTGCACTGGCGCATGCCAGCGACGCAATCCGATCCCCCGTTGCTGGGTTGACGATGGGCGCCTCGGTCCGGTCGGCGCCTGGCATCCATTGGCCGTCGATGAAGAGGTCGATCTTGTCGCTGTACATGCCGCTCTCAGCCTACAAAATGCCCGCTTCCGCGTACGGCTGCTGTTTCTCGACGCGCTCGTAGCCAAGTCTTGAGAGATCGATGGTCTCGAATCTTCCCTTCAGGATGAGCTCAGCCATTCCTCGGCCCGCTGCCGGCGCGTGCATCATCCCGTGGCCTGAGAATCCGGCCACGGTGTAGAGATTGGGCAGCTTGCTCCATGCGCCGATCACCGGGTTGCCGTCGAGCTCGTTCTGCTCATAGAGACCCGACCAGGTTCGATGGCACTTCGCCGCTTCGAATGCAGGAAATCGATGGGCGACGGCGGGCCATACCACGCGCTCGAAGTAGTCATGATCCACTTCGAAATTGAAGGCGCGGGGTTCGTCGCTATCGACAAGTCCGCCAGAAAAGCCTTTGCCCTCGGAGCGGAAGGCGAGCCGCGCCGTGTCCTTCACGTACGGCAAGAACTCGACAGGCGAACCCGGACTGAAGTAGTGCTCGAAACGTCGCAGCGGAGTGACCGGAAGCTTCATGCCGAACTTCTCGGCCAATACGCCCGACCACGCGCCCGTCGCGTTAACAAATGAGTTTGCGAAGACGCGATCGCCGTTGCCAAGTCCTACCGACTTCACATTGACGGCGTCTACATCGGCTTGCACGACGCGCTCCTGAATGTAGACCGCACCGAGCTCAACAGCCTTGCGTCGGAAGCCCCAGAGCAATCCGTTGGGGTCGCACCAGCCGTCGTGGGGGGTATGCGCGCCTGCGCCAAGGTCCTCCACGTTCATCGAGGGAAACTTCGCCTTCAGGCCCGCGGCATCCAACAGGTTCACGACGCAGCCATGGTCCTGCTGGATCTTCACATTGCGCTCCAGGCCCTTCACCTGGTTTGGCGGCACGATGAAAAGGTAGCCACCTTCGACCCAGTCGACGGGCGCAGGGCGACCCTTGCTCGCCATGGTGTCCTCGAAGCCCTTGATGAAGTCGATGCTGTACTTCGACATCTCGATGTTTTCGGGGCAGGTGAACTGGACGCGGCATCCGCCCGACGCCCGAAGCGCGGATGCGAACTCGTAGGTGGGGTCCGGCTCGATCACGCAGACCGAAAGGGCAGGGGACGCCTTGAGAAGGTAGTAGGCGACGCTCGATCCGATGATGCCGCCACCGACGACTGCAACATCGAAGGTGGTCGCGGTTGATGAGTCCATTGGAAATCTTGGTTTCGGAGTGAACTGGGCTTGACAGTGTATCCGTGATTGGATCCAATGCAACCCATCATTGAGTCACAGAGGATCAGCAATGCGTTTTCTTGCACTTTGTTGTCTGGCCCTGGCGGCAGGCGCCTCGTCCGCACAACCGGGCGACACGCTCGAGAAGATCAGGGCTGCAGGGTCCATCACGATTGGCCATCGCGATTCGTCGATTCCCTTCTCCTATGTTCTCGGAACCGGCGATGAACCCGTGGGCTTTGCGATCGACATCTGCAAGGAGGTCGCCAGCGCAATCAAGTCGAAGCTGGGCGTTGCGAACCTCACCGTGAAGTATCAGACGGTGACTTCGCAGAACCGGGTGCCGCTGGTGCAGAACGGCACCGTCGACATGGAATGCGGGTCGACCACCAATTCCATGGCGCGTCAGCAGCTGGTTGCGTTCGGTCCGAACTACATCGTCGTCGGCGTGAGTGCCGCGGTCAAGAAGAGCTCGGGCATCAACAGCTTCGCTGACCTTGCAGGCAAGACGATCGCGACGACGACGGGCACCACATCCATTCCTTTGCTGCGTGCATACAAAAAGACCGACAACGTCGAGGTCAGCGAGATCTATGGCAAGGATCATTCGGATTCGTTCCTCCTGCTCGCATCGGACCGCGCAAGCGCTTTCGTGATGGATGACGTGCTGCTGGCCGGACAGATCGCAGCCTCGCAGGCGCCTGCCGAGTACAAGATCCTGCCCGAGGCACTTCGCCAGGAGCCGTACGGCATCATGTTCCGCAAGGACGATCCGAAGTTGAAGGCGCTCGTCGACGCCACGGTCACCGATCTGATGAAGACCGGCAAGATCGACGCGATGTATGCGAAGTGGTTCACCTCGCCGATTCCGCCCCGCAACGTGAACCTGCAGTTCCCGATGTCCGAGGCGACGAAGGCGCTGTATAGGAATCCCACGGACAAGGGCGTTTGAATCGTCGCCCGAAGCCTCAGGCAGCAGAGCCCGCCATCTGGAGTTCTTCGTAACGTCCTCGGGCGAGCTTGATGCCTTCTCGCCTTGACGACTCTCGCTGCTCATAGCGCCGTTGACCAGGCAGACGCCTCGTTCCTGCTTGCAACAGCACGGACAAGAGTTCGTCAAGCCGTTCCCTGAAGTGCGAAGGAAAAGCAATGCCCGTGATTCGCATCGAACTGTCCGCAGGCCGAACGCAGGAGCAAAAGCAGAAGGTTGCCGAGGAGATCACGCAATCGATGGTTGCTCACTGCGGCTGCAAACCGGAAACGGTCCACGTTGTGTTCGAGGACGTGAAGCCGTCGGATTGGGCGGTGGGCGGAAAGTTCTTGGGAGCGCCGCCGACCTGAGGTTCATCTGCGCGCTCTCGGATCAATCGTCCTGAAGCGCTCTTTGCGTGTGTTCGATGTGCTTCTCCAGCAGTTCGATGGCCAAGGGAATGTCACGAGCCACGCAAGCCTTGAGGATCTCGCGGTGTTCGGATTGGGGGGACTTTCGTCCGGCCTTGTACGACTGCTGGGCGCGGAGGTGAATGCCGATCCCGCGCACGATCTCTTCGATCATTTTCAGAAGCCTGGGCCGCCCGCAGGCCCTGTACAAGCACAGATGAAACTCGAGGTTGAGCTCCGCCCACTCGAGAGGCGAGTCGCTTGCGTCGTACCTGGCCATGATCTCGCGCGCCGCCTTGTGGTCAGCTGTCTTCATCAGTGGGATCGCAAGCTTCAGAGCACGCGTTTCCAGGCCGATTCGGATGTCCAGGGTCTCAAGCAGTTCGGGGACGGACTGGGTCGCGACGATGGAGCCTTGGTGCGGGGTATGCTGGACAAGGCCTTCGGCCTGAAGCCGCTTCAAGGCCTCGCGAACGGGGATGCGACTGACACCGAAGCGCTTGGCCAGCGCCTCTTGTTTGAGCTGGACCCCTAAGCCGAGGGACCCGGTCAGAATCATGTCACGCAGTGCGCTCGTGACTGAATCTGCAGACAATACAAGCGCGCCATTCGCCGACTCGTCAGCCATCACAGACCTCGCATCCAAACCTTCACGGGCCACTATCTTACTTTCGAATCCAAAATAGGATCCGATCAACCTGGATGGTGCCCCTACCCATGCTGGACAAGGAAACCCTGCTGCGCGCGATCGAGATGAAGCTCGATCTCTCCCTCCTGGAGAAGATGTTCGACCACCTTCCCAGCGTCCTGTTCTATGTCAAGGACCGGGAGGCACGGTATCTGGTGGTCAACAGTACCTTGCTGAACCACAGCGGCTGTAGGCGCAAGGAAGAGGTGGTCGGACTCACCTCGGACGACTTGTTCGGCTTCACCGGGCCAACCACACTCACGCAGGACCGAGAAGTGATCAGCACCGGCAAGCCCGTGGTCGACGTGCTGCGCCTTTTCTTCTCGGCGGATGGGCGCCGACAGTGGTGCCTCAGCTCGAAGTTTCCCTTGTCGGACAAGGCAGGGCAGGTCGTCGGGCTGGTCGGCGTGTCGCGCATACTTTCGCGTCCCGACGAAAAGCACGCAAGCTACAAGCGGCTACTCGACTTCCTGAAGATGCTGGAGGCCCCGGATCAACAGAACCTGCGGATCAGCGAGATTGCGGTGGCCGTGAACCTGTCAATGGATATGCTGGAGCGCTTGTGCAGGGAGGTGTTCGGCATGGCGCCCAAGCAGATCATGATGCGGATGCGGCTGGATCGCGCATGCCGCAAACTGGAGAACGGCCAGGACAGCATCACCGACATCGCGACGGAGTGTGGGTACTCCGACCACAGCGCCTTTTCGAGGCAGTTCAAGGCTGCCACCATGTTCACCCCACAGCAGTACCGCACTGCTGCGCGCGCGAAGTGACGGGGAATCAGGCGATCCTGAACAGCGGGCTCTCCAAACCCCACCACGGCTCCATCCATCGCCAGCGGCTAGCCGACAAAGGAGGCCACGGTGACACCCTCGGCCTCCAACCGCATCCGGACGAGTCTTGCCATCTCGACGGCCGCGGCACTGTCGCCGTGGACGCAGATCGAGTCGGCGTTCAACGCAATAGGCTCGGCGCCTAGCACCGGCATCCTTCCGGTTTTCAGGTAGCCGATCAAGCGATCCGCGGCCTCCTTGGCGTCAAGCAGCATGGCACCGGTCTGGCTGCGCGGCACCAGTTGGCCGTTGGACAGGTACGCGCGATCGGCAAAGATCTCGGAGAACACCTGAACATCTTGCTCAAGCGCGGCGCGCTCGAGCTCCGTGCCGGATATGGCGAGTATCGCGAGCGTCGGGTCCACGGACTTCACCACGGAAATGATGGCCTTCGCCACCGTCATGTCAGCGGCCGCGAGATTGCCCAGCGCGCCATGCGGCTTGACGTAGCTCACTCGCGTGCCCGCCAATCGCGCCATTGCAGCGAGCGCGCCGACCTGCGCCACGACCATCCTGCCGATCTCGGCGGCTTGCATCGGAATCGCGCGCCGGCCGAAACCTTCACGGTCCGCATAGCCGGGATGGGCCCCGACCTTGACGCCACGGTCTGCGGCCATGCGCAGCGTCCTGTACATGGTTTCCGCGTCGCCGGCATGACCGCCGCAGGCGATGTTGGCGCTGGTGACGCAGTCCAGGATGAGCGCGTCATCCCCCATGACCCAAGGCCCGTAACCTTCCCCGAGATCGGAATTCAGATCGATCCGCATCCTTGCGTCCTTCGCATCGAGTTGCTTCGTCAGCGCCGGATCCGCTGCTTTTCGTGTGTCAGCGAAAACACGTCGCCAGCCGTCACTTGCCGGGCAGATTCGTTGCACGCGTGAGGAGCGTGACGCCCGCGCCCTGCGCCGAGTCGTAGTAGGTGAAGCCCGTACGGTTGGCGCGGCGCCCGCGCATCAGCACCGGCAGGCCCGCGCCTTTGGCCTGCGCCTCGGCGGCATCGGCGTCCGCAACCTCGAAGCCGATGTGGAAGACACCTTCTCCCTTGCTGTCCAGGTGAAGGCGCTGGGGCGAGGGTTCATCGCCAGGCTCACACAGCTGGATCTGAACGTTGGGCAGGTTGCAGATCCTGTACTTGAGCGACAGGAAGCCGGCCTTGCTGGGAACCTCCAGCTCCTCATACTCGACCAGAGGCGGATATTCGACCCACGGGCCCACGCCGATGGACTCGTAGTAGGCTTGCGCCTTGTCGATGTCGTACACCACGATGCAGATGTGGTGAAACTTGTTGAACAAGGTCGACATGGGTTCAGTCCTTGACCGGTACGACATAGTTCAGCACGCGCCGGCCTCCGTCCACATACACGGTTTCCCCGGTCAGGTACGACGCATCGTCACTGGCGAGGAAGGCGACGACCGACGCGATTTCCGATGCCTGGCCGTAGCGGCCCAGCGGGGTTCGCGACAGGATCGCATGATGGCCCGCGCTGTTGACGAACGCCCCGGCCACCATGTCGGTCATGATGGTCCCGGGGCCGACGCCCACGACACGGATGCCATGGGGCGCAAACGCCACCGCCGCGGTGGAAGTTACCTGGTTCATGCCGCCCTTGGAGATGGCGTAGGGCGCCACGTTGGGGTTGGCCAGCCCGGAGTTGATCGACGACATGTTGATGATCACGCCGCCCTTGCCTTGGCTGATCATCTGGCGGCCTGCTGCCTGCGTCCCGTAGAAGGCGCCCTTGAGATTGACGTCCAGCACGCGATCCAGGAGTTCTTCGGTGACGTCCAGAAAATCAACCACCGGCGCGATGCCGGCGTTGTTCACCATGATGTCGACGGCGCCGAAGCGCTGGACGGCCGCCTCGACGAGCTGAACCACCTCGCTCTTCTTCGCAACGTCGGCGGGTAGCGCCAGAACGGCATCCGGCGTGCCGATCTCACCGGCCGTCTTGTGCAACTGGTCCACGTTGACGTCGGAGACAACCACTTTGGCCCCTTCGGCCAAGAGACGTTCGGCCGTCGCGCGCCCGATTCCGCGCGCAGCTCCTGTCACGACAGCAACTTTTCCTGCAAGCCTCATTTCGACTTCCTCTTAATAGACGATGGATTCAAACAATGGTGTTGAACTGCGAATTCGGCCCCAGCCCAACGGGGTCATGTCGATGGACCGGAACTCTCCTGTTGTGACCAGTTCTGCAACACCTCGACCCACGGCTGGCGCATGCATGACCCCATGGCCGGAGAATCCGGTCGCCATGATGAGATTGCTGAGTTCATCGTGGGCGCCGACGACCCCGTTGTGGTCCAGCGTATTGACTTCATAGTGCCCCGCCCATGCACGGTGGAGCCGAAGTTCCTCCATGGCCGGAATACGGGTGGCAAGCAAGGGCCAGAAGAGTTCCTCGAAGAGCTCGTGATGCGGCTCGAAATCCCCATCGGCGTCCGCGTCCTTCTCGGCCGGTGGCTGAATGCCCCCGATGTAGCTGTCCCCTTCAGGACGAACCCAGATACCGCT
Organism: Variovorax sp. CF079; assembly: GCF_900101545.1. GTDB lineage: Bacteria > Pseudomonadota > Gammaproteobacteria > Burkholderiales > Burkholderiaceae_C > Variovorax. The sequence goes on along the minus strand of NZ_FMZU01000011.1, from coordinate 29,317 downwards.
TGAATCAAACAGCATCGGGAAGTTTTCCAGCCTGAACGGCGTCTTGAAGCAGAACACCGTGCGCTTCTTGGGCACAACAGGCAGCGCGATGCCCAGTGATGCGACCAACCGGCCGGATAGCGCGCCCGACGCCAGAATGCAGAAATCGCAGGGGATCTTCTCTCCATTCGACAGCCCGACGCTGGCGACCCTGGCGTGATGCGTCTCCAACGTCTCGACCGCCGCCTGCACGTAGTGGACGCCGTGCTGGCGCGCCGATCGACGCACCGTGGACAGCAGGCTCCAGGCATCGAACCAGCCTTCGTGCTGCACGCCCAGCGTTCCGATGCCGACGCCGTCGAAACTGATTCCAGGAAAGCGCACGCCGAGTTCGTCGGGGTCCAGCGCGAGGATGCGTGCACCTTGGGCGCATTGCATCTCGGCCGCCGCCACCCGCTCGGCGATCTGATCGCTCTCCCCAAGGATCAGGTAGCCCTTTTCCTGGAATCCGATGTCCGCCTCTTCTCCGAACACGGCCTTGATGTTGCGAAACATGTGAGCCCCGAACAGGCTCATCTGGATATTCGTGGGTGTCCCGAACTGTGTGCGTATCGAAGCGGCAGACAGGGCTGTCGAAGAGTACTGGTACGTCGGGTCTTTCTCCACGACAGTGATCGATCCCGCAAAGCCGGCCTGGCGCAGTGACCACGCACAGAAGCTGCCAATGATGCCGCCGCCGACAATAACGACGCGGCCTGAATTCGCTGATGGCATGACCGAGGGAGAGCAAATGGATGAACGGCGAAATCAGGCCCGAGCCGGCCGCTGCCGTTGTGCGAAGTCCGACGCCGATTGCTCGAATGTCTGGCCGGCGCGCGGGTTCCACTGCACGCCAGACCGAGCGAGGACACCGGGCTTGAGTCGCTGCGACTTGTCGTAGTCGCTCCAGGGATGGAAGAAGAGCGGCTCGGTCCGGTCGATGCTGCGCAGGCGCTCGGCAAACGCGTCGAGGTAGGCCTGGCGTTCCGCTACCGACACGCGCGCAGGCATCCAGGCGGCAAAGGGTGGGAGCACGGTGAAGCCGGTGTAGCCCAGGATCCCGTTGTGGATGGGCCAGAGCACATGGTGAAGGTCGCCGTCGATGCCGTTGGCTTCGTAGAGGGTGGGCGCCGTCCCTGTTGTGATGCAAAGCATCGCCCGCTTGCCCTTGAGGTGCCCGGATTCGTACTTGCGCCCCGCGGAATACGCGAAGCCTCGGCTGAAGACGCGGTCGATCCAGCCCTTGAGAATCGCGGGCATAGAGAACCACCAGACCGGGAAATGAAACAGCATGAAGTCGGCGGCTGCGACCTTGGCCTGCTCGGCCGCGACTTCTGCGCTGTATGCGTTGGTCGCGAATGCATGTTCCTGTTCCCTGGAGAGATCCAGGTAGTCGGGGTTTGCTCGCTCGCCTGCGAAGTCGGCAGGACCCAAGGCCGAATTCCAGCCCATGCGGTAGAGGTCACTGACGACGACCGTGTGGCCCTGGCGCTCCAACTCGCCAACAGCGAGGTCCTTGAGCGCTGCGTTGAAGGATGCCGGCTCGGGATGCGCAAATACGATCAGACAGTTCATGCCGGAAATTGTGCGGGCGGGGGATCGGCGCCGCTAGATGGTATGACGCACCACGGCCGCGGTTTTCTGCATAGTCAAAACGTCGGCCGTTCTGCGGCTCTCCATCTGCGTGTGACCGGGCAGAGCATCGTCGTCGACGGCGGGTCGTGCACGCCCGAGAGCGAAGTCCAGCTGCGCGCCTACTACAACGGTCACGACTGATCGCCGTGCCCCGGGGCGGCATGCCGATGCCAATCCGTGATGGAGCAATCAGTAATAACTATTTCATGACTCCATCAATCAAATCTCAGAATGTCGGCCGCAGGGCATTGGCCCTGCCGCAGGTCAACCACTTCTGAAAGCCGTCATGAAACTTCTCGAGACCATCACCGTCGTTGCCATCGTGGGGCTGCAGGCACTGGGTGCGGCGCATGCGCAGCCCAAGGACACCTTGCAGAAGATCAAGGAAACCGGCGTCATCAATCTCGGTGGACGAGAGGCATCGTTTCCGTTCTCGTACAAGCTGAGCTCGGACGACAACCCGGTCGGCTTTTCTGCCGACCTCTGCATGAAGGTTGTCGACGCGGTGAAGGCCAAGCTGGGCATGCCGAACCTGAAGGTGCACTACACCATCGTCACGCCGACCAACCGGATTCCACTGGTGCAGAACGGCGCCGTGGACCTCGAGTGCAGCACGACGACGAACACGGTCGCCCGTGCGCAGCAGGTGGAGTTTGCCCCAACGCATTTCGTGGCCAGCGTGGCCGCCGCCGTCAAGAAGAGCTCGGGAATCAACAGCATGGCCCAACTCGAGGGCAAGACCGTTGCTACGGTCACAGGAAGCACCTCGATCCAGCTGCTGCGTGCCTTCCGCAAGAACGAGAAGCTGGAGATCAACGAGATCTCGGGGAAGGACACGGCAGATGCGTTCCTGCTCCTTTCCTCCGACCGCGCAGCGGCGATGATCGTGGAAGACGTGCAGCTCGCGGGCCTGATCGCCCGAACGAACAATCCGGGTGAATACAAGATCCTTGAAGAGCGTCTGCGGGAAGAGCCCTATGGGTTCATGTATCGCAAGGACGATCCGCAGTTCAAGGCGCTGGTTGATGCCACGCTCACTTCGCTCATGAAGAGCGGGGAGATCAATGAACTCTATGCGAAGTGGTTCACCCGTCCCGTGCCTCCGACCGGAGCGAACATCAACCTCCCGATGCCGAGCGCCGTCAAGGAGGCCTACAGGAACCCGAACAACCGGGGTGTCTGAATCGGCAACTCGGCTACTGCGCGAACTCAGGAGTGTTTGGCCCCGGCGGCCTTGCGAGAGGGCGCCGAGACAGCGCCTAGCTTGGCGATGATGGTGTCGACGACCGGATTTGCACGCGCGCTGCTCCATGCAACCGCCGTGGTCACGACATTCAAGCGCTCCTTGAGGGGCCGGAAGACGACGTTCTCCGGCGCCAGGCGCTTGAAGGACGAATGCACCAGTGCGATGCCCTGGCCGCATCCGACGAAGGCGACCTGGGACGAGATCGAGCGGACCTCGTGGATCACGCGCGGCGAGAAGCCGTTCGCCAGGCAGGCAGCGACGAGGCTGTCGAAGTAGACGGGGCTGACCTGCCGGGAGAACATCACGAAGGCCTCCTGCGCGAGCGAGGCGAGGCGAATCCTCGGCAGCTGCGCCAGTGCATGCGATTTGGGCAGGGCCACCGACAGCCGTTCCTGGGTGAGGGGCACCGATGCGATGTCCGCGCCCAAGTCTCCATCCAGCCGCGCGAAGGCCAGGTCGATGTCCCCGCTCTTCAGAAGGGGGATGGCATCCACGCTGTCGATCTCGCGCACGGACACCGTGAGCGAGGGGAGGTCGGCCTTCAATTGCTCGAGGAGTGCAGGCAGGACATCCACCATCGCCGAGCTGATGGCGCCGATGGTGAGCAGGCCTGTCTGTCCCGCGGCCGCCTCCTGCACGGCCAGCTCCAGCCGCTGCAGCTGCTCGGCGAACTTGCGCACCGCCGGCAGGATGGCCGCGCCCATCGGCGTGAGCTGGGCTCCTCGCCGTGAGCGCTCAAAGAGGCGCATCTTCAGCGACTGTTCGAGAACCTGGATCTGCTCGGTCAAGGGCGGCTGCGACATGCCCAGGCGCTTTGCGGCGCGGCTGAAGTTCTTCTCCTCGGCCACGATCAGGAACAGCCAGAGATGGCGGATGAGGCGGAAGTTGATCATGGTCGGGCGATAGGTTGATCGTATGGATGGGTTCCGAAATTCGGAATTTACAGATGAATGGCATCGACCGAAAGTGAGGGCTCCGATTGCTTCACACCGCTATGCCATGACGCCTCCCTCCCTGCTTGTCCGCTTGGCCGCGCTGGACACCAACACCGTCTCCGACGCGCTCGATTTCCTTCAACTGCCCGGCGCCACCTACGGACTGCGCCCGCTGTGGTCCTGCCCCAAGATCGTGGGCCGCGCCAGCACCATCCAGCTCGGCCCGAAGACCGATGCCAAGCCGACCGTGCATCTGATCTCCCCCGTCATCGCGGAGGTCACGACCAACGAACGGGTGCTGGTCATCGCCGGCGGCGTCGACGGAATCTCCTGCTGGGGCGACATCCTGGCCAACGCCGCCGTGGCGCGAAACATCCGCGGCTCGGTGATCGACGGCCTGAGCCGCGACATCGAAGGCAGCGAATCCATCGGCTATCCCGTCTATGGCCGTGGCGTGACCATGATCAGTGCGCGCAACCGGGTTGTGCAGGTCGATTCCGGCAAGCCGGTGCAGATGGCCAGCGTGACGGTGAATCAGGACGACTACGTGATCGCGGATCGCTGCGGCACCGTGTTCGTGCCGGCGGCGCGCATCAAGGAAGTCCTCGACCTGGGCGAACGCATCGCGCGCCGCCAGGACGCCATGGTGCAGGCCGTACGCGCCGGCCGCTCGGTCGCCGAAGTCATGCACGACAAGGAATTCGAAGCCATCAACCAGGGAGCCGGCAAATGAACGCACAAGACAAGGAACTCGTCAGCCTCTTCGAGGGCTTGGATACCCCAGGCGTCTCGGACGCGATGGACAAGCTGGGGCTCCCGGGCCAATGCCTGGGCATTGCGCCGCTGGACAACTACAAGCAGGTCGTCATCGGGCCTGCCTTCACCGTCAAGTACGTGCCGGCCGCCACGCCCGCCGGCACGGTCGGCGACTTCATCGACGACGTGGCCGAAGGCGACGTGATCGTGATCGACAACGACGGGCGCACCGACTGCACCGTGTGGGGCGACATCATGACCCAGTACGCTGGCATCCGGAAGATCTGCGCCACGGTGATCGACGGCGTGTGCCGCGATGTTTCCAAGGCGCTGGGCGACGGCTATCCGTTGTTCACCAAGGGGCGCTTCATGCGCACGGGCAAGGACCGGGTCGAGGTCGAGTCGGTCAACACGCCGGTATCGATCGGCACGGCCCGGGTCGTGGCGCGCGACATCGTGGTGGCCGATGCAAACGGCGTGGTGGTGGTTCCTCGTGCCCGCGCGCGCGAGGTGGCCGAACTGGCCCTCAAGATCGAAGGCGTGGAATCCGAGATTCGCGCGCAAATTGCGCAAGGGAAGACCCTGGGAGAGGCTCGCCAGGCCCTGGGTTACCACACGCTGCAGAGGAAGGGATGATGAGTGCCGCGGCATCCGGCTCGCGGCGCCTGAACGCCCACCTCGAAAGCGCACAGCCTTCCGCCACCTATCGCGTGATGGACCGCGTGGCGGCGCGCCGCGCGGCCGGCGCGAGCGTGATCTCGCTGTCCGCCGGAGAGCCGGACTTCGACACGCCCGAACACGTGCGCAAAGCGGGCATCGCCGCGATCCGCGCCGGCCATACGCGCTACACGCAGGTTGCGGGCCTGCGTGCCTTGCGCGAGGCCATCGCCATGAAGTTCAGGCGCGAGAACGGCCTGGAGGTGAACTGGCAGGACACGCTGGTGTGCAGCGGCGGCAAGCAGGTGATCTACAACGCCCTGGCAGCGACCTTGAACGAAGGCGACGAGGTCATCGTGCCTGCGCCTTACTGGGTGAGCTATCCGGAGATGGTCCAGCTCTGCGGGGGCAAGCCGGTGGTCGTGCCTTGCGGAAGCGAGACGGGCTTCAAGCTCACGCCGCAGAAGCTCGCGGACGCGATCACGCCGCGGACGCGGTGGCTGATCCTGAACTCACCTTCCAACCCGACGGGGGCGGTGTACACGCGCGCGGATCTGCAGGCGCTGGCCGAGGTGCTGCTGGACTGTCCTCATGTGCTGGTGCTGTCGGACGACATCTACGAGCACCTGACCTTCGACGGCGCCGCCTTCCACACCATCGCGCAGGTGGAACCTCGCCTGCGCGAGCGCACGCTGACGATGAACGGCGTGTCCAAGGCCTATGCGATGACGGGCTGGCGCATCGGCTTCGGCACGGGGCCGAGATGGCTGCTCGATGCGATGGAGAAGCTCCAAGGCCAGCAGACCTCGGGCGCGTGCAGCATCTCGCAGCATGCGGCGGTGGCCGCCCTCACCGGGCCTCGAGACTTCATCGACAGCAGCCGCGCGGTGTTCCAGAAGCGGCGCGACATGATGGTGAAGCTGCTGAACGACACGTCGGGCCTGCACTGTGAAGTGCCCGCCGGTGCGTTCTACGCCTTCGCTTCATGCGCGGGCCTGATCGGCAAGACGACGCCTGCGGGCACCGTGCTGCACACGGACGAGGACGTTGCGATGGCACTGCTGGACGAGGCTGGCGTGGCCGTCGTCCATGGCAGTGCCTTCGGCTTGGGGCCGTACATCCGCATCGCCTATGCGCTGGACGATGCTTCGCTGCGCAAGGCCTGTGAGGCCATCCAGAGTTTTTGCATTTCATTGGGGAGTGTCAAGGAAGCGGCTTCGCCATCTCGCCTTTGAGGTTCCTTCGTCAACTCGAAATTCTTCAACATGACAGCAACAGCCAACCAGGAACAACTCAACCAACTGCGCGACCTGGGCGCAGCCACCGTGTACGAGTCTCAGGGTGCCAAGGGCGCACTTGACCACGGCATGAAACCAATCGATCCGACCGTGCGTCTCGCCGGCCCGGCCTTCACCGTCGATTGCCGCCCGGCCGACAACCTGATGCTGCATTACGCGGTGCAAAAGGCACAACCAGGCGACGTGCTCGTGGTCGACGCCAAGGGCTTCATGGAAGCCGGACCATGGGGCGATGTCCTGACGATCCAGGCGATGAAGGTCGGCATCGCCGGCCTGGTCATCAACGGCTGCGTGCGCGATGCCAATCTCATCATCGAGCTTGGCTTTCCCGTGTTCTGCCGCGGGCTGTCGATCAAGGGGACTGCGAAGAATCAACCCGGCAAGGTCAACGTGCCCGTCAGCATCGGCGACGTGCTGATCCACCCCGGCGACATCATCGTCGGCGACCGCGACGGCCTCGCGGTGGTGCCGCAGGGCGAGGTGGAGTCGGTCATTGCGGCCAGCCTGGCGCGGGAGGAGAAGGAAGAGAAGCAGCGCGAGGCCATCGCGCAAGGGAGCTTCACTTCGGACCTGCTCGGCCTGACGGACACGCTGCGCCGGCTCGGCCTGACCTGAGCGTGCGCTACGCGAGTACAGTGGCCGGCGTGACGCTGGACTGACGCATGCCTCCCAACTCCGACGATGCCGTGCTCGATGCCGAAGCCTTGCTTAGGCTGGCGAGCGAGCACGTGTCGAACACGGGTTGCGCGCGGTGCGCTGCACTTCGCTGCCCGGGATGGGAGGCCCTCTCGGCAACCGCGGATGAAAGCAGCCTGCGTCGGGTCGGCTCTCTTCGCCCGCCTGGCGACCAGGAGCCCACGCTGGACGAGTACCACCCGAACGGCACCAGCTACTGGTCGCCCCGGGCGCCGATCGCACCCCCTTTCCATCCTTACAACCGCTGCGACCTGTGGGCCTGTGTCGGATGCGGTCGACCCTTCCTGCGCTACACCGAGTACGGCGGCTATTACGTGGAACCACGCATCCGCGAGCTGCGGCTGGAGTTCATTGCTGCGGTCTGACCGGACGACGACCTCGGCCTTCTAGGAGAAGTCGTCCGCTGCCGTTCGAGGCCCGTCGATGAAGAACTGCGCCGACTCGAGAACCGCTCGCGCCAGTTCGACGATGACCCCGACGCCGGCCGGCTGCTTCTCGACCAGGTAGGACACGTAGTACGCGATGGGAGGCAAGGGCGGATCCGACTCGACCAGCTTGAGGGTGCCTTGTTTCAGGTGATCCAGGACCACCGGAACCGGCAGCGCTGCGATCGCATGCCCGTCGCGCACGAGTTTCATGATCATCTCGAGCGAATTGCAGGTGCTGAGCTGATGCAGGTCGGTGCCTGACTTGCTGAGCCAATCCTTGGCGACGTAGTGGAGGATGGACGGTTGCGGATTCGTCACCAGCGGCACCGAGGCCGCGTCGCCGGGAGAGAAGGGCAGGTGCGCCAGCTCCACGGAAGCCCCTGCCACCCACGCGACCTGGACCCAGCCCAGCAGTTCATCGGTCACGTGAGGGCGCGCGACGGGACTGGTCTGCAGGGCGACATCCAGTTCGCGCCGGTTGAGCTTTTCATGCAGCACCTTGCTGCGTTCGATGCTCAGGTCGACCCGCAGGCCTGGATAACGAACTTTCAACTGGCGCAGGATCTCGGACACGGCCACCGCCGCAGACGACTCGTCCGCACCCATGCGCAGAACGCCGTCGAGCGGAGGGACTTCGTGCTGCCCGCACTTTTCGAGCTCTCCGCCCAGCTTCAACATTCGCTGCGCGTGCTCGAGCACTTCGCGGCCGGCGGGCGTCAGTTGCACACCCTGCTGGCTTCTGCTGAGGAGCGCGATACCGAGGATTTCCTCGAGCTCCTTCACGCGTGCCGTGATCGCAGGCTGGCTGACGAACAGATGCTTGGCCGCCGCATTGACGGTGCCGAGCGTCGTGGCCCAGTAGAAGGCCTCCAACTGCCGGAAGGTGATGCGCAACATCAATTTAGTTTATAGCCCGGGGTCCAGATTTGTGTCTTTTCGAAGCGGCGAGCGACTCCTAAAGTCCGCTGCATCTCCACAGCCACGCCAGGGAACTCATCTTGTTTGTCCTCAACGATCTCCCGACGCAAGTCGATCCGGCGCTCCTCGATCTGCTTGCCTCCGCCGAACCTGCCGTGATCGGACACTTCCGGCATACGGGCTTCATGTCGCCATCCGTCCGGGCCCATTTCCAGGACCGTCGCGTCGCGGGCACAGCCGTCACGGTGCGCGTGCCGGGGATGGACGGGTCCATGGTGCACTACGCCGTCGGCAAGGCACGGCGCGGGGACTTCATCGTGATCGATCGCTGCGGCGACGAAACGATTGCGACCCTCGGCGGCGCTGTCGCCTATGCGGCGAAGGTCGCGGGCGTGGCCGGCATCATCGTCGACGGCCTGGTCACGGATCTCGGGGAACTGCGGCAATACGGCGTACCCGTGTGGTCGAAGGGCACTTCGGCGGTCACCGTCAAGAGCCTCGGACTCGGCGGCGAGTTCTGCGTGCCGGTCACCTGCGGAAGCGTCGCCGTCAATCCGGGCGATGCGATCGTGGCGGATGAGAACGGCGTGCTCGTCCTGCCTGTGGCCGACATCGAAGCCAGCGCGCGGCGCGCGCTGAAGATGATGAGCGACGAGAAGCTCACGCTGAAGCGGCTCGACGGCGGCGAGAAGTACCCGGACATCATGGGCACCTCGGCCCTGATCGCCAAGGCCATGGGAGCGCAGGCATGAAGCTGGCCTCGCAGATCCTCGCCGAAGGTTTTCCGAGCCTGGTCTCGATGGGCGAGATGCTGCGCACCGGGGTGTGCAGCTCGGTCGATCTCACCGAGTACGCGCTGCAGCGCATCGAGCAGCTGGATGGCAGGCTGCATGCCTTCGTCGGCATCTACGCGAAGGAGGCATTGCTGGCCGCCCAGGCTGCGGACAACCAGATCCGCGCTGGCAACTGGCTCGGACCGCTGCATGGCATTCCGGTCGCATTGAAGGACAACGTCGACGTGGCGGGCCGACCCAGTACGGCCGGTTCGACGCTGCTCGCGAGCCAGGTGGCCACGGCCCATGCGTGGATCACGCAGCGTCTTCTTGCTTGCGGCGCCGTCATCGTGGGCAAGACGCACATGGTCGAGTTCGCGCTGGGCGCCTGGGGCGCCAACGAATACATGGGTGCACCGCGCAACCCGTGGGGCGGCAAGGCGCACCTTTCCCCGGGCGGCTCCAGCAGCGGATCGGCGGTGGCGGTCGCGGCCGGCATGGTCCCTCTCACCATCGGTACCGATACCGGCGCCTCCGTGCGCGTGCCGGCCTCGCTGTGCGGCGTGACCGGTTTCAAGCCCACGATCGGACGGCTGTCCAGTGAAGGCGTGGTGCCGTTGAGCACGACGCTGGACAGCGTCGGCGTGCTCGCGCAGACCGCCGAAGACGCGGCCCTGATGTTCGCCGCGCTGACCGGCGATGCGCAGGCGTTTCCGCCATCGGAACTTCAAGCAGGCGCCAGCCCTTCACTGCGGGGCCTGCGCGTCGGCTATCTCGGCTCGGCGGACCTCGAGGGCCTGCAGCCCGAGATCCACCGTGCCTATGCGCATGCGCTCGATACCTTCCGCGAACAGGGGGCGCACCTGCAGCAGCTCGTGCTGCCGACCACCTTCGACGAACTCGCCGACGTCTCGAGCACCATCATGCTGTCCGAGGCCGCGGCGAGCTGGGGCCATCTTGCTGCGGACGAGTCCCTGCGGATGGATGCTTCGGTGCGGCCGCGGATCCTTGCCGGCGCCAGGCTCAGCGCGACGAAGTACGTCGCGGCTTGCAGGCGGCGCGCGGAACTGAAGCGGCTGTTCGCCCCTTCCCTCGGGGATCTGGATGTCTTTCTCACGCCCACCTCTCAGTGGACTGCACGTCCTCTCGAGAGCGTCGACCACACGAACCCGCCCGTGCGGTACGCACGCATCGGAAACCTGCTGGACCTCTGCGGCATTTCGGTCCAGATGGGGGAAGACGACCAGAGCCTTCCGATCGGCCTGCAGATTGCCGGCCGCACCGATGCCGAGGCGCGTGTGCTCGGCGTGGCGAGGGGCTACCAGGCCTGCACTTCATGGCACCAGCGCCGCTGGACCGCCGATACCAGCGGCCGGTAGGCCGTCTCACCGTCAAGTTCCTCAACTCAAGCCTGTAGTCATCATGAAAACCCTGATTCGCACACTGGCCGCAGTCCTTGCACTGGCGGCGGGCTTCGGCGGCAACGCCATGGCCGCCGGCGACTACCCGACCAAGCCGATCCGCGTGGTCGTTCCATTCCCGCCGGGCGGCAGCATCGACATGGTCGCGCGGCTGCTCGGCCAGAAGCTCTCGGATGAGCTGCGCCAGCCCGTGATCGTCGACAACCGGCCGGGCGCCAGCGGCAACATCGGCATGGACCTGGTGGCCAAGTCGCCGAAGGATGGCTACACGCTCGTCATGGCGCCGTTCAGCCTCGCCACCAATGCGCACCTGTTTCAGAAGCTTCCCTTCGACCCGTTGAAGGATCTGGCGCCGATCATCCGCGTGGCGGATCAGCCCAACGTCCTGATCGTCAACACCACCAAGGTGGCTGCGAAAAGCCTGCCGGAACTGGTGGCCTACCTGAAGGCCAACCCCGGCAAGCTGAGCTTCGGGACCTCCGGCATCGGCAATCCGCAGGATCTGTCCGCGCGCATCTTCATGAGTGCCACGGGAACCGACATGGTCAACGTCGCCTACAAGGGCGGTGCGCCGGCGCTCGCCGACCTCGTCGGCGGACACGTCGACCTCATGTTCGAGACTTCTCCCACGGCAGTGCCCTACGTGAAGAGCGGCAAGCTGAAGGCATTGGCGGTGACGAGCGACAAGCGCTTGCCCACGCTTCCCGACGTGCCCACGGTCGCCGAGGCCGGTATTCCGAACTTCAAGGCGGTCTACTGGATGGGCCTGCTCGCGCCGGGCGGCACGTCGCCCGCCATCGTCCAGAAGCTGAATGCAGCCTCGCAGAAGGTGCTGTCCGCGCCGGACGTTCAGAAGCAGCTCACCGAGATCAGCCTCTATCCCGCCGGCGGTTCGGCCGCGGAGTTCGGCGCGTTCATCCGATCCGAATCGGACTTCTACGCCAAGCTGATCAAGGACCTCAGCATCCCTCAGCAGTAGTTCAAAAAGCCCGACTCAACCTGGACCTCTCACCATGATCTCATCCGTCCGTCGTGCCATTGCCCTGACGCTGGCAGCGTGCGCACCGCTCGCCACACCGCTCGTATTCGGCAGCGAGTTTCCGAGCAAGCCTGTTCGCATCGTCGTCCCATACCAACCCGGCGGGTCCACCGATGCCATGGCGCGGATGATCGGTCAGAAACTTTCCGAGCGTCTTGGGCAGCCCGTTGTCATCGAGAACAAGCCCGGCGCCTCGGAACAGGTGGGGGCGGTGACCGTCGCCAAGTCACCGGCCGATGGCTACACGGTCATGATGGCGACGACGATCGGTCTGGCGATCAATCCCTCGCTTTTCAGCAAGCTGCAGTACGACCCCGCGAAGGATTTCGCCGCCATCCTGCCGGTGGCAAAGATCGCCAGCGTGGTGGCGGTCAGCCCGCAGCTGCCGGTGAAGAACATGGAGGAACTCACGACCTACCTGAAGGCTCATCCGGGAAAGATCAGCTACGGTTCGGCCGGAAGCGGCGCGCCCAGCCATCTGGCCATGGAGCTCTACAAGCGCGCCGCCGGCGTCCACGCGGTCCACGTGCCTTACAAGGGCGGAGCACCTGCCCTGCAGGATCTGATGGCCGGCAACATCGACGTCATGATCGCCCTCGTCTCGGAGGCCATGCCGCTGGTCAAGGCCGGCAAGCTGAAGGCGCTGGCCGTCACGTCGCCGTCGCGCAACCAGCGGTACCCGGAACTGGCACCCGTCGCGGATTCGCAGGGCATGAAGAACTTCGAGATCTACCTCTGGTACGCCATGGTGGCGCCAGCCGGCACGCCGAAGGACGTGGTCGAGAAGCTGAACCAGTCCATCAACGCGGTCCTGAACGAGAAAGACATGAAGGACAGGCTGGCCGAGATGGACATCGAGCTCGTCGGCGGACCGGCGTCCCGCGTGGCCACGATCGTGAGCTCCGAAGGAGCGAAGTGGAAGAAGGTCATCGACGAAGCCGGAATCAGGGCTGACTGACCCGGTGAGGCTGAACGGCACGATGACCTCTCGCATCCACTCCTGCGGCACGGGCGGCCTCCTGCTGGACGTTGCCGAAGGCGCATTCAGTCTTTCGACGCAAAGGCGCCTCTGGTCGCTTGCCGGCAACGCTGGCCGATTGCGAGAGCTGGAAGGCCTACGCAGCATCGTGCTCGGGGTGAACAACGTGCTCGTCATCTTTGACCCCCTGCGGACGGATCCGGTAGGGCTTGCCGATGAACTGCAGCGGGCTTGGGAGACTTCGCAGCCGCACGAAGAAAGCGGGCAACTCCTGGAGGTGCCCGTGGTCTACGACACGTCCCCAGGGTCGGAACTGGAGGGTATCGCCAAGCACGCCGGCCTCGGTGTAGACGAAGTGATCCGGCTGCACATCTCGGCGGAATATCACGTAGCCTGCATTGGCTCCGTCCCGGGCTTCGCCTATGTGGTCGGCCTGCCGCCGAAGCTTGCCATGCCGCGGCACACGACGCCGCGGCCCCGGATCCCCAAGGGAACGGTCGCGATCGGTGGCTCGCAGACGGGTGTCATTCCGATGGACATGCCTTCGGGCTGGCATGCGCTGGGCATGACCGAACTCGAGATGTTCGACCCGTCACGCGCCGAACCCTGCGTGCTCTCGCCCGGCGATCGCATCCGCTTCACTGCGCGAGGCGCGAAGCGATGATCGAGATCCTCAGCAACGGCGCGTTGAACCTCGTGCAGGACCTCGGGCGGCCTGCCCACCTCGGGCTCGGCGTGAGCGGAACGGGCGCCATGGATGCGCCCGCACTCTCGATGGCGAACTGGATGGTCGGCAACGACGCGTCCGCTGCTGGCATCGAGATCAGCATTTTTCCCTTCAAGCTGAAGTTCCACGAGGCCGCTTGCTTTGCATGCACCGGGGCGGGCACGACGCTCGAACTCCGGCAGCGGAAGGTACCGAGCTGGTGGGCGGCGCAGGCCATGGCGGGGGACGTGCTCACCATCGCGCCGCCCGCACACGGGTCAAGGGCGTACCTCGCGCTGGCTGGTGGAATCGACGTGCCGCTGGTCCTCGGTTCGCGTTCGACGGACCTGAAGAGCGGGTTCGGGGGCCTGGAAGGTCGTGGCCTGCGCAAGGAGGATCGCCTGGCTCTTGGTGCAACCAACCGCCGTGAAGATGCAGTGGCGCCGTCGTTCGGCGTCGCTCCTCAGTCCCGGTTGCACTTTGCCGGCGAGGTGGCCGCCGGCACGGTGCGGATCCGTGCACTGGCATCGGCAGAGCACGAGCACTTTACCGAGGCCGCGATCTCCGCTTTCGAGCAAACCGAGTACCGCCTCACGCCAGATTGCAACCGCCAGGGCTACCGCCTGGATGGCGAGGCGCTGAACACAAAGCGCCCGTTGGAACTGCTGTCGCATGGCATTGTGCCGGGCACCGTCCAGGTGCCGCCTTCCGGACAGCCGATCGTGCAGATGGCCGAAGCCAACACCTGCGGCGGCTACCCCAAGATCGCCAACGTCATCGAGCCGGACCTGTGGCGGCTCGCGCAGCTGCGGCCTGGTCAGCGCATCCGGTTCGAGCGGGTCGATCAAGAGACCGCCGTTGCCGCCATTCGCGAGCAGGATCGCGAGCAGGTGCGCATACGGCAGGGCCTAGCGCTCATGGCGCATCGTCAATGAAAACCTCCCCTACCACCACCCAGGAGCATCAATGAACTCGACAAGCGCCACGCGAACCGTCGACCTGAATTCCGACATGGGCGAAGGCTTCGGCGCCTGGAAGATGGGCGACGACAACGCCATCCTCGAGATCGTGAGCTCGGCCAATGTCGCCTGCGGGATGCACGCCGGCGACCCGCACATCATGGCCCGGACCTTCGCCCGCGCCAAGGAGCTCGGAGTCGCAGTCGGTGCGCATCCCGGCTATCCCGACCTCTGGGGATTCGGCCGTCGGGAGATGCCCTTCGCGCCGGCGGAGATCGAGCAGTTCGTCGCCTACCAGATCGGCGCCGCCAAGGGCGTATCGGCCTATGTCGGCCACCCGATCAGCTATGTGAAGCCCCATGGCGCGCTCGGCAATCTCTCGCAGGTGGACGAGGGGGTGGCCGGCGCGATCGTGCGCGCATTGGCCGCCGTGGATCGAGAACTGGTTCTGCTTACCTTCCCCGATGGCCACGCCACGCGAATCGCCAAGGAGATGGGCCTGCGCACCTGCGCCGAGATCTTCGCCGACCGCGCGTATGCCGCTGATGGCCGGCTGGTGTCGCGCAAGCTCCCCGGCGCCGTCCTGCACGATCCTGAGGCCGTGGCCGCGCGCGTGCTGCGCATGGTCCGTGCCGGTGGAGTGGAAACGGTAGACGGCACCGTGCTGCCGATGGAGATCGGTTCGATCTGCGTGCACGGCGACAGCCCCGGAGCCATCCAGATGGCCGCGGCCATCCGGACTCGGCTGACTGGGGCCGGGATCGCCATCAAGCCTTTCGCCTGACGCAAGATGGTTGCCGAACTGCTGGACATGATGCTGCTCGCGGTGCGGGGCACGAGCGTGTCGGAGATCGAGTACCACGCGGACGGCCATCGCCTGCATCTGGTTCGCGATCCGGGGCCGGCAGAGGTCCATCGCGCGAGACCGCAGGTGGCGGTGGCAGCAGCGACTCCCGAGGCTGATCCCGTCGG
Source organism: Variovorax sp. CF079 (assembly GCF_900101545.1). Classification (GTDB taxonomy): domain Bacteria; phylum Pseudomonadota; class Gammaproteobacteria; order Burkholderiales; family Burkholderiaceae_C; genus Variovorax. Next base: position 13,881 of record NZ_FMZU01000011.1, on the reverse strand, counting down.
ACACGAGCGCAGGGAAATCATCCGCGCCGGCATGCACGGCACCTTCTATCGCGCATCGGCACCCGAACAGCCAGCGCTGGTGGAGCTCGGACAGCGCGTGAAGGCCGGCCAGCAACTGGGCCTGATCGAATCCATGAAGATGCTGCATGCGGTGGAAGCCGATCATGCCGGCCGCGTGGCCGAGATCCTTGCAGACGGCGGAGCGCCTGTCGAAACCGGCGCGCCCTTGTTCGCGATCGATACCGAGGACACGCGCGATGTTTGACACCGTGCTCATTGCGAACCGCGGCGAGATTGCGCTGCGCATCCTGCGGGCTTGCCGCTCGCTCAGCCTCAAGACCGTGGCGGTCTATTCCGAGGCCGATGCCAACCTGAGGCATGTTGCGCTCGCCGACACCAAACTGTGCATCGGGCCGGCGCCGGCGGCCAGGAGCTACCTGGACCAGGATCTTCTGATCCGGGCGGCGCAACTGACCGGTGCGCAGGCCGTGCACCCCGGGTACGGCTTTCTCTCCGAAAGCGCACGCTTCGCCCGCGCTGTCGCCGACGCCGGCCTGGTGTTCATCGGGCCGAGCGCGGAATCGATTGGCCGCATGGGCGACAAGATCAGCGCCAAGCGCGCCATGCTCGCGGCCGGAGTGCCCTGCGTCCCCGGATCGGAGGGCGCGCTCCCGGAGGGTCCGGGTGCCATACGCCGGATTGCAGCTTCGGTCGGCTTCCCGTTGATCATCAAGGCGGCGGCCGGCGGTGGTGGGCGCGGCATGCGCGTGGTGCGGGCCGAGGCACAACTGGAGTCCGCGGTGGCCATGACGCGAGAAGAAGCCTTGCGGGCCTTCGGCAGTGCGGAGGTCTACATGGAACGCTTCCTGGAGCATCCGCGCCACGTCGAGATCCAGGTGCTGGCCGATGCCCACGGAAAAGCGGTCTGGCTCGGGGAGCGCGACTGCTCGATGCAGCGTCGGCACCAGAAGGTCATCGAGGAGTCGCCGGCGCCCGGCATTGCGCGCGAGCTCGTCGCGGCGCTGGGCGCGCAGTGCGTGCATGCGTGTCGCGAGATCGGCTACGTCGGTGCAGGAACTTTCGAGTTTCTCTACGAGGGCGGCGAGTTCTTCTTCATCGAGATGAACACGCGCGTCCAGGTCGAACACCCGGTAACCGAACTGGTGACGGCCATCGACGTCGTGGTGGAGCAACTGCGCATCGCGCAGGGACATCCCCTGTCGTTCGCGCAGGCGGAAGTTCAGCCGAGGGGCCATGCGATCGAGTGCCGCATCAACGCGGAGCATCCCTGGCGCTTTACCCCGTCTCCAGGGACCGTGACCCATTGGACGCCGCCGGCAGGTCCCGGCGTGCGTGTGGAATCGCATCTCGAGGACGGCTATACGGTGCCGCCGCACTATGACTCCCTCGTCGCGAAGATCCTCGTGCATGCGAGAACCCGGGGTGAAGCACTTGCGCGCATGCGCGTGGCGCTCGACGAAACGGTCCTGGAGGGCGTGGAGACCACGGTGGCGTTGCAGCGCGCGATCATGGACGAGCCGGGCTTCGTTGAAGGCGGAACGGACATCCACCACCTGGAGCATTGGCTCGCCGCCGCCAACAAAGCGAGTACGCCATCATGATGACTCCCAGCGAACTGCAGCGCGTGGTGCTGAGCCTTCAGAGCTGCGACGTGACGTACTTCGAGTGCGAAGGGCCGCAGGGCGTTTTTCGGATACGGTTCAGCCGGCAGCCCGGTACGCAAGCGCCGAGCGATGGGGACCTGACTTCCACCGAGCAGGCGCCCCTCGGCGCGAGCGGAGCATCGACGTGCCTGAAGTCCCCGGGAATCGGAATCTTCTGTGTCAAGCACCCGTTGACGGGGCTCGAGGCCATGCGGGAAGGAGGGGGCGTGAAAAAGGGCCAGATTCTGGCTTTCCTCCGAGCGGGTGAAATGCTGACGCCGATCCTTTCCGACCGCGACGCTGTGGCCATCCGGCAGGCATCAGCCGAGGGTGCGCTCGTGGGCTACGGCGACGTGTTGTTCGACTTGAGCTGATGGAGGCGTCGGCCTTCAGGTGCCGAGCCACCGTCCCTCCAGCCATGTGCCGGAGTCGATCGCGCGCCGCGCTTCCCTCACCAGCAGGTCCACGGCGCAGCGTACATGCCGCCCCGTAGCGCGGTCGGCCGGTAGAGCAAGCACGATGGTGCGGGCGATTGGCGGATCGGCCAGGGGAGCACCCGACAGCTTTCCGGTGCGGAGGTCCTCGGCGACCGCGATCGGCGGCAGGATGGTCAGGCCGTGGCCGCCGAGGACCAGGCTGCGCTGCACGCTCAGTGCGTTGGTCTCTGCGCAGATGTCCAGCGTGACATTGGCGACCGCGCACGCATGCTCCACCAGTGCCCGGATTCCATGCGGCGCGCTGGGCAGCACCACCTTCATTCCGGCCAGCTTGGCCAGCGGCACCGGCTTGTTCTTGCGCAGCTTGGCTTCCTTCGGGCCGATGACCCACAGCGACTCTTCGATCAGCGGTGTCGTTTGGACTTCGGCCGAGCGTGCGGCGCCGTACAGCAGCGCCGCATCCACCTCGCCGGATTCGAGCCAGCGCAGGAGCGTGCCCGCGTAACCCATCGCGATGCGGACGTGGACGCCCGGGTATTCAGCTGCCATGGCCGAGACGAGCGGGCTGGACAGCATGTCGATGGTGCTGGGCAGGAGACCCAGGGTGACCAGGCCGCTCACGCCATTGCCGTTGTCGCTCCCGCCAATCTCCGCGCGGGCGCGCTCGAGTTCCAGCATCGCCCGGCGCGCGTAGCCCACCAGCGACTGGCCGGCCGGCGTCAGCACCATGCCGTGCCGGCCACGGTCGAAAAGAGGCGCTCCGATGTCTTCCTCGAGAAGGCGCAGTTGGCGCGAGACCGCGGGTTGCACGAGATGCAGGACCTCGGCGGCCCGGGTGACATTGCCGGTCTCGGCCACGGTGAGAAAGGCACGCAGCTGTTTGAAGTCCATGGATGAATCTCGAATCGTGATGGTGGAATGCCTAAATTCTATTGTCCATGAAGATAGATCAAAAACTATGATTCCTGCACCCCGGTACTACCCAAAGGCTCGACACGGCTATGAATCACACACCCGCACCGGCCCCTGCCTGGCAGGAGGCCATCTTCAAGGTTCTCAAGGAGGGGGGCGTCAATCAGATCGCCTACGTTCCCGATGCCGGCCATTCGCACGTCATTCGCAGCGCCATTGCCGACCCCGACATCCAGGATGTCGTGCTGACGACGGAGGAGGAAGGCGTGGCCGTTTGCAGCGGCGCATGGCTTGGCGGCGATCGCGCAGTGCTTCTGATGCAAAGCAGCGGCGTCGGCAACTGCGTGAACATGTTCTCGCTGCTGCAGGCGGCCGACTTCCCGTTCTTCACGCTCGTCACCATGCGCGGGGAGTACGCCGAGTTCAATCCGTGGCAGGGGCCGATGGGCAAGGCCACGCAGGCTGCCCTGGAGCTGATGGGCATCCACGTACTCCGTGCTTCGAAGCCCGAGGAAGTAGAAGAGATCGTCAGCGCCGGCTTCGATGCCGCATTCGAGGCCGGCGAAAGGGTCGCCGTGCTGTTGGGACAAGAACTGATCGGCCGCAAGAAGTGGGAGCGCAAGTGATGAGTCAGGATGCATTGAACAAGCGCGCGGATCGCCGCCAATTCGTGGCCAAGCTCTTGGCTGCGGTCCCTGATGCCATGGTAGTCACTGGCCTGGGCTCCGCTTCTTACGACGTGTTTGCCGCCGGCGATCGGGATAAGAACTACTACCTCTGGGGAGCCATGGGCGGTGCCACTTCGCTGGGCCTCGGCTTGGCCCTGGCGCAGTCCGACAAGCCGGTGGTCGTGATCACCGGCGACGGTGAACAACTGATGGGCATCGGTAGCCTGGGCTCGATCGCGGTGAAGCAACCCAAGAACCTCACGATCGTCGTGCTGGACAACGGGCATTTCGGTGAGACGGGTATGCAGCGCAGTCACTCCAGCCTCGGAGCGGACCTGGTGGCCATTGCCAAGGGTTTTGGCATCGCCGACGCCTATTCGACCAGCAGCATCGATCTCGTCGACGAGATTGCTCAGGGCATCAATGCACGCCGCGGCTTGGCCTTCGTGCAGGTGTTCATCGAAGCCGATGAGCCGCCTCGCGCACTGCCGCCGCGCGATGGCCCCTTCATCAAGAACAGGTTCCGCGCCGCGCTCGGCCTCAAGCCGTTCTGAAAACCCGGCCATGGCTCCTGGAAAGACAATGAATGGAGACGGCATGAAGCGTTACCTGCTGCACATCGGCGGCCAAGCCTGCGAACCCCGCGGCGGCCAGTGGTTCGACACGCAGAACCCTTACACCGGCGAAAGCTGGGCGCAGATTCCGCGCGGCGATGCGAGTGACGTGGATGCCGCCGTGCAGGCTGCCCACCAGGCGCTGACGCAAGGTCCCTGGGCCGAACTCACGGCTACTCAGCGCGGCGCCCTGATGCGCAAGCTCGCCGACCTGATCGCTCGCGATGCCGTCAAGCTCGCCACGACCGAGGTTCGCGACAACGGCAAGCTGCTGGCCGAGATGCAGGCGCAGCTCAACTACATCCCGCAGTGGTTCCATTACTACGGCGGTCTGGCCGACAAGGTGCAGGGCAGCACGCTGCCGCTCGACAAGAAGGGGTACTTCGCCTTCACCCGCCATGAGCCGGTCGGCGTGGTGGCAGCCATCACCCCCTGGAATTCGCCGCTGATGCTCCTGAGCTGGAAGATCGCTCCCGCCCTGGCTGCAGGCTGCACCGTGGTGGTCAAGCCCTCGGAGTTCACTTCGGCCTCCACGCTGGAGCTGGCGGAGCTGTTCGAGGAGGCGGGCTTTCCGCCGGGCGTTTTCAACGTCGTCACGGGCTTCGGCGCCGAGGTGGGCACGCCGCTGGTCGAGCACCCGCTGGTGAGCAAGATCAGTTTCACCGGCTCGGACAGCACGGGCCGCCTGATCAACGAGAAGGCGGGCCGCCATCTCAAGCACGCGGCCATGGAGTTGGGCGGAAAGTCGCCCAATGTGGTGTTCGAGGATGCGGACCTGGAACAGGCCGCCTTTGGCGCCATCTCGGGCATCTTTGCCGCGACGGGCCAGACCTGCATTGCGGGTTCCCGCCTGCTGGTGCAGGAGAGCATCCACGACGCCTTCGTCGAGCGCCTGCTCGCGGTGGCTCGCACCGCCCGCATGGGGGATCCGATGAGCCCGGACACCCAGGTGGGTCCGGTGACCACGCCGCCGCAGTACAAGAAGGTGCTGGAGTACATCGACATTGCCCGCAGCGAAGGCGCAACTGCCGTGCTGGGCGGCGAGAAGGGGAGCGCACCCGAGTGCGGCAACGGCTGGTTCGTGCAGCCGACGATCTTCACCGGAGTGCGCAACGACATGCGCATTGCACAGGAAGAGGTGTTCGGCCCGGTGCTGTCGATCATCCGCTTCAAGGACGAGGCCGACGCACTGCGCATCGCCAACGACGTGCGTTTCGGCTTGGCGGCGGCCGTCTGGACCAGGGACATGGGGCGCGCCATCCGCATGTCCGAGAAACTGCAGGCCGGCACCGTGTGGGTCAACACCTACCGTGCCGTGAGCTTCATGGCGCCGTTCGGCGGCTACAAGGATTCCGGCCTGGGCCGCGAGAACGGCATCGATGCGATCCGCGAATACCTGCAGACCAAGTGCGTGTGGATCAACAGCGGCGCGGTCACAGGCAACCCGTTCGTGATGCGCTGACACCTTCAAAGCAATAGACGGAGACAAGAGCATGAATACATCGACGCTGTCCCGGCGCGACCTGATGAAGTGGGGCGTGGCCGCCACGCTGGGCGCGCCCCTGCCGCACGCCTTTGCACAGTCGGTCCTGCCGAAGGGACCGATCACGCTGGTGGTTCCCTTCTCGGCCGGAGGGGCCACCGACGTGGTTTCCCGCCTGGTCGCGCAAAAGCTGTCGGAGCGCATCGCGCACAGCGTGGTCGTGGAGAACGTCGCCGGCGGCGGGGGCGCCATCGGCGCCGCCAAGGTGGCGAAGGCCGCAGCCGATGGCAGCATGCTGCTGATGGGTACGGTCGCGACGCACGCGATCAATCCGCTTTCGACACCGCCGTCCTCCTACGATGCCCAGCGCGACTTCACGCCCATCTCGCTCGTCGCGACCGTGCCCAACGTCCTGCTTGTGAGCTCCTCCGTGAAGGCACAGAACGTGCAGGAGCTCATTGCCCAGATCAAGGCGCAGCCGGGCAAGTTCAACTACGGCTCGTCCGGTGTGGGTACGCCTCCGCACCTGTCGGGCGAGTTGTTCAAGTCCATGGCCGGTGTGGACATCGGTCATGTTCCTTACAAGGGTGGCGGGCCGGCCATGACCGACCTGGTCGGTGGCCACATTCCCATCCTGTTCGACGTCCTGACGGGGGCGGCATCGCACATCCGAGCCGGCTCGGCGCGTGCCCTGGCGGTGACCACCAGCAAGCGCTCGCCGTCCTTTCCGGACGTTCCGACCCTCGCGGAAGCGGGTCTTGCCGGCTATGAAACCTACACCTGGAACGCCGTCTTCGGGCCCGCGAAACTGCCGCGCCCTCTGGTCGAACTTTTGAGCCGAGAACTGCAGGCGGTGGTGGCGATGCAAGACGTTCAGGCGAAGCTGAAGGACCTGAGCGCAGTGCCGGTGGGATCGACGCCCGAAGTACTGGATGCGCTGGTCAAGTCCGAGCTCGGCAAATGGGGCGCTGTCATCAAGTCCATCGGCGGTCTCAAGAGGGAGTGAGCCATGTGTGCCGTCACGCTGGAGAGAGCATGATGCTCAAGACCGCCGCTTTGCTCGAGCGATTCGCCGAGGTTGTCGGCCCGGCACGCGTGTTGACTGATCCGGGCGCCACGCAGCCGTATCAGCAGGACTGGCGCGGCCGATACCAGGGCGCGGCGCTCGCGGTCCTGATGCCCGGCAGCACGAGCGAGGTCGCAGAGCTCGTGAAGGCCTGCGCGAGCCTGGAGGTGGCGATCGTTCCGCAAGGGGGCAACACCGGCCTGACGGGTGGTGCCGTGGCGGGCGCCGAGCGGCCGGCCGTGATCCTCAACCTGTCGCGCATGAACCGGATCCGGGACATCGATGCAACCAACAACTCGCTGACGGCCGAGGCCGGCTGCATCTTGGCGCATGTGCGGGAGGCCGCCGATGAGCGCCAGCGCCAGTTCCCGCTGCTGCTGGGCAGCGTCGGCAGCTGCGAGATCGGTGGCCTGGTGTCGACCAATGCCGGAGGCACCGGCGTTCTGCGCTACGGCAACATGCGAGAGCTGGTGATGGGCCTCGAGGTGGTCCTGCCCGATGGCCGCGTGTGGGACGGCCTGCGGGCGCTGCGCAAGGACAACGCCGGTTACGACCTGAAGCAGCTGTTCATCGGCGCTGAGGGCACGCTGGGTGTGGTGACGGCCGCGGTGCTGAAGCTCTTTCCCCGTCTCAATGTCTCCGCAACTGCCATGGTGGCGCTGACGGGCGTCCAGCAGGCGGTCGACCTTCTGCGCTTCATGCAGGAACAGGTGGGCAACCGGATCGAGGCCTTCGAGATCATGTCGCGCCCGCAGGTCGAGATGGTGCTGAAACATGGCCACGGCCTCCAATCGCCGATGGAGCTGGACAGCCCGTGGTTTGTGCTGATGGAGATCGCGGACAGCTCGCCGCAGTGGGATGCCATCGCCGAACTCGAAAAGACGCTCGAGACCGCCTTCGAGCGCGACCTGGTCACCAACGCGGCGGTCGCCACCGACGTGGCCAAGGCCAACCGCATCTGGGAGCTGCGGCACAACATCTCGGAGGCCAACAAGCGCGCGGGCTTCACCGTCTCGAACGACACGTCGGTGCCGGTCTCCAAGCTCCCGCGCTTCATCGATCTCGTGACCGATCGTATCGAGCAGCAGGTGGCGGGGGCCGCGGTGTGCCACGCGGGGCACATCGGCGACGGCAACATCCATGTCATCGCGGTGCTTTCGCGTTCGATCTACGGCACGCCGGACCAATGCGAAGAAGCGGCTGCGAAAGTCAATCTGATCGTGCACGAGGCGAGCGTGGAACTGGGAGGCAGCATCAGCGCAGAGCATGGCATCGGCAGGATGCACGTCGAGCGCCTGGAGCGCTTCAAGCCCGGCATCGACCTGAACATGATGCGCACGCTGAAGGCGGCATTCGATCCCATGAACCTGATGAACCCAGGCAAGATCTTGCGCAGCAGGACCTGAGCGGATGCTCTCCATGTCCAGGTCCTGGATCGAGAGGCAATACCCGTGACCGTCGCTCCCTTCAAGCAGGTTCCCCGATCCAGCGAGCAGGCCAGGCACTGGACAGCACCATATCGCGAATCACCTCCTGAACCAAGGAATGCACTGCGGACTTCGCGAGAGTGGCTGGGCGCACCGTGCTCGTGGCGCATACGACGCGGCGCGTCATCGCGGAACTTTCAAGTCGCGCGCTTCGCAGAGCCCCTGACGCCACTTCTTCGGCCACTGAACCCAGTGGCAGGATGGTGGCGCCAATGCCTCCCTGGACGGCCAGTTTGACACTGCGAAGCGATTCGACTTCCGCCACCACATTGGGTTGGACCGAAAGAGGTGCACAGGCGTCATCGATGATCTTGCGCAACCCATGTTCTTTCCCTGGCAGGATCATCGGCCATCGCGATAGCGCGGACAGGGGAAGACGCTTGGGTAGTTTCGGCCCAGCGGGGCTGGCCACAAATACCAACCATTCGTCCAGTAGCGGCTGCTTGATCAAGCCGGGCTCTGCGGCATCACCAAAAAGAACAGCCAGATCGAGTCGACCAGACTGGAGCCACTCGCGCAAGAATCCGCTGTAGGCCTCAACCACCTTCAAGCGCACTTCGGGCAAGCGTGTGCGGCACGCACCGAGGATCGCCACGGTTGCAGTCAGTCCAACGGTCGTCGGGAGCCCGATGGCGACCTCACCTCGAGGCACCGAATCGAGCTCGCGCACCGCGTCGCGCGCTCTTTCGATGTCAGAAAGGACGACCCTTGCGTGGTCCAGGAAGACCTTCCCGGCGTCGGTCAAGGTCACACCACGGCTTGATCGATTGAAAAGTTGGGCGCCGACCTCCGATTCGAGCGCGGCGATCTGCTGGCCCAGTGCGGGTTGCGCGACATGAAGCCGGGTCGAGGCCTTAAGCAGGCTACCGGCCTCGCTGGCACCAATGAAGTAGCGAAGCTGTCTGAGTTCCATAGCTCTCCAAGATTCTGGCAAACAGCGCCTGCCATGCCTCACGCACAACCGACGCGCCGAGCGGCGGGCCCGGCCCGAGGTCCTTTGTGATCGGGATCCGAGTTGATGCCGACCGTCGCTGGCTAGTTAGATGATCAACGTATAGCGGATAGCCCGAATCGGTATTTCCCATATATGTGACCTCAGCCCAGAATCTGGGCATAGGACGACTAGATCTGTAGAGCTACTGCTCCAACAAGGAGACAATTCAATGACTGTTGACATCAATCATCTACGCACCTGGATTGACCAGACTGTGGTCATCGATGATGTGGTGACCCCGGTGCCTCTCAAGGCGCTGACGGCGACGCTTGATCGCAATGACCCGCCCCTGGGGCCGGACGCAATGGTCCCTCCGTGCTGGCACTGGCTGTACTTCCTGCCGCTTCCCCAGCAATCGGAAATTGGCCCCGACGGGCATCCCACACGCGGGGGCTTCCTGCCGCCTGTACCCCTTCCGCGCCGGATGTGGGCGGGTAGCCAACTGACTTTCCACACCCCGCTGCGCGTGGGCCAGCAGATCTCGCGGACATCGCGAATCGCCGACGTGCGCTTGAAGGATGGTCGCACCGGACCGCTGGTGTTCGTCAATGTGGATCACGAGATCCGTGCCGATGGGCAGTTGGCAATTTCAGAGCGGCACGACATCGTCTACCGCGACATGCCCGCTCCCGGTGAACCCGCGCCCGCGGGCGTGGTGGCGCCGCAAGGTGAGCAATGGTCGCGTCGTATCGAGCCAGACGACGTGCTGCTCTTTCGCTATTCGGCCCTGACGTTCAATGGGCACCGCATTCACTACGACCGCCGGTACGTCACCGAAGTGGAAGGCTACCCGGGCCTGATCGTGCATGGGCCGCTGATCGCGACGCTGCTGCTGGACCTGTTGCGGCGCAATCTTCCCGAAGCGGTGGTCAAGAACTTTTCGTTCCGTGCCGTCAAGCCGCTATTCGATGTCGCGCCCTTTACGGTTTGTGGGCGCCGAGAGGATGCGGAGACCGTGACGCTCTGGGCGCGTACCCCAGAAGGCCATCTCGCGATGGAAGCAAAAGCCAACCTGTACTGAACACACCTTCAAGGAGACACACATGTTCAACGAGACCGACGACCACCAGGAAATCCGTGATGCCGTGCGCGCACTGTGCCGGCAGTTCCCCGACGAATACTTCCGCAAGATCGACGAGCAGAAGGCCTATCCCGAGACTTTCGTCGACGCGCTGATGCAGGCCGGCTGGCTGGCCGCGATGATCCCCGAGGAATATGGCGGCACCGGCCTCGGGCTGACTGCCGCGACGGTGATCATGGAGGAGATCAACCGCTCGGGCGGCAATGCCGGTGCAGTGCACGGCCAGATGTACAACATGGGCACATTGCTGCGCAATGGCAGCAAGACGCAGAAGGACAAGTACCTGCCGGGCATTGCGGCCGGCAAACTGCGCATCCAGTCGATGGCGGTGACCGAACCCACGACCGGCACCGACACGACCAAGATCAAGACCACCGCGGTCAAGAAGGACGGCCGCTACGTCGTCAACGGGCAGAAGGTGTGGATCTCGCGCGTGCAGCATTCCGACCTGATGATCCTGCTGGCACGCACCACGCCGCTGGCGGAGGTGAAGAAGAAATCCGAGGGCATGTCGATCTTCATCGTCGACCTGAAGCAGGCCATCGGCAACGGCCTGACGGTGCGGCCCATTCCCAACCTGGTCAACCACGAAACCAACGAATTGTTCTTCGAGAACCTGGAGATCCCGGAAGAGAACCTCATCGGCGAGGAGGGCAGGGGCTTCAAGTACATCCTGGACGGCCTGAACGCCGAGCGTACGCTGATCGCTGCCGAATGCATCGGCGACGGCTACTGGTTCATCGAGCGCGCACGCAAGTACGCCAGCGAACGCATCGTGTTCGACCGCCCCATCGGCAAGAACCAGGGCGTGCAGTTTCCGATCGCGGATGCCTTCATCGAGGTGGAAGCCGCGAACCTGATGCGCTTCGAGGCAGCGCGGCGCTTCGATGCGCACCAGGACTGCGGCGCACAGGCCAACATGGCCAAGTTCCTGGCGGCCAAGGCGAGCTGGGAGGCGGCCAACGTCTGCATGCAGACGCACGGTGGCTTCGGCTTTGCCAACGAATACGACATCGAGCGCAAGTTCCGGGAGACGCGGCTCTACCAGGTTGCTCCGATCTCCACGAACCTCATTTATGCCTACGTTGCCGAGCACGTGCTCGGGCTGCCGCGGTCGTTCTGATCGAAGGAGACTCTGTCATGGCACGACCTTTGGATGGCGTGACGATCGTCACGCTGGAGCACGCGATCGCGGCTCCCTTCTGCACCCGCCAACTGGCGGATCTCGGCGCCCGTGTGATCAAGGTGGAACGGCCTGGCGTGGGTGACTTTGCGCGCGCCTACGATGAGCGAGTACAGGGCATGGCATCGCACTTCGTCTGGACGAACCGGTCGAAGGAGAGCTTGACGCTGGACGTCAAGCAGCCCGTCGCCCAGGAGGTGCTCGCCAAGCTGCTCGAAGACGCTGACGTGCTCGTGCAGAACCTGGCGCCCGGTGCGGCTGCAAGACTGGGGCTCTCATTCGAAGCCTTGCACGAGAAGCATCCCAGGCTCATCGTGTGCGACATCTCGGGCTACGGCGACGACGGTCCGTACCGCGACAAGAAGGCCTACGACCTGCTGATCCAGAGCGAGTCGGGGTTCCTGTCGGTGACCGGTTCGGACGCGGAGCCTGCGAAGGCAGGGTGCTCCATCGCCGACATTGCCGCAGGCATGTACGCATACACGGGCATCCTTGCTGCGCTGATCCAGCGCGACAAGACCGGCAAGGGCAGTCGGATCGACGTGTCGATGCTGGAGAGCATGGTGGAGTGGATGGGCTATCCGCTCTATTACGCCTACGAGGGTGCGGCGCCGCCTCCGCGGGCAGGTGCCGCTCACGCCACGATCTACCCGTACGGTCCCTTCCCGGCAAGCGACGGCACAGTCATGCTCGGCCTTCAGAACGAGCGGGAGTGGGGCGCCTTTTGCAAGACCGTGTTGGAACGGCCCGAACTGACGACCGACGAGCGCTTCGCCTCCAACTCCAAGCGTGTGGCCAACAGGGTCGCGCTGCGAGCGCTCATCGTGGAAGGGTTTTCATCGCTGACGGTGGAGCAGGTTGTTCAACGGCTGGACAGAGCCCAGATTGCCAATGCGAGCGTGAATGACATGCACGACGTTTGGGACCACCCCCAGCTGAAGGCGCGTAATCGCTGGACCAAGGTCCCGACGCCCAGTGGGCTTATTCCGGCGCTATTGCCCCCGGGCAAAACGGAAGCGTACGCACCGCGGATGGACGCTGTGCCGGGTCTCGGTGAGAACACCGACGCCATCCTTCAGGGGCTGGGGTGGTCGAGCGAGGACATTGCGTCCATGCGCAGTGCAGGCGCCATCTGAAATTTGTATTAAGAACTGGAGACAAGTGACATGAAGCTGAATCAAACGCCGGTCTGGAAGATGACCGTCTCGACGGTTGCCGGGTTGGCCTTGTCCTGCGCCGCCTCGGCGCAGGGCTATCCGACCAAGGCGATCACCCTGGTGGTTCCTTTTGCTGCGGGCGGTCCGACGGACGTCGTGGCCCGGACGCTGGGTGCGGCCATGACCAAGACGCTTGGCCAATCGGTGATCGTGGAGAACAAGACAGGCGCGGGCGGCACCATTGCCGCCGCCTACACCGCGCGGGCGAACCCCGATGGCTACACCTTCCTGATCCATCACAACGGCATGGCGACGGCACCGGCCCTTTATCGAAAACTCAACTACAAGCCGCTCTCCGATTTCGAGTACGTCAGTCAGGTGATCGATGTGCCGATGACGTTGGTAGGGCGCAAGGACCTGCCGGCCAAGGACTTCAAGGAGTTGATGGCCTACGCGAAGGCGAACAGCGACAAGATCAATCTCGCCCATGCAGGGCTGGGCGCGGTCTCCCATCTGTGCGGCGTCCTGTTGCGCCAGGCGATGGGTGTGTCGATGACCACCGTGCCCTATCAGGGCACCGGCCCTGCCATGAATGCACTGCTGGCCGGGCAGGTCGACTTGCTGTGCGATCAGACCACTTCGACCACGCCGCACATCAAGGCGGGCTCCATCAAGCTTTATGGTGTCACAACGTCTTTCCGCCTCAAGACGCTTCCCGACACGCCAACGCTTGCTGAGCAGGGGCTGAAGGACTTTCAGGTCGTCGTCTGGCACGGCATCTATGCGCCGAAGGGAACGCCCAAGGAAGCGATAGACAAGTTCGGTGCGGCATTGAAAACGGCGCTGAAGGATCCAACGGTTGCTCAACGCCTGGCAGAACTCGGGGCGATCATTCCCAGCGATGCAAAGTTGACGCCGGCCGGCCTCCAGACCTGGCTCCAGCAGGAGACGACGCGATACGAACCCGTCATCAAGGCGGCAGGCCAGTTCGCTGACTGATGCGCCATAGCGCGTGACATGCAGTTGCAAAGGAGAGTCTGATGAAGGTCCTGGTCCCCGTCAAGCGGGTCGTCGATTTCAACGTGAAGGTGCGCGTCAAGAGCGACGGCACCGGTGTGGACATCGCCAACGTCAA
>NZ_FMZU01000048.1 GCF_900101545.1 Variovorax sp. CF079 | reverse complement strand
AGCGACCGGATGCGGGCGATTGGACGAAGCCTCTGACTTGAGCGGTGCTGCCCGAAATCGAGTCCTTCGTCGCCGGCGTGGCCGCGACACTACCGGTCTTGGCTGGGCGATTTCTTCGCCGATGAGTTCGCGCAGTCCTGTCCTATCCCGCCCGACGCCGACGCCGACGCCGACGCCGACAGGCAGAATGCGGCCAAAAGGAGACCTTCGGAACCGAGCCACAATCTGACGCAATCAATCCTCCCCATGCAGGCTCAACTCGATGCGCTCGGTATTCTTTTTTCTAGGCTTGGCTCTGATTGCTGTTGCGCAACACAGCTTGCACGCCGCAGCCACGAACGCCCCCCGCTCAAAGTAGTTGACGCCGGGCACCCCGATGACGTTCACGCCGGGTATCAAGCGCTCCGTCGCTCCATCGAAGGCGACGCATTGACCGCGCTGCTGCTACCCGCATTCGAGCTCGAGGCATGCGTTCAAATCATCGTGCAGCGGCAACTCGCGAGACCCTATCTCCCTGGCAACAGAACAAGCGAGGAGCGACGGATACGGGAGCGATTTCCAAAGCTCATGGCTTTGCCATGCGCCCGGTTTCAGAGCGATGCCGCTCCAGACGCGACTGCATCGCAAATCGAGCGGTTCGTGCGCCGGCATGTCGGCATCCCTGAATAGGCGCCATAGGCGAAGGCAGAATGCGGGCCAGCAGCGGGCGGTCGTCCGTACCTGGTTCCTCGGCAGACAACAACCGGCCGGTCGTTCCGGCGGCCCTCTCCTATCGCCCTTAAGAAGATGCAGTTGACAGCAAACCATTTCATCGACATCGCTTTGCGCAATCCTGTGAATGCGGAACTTGCTGCTCGCTTGCCTCGTCTTGGTTTGAGCCAATGCTTTTTGACCGCCGGATGTTTGTTCCAGGCGACGTGGAATTCGTTGTCCGGCCAGCGAGAAAACTGGGGTGTGAAGGACTATGACGTCTTCTACTTCGACGATGCCGATTTATCGTGGGAGGCCGAAGACGCCGCTATCAGGCTCGTTCACAGCAGCGTCGCTGACCTCGGCGTCAACGTTGAGGTCAGGAATCAAGCGCGCGTGCATCTTTGGTACCAGCAGCGCTTTGGAGCTTCGTATCCGCAACTCACATCCGTGCGTGATGGGATTGACCGTTACCTCATTTCTTGTACCTGCGTTGGCATCGACATGACCAGTCGAGAGCTTTACGCCCCCGACGGCTTGGACGATTTGGCCTCCGGAGTCCTGCGGATGAATCCTCGCCACCCAATCCCGGACCTGTTCCGCCTCAAGGCGAGCGACTACAAGGCGCGCTGGCCCTGGCTCACCATCGTCCCGGCTTAGCGCCAGATGCCCACCGTCGGAAAGGTCCAGCACGAGCCTTGAAGCGCGTGCGCACTGGCTTGGAATCCGACAACAATCGGCCAAAACCGGAAGTTCCCCATGGTTCTCTGTTTTCGCTAAAGGGCGACGCTGTACCTCAAGCAATGACCCTTGCACGCAACCGCTCAATGCCTGACACCGTTAGCCACTACTAGCAGCCCAGGGGGGAATCTGTTTGACGAGTGGCGCCCACACGTTGTGGCCGAAGCTGATCATTTCGTCGAGGATGGTGTCGTCCGCAAGGAGAGCTGGCGCACGGCATCAGCACCATCGTCCGCACGCAGCTCGGCGGCCAGTCCTGGCTCACCGGCGGCGCCGACCCGCAGCGCGATGGGCATCGTGGCGGCGACGGCATGGTGGCTTGAGGGCCTGTGCTGACCATGCCCTGAGGGCATGGCCGGTGGTCCATTTGTAATGGCCGCGCGCGCGGCGGCGCCTCTAGACTGGGCGCCGTCCCACTTCCAACGCGCACTCCATCGCCATGCCCGTCGCCATCTCCCGCTTCCCGCTCCGTCGCAGCGTCGCCGTGCTGGCGGCGCTACTGCCCCTGGCCTTCGGCGTGTCGGCGCGCGCGGTCGACGAACCTGTCGCGCTCGATCTAATCATCGAAGGCGGCACCATCTTCACCGGCGACGACGCGCCGCCGCAGGTGGGCGACGTCGGCATTGCCGGCGACCGCATTGTCTTCGTCGGCCGGGCTGCGCCGCATCGCTTCGTGGCCAAGCGGCGCATCGATGCGCGCGGCCAGGTGGTGGCGCCGGGCTTCATCGATCCGCACACCCATGCCGACCGCGACCTGTTCCAGGCCGACGCGCGCCGCCGGCTCAACGTGCCCTTCCTCACCCAGGGCGTGACCACCGCGGTGATCGGCAGCGACGGCTTCGGCGGCGCCGACATCGCGGCGCAGGCGCAGCGGCTGAGGGACAACGGCGCCGGCACCAACACCGCGATCTACGTCGGCTTCGGGCCGGTGCGCGCCGGCCAGCTCGGCGAGGCCAACCGCGCGCCGACGTCCGAGCAGCTGGACGCCATGCGCGCCCAGGTCTCGCGCGCGATGTGCGAAGGCGCGCTCGGCCTGTCAACCGGGCTCTTCTATGCACCGCAGAGTTTCGCGCGGACCGAGGAGGTGATCGAGCTGGCCAAGGTCGCGGCGCGCCACGGCGGCCTGTACGACAGCCACATCCGCGACGAGTCCATGTACAACATCGGCCTCAAGGGCTCGATCGACGAGGTGATCCGCATCGGGCACGAAGCTAGGCTGCCGGTGCACGTAGCCCACATCAAGGCGCTGGGCGTGGCAGTGCATGGCCAGAGCGGCGACATCATCCGCCGCATCGAGGCCGAACAGAAGCGCGGCCTGGCGATAACCGCCGACCAGTACCCGTGGACCGCATCGAGCACCCGCTTCTCGGCCGCGCTGGTGCCCGGCTGGGCGGTGGACGGCGGCCGCGCCGCGATGCTCAAGCGATTCGACGACGCCTCGCTGCAGGAGCGTCTGCGCAAGGACATGCGCGAGAACCTACGCCTGCGCGGCGGGCCGGAGGCGATCCTGTTCTCGGCCGGCCCGAACACCAAATACATCGGCCGCACGCTGGCCGAGGTGGCGCAGGGCGGCGATCCGGTGGACGCCGCCATCGCGGTGCTGCGCGAGGCCGACCTGGCGATCGCCTCCTTCAACCAGACCGACGACGACGTGCGCAACTTCATGAAGCGGCCGTGGGTGATGACCTCCTCCGATTCGTCGGAAGGCCATCCGCGCGCCTACGGCACTTTCGCGCGCAAGTACGACCAGTATGTGGTGAAGGAAAAGGTGATCTCGCTCGGCCGCTTCGTGCGCGCCAGCACTGGCCAAGTGGCCGACACCCTGGGACTGACCAAGCGCGGCTACCTGCGCAGCGGCTACCACGCCGACGTGGTGGTGTTCGATCCGGCGCGCTACGCGGCGCGCGCCACCTATGCGCAGCCTACGCTGCTGTCGCAGGGCGTGACGACGGTGCTGGTGAACGGCGAGCTGGCGGTGGACGGCGGCGAAGTCACCGGCCGCGCCGCCGGCCGGCCACTGCTGCGCACGCCGCGCGAGGGAAGCTGCCCGGCCTGAAGCCGGCGGCTGGTCAAACGCCAGATTGGCTACGGCGACGAATTTCTACCGGAGGTTGCCGAAACAAGCGATGTAGAACACTTGGTCATGCTCTCAATCCGCGGACTGGTCGACGCGTTCAGTCGTGGCATTGCGGCGACGTTGCAGGAAATCAAGGGTGACAATGAACGTCGGAAGCTGTTCGCGGATCGGCTGGAGAAGATGGTGCACGAACTGCCGTATAACGACTGACGTTCTATCCTCAAGATGAGGGGCCGCCTCAGCGACGATTGCGCAATGTTTTCGTTGCGCGCAGTCCGAGTTGGCGTCCGCTTTGAGGACGGGGCGAGCGACCGTTAAGGGCCCAGAGCGCCTGCTAGCCGTCAGGCTACAGTCGGCCACAACCAGTCACTCGGAAACCGTGCTCAAAACCTGTATGCCTATCCATGCCAAGGCGCCCGTTGCGTCCAGCGTGCGTCTGCCATGAATCAAAGGAGCGCCGTCGAAGAACTGCAGCGCGAACTCTGTCGTCGGTTGCCCGCAGAATTCTTTGCGGCACCGCCTACCTGTACGCTCGGCATAGCGTTGAATGTTCGTGATGGCATCCTCCCAATCAATGGTCTGAGGCATCCACCAAGCGCCGGGACCAGCGGGTGGTACATCTGGGCCGGCGAGGAGTTCTCGACTGAGGCTGACTTCTTCAAGCCGCTTCACATCGAGCATCTGGACGGGTGGGCGCCCGAAATAAAAAAATACCTTGGATTGCCACCCGGCTGGCGCTTCTTGATTGCGCCGGGCTACGAAGACATCTGGTTCGACGAAAAGCTCTTGCGACTCGACGGCGAATAGCCAGCGCGGCCTCCTCACACAGCTATGGCACAGTTCGGCCAAAACCGGTCATCCATGACGGCCTCGTAGTTCGATATAAACCGCATATGTACGACGACCTCCTGCCGCTGAAGACGCCCGAGAAGCTCTTGGGCAACCTAAAGCCGGTCGACGCGGCGGACCTCCGCCGCAAGCACGCGGACCTGCCAGACGACTATGTCTCTTTCCTGAGTCGCATTGGCGCCGGGACGATTGGGCGTTCCCAATACAGCCTCTATACCGGTCTGGTTGAGCCAGGCTTCGTTTACGGCGACGTACCACCTCAACTCGCGGGCGTGCTTCTGTTTGGCGATGACTTCCAAGGCTTCAACGCGGGATTCCGCACCAAGACTTGGGAGGTGGTGGAGATTGACCCGCTGGACCGAAGAGTGCACGTTGCGGCACCGAGCTTCGAGGCCTTCATCCGGAACACAATCAAGAACTTGTTGTAGATGGCTTCGCGGCCCGCCGCAATCGGCCAAGAGCAGTCCTCTGCTGTACAGGCAAAATTCGAGGTTGCTGCTGCCAAGTCCAAGCCAATCAAATGCCTGAAGTACATCCTCGCGGCCAAATGTTGGCCTTCGACCAATCTTTGAATTCGTTCGTCGCACAGCCGGGATTAATGCTGCCTTGCACCAACATCGCTGAAATGCTTGAGCAGGTTGAAGCGAGAACCGGTGCCTACGTTGTGCCGCACGACCCGCCGAAATACTTCCGTTACCACCTGTCGCGCGATGATCCCAGTTTTGTGCTGGTGGATATTCACGTCACCCGCGGCGGGGAGGAGATCTGCATCAAACAAGATATGTCGTTTCCGCTGCTTCCTAGCGACAAGGTGATGTTTGGCCAACTTGCCTGCTGAGCAGGCGACGCGACGTCATCGCCGCTTGGATCCCGGCCGTTCAGGCTGACAACGTCGCAGCTCTCGGGTGCTCAGGCTAGACTTCCGTTGCCGCTGGATACCGGACGTTCAAGGCGTCCACGCCGGGGTTCCTTGACGACTTTGGCCAGGCCTTAAGCCTGTCTGGCGATGCGAAGACGCTAGCCGTTGGCGCACCGGGCGAAGCCAGTACCGCCTCCGGCATTGGTGGCGACCAATCGAACAACAGTGGTACCCGCGTGGGCGCCAAGTACTTGTATTGACCGCCAGCCCCGCGTGCTGCCCAAAGGACTTTAATCTGACATTGCAATGCAAGCCCTTGAAGTCTTGCGCAATGGTCAGACTGTCGTGATGGCAGGAGCGTCAGACGCGCTGATGATTTCGCTGCATCTCACCATCCTGGTCGACGGCGAGTATCCGGCGACACTGCACATCGGCGGCATGCGGGACCTCGGGAATGACCGCCAGTCCCATGTCCAATGGATTGAAGACTTGGCCCTGGCCGATGGCGATGAGCTGCGCATCAGACTGTTGAGCGTTCCTGAGGCATCCACGCCAGTCGAAGACGTTCCCGCTGACTCCGAGGAGCATCTCGCTGCGCAGGCGCAATACGAAAGAGAGCTTGCCTCCAATCCACCTCAGCCTAGGAAGCTAGAACGGAGGCGCCCCAACGCGTCACTTGAACTGACGGTCGGCGTGGGGCAGCCCATTGTTGCCAACTTCGGTGTCGACGGGGAACTGCTTATGTTAGGCGGCACCTGGAACAACTGGCATCCCGAACGCTGGCGCCTGAGCCTCTCAAGCTGCTCATGCGAGCAGGCGCTAGCGCGCCAGGGCGGAAAAGACCGGTTCAACGGTCGCGTGGCTCGGAACGAAGTGGTTATCGTTCGCGTAAGGGGATAGCGCAGATCGACAAAGCGGGACCACGCGCCGTGACATGGGGCCTCTTAACTCAATAAAACAGCACAAATATCGGTTGTCCTGCCGCTCGTCCCTAGCAGCGTGAAAACTTGGGTGGAATTGTCAACTGTGAAGACGACCCGTCCCAAAGTCAGCGTAGTTGTAGGACCGGGCGGCACGTCGCTAGGAAAAAGTATGAGCACGTTATGCCCAGTGGTGACAAACGTCGTAGTACCGTCCGGGTTGAAGGTTTGTTTGGTTACCGACCCGGCCGTCTTCAAGCTGAGAGTGGTCCCATTGTTAAGGTTGGTGAATGTCAATTGGAAACCTTTACCGGCCTGAATTGTCTTCACCAAGTTGCCATCCTTGTCCCTGAACTCTCTGACTTCCGGGCGCGTGCCGCTAAAATCAATCTGCAAGGCGAAACTACACGCCAACCCCGCCGGAAGAGTCAAAGTCTCAGCTGCAACCGGGCCTGCTGCGCCCAATCCGAATGCCAGCCCAAGAGCAGCGGTGCGCACAAGGTGGGAGAAAACAAGTGCTTTCATGAGAAGTCCTCCAAGTTAACCGAGACAACTTCTTTTGCTCCCTGTTTCGAATTGTGAGACTCTCCCTCGTAACTGAATGCGGTGTAATCGGGCGCTTTATGTAAGTACGGTGAAGTCTCACGTCCTGGGCATCGTTACCACATGACAAGCCCAATTCGCGAACCTCATGATGTGGGATGTGCGAGTGCGCACCAACATTCAGGCGTCGAAGTGGATTTCGCAGAAGAAATACCGCCGAGGTCGGATTCGACCGACTGCACCCTGCGGATTCAACCGGTCGATGCAACGATCTGGCTGAACATCTCAGCCGGTGTGTGGAAGTCGAGGGTCTTCCTTGGTCGCTCGTTCAATTGTCTTGCAACGGCATTCAGCTTGGCCTGTGAATGGCTCGAGAGATCGATGCCTTTAGGGAAGTACTGCCTGAGCAGGCCGTTCGTGTTCTCGTTGGTTCCGCGCTGCCAAGGATTGTGCGGATCGCAGAAGTAGACTTGGACGTCGGTCGCCAGGGTGAAGCGCTTGTGCTCCGCCATCTCCTTGCCTCGATCCCAGGTCAGCGACTTGTACAGCTCCTGCGGCAGCTTGCGAGCGTTCTTGATCAGCGCATTGACGACGGTCTCGGTGTCCGTGCCCCCAAGCTTCACCAGCATCACGTAGCGTGTTTGACGCTCGACCAGGGTGGCAATCTGACTGCTCGTGCCCCCGAACAGCAAGTCACCTTCCCAGTGGCCAGGCACTGCCCGATCCTCCACCGTGGCCGGGCGCTCGCTGATCGATACGGTGTCAAGGATTCTTCCGTGGTTATCGGTCTTCTGCGTGTGATGGCGCGAACGGCGCATGACCCGCGTGCGTCGCAGATGCTGCAGCAGTTCCTTCTTCAAGGCCCCACGGGCTTGGATAAGAGGCTGCGATAGATGGTCTCGTGTGACACCTGGAAGTCCTCGTCGCCAGGATAACTATGCTTGAGCCACCCCGCGATCTGCTCAGGCGCCCACAGCGATTGGAGCTTGGTAGCCACGATGCGCGCCAAGGCTCTGTTCCTTGCCAGTTTGCATCTCTTGGGACGGTGCCCGCGGTCCCACGCCGCCTGGTCGGCCTGAGCAGCCCGGTAGCCCTCTCGACCACCGTTGCGCTTGATCTCCCGGCTAACAGTCGATGGCGCTCGCCCGAGGATGCTGGCGATCGCTCGAACGGAGAAGCCGGCCACCACAGCACGTGAGATCTCCTCGCGCTCGGCCAAGGTCAGTGCCAAGGAGGACCGGCACCGCTCTGGCGGCGGTATTCCGCCTGTTCGGGACAGAATCCCTTCGACCGACGAATGCGATCGATCGAACAACTGGGCAATCTGTTGAAGGCTATCGCCTGCTTTCCAGCGCTCCCACATCAGCGCCTTCTGGCTGTCCGTGTAGTAGGTCCGCGTTCGATACTTCATCTACAACACTCCTTCTGCCTACGGCAGCTTCAGTGTGTTGCATCGACCGGTTGAATCCGCAGCCAACAGCGGAAGTTCGTCCCCTGCCTCCCATTTCACCGCCCGGAGGCTAACGCCGTTCGATGAAGCGCTACATTCGACCGCTGTGAAGATGTTCAAGGCTCACGAAGAATTGCTGCAGCTTGCGCCTGGTCAAAGTCTAAGACTGGTTGCGCAACTGAACACGTTGGACGACGGATTGGATGGCGTGCTCAGCACGTACGACGTCGAGGACTCTGCGGGGCGGGTCGTTGCTCGCTATGAAGTTCACGACTTGGTCTGCGCGTTCCATCCGCCTTCGAGAATGTCACAGCGCGTCCGAAAGCTTCATTCCGCCGCCGTGCCCGATTCAGAAGTTTGACGACTCGAGTCCAGACGACGGTCAACCTATCGAAGCGCGTGCGCACTGACCATGGCACCGGCAACAATCGGCCATCAGCAGTCGTTCACCATGGTGGTCCAGCCTTGAAATGAATACGCCTACCTACGCCGTCCCCAAAGAAAAGCCTGGTCTCCCGTGCCCCTGCTGCCGCCATCTCACTCTCGCGGAGCGAGGCGGGTATGAAATCTGCCCCATCTGCTACTGGGAAGATGATGGACAAGACGACGATGACGCCTCCGTCGTTCGAGGCGGCCCGAATGGCAGTCTCAGCCTCACGCAAGCGCGAGAGAATTTCAGTGCCTTCGGTGCCAGCGACTCCCGTTCCCTTCAAAGTGTGCGGCGGCCTTATACGTTCGAGTTACCCTGACGCCTTTCGGGCCATTACCCGTCGGTCGATGGCAGTGCCGAATAGCGGCCGCTCAGCGCCGCTCCCGACCCGGAAGCGACATCCGCTGTCCTGATTACGTCGCCTCAAAGCTGCCGGTCGAACCCGCACGCAGGCACTCCCGTTAGAGGCCCCGCAGCCGCCGAGACAATTCGTTGGAGCGCCAGGTGATCGAGACCGCGCTCGCGACCGTATACGCGCTGATGACCGGCGACCTCGCGCACCCGTCGGACGTCGTCGCGCGTGACCTCAACCACTGGCTCGAGCGCAACAAGCACCTCGCACAGCACATCACCCGCCGCCAGCGCTCGACCAACCCGCACGATTCACGGCGACGTTGAACGGGCCGGCGACCTCCGCGTTGGCTAGACTGATGTCATGCGGCGCGCAACTGCGATCATCGGGTCGGCGATCTTCTTGGTGATCGCGCCGGGCTCGCTCGCGGTGTACGTGCCGTGGTACTTCACGCAGTGGCACTTCGCGCCTGCGCTGTTCCCGATCGCGCGCGTGATCGGCGGCATCCTGATCGCGGCTGGGCTACCGATCTTGCTCGATTCATTCGCCCGTTTCGCGTTGCAAGGTCTCGGTACGCCGGCTCCCGTGATGCCGCCCAAGCACCTCGTTGTCACCGGGTTCTATCGGTATGTGCGCAATCCGATGTACGTCGCGGTCACCGCGCTGATCATCGGTCAGGGCCTCCTGTTCGGCAGCGTAGCGGTGCTCGAATACGGAGCGATCGTGTGGGCGGCCTTCTTTTTGTTCGTGCTCGGCTACGAGGAGCCGGTGCTCGGCGAGCAGTTCCCCGAGGAGTACAAGCGCTACCGCGCGAACGTGAGACGGTGGATTCCGCGCACCACACCGTGGCGCGGAGATCATTGAGCCGCGCTCCGAAGGTAAGAACGCGGGGTGCGTGTCGTCGTCCAGCATCGCAGCTGCTATCGCTGTCCCAGACCCGCGCTGCTCGGCCCGCAGTTGATCCGGCTGCGGCCGGCAGATCACGTGCGGGCGCGGTTCGAGCGCTACCAGCTGCAGATCGCGCCCAAGCATCGACTGTACTGGCTGCGCGATCCGCATGGCAATCGCGTCGCGCGCGTCACGTAGGCCCTTCTGGGCGTCGGTGTAGTACGTGCGTGCGCGGTACTTCATCTGCAACACTGCTCCTGCCTACGCAGTGGTCAGTGTGTTGCATCGACCGGTTGAATTCGCCAGCAAAAGATGCTATGTGGGACTACCCGAGCGAGACCCGCTTAGCTAAAACGGGATTTCCTCAACCTCTTGGCAAAGGAGATGGAAATGTCGACAACCC
>NZ_FMZU01000059.1 GCF_900101545.1 Variovorax sp. CF079 | reverse complement strand
CCAGGGCGAGAGCGTGCTGGCGAAGTTCTTCGACAGGAAGGGCCCGAGCGGCTGGTACTCCCAGGCCTGAATGTCGCGGGCCGACCAGTCGTTGAGCAGGGTGACGCCGAACAGGTGCGCTTCCGCTTCGGCGATGGCGATCGGCTCGCCGAGCGCATTGCCCTGGGCGACCAGGAAGCCGAGTTCGAGCTCGTAGTCGAGCCGCTTCGAAGGGCCGAAGGAAGGCGTTGCGGCGTCGGGCGCCTTGGTCTGGCCTTGCGGGCGCTTGAAGCGCTGGCCGCTGACGCCGATCGACGAGACGCGCCCGTGGTAGCCGATGGGCACCCATTTGTAGTTCGGAAGCAGCGGGTTGTCCGGGCGGAACTGTTTGCCGACGGTGGTCGCGTGGTGAACGCTGGTGTAGAAGTCGGTGTAGTCGCCGATGCGGCAGGGCACCGTCATCTCGGCGGCCGACTGGGCCAGCAGGGCCTTTGCCCACTCGGGGGCCTGCTCGCTCCCTTCGGCCAGGCCTGCGGAGATCGCTGCACGCAGGGTTTGGCGCTCCGTCGGGCTCTTCGCCATCAACACGTTCATGTCGTCCGTATGGACGAGGCCGGTCGCCTTCAAGTCGAGCACCTGGTCGCCGATCGCGACCCCGATGCGAAAGGGCTCACCGCTGCCCGCAGGCCGGAAGCGGCCGAAGGGCAGGTTCTGGATCGGAAAATCGCAGCCAGCCTCATTGGCCGAAGCGACCCAGCTGCGCAGCTTCGGATCGTGGGTGGCGTTCAGTTCGTTGTTCATGGCTTGAATTGGTCCTTGAGGCCGGCCCAGCAGTCGGCATAGTCGGTGTCCAGCGCCGAGCTCTGCAGCGCCCAGGCCGTGGGAATGAAGCGCAAGCGGCTCTCGAACATGAAGGCCAGCGTGTTGTCCAGCTTCTGCGGCTTGAGATCGGCACGGCTGGCCTTGTCGAAGGCCTCCTCGTCGGGGCCGTGCGGCACCATCGCGTTGTGCAGGCTGGCGCCGCCGGGCTTGAAGCCGCCGGGCTTGGCGTCGTACTCGCCGTAGACCAGGCCCATGAACTCGCTCATCAGGTTGCGGTGGTACCAGGGCGGACGGAAGGTGTTCTCCATCACCAGCCAGCGCGGCGGGAAGATCACGAAGTCGCAGTTGGCGGTGCCGGGCGTGTCCGAGGGCGAGGTGAGCACGGTGAAGATCGACGGGTCCGGGTGGTCGAAGCTGATGGAGCCGATGGTCATGAAATTGGCCGTGTCGTACTTCACCGGCGCTAGGTTGCCGTGCCAGGCGACGACGTTGAAGGGCGACTGCTTCATCGGCGCGCGCCAGAAGCGGCCGCCGAATTTCTTGACGATCTCGTAGCCGCCGGCCTCGCTCTCGAAAGCGGCCATCGGCGCCTGGAAGTCGCGCGCATTGGCCAGGCCATTGGAGCCGATCGGGCCCAGCTCGGGCAGGCGGAACTGGGCGCCGTAGTTCTCGCAGACGTAGCCGCGCGAGGGACCGTCGGGCACGGCGATCTTGAACACCACGCCGCGCGGCAATAGCGCAATTTCGCCGGGCTTGACCTCGAGCACGCCCATCTCAGTGGTGATCACCAGCCGGCCTTGCTGCGGCACCAGCAGCATCTCGCCGTCGGCATTGACGAAAGCGCGGCGCTCCATCGAGCGGTTCGCGAGGTAGACGTGCGCAGCGACGCCGCTGTGCGCCTCGGCGTCGCCGTTGGCGGCCAAGGTATGGATGCCGTCGATGAAATCGACATCGGCGTTGTCGAGCGGAAGCGGATGCCAGCGCATCGGCTCGGGCGCGAGCGCGATATCGCGGTCGGCGCCGGTCTGCCAGTGCGGCTGCGCATAGGCCTGGTAGCGGCCGGAGACCACCGAGGGCTGGCGCCGGTACATCCAGCTGCGCCGGTTCTCGTGGCGCGGCGCGGTGAAGGC
>NZ_FMZU01000049.1 GCF_900101545.1 Variovorax sp. CF079 | reverse complement strand
TGGACACGGACTACCTGATCGGGCTGGGGACGCTGGAGGAGCGGATGCTGATCCTGGTGGACATCGACCGGCTGATGTCGAGCGAAGAGATGGGCCTCATTGAAAAGATGGCGGCCTGAACCATGAACTTCCTCTCCAACGTACGCATCGGAACGCGCCTGGCCATCGGCTTCGGCATGGTCCTGGCCCTGACCCTGGCCTCGGCCGTCTTTGCCCTGATGAGCGCCAGCAGCAACGCCGAGGCCACCCGCCAGATGATGCAGAGTCCGCTCGCGAAGGAACGGCTCATCTCGGACTGGTACGTGCTGACCTACTCGGCCATCGCGCGCACGGCGATGATCGCAAGGACCACTGACGAAACGCTTCCCGTCACCTTTGCCGATGTCATCTCCGACAGCGTCAAGAAGGGCGGGGAGACCATGGCCAAGGTCGAGGCCCTGCTGGTGACCGATCTCGAGAAGTCGACCTTCAAGTCCATTGTCGAGTTGCGAGCCAAGTACCAGGCGGCCAAGGAGGCGGTGCAGAAGGCGAAGGCGGGCGGCAACGCGGCGGAGACGGAGACCGTCTTCAAGGACACCTTCCAGCCGGCCGCCAAGGCTTATGAAAGCCGCGTGCTCGAACTACTGGCGCTGGAGCGCAAGGCGATCGACGACATGAGCCGCGCGATCGACGAGGCGAACGCGCAGAGCTTCAATCTCCGCATCGCGCTCACTGCGCTCACGCTGTTGCTGGGAGGGGTCTGCGCCTTCCTGATCGCCCGCAGCATCACCCGGCCCATCGACCGTGCCGTCCAGGTGGCGGAGACCGTGGCCAGCGGTGACCTCACATCGCGCATCGAAGTCGACTCGCGCGACGAGACGGGCCAGCTGATGCATGCGCTGAAGAACATGAACGAGAGCCTGGCCAAGGTGGTGGGCGAAGTGCGTTCCGGCACCGACACCATTGCCACGGCCTCGGGCCAGATCGCGGCGGGCAACCACGACCTCTCCTCGCGCACCGAAGAGCAGGCCAGCTCGCTGGAGCAGACCGCGGCGTCGATGGAAGAGCTGACCTCCACCGTCAAGCAGAACGCGGACAACGCGCGGCAGGCGAATCAACTGGCCGTCTCGGCCTCCGAAGTGGCCGTGAAGGGTGGCAGCGTCGTCAGCCAGGTGGTCGACACCATGGGCTCGATCAACGCCTCGTCCAGAAAGATCGTCGACATCATCGGCGTCATCGACGGCATTGCCTTCCAGACCAACATCCTGGCCTTGAATGCAGCGGTCGAAGCCGCGCGTGCCGGCGAGCAAGGCCGCGGCTTTGCAGTCGTGGCCTCCGAAGTGCGCAACCTCGCGCAACGCTCTGCCGCGGCAGCCAAGGAAATCAAGACGCTGATCGGCGACTCGGTGGAGAAGGTCGAGGAGGGCAGCAAGCAGGTGGCCGAAGCGGGCCGCACGATGGACGAGATCGTCGACAGCGTGAAGCGGGTGACCGACATCATGGGCGAGATCACGGCGGCGAGCCACGAGCAGACCCAGGGCATCGAGCAGATCAACCAGGCGATCACGCAGATGGACCAGGTGACGCAGCAGAACGCGGCGCTGGTGGAAGAGGCAGCGGCGGCGGCGCAGTCGCTGCAGGAGCAGGCCGGCAGCCTCTCGCAGACCGTCAGCATCTTCAAGCTGAGCCAGGAAGAAGCGGCCGTAGTGCTCGCGCAGGTCCAGGCCCGCAGCCAGCCGACATTGCCGCCGAGGCGCGTGGCGCCGGCGCTGAAGGCGCCGGCCAAGCCGGCGGCCGCTCCGCGCAAGGCGGTGGCACACCGGCGCGCGCCGCAGCTTGCCGTGGGCCACACGGCCTCGGGCGAGTGGACAGAGTTCTGAAGAAGAAGTCCCAGCCCTCAAGTTTCGGGCCGGACTGCCGATATCTCTCATAACCGGGCCTCTGTCGACGGCCTTCGCAGGAAGAAAAAAATGCAGTGGTTCCAGGAGCTTCGTGTCACCGTCAAGCTGATCCTCAGCTTTCTGATCGTCGCCGCCATCGGCGCCGTCGTCAGTGCGCTCGGCATCTTTCAAATGGGGCGCATCAGCGCCTCGACCGAGAGGCTCTACAACCACGAGCTGCAGACGCTGAAGGCGGTGCAGGCCGCCAATATCCACCTGCTCTATGCGAGCCGGGCCCAGATGGGCCTGCTGTCGGCCTCCACCAAGGGCGAGCGCAATGCCGGCATCGCGGAACTCAAGAAGGCCGGCGCCGGACTCGAAGCGCGGATGACCGAGGTCAAGCCCGTGCTGCTCGAAAGCGATGAGGGCCGCAAGCTCAACGAGCAGTACGAGGCCCTGCTGCCGACGCTGAAGAAGCGCATGGGCGATTTCGTCACGCTGCTCAGCGCGCAATCGCTGGACAGCTCGCAGTTCGACGGCCGCGTGGCCGAGGACAGCGCGCAGCTGCTGAAGGATTCGCGCGCGCTCGAGGAAGTGCTCGAGACGATGGTGGCGCACAGCGACATGCAGGCCAAGGCGAGCATGGACCATGCCGGCCAGACCTACAAGACCTCGCGCTTGCTGATGCTGGCGATGGCCCTGATCGGCATCCTCGCGAGCGTGGGGCTGGGCGTGGTGGTGGCCCGCCTGCTGGCGCGCCAGCTGGGCGGCGAACCCGGCTACGCGGCGGATGTGGTCGGCCGCATCGCCGGCGGCGACCTGACGGTGGGCGTCGAGGCGCGCTCGGCCGACGACGGCAGCGTGCTGCATTCGATCAAGCAGATGCAGGACCAGCTGACCCATGTGGTCGGCAGGATCAAGCTGTCGACCGACGCCATCGCGACGGCCTCGGGCCAGATCGCTTCGGGCAACCAGGATCTTTCTTCGCGCACCGAGGAGCAAGCCAGCTCGCTGGAGCAGACCGCGGCGTCGATGGAAGAACTCACCAGCACGGTCAAGCAGAACGCCGACAACGCGCGCCAAGCGAATCAGCTGGCGCTCTCGGCCTCCGAGGTGGCGGTCAAGGGCGGCGACGTGGTCAGCCAGGTGGTCCACACCATGGCCTCGATCAATGCGTCCTCCAAGAAGATCGTCGACATCATCGGCGTGATCGACGGCATTGCCTTCCAGACCAACATCCTCGCTTTGAACGCGGCGGTCGAGGCGGCGCGTGCCGGCGAGCAGGGCCGTGGCTTTGCGGTGGTGGCTTCCGAAGTGCGCAACCTCGCGCAACGCTCTGCCGCCGCGGCCAAGGAAATCAAGGGCCTGATCGACGATTCGGTGGGCAAGGTCGATGCCGGCAGCCAACTGGTCGGCGAAGCCGGCAAGACCATGGAAGAGATCGTGGGCAGCGTGAAGCGGGTGACCGACATCATCGGCGAGATCACGGCAGCGAGCCACGAGCAGACGCAGGGCATCGAGCAGATCAACCAGGCGATCACGCAGATGGACCAGGTGACGCAGCAGAACGCGGCGCTGGTGGAAGAGGCTGCGGCTGCAGCCCAATCGATGCAGGAGCAGGCCGGCAACCTCGTGGAGGCAGTCAGCGTGTTCAGGCTCGCGGACTGAATGTTTCGCCCGCGCTGCCGATAAACAAACAAGCAAACGTACCTACAGGTAATCCCAAATGTCGATGTTCTATACGGGCCTGAGCGGCCTGGCCGTGGCGCGCAGCGCGCTCATGACCACGGCGCACAACACGGCCAACGTGTACACCGCCGGCTACAGCCGCCAGACCTCGATCGTCACCACCAACGGCGCGATCTCGACCGGCGCCGGCTTCATGGGCACCGGCGCCCGCGTCACGACCGTGGCGCGCAGCTACGACCGCTACCTCACCGCCCAGCTCAACGGCGCCGAGGCCACGGGCGCGGCGCTCGCGAGCTACAACTCGCAGATCAGCCGCATCGACTCGCTGCTCGCCGACAAGACCTCGGGCCTCACGCCCCTGATGCAGAGCTTCTTTGCCGGCATGCAGGGCGTGGCCAACACGCCGGCCGACCCGGCCGCGCGCCAGCAGCTCATCAGCGCGGCGCAGGCCCTGGCCAACAAGTTCCGCGCCACCGACCAGTACCTCACCGACCTGAACACCTCGGTCAACGACCAGATCGTGGGCAGCGCCGAGCAGATCAACACCTATGCGACGCAGATCGCGAGCCTCAACCAGCAGATCGGTCAGCTCCAGGCGATGGCCGGCGGCCAGCCGCCGAATGACCTCATGGACCAGCGCGACCAGCTGGTGGCCGAACTCGGCAAGATCGTGGATGTCAAGGTGCTGGAGCAGGACGGCGGTAAGTACAACGTCTTCATCGGCAACGGCCAGACGCTGGTGCTGGGCGACCGGGCCGCGACCATGAAGGCGGTCGACTCCGCGGCCGACCCCACGCGCAAGGCGATGGCGCTGGTCGGCATGAACGGCACCGCGTCCGAGCTCAAGGACAACATCTTCACCGGCGGCACGCTGGGCGGGCTGATGGCCTTCCGCGCCGAGACGCTGAGCACCACGCAGAACGCGATCGGCCGCCTCGCCATGGCGCTCGGCAGCAGCTTCAACGACCAGCACAACCTGGGCGTCGACCTGAACGGCGTGCCGGGCACCGACTTCTTCTCCGAGGCCCAGGCCGGCGTGTTCTCGAATGCGCGCAACACCGGCACCATGGTGCTCGGCGCCAGCGTGACCGACACCTCGCAGCTCACGACCAGCGACTATTCGGTGGAAGTGAAGGACGTGACGGGCACGCTCACCTATTCGGTGACGCGCCTTTCGGACAAGCAGCCCATCGGCGACTTCACCACCTTCCCGATCGACTTCGACGGCGTGAGCTTGACCGCTGCCAGCGGCACGGCCCAGGCGGGCGACACCTTCCTGGTCCAGCCGACGCGCACCGGCGCGCGCGATCTCGAAGTGCTGGTGCTCGACCCGGCCAAGGTGGCCGCGGCCTCGCCGCTGGTCACCGGCAACACCAGCGGCAACCAGGGCAGCGGCGCGCTGAGCGCCGCCACCGTCGATGCCGGCTACCTGGCCACGCCGCTGGCGGCAACGGTCACGCTCGCCTACGACGCCGGGACCAACACGCTGTCGGGCTTTCCGGCGACCTCGGCCGTCACCGTGACGCTCGCCGACGGCACCTCGACCAGCTACGCGGCCGGCACGCCCGTGCCCTACACGGCAGGCGCCTCGATCAGCTTCGACGGCATCAAGCTCAGCATGACCGGCGCGCCGGTCCAGGGCGATACCTTCACGATCAAGAAGAACGTCGGCGGCGTGTCGGACGGCAGCAATGCGCTGCTGCTGACGGCGCTGCAGAAGAAGAACACCATGGGCGGCGGCAGCTCGACCTTCAACAGCGCCTACGCGCAGCTGGTGAGCTCGGTGGGCAACCGCACGATGGAGATTCGCGTGGCCGAGACCACGCAGACCAGCGTGACGGACCAGATCCGCGCCACCCGGGATTCGATTTCCGGTGTGAACCAGGACGAGGAAACCGCCAACCTGCTGATGTTCCAGCAGATGTACCAGGCCAACGCCAAGGTGATCGAGACCGCGTCGACGATGTTCGACTCGATCCTCGGCATCAGCAACTAAGAACATCGGGAATCGCCATGCGCATCAGCACCCAGACCTTCTATGCACAGAGCCTGAAAGGGATCGGCTCGCAGCAGCAGCAGCTGTTCCGGATCCAGCAGCAACTGTCTTCGGAATCCAAGTTTCTGACGCCGGCGGACGATCCGGTGGGCGCGGCGCGTTCGCTGGTCGTCTCCCAGTCGATCGCGGAGAGCTCGCAGTACGCCGCCAGCCGCAGCCGCGCGGTGCTCTCGCTCTCGCACGAAGAGGCCGCGCTGCAATCGGCCACCACCATCCTGCAGAACATCAAGACGCTCACGGTGCAGGCCGGCAACGGCACGCTGTCGGACGCCGACCGCGAATCGCTCGCCACCACCATCCAGAGCAACCTCGACCAGCTGGTGAACGTGGCCAACGCCGACGACGGCAACGGCCAGTTCCTGTTCGCCGGCTTCAAGAGCGCCAACCCGCCCTTCGTGGCGCAGGCCGGGGGCGGCGTGCAGTACATGGGCGACCAGGGCCAGCGCCTGATGCAGATCGACGTGTCGCGCCAGATGTCGGCCACCGACGACGGACGCAGCGTGTTCCAGTCGGTGCAGGGCGGTGCGGGCTACGTGACCACGGCGAATGTCGCCAACACCGGCTCGGGCGTGTTCGGCGCGGTCGGCGTGACCGATGCCACGGCGCCCAACTACGGCCGCGACTTCACGATCAGCTTCGCGGGCGGCAACTACACGGTGACCACCAACGACACGCCGCCGGTGGTCGCGGCCACCGGCCCCTTCGTGGCGGACACGCCGATTTCCTTCGGCGGCGTGCAGATCAGCATGAGCGGCACGCCGGCCGACGGCGACAGCTTCCAGGTCTTTACCGCCAAGAACGCCGGCACCGACGTGTTCGCCGCCATCGGCGACCTCGTGGCATCGCTGAAGAAGCCGCTTGCCGGCGGCGGCGCGGCCGCGCAGGCTGGGCTGCAGAACGCGCTTTCCACGGCCAACGTCAAGATCACGAATGCGCACGACAACGTGCTGACCATCCGCTCCTCGGTCGGCTCGCGCATGAACGAACTCGATGCGCTCAATGCCTCGGGTTCCTCGCGCGGCCTGATCGACAAGAGCTACCTGTCTGAGCTGGAAGACCTGGACATGGCGAGCGCGATCTCCGAATACCTGCAGCGCGAAACCGCGCTGAAGGCCTCGCAGGAGACCTTCGCGCGGCTGCACAGCATCGCGCTGTTCAACTACCTGTAGGCCGGCAGGCCGGCCGGTCTTCGCGGCGGCGCCCGATCAGCGCCAGCACGAGAGCGGGTAGTGCTGGCCGTTCCAGGTCGTCCAGCCCGCGGTCCGGTTGCCCGAGGGCCTGGCCAGGTACCAGCGGTTGCCGTCGGCATGGCGGAAGTACAGGCCGCCGCGGTCGCCTTCGTTGGGATGCGTCAGCGCCACCCAGCGCGAGTTGTTGTCCGAGAACTTTCCCTTCCAGCGCGCGCCGGCGCTGCTGCTGCAGGTGTCGCCGTCGCAACTGGTTTGGGTGTCGTTGACCGGGACCCAGGTCATGCGTGCCGGCCGGCCGTCGATGCTGCAGTTCCAGGCGCCGCCCCACCAGCCGCCGACCGTGCTGGCGAGGGCCGAACCGGAGAGGGCGAAGCACAGGGCAAGGCCGCGGGAGAAGGTCGTGAGCGACCGCCGCGTCGTGTTCGAAGTCATGCTGCTGCTCCTTGTCGCCTCGATGAGGCTGGAGGCAGCGTACCGAGCCGCTGTCGAACGAGAAATCCCGTGAAGGCGCTACCCGCGCAGGAACGAGACCGCGATGACGATCGCGACCATCACGATGCCGACCCGGGTCATGTAGACCCCCAACCGGGCTGCCACCGGGTCTCGGGGTTGCAGCTTGGCGTGCGTTGTATCCATGGCGAACTCCTTTCGGACGACCCGCTGTCATCCTAGGGGCGAGCGCCGGCGCTGCACATGGCCAAATCGCAACGATGGGCCGCACTCGGCGGGCGATTCGTGGATTGGTTCACCGTTCCCCGAAGTGATTGCAGGCTCCGGTTCGGCCGGGCGGCTACTCCGGCACCTCGCCAGCAGGCGCCGCCGCCTGCTGCTGCGCCTCCATCTGCACGACGGCCTCATGCAGAAGGCCGCGAAGCCAGACCAGCGCCGGGTCGTGGGTGCGGTACTTGTGCCATTGCATGGACTGCTCCATCCGAGGCAGCGGCAAGGGCACCGGCAGCACTGTCAGCGGCAGGAATTGCTGCGCCATGCGCGCCAAGCGACGCTGCACCGTGGCGACCCGGTCGGTGCCCAGAACCAGGAAGGGCGCCGCGACGAAGCTGAAGGTGCAGACCTCGATGCGCCGCTCGATGCCGCGACGCTGCATGAACCAGCTCTCGAGCGTGGGCTGGCCGATGCTGGCGGGCTGCACCTCGACGTGGTCTGCGGCCACGTACTCCTCGTAGCTGAGGGTGCCCGCGAGCGCGAAGCGGCTGTCGTTCCACACCATGCACACGTACTCTTCCTCGAACAGCGTTTCGATCGGATGGTCGGGCGAGCAATAGTTGCGCGGGATCACCAGCAGGTCCGCTTCGCCGCGCCCCAGCGCGCGCTGCGGCTGGTCCAGTTGCGGCAGCGGCGAGAGCAGGAAGCGCACCGTGCTCGACTGCCGGCGTGCCAGCGCAAGCAGGTGCGGCATCAGGGTGACCGTGGTGTAGTCGGAGACCAGCAGCTGGAAGGTGCGGTTCGAGCGTGAGGGATCGAACTGCGGCTGCGCGGCGATCGCGGTGTCGACGCGCATCAGCACGTCGCGCACGGGTTCCTTCATCGTCTGGGCCCGGGGCGTGAGCTCCAGCGTGCGGCCCACCTGCACCAGCAACTCGTCGTCGAAATAGGCCCGCAGCCGAGCCAGCGCGTTACTCATGGCGGACTGGCTCAGATGCACGCGCGCGGCCGCCCGGCTGATGCTGCACTCGGTGAGAAGCGCGTCCAGTGCCACCAGCAGATTCAGGTCAAGCTTGTTGAAGCGCATAGCCGCCCTCGCTCGCACGAGATCGAGAAGAGGATGGTGAACCACCTTCAAGCGCCGAAGATTAGGGCAAGTGCGACTATCGCCGCAGGAAATGCCGAGGGCGCACTCGCCGGGCGATTCGTGGATTGGGTCACCGTTCTCCGATGCGATTGCGGATTGCGACTACACTCCGCAGCCCCATTTTTCAACGAAGCGGCGACACCCATGAGAAAGAACGCCTGGCTCAAGGCCGCGCTGGACTACGTGCCCGATTGGCTGAGTTTTCAACTCGAGCGCTATCGGCAGCCCGGGTGCTCTGTCGCCATTGCGCAGGGGCCTCACATCGTGGCGGAGTTCGCCTTCGGTGCCGCTGATCTGGAAACCGGCGAATCCCTCACCCCGAGGCATCGCTTTCGCGTCGCGTCGCACTCCAAGAGTTTCACTGCGAGTGGTGTCATGCTGCTGCGGGAACAAGGAAAAATCGGCCTTGACGATCCGATCGGCCGCTATGTATCCGGCCTGCACAAGGGCCTCGCGGGCGCCCGGATCGGAGAATTGTTGTCACATGGTGCCGGTGTGGTTCGCGATGGCGCCGACAGCGGACAGTTCTCGGACCGCCGCCCATTTCTTTCCCGCGCCGAGCTGCTGGCGGAGTTGTCCAGAAAGATGCTATGTGGGACTACTCGAGCGAGACCCGCTTAGCTAAAACGGGATTTCCTCAACCTCTTGGCAAAGGAGATGGAAATGTCGACAACCCAGACAGCCCCACAGGTCAAGGA
>NZ_FMZU01000050.1:6436-7809 GCF_900101545.1 Variovorax sp. CF079 | reverse complement strand
TCGGGCTCGGTGGCCGGGCCGACCTTGAGTGCGCCGACCCGTGCGGCCAGCTTGTCGACGAAGGCGTCATGCACCTTGGCTTGCACGAACACGCGGTTCGGGCAGACGCAGGTCTGGCCGCCGTTGCGGAACTTGGCCACCATCAGGCCTTCGACGGCGGCGTCGATGTCGGCGTCTTCGAAGACGATGAAGGGTGCGTTCCCGCCGAGCTCGAGCGAGAGCTTCTTGAGCGTGTCGGCCGAGCGGCGCGCCAGATGCTGGCCCACCGGCGTGGAGCCGGTGAAGCTGATCTTGCGCACGCGCGCATCGTCCAGCCAGACGTCCACCACCTCGGGCGTGCGTTCGCGCGAGGCAGTGACGATGTTCAACACGCCCGCCGGCACCCCGGCCTCCTGGGCCAGCTTGACCAGGGCCAGCGAGGTCAGCGGCGTGTCCTCGGCCGGCTTGCAGACCACGGTGCATCCGGCCGCGAGCGCCGGCGCGATCTTGCGCGCGATCATGGCGGCCGGGAAGTTCCACGGCGTGATGGTGGCGACCACGCCCACCGGCTCCTTCAGCGCGAACATGCGCCGTCCCGGCACCGGGGCGGGAATCACGTCGCCGTTGGCGCGCGTGGCTTCCTCGGCAAACCACTCGATGTAGCTGGCGGCATAGGCCACCTCGCCCCGGCCCTCGGCCAGCGGCTTGCCCTGCTCGCGCGAGATCAGCCGGCCGAGATCCTCCTGGTGCGCCATCACCAGGTCGTTCCAGCGCTTGATGATCTGGGCGCGCTGCTTGGCGGGCACCGCGCGCCAGGCTGGGAAGGCGGCATGCGCGGCATCGACCGCGGCGCGTGCGTCCGCGGCCGTGCCGTCGGGCACGCTGGCGAAGACGGCGCCGGTGGCAGGGTCGGTGACGTCGAGGCGGCGTTCGTCGCTCGCCTCGCGCCATTCGGCGCCGATCAGCTGGCGTCCGGGCATCAGGTCCTGGCGTTCGAGAGTCAGTGTCATGGTGTTTGTCATGGAGGTTTCAGGCTGCAGCGACGCGCTCGGCGATCGCGATGCCCAGTTCGGTGGTGGAGGCCGTGCCGCCGAGGTCGCGGGTGCGCGGGCCTTCGCGCAGCACCGCCTCGATGGCGCCCAGGATCGCGTCGTGCGCGGCGCGGCCTGCGCCCTGTCCTTGCGTGAGGAAGTCCAGCATCAGCGCCCCCGACCAGATCATCGCGATCGGGTTGGCGATGTTCTGGCCGTAGATGTCGGGCGCCGAGCCGTGCACCGGCTCGAAGAGCGACGGGAACTTGCGATCCGGGTTGAGGTTGGCCGAGGGCGCCAGGCCGATGGTGCCGGTGGTCGCGGGGCCGAGGTCGGAGAGGATGTCGCCGAACAGGTTGCTCG
>NZ_FMZU01000050.1:2159-6132 GCF_900101545.1 Variovorax sp. CF079 | reverse complement strand
CTCAGCACGCGGTCGGTGCCGTGGCGCGAGAAGACCGACTCCTGGATCACGATCTCGCGCTCGGTGCCCTCGTACATCACGCCGCCCAGCGAGGTGTACTCGCCCTCGGTGTTCTCGCGCACCACCAGGTAGTCGATGTCGCCGGGCTTGCGGCCCGCCAGCGGGCAGGGCACGCCCTCGAACAGGCGCACCGGGCGCAGGTTGATGTACTGGTCGAATTCGCGGCGGAACTTCAGAAGCGACCCCCACAGCGAGACATGGTCCGGCACGGTGGCGGGCCAGCCGACGGCGCCGAAGTACAGGGCGTCGACGCCCTTCAGTTGCTCCTTCCAGTCGTCCGGCATCATCTGGCCGTGCGCGGCGTAGTAGTCGCAGCTGGCCCAGTCGATGGTGCGGCAGTCGAGCTCGAAGCCGAAGCGCTCCGCCGCGGCCTGCACCACGCGCAGGCCTTCGGGCATCACTTCCTTGCCAATGCCGTCGCCGGCGATCAGTGCGATGCGGAAGGTGGGGGTCATGTCTTTGTCCTTCATGTGGCGAGCGCCATCTTGCGGTCCATGTCGTCCAGCCAGCCCTGGCGCAGCTCGGGCACCGAACGGGCCAGCAGTTCGTAGTAGGGGTGGTGCGGGCCGCGATCGTAGTCGCAGCGCGCCACCTGCGCGAGCTTGCGGCCGTGCTGCATCACGACGATCTCGTCGCACACCGCGCGCACCGTGTGCAGGTCGTGGCTGATGAACAGGTAGGACACGCCGAGCTCGCGCCTGAGCTCGGCGATCAGGTCGAGCACGGCCGCAGCGACGACGGTGTCCAGCGCCGAGGTCACCTCGTCGCACAGGATCAGGTCGGGCTCGGCCGCGAGCGCACGCGCCAGGTTGACGCGCTGCTTCTGCCCGCCCGAGAGGCCGCCCGGCAGGCGTCCGGCCACCGAGTGCGGCAGCTTCACCAGATCCAGCAGTTCGCGGATGCGCCGCAGCAGCGCTTCGCCGCGCAAGCCCTTGTAGAACTGCAGCGGCCGCGCCAGGATGCTCTCGATGGTCTGCGACGGGTTCAGCGCCGTGTCGGCCATCTGGAACACGATCTGGACCCGGCGCAGTTCTTCCTTGTCGCGCTGCGCCAGCGACGGCTTCAGTTCGCGGTTGTTGAACAGGATGGTGCCGTGGCAGGGCTTCAGCAAGCCGGCAACGGCGCGCGCCAGCGTGGTCTTGCCGGAACCCGATTCGCCGATCACGCCGATGGCCTGGCCGCGGTAGAGCTTGAGGTTGATGTCCTCGAGGATCAGCTTGGCCGGCCGGCCCTTCGCGTCGACGGGGCCGTAGCCCGCCGAGAGCTCGCGCACCTCGAGCAGCAGTTCGGTATCGCCCGAGCTCTGGCCCGACGCGCGCGTCGCGGGCCGGGCAGCGGCCAGCAGGCATTTCGTGTAGTCGTCGACCGGTGCCGAGAGGATCTGCCCGGTCGCATTCACCTCGTGCATCTTCCCGTTGCGCAGCACCAGGATGTGGTCCGCCATCTGCGCCACCACGGCGAGATCGTGGCTCACGTACACCGCGGTGGCGCGGCGCTCGCGCACCACGCGGCGGAAGGCGCGCAGCACCTCGATCTGCGTCGTGACGTCGAGCGCGGTGGTCGGTTCGTCCAGGATCACGAGCTCCGGGTCGCCGATCAGCGCCATCGCCGCCATCAGGCGCTGCAGCTGGCCGCCGGAGACCTGGTGCGGATAGCGCGCGCCGATGGTCTCCGGATCGGGCAGCGCGAGCTCGCGGAAGAGCTGCACCGCCTTCGCCTCCGCCTCCGCCCGCTTGCACAGGCCGTGGATCACGGTCGGCTCGACCACCTGGTCCATGATCGTGCGCGAGGGATTGAAGGAGGCGGCCGCGCTCTGCGCGATGTAGGAGACCGTGCGGCCGCGCAGCGCGCGCTGCTGCGCCGCATCGAGCGCCAGCACGTCGGTGCCGCCGATCTGCACCCGGCCGGCCGAGATGCGGCAGCCGTGGCGCGCATAGCCCATCAGCGCCAGCGCGGTGGTGGTCTTGCCGGAGCCCGATTCGCCGATCAGCGCCAGCACCTCGCCGGGCTGCACGGAGAAGCTCAAGGCATCGACCAGCGTGTTCGCGCCGGCCGTGATGCTGAGACCCTGGACCTTGAGTGGTGCGCCCATCAGCGTGCTCCTCTTTCGCGGGCGGTGCGCCCCGGCAGGTTGTCGATGACGAGGTTGACCGCGATGGTCAGGCTCGCGATGGCCAGCGCCGGCACGATCACCGAGGCGCCGCCCATGGCCAGCGCGCCGATGTTCTCGCGCACCAGCGAGCCCCAGTCGGCCGCCGGCGGCTGGATGCCCAGGCCGAGGAAGCTCAGGCTCGCCAGCAGCAGCACGACGTAGACGAAGCGCAGGCCCAGGTCGGCCAGCATCGGGCCCACGATGTTGGGCAGGATCTCGCGCAGCATGATGTAGAGCGTGCCTTCGCCGCGCGTGCGCGCCACGGTCACGTAGTCGAGCGCATTGATGTTGACGGCCAGCGAGCGCGCCATGCGGTAGGCGCCCGGCACGTAGATGATGGCCGCCGTGACCACCAGCATCGGCACCGAGGAGCCGAAACCCGCCACCATGATGAGCGCGAACATCTTGCTCGGGATCGCGGTCAGGGTGTCCAGGCCGCGGCTGAGCACCGCGTCGATCCAGCGGCCGCTGGCCGCGGCCAGCAGCGCCAGCGTGGTGCCGGTGCCGCTGGCCAGGAGCGTGGCCAGCAGCGCGACGCCGACCGTGTAGCGCGCCCCTTCGATGACGCGCGCCAGCATGTCGCGGCCCAGGTAGTCGGTGCCCAGCCAGTGCGCCGCGCTGATCGGCGCGAAGACGTTCGAGGTGCCCATGGCCGCCGTGCTGTGCGAGAGCAGCCAGGGGCCGAGCAGCGCCGCGAGCAGCCAGAACAACAGCACCGCGAGGCCGAGCAGGCCGGACGGGCCGAAGCCAGTGAGCCAGCGCAGCCCGGCGCGGTGCCGCTTGGGCGCCGATGCCGCGAAGGAGGCCGTGGCGTTCACGGCCGAGGTGGAGGTAGACGTTTCCATGGAGCTGGCCTCAACGGTGCCGCAGCCGCGGGTTGGCGACGATGCCGCAGATGTCGGCCGTCGTCACCAGGATCAGGTAGGCGCAGCAGAAGATCATGGCGCAGGTCTGCACCAGCGGCATGTCGCGCTGCGAGACGCCGTCGACCATCAGCTTGGCGATGCCCGGGTAGTTGAAGATGGTCTCGACGATGATCACGCCGCCGAGCAGGTACGACAGGCTCAGCGCCACCGCGTTGGCGATCGGGCCCACCGCGT
This sequence comes from Variovorax sp. CF079, assembly GCF_900101545.1. Lineage (GTDB taxonomy): Bacteria > Pseudomonadota > Gammaproteobacteria > Burkholderiales > Burkholderiaceae_C > Variovorax. The sequence continues at coordinate 2,820 of NZ_FMZU01000050.1, read as the reverse complement.
TGGGCAGCGCATGCGCCAGCACCATGCGCATCGGCGAGGCGCCCTTGAGCCGCACCATCTCGATGTAGGGCGCCTCGAGCTGGTCGATCACCGCGGCGCGCGTCATGCGCATCATCTGCGCCACGATCACGCAGCACAGCACCAGCACCGGCATCGCGAAGGCGCGCAGCATCTGGCCCAGCGACTCGATGTCGTTGACGAAGGAGAGCGCCGGCAGCCAGCGCAGCTTGACCGCGAAGACCAGCACCGCGAGGGTTGCGACCAGGAACTCCGGCACCGACACCACGCCCACCGCCGTCGTCGATGCCGCGCGGTCGAACCAGGAGCCGCGCCACACCGCCGAGGCGATGCCGAGCGTGAGCGCGATCGGCACCGAGAACAGGGCCGTCACCGCCGCGAGCAGCAGCGAATTCGGCAGCCGGCTGGCGACCAGCTCGGCCACCGGCATCTGCGTCGTGGCCGAGCGGCCGAGGTCGCCCTTCACCATGCCGAGCAGCCACTGCGCGTAGCGTTCGGGCGCCGGCACGTCCAGGCCCATCTGCGTGCGCAGCGCGGCCAGCGCCTCGGGCGTGGCGTCCTGGCCGAGCTGCTCCTGCGCGGCATCGCCGGGCAGCACCGCGGTGATCGAGAAGACGATCACCGACACCGCCAGCAGCGACAG
>NZ_FMZU01000050.1:0-1838 GCF_900101545.1 Variovorax sp. CF079 | reverse complement strand
CCAGCCGGTCCTTGAGCGTGTAGTAGAGGCCGATCGCCGGCAGGAACCACGGCGGGCCGAAGTGGCCGGGAATGGCGGGCCAGTCGCGGCCCTGCCAGGGGTTGGCGAGCGCGTCGCCGCCCATCACGGCGGCCATGCGCTCGCCCATGTGGACCGACATCTGCGTGCCGTGGCCGCTGTAGCCCATCGCGTAGTAGAGGCCGTTGCGCTCGCCGGCGTGCGGCAGGCGATCCTGCGTCATGTCGACCAGGCCGCCCCAGCAGTAGTCGAGCCGCACGTTGCCGAGCTGCGGGAAGGTCTCTGCCAGCCCGGCGCGCAGGATCTCGCCGCTTGCGGCATCGGTCTGCGGACTGGAGACCGCGAAGCGCGCGCGCCCGCCGAACACCAGCCGGTGGTCGGCGGTGAGCCGGAAGTAGTGGTGGATGTTGGCCACTGTCACGTAGGTGCGCCGCGCGGCGAGCAGGGCCTGCGCGCGGTCGGCGCCGAGCGGCTCGGTGACGACGATGAAGCTGCCGATCGGCACGATGCGGCGGCGCAGCCAGCCGAAGCTGCCATAGCCGCCGTGGCGCGTGGCGCCCGTGGCCAGCAGCACCTGCTGCGCGCTGACGGTGCCGCGCTCGGTGTGCAGCCGGTGCGCATGGCCCCGGCCCAGGCGCTCGATGCGCTGCACGCTGGTGCCGGTATGGATCTGCGCGCCGTTGCGCTCGGCCGCTGCCGCCAGGCCTTGCGCGAAGCGGCCCATGTGCATCTGGCCGCTGCGCTTGTAGAGCAGGCCGCCGTGGAAGCGCTCGCTCTGCACCTCGGCGTGCACGCGCGCCGCGTCGAGGATCTCGACCTCGCTGTCCACGCCGTCGGCGATGAGGCGCTCGGCGCTGCGTTCGAGCGCGGCCATCTGGTTCGGCCGCGTCGCGAGCTTGAGCTTGCCGTTTCGCAGGAAGTCGCAGGCGATGGCCTCGTCGCGCACCAGCCGCGCCACCGTGTCCACCGCGTCGTCGTAGGCGCGGTACCAGGCGCGGGCGCGCTCGACGCCGACCTTGGCGGCGACTTCGGCATAGTCGACGGCCAGCCCGTTGTTGACATGCCCGCCATTGCGGCCCGAGGCTTCGGCCGCCACGCGCTCGCCGGCCTCCAGCACCGCCACGGTGGCGCCGCGCTTGGCCAGCGCCAGCGCCGCCGACAGGCCCGTGAAGCCGCCGCCCACGATCGCGACGTCGACCTGCGCCGGCAGCTCGCACGAGCGCGGCACGAAGGCGGGCGCCGAATCGGTCCAGTAGGAGTCGAGCTTCATGGCGTGCGGCGCTTGAAGAAGATCAGAGGCCGACCACGCCGGGCAGGCCGCCGATGTCCTTGATCTCGACATAGCGGTAGGCCGGATTTCCCGGGCCATGGCCGCGGTTGACGAACACCTTGTTGACGATGCCGATGTCGTCCGCCGACATCAGGTCGTAGCGCAGGCTGGAGGACACGTGCAGCACATCCTCGGGGTTGCAGCCCAGCGAATCGAGCATGTATTCGAAGGCCTTGAGGCGCGGCTTGTAGGCCTGGGCCTGCTGCGCGGTGTAGACGCGATGGAAGGGCGCGCCGAGCAGCGCCACGTTCTTCTGGATCTGGTCGTCCGATGCGTTCGACAGGATCACCAGCGGGATCTCCTTGGCGACCTTGGCCAGGCCCGCGGGCACGTCCTCGTGGGGGGCCCAGGTGGGCACCGCGTCGTAGTACTTCTGCGCTTCGTGGTCGAAGTACTGGATCTTCCACTTCCTGCACAGGCGGCGCACCGCGTTCTTCAGCACCACCTCGTAGGGCTGCCAGTCGCCCAGCACCTCGTCGAAACGGTAGGC
>NZ_FMZU01000052.1 GCF_900101545.1 Variovorax sp. CF079 | reverse complement strand
CGGCCCGAGGCGAGCACGGTGGGGCCGCGCTTCTCGTGCACGCGCCAGGGCGAGACGGGATGGATCAGATGCGCGCGGTCGATCGCGTCGAGCGCGGCGTGGTGGGGCAATGCGGTGGGATGCGTCATGTCGGTGTCGGATGGAGCGAGAGCGAAGAGGCTTTCGATGGCCATCAGCTTAGGCGGCGCACCGCATCGCGTGGTGCTGCTTTGGGTGCATTGCGCGAAGCAGGCTGCGGTTGTGTGCTTCGCCACAGCAGATCGTGCCGTGAGACCTCTGCGGCGAGAAAGCGCCCGCGTCGGATGCCGTGCTAGCCGAGCACGCGGTCCAGCGCCTCCACGAAGCGCTGCAGCTCGGATTTCCGGGTGTAGACATGCGGCGAGACTCGCAAGCCCTCGACCGGCCCCATGCGGCGGTACTTCACGTGCACGTGGTGCCTTTCGCGCAGCTCCCGCTCGACATGCCTCATGTCAGCGCCGGCAATCGAGAACAGGCTGACTGCGGCGAGCCGCTCGTCGTCGACCGGCGTGTGCAGCCTGAACCCTCGAATGCCGCTGGCCAGTCCTACCCAATAGCGGGTCAACTCGCGCAAGCGAGCGTGCATGGCATGGACACCTGTTTCGCGATGAATCTCGATGGCGGGGGTGATGCCCGCCTGCAGGGCGGAGTTGTAGGTCCCCAGGTTCCAGTGGTCGAACTTGTCGATGCGATCCGGCGCGTCTTCGAACGGTGCCATCAAAGGCCATGTGGATGCTATGCGCTCGCGGCGCGCGATCAACATGCCGTTTCCAACGGGAGCACCCAGCCACTTGTGGAGGCTGGTGACGAAGAAGTCGCAGCCGAGCGTTCGGAAGCTGACGGGCATCTGCGCGAAGGTCTGCGCACCGTCGACCAAGGACACCACGCCACGTTCGCGCGCGAGCTTGCACAGGCGCTCAGCGGGAAGCACGCGCCCCGTCCAATGCAGCATGTGCGTCAGCTGCATCACGCGCGTTCGCGGCGTCAACGCATTCGAGTAGGCGCTCACGATGGCGTCGTCATCGTCGAGCGGATCGAAGCGCGCGGTCACGACCCGGATGCCTTCCCGTGCGGCGCGCTGCTGCCAGCCGCCGAGGGCACTCGGGTAGTCCCACTCGGAGACCACCACTTCGTCGCCGGGCTGCATGGTCACGCCGAAGATGACCGTGCTGAGTCCTTCCGTCGAGTTCCGGTTGAGCGCGATCTCGGCCGGATCGCAATCGACCAAGGCAGCCAGCGCGTCCTTGATCGAAGGCAGATTCGCATCGAGCCGGGTCCACATGTTGACGTCGGGGTTGCGGCTGACCAGGCGAAAGGCCTCGATCGCCGCCTGCTCGACGGCTCGTGGTGGCGGGCTGACGGCCGCGTTGTTCAGGTTGAGCAGCGGTTCCTGCGCCGGATAGCGCGCGCGCACCTGCTCCCAGCGCTCCTCGTTGTCGCGTTGAGGTTCCTGCATCTCCTCAGTACCCCCGCGCGCGATCGACCAGGCCGATCATCGGTTCGCCGGCCTCGAAGCGCTGCAGGTTGTCGAGCACCACCTCTGCCGCGCTCAGCGGCTGCGTCATGCTCGCGATGTGCGGCGTGAGCTGGACGTGCGGATGGCGCCAGAAAGCATGCTCCGGCGGCAGCGGCTCGGGGTCGGTCACGTCGAGCACGGCATCGCCGATCTGCCCGCTGGCCAATGCGGCCAGCAGATCGGCATCGATCAGCTGCGGCCCGCGGCCGACGTGCACCAGCCCTGCGCCTTCGGGCAGCATCGAGAACAGCCGGGCATCGAGAAAACCGCGCGTCGAATCGGTGAGCGGCAGCAGGCACACGAGGATGTCGGTGCGCGCGAGGAAAGCGGGCAGCTCGTCGGCGCCCGCATGGCATTGCACGCCGTCGACTGCATGCCGCGAGCGGCTCCATCCCGCGCAATCGAAGCCCAGGCCGACGAGCTGCGCCAGCACCGCCTGGCCGAGCGAGCCGAGCCCGAGCATGCCCACGCGCCGCTCGCTCGCGGGCCGCACGGGCAGCGGGCGCCACTGGCCTTCCTGCTGCTGGCGCCGGTAGCTCGGCATGTCGCGATGAAGGCCGAGCACGGCATGCGTCACATACTCGACCATGCCCTGCACGATGCCGGGCTCCACCATGCGCACCACCGGCAAGTCCGGCGGCAGCGCCGCGAAGTCGAACTGGTCGACGCCGGCGCCGGAAGAGAACAGCACCTCCAGGTTCGGGAAGCGCTCGGCCAGCTGCGGCGGCGGCTCCCAGGCCGCAAGAAAGCGCACCTGCGCCGCGTCGCCGATGTCGGGCCAGATGCGAAAGTCGATCTCGGGCGCGCGGCGCCGGAACACCTCGGCCCACTGGCGGCCGCGCACCGGGTCTGACTTGTAAAGGAAGGTGGTCGCGCCCATCGCCATCAACCGACGGCTTGGGTCACGATCGCGAACAGCGCCGGCCCGCCCGGCGGCGTGGCAAGCGGCGCACCGCGCACCATCGTGGTCGGCGCATCCACGCGCAAGAGGCCGATGCTCTCGAGCCATTCGGCCAGGCCACTGGCGAAGTCGATGTCGATGCGCGTGAAGTTTCCAGCGTTCATCCCGGCGAGGTGCGCGATCAGCGCCTTCGCGCCTTCGGCATCGGGCGCGACGACGGGGCCGATCGCATGCCCGCGCCCGAAGCGGCGCAGCATCGCGAAGCCGCGCGGCTCGTTGTCATGGTCGAGCACCACGCAGGCGTCGGCGCTGGCCAGCAGATCGGCGATCAGCGCATCCCGCGGCATGCCGCGCGCCGCCGCGTCGAGCGCCTGCAAGGCCGGCGCCTCGTGCAGGCCGGCGGGCCGCAGGCGCCAACCCGTCGGCAGCGCAACCAGCGGCGCGGGCTGGGCCACGCCCTGGTGCTGGCGCAGCTCGCCGGTGCGCACGAAGCCCAGCCGTTCGTACAGGCCGCGCCCGTCGGCGGTGGCATGCAGCAGCACCGTGTGCGCGTCCAGGCCTTCGAGCAGCGCGCTCATGAGCCGGTGGCCGAGGCGGCGACCCTGGCAGGCCGGCGCCACGATCACGAGGCCGATGGTGGCGTGACGCTCGCCCCAGCGCCAGCGCAGCGCGGTGGCGACGAGCTCGCCGTCGCGCTCGGCGACGATGCCCTCGGCATGGGCGAAAACCTGCTCCCAGTCCGCGGGGCGGTGCGGCCAGCGCAGCTCCGCCGTCAGCGCATGTGCGAGCGGCAGGTCCGCGGCGGTCATTGGTCTCAGCACCACGCCGTCGAGAGCAGGTGCATTCGGTGTCTGGGCAGGCATCGGGAAGGTCTTGTTGCAGCGAAAAGGCAGGTCATCTTGGACGACATCCGCGCCTTTCGCCAGACCCAATTCGCGCTTCTCCGCAACTTGCAAGCTTCGCCTGTCGCGGCCCCTGGTTTCGCAATTCGATGCGGCAGCGCGCGCGCTTACGCACACAAATGCCGCGCCAACCTGCCTAGCATCGAGCGCCGTTTCGCGACCTCGCGTTTCGGCAACAGATTGCCATCGAAAGTCCACCATGCAAGTCTTCGACCCGCGACAGATCCACGTGCCCTCGGGCCATTTCATCGGCGGACGCCTGGTCCCCGATGGCGGCCGCATGGTCGTGCAGCGGCCCTCCGACGGCCAGCCGCATGCCGAGCTTCCGCTGGCCGATGCGGCCACCGTGGACGCTGCCGTGCACGATGCCTGGAGCGCGTGGCGCGCGAGCGACTGGGCACGCCGCGCGCCGCGCGAACGCGCGCGCGTGCTGCGCCGCTGGGCCGATCTGATCGAAGCCGACGCGGCGCGGCTCGGGCCGCTGGAGGCCGTGTGCTCCACGCGGCCGGTGCGCGACGCCATCGCCTGGGACGTCCCATTCACGGCCGAAGGCCTGCGCTTCTTCGCCGAGTACGCGGACAAGCTCGGCGGCGAGGTCGCGGCCACGCGCCACGATCATCTGGGGATGGTGGTGGCTGAACCCTATGGTGTGGTCGGCGCCATCACGCCGTGGAATTTCCCGCTGGTCATGGTGTCGTGGAAGGTCGGCGCCGCGCTGGCCGCCGGCAACGCGGTGGTGCTCAAGCCCTCGGAACTGACGCCCTTCTCCGCTCTGCGGCTGGCCGAGCTGGCCGTCGAGGCCGGCGTGCCGCCCGGCCTCTTCAACGTCGTGCAGGGCGATGGCCGCACCACGGGCGACGCGCTCTCGCGGCATCCGCTGATCTCGAAAATGACCTTCACCGGCTCCACCCGCACGGGCGCCGCCATCATGGCCGCCTGCGCCCTGACCGGCCCCAAGCCGGTGACGCTGGAGCTGGGCGGCAAGAGCCCGCAGCTGGTGTTCGACGATGCGCCCGATGTGGACCGCCTGGCCGGCATGATCGCCGGCGCGATCACCGGCAACGCGGGCCAGGTGTGCGTGGCCGGTTCGCGGCTGATCGTGCAGCGCGGCATCGCCGAGGCGCTGTTCGAAGGCATCGCCGCGCGCTTCGAAGCGCTGCGCCCGGGCGCGACCTGGGACGACGCGGCCACGCTGCCGCCCATCATCTCGGCGCTGCAGGCCGGGCGCATCCAGGACGTCGTCGATCGCTCGCGCGAGGCCGGCGGCCGCATGCGCTGCGGCGGCGGCCTGTTCGACGGCGGCCCCGGCGGCGCCTACTTCCGGCCCACGCTGATCGAGGGCGTGGACGCGGCCAACCCGGCCGTGCAGGAAGAGATCTTCGGACCGGTGCTCACGGTGCAGACCTTCGGCGACGAAGAGGAAGGCCTGGCGCTGGCCGCCCACGAACACTACGGCCTGGCGGCCGGCGTGCACACCGCCGACATCGGCCGCGCGCTGCGCGCGATGCGTGGCATCTCCGCCGGCACCGTCTGGATCAACCGCTACGGGCGCAGCGCCGACTTCGTCATCCCCACCGGCGGCTACCACCAGTCGGGCATCGGCAAGGACCTGGGCCGCCAGGCGGTCGAGGCCAACCTGCGCTTCAAGAGCGTGCTCATCGACTTCGCCGCGACGCACTGAGGTGCGCGGCTGCACACGCGAGGGGCAGACCGCACGGCATGCCGCCGCACCCCCTCCAAACCGCAGCTTTCGTGCGCCGGGCGCCCCATTTCCCTACAACCCGAGCGCTTGTGCGTGCTGCAATCACTTCGTAATGAGCTTGTCGCATTTGCCACCCAAGGAACCGAGACCATCATGAGCTTCCGTCCCAAGTACATCACCTTCGACTGCTACGGCACCCTCACGCGCTTTCGCATGGGCGAGATGACGCGCGACATCTTCGCCGACCGCATCCCGGCCGAGCAGATGGAGCAGTTCATCGCCGATTTCACGGCCTACCGTTTCGACGAGGTGCTGGGCGACTGGCAGCCCTACGAGGTGGTGCTGAAGAACGCGGTGCGCCGCCTGTGCAGGAAGTGGAAGATCCA
>NZ_FMZU01000054.1 GCF_900101545.1 Variovorax sp. CF079 | reverse complement strand
CGGCCCGAGGCGAGCACGGTGGGGCCGCGCTTCTCGTGCACGCGCCAGGGCGAGACGGGATGGATCAGATGCGCGCGGTCGATCGCGTCGAGCGCAGCCAGGGTGGGGAGTGCGGTGGGGTGTGTCATGAGGGCGGGCGTCGGGCTTTAGGATGTCCAAAAGCTTAGGCCGCGTGCCTCTCGCGCTGGTGCTGCATTGAGGGCCTTGTGCGAAGCAGGCTGCGGTTGTGCGCGCCGCGACGGCAGATCCTGCGGCGCGCCTCAGTACCCTCGCGCGCGATCGACGAGCCCGATCATCGGCTCGCCATCCTCGAAGCGCCGCAGCTTGTCCAGCACCACCTCCGCCGCGCTCAAGGGCTGGGTCACGCTCGCGATGTGCGGCGTGAGCTGGATGTTCGGATGGCGCCAGAAGGCATGCGTCGGCGGCAGCGGCTCGGGCTCGGTCACGTCGAGCACCGCATCGCCGATGCGGCCACTGGCCAGCGCGGCCAGCAGGTCGGCATCAACGAGTTGCGGCCCGCGCCCGACGTGCACGAGGCCCGCGCCTTCGGGCAGCATCGAGAACAGCCGGGCATCGAGAAAACCGCGCGTCGAATCGGTGAGCGGCAGCAGGCACACGAGGATCTCGGTGCGCGCGAGGAAGGCCTGCAGCTCGTCGGTGCCCGCATGGCATTGCACGCCGTCGACTACGTGCCGCGAGCGGCTCCATCCCGCGCAATCGAAGCCCAGGCCGACGCAAGGAATCGCACCTGCGTTGCGTTGCCGATGTCGGGCCAGATGCGGAAGTCGATCTCGGGTGCGCGGCGCCGGAAGACCTCGGCCCACTGGCGGCCGCGCACCGGATCGGACTTGTAGAGAAAGGTGGTCGCGCCCATCGAACTCAGCCCACGGCCTGCGTGACGATCGCGAACAGCGCGGGACCCTCCGGCGCCTTGGCGAGCGGCGCGCCGCGCACCATCGTCGTCGGCGCATCCACACGCAGCAGGCCGATGCTCTCCAGCCATTCGGCCAGGCCACTGGCGAAGTCGATGTCGATGCGCGTGAAGTTTCCAGCGTTCATCCCGGCGAGGTGCGCGATCAGCGCCTTCGCGCCTTCGGCGTCGGGCGCCACCACGGGACCGATCGCGTGACCGCGCCCGAAGCGCCGCAGCATCGCGAAGCCGCGCGGCGCATTGTCGTGGTCGAGCACCACGCAGGCATCGGACGCGGCGAGCAGGTCCGCGATCAGCGCATCGCGCGGCATGCCCCGTGCCGCGGCATCGAGCGCCTGCAGCGATGCCGCCTCGCTCTGGCCGGCGGGCCGCAGGCGCCAGCCCGGCGGCAGCGCGACCAGCGGCGCCGGGTGGGCCACGCCCTGGTGCTGCCGCAGCTCGCCAGTGCGCACAAAGCCCAGGCGCTCGTATAGACCTCGGCCTTCGGCGGTGGCATGCAGCAGCACCGTGCAATCCTCGAGCTCTTCAAGCAGCGCGCTCATCAGCCGGTGGCCGAGGCGGCGCCCCTGACAGGCCGGCGACACGATTACGAGGCCGATGGTGGCGTGGCGATCGCCCCAGCGCCAGCGCAGGGCGGTGCCGACCAGCTCACCGTCGCGCTCGGCAACGATGCCCGCGGCATGGGCGAAGACCTGGCCCCAATCCGCGGGGCGGTGCGGCCAGCGCAGCTCAGCAGTCAACGCGTGCGCGAGCGGCAGGTCGGCAGCGGTCATCGATCTCAGCACCACGCCGTCGAGAGCGGGTGCGTTCAGTGTCTGGGCGGGCATCGGCAGGTCTTTGTGCGAGCAAAAGAGCAGCTCATCTTGGACGACATCCGCGCCTTTCTCCAGACCGAATTCGCGCTCTTTCGCAACTCGCAAGCTTCGCCTGCAAAGCGTGCCTGTTTTGCAATTCGCTGCGCCGACGGGCCTGCTTACGCATACAAATGCTGAGCCCATCTCCCTGGCATCGATCGCCATGCAAAGCTTCGACCCGACTTGAGCACGCTTGATTTCGACCCCGACAAGACCGTCTTTCCAAACGGACACTTCACCGGGGGTGTGTTGCTCAATGACGAGGGTGACGTGCTGGAGGTTCGTCGTCCATCCGATGCGAGGGTCTATGCCGAGGTACCGATCGCCGCTGCAGCCATCGTCGATCGCGCGGTGAACAATGCGCAGGCCGCATTCCAGACGTCGGACTGGGCTACGGGAGCGCCGTGCACGCGCCCGGATACTGCGGCGCTGGGCCGACCTGATCGACACCGGGAGCGACGAGCTCGCTCGGATCGAAGCCTTGGGGTCGACGCGGCCCGTCAGGCAGGTCCTGGCCGTGGACGTCCTTTACTCAAACGACTGCCTGAGATTCATTGCAGAAGCGCCGACAAGCTGGGCGGCGATGTCGCGGCGACGCGCATCGACCATTTGGGTTTGGTAATCGGCAAGCCCTACGGCGTCGTTGCGACCATCGCGCCTTGGAACTTCCCGATCACGCAGGCGGTCACCAAGATCGGTCCGGCACTGGCGGCAGGCAACGACTTCCCAAACTGATTGCGGCAGTCTCAGGCATTGCCCGCGCAAAGCAGATTGCGCTTTGCCGCGCGGCCAATCGCGCATTTGCCACCGTTTTCGGCCTCGGCTTCGGCACCCACGCGGGAACGCCCAAACATAGCATCAGGGTCGTGCTCCACCCCTCCTGAAAGTCCACTCTCCATGTCAAAAAATCTGCTCATCAACTTCAACTTCAACTTCGACCAGCTCGGCGATGCGCGCGAATACCGGCCGCCGGCCGAACGCGTCATCGAAGGCGACATCGTGTGCCGCAACTGGGACGTCGACAGCGCCAAGGACGACAAGGTGCGCGCTGGCGTGTGGGAGTCGACGCCCGGCGTCAACCGCTCCATCAAGGGCGAGACCTGGGAGTTCTGCCTGATCCTGTCCGGCGTGGTCGAGATCACCGAGGACGGACAGCCCCCGGTGACCTACAAGGCTGGTGACTGCTTCATCATGAAGCCCGGCTACACCGGCACCTGGCGCACCCTCGAGACCGTGCGCAAGGTGTGGATCATGGCCTGAGCATGAGGCAGCCGCTGGCGCTTCAAAAGCGTGCCCGTCGCCTTCGCAGCAACGCACCGAGGTGTGTCGCTGCACACGCAAAGGGCAGACCGCAAGGCATGCCGCCGCACCCACTCCAAACCGCAGCTTCCGCGCCCCAGGGCCTGCATTTCCCTACAACGCCGGCGCTGCTGCGTGCTGCAATCGCTTCGTCATGAGTTCGTCGCATTTACATCTCTCATCCAAGGAACAGAGACCATGAGCATCCGTCCCAAGTACATCACCTTCGACTGCTACGGCACCCTCACGCGCTTTCGCATGAGCGAGATGACGCGCGACATCTTTGCTGACCGCATTCCGGCCGAGCAGATGGAGCAGTTCATCGCCGACTTCACCGCCTACCGTTTCGACGAGGTGCTGGGCGACTGGCAGCCCTACGAGGTGGTGCTGAAGAACGCGGTGCGCCGCCTGTGCAGGAAGTGGAAGATCCA
>NZ_FMZU01000070.1 GCF_900101545.1 Variovorax sp. CF079 | reverse complement strand
GTGGCGATCAGCACGCCATCGACGACCTGCTCGCCCTCGATGGTCACGCGCACCCCGTTGCCCAGGTTCGACGCGGCGCCGTTGACGAACACGACGCCCGGGCCGCCGGCATTCACGGGTTGTCCGCGTACCCGGAAGCTCGAGGCGGAGCTGAAGTTGCCGATGGCCCCGATCAGGGTGAACGACGCCGGCCCGCCGGTGCCAGGGATATGCCTGATCTTGAGCTTGGTGGCCTTGAGGATGCCGTTGGACATCGTGCCGGCAACGTCCACCTTCACGCCATTGCCGACCGAGCCGGCCGGCCCGCCGGTGATCTGCGCGGAAGAGGCGTCCACCGGCGTGCCCAGCACCCGCAGCGAACCCAGTCCCGCGTAGTCAGTGACGACGCCCGCGAGCTGGACCGGCGTGGTGTTCGCCGTCGGCACCGGGTACCACCACTGCACGAGGGTGGCAGGCAGGCGGCCCGGCAGGGCGGTGCTCGCACGCACGCGCACGAGGGTGCCGTTGGCAGGCGGGCGCCCGTCGGGGCTGCCGCTCAGGGCCGCGACGCTGTAGTCGACAACGAAGCTGCCGAGCGTGAAGGTGCGTCGTGCCTGATCGAGGTTCTGGACCGTGCCGGTGAGGATCGGTGCCGAGGGGCCGTGTTGCTCCACGCGCGTCGCCCGCAGCACGCCAGGTGCCGCCGGCAAGCCCCAGACCTGCAGCGTCGTGTTGGGTGCGATGGCAGCAAGTCCGGCCGCATCGGCCCAGACGGTGGCGTTGTCGGTGGTCACCGTGGTGCCCATGATGACGAAGCTGCCCTGCGCCAGATCGACCGACGAAAGCGGGCCGCGAATATCGGCCGCCGAATCGACCCGGCGGGCCGTGCCGCTCGTGAAGTCGGCGTTGACCGGCCCGCTGACCTTCACGCTCATTCCCAGCTGCAGGGATGCGGCATCCTCGAGGTTGATGACGGCGGTGTCCGTGTCGTAGCGCAGTCCGCTGACGATGATGCTGCCCGCGCCATCGACCCCGCCGATGCCGGCCGCATCGGCGGTGCTCACGCCGGT
>NZ_FMZU01000056.1 GCF_900101545.1 Variovorax sp. CF079 | reverse complement strand
CGGCGCGTTCGCAATGCGCGTCACCGCGTCGTAGCCGCGCAGCTCCTGCACCTTCTGGATGTCGATGCCGTATTCCTCCTCGCCCAGCGTGAAGGAAAGGAATTCCAGCGGCTTCGCGGCCTGCTTCGATGCGTCTGTTGCGTTCATCTGCGTCTCTTCATGAGGTTTGAAACTTGGGGAGAGCGGGCCGGGTGCCGGCATCCAGCCTGAACACGTTGACCGCTTCCACGAGGTTGCCGGCCTGCTCCTGCATCGATTGCGCCGCAGCCGCGGCCTCTTCGACCAGCGCCGCGTTCTGCTGCGTCACCTGGTCCATCTGCGTGATCGCCTGGTTGATCTGCTCGATGCCTTGGGTCTGCTCATGGCTCGCCGCCGTGATCTCGCCGATGATGTCCGTCACCCGCTTCACGCTGCCCACGATCTCTTCCATGGTCCTGCCGGCTTCGCCGACCAGTTGGCTGCCGGCATCGACCTTGCCCACCGAATCGTCGATCAGGCCCTTGATTTCCTTGGCCGCGGCGGCAGAGCGTTGCGCGAGGTTGCGCACTTCGGAAGCCACCACCGCAAAGCCACGGCCCTGCTCGCCGGCACGCGCCGCCTCGACCGCCGCGTTCAAAGCGAGGATGTTGGTCTGGAAGGCAATGCCGTCGATCACGCCGATGATGTCGACGATCTTCTTGGAGGACGCATTGATCGAGGCCATGGTGTGGACCACCTGGCTGACCACGTCGCCGCCCTTGACCGCCACCTCGGAGGCCGAGAGCGCCAGCTGGTTGGCTTGGCGCGCGTTGTCGGCGTTCTGCTTGACCGTGCTGGTGAGTTCTTCCATCGAAGCCGCGGTCTGCTCCAGCGAGCTGGCTTGCTCTTCGGTGCGCGACGAGAGATTCTGGTTGCCGGCGGAGATCTGCCCCGAGGCCGTCGCAATCGCATCGGTGCCCTCGCGCACGCCGCTCACCACGCGCGCCAGGCCGTCCCGCATGGATTCGACGGACCGGGTGATGACGCCCATCTCGTCGCGGCGATCCGATGCCAGCTGCCGCGACAGGTCGCCGCCGCCGATGGCCTGCACATGCTCGCTCAGCAGGCTCAGCGGCCGCACGGTGCGGCGAATGAAGACGACCAGGGCGATGCCCAGCAGCACGGCGGCCAGGGCAATGGCACCGGCGAGCCAGGCCATCTGGCGGTACAGCTCGGCCATCACCTCCGAGGCGGGAACCTCGGCTACCGCCAGCCAGCCGTTCGCTTCGCTCTTGGCCGCGGAGGCATAGCGCCGTCCTTCGATCGCCTGCCCCAGCACGGCAGGCGCGTTGTCGATCCACGTGCCGTCGCCGCTGCCCAGGCGCGCGAGCCAGTCCGCCGCATCGGCGCCCGGCGGAAGAACTTCGGCCAGCTTCTTGCCGGCAGCCGTCGGGTGGAACACCAGCGTCGCCGCCGCGGCACCGCCGCTCGAATTGACGACGTAGAGCCCGCCGCTGTCGAAGATGCGGGTCTTGTTCACCGCTTCGCCGAAGGACGCCTGCTGCCGCGAAATGTCCAGGCCGATGTAGAGCACGGCGACGACCTGGCCGGCAGCATCGCGCACCGGTTCATAGACCGTCATGTAGGGACGTCCGAACAGCGTGACGCGCCCGACGAACTTCTTGCCGGCGCGCAGCACCGGATAGGCGCCGCTCTTGCGGTCGAGCAGGGTCCCGATGGCCCGCTCGCCGTTCTCCTTCTTGACCGAGGTGGTGATCCGCCGGAAGTCCTCGCCCTGCACCACGAACACGGTGGCGTTGGCGCCGGGAAAGTCGCGCGCGAAGGCATCCACTTCGGCGGTGGAGCTGCCGTCGAGCGCAACGCCGTGGTTCGTCAACCTGCCCTGCGCGGCGTCCTCGAGGACGAAGGTGGCCGCGAACTGGCGCCGGAACACGCCGTAGGCGTTCTCCGTGTTCAGCTGCATGGTCTGGTCGAAGATGTCCAGTGACCGGGCAATGGCTTCGGCCTTCGCATTCGCGTACTGCGCGGCGCTGCGCTGCTGCTGCGCAGAGGCCAGCGCATAGAAGACCGCCAGGATGAGCACCGTGAGTGCCAGCATGGCCACGCCGGCCCGGATGGTCAGGATGCGCGCCAGCGAAACAAAGGAAGGCGCTCGCCTCGACGGATTCGTTGCTTTCATGTGGGGGCCCTTGGCTCAAGCGGCCATTTTTTCGATCAAGCCCATCTCTTCGCTCGACATCAGCCGGTCGATGTCCACCAGGATCAGCATCCGCTCCTCCAGCGTCCCCAGCCCGATCAGGTAGTCCGTGTCCA
>NZ_FMZU01000057.1 GCF_900101545.1 Variovorax sp. CF079 | reverse complement strand
CCTGGCAGGGCCGCGACTGGCCCGCCATTCCCGGCCACTTCGGCCCGCCGTGGTTCCTGCCGGCGATCGGCCTCTACTACACGCTCAAGGACCGGTTGGCCTGAGCGCCTTTTCTTCATCGACAACCAGAGGAGTACCCCACCATGAGCGACAGCAGCAGCAACAAGAGCTTCGAAAACCTCGTCGGTCCCGGCGAAAGCCTTCGCGTGATGGAGTCGCTCAGGCGCGGCGCCACGCGGCGCGACATCCTCGCGATGCTGATGGCCGGCGGCATGCAGGCCACACTGGCCGGCGGCATCGCGGGCGCGGCGATGTCCGCGCATGCGCAGACGCCCAGGAAGGGCGGCCGCATCCGCGTGGCCGGCGCGACCGCCGCCGCGACCGACACGCTCGATCCGGCCAAGCAGTCGAACCAGACCGACTACTCGCGCTGCAACATGATCTACAACGGCCTGACCTCGCTGGACGGCAGCCTGACGCCGCAGCCGGCGCTGGCCGAATCGTTCACGACCAAGGACGCCAAGACCTGGGTCTTCACCTTGCGCAAGGGCGTGACCTTCCACGACGGCAAGGCGCTCTCGCCCGCCGACGTCGTGTTCTCGGTGATGCGCCACAAGGACCCGGCCACCGCCTCCAAGGCCAAGGTGCTCGCCGACCAGATCGACAGCGCCAAGGCCACCGGTCCCAATGAAGTGACCTTCGTGCTCAGCGCGCCGAACGCCGACCTGCCGGTGATCCTGGGCACCTTCCACTTCCACATCGTCAAGGAAGGCACCACCGACTTCAACGCCGGCATCGGCACCGGCCCCTACAAGCTCAAGGAATTCAAGCCCGGCGTGCGCTCGCTGGTGGTGCGCAACGACGCCTACTGGAAGCCCGGCAAGCCCTACCTCGACGAGATCGAATTCGTCGGCATCGGCGACGAGAGCGCGCGCGTCAATGCGCTCTTGTCCGGCGGCATGGACCTGGTGGGCTCGGTCAATCCGCGCTCGGTGGAGCGCGTGAAGAGTACGCCCGGCTTCGGGATCTTCGTCACCCAGTCCGGCCAGTACTCCGACCTCGTGATGCGCAAGGACGTGGGGCCCGGCACCAACCCGGACTTCGTGCTCGGGATGAAGCACCTCTTCGACCGCGAGCAGATGAAGAAGACCATCGCGCTCGACTATGCGGTGGTCGCCAACGACCAGCCGATCGATCCGACCAACCGCTTCTACTTCGCCGGCCTGCCGCAGCGGCCCTTCGACCTCGACAAGGCCAAGTTCCATCTGCAGAAGTCCGGTATCACGGGCAAGGTGCCGGTGGTGGCATCGCCCGCGGCGCTGTACTCGGTGGAAATCGCGCTGATGCTGCAGCAGACCGCGCAGCGCGCCGGGCTGGAGCTCGACCTCAAGCGCATGCCGGCCGACGGCTACTGGTCGAACCACTGGCTCAACAGCCACGTGGGCTTCGGCAACGTCAACCCGCGCCCGAGCGCCGACGTGCTGCTCACGCAGTTCTTCCAGTCGGGTGCGGCCTGGAACGAATCGCGCTGGAAGAACGAGAAGTTCGACCAGCTGCTGCTGGCTTCGCGCGCCGAGACCGACCTGGCCAAGCGCAAGCAGATGTATGCCGACATGCAGACCATGATCCACCAGGAAGCCGGCATCGGCATCCCGCTGTTCCTTGCGAGCATCGATGGCCATAGCTCCAAGCTCAAGGGACTGTCCCCGATCCCGCTCGGCGGCCTGATGGGCTACAACTTCGCCGAGAACGTCTGGCTCGAAGCCTGACCCGCGCGCATCGGACCGCATTGGAAGTCCTCTCATGAACCCAGTGATCCTGAAGCTCCTCGGCCAGCGGATCGCGCTCGCCCTGCTGTCGCTGCTGGCGGTGTCGGTGATCGTCTTCTCGATCACCGCGGTGCTGCCCGGCGATGCCGCGCAGGAGCAGCTCGGCCAGGACGCCACGCCC
>NZ_FMZU01000060.1 GCF_900101545.1 Variovorax sp. CF079 | reverse complement strand
CTAGATAACGGCTGAAGAAGTCCTTGCAGAACGCTTGGTTTCCCTCAGCCGACGTCGACCGAAACGCGTTCTCCAGTCCGTTGCGATCGGGGTTGTAGCCAGGATTTGCTGAAACGACGACAAGGCCATCGAGCCACCCGATCGCTGTAGTTGGCAAGTGGCCGGGTTGCAAGCGCCGGTCATCCGTCTGGCCATAGCCAAGCTGGGCATTGAGCGTATCGATCGCGTTCACCTGGTCGCCCCGGCGCTCGAACTGCCACCGGGACAAGCGTCCCAGCACGTCCTCGTCGGTAAGGCTCGTGGAGATCTGCTGCAGAAATTCGTCTAGGTAAGTCATTGGCGCCCATCATGACGTCGACTGCCGCAGATCCATCGGTCCATGAGAGAAGCAGAAACTGACGGCCGGTCGAGGCCTACATGGAGGGCGGCCAAGGACTCAGAGCGACTGCTGCGTCGGTGGCGTTGGGTTCGATGTCCCCCGGCAATGGGTGGCGGTTTACCGCGGGCGTGCCTAGCTTGTTTTCTAGGGCCGAGCCCCGCGGCGCGGAGCAGAATCGGCAGGTCTCGCCGAAACCAAGGGGGCTCATGGCGCCGTTGGCGGGCCGGCGGGGCTTCTTGATCAAACCGGGGGACCACCATGCATGACAGCGACCCTGAGGGCAAGCGCCTTCCCATCAAGCTCGACAGCACCTCGAATGGCGAGTTCGCACCGGTGTCGCTGTGGCCGGCGAACATCGAAGCCAACCGCCTCGCACACGAGGCCGCGGCAACCAACGCGAAGCGGCTGGGATGCTCGAAGCGAGCGTTCCTGACCTCGTCCTGTGGCGCAGCCAGCACGCTGCTGGCCTTCAACGCGGCCAACGCCGCGGCCGGAAGGACCGGCGGCTTCTTCGAGCTGCCCCGCGACGCCGCGCTGGATATGCAGCTCGCGCGCGCGCAGGTCGGCCCCGCCAGGCAGGAGTTCATCCTCGACGTCCAGGGCCACTTCATCGACACGCCGAAAGGCACTTCCAAGAGCGCGGAGGTCTTCCTCAAGGACGTGTTCATGGACAGCGACACCGACGTGATGGTGCTGTCCTTCGTGCCCTCCGCTCGCGACGCTGAACCGGTCACGATCCAGGCCGCCGACGAGGTCCGCAGGCTGGTCGACAAGCTTGAGGGAACGCACCGGCTGCTGCTGCATGGACGCGTCAACCCGAACCAGCCCGGAGACCTCAAGGGCATGGACGAGTTGCACGAGAGGTGGGGCATCAGCGCGTGGAAGACCTACACGCAGTATGGACCGAACGGCAAGGGCTACTTCCTGCACGACGACGTCGGCATCCGGTTCATCGAGAAGGCTCGCGCACTGGGCGTCAAGAACATCTGCATCCACAAGGGGCTGCCGTTCGGACCACGCTCCTATGAGCACAGCCAGTGCAGCGACATCGGCGTCGTCGCCAGGCGTTACCCGGACGTGAACTTCCTGATCTATCACTCGGGCTTCGTCAGCACGGTGACCGAAAAGGCCTACGACGCGAGCGGTAAGAGCGACGGCATCGACACGCTGATTACGTCCTTGCGCAAACACCAGGTCAAGCCGAACAGCAACGTCTATGCGGAGCTGGGCAGCACGTGGCGCTTCCTGATGCGTGACCCCGAACAGGCGGCTCACGCCCTCGGGAAACTGATCGTCGCGTGCGGCGAGAACAACGTGCTGTGGGGCACGGATTCGATCTGGTACGGCTCACCGCAGGACCAGATCCAAGCCTTCCGGACGTTCCAGATCTCGGCGGAACTGCGCGAACGG
>NZ_FMZU01000058.1 GCF_900101545.1 Variovorax sp. CF079 | reverse complement strand
GCGCTCGACGCGATCGACCGCGCGCATCTGATCCATCCCGTCTCGCCCTGGCGCGTGCACGAGAAGCGCGGCCCCACCGTGCTCGCCTCGGGCCGCGGCGCGTGGCTCACCGATGCCGACGGCCACGAACTGCTCGACGCCTTCGCAGGCCTGTGGTGCGTGAACGTGGGCTATGGGCAGGAGAGCGTGGTGCAGGCTGCGGCCGAGCAGATGCGCCGCCTTCCCTACGCGACCGGCTACTTCCACTTCAGCAGCGAGCCGGCCATTCGCCTGGCCGAGAAGCTGGTGCAGATCACGCCGGCGTCGCTGACCCGCGTGTACCTGACGCTCGGCGGCTCCGAGGCGATCGATGCCGCGGTGCGCTTCATCGTGCAGTACTACAACGCGATCGGCAAGCCATCCAAGAAGCAGTTCATCGCGCTGGAGCGCGGCTACCACGGCTCTTCGTCCACCGGTGCCGGCCTGACCGCATTGCCCGCCTTCCACCGCGGCTTCGATCTGCCGCTGCCAACGCAGCACTACATCCCGTCGCCCTACGCCTACCGCCATGCCGACGGCGCCGACCCGCAGGCGCTGATCGCCGCCTCGGTCGCGGCGCTGCGCGCCAAGGTGGCCGAGCTGGGCGCGGACAACGTGGCCGCCTTCTTCTGCGAGCCGATCCAGGGCTCGGGCGGCGTCATCGTGCCGCCCAAGGGCTGGTTGAAAGCCATGCGCGAGGCCACGCGCGAGCTCGGCATCCTGTTCGTCGTGGACGAGGTCATCACCGGCTTCGGCCGCACCGGCCCCATGTTCGCGTGCGAGGCCGAGGGCGTGGAGCCCGACCTGATGACCATGGCCAAGGGCCTGACCGCCGGCTACGTGCCGATGGGCGCCACGATGATGTCGGAGCAGGTCTACGCCGGCATCGCCGACGGCGCGCCGGCCGGCGCATCGGTCGGCCATGGCGCAACGTACTCTGCGCACCCGGTCGGCGCCGCGGTCGCGCTCGAGGTGCTGCGCCTGTACGAGGAAGGCGGCGTGCTCGCCAACGGCCAGCGCGGTGCGGCCCACTTCGCGGCCGGGCTCGACGCGCTGCGCGCGCATCCGCTGGTGGGCGACGCGCGCTACCGCGGCCTGCTCGGTGCATTGGAGCTGGTGAGCGACAAGGCCACGAAGCGCGGCTTCGATGCCGCACTGGGCTTGTCCGACCGCATCTTCGCCGCGGGCTACCGCAACGGCCTGGTGTTCCGCTCCTTCGGCGACCACATCCTCGGCTTCGCACCGGCGCTCACCTTCACCGAGGACGAGTTCGCGCAAATGTTCGCGCGGCTGAAAAAGACGCTCGACGAGGTGCTCGACGCGCCCGACGTTCGCGCTGCGTTGGCCGCCTGAGCGAAAGCCCGCGCGCCGCCGTGGCAACCCATCGAGACAGACGCAGAATCGGGCTCTCTTCGTTTTTCGGCGCCGCCATGTCAGAAGCCTTCAAGATCGACCGACTCGACCTGCGCATCCTGGCGCAGTTGCAAAAGAACGGGCGCATGACCAACGTGGACCTGGCGGACGCGGTGGGCCTCTCGCCCAGCCCCTGCCTGATCCGCGTCAAGCGGCTGGAGCAGGCCGGCTACATCGCCGGCTACGGCGCCCACCTGCGGCTCGAGAAGCTCGGCGATACGCTGACCGTGTTCACCGAGGTCACGCTGTCCGACCACCACCGCGAGGACTTCGTGCGCTTCGAGGCCGCCATCCGCGAGGTCGACGAGGTGCTCGAATGCCACCTGGTGAGCGGCGGCTACGACTACCTGCTGCGCTTCCTGACGCGGGGCGTCAACCACTACCAGGAAGTGATCGAGGAACTGCTCGAACGCAACATCGGCATTGCGAAGTACTTCAGCTACATCGTCATCAAGTCGCCGTTCATCAAGACGCACTGTCCGATCGAACGGCTGTTTCCCAACCAGCGCTGA
>NZ_FMZU01000061.1 GCF_900101545.1 Variovorax sp. CF079 | reverse complement strand
CGGTAGTGTCGCGGCCACGCCGGCGACGAAGGACTCGATTTCGGGCAGCACCGCTCAAGTCAGAGGCTTCGTCCAATCGCCCGCATCCGGTCGCTGTGTGATGCGCTCGATTGGCTGGGCAGCTTGCGCCTCGATGAGGCCGCAGATGACGTCGGCAAACGGCTTGATGTTTCCGTAGGTGCTTGCCTGCTCAAGGGCTGCGAGGTATTGGCTGCGGGACTGAACGGTGACGATGGTCCAAGGGTAGCCGCCCGTCGTCAGCATGTAATTCATGAGGAAGCGGCTCAAGCGCCCGTTGCCGTCCATGTAGGGGTGGATGAACACGAACATAAAATGGCCCAGTACCGCTCGTACGCCCGGATGATTCTCCTCCTGCAGTAGTTCCATCAGCGCCGGCATGCAGTCGCGCACCGCGTCTGGGCCCGGCGGGACATGCAGCGCATTGCGGATGAACACCTGGCTGTTTCGGTAGCCCGCCAGGTCTCGAGGCCTCAAGATGCCCGCGGTTACGCTCGGCGAGAACAGCGCCACGTACCACCGAGAGAAGTCCTCCTTGAATGCAACCGCAGGACTCTTGCTCGATGACAGCACCTGGCCAATGAACTCTCGCAGGTGTTTGTGGGTTTCCGCGTAGCCCTTTGCTGCCATGGCGTCACGCGTCTTGCGGTCCTCCTCGCTGGTCAGTGGGCTCCAGTCTCCGTTGTGCACCTTCTCGATGAGTTCAATGCTCACGCGGTAGCCTTCGATGGACAGCGAGTGGTACGCGTCTGCCACATACCGGGCGGCAATGTCTGCCAGCAGTTCCTGGACTTCGGTGTGCTGACGGCGAGGCACTGTCTCGAACCGCTGCACCACCTCCTCGCGCATGCTCGACCACATGGCTCGCATGCGCTGGACGTAGGGCGACTCGTTGAGCCGGCCGCCAATATGCGCCAGCGGCCGCTCGAAGGGGTTGTTTTCGGAGACGACGTAGCCCGCGGCCTTCATCGTAGCCACCAACTGGCTGGCGTCGGCCTCTCGACCCGCCGCTCGCAAGGCTCCCGCCATGCGCCCTGCAACCACACTGTGGCCGCCTTCCAGGAGAAGACCCGTCAGCGTCGTGATGTCGACCTGCCGAAGCGCAACCTGGGCTGCAAGCTCATGGCCGGTGAAAAAGGATGGGCTCACCCGAATCAACGCCTCCGGGAGCGGAACGAGAATTAACCCGCTCGCACCGGGCGAGCGTCCGCCGACCAGAGTCTGCGGCTTCACTTTGTACATGAACAGCGAGCATCCATGCGGCAGGTCCTGGTGCTTATTGCTGGCTTCGGGAGAGTGCAACTGAATCTGCTTGGCCACGCTGGTGTGGCCGCTGTGCTTGAGCAGCGATAGCTCTGGACTCAATTGCCATTTGTCGTCAAACCTGGCGTTCGCGTACGCCGCGACGAACACCTCCATGCTCGCGTACCAGTGGGTGGAGTCGCCGTCACCCTCTTCGGGGTTGCTCGGCAACAGCCAGCCTTGAATGACCGGCTTCAGGAATCCTGCGGCTTGAAGGCGCTCGCGGTGTACGCGGGTGAGTTCGGGCGCCTCCGAAGCCTGAATCACCTGGATGCCCTTGTCTTGCAAGGACTTGAGCACGTGCAGGGAAGCGGCGAGCTTTTCATTGGGCGTAGCCATGAGCGGGTGGCTCCAGTATT
>NZ_FMZU01000064.1 GCF_900101545.1 Variovorax sp. CF079 | reverse complement strand
GCTGCATTCAAGCGAATGGGAATCCGCCAAAGGTCGCGCTCCAGACGGTCCGCAAGTTCGGAGGCGCAGCTACCAGAACCTCCAGAACGGCCGCCCCGCGCATGAGACACGCATGCTCGCCGATGTCGACCGCGCGCGCCAGGCGACGAAGCAGCTCGAGGGCGACCTTTCAAAGGAGCAGCAGCGCCGCGTGCGCGGCGAGGAAGCCGGAACTGCTCGACGCCGAGCGTCAGGCGCTGCGCGATGCACAGCAGTCTGCCCAGCAGACCGAACGCGCCCTGCGTGATCAACTCGCCGCCCAGGGCATCGCACTGGCGCAGGCCCAGTCGCAAGGTTCGGCGCTGCAGCAGCGCCTGGACGACCTCCAAGGGCAGTTCGATGAAGAGAGGAGATCGCATGACGGAACCCGTGCGCTGCTCGCCGGTGCGCTGGCGGCAGTGCGCAAGCCAAGAGGGGTACGCAAGCCCTCCCCCGGCGCAGGCGAAGCGTTGCTTGCAGCACCCACGCAGCGGATCGATGCGAGAAAGCCCCCGGGGCTCGCGCCCCGGGAGTAAATCCACCAAGAGGGGTGGAGGAGACAACAGGTTCAGCTTGGTGCGTCTGCAAAGCGATCGCGCCGAATGCACAGGCTACGCAAGCCGCGTGCCACCATGCTCACAATTTTCTGTGGCTTTACGCATTGCTGAAATCTTCTTCGATAGCAGCGGAAGTCAGGGCGCCGAGCCCGCTTGCAGCCTTGGCGCGCGGCCAGATATGACTTCGAGGCCTTCGAGTGCGAGAGTGCGGCAGTCTGGCGGGCAAATTCGTCCGAAGGCCCCAGCCTGATGGACATCGTGCTGGAGCTCGAGTCGAGCATCAATCCGAGCTACAACATTCCATCAGGGACGTGCGGGCGGCCACATCTGTGCGGCGTGCAAGACGCGCAGAATCGTCACGGCAATCGTTGATTCCGAATACACGACCACGTAGTTTGGCCGTACCACCATCTCGCGCGTGCCGCTGACACGCCCCGGCCCGATACAGCTTGGGCTGCTCCCGCAACCGTTCGGCCTTTTCCTCGATCTCCGCGACGAGTGCCAGCGCCGCATCGAGGTTGTCCTGCGCGATGTACTCAACGATGGACAGCAGATCGGCGCGAGCCGCTTCGCGCCATTCAAGTTCTAGGGAAATGCTGATTAAAAGGTCGCGGCGGGCACGGCCCGTGCATGCGTGAAGACACCGCAAATCACAGCAGCACCGAGATGAACCAACGCAG
>NZ_FMZU01000067.1 GCF_900101545.1 Variovorax sp. CF079 | reverse complement strand
GTCGAGGATCTTCGCCACCACGCCCGAGCCCACGGTGCGGCCGCCTTCGCGGATCGCGAAGCGCAGGCCTTCTTCCATGGCGATCGGGTTGATCAGCTTCACGGTGATGCTGACGTTGTCGCCGGGCATGACCATTTCCTTGTCCTTGGGCAGCTCGATCGCGCCGGTCACGTCCGTCGTGCGGAAGTAGAACTGCGGGCGATAGTTGTTGAAGAACGGCGTGTGACGGCCGCCTTCGTCCTTGCTCAGCACATACACCTCGGCGGTGAAGTGCGTGTGCGGCTTGATCGAGCCGGGCTTGCACAGCACCTGGCCGCGCTCGACTTCTTCGCGCTTGGTGCCGCGCAGCAGCACGCCGACGTTGTCGCCGGCCTGGCCCTGGTCCAGCAGCTTGCGGAACATTTCCACGCCGGTGCAGGTGGTCTTCACCGTCGGGCGGATGCCCACGATCTCGATTTCCTCGCCGACCTTGATGACGCCGCGCTCCACCGCGCCGGTCACCACCGTGCCGCGACCGGAGATGGAGAACACGTCTTCCACGGGCATCAGGAAGGTGCCGTCGACCGCGCGCTCGGGCGTGGGGATGTAGGTGTCCAGCGCGTCAGCCAGCTTCATGATGGCTTCCTCGCCCAGCTTGCCCTTGTCGCCTTCCAGGGCGAGCTTGGCCGAGCCGTGGATGATGGGGGTGTCGTCGCCGGGGAATTCGTACTTGTCCAGCAGCTCGCGCACTTCCATTTCGACGAGCTCCAGCAGCTCAGCGTCGTCCACCATGTCGCACTTGTTCAGGAAGACGATGATGTAGCCCACACCGACCTGGCGTGCCAGCAGGATGTGCTCGCGGGTCTGGGGCATGGGGCCGTCGGCGGCCGAGCACACGAGGATGGCGCCGTCCATCTGGGCGGCACCGGTGATCATGTTCTTGACGTAGTCGGCGTGGCCGGGGCAGTCGACGTGGGCGTAGTGGCGGTTGGCCGTTTCGTATTCGACGTGGGCGGTGTTGATGGTGATGCCGCGCGCTTTTTCTTCAGGCGCCGCGTCGATCTGGTCGTAGGCCTTGGCTTCGCCGCCGAACTTCGTCGACAGCACCGTCGCAATCGCCGCCGTCAGCGTGGTCTTGCCATGGTCCACGTGACCGATCGTGCCCACGTTCACGTGCGGCTTCGTGCGGGTGAATTTTCCTTTTGCCATTTTCT
>NZ_FMZU01000069.1 GCF_900101545.1 Variovorax sp. CF079 | reverse complement strand
AAAAACGTATCCCTTGCTGAGTGTTTCAATGCAAGCAAGGAGAACGCAAATGACGAAGACGACGAGAGCGCGCTACACGCTGGAGTTCAAGCAAGAGGCTGTGCGGCTGGTCGAAGGTGGCCAGAGCATCGCGGCGGCAGCCCGCACATTGGGCGTGGTCGAGCAGACGCTGTTCAACTGGGTCAAGGCGCAGCGCCAAGGCAAGCTCACCGGTGCTGACAGCAAGCCGGTGAGCGCTGAGCAAATGGAGATCAGCCGGCTGCGTGCGGAACTGGCGCGTGTGAAGATGGAGCGCGATATCCTGGAAAAAGCGACGGCGTACTTCGCGAAAGCGCAGCGGTGAAGTACGCCTTCGTCCAACGCCACCGACGAGTGTGGCCGATCTCGGTGCAATGCCGAGTACTGCGAATCAGCATGGCGGGATACCACGAGCACTTCGTGCGCAAAGCCAGCGGCGCGCAGCGCCGCCACCTGAGCGACGATGCCTTGCTGGTGCACATCAAGGCCATCCATGCCGAGACACGTGGCAGCTACGGGTGGCCGCGTGTGTGGAAAGAGCTTCTCGCACGCGGCATTCGCGTGGGCAAAGATCGGGTTCAAAAGCTCATGCAGCTGCACGGCATCCGCGCCAAGGGCAAGCGGCGCTTCAAGGTCACCACCGACAGCCGCCATGACCTGCCGATCTCGCCCAACCTGCTGAACCGTGAATTCGCCGTCACGCAGCCGGACAAGGTCTGGGCGGGCGACATCACCTACATCGCCACCGACGAGGGCTGGCTGTTCCTGGCGGTGGTGATCGATCTGTTCAGCCGCCAGGTGGTGGGTTGGTCGCTGCGAGAGGACATGACGCGCGAGCTCGTGATCGATGCGCTGCGAATGGCGTGGTTCAAGCGTCACCCGGGCAAGCAGGCAGGATTGATCTTCCACAGCGACCGGGGCAGCCAGTACGCCAGCCACGACTTCAGGGACGTGCTCAAGGAGTACGGCATCACCAGCTCCATGAGTCGCAAGGGAAACTGCTGGGACAACGCCTGCAGCGAGACCCTGTTCGGGTCATTGAAGGTGGAGCGGCTGCACGGACAACGCTTCAAGACCAAGCGCGAGGCCAAGG